>NZ_BDAZ01000024.1 GCF_001612725.1 Nocardia anaemiae NBRC 100462 | reverse complement strand
GCTTGTGTCAGTCTGCTGCGCTCGCGCCAGCTCGTTGCTGCGTTTCGCGTCAGTCTGCTGCGGGTCCTTGCCCTCGCGTCAGCCTATTGCGCTCGCCTCGGCCCGCTGCGGCTCCTGCCTCGCATCAACTCGTTGTGCCCGTCTCAGCCCGCTACGAATGCCCGCCGCTCGCATCCGCCCGCCGCACCCGCCTCAGCGCGCAACCGAAGCGGGCTGGGCACGCCACTGCCGGGGTGAGAGGTCGTTGTTGCGCCGGAACAAGCGCGTGAAATAACCCGCATCCGGAATCCCGACTCGCCGGGCAATCTCGCCGACCGGCAGATCCGTGTCGGCCAACAACCGGCGCGCCTCGGTCATTCGTCGCTCGGTGATCCACGCTTGCACCGTGCGTCCGGTGCGGCGGCGCACCACGGTGGTCAGATGCCCCGGCGTCATGCCGACCGCATCCGCCACATCGCGCAGCGACAGTGGTGCGGTGTGGCGCTGGTCGATCACGTCGAACACCTCGGCGAGCAGCGGTTCACCGCTGCGCCGCAGGTCGCCCACCACATCGGCGGCCAGCCGCGCGAGGTCGATGAGCAGCAGCGTCAGATGTGCCGAAGCCGCCTGCCGATACCCCTCCTGCCGCTGTGCCAGCTCGGCTTCGATGGCAGCAATCGCACTGTCCCACAACGGTCTTCGCTGCACCGGCACGGCCAATTCCAGCACCCCGCCCGACTGCTCGTGCAGGAACGGAAACAGCAACGGGTGCGCCCGCCACGCGGGCCATGGCGCGCGTCCGGCATCACCGAGCGCCGCGGGATCGAAGAACACTCCGACCGCACCTTCGAACTCATCCGGTGGCGCCGCCTGGATCACCTGACCTGCCGCGACGACGTACACCACACCGACGGACTGGACGTACATCAACACCGGAAAGTTGTGGATATGGGGTCGGTGGCCGCCCTCGGCATGGCGATCGAAGCGCAGCAGCGACACCGGCGGCGTGACCTGATCGCTGCGATAGTCGTACACCGGAACACCACGCCGATGTCGGACCATCCGGGTTGCCTCGATCATGACACCGAAAATAGTCCGAATTCGGCCAATTATCACCCAATTATGCCGTTATATCTGCGGGCACCATGGGAATCATGACCAAAGATCATCCAAATTCCGTACTCAAAGCCATGGGTAACCGGCACGACTACCTGCCTGCGGCCGGTCGCGACGCACTGCTACCCACCTACGACCTGCTCACCCGCATGCTCGGCATGTACAGACTCCACGAAACCCTGGTCGCACAGGCCGAACTCGCCCCCGATCAGCGAGTCCTCGAAATCGGCTGCGGCACCGGCAATCTGACGATTCGCGCCAAACGCAGCGAGCCCGCGGCAGAGGTGATCGGCTCCGATCCCGACCCGCTCGCACTCGCCCGCGCCGAGCGAAAGGCCAACGGGCTGAACGGAATCCGCTTCGAACGCGCCTACGCACAGGAATTGCCCTATCCGGACCGGGAATTCGATCGGGTGCTGTCATCGATGATGCTGCACCACCTCGATACCGACATCAAAACCGCCGCACTCGCCGAGGCGCTGCGTGTGCTTCGCCCCGGCGGCAGGCTGCATATCCTCGATATCGGCGGCGAGGTGACCACCGACGACGGCCTGATGGCCCGGCTGCTGCTGCATAACCACCATGCCCACGACAACCTCGGTGACGGCATCCCCCAACTTCTGCGCACCGTCGGCTTCGACTGCACGGTGGTCGCCTCCCAGCGCCACCGTCGTCTGGGCCGCGTCACCTTTTACCGAGGCATCCGTCCGAACTAGCCGACGCGCTGGAGCACCCGCTCGACCAGCGCGGTATCGCAATGTTCGATCACCTCGGTGAGTCGACCGTTGGCGATCCGGAAGATGAAGCAATAGGTCTGCTCATACGGCTCACCCTCGGTGGTGATGCCGTGCCCGCGGACCTGGGCGACGACGCGGTCGTCTTCGGCGATCACGAAGTCGGCCGCGCTTCGGTAGTCGGTGAACTGCGTCATCAGCGGCCGCAGAAGTTCGTTCAGCACAACCGTTTTAGGTTCCCAAGTTCGCGACCACGACCAGTTCCCCGGAAAGATCCAGCGGAAGTCCTCGGCCATGGCCTCGCCCATCGCCCGGGTATTGCCCTGGGACATCTGCTCGAAGATGTCCTCGATCAGTTTCTTGTTCGCTGCTGCACTCATATGTCCGACGCTAGGTATCGCGCACATATGCGACAAGCGAGAGTCTCGCATGTTTGATATGAGTGAACAGCATGGGTGAGTTCACGATCGTCGGATTGCGGGTGGTCCGGGAGGCCGCACGGAGCGGCTCGTTCTCGACCGCCGCGGAGAACCTCGGCTACACGCAGTCGGCGGTATCCCGGCAGATCGCCCTCATGGAGTTGGCGGCGGGCCGCGCCTTGTTCGAGCGGCACGCGCGCGGAGTGCGGGCCACCGAGGCCGGACGGATCGTGCTGCGCCATGCCGAAACGGTGCTGAGTGGACTCGGTTCCGCGCGGCAGGAACTCGACGAGCTGACCGCGCGCGCACCCGCCACGCTCCGGGTCGGCGCATTCTCGACCGCCATGGCCGCACTGGTGCCGAGAGCCATTGCCGCCACCGCGCCACGACTCGCGCGAGTACCGCTGCGAGAAGGAACCAGTCCGCGGCTGGTATCCGCCGTCGCACGGGGTCGGCTGGATCTGGCGGTGGTGACCGAGACGCGAAATCTGCCCGCAGATACCGAAATCGAGCCCCTCCTCGACGACCCGCTGCTCATCGCGGTCCCACCGGACCATGCCCTCGCGGGCCGTGCCAGCGTCACGCCCGCCCGGCTGCGCGGCGAGCGTTGGATCGCGGGCAGCACCGAGGTGAGCAGCACCCTGCTCGGCGCATGGCGCGATGCCACCTGGGAACCGGAGATCGCCTTCGTCGCCCGCGATTGGTTCGCCAAGCTCGGCCTGGTCGCGGCGGGTATGGGCAGCACCGTGGTCCCCGCGATCGCGGTGCCGGTGCTGCCGCCGGGCATCGCACTGGTCCGCATAGACCATCCCGCCGCGGTTCGCACGACAGCGGTCGTCCATCGCGGCGTTGACTCGGCCGGACAGATCTTCATCGAGGCACTTCGCGACGCCGCGGCCGACCTCGCCGCCGAAGTCCGCCAGCGACTTCGATAGCCGACTTATATAGCCACGCGCGCAAATTGGCGGCGGACCGACGCAGGCTGAGTACTGTGATTTCGATGACACGGACTTCCGTCGAAATGCCGTTGCGCTCGCTGGCCGAGCACCTGCGGATCCGGGCGGCGGGGTGCGCCCGACGATACGTGCTCGGCATCGCGGGTCCGCCTGGTGCGGGTAAATCCACGCTGTCCAAGGCCATTCGCGACGATCTGAACCACCGCGCCGGTGCCCGGATCGCCGAGATCGCACCGATGGACGGCTTCCACCTGCCCAACGCCGTACTGCGCGCGACGGCGAATCTGGAGCGCAAGGGCGAACCGCATACCTTCGACGTCGCCGCCTTCCTGGAAACCCTGCGCCGTCTGCGCGATACCCCACTCGGCGAGCCGGTGCCGTGGCCGACCTTCGACCGCGCCATCGAGGAACCGACCCCCGCCGGTGTCGTCTTCGATCGACACGAGATCGCCATTACCGAGGGCAATTACCTGCTGCTGTCCGACGGTTCCTGGTCGGGTGTGCGCGAATTCCTCGACGAGGTCTGGTATCTGGACGTGGAGCGCGATGTGCTCGAACAACGCCTGCTGCGTCGCCACATTCGCGGCGGCCGCACTTCGGAGGCCGCGAAAATCAAGGTGCACAACAGCGATTTGCCCAATGCCGATCTGATCGCCGATACCAGGCTCCGAGCCGACCTCGTACTGCGCCAGCGCGGCGGTCGCTACTACGCGGCTGAGGGGTGATGCGTCGCCGAATGACGCTGGAGGTGACATGATCTCGCTCGACGATTTATGTCGGATAGCCGGGAGCAAGCGGAATGTGGGAGTACGAATACAGCGCGGAGACTGCGGTCGCACCGGAGGCGCTGTGGCGGTGCTGGTCGGATATGGAGTCCTGGCCCGAATGGAACGAGGGGCTCGACGAGATCGAAATCGACGGCCCGTTCGAGGTCGGCACCTCGTTCACCATGACGCTGCCCGGCGGCGATACCGTGCGCATGCGCCTGGTGGAGATCGAACCCGGCGAACTGTTCACCGATGAAATGGACGGCGGCGATTTCACCGTCGTCACCGAGCACCGCCTGGAGCCGGCGGGAGAGGGATGGACCCGCGTCGTCTACCGGACCGAGATCATCGGTGACGCCGCGGATACCGTCGGCCCCGAAATCGGCCCGGAGATCACCGCCGACTTCCCGGATGTCGTTGCCGCCCTGATCAAGACGGCGCAAGCGCTCGGCTGAGCGTCAGCGGTTGTCGCGATACCAGCCGATCAGCGCGTCGGTGGACGAGTCCCCTTGCGGCCGCGGCTCTTCCGGAGACGTCAGCAAGGGGGCCAGCGCGAGCGCCTGCTGCTTGCCGAGTTCCACGCCCCACTGGTCGAAACTATCGATGCCCCAGATGGTGCCCTCGACGAATACCTGATGTTCGTAGAGCGCGATCAACTGCCCGACCACCGACGGTGTCAGCTGTGGCGCGAGAATGGTCGTGCTCGGCCGATTGCCCGGCATCACCTTGTGCGGCACCACCTTCGGATCGGTGCCCTCCGCGGCGATCTCCTCGGCCGTCTTGCCGAAGGCGAGCACCTTGGTCTGCGCGAACAGGTTGCTCATCAGGATGTCGTGCATGCTGCCGCTGCCGTCGATGGTGGGCAGATCGGCGGTGGGACGGGCGAATCCGATGAAATCGGCCGGAATCAGTCGGGTGCCCTGATGCAGCAGCTGATAGAAGGCGTGCTGGCCGTTGGTTCCCGGTTCGCCCCAGAAGATCTCACCGGTCGAGGTGGTCACCGGGGTCCCGTCGGCACGCACCGACTTGCCGTTGGACTCCATGGTCAGCTGCTGCAGATAGGCCGGGAAGCGCGCCAGATCGTTCGAATAGGGCAGCACCGCACGCGATTCCGCGCCGAAGAAGTTCGAGTACCAGATGCCGAGCAGGCCGAGCAGTACCGGGCCGTTCCGGTCCAGCGGTTCGGTCGCGAAATGTCGGTCGACGACGTGCATTCCGGCCAGGAATTCGGCGAAGCGCTCCTTGCCGATGGTCGCCATCACCGAGAGGCCGATAGCCGAATCCACCGAATAGCGGCCGCCGACCCAATCCCAGAAGCCGAACATATTCGCGGTATCGATGCCGAAATCGGCGACCCGCTCGGCATTCGTCGAGACGGCCACGAAATGCTTTGCCACGGCGTCCTCGCCGAGCGCGGCGACCAGCCAGCGCCGGGCGGCGGTGGCATTGGTCAGCGTCTCCAGCGTCGAAAACGTCTTGGAGGCAACGATGAACAGCGTGCTGGCCGGATCGAGTCCGTCGAGCTTCGCGAGCAGATCGGCCGGGTCGACATTCGAGACGAACCGGGCGGCGATCCCGGCATCGGCATAATGCCGTAGCGCGCGGTACACCATATCCGGGCCGAGATCCGAACCGCCGATGCCGATATTCACCACCGTCTTGATGCGTTCGCCGGTCGCGCCGCGCCACGCACCCGAGCGCACCGCGTCGGTGAATTCGCCCATTCGCCGCAGCACCTCGTGCACCTCGGCGCCCGCGTCCGCACCGTCCACGATGACCGATTCGCCCTCGGGCAGACGCAGCGCGATATGTTCCACCGCGCGGTCCTCCGAGGTGTTGATGTGGTCGCCGCGGTACATCGCGTCCCGCCGTTGCGCCACCCCGGCCTCATGCGCCAATTCGACCAGCAGATGCAGGGTTTCCCGGGTGACACGGTGCTTGCTGTAGTCGATGTGCAGGTCGCCGACCTGGACGATCAACTCGCGGCCGCGGTCGGGATCCTCGGCGAAGAATTCACGCAGGTGTCGTCCGGCGACGGCGCTGTGGTGCTCGTGCAGTTTCCGCCAGGCCGCCGATGCGGTGATGTCGCTGCTCACGTCCGCGAGGTTACAAGCACTCGTTCGGGCGCGCAGGCAAGGACCGCATACTTTCGCCCATGTTGCCCTGACGGCTACCCGCGTCGGTCATTCGCGTGTCGCTCGAACCGCGTGTGCGCCCGCTCGGAAAGCTCGGTGATTTCGGATCGATGAGTCGAGGGTGATGTGCGAGCGCGCGGCTTAGGCTGGGGTACATGGTGTCCGAACGCGAAGTACTCCAATCCGTACCGACGCAGCTGTGGATCGGTGGTCCCGTCGACGCCACCGGGGGCGGCACCTTCGCGGTGCACAATCCGGCCGACGGTCAGGTGCTGGCCCAGGTCGCCGATGCCACGCCGGAAGACGCCGTGCGCGCGCTGGATGCGGCCGCGGCGGTGCAGGCCGAATGGGCGGCGACACCGTCGCGCGAACGCGGCGAGATCCTGCGCCGGGTCTTCGAACAGCTGACCGCGCGCGCCGAGGAATTCGCACTGCTGATGACGCTGGAGATGGGCAAGGCGCTGCCGGAAAGCCGCAACGAGGTGCGCTACGGCGCCGAATTCTTCCGCTGGTTCAGCGAGGAGGCGGTGCGGGCGCACGGACGCTATCTGCACGCGCCGTCCGGCACCGGGCGGATCATGGTGCACAAGCAGCCCGTCGGGCCGTGTCTGGCCATCACGCCCTGGAACTTCCCGCTGGCCATGGGCACCCGCAAGATCGGACCGGCGCTGGCCGCTGGTTGCACGATGATCGTCAAGCCAGCATCGGCCACCCCACTGACCATGTTGGCGCTGGCGAAGTTGTGCAGCGAGGCGGGTCTGCCGGACGGGGTGCTCTCGGTGATCACCTCCAGCCGTTCCGGCGCCGTCACCGCGCCGCTGCTCGACGATCCGCGCCTGCGCAAGCTCACCTTCACCGGATCCACCGAGGTCGGCAAGAAACTGGTGGAGAAGTCGGCGAACGGACTGTTGCGAACCTCGATGGAGCTCGGCGGCAACGCACCGTTCGTGGTCTTCGACGATGCCGATATCGACGCCGCCGTACAGGGCGCGATGCTCGCCAAACTGCGCAATGGCGGTGAGGCGTGTACCGCGGCCAACCGCTTCCACGTGCAGAACGGTGTGCTGGAGGAGTTCACCACCAAACTCGTGGAGGCGATGTCGAATACCGTCACCCTCGGACCGGGCACCGATCCGAATACCACGCTCGGCCCGCTGATCAACGAAGAACAGCTCAATACCGTCAGCGAATTGGTCGATGACGCGGTGGCGGTCGGCGCGCAGGTCCGCCTCGGCGGCAAGGCGCCCGGCGGCCCCGGCTGGTTCTATCCCGCGACCGTCCTCAGCGAGGTACCGGCGAATGCTCGGATCCTGCGTGAGGAGGTCTTCGGCCCCGTCGCACCCGTCGTGGGCTTCGAAACCGAGGAAGAGGGCCTCGCCGCCGCGAACAACACCGAATTCGGCCTGGTCAGCTACGTCTACACCCGAGACCTCGACCGCGCCCTTCGCATTGCCGAGGGCATCGAGTCCGGCATGGTCGGCATCAACCGCGGCGTAATCTCCGACCCGGCAGCACCTTTCGGTGGTGTCAAGGCCTCCGGCTTCGGCCGCGAAGGCGGTATCGAGGGCATCGAGGAGTACCTGTCCACCAAGTACATCGCCCTCACCTGACCCGCAGACGCGAAACGACCGCCCCGGGGTGAAATACACCCGGGGCGGCCTTGTGGAATGCGGCGATCTTGCGAGCGTCGCGTGGTTCAATCGGTCCGCTGGTGGCGGCAGGAGAAGGTCAGTGGCCGAGTCGGCCGCGACCGAGGCGCAGCAACAGCATGGCGAGGGTGTGGCCCTCCTGGCCGAGTTCGCTGAAGCGCTCGAGCACCTTCATCTCACGACTGTGTACGAGGCGGGGGCCGCCGGAGGCCATGCGCGTGCGACCGATGATCCGCGAGACCTCGGTGCGGCGCTTGATGGCGGCCAGAATTTCCGCGTCGAGCTGGTCGATCTCCTTGCGGAGCTTGTCGATCTCGGCCTCGGTGTGGGGCAGAGCCGAATCGGACCCGGTCGTCGTGGCGGGGGTGCTCATCATTCATCTCCTCGTGTCAGAACATGGATCGGCCGGTGAGCCGAGCTCGTTACCGATCGGTTCTTTCACCGTGCAAAGCAAACCTGGTAGGTCTTGCAATCCTCCCCCCAGGCAGCGCGCTCAGGTACAAAGTCCGCGATCACGATATCCGGCTGTTAGCCGAATCGGATGATTCGCGGCCGTCGCGCAGGTCATGTTGGCCAGTCTGCCACGGGGCCGAAGCAATGCAAAACACTTCGTTTTGTGAATCTCCTGAGAAGGCTTGCACGTTGCGACGCTCGTGTCGACCCGGGGCGGTTCATCCGCCGTTCGCCGAATGGACACCGATGGCGGCCGGGACTTCATCTCTGTCGGTGCCCGCCGGTAGCGTGGATGGACGATGGACATCACGGTGGCTCCCAAGACGCAGGCCGGGCGGACTCGGCACCAGGATTCAGCCCAGAAACCGCAGGTCGACGCTGCTCGCATCGAGGAGATGGGTGACTCTGCCGTGCCTGCCGCGGCGGTGGTCCCGGATCCGTCCGTCGATGATGCGCGGCGTGTCGTGGACGACAAGCACCGTGTCGAACAAGAAAAGCGCCGCGCCGAACGTGAGCAACGTCGCGCCGAGGAGGCCGAGCGACTGCTCGACGGCCTCAACCCGCAGCAGCGCGCCGCCGTGGTGCACACCGGTGCGCCGCTGCTGATCGTCGCGGGCGCGGGTTCGGGCAAGACCGCCGTGCTCACCAGGCGCATCGCCTATTTGCTGGCCGCCCGCGGGGTGACTCCCGGCCAGGTCCTGGCCATCACCTTCACCAATAAGGCCGCCGCCGAAATGCGTGAGCGGGTGAGCGGGCTGGTCGGTCCGCGCGCGAACAACATGTGGGTCTCGACCTTCCACTCCAGCTGCGTCCGAATCCTGCGCATGCAGGCCGCGCTGCTGCCCGGTCTGAATTCGAATTTCTCCATCTACGACGCCGACGATTCCCGGCGGTTGCTCACCATGATCAGCCGCGACTTCGATATCGACGTCAAGAAATATTCGGCGCGACTGCTGGCCACCGCCATCTCGAATTTGAAGAACGAGCTCATCGGCCCGGAGCAGGCCACCGCCGATGCCGAAACCGATGAAACCGAACTGCCCGGACTCGTCGCCCGCGTGTACACCGAATACCAGCGCCGGTTGCGCTCGGCAAATGCCCTGGACTTCGACGATCTGATCGGCGAAACGGTGGCCCTGCTGCAGAACCATCCGCAGGTCGCCGAATACTATCGCCGCCGGTTCCGGCATGTGCTGGTCGACGAGTACCAGGACACCAACCACGCCCAGTACATCCTGGTCCGCGAGCTGGTCGGACATCATGCGCAGGAGCAGGCCGAAGACGCGGTCGCGCCGAGCGAACTGTGCGTCGTCGGTGATGCGGACCAGTCCATCTACGCCTTCCGCGGCGCGACCATCCGCAATATCGAGGAATTCGAACGCGACTTCCCGGATGCGGAAACCATTTTGTTGGAACAGAATTACCGCTCCACCCAGAACATTCTGTCCGCCGCGAACGCGGTGATATCGCGCAATGAGAAGCGCAGGGACAAGCGGCTGTGGACCGATTCCGGTGAGGGCGATCTGATCACCGGCTACGTCGCCGACAATGAGCACGACGAGGCCTCGTTCGTGGCCCGCGAGATCGACCGGCTTGTTGACGCGGGCGACGCCAACTACAGCGATGTCGCGGTCTTCTACCGCACCAACAACAATTCCCGTGCGCTGGAAGAAATCTTCATTCGCATGGGACTGCCCTACAAGGTGGTCGGCGGCGTGCGCTTCTACGAGCGCAAGGAGGTGCGCGATATCGTCGCGTACCTGCGCGTGCTCGACAATCCGGAGGACACGGTGAGCCTGCGCCGCGTCCTCAACACCCCGCGTCGCGGCATCGGCGACCGGGCCGAGGCCTGTGTCGCGGTGCACGCCGAACAGCGCGGTATCGGTTTCGCCGAGGCACTGCGCGATGCCGCCGATGGCAAAGTGGCGCTGTTGAATACGCGGGCGCAACGCGCGATCGCCGGATTCCTCGACCTGCTCGAAGAGGTAAGGGCGGCGGGTGCGCAGGCGGATCAGGACTTTCCCGACCTCGGCAATATGGTCGAAGCGGTGCTCGACCGCACCGGCTACCGGGCCGAGTTGGAGGGCTCCGACGATCCGCAGGACGGCGCGCGGCTGGACAACCTGAACGAATTGGTGAGCGTCGCGCGGGAATTCAGCTCCGAGGCATACAACAATGCCGAGGCCGCCCGAGAAGAAGGGTTGGTGCCGGAGGTGGCCGAGGGCGAACCCGATCCGGGTTCACTCGCCGCCTTCCTGGAACGCGTCTCACTGGTGGCCGATAGTGACCAGCTGCCCGAGGAGGGCTCCGGCGTGGTCACCATGATGACGCTGCACACCGCCAAGGGGCTGGAATTCCCGGTGGTCTTCGTGACCGGCTGGGAGGACGGGCAGTTCCCGCATATGCGCGCACTCGGCGATCCGACCGAGCTGGCCGAGGAACGCCGCCTCGCCTACGTCGGCATCACCCGGGCACGGCAGCGGCTCTACGTCACCCGAGCGGTGGTGCGCTCCGGCTGGGGACAGCCGGTCTCGAATCCGGAATCCCGATTCCTCCAGGAGATTCCGGCCCACCTCGTCGACTGGAAACGGTTGGAGCCGAAGGGTTCGCCGCTCACTCGCGGCATCCGCCGACGCGGCGACGACGATGGCCTGGAACACGACTGGACCCGAGACGGCTGGAATCAGCGGCCGGGCGTCAACGATCGCGGTCCGCGCCGCCCCGCGCCCGGCGGCGCGAGCCGCAATAATGCCAATCTGGTACTGGCTGTCGGCGATCGAGTCAGCGATGACAAATACGGCCTCGGCCGTGTGGTAGCCGCCGAAGGCTTCGGGCCCCTGGCCACCGTCACCATCGACTTCGGCACCGCGGGCAAGATCCGGCTCATCCCGCAATACAGCCGCACCCTGGTCAAGCTCTGATAGGACCTTCGGGGCCCTGATCTATCGCCGGTAGCGTGCGCGACATGGAAACCGTCGCGCAATACCTGCTGTGGTTGCTTCCGATGCTGTGGCTGGGCATGGTGCTGGCCATCTCGTTCCTGGAGGCACCGCTGAAGTTCCGAGCGCCGGGGATCACCCTGCCGCTCGGCCTCGGCATCGGACGGCTGGTATTCCGTGCGCTGAATATCGCGGAGACCATCCTCGCCGCCTTGTTGATCGTGGCGATCCTGGTCGTCGCGCCCAGCGGTGCCGTTCGGGTCTGGCTAGGCGTCGCCGTTGCCATCCTCGCCATCCAACTCCTCGCGGTCCGGCCACTGCTGACTCGCCGCTCGGACCGCGTGCTCGCGGGCGCGGAATCGCCGCGCTCGCATGCGCACTACTGGTACGTGGCCTTGGAAGTGTTCAAGGCCGTGAGCTTGCTCGGACTAGCGATCGCCGCCGCACCGTAGCCCCGGCTTCAGTGCGCGCGCGCTAGGTCGCGCAGACAATTGGCGGTGTCGCCGCGAGGGCCGCAGTTCCGTCGAACGTAGTCAAATGGTGGTCGCCCACGGCGAATTCGACCGCCATATCACTACGCTCGGCGAGTTGCCGGAGACCGATGCCGCCAGCGCATGGTGAGCATCTGACCAATGCTTTGCGGGTCAGTCGCGTTGGGAGCCGAGGCTGATGCCGCGGGTGGCGAGCCAGGGGAGGGGGTCGATGCGGTCGGTGCCGTTGAGCCAGACCTCGAAATGGCAGTGCGGGCCGGTGGATTCGCCGCGGTTTCCGACGGTGGCGATCTCGTCGCCCGCGAGGACGTGCTGGCCTACCGAGACCAGCGCGGTATTGATGTGGCCGTACACCGTGACGGTGCCGTCGTCGCCGCGCATGCGTACCCACATGCCGAAACCGGCGGCCGGTCCGGCGTCGATGACGGTGCCGTCCTCGACGGCGTAGATCGGTGTGCCGATGGGGGCGGCGACGTCGACACCGGGATGCAGGACGCCCCAGCGCTCGCCGTATCCGGAAGTGAAAGCGCCCGAGGCGAATTTCGTGAACAGCGGCCGCAGCTTCGACTCCGCTTCCGCCGCCAGATCCTGCGCGAACTTATCGCCGTTCTCCAGCACATCGGAGAACTGGCCGAGACTCGTCGGTGTCGCGGTATCGAGCAACTCCGGTGTCGTCGGCAGCTCATCGCTCACCGGTTCCAACGCCCGCTGCTGCCCAACGGCCTGCAATTCGGCTGTCTGCGGCGACTTCTCACTACCCGCCGCAAAATTCTGCCCTGCGGCAACGATCGCGCCCGCCGCCACCGCGATAACCGCGACCCGCCCCTTCAACGCCCGCGGCGGCGCAGGCACTCGATGCGCACCACCCGGCCTCTTCCGCCGACCCTGCCGGTCCGCCGAATCGCCAGGAGTACCTACCTGAACTGCCCCCGCCGTCCCCTCGATATCGCGAGCACCGCTACCCCGAGCCGCACACCAAAGGCGCAACTCGTCGTCGCGCCGAGCAGCATCGCGACGTTGCGACGCAATGCCATCCCAGCCTGTGTCCCCATCACGGCCGTCACCGAATCCGCGCCAGCCGCCGTTGCCCCCGCTGTAATCCTCGCCTACGCCGTAGACCTGCCCGGGCTGCGTGTCGCGCTCCTGGCCTGTGTCGTGCCGCAGGCTTGCGTCGTGGTTCGGCCGGGCGTTGTAGTTCGGGCTTGCGCCGAAACCCGTGCCTTCGCCGTTGTTCCAGCTTGCGGCATGGCCCGGGTGCGCGTGCTCCTGGCTTGTGCCGTGACCCAGGCATGCGTGGTATTCCTGGGTAGCGCCGCCATTCCAGCCCGGACCCTGATCGCGGTCGTCCGATAACCCGTGCCAGTCGGCATTGCTCGTGCTGTAGATCAGGCTGTCGCCGTAATCCAGGCCCGCGTTGTAGCCATGTCCCGCGGCATAATCCGAGCCTTCGCCATATTCCTGGCTAGCGCCGCCGTTCCAGTCCAGGCTCTCATCGGAGTCGCCGCCGAAACCGTGCCAGCTTCCGTTGCCCACGCTGTCGCCATATTCTCGGCTTGCGTCGTAGATCTGGCCAGCGCCTTGATCGTGGCCCGGTAGGTAAGTCTGGCTTGTGCCGTAACCCTGGCTGTCGCCGTAGCTCTGCCATGCGTGGTCCTGCCACGCGGCGAAATCCCGGTCCTCGCCTTGAACACCACCACCGTCGAATCCTGCATCGACTTGCGCCCATTGATTGTTCAGCTGCCAGGATTCAGCGCCGTTGGACTGCCCTGAAGATTGCCAAGAGTTATCTGGATAACGCTGAACCGGCACGTCCCGCCAATCGGAGACCGATAACCGCTCGTGCTTCATCGCTGTACACCACTACCGCGCCCGAATTGTCCTGAATGCGAGAAAAGTTCGAATGTTCCTGGTCTTCGCGTGTCGTGGACGGCGCTCGGGGTTCTCGCAACGGGCATCGAGATTTTCATCCTCCGGTCGCAACTACTGAAGGGGAACGGATCCGTCGACGGTAACGGATCGATAGCGGTCCCGCAACCAGTCGCGTCCAATGAATCCCACTGCTGCACTTTGAATTTGGAGCGGAAGCGCCGAAGCGAACAGCGACCCACATGCCACGAACGTCCAGGCGCGACGCATCCGTGCCCGTATCGCAGCTTAGTGCTTGCGATGAATCCCTCCCCGCCCCCGAGGAAAGTGGGAACTCAGTCGCGCTGCGGACCCAAGCTGATACCGCGCGTCGCTAACCACGGCAGCGGATCGATCTTGTCGACCCCGTTCAACCACACCTCGAAATGGCAGTGCGGACCGGTGGAGAAACCGCGGTTGCCGATGGTGGCGATCTGATCACCGGCCAACACGCGCTGACCCGCCGACACTGTCGCGGTATCGATGTGGCCATAGATGGTGACGGTGCCGTCATCGTGCAGCAGACGCACCCACATACCGAAACCGGATGCCGGACCCGCTTCGATCACGGTGGCGTCGGCGACGGCGTAGATCGGAGTGCCGATCGGGCCCGCGATATCGATGCCGAGATGCTGTACGCCCCAGCGGGCGCCGAATCCGGAGGTGAAATTGCCCGACGCGAATTTGGTGAACAGCGGGCGCAGCTTCGAGGCCTCCTGCGCCGCCAAATCGTCGGCGAACTTCTGCCCCTTTTGCAGCATGTCGCCGAACTGACCGAGATTCGTCGGGGCCGAAACATTGAGCACCTGTGGCGAATCCGGCGAAGTATTCGGATCGGCCACGCTGACCGACTGCGCGGCGATTTCGTGAATCTGTCCGGCGGCCTCGTAATCGACGGCCTGCGAAGGCTGTTCGGGCGAGGCGAAGGCGGCCTGTCCGGCGGCGACCACCGCACCCGCGGCAACGGCGACGACCGCGGCGCGGCCCTTGAGCGAAGCAGGGGGTGCGGACATCCGATGCGCGCCACCATGACCGCGGTTCGCGCGGCGGCCCGGGATCACAGTGGGCCGGGCGGGGCCTTCCGGAGCCTCGGGCTCCCAGGGAGAGCACTGACCATCCCACGATTCGTCGCCATCCCAGGACGACTCCTCGCCGTCCCATGACCCGTCCGTCTCTGGCGTCCAGGACGCCTCGGAGTCGGCGTTCCAAGTCTCATCGCTCTCAGGAGTCCAAGAATCGTCGGAAGCCCACGCACCGCCATCGGACCAGGAGTCGCCTTGCGTCCAATCCTGCGACTGTCCCCACGAATCAACTTGTGAGTCGGCCTGCGGCTGTGCCCACGAATCGGCCCGCGACTGTTCCCAAGCGGAATCGGACTGTGCCCAAGAATCGTTCGCGCCCAACGCGCTGCCCCCGTATTCGTGTCCACCCGCCGCGTACCGATGCCCACCGGCATGCCGCGACGAAGTCCCGAACGGGTCTACCGCAGCACTGGAATGGCCACCGAACGACTCGTCGTCATCGGACCGGTAACGATGTCCGGAGCGAGCGCGATTTTCGGTTGCGAAGGTCGAGCGATGGTTCATCGGTGGTGCCACATCATCGAGCGAGAGATCACGGAATCGAACTGCCTGATCAGAGGCGCTAAGGAACGGCTCTCCGTCTGCGGAGCGCTGTGCTGCGTCAAGCTTGCCGTCCTCCTAGTCGTGACCGTGTTGTGACATCGACCGCAATGACGGTAACGAAACGATTGCGAGGTCCGCAAGCGCTACGTGCGATCAATCCAAACATGTGAGATTGATCACGGTAACGCACCGGAATAACTCACTGTGATCGGGGCATGCGGGTGAGACTCGGCGACGACGAAGCGTAGTAGAAGGCCGTCGGCGAACCGGTTCGGCGGCTCTACCTGGCGCGCCGTCAGCAACCTACTGGCGAGTAGCCTTGGCCTGGCGTTTTCCCGCCCTGGGCAACAGCCCGTGACCTGCGCCACTTAGGATGAATGTGGCCGTTTGGCCCTCCATGTGACTGGTTAAAGTCCGACCCGACCCGCTTCCGACGTCGGGCCGCCAACAAAGACGTTGTCATCACAACGCAGACGAGACGGTGAGTACATGGATCTCTTCGAATATCAGGCGAAGGAGCTCTTCGTTAAGCACGGAGTGCCTTCGTCCGAGGGCCGCGTCACGGACACGGCCGAGGACGCCCGCGCCATCGCGGCCGAAATCGGCAAGCCGGTGATGATCAAGGCCCAGGTGAAGGCCGGTGGCCGCGGCAAGGCGGGTGGCGTCAAGTTCGCCGCCACCCCGGACGACGCGTTCACGCACGCGCAGAACATCATCGGCCTGGATATCAAGGGCCACATCACCAAGAAGATCCTTGTCGCCGAAGCCAAGGACATTGCGGAGGAGTACTACATCTCCTTCCTGCTCGACCGCTCCAACCGCACCTACCTGGCCATGTGCTCGGTCGAAGGCGGTATGGAGATCGAAGAGGTCGCCGCGACCAAGCCCGAGCGCCTCGCCAAGGTGCCGGTCGACGCCGTCAAGGGTGTCGACCTCGCGTTCGCCCGCTCGATCGCCGAGCAGGGCCACCTGCCCGCCGACGTGCTCGACGCCGCGGCCGTGACCATTCAGAAGCTCTGGGAGGTGTTCATCGGCGAGGACGCCACCCTGGTGGAGGTCAACCCGCTGGTCCGCACCCCCGACAACGAGATCCTCGCGCTCGACGGCAAGGTGACCCTGGACGAGAACGCCGAGTTCCGGCAGCCCGGTCACGCGGCCTTCGCGGACAAGGACGCGACCGATCCCCTCGAGCTCAAGGCCAAGGACAACGACCTCAACTACGTCAAGCTCGACGGTGAGGTCGGCATCATCGGCAACGGTGCGGGTCTGGTCATGTCCACCCTCGACGTGGTCGCCTACGCGGGTGAGAACCACGGCGGTGTCAAGCCCGCCAACTTCCTCGACATCGGTGGTGGCGCCTCGGCCGAGGTCATGGCCGCCGGGCTCGATGTCATCCTGGGTGATGCCCAGGTCAAGAGCGTGTTCGTCAATGTCTTCGGTGGCATCACCGCCTGTGACGCGGTCGCCAACGGCATCGTGAAGGCGCTGGAAATCCTTGGCGCCGAGGCGAATAAGCCGCTGGTCGTCCGTCTCGACGGCAACAAGGTGGACGAGGGTCGCAAGATTCTCGTCGATGCCGCGCATCCGCTGATCACACTTGCGCAGACAATGGACGAAGGCGCCGACAAGGCCGCCGAACTGGCAGCGGCCAAGTAAGGAAACCGGAAATGTCTATCTTCCTCAACAAGGATTCCAAGGTCATCGTCCAGGGCATCACCGGCGGTGAGGGCACCAAGCACACCGCGCTGATGCTGAAGGCCGGCACCCAGGTCGTGGGCGGTGTCAACGCGCGCAAGGCGGGCACTACCGTCGCGCACACCGACAAGGACGGCAACGCGATCGAGCTGCCGGTCTTCGGCACCGTCGAAGAGGCCATCAAGGCGACCGGCGCCGATGTGTCCATCGCCTTCGTGCCACCGAAGTTCTCCAAGGACGCCATCATCGAGGCCATCGACGCGGAGATCCCGCTGCTCGTGGTCATCACCGAGGGCATCCCGGTGCAGGACACCGCCTACGCGTGGGCCTACAACGTGGAGAAGGGCAACAAGACCCGAATCATCGGCCCGAACTGCCCGGGCATCATCACCCCCGGCGAATCGCTGGTCGGCATCACCCCGGCCAACATCACCGGCAAGGGCCCGGTCGGCCTGGTGTCGAAGTCCGGCACCCTCACCTACCAGATGATGTACGAGCTGCGTGATTTCGGCTTCTCCACGGCCATCGGCATCGGCGGCGACCCGGTCATCGGCACCACTCACATCGACGCCATCGAGGCGTTCGAGCAGGACCCCGAGACCAAGCTGATCGTGATGATCGGTGAGATCGGCGGCGACGCCGAGGAGCGGGCCGCGGCCTACATCAAGGCCAATGTCACCAAGCCGGTCGTCGGCTACGTCGCTGGCTTCACCGCCCCCGAGGGCAAGACCATGGGCCACGCGGGCGCGATCGTGTCCGGTTCGGCCGGTACCGCCCAGGCGAAGAAGGATGCGCTCGAGGCCGCCGGTGTGAAGGTCGGCAAGACGCCGTCCGAGACCGCCGCGCTGGCGCGGGAGATCCTGGAGAAGGCAAGCGTCACCGCCTGATTCGCGGATTCACACGAAGGCCGCCATCTCGATCGGATGGCGGCCTTCGTGTGTTCAGAAGAAGTGGACAACCGAAGCGATCCCGAAGACGAGGCTGTACACCGCGAACGGCAGCAGCGAATTCGATTTGAAATAGCGCTCCAGGAAGCGGACCGCGAGATACGCCGCGCCACCCGCGACGATCGATCCGACCAGTACCTGACCGAGGATGCCGTCGCCTTGCGGACCGGCCAGCGTCGGCAGTTTGAGCACCCCCGCGGCGAGAATGACCGGAGTGGCGAGCAGGAAGGCGAATTTCGCCGCGTCCTCATGGTCCAAACCACGCAGCAGGCCGCCGACCATTGTCATGCCGGAGCGGCTGATGCCCGCGAACAACGCACCCGCCTGCGAGACGCCGATGATCAAGGCGTCCTTGATCGATAGGTCGCCGAGACTGGTCGGCTCCTCCGCCGTCGCGACGAAATATCCCTCTTCGATGGCCTTGGCCCGCGCCTCGGCCTCGGCGAAGCGGCGGCCGTAATCGGACAGCGTCGGCTGGCTGCGCCGACGCATCACCTCACCGGTGACGAGCACGACTCCGTTCAACGTCAGAAACAGGCCTGCCGCAAAGGGTTTCGCGAACAAGGTGCGCAGCGGATGTTCCAGCAGCAACCCGAGCACACCGACCGGCACGGTCGCCAGGAGCACCAGCCAACCCAAGCGCTGACTCGACGTTTCGATCCGGCGGGTGCGCAATGTGGTGAACAAGCCGACCACGATCTCCACCCAGTCGCGCCAATAGAACACCAGCAGTGCGATCGCGGTCGCCACATGCAGTCCGACGACAAAGGCGAGATACGGTGTGCCGGAATCGGAATCGCCCTGGGTGACCAGCTCGCTCCAGGACCCACCCAGCCATGCGGGCACCAAAACGGAATGACCCAGGCTGGAAATCGGGAACAGTTCGGTTATGCCTTGCAGTGCGCCGATCACAACGGCTTGGGTGTAGGTGAGCATCGCCTGACAGCTTGGCACGTCGAACCCGCCGCGAGACCGCCCTGAAACAGACCTGTGTCCGTTTTGGAATGCTTGTCGCAGAGCGGGTTTCAGTCCGGGCGACGCGGCCCTACCAGGGCATCGAGATCGATACGAGCGGAAATGGCGCTTCTTGGCCGACGATGCCGGTGGTTGTCGGTCGGGTCGATGGGCGTCGACCACCGTGCGGTGCCATGCTGTGAGGCGTGGACGTGCTGGTGCTGGGCCCAGTGCAGTTGTGGGCGGGCGAGAAGAGTGTCGGCATCGATCGGCCGTTGGAGCGGGCCGTGCTGGTGCGGTTGGCGTTGGCGGGCGGGGTGCCTGTTCCGGATGGGCGGCTGGCCGAGGATCTGTGGGGAGCCGATGTCGAGCGGCCGGTGCAGCGGTTGCGGGTGGTGGTTTCGCGGTTGCGGGCGGCGCTCGGAGCGCATGCGGCGGTCATCGGGCGCACACCCGCCGGATATCACGCGAGTGTGACGGCAGCGGATTTGTCGACGGCGGAGGCGGCGGCGCAGCGGCTGTATGCGGCGCGTCGGGCTGGTGACCACGCCATGGCCGCGGCGGCCGCTAGGGAGGCACTGGCGTTGTGGCGCGGGGCCGCGCTGGCCGATCTGCGCAGTCTTCCGTATGCGGCGGCCGAGGGGGACCGGCTCGACGATTGGCGGCTTTCGTTGACCGTGGCGGGGCTGGAGGCCAATCTGGAATTGGGAGCGGCTGGGGAGGTCCTCACCGAATTGACCGGCCTGGTTGCGCGGTATCCACTGCACGAACCGCTCGCGGGTCTGCTGGCCTTGGCGCTGTATCGCACTGGGCGACAAGCGGATGCACTCGACCGGCTCGCCCGCCTGCGCCGCAATCTCGCCGAGGAACTCGGTGTCGACCCGGCACCGGAGACGGCCGCGCTGGAACTGCGCATTCTCGACCACGATCCGACCCTGCGTCCCGCGAACCCCACGCCGAACGCCGCAATCGCCATTGATACCGAACCAGCCGCCGCACCCCACCCCGACCCGGTCGTCTCGGCCCCGGCCACCAGCTTCATCGGTCGCGGCCGCGAATTCGACACCCTCGGCGCTCGGCTCGCGAAATCTGGCCTGGTCACCGTGGTCGGCGTCGCGGGCAGCGGAAAGTCGCGCCTCGCAGCCGAACTCGCCCGCGCTGCCGCCAACTCGGGCCGTCGGGTCGCCTTCGTCGAACTGGCACCCCTGGGCCGAGCCGAGGATGTACTACCCGCAGTGCTCGCGGTACTAGAGACGAATGGCCTGACGGAAGACATCCCGATCGAGCCCGATGACCTATTGCCGGGAATCGCTGCGGCGCTGGGTGCTTCGGTAGTACCAGATGATTCCCGTGCGCGCGCGGCCTCCGGCGCGCCAGGTGATCCGGCAGCCGTGGCTGGTTCGGGCGACGACCGCCCGCGGAACTCGGTCTTGCTGGTCCTCGACAACGCCGAGCATCTGATCGAGCCGGTTGTCGAACTAGCTACTGCGGCAGCCGGTTCCAGTCTTCTGGTCACTTCGCAGCGAGCGTTGGGAGTGGCGGGCGAGTCCGTCTATCCGCTGGGCCCGCTGGAACGTGGCAATGGCGTCGCGCTGTTCACCGAGCGTGCCGGATTGCGCGGACTTGTCACCGTCGGTGAACGGGAGGAACTGGTCCGGATCTGCGCGGCAGTGGATTGGCTGCCATTGGGTATCGAGTTGGCCGCCGGTCTCACTCGCACGCTGACGATTTCCCAACTCGCGCAGCGCATCGACGATCGGGTGCGGCTGTTGGTCGGCGGTGCGCGGGATGCGGGCGGTGGGCGGCATACGAGCCTGCGA
Organism: Nocardia anaemiae NBRC 100462; assembly: GCF_001612725.1. Lineage (GTDB taxonomy): Bacteria > Actinomycetota > Actinomycetes > Mycobacteriales > Mycobacteriaceae > Nocardia > Nocardia anaemiae. Next base: position 211,294 of record NZ_BDAZ01000024.1, on the reverse strand, counting down.
GTGGCCCTGGACTGGAGTTACGAACTGTTGGCCGAGCGGGAGCGGGCGGTCCTGCGCAGGCTCGCGGTATTCGCGGGCGGCTGCACACTGGAAGCGGCCGAAGCTGTCACGCCGGGCGCGGATCTCGCAAGAGGCGAGATCGCCCCCGCACTCGCGGACCTGGTGAACCGAAGCCTGGTAACCGTCCAGAACTACGGTGCGACAAGGCGATTCGTACTCTTGGAGACAGTGCGGGACTACGCACTCGCACAGCTGACGCACACCCACGAAACCGATTCCCTGCGTGCCCGGCACGTGGACTGGTGTCTGGATCTGGTGCGAAGCATCGGCGAGCCCGACGATTTCGCGACGGCCGAAGCCGTGGCGGCCGTCTTCACCGAATGGCCGAATATCCTCGCCGCACTCGAACACGCCCCGGGAACACCGCGAGCCGCGGCCGGTTTACGCCTCGCCACCGCAATGCACGTCCCCTGGCTGGCCAGGGCCTGGTTCCGCGAGGCGCGCCGCCACTACGGCGCACTGATCGAGTCGCTGTCCGCCGACCATGCGGTATCGCCCGCCGAATTGGCGCAGGCGCTGAGTCATCACGGCTTCCATACCCTCATGACCGGCGAATTCGATTCCGCTGCAGCACAATTGGCCAGGGCCAGTGAACTCGCCGCACCGCTGGACGATATCGAACTCGCCCAGACGGTGCGCTACTACCAGGGCATCGTCGATATCGAACGGGCCAGGCTCCCGGCGGCGGTCGAGCGGCTGTGCGAGGGAGAGCGGCTGGCGGTGCGCGTCACGCAGGCCTCGTCCTTCGCGGACGCACTCGGCACCGCACTGCTGTATTCGGGCGACGCGGCGGGCGCTCTCGCCGCATATCAGCGTTCCACCGAGGTGGATCGCGCCAATGACGATGAGCACAGCCTGTCCCGCGGCCTGAGCAATCAGGCCAAGGCGCTGCTCGATCTGGGCCGCGTCGAGGAGGCACTGGCAATGGTCGAAGAATCCGACCGCTACGCCCGCCGCCTCGACGATCGCCAGATCCTGCCGCTCAACGACCTCACCCGCGCCGCGGTCGCATTGGCCGCCGGACAATTCGACGCCGCCGAATCCTATTGCCGCTCCGCCCTCGCACACGAGGAGGAGGCCGGTCTGGCCCGGCTCGAACTCGCCGACGTCCTCATCGCCAAGGGTGAGCTCGACGAGGCCGCGGCACTGCTCGCGGACCACGACGCGGCGGCTCCCGGCGGTGTCCCCGCACTGGCGGCTCGGGCGATCGAGATCGCGCTGCGCCAGGCCAGAGGCGACTCGGACGAGGAGTTGGTCGAGCGCACCCGTTCCGCCTACCGGACCAGTGGCTTCGGCTGGCAGCGCTATCTCAACAGACTCGAAGAATCGGGCACTACCTCGTGAAATGTGAATGAAATCGGGCTGAGACGGCCGCACTGGACGCTGGTCATCGCCAAAGGAACCCACCCGAGAAAAGGCGCAGACAATGACCATCACCCGCATCCGCCCCGCCCGCATCGCGGCCATCGCCGTGCTCACCGTCGCCGGATTCATCGGCGGCATCGCGCCCGCTGTCGCCGGCCCGTTCGGCACCGGATCGGCCCAGGCCCAGCCGGGTGATCTCGGCCCATTCGAATACGAACACCAATGCCTGGCGCGCGGCAACGAGGGCATCCGGACCGGCGAATGGCAGGACTTCGACTGCGTCGGCAGCTACGGCGCTTGGTACGTCGTGCCGCGCTAGTCGCTCGAGGCGCGCACAGGAGTGGATTCGGCCCTGAGCAGCCCGCTTCGGGCCGAAGTGCGTTCCCATTAGAGGTGGTAGCGCCGAATTGTTATCGGTCGGCGCAGATTCACACAAGACCAGCGTAGACGCGAGTTTTCGGTCGCCCGGCCAGTTGGTTCGAGGGTGACCTGGGCCAGCGAGTGCAGTAGCGTCAGAGACAGATCCAGCCGTTCAGACTACGTACGACTCGACCTAGGAGACGACAACCATGTCATACCCGACCGGGGGCTCCGGGTACAACGCACCCGCGACGCCACCCGCACCTTCCAGCTCCGGCCAATCGGCTGGTTCCGGCGCCGAGTCCACCGCAAAGGGCCTGCCGTACTTCCTGGTGGTCGGCGTCGCCGCGCTCGGTGTGATCAACTTTCTGCTCGGCTTCCTCCCGTTCTTCGGTGAGAAGCCGCGGGATCTGGGCAGAGGTGTCACGGTCGAAGGTAACGACACGCTCAGCCTCTTCCAGTATTTCGGTTCGGCGGCCCTGCTCGCGCTGCTGCTGCTCGGCGGTCTGCTCGCCGGACTTTCGCTGCTGCCCAAGCAGAATTGGACCGGCGCCGCGGCCGCGGCATCGGCCGCCGGTTTCCTCGGCACGTTGTTCCTGTCCTTCACCGCGCCCGACACCGTCGAGCTGAAGTGGGGCGCGTACGTATTGCTATTCCTGGCTCTCGTGCAGACGGCCGTCGCGGTCGTCGCGGTGCTGTTCGAAACCGGCATCCTGACCCCGCCCGCGCCGAAGCCCGCCACCCCGCAGGGCCCGCCGAGCGGTTTCGGCTCCGGCGCTTACGGACAGCAGGGTGCGTTCGGACAAGGCCAGCCTTCGGCTTTCGGTCAGGGGCAGCCGAGCCAGTACGGTCAGGGCCAGCCGGGTCAGTTCGGCCAGGGCCAGTTCGGCCAGGGCGGCCCGCAGTACCAGTCGCAGCAGCCCTACGGACAGAGCCAGCCGAGCCAGCCGACCTACGGTCAGGGCCAGCAGCAGCCGTATGGTCAGCAGCCGCCCGCCTATGGTCAGCAGCCCGGATACGGTGCCGCACAGCAGGGTTCGCCCTACGGTTCCTCGCCTACCGCGCAGCCGCGCCCGGATGAGAGCGCCACCCAGCACTTCGGGACTCCGCAGTCCGGACAGCAGTACGGCACACCGGGTTTCGGCCAGGGCCAACAAGGCCAGCAGGGCCAACAAGGCCAGCAGGGCCAACAAGGCCAGCAGGGGCAACAAGGCCAGCAGAACCAGCCGTTCGGCGGTGAAACCGGTTCGGACCCGTCCTCGGACGCCACCCACGCATTCCGCCCGGACGAGAACAAGTAATTCGTCGGCTCTCCCGGCGCGCCGCAGACCGGGTCGGCGCGCCTGACCCGCTCGCGCCGGGGGAGCTGCCACGCTGAATTTCCATGAGCTCCTCGAGATCTTCTCTGGTTCGCCGGACCGCCGAGTCCCGCGGCGCGCCGGAACATTCGGCGCGGAGCGACCGATCGACGCCGCGCACATCCGCGGATGTTTTCGACGAGGCCGGATTTCTATCGCTGACCCCCGAGCGCGCCCGCGTGCTGCTCTTGGTCGCGGCCCGGCCGACGACCTACGCGCTCGTCGCGGTCGTTGTCCTCATGCTGGCCGCCCTGCTGTCCTCCGGTAGCAACCTGGCCGGTACCTCGGGTGCGATCGCCGCGGGTTGGCTTGCGGCACACCAGGTTCCGCTGGTGATCGGCAAAACCTCACTCGAACTCCTACCGCTGCTGCCCACCGGACTGTTGGTCTGGCTGACCGGTCGCGATTGTGCCCGCGCGGTCGAACCGGACAGTTCGCGCGCGGATCTCGGCTGGCTCGTCGGCGCGGCGCTGGCCGGACCGCTGCTGGTCACGGCCGTCTGTCTGGCGGTCGCCGAGGACGCCTCCGGTGTCGTCGCATTGCAGCCGCCGAATACGCTCGCCGCCTTCGGGTGGGTCGGCAGCGTACATCTGGTCGGCGCGGCCGGTGGCATCGCGAGCCGCAACCGACGTCGACTGTTCGGCCTGCTCCGGCTGCCGGACTGGGCGGTCGCGGGAACCTTCGGCGCCGGACGAACGGTGCTGCGCCTGCTGGCCTGCGCCGCCGCCGTCGTCATCGTGTCCTTCTTCGCGCACTGGTCGCGCATCGGTGACACCTTTCACGCCGCGGGCAATGCGGCGGGTGTGCTCGGGCTGATCCTGCTCTCGCTGGCCTATCTGCCGAATGTGGTGGTCGCGACGGTCGGTGTGCTCGTCGGCTCGAGCGCGCAGTTCGGGGACGCGTCGATCAGCGTGTTTTCCGTTGTCGGCGGCCCGATTCCGGCCGTTCCGCTGATGGCGGCGGTGCCGACCGGACCAGCCGAAGGCTGGTGGCCGGTGCTGCTGTTGATTCCGGCCGCGGTGGGTGTGCTCGGCGGGCTCGATATCGGACGGACTTCGCACGACCGCGCGACCGCGCCGTGGGCCACTCTGACCTCGGCCGGTGTGGCGACCGTGATGTTGGTGCTGCTCGGCGCGGTGGCGGGCGGTGACCTCGGGACGTTCAGGCAGTTCGGGCTCGACCTGCCGATCTTCGCGGTCGTGACCTTCGGCTGGTTGGCCGTATCCGGCTATGTCGGTCTGGTGTTCGCACGCTGGATCGTCGTTCCAATCAGCGCACCCGTGACAGGGTACGACGACGAGTACGCCGAGTATGACGACGACTACTACGAAGACGACTACTACGACGACCACAGTGATCACTACGACGACCACAGTGATCACTACGACGATCATTACGAGGACGATCACTACGACGAATACGACGACTACGACGAAAAATACGAGGACTACGTCGGTCCCGACTTCGAGGTGGAACTCGACGGTGAACTGGTCGAGGAGCAGACCGCCATCGCCACCTCGGGCGCCGCGGCCGGCAACACCGTGCCCGACATCGTCGATGCCGAAGTGGTCGAGGCGGACCTGCCGGAAAGTGACCGGGTGGACGGTCGTTAGGCTCTACCTGGCGGTGCAGCACCGCCTTCGTCATTCGACCGAACCGCAGGAGTGGACCGCTGACGTCATCGAATGCCCCGTGGGTGCCATCCGCGACCCCGGCAACCGTCGTCGTGCTGGCCTCTGGCACCGGTTCTCTGCTGCGCGCCCTCATCGAGGCCGCCGCCGCTGCGGAATATCCGGCGACCGTCGTCGCCGTCGGCGTCGACCGCGTCTGCCAGGCCACCGAGCATGCGGCCGCCGCGGGGATTCCGGCTTTCCGGATGGCAGTGCAGGACTTTCCCGACCGCGCCGCCTGGGATGTCGCGCTGACCGATGCGGTCGCCGCCTACGAACCCGATCTGGTGGTCTCGGCCGGATTCATGAAGATCCTCGGCCCGGTCTTCCTGGCCCGCTACGGCGGTCGGATCATCAATACCCACCCCGCGCTGCTGCCCGCATTCCCGGGCGCGCACGGGGTCCGCGACGCACTCGCCTACGGGGTGAAGGTCACCGGTTCGACCGTGCACCTGGTCGATTCCGGCATCGATACCGGACCGATCCTGGCGCAGGAGGCGGTACCGGTACTCGACGATGACGACGAGGCCACGCTGCACGAGCGCATCAAGGTTGTCGAGCGACGGTTGCTGGCGGAGGTTGTCGCCGCCGTCGCCACCAGAGGCATTGTCTCCGACGGACGAAAGGCAGTAATTCCAGATGAGCGGGTACTTCGGTGAGTGAGCGTAAGGGGATTCGCAGGGCGCTGGTAAGCGTCTACGACAAGTCGGGGCTCATCGAGCTGGCCAGCGGGTTGCACGCCGCCGGTGTCGAGTTGGTCTCGACCGGTTCGACCGCGGGCAAGATCGCCGAAGCGGGCATTCCGGTGACCAAGGTCGAGGATCTGACCGGATTCCCGGAGACCCTGGACGGTCGGGTCAAGACCCTGCACCCGCGGGTGCACGCGGGCATCCTCGCCGATACCCGCAAGGCCGAACACGTCGACCAGCTGGTCGAACTCGGTGTCGAGGCATTTCAACTCGTGGTGGTGAATCTGTACCCGTTCACCCAGACCGTGGCCAGCGGTGCGAGCAATGACGAATGCGTCGAGCAGATCGATATCGGCGGCCCGTCCATGGTGCGCGCGGCCGCCAAGAACCATCCGTCGGTCGCGGTGGTCGTCGACAGCGGCGACTACGACGATGTACTCGCCGCGGTGCGGGCGGGCGGTTTCACCCTGGCCCAGCGGACCGCGTTGGCGGCCAAGGCTTTCCAGCACACCGCGAGCTATGACGTCGCGGTCGCGAGCTGGATGACCAGCGTGCTCGCTCCGGCATCCGAGTCGAATGAGGCTGCCGCGCAGCAATTTCCGAACTGGATCGGCGGCTCCTGGGACCGCGCCTCGGTGCTGCGCTACGGCGAGAACCCGCATCAGTCCGCCGCGCTGTACACCCAGAACGACGGCAGCCGGGGCCTGGCGCAGGCAAAGCAGTTGCACGGCAAGGAAATGTCGTACAACAACTACACCGATGCCGATGCCGCCTGGCGCGCCGCCTATGACCATGCCGCGCCCGCGGTCGCGATCATCAAGCACGCCAACCCCTGTGGCATCGCGATCGGCGCGGATCTCGCCGAGGCGCACCGTAAGGCGCACGCATGCGATCCGGTGAGCGCCTACGGCGGCGTGATCGCGGCCAATGGCGAGATCACCGTGGAGATGGCCGAACAGGTCGCCGAGATTTTCACCGAGGTGATCGTCGCACCGTCCTATGCCGACGGCGCGGTCGAGGTGTTGCAGCGAAAGAAGAATGTGCGCATCCTGGTCGCCGAGCCGCCGCGGCGCGCCGGTGCGGAGTTGCGTCCGATCAGCGGCGGTGCCCTGCTGCAGAGCCGCGATATCCTCGACGCCCCTGGCGACAACCCGGAGAACTGGACCCTGGTGGCGGGTGAGGCGGCCGATGCGGAAACCCTCGCCGACCTCGAATTCGCGTGGCGCGCCTGCCGTGCCGTGAAGTCCAATGCCATCCTGCTCGCCCACGACGGCGCCTCGGTCGGCGTCGGCATGGGCCAGGTCAACCGGGTCGATGCGGTCGGTCTCGCGGTGCAGCGCGCCGGTGACCGCGCCAAGGGTTCGGTCGCCGCATCGGATGCGTTCTTCCCGTTCTCCGACGGTCCGCAGCACCTCATCCAGGCCGGTATCCGGGCCATCGTGCAGCCCGGCGGCTCGGTCCGCGACCAAGACACCATCGACCTGGCCCGCGAAGCTGGCGTCACCCTCTACCTGACGGGTTCCCGCCACTTCGCGCACTGAGTTACCTCGGAAGACGGCGGGAGCCAACGGTTCCCGCCGTCTTCGTGTGTCATATGCCAACAAACACTGCGCCGGAACACTATTCGAAGCAGGACATCCGCGATCTGATCGAGTACGCGGTGGGCTATCAGGTCGAGATCTCGGAGGCGATCGCCGAACCCCCTAGACGGCGCTGAGGACCTGTCGGCTGCCGACGGGTGCCTTCAGCGGCACCTCGAGAGTCCCGAAAACCGCGATCATGGTGCACATTCGGCCGACCGCGTCGGCGCGCGTGCCCGATCGGAGTTCCACGGTGACCGTCGAGTCGGTCTCGGTCACGCCGGCGTCCACGCCGTAGCACTCCGGGGACCCGGTCTCGAAGTTGACGGCGATCCGATCATCGGCAACCCGCGACCACGATGTGAACGGAATAGGATGCGCGCCAACGATTGTCGGATCGGCGACGAACATCCGGCCCGCGTCGGCGGGTGTACCCTCGGTCGGCGTACTCTTCGCGCTGGTGGTCGTCTTCTGTTGTGTCCCATCGTTATCGGAGCCACCGCAGGCGGTGACGGCGAGGCCGACGAACAATGCGACGGCGACTGCGGCGGGCCGAACTCGCGACATCCGATACATACCGACCACTCTAAACGACGCGCCGCCGCTTCGAGATGGGTCGCCCCAGCAAACCAGGAGAATTGTCGGTCGGTTTGTGCGACAAGATGATAGAGCCATACAGCCCATACAGTGAACATTCGGCTAAGCCTGCGCGTAATGCCTCCGCACCGCCCACCCGCCCAGTAGATTCGGGGGCCGATGCGCGCCGAGCTGCGCGCATCGAGTGGGAATGCTCGGCACAGTAAAACCTTTGAAAGGAAGAACGTGGGCGACACGCTGCGCGTTGGTGAAGAACTCGGGCTCGGCCAGACTCTGGTCGGCGGTGCGTACACCCTGACCCTGCAGCCCGATGGCAATCTGGTGCTGTCGGAACCGGACGGAAATGTCGTGTGGTCCACCCTGACTCACGATCAGGGCGTCGAGCGGGCCGTCCTGCAGGAGGACGGCAACTTCGTGCTCTACAAGGGTGAGGGCGCCGCCTGGGCCACCGAAACCAATGGCCGGGAAGCGGACCGGCTGACCGTGCAGGCCGACCGCAATGTGGTGCTGTACGGCAAGGACGGCAGCGCGCTGTGGGCGTCGGACACCCAGACCGACAACCCGCTGCCCGCCCCGGAACCGGAGCCCGAGCTGGTCGTCGAGCAGGCCGCCGCACCGGCCGCCGAAGAGGTTCCGCCCCCGCCACCGCCCGCCCAGACCTACACGGTCGAGCCGGGCGACACCCTGTGGGCGATCGCCGAGCGCTTCTACGGCGACGGCAACCGCTATCAGGAGATCGCGAACGCCAGCGGCGTCGACAACCCGGATGCCATCAACCCCGGCCAGGTACTGACCATCCCGTGACAAGCACCGTGACGTTCTGACGACGAAGGGCCCCGAGGCTGATTCAGCTTCGGGGCCCTTCCGCGTTGGTGCCTACCGGCTGGTGAACGGCAAAAGTGCCATCTCGCGGGCGTTCTTCACCGCGACGGCGACCTGGCGCTGCTGCTGCGGGGTGAGCCCGGTGACCCGGCGGCTGCGGATCTTGCCGCGATCGGAGATGAAGGTGCGCAGCAGGTTGACGTCCTTGTAGTCGACCGTCTCGACGCCCGCCGCGATCAGCGGGTTCTTCTTCGGGCGACGGGCCTGCTCGGCGCGAACCTTCTTCGAGGGTGCTCGCTTGACTGCCATATGACGGTTCCTTCTCGAGATCAGTGGTTGTCTACCAGCTCGATTTGTGCACACCGGGGAGCTCACCCCGATGGGCCATCTCGCGTACACGTACGCGGGAGAGTCCGAACTTCCGGAGATGACCGCGCGGTCGTCCGTCCGCGGCGTCCCGATTGCGCAATCGTACCGGACTGGCATCGCGGGGCAGCCGCTGTAGCGCTGACTGTGCCGCCGCGCGGACTTCCTCGGAGGTGGTCGGTTTGCGGATCAACTCCTTGAGCTCCGCGCGCCGCGCCGCATGACGGGCGACGATCTCCTTGCGCTGCTCATTGCGGGCGATCTTCGACTTCTTGGCCATCAGCGCTCCTCGCGGAACTCGACGTGCCTGCGCACCACCGGATCGTATTTGCGCAACACCATGCGGTCCGGATCGTTGCGCCGGTTCTTCCGCGTGACGTACGTATATCCCGTTCCGGCAGTGGATTTCAGCTTGGTGATCGGCCGGATCTCGGTCGATTTCGAGGCCATGGCGCTCCTGTCAGATCTTGTCGCCGCGGGCGCGGATGCGGGCAACCACGGCCTCGATCCCGTCCCGGTCGATGGTTTTGATGCCCTTGGCGGAGACGTTCAGCGTGATGCGCCGGTCCTCGCTGGGCAGGTAATAGGTCTTGCGCTGGATATTGGGATTCCAGCGTCGGCTTGTCCGCTTGTGCGAGTGCGATACGGACTTGCCGAATCCCGGCTTGCGTCCGGTGACCTGGCAGTGGGCCGACATGCGGACTCCTTCCAGTAATTGACAATCATTTTCGACAACGGCTGTTGGACAATGTACCGTTGCCGGACAGTAAATGAAAATCGTTTCCGGTATGAGCGGCTCAGGCCCGGAGGAGGCGGCCTGCGTAACCACGCGGGCCTCCGCTCATGCCGAATTGGATACCGAAAGGGGTGCTGCGTGGAACCCGCCCTACTCCCACCGGGGAGGCAGTCCGACCGGAGAACGCCCGTCGTGGTGCTCGCCGGATGCTCCGGAGCGGCCGCGGCGGGTGTGGCGCGACTGGCCGCCGTGCTGCGCGAGAAGCCTGGCACCGTCACCATCCGCCACGACCTGAGCGGACTCGGCGAGGGCATCGTGCATCGCACGGTGCGCATCGGTGAGCAGGAGACCGCGACCGTGCTCGAATTGGCGCACGGCTGCGTCTCCTGCACCCTGCGCATCGATCTGCTGCCGCTGCTGTGTGTGCTCGCGGCCCGCGATTCGGTGGATCGCATTGTGCTGGAACTGGATCCGGCCTTCGAGGCGGAAGCGGTATGCCAGGCGATCCAGAATATCGCCGTCACCGGTGTGGTCGGTCGCGTCGACCGTCCGGCCGGTCGCGACGTGCGGGTGGAGGCGGTGCTCACCTGTGTGGACGCGCGAACCTGGTTGGCCGATGCCACCGGCGAGGATACCCTCGCCGAGCGCGGACTGGCGAGCGCTGATGACGACCGGACCGTGGCACAGGTGGCGGTCGGGCAGGTCGACTTCGCGGATGCCGTTGTGGCACACGGTGATATCGACGATCCCATCGATCAGGCGCGACTCGGCGCGGTGCTTTCCCGGCTGGTCCCCGAGGCGCCGGTGGCCTGGATCGACGATATCGAGCTGTTCGATTCGGCCGATGTCGAGGCCTTGCTCGCGCGCATCCCGGCCCATTCGCGGCGCGGACGCGTCTTCGATGCCCATGCGCCACTGCTGCGTGGCGAGCCACCGCTCGGTGCCGAATACGGTGTCGCCCTGGTCGAATTCGCCGCGAGCCGCCCGTTCCATCCGGCCCGCCTGCACGAGGCGCTCGATGTGCTCTTCGACGGCGTCGTGACCGCGCGCGGCCGGATGTGGCTGGCCACCCAGCCGAACGAGGTGGTGTGGTTGGAATCGGCGGGCGGCGGATTGCGTGTCGGCGGGGCCGGACCGTGGCTGGCCGCGATGAGCCCGAGCGAGTTGGAACAGGCCGATCCCACGCGCCGGGCTATGGCCGCGCTGCGCTGGGACGAGCAGTTCGGCGACCGCGATACTTCGCTGGTCATCCTGGCCCATGACGCGGACCCGGCCGAGATCCGGCAGGCACTGCACTGGGCGCTGGTCGAGGACGACGAACTGCGCCTGGTGGAACGCGCACCCGAGCGGGTCGCGCAGTGGGAGGACCCCTTCGGCGAATGGCATGCCGACCCCTGCGAATCCGGCGAACCCACCGGCCTGCCGATCGACGGCCAGGCGAAAAGCCCTAGAGGAGAGGCGAAATGAAAACTGGCATACATCCGGATTACCATCCGGTGGTGTTCGAGGATTCGAGCACCGGAAAGCGGTTCCTGACCCGATCCACCGCCACCAGCGCACGCACCGTCGAGTGGGAAGACGGCAATACCTACCCGCTGCTGGTCGTGGACGTCACCTCCGATTCGCACCCATTCTGGACCGGCGCGCACCGCGTGCTGGATACCCAGGGCCGGGTGGAGAAGTTCGAGCGCAAATACGGCAAGCGGGCCCCGTCCCGGCCTTCACGAGGGGAAGGCTGATATGGCGGTGCCCAAGCGCAGGATGTCGCGGTCGAATACCCGCAGCCGCCGCTCGCAGTGGAAGGCGACCCCGCCGGACCTGGTGCCGGTCAGTGTCGGTGGTGTCGTACACAAGGTGCCGCGCCGTCTGGTGCGGGCGGTGCGGCGCGGGCTCATCGATCCGGAACGGATCTGATAGGCCCTCGAACGAACGGCGGTCCGGTGGAAGTTCTGTCGGGCCGCCGTAAGTCGAGCACCTCAGTTGCGGCTGTGCGAACTCCGTTGTACGAACCGGTATGTGCGAACCGGCGGTAACTCGAGCGCTGCTGGCATGGGGCCGAATGGGGTGGGTTGATGGAATGGTTCGATGGCGTTCACGGATCGGAATTGCTCGAGGATGGGGCAATCTCATAGCTACCCATGTGGCTCATGTCACATGGCAATTTTCCAGGTCCCGCGATTGCGATGCGGTAGCTCGCCGGTCAATTACGTACTGAGAGTTGGTTTTTCGTGTCCGTAAAAGTCCTGGCGCAGTGATGATTTCGTGCTCTTTCGCCGGTACCCTCATCCGGGAGGGCGGGTTCTCGGAACCCCGGTTCGCCGGATCTCCGAGAACCCGCTCATCGCCAAACTTCCGGCCGCTACGCCGATTTCCCCACTTCCCGGTTACCCGGCCGACCTGGCAAGTCCGGCAATAGCGACTCCAGTCGGGCCAGTTGCTCACCCACGAAGTCGGCCGGACCCTCGATCAGTGAGAGCGGCCACGGCCAATGCGGTCCGTCCAACCGCTTGACCTCCTCGACCAGCTCCGCGGTGGTGGCTTCGAGTTCGCTGATCTCCGTGCGCAATTCGCCGATTTGCATACGCAGACCGGCGGATTCGTCCTCCAGCTCCTTGATCCGCTGCAGCGCCGCCGCCACACCGTCCACCAGCGTGCGATAGCGGCCCTCCGCCTCGATGCCGAGTTGCGGCCAACCGGACAACTCCGGACCGCGCAGCTGGATCTGGATATCGCGCAGCACTGCCTCTTGTTCCGGCGTCACGTCCGGTTCCTCCTGTACGAAGTCCCACTGACCGAAATCGATTGTCTCGGCTTCGTTTACATCGCAGAGCACGCCGCCGACAACCACCTGCCGCAACGTCTGACGGATATTGCGTCTGCCCTCCACATTGCTGCCCGACCAGGCATCGGTCTGCCACGACCAGGCCGCCACGCCCGCGTCCAGCGCTCGGCTGATCGACCAGAACCCACCGTAAATGCCCACATTCGCGGCGCCGAGCACGGTGGCCGCACCTTCGAGATAGGCATTGATCGCCACCTGGTCCTGTGGCGTCGAATCGAAATCCGCGGAAAAATAGATCGGCCGATCCGACCGTCCGCCACAGCGCAGCACCTGCGCCAAACCCGCACGGGCATCGACGATTCCGGCGCCGTAACCGTCCAGCATCCTGGCCGCGGTCGTCTCCCAGTTCGACACGATGGAGATGCCGTTGGCCCGCAGGTCATCGGCCTCGGCCCGGGTCAACTGCTTGCCGGGCAGGGTCGCACCGCCCTCGGACAGGTAGCGCACGACGAAATCGAAACCGGCCGCTCGGATGGCCGCGCCGCCGGGACGGCCTGCTGCGTAGTCCAGCCCCAAACGCATATCTCTCACTGTAGGGGGTGTCGGCGGCCGAAATCGGCGGCATTGCCGAACCCGCCAAAACTGTCGATGGCCGGTGGTTGACTGGGTTCGTGGAGGTGCCTATTCACTAGAAACGGAGATGACCGATGCCCATACGCAATGAGGCATGGCCCGAGGGAACCCCGGCCTGGATCGACTGTCAGGTCGACGATCCGGGTAAGGCCGCACAGTTCTACGAGGGTCTGTTCGGCTGGGAGATCCAGGACGGCGGCCCGGATTCGGGCGGCTATCTGATGGCATTGAAGGCCGGTGCGCCGGTGGCCGGAATCGGTCCGAAACCGGGGTCGATGCCGAGCATGCCATCGGCTTGGACCACCTACTTCGCGGTCGACGACGCCGATGCCACCGCGGCGAAGGTGCAGCAGGCGGGTGGTGAACTGATCGCGCCGACCTTCGATGTCATGGAGTTCGGCCGGATGTTCGTCGCGACCGATCCGGTCGGCGCGGTCTTCGCGGTATGGCAGGCGACCGGACACAACGGCGCGGCCGTCTACAACGAGCACGGCGCCTACGGCTGGAATGAACTGCACACCCGCGATATCGAGGCGGCCAAGAAGTTCTACCGCGACGTATTCGGCTTCAGCTACACCGAATTCGACTTCGGCGACGCCGAGTACGTGGTGTTCACCCCGCCGACCAGAACCGAGGGCGTCGGTGGCATCGCCGACGAATCCGGTAAGCCCGCCGACGGCATGCCCTCGTATTGGCTGGTGTGGTTCCAGCACGACGATGTGGACGCCGGTGTCGCCAAGACCACGGAATTAGGCGGGCGGGTACTGCAGGCGATCGCGGATTCACCCGCCGGACGCTCGGCCGTCATCGCCGGTCCGCAGGGCGAGGCGATCGGCATCATCGATCCGAGTAAGACCGTCGGTGAGATGCCCGCACCGAAGGCCTGACCAGCGAGCTCCAGTCGGCTCAGCGGACCGACTGGAGCTCGGACCGGAGCCGGTCCGACCGCAGCTCGGACCGGCGCTTGGCCTCGACCGCCGCGGCGGTCTCGCGCCGGTCGGGTGCGATGAGCACCGCGCTGATCGGGATCGTCAGCGCCAGCGAGCCGATGACGAACATCGGGAAGACGAACTCGAACAGTGTGAGCCCCTCCGGCGCCTTCGCCATGGTGTCGATATTCGGATCGATGGCCGCGACCCCGGCGTAGTACATGCCAGCCACACCGACGGCGAACAGCAGCACCGTCACCGCCCGCGCGAGCAGCCCGTGCAGCGCCTGGAACGACCACAGCGTGCCGACACCGGTGATCAGCGCGATCACCATTGCGACCCCCGCGAGCCACGGGGAGATATCGACCGAACCCTGGATGCGGATGGACCCGAGCCCCAGATACAGGGTGAGACCGATCCCGAAACCCATGACCAGACCGCCCGGGATGAGCCGGGCCAGGTGCAGCCGACGGCCGATGACGATCAGCGCGACGAATACCGCGACGAACGAGGTCACCATGGCCGCGACCATCTTGCCGCCGTCGAAACGCGCCGCGGTACCCGAAATATCGAGGCCGAGCAGCGCGACCGAGGTCGAAAGCCAGGCCCCGACCCCGCCGAGCGCCACCGCGGCCGAGGTCACCCACACCAACCGGAACCGAGACGAGCGCGCCGCGTGCAGCACGCAGGCCAGCCCGACCACGGCGCCGACCACCGAAACACCGAAGGAGAGTCCGGCGACCCAGTACCCCATCGAGAACTGATCCACCGCAGCGCCGTCGTTCGCCGCGGCGAACAACCGGACGTCATGCATGTCGGGCGGTTCCTTCCAATTCGAGCGCCTTCAATTGGGCGATCGCGTATTCGGTGACGGCCGCCAGCGCCTGGCGGACCTCCATGGCATTGCGCGCGTCGATATCCACGATGGGCACCCCCTCGCGCACCGAAAGCGCCTCGCGCAGTTCGGCGATCGGGAAGCGCGGCGCGTCCGGGAACCGGTTGACTGCGATCAGGAACGGCAGCTTGCGCGCCTCGAAGAAATCGACCGCGGCGAAGCTGTCCTCGAGTCGTCGGGTGTCGATGAGCACCACCGCGCCGATGGCGCCGCGGATCAGGTCGTCCCACATGAACCAGAAGCGGCGCTGGCCGGGCGTGCCGAACAGGTATAGCACCAGGTTGCCCGGCAGGATGATGCGGCCGAAATCCATGGCGACCGTGGTGGTTTCCTTGTCCGGGGTATCGGCCAGATCGTCGATACCGTCGGAGAAGTGGGTCACCATGGCTTCGGTGCGTAGTGGGACGATCTCCGATACCGCGCCGACGAAGGTTGTCTTACCCGCGCCGAAGCCGCCCGCGACCACGATCTTGGTCGAGGCGACGCGAGTGTCGGCCTCGGCGGGTCCGGTGTTGCCGGATCCGGAGTTGCCGGGCTGCCCGTAATTTCCGCCTTGCCTATAGGGCACGGAGTCCACGCAAAGTCCTCTCCATAAGGGAACGGCGCTCGTCGAAGCTCGCCTCGTCGGTCAGTGTCGAATGCACGCGCAGCGCGCCGTCGACGACGAGGTCACCGACCATGACCCGGACCATGCCGAGCGGTCGATCCAGGTGGGCGGCGATCTCGGCGACCGACAGCCGGTGCGTGCCCAGCCGCAGGATCTCGGTGCGCAGATCGCCCGCCGGCCAATCGAGATGCGCAGTGTACGACAGGGTTTCGATAACCGCTTCGAGCGGTAGGTCGACCGCGGGTTCGGTACGCCCGGAGGTCAGGGCGTACGGTCTGACGCGGGTGGTCGGCCGGTTCGGTCCGTGGCCGAATGGACTCGACATCGTTGGATCAGACGGCTGTCCGGGCGGTGGCCGTGACCACCGTGCCCACCCGGTCCACGAGCAGGGCCATCTCGTAGCCGATCCGGCCGATATCGTGCGACTTGTTGGCGAGCACGGCCAGGTGCGACCCGTTGCCGACGCTCATCACCAATAGGTAGCCGCGCTGCATCTCCACAATCGACTGCATCACCTTGCCGCCGTCGAACAGCGATGCCGCTCCGGTGGCGAGGCTGGCCAGACCCGCGGTGACCGCGGAGAGTTGTTCGGCGCGGTCCGAGGGTAGATTCGGACTGGTCGCCTGCAGCAGACCGTCCGCCGTCACCAGCACCGCATGCGACACCCCGGGCACATCCTTGGTGAAGCGGGCAACCAGCCAGTTGAGGTTCTCGTCCGTGGTGCTGTTCGGGTTGGTCATACAAGCCCTCCGTCGTTGTACTGCGCTTCGGCCCGCCCGCTGCGGACCCCACTGAGATGCCTGGTCAGGTTGTTCCGGATCTCCTCCGGATCGCGTATGCCGGGTTCCTCGACCGGCGCGAGGCCGCCGGGCACCAATTGCGCTCCGGGCCTGCGGATCGGCAGTCCGCCGACGGTACGGGCCTCGGCGGTCGGATGGCTGGCCTGTTCGGCGGCCGTCCAGCCCGCATCGGCGGGGGAGCTCCATGCCGACGGCGAGGATTGCGCCGTCGCGGGTTCGACCAACCACTCCGAGACCATCCGCTGATAGATCGGCGTGGGTGTTTCGCCCTGTACGGGCTGTAGTCGGGTCGAGGTGTTGGTCGCGGCGTCGGCCGAGACCGGCTGTAGTCGCGTCGAGGTCGGCTCGGGTTCGTCGGACTGTTCGGCCCACAGATCGGTGACCGCGCCCAGTGGCGCCTGCGGTTCCGGCTCGACGACCGAATTCGGTCCGGTGGCAGGTTCATCCGTCGGGGTCGGTGGTCCGAACGGGGCGATGTGGGACCGGTCGTCCTCGCCGCGGCGGCCGCTCGGATTCTCCGCGAATACATCGACCGAGGTTTCGGTGTGATCGTCGCCGGGTATCGGTACCTCAGGCGCGTCGGCGACGCGCATGGTCGGACGACGTTGCGGCAGACCGGAACTGGTGACCGCGAACCGGGACGGCTCACGCTGCGGCAGGCTCGGCACCGGCACCAGCGTGCGCGGCGGCTGCTGTTGCGAGGGAGCGGGCAGTGCGGCCATGGTCTGCGCCTCGAGAATGGCCCGCTGGTTCGGATCGGTCGCATCGAGCGGCGGCGCGACCAGTGCGCCGGGCAGGTGCACGCTCGCCGTGATGCCGGGCTGCTGTGCCATGGTCGAGGTGCGGCGCAGGCTCACCGTGATGGTGTGCCGCTTGGCGAGGCGGCCGACGACGAAAAGGCCCATGCGGCGGGCGGTTTCGACGGTAACCTCACCACCGGAGGCCAGCCGGTCGTTGGTGAGCTGCAGATCCTCCAGCGACATGCCGAGGCCGCGGTCGGTGATCTCGATCAGGTAGCCGCCGTCGACCGCGCGCGCCACCATCACCGCGACCGGTGTGGTCGGCGGGGAGTAGCGCAGCGCGTTATCGATCAGTTCGGCCAGTAGATGTTCGATATCGACCGCGGGCTCACCGGCGACGATCCCGTCGGGCACCGCGCCGATTTCGACCCGCTGGTAGTCCTCCACCTGGGAGACCGCGCTCCAGAGCATGTCCGATAGCGGCACCGGATGTAGCTGACCGCGGCGCAGCGCGGTACCGGCGAGCACCAGCAGGTTGTCGCCGTTGCGGCGCATGCGGGTGGCGAGGTGGTCGAGGCGGAACAGGCTTTGTAGCCGTTCGGCGTTGTCCTCGTCGTGTTCCAGATCCTCGATCAGCGACAGCTGCTGTTCGACGAGGGATTGGCTACGGCGGGAAAGGGTTTCGAACATATTCCCGATCTGCAGTCGCAGTCGGGCCTGATCGGCGGCGAGATTGAGTGCCTGCTCGTGGATCTCGTCGACGGCGCGCGCCAGCTGGCCGACCTCGTCGGTGGTGTGCACGCCGACCGGGGTGATCTCCGGGGTGGCACCACCGCTGCGCACCACCGCGAGTTCGTCGGGCAGTTTGACGTGCGCTACCTCGAGTGCGTCGCGACGCAGCCTGCGCACCGGGACGACCAGGGTGCGCGCGACGGCGAGGGCCAACGCCAGACCGGCCAGCAGCATGCCGATGACGATCGTGGTCTCGCGCAGCGCGCCGGTCTGCGCCTCGGTGGTCCGATGCGCCAGTGCCTTATCGATGGTGTCGGCGAGGGAATTGGTGGTCTTCTCGTAGGTGTCCGCGCTGACCTGAAGTGAATCCAATACGGCCGGATTGGATGTCGGATCTCCGCTGTTCTGACTGAATGCGCCGAGGCGGATGCCGACCGCGTCCAGCAGCGGCCGCATATTCGGCGCATTGTCCGGCAGGATGATGCCGTAGGTATTGATCATGGTCATCTCGGCACCGGCGGAGGTGAGCACCTTCGCGCGCACGCTCGGATTGCGGGCGGCATCGGGGGAGCCGATCATCATGCGCTGCTGGGTGAGCACGCGTCGGGCGTTCTGGAGCGCGCCGATCTGCAGGAAGTAGCGCTGGATGACGAGGTCCTCGACCGAAGGCGATAGGGCGTAGGCGTTGCCGATGCGAACCGCGATCTCATCGGCCTGCTCACCGACCATCATCGGTGATCCGTTGCGCAGGCTATTGCGCATGGTGGTGCCGGTGGCCACGGCCGAGGCCAATTCGGAGGTGACCCGGGTGCTCACCTTGGTCGTGCGCATTCCGGCCTCGAGATCGGCGAGTGCCTGATCGAATTTCGTCAATGCCGCGTCGGTCGCCGGATCCGCGGTGTTACCCCAGGAGGCGGTTGCCGCGACAGCGAGTTGTTCGGTGGCCGTTCCGAACTTGACGATCGGGCGAATGATGATGACCTGTTCGGTCGCCGCATCCAACTGGGACATGGTGCGCAGTTCGTTGTTGATGCGGAGCACGGCGAAGACAGTGGCCAGCAGCACGGGCAGGACAAGCACGATGCCAACCTTGCGAGTGACCGACCAGTTGGACAGACTGAATTGCCAGGACCGCGGTGCAGCTTCCATCCGCTTCCGTTGCCTCCGCTTCACGAGCTTGCACGTGTGCCCCCGGATGGCGCGTGGCTGTTCGGTTTTGATTCAACCCGCTGAGAACCAACTAGAGGTCTTCTTTTTACCGCAGGGAACATACCGCGCAGAGTGACTAACGGCAATCTGGGGCAGTCACTCTGTAATTCACTCGAATATGGCTACTCAGAACGGGTTTCGTCGCCCAAAACGCTTGCCGGTTTCCGTCGAGATCTGTACGTGATCACAAACGTGCTGGTCGCTCGTCCAGCCCCTAGTGGGCGGCATCGATGCTGGCGCGGCGTGTCGGGCCGCGCCCTCTCAGTCGACTCTCAGTCGATGCGGTCAAACTGGGGTCATGCGCATTCTGGTAGTCGACGACGATCGTGCCGTCCGGGAATCGCTGCGCCGGTCACTGACCTTCAACGGCTACTCCGTCGACCTCGCCGTCGACGGTGTGGACGCGCTGGAGAAAGCAACCGGGCAGCGACCGGATGCACTCGTACTCGATGTGATGATGCCCCGGATGGATGGGCTCGAAGTTTGCCGACGCTTGCGCAGCACCGGAGACGATCTGCCGATTCTGGTATTGACCGCGCGGGATTCGGTTTCCGAACGAGTAGCCGGACTCGATGCCGGTGCCGATGACTATTTACCGAAACCATTCGCGCTAGAGGAATTGCTGGCCCGATTGCGCGCGTTGCTGCGCCGCCGGGCCGCCGATCCCGGCGAGGTTTCCGAGGCCATGACGTTCGCCGATCTGTCGCTGGATCCGGTGACCCGTGAGGTGACCCGCGGCGACCGATCGATCAGCCTCACCCGCACCGAGTTCGCACTGCTGGAAATGCTGATGGCGAATCCGCGCCGAGTGCTGACCCGCAGCCGCATCCTCGAGGAGGTCTGGGGCTACGACTTCCCGACCTCCGGCAATGCGCTCGAGGTCTATATCGGCTACCTGCGCCGCAAGACCGAGGCCGAAGGCGAGGCTCGGCTCATCCACACCGTGCGCGGTGTCGGCTACGTGCTGCGCGAAACACCCCCGTAGGCGAGTCGGCGCCCCATGGCCAGAACCAATCCCAAGCGACCGGTGGTCGCGGCGCTCGGCGCATATCCCGCGGACGCGCCGGATATGCGCCCACCCATGCCCCTGACCAGATCGGTCTCGCTGCGCTGGCGGGTAACGCTGCTCGCCGCTTCGGTGGTGGCCATCGCCGTGGCCGTCACCTCCATCGCCGCCTATGCCATGGTGGCCCGCGCACTGAACGCCGATGTGGACGCTCAGCTGAAGGCGCGCGCGAACACCATGATCAACAATAATTTCGACAGTTTGGGTTTTCAGTCGATCGTGCTGGCGGGCCTGTACTCGAATGATGTCGGAGTGGCGCTGATATACGCGAAAGACAAGGCGTATATGCCGCCGCAGCAAACGATTCCGCCGGTCGGCACGCAGGAACTCGCGGTCGCCAACGGTGAGTTGCCCTCGTCGCTGCGCACCGTGAGTAATCAGCGGGTTCTCGCGATGCCGACCCATTCCGGTGCGACGCTGGTCGTCTCGCAGCGATTGCAACCGACCCGCGAGGTACTGGACCGGCTGGCCTGGTTGTTGTTCGTTGTCGGCGGTTGCGGCGTTGTGCTGGCGGCGGCGGCCGGAACCGCGGTCGGCCGCACCGGGCTGCGCCCGATCGGACGGCTCACCGCGGCGACCGAACGGGTCGCCCGCACCGACGATCTGACCCCTATTCCGGTAACCGGTGACGATGAACTCGCAAGGCTCACCGAGAGTTTCAACGCAATGTTGCGCGCGCTCGCGGAATCGCGCGAACGGCAACGTCGTTTGGTCGCCGACGCCGGACACGAATTGCGTACGCCGTTGACCTCGCTGCGCACCAATATGGAATTGCTTATCGCCTCCAGTCGCCCTGGCGCACCGCGGATTCCGGAGCAGGATATGGCCGAACTGCGTGCCGATGTGATGGCTCAGATCGAGGAACTGTCGACTCTGGTCGGCGATCTGGTCGATCTGGCCCGCGAGGACGCGCCCGAAACCGTCTACGAGCGAGTCGATCTCGGCGAAGTCGCCGAGCGCGCGCTGGAGCGGGCCCGGCGCCGCCGCGGTTCCATCGAGTTCGCCGCGCAGTTGCAGCCCTGGTTCGTATACGGCCACGAGGCCGGCCTGGAGCGCGCGATTCTGAATGTTCTCGACAATGCCGCCAAATGGAGTCCGGCGGGCGCGCAGGTGAAGGTCACTATGCGCGAAACCGGTCGCGGCCTACTCGAGCTCGATGTGGACGACGCCGGACCCGGTATTCCGGTCGCCGAGCGCGAGCTGGTGTTCGATCGTTTCTATCGGACCACGGCCTCGCGTTCCATGCCGGGTTCGGGGCTCGGGCTTGCGATTGTCAAACAGGTGGTGACCAAGCACGGCGGCACGATCACCATCGAGACTTCCGAGCGTGGCGGCGCCTTGATCCGGATCGTGCTGCCGGGTGCGGCGACCATGCTCGACGGTGCGGCCGACTCCGTAACCGATTGACGCCGTTCGAGACTAAGGTGATGGCGGGGCTCCGTGATATCTCGGAAAACTGAAAGCAGGGTCTCAGTTCGCTCTCAGTCGTCGTCGCCAAGCTGGTCGAAGACGTAAGGAGAAAAATGACCGAGGATTCCAAGGAAGGCGTGACGCCACAGCCGGATAACGCCGACAGCGCGCCCGGTCCGCATCCGACCCAGGAGATCCCGGTCGCACCACCGGGCCAGCCCTACGCGCAAGCCGGATACGGGCATCAGGAACCGACAAAGCGTCCAACGATCTGGCAGCAACGCGTGCCGCCCAACCCGACTCAGCAATTCCCCGGTCCCGAAGCGGGTCCGGAATACGCTCAGCAATTCCCGGGTCCCGAGGCGGGCCCGGAAAACGCGCGGTCGTCCTACGCCCCGCCCACCCCGCCCGGCGGGCCGTATCCCGGCGCGATGTTCAGTGCCGAGCCGCAGCCCGAACCCGCACGCCGCCCGGTGCGCACCGGCCTCGTCGTCGGCGCGGTCGCGCTCGCTCTCGTCAGCGGTGGTGTCGGTGGCGCGGTCGGCTCGCTGGTCACCCGCTCCGACAACGGACACGCCACGGTGACCAATGCCCTGGACGCGCCCAAGCCCAATGTCAGCAATGTCGCCAACGCACCGGCCGGCTCCACCCAGGCGGTGGCGCAGAAGGTGCTGCCGAGCGTGGTGATGATCAAGGTCGCCAGCAATCGCGCCCAGGGCGAGGGCTCCGGTGTGGTGCTGTCCTCCGACGGTCTGATCCTCACCAATAACCATGTCGCCTCCGGCGGTGGCGCCAACGCCAAGATGGAGGTCGCCTTCGCCGATGGCAGCACCGCACCGGCCACGCTGGTCGGCGCCGATCCGGTCTCCGATCTGGCCGTCATCAAGGTGCAGGGCAAGGACGGGCTGACCCCGATCGAACTCGGTACCTCCTCGAATCTCGCGGTCGGCCAGCCGGTCATCGCCATCGGCTCGCCGCTCGGGCTGGCGGGCACGGTGACCACCGGCATCGTCTCGGCACTAAACCGTCCGGTCTCCACCAACGGCGAGGGCACCCCGAGCCAGGTGCAGCCAGTCATCGACGCGATCCAGACCGATGCCGCGATCAACCCGGGCAACTCCGGTGGCGCGCTGGTCGATGCCAGCGGCAAGCTCATCGGCATCAATACCGCCATCGCCAGCCTCGGCGGCAGCGAGGCGAGCGGTCAGCAGAGCGGTTCCATCGGCCTCGGCTTCGCCATCCCGGTCGATCAGGCCCGCCGGGTCGCCGACGAACTCATCAAGACCGGTCACGCCACCTACGCCCAGATCGGCATCAAACTGCGCCCGCAGGACACCGCCGCGCGGGTACTCGAGGCGACCCCGGACGGTCCCGCCGCCAAGGCGGGCATTCCGGCCGGTGCCGTCATCACCAAGGTGGACAGCCGGACCATCGACTCGGGCGACGCACTGATCGCCGCGATTCGTTCCCATCAGCCAGGAGACAAGGTGAAGATCACCTACACCGATGAACAAGGCAACAACCCCAAGACCGTCGATGTGACGCTCTCCGGTGCGGCCGCGGACGGCGGCCGATGATGCGGGTGCTGCCCGGCGGATTGTCGGCACGACCGGGAGCCGACGCCCACCTCGTCGATCTGGACGCTACGGTTACCACCATGGAAATCGATGCTCCTGTCGCGGGGCGTGCTCTGGTGGTGGTCGTCGACGATCGAACGGCGCATGGAGGTGTGGACTCGCTCGGGCCGCTGGTCACCGAGCTGCTCACCGAGGCGGGTTTCCTGGTGGACGCTTCGGTATCGGTGCAGGCCGATGAGGTGGAGATCCGCAATGCGCTCAACACCGCGGTGATCGGCGGTGTCGATCTGGTGATCTCCGTCGGCGGCACCGGCATGTCCCCGCGCGATGTCACCCCGGAGGCCACCTCGCAGGTGCTCGACCGGGAACTGCCCGGAATCAGCGAGGCGCTGCGCTCCTCGGGTCGCGTCGCCGGTTCGCTCGACGCCGGTCTCTCGCGCGGGCTGGCCGGTATCTCCGGCAGCACATTGGTGGTAAACCTGCCGGGCAGCCGGGCCGCGGTCCGCGACGGCATGGCAACCCTCGGTCCGCTCGCCAGCCGAGTGATCGGCGAGCTGTCCGGATTGGCGGAATAAATTACCGCCGCGGACTCCTCCGACGACCCTCGTCCGGCGACACGCCGGGCGAGGGACGCGGCGCGTCTGGCAAAAATTTTCGGTGACGTCCTCCCGGAGACGACCAGTGACGAGCGCGGCGCCGATTCCGAATCGTTATCGGACGACTGGTTCCGCTCGCAGGTCCCGCCACATCACGGCTCCTGACCCATCTACGGTCTAGCCACGTATCACCGTTGGGCGCTGTGCCTTCATGCACCGCGAACTCCTCACGGGGAAGTTTGCTGAAGCATGAAGTACGGTGCTGACCCGTAGTTACCGACGGCGTCGTTGTGCCGGTGGGCGCCTATGCGCGTCCCTCGGGTGGCGCTTCTTTCCTGTTTATGCACGTCAAGCAATATGAGCATTTGAGGTGGTGTGATCTAGATCACATTGATCTTAACGAAAACTTACGTTGCCAGACCGTTACTGGTCGGTTTAATCTCGCCACGAGCCACCCACGCTGCTGGACCTCGCGGGCCCGGGTGCGGCACGTACGTTTGTCGACTCGGCGGAACTCGGCTCGGTTCCGATGCCAGCGCTGACCGTTGCGCCGAAATAACAGCCGGTTACATGTCGGCAACAATCGGGGCACAAACTGAGCTGGGCCTGAGAGGACCAACGTCCAGCCTCGATGGTCGAGGTTGACTGTTAGAACCTGATGAGGGGAAGTATGAGCGAGAACCGCACCAACGGTCTGCGCCGCGGTGCCCGGATCGCGGGCGTCGGCGCTGCCGCGGCCGTGGCCATGGGCCTGCTTTCGACCGGTGCTGCCAATGCCGATACCTTCGTGCCGTTGCCGGACGGCCAGAAGAGCGGACCCGATGTGACACTCACCCGTACTGGTGAGCGCGCCCTGATTTCGCCTTCGTTGGCGGCCAACGGTGCCGGCCGTGTGGTCTGGGTTTCGGGCAACGCCATCGCCGATGTGAACGTCACGCCGGAAGGCACGGTCGGCCCGAACAACGGCGCCTCCGGCGCCCCGGGTACCAACAACTCCTCGACGCACGGCGCATCGCAGCTGAGCACCGGCTACATCGTCGGCTGCCAGGTCAGCATCGCCAGCGATGCCATCTCGGCCGGTCTGTCCGGCGGTATCAACCTTTCGGGCGGTTCGCTCGGCGGTTCGATCGGCCTCAACCTCGGTCCGGGTGAAGTCAAGTTCGTGCAGATCGACTACAAGGACATCCTGAAGCCGGGTCGCTACTCGGTCGAGTACCAGGATGCGGAGATCGAGATCCAGGGCTGCGCGGGCTACGCCCAGGCGCGTGCCTACACCGTCGTCGAGATCATCGGTGACCACTACTCGAAGACCACCCTCTACGGGCAGCCGTTCAGCATTGGCTGACGTCGGTCAAACCACGAATATTCTTCTCGCTCAAGCGAATCAACCCTCGAGGGATTACTAGCATGATCAACCGTAAGAACGTGGCACGGGTGGCCGGTGTCGGCGCCGCTGCCACTGTCGCTCTTGGCCTGTTCTCCACCGGCGCCGCAAACGCCGATACCTTCGTGCCGCTGCCGGGTGGCTCGATCACCAAGACGCTGTCCGACGGCACCGTGGTCACCATCAGCCTGACCGGCGAATCCGCCAACATCAACCCGTCCATGGGCTCGACCCCGCTGCACCGCAACGCGTGGGTTTCGGGTAGTGCTCAGGTCTCCGTATCCGGTGACGGCGGCGGCTCGATCTTCCCGGGCTACACCGTCGGCTGCCAGGTGAACATCTCCGGTGGCGGCGCCACCGGTGGTGTCGAGGGCACCGCGGACTGGAGTGGCGACACCGTTACCGGTGGTGTCGGCGCGACCAGTGGCGCCAACCTCACCCTTGGCCCCGGCCAGTCGCAGTCGTTCTACGTGCTCGACCTCGAGCAGGCCGACGACTTCGGCAATGAGGCGCACAAGAAGCGCAATAAGTTCAAGAACGGCAGCGGCTCGGTCACCTGGGCCGATGAGACCATCGGTCTGACCGGCTGCGCCGGTTACGCCCAGGCTCGTGCCTTCGTCAGCGTCGAGGTGGAGACCGACAACGTCATCACCTGGACCACCCTGTGGGGTCAGCCGTTCAGCCTCGGCTGATCGGCAGGGGCATCGCCCTCTGAAAACCCAAGCGGGCTCGTCGCATTCGCGGCGGGCCCGTTTTTCGTTGTGAAATCCCTTTGCGTCCAGGCGAATTCGTGAACCGTAGCAGATCGAGCGGTAACATGTGCGAAATCTCACAGGAATTCGGCGCAAACCACTAAAATTGGCCGCACCCAAGATCGTCCACCGACGAGATTGTCGGCAAACCGCTTGATGGCCAATGTCTTTCCAGCGAGCGGTGTCGGCATGAAAGGGGTTTTCGGCCTCGGTACCCCGAGGGCGACCGCTAGAATCCGATGAGGGGAAGTATGAGCAAGAACCGCACCAGCGGTCCGCGTCGAGGTGTCCGCATCGCGGGTGCCGTTGTCGCCTCCGCTGCTGGGATGGGCCTGCTTTCGACCGGCGCTGCCAACGCCGATGTTTTTGTGCCGTTGCCGGACGGCCAGAAACTGGGCCCGGGCGTGACCGTCAGCCGCACGGCTGAACACGCCTTGATTTCACCATCTTTGGCCGCCAATGGCGCGGGCCGAGTCGTGTGGGTCTCGGGTAACGCCATTGCCGATGTGTCCGTCACTCCCGAGGGCACCATCGGCCCGAACAACGGCGCCTCCGGGGCGCCGGGTACCAATAACTCCTCGACGCACGGCGCATCGCAGCTGAGCACCGGCTACATCGTCGGCTGCCAGGTCAGCATCGCCGATAACGCGATCTCGGCCGGGGTTTCCGGCGGCATCAACCTCTCGGGCGGTTCGCTCGGTGGGTCGATCGGCCTCAACCTCGGCCCGGGCGATGTCAAGTTCGTTCAGATCGATTACAAGGACATTCTGAAGCCGGGTCGCTACTCGGTCGAATATCAGGATGCGGAGATCCAGATCCAGGGCTGCGCGGGCTACGCCCAGGCGCGTGCCTACACCGTTGTCGAGATCATCGGCGACAACTACTCCAAGGTCACGCTGTACGGAGCGCCGTTCAGTATCGGCTGACCGTGGTGGGATCTGTCGAATCTCCACTTGCCGAATCGAATTCATCGAACTCAATCGCTAGGGGTAGTACCAATCATGATCGATCGTAAGTTTGTGGCGCGCGTGGCCGGGCTCGGCGGCGCCGCCGCGTTGGCACTGGGACTGTTGTCCACCGGTGCGGCGAATGCCGACACCTTCGTTCCGCTACCGGGCGGCCAAATCGTCAAAACGCTTTCCGACGGAACGGTTCTCACCATCCGGCTGGTCGGCGAATCGGCCAATATCAATCCGTCCATGGGCGCAACACCGGTGCATCGCAATGCGTGGGTGTCCGGTAGCGCGCAAGTCGAGGTGACCGACGGCTGGAACGGCGCGATCTTCCCGGGGTATGTCGTTGCCTGCCAAGTGAATATCGACGGCGGCGGTGCCGAGGGCGGCGTCACCGGCGGTCTGGACTGGAGCGACAGCCAGAACGTCAAGCCGAAGGTGAGCGCAAGCAGCGGCGCCAACCTGAGTCTCGGTCCCGGCCAGGCGCAGTCGTTCTACGTGCTCGACCTCGAGCAGGCCGACGACTTCGGCAATGAGGCGCACAAGAAGCGCAATAAGTTCAAGAACGGCAGCGGCTCGGTCACCTGGGCCGATGAAACCATCGGTCTCAGCGGCTGTGGCGGCTACGCGCAGGCGCGCTCCTTTGTCAGCGTCGAGGTGGAGACCGACAATGTCATCACCTGGACGACATTGTGGGGTCAGCCCTTCAGCCTCGGCTGAGTATTCCGCTCGAATAGGTGAACGGGCCCGTCGCATGTGCGACGGGCCCGTTTGCGTTATAGCGCAGGAAATTACCGTATGTTGTTGTGGCGTAGTCGAATTCCGGTCGACGTTGTCGGCAGGAAATTCGGCTCAGAATTCGTGACGTCCGCCAGCGCTGCGCTGACTGTCGGCGAGCAGGTCGCGGATCTCGATCAGCACCTCTGAATCGCTGAGTTTGGTATCCGGAGTGGTGCCGAACCGCTTCTTCGCGTGCAGTGCGGGAAGCACCAGCACGAAGTACAGCACCGCCGCGATGATAAGGAAGTTGATGGCCGCGGTGATGAGCGGACCCACCTGCACAAAGGTCGCCGGTTTATCGGCAACCAACCGGAAACCGAGGGTGATGTCGTCCTGCTCGCCGAACATGGCGAGAATCGGGTTGATGATGCCATTGGTGAACGCGGTGACGATCGCGACGAACGCGGTACCGATCACCACGGCCACTGCCAGGTCGACGACGTTTCCGCGGAGTAGGAAATCCTTGAAACCCTTGAGCATTGCCGATATCTCCTCTACGGGTGGGAGCTGACTCGTTGTGCTCGGCGGTTCGGGCTGCCGTATCGACCGATGCTAGTTGACCTTGATGGCAAATGCTTGGCAACTTCACTCAATGAAAAACCACGGTCAGGGCGGTGCGCAGCGAGGCCGCGGCCACCGCGGTGGCATGTTCTGCGTCCATCGCGACCAGTACCACCCGCTCCGGCGCGCCGCGCCGGTCACCGGGGCCGGATACCAGCACGACCGCCGCATTGATCGCGAGCAGCCGGGCTGGTCGGGTGCCGGGACCGCTCTGTTCCTCGGCCCCGATGACATCCACTCGGTCGCCAGCCCGCAGGATCTCCGCGACCGCGGTATCGGCCAGCCGAATGGGCACGATCCGGGCATTGTCCGCTCCCGTGGCGACCGCCGCCAGGCGTGGTCCGACGATGCGTAGATCGGTGAATACTTCCCCGGTGCGCATAGCGCCCGTCAGCGTCGCGCCTACCAGGACGGCGGTATCGTCGACCGCGCCCGCGGGCAGTGCGGCGGATTCCAGATGTGTCGAGCGCAGATCCGTTGCCTCGAGCAAATGGCCCGGCGGTAGATCGCGTCCGGCGACCACGACCTGCGCGCGGGCACTGCTGGGATCACCGCGCAGGAACAGAATGATCGCGAGTGCGGCAAGTGCCGCTGCGAGCAGCCGTCGAGCGAGCAGCGCATCGGCCCATGGCGGCCTATTCCAGAGAGCCGAGCGCAGCGCGTCACCGCGGCCGAGATCGCCGAAGGACCGGGTCTTGCCCGACGGAATGATGCCAAGGGAAGCCATGCCGGGAGCCTATGGTCACCAGCACCGCGACTCGCCCGAGAAGAGCATGCCCTGTGGATAACGACAGCCCTGGGGACAACTCCCGCGCGGCTGCTTCTACCAGGCGGAACTCAGCTGGCGATGGCCGTGCTGGTGGCGGCGGCGCTGCTCGACGAACCGGAGTCCGAACTCGACGCGGAGCTGCTCGCGCCGCTGTCCGTCTTCGCGGGCTCGCTGGCGGTCGAAGAGCCGCCGCGGCTGTCGGTGCGGTAGAAACCGCTGCCCTTGAACACGATGCCGACCGAGTTGAAGAGCTTGCGCAGCTTGCCAGAGCACTCCGAGCAGACGCTCAGCGCCTCATCGGTGAAGGACTGAACGATGTCGAAGCGGTTGTCACACTGGGTGCACGCATATGAATAAGTTGGCACTGGATCCTCCGCAGGGTTCGTCAATCTGGCACTCTACAGGCGACAGTGCCAACACCGCCAATCGGCATTTCATTCCGCAGCCGCACCGCCACTCAATCGATGCAGTCCGCCATGCGGGGTGAGGGCCCAGCCCATGCGCCGATCGTGTGGTTCCTCGGGGAGCCGGTCGAGCAGTTCGTCGTCGCGGACCACCGCGATCAGCCGCGCCGTCGGTCGAGCCGCGGGCAGCGTCCAGTCGTAGTACCCGGCACCCCGGCCGAGTCGGACGCCGCGACGATCCACCGCCAGCGCCGGGACCAGGATCAGCTCCGCCAGTGTGATCGCATCGGTGAGCACCGCTCCCGCGGGTTCCAGCAGTCCGAATCTGGCCCGCCGCAGGTTGTCGGGGCTGGTGAACTCGGCCCAGCGCAGTGGTCCCGGCGGTCCGGTGACCGGCAGCAACACCCGCGCACCCGCCCCGCGCAGTGCGGTCAGCATCGCCGTCGATCCGGGCTCGTCGTGCATCGGCACATACGCGCACACCCATTCGGGGACATTGAGTCCGGCGACACTGTGGGACAGCTCACGTGCCTCGGTTTCCTGGTCCGCCCTGGTCATCGCGGCCCGTCGAGCAGTTATTTCGGCCCGCCAGGCATGTTTGTCGCGCTCGCCGGGCATCTCCACAGTGATCACCTTAAGCTCACCGGGACCCGAGTCGGCGTGATGGCCGCTTCGGGCCGGTGACGGATGGATAGGGTAGGCGTATGACAGCAAAGGCCGGACAATCCGCGAATGGCACGGTCGTGTCGTGTTTCCGCACGGCCGTCGTGCCCGCGGCCGGACTCGGGACGCGGTTCCTGCCCGCGACCAAGACCGTGCCCAAGGAGTTGCTGCCGGTGGTGGACACTCCCGGCATCGAACTGGTCGCGACGGAAGCCGCCGATTCCGGTGCGGAGCGGCTGGTCATCGTGACCTCGCCGGGTAAAGACGGCGTGGTCGCACACTTCGTAGAGGACTTGGTGCTGGAGGGCACGCTCGCCGAGCGCGGCAAGTTCCAACTGCTGGAGAAGGTGCGCAAGGCGCCCGCGCTGCTGGATGTCACCTCGGTGGTCCAGGACGAGCCGCTCGGCCTCGGCCACGCCGTCGCCCAGGCCGAGGGCGCCCTCGATGACGACGAGGACGCCATCGCCGTACTGCTGCCCGACGACCTGGTGCTGCCGTGCGGAGTGCTCGACGTGATGAGCCGGGTCCGGCGCAAGCGCGGCGGAACTGTGTTGTGCGCCATCGACGTTCCCAAGGATCAGGTCAGCGCCTACGGCGTCTTCGACGTCGCGCCGGTGCCCGATGCGGTGAACCCGAATGTATTGCGGGTCAATGGAATGGTGGAAAAGCCCGCGCTCGAGGACGCGCCGTCGACCTACGCGGCCGCGGGCCGATACCTGTTGGACCGCGCCATCTTCGACGCGCTGCGCCGGATCGAACCGGGCACCGGCGGCGAGCTACAACTCACCGACGCGATCGCTCTGCTCATCGAGGAAGGCCATCCGGTCCATGTGGTGGTCCACCGTGGGTCGCGCCACGATTTGGGCAACCCGGGCGGTTATCTTCGTGCTGCGGTCGATTTCGCTTTGGAACGAGAGGAATACGGCCCCGCCCTGCGGGAGTGGCTGCAGCATCGGCTCAGTGCGGACTGGGACCCACAGCTGACGACCTACGACTGATAGGCGCGGGCGTCGGGGTTTCGCCGATAGTGGACCGTCGGGTACGAATGATGGTTCATCTGCGGTGTGAGCGACGGGCTCGGAGGCGGCAGCTTGCGTAACCACGCAGAGCCCCGGGAACGCCGCGGATCGGCAGAGTCGTGCGGGTTCGGTTGCGCGGCGGCGGAATCGGGTCGGTGCGACAGAGATCAGGGAAGGGCTGGATGCGCTCGGTTGAGGATCAGCAGATCAAGGTGACGGCCGCGGCGGTCGCGCCCCGGCCGGTCCGGGTCGCGATCTCCGAGGCGCAAGGCCTGCTGTGTGCCGAGGATGTCGTCACCGAAAGGCCGCTGCCCGGATTCGATCAGGCCGCCATCGACGGTTACGCGGTGCGCAGCGTCGACGTGTCCGCCGCGGGCACCGACATCCGCGACGAGGACGGCGAATTGGTCGATCTCACGCTGCCGGTGGTCGGCGAGGTGGTCGCCGGTTCCAAGCAGCCGATCCGATTGCAGCCGCGCCAGACCGTGCGGGTCGATACCGGGGCGCCACTGCCGACGCTGGCCGATGCCGTGCTGCCCTTGGATTTCACCGATGGCGGCCGGGCCAGGATCAAGGTGTACGAGCCGGTGCGATCCGGTGACTATGTCCGGCGCATCGGTGACGATGTGCAGCCCGGCGATGTCGCGGTGCGTGCCGGCACCATCATCGGTGCGCCGCAGGTCGGTCTGCTCGCCGCGGTCGGACAGGACAAGGTGCTCGTGCATCCGCGCCCGCGGCTGTCGGTGATTTCGGTTGGCGGCGAGTTGATCGATATCGATCGCACGCCCGGGCCGGGACAGGTCTACGACGTGAATTCCTATGCCCTGGCCGCGGCCGCGCGCGAT
Organism: Nocardia anaemiae NBRC 100462; assembly: GCF_001612725.1. GTDB lineage: Bacteria > Actinomycetota > Actinomycetes > Mycobacteriales > Mycobacteriaceae > Nocardia > Nocardia anaemiae. The sequence continues at coordinate 179,585 of NZ_BDAZ01000024.1, read as the reverse complement.
GCGGGCGCGGATGTGAACCGAGTCGGCATAGTGAGTTCGGATCCGCGGCGGCTGCGCGATGTGGTGGAGGGGCAGCTGGTTCGCTCCGAGGTCGTGGTGATCGCGGGGGCCATCGGCGGCTGGGCTTCGGAGCAGGTACGCGAGGCGCTCGAGGGTCTCGGCGAACTCGAAATCACCAGGGTCGCCATGCATCCCGGTTCGGTCCAGGGTTTCGGGCGGCTCGGGCGCGATGAGGTGCCGACATTTCTGCTGCCGTCGAATCCCGTTGGCGCACTTGTTGTTTTCGAAGTCATGGTACGACCGCTGATCCGAATCGCTTTGGGCCGCAGACATCCTATGCGTCGGATCATCCGCGCCAGAACGATCACGCCGATCAGTTCGATGGCCGGACGCAAGGGTTACCTGCGCGCGCAACTCATGCGCGACGAAGCCACCGGCGACTATCTGGTGCAGCCGCTCGGCGGCGGCACGGGCGGTTCGTCGCATCTGCTCGCCACGTTGGCCGAGGCGAACAGTCTGATCGTGATCGACCCGGACGACACCGAGATCAGGACCGGTGACGAGGTCCGTGTCGCATTTCTCGCACAGCGTGGCTGAGGCGTGGAGACGATGAATGTGTTCCGGGTCACGCAGCATCCCGGTTGGCCCGCGCATCTTGGACCGGTGCGGGTCGCGGCCGGGGAGGTGACATTGCGTCCGGTGCGGTTGCGCGATGCGGCGGCATGGAGCCGGATCCGGTTGCGCGACAGGGCGCATCTGGAGCCGTGGGAACCGACCGGGCGCGGTGCCTGGGAGGCGCGCAACCACGTGTCGAACTGGCCGTCGCTGTGGTCGAGTCTGAAGGCCGAGGCCAGGCGCGGTGCCATGATCCCGCTCGTGATCGAGGTCGACGGTGCGTTCAGCGGGCAGCTGACCATCGGCAATATCGTGCGCGGCGCGCTGCGTTCGGCGTGGATCGGTTATTGGGTGGCCAAGGATTTGGGCGGTAAGGGCGTGGCTACGGCCGCGTTGGCGCTCGGGCTCGACCACTGCTTCGGGCCCGCCGGATTACATCGGGTCGAGGCGACCGTGCGGCCGGAAAACCTGGCGAGTCAAGCGGTTCTGCGCAACGTGGGGTTCCGCGAGGAGGGTCTGCTGAAACGCTACCTCGATGTGGATGGGGCCTGGCGTGATCACCTGCTGGTCGGCATCACCGTCGAGGAGGTGGCGGGGACCGTCGTCGATCGACTGGTGCGCGATGGGCGGGCCACGCTGCCCTGAAATATCTGTACGTCCGTACTGTTTTCGGCGCGCCCGGCCGTCTTCGCCGCGCGGCGAAGATGGTGGAACTGTGACAGGTGTGGCGTATGTGCACGGCGCGCCTGACCGAACTTGGTGCGACACGGAATTAACCTACGGACGTCGGTGGTGCGTCCCGTGCCACCGGCAACCAGCCTGTGAGGCAGTGCCGAATACACCTCACGGCGGCCGGACGTCCGTCCGTCCGAGGCGTTTTGCGGCGAGCGAACGCACCGCGACGGGGCGCGGTGCGACCCGGTCGAAGGGCCGAGCGGACGATGCGGCGGGGACGGAGGTGCAGAGGCGAGATGCCGAATTCGATCCTGTGGATTGGTTTGGTCGTGCTCTGGGTCTTCGTGCTGTTCCCGATCCTCGCCGACCGGCACCCCAGGATCAGGCAGACGACCGACGCGGCGTTGGCGACCCGCGTATTGCACCGCGGAGGTTCCAAGCGGCGCACCAAGAGTGGTCCGGCGGCCGGACACGACAGTGATCCGGATTACCGACCGACCCGAGTGCAGAGAAAGCTTTCCCACAGCGATGATGCGGAGGACCGGATGACCCCACCGGCCGACGAGCAGGTCACCGAGGAAGATAATCCCGCGGACAACTCGCCCGAAGCCGGGTCGGCGGAATTCGATGCCGAAATCGACGCCACCGATGCCGAATTCGACGGCGCGGCTGGTGAATTCGACGACGATGCCGAAGAACTCGACGCCGTCCATTCCGATAATGCCGAAATCGCAACGGCCCGAACGGCTGCGAAGCAACGGGCGAGCGCCGATGATGACCGGGTGGCTTTAGAGCACACCGAATCGAACGGTGCCCGAATCCCCCCGGCCCGTACGGCGGCGCCCGCTCGATTCGACGAATCCGACTCCGACGACTTGGATTTCGTGCCGACCCGGCGCGGCCGCGGCGGCTTCGACCCGGAAGCCGATGCCATCGCGCGCGCGGCCCGCTACACCTTCCGTCAGCGCGCGGTACTCGGCCTGGTCCTGGCCGCCCTCGCCTGCGGCGGGCTTTCGGTGGCGCTGAGTCCCATGTTCTGGTGGGGTTGCGGCGGCTCCGCGCTCGTCCTGGTGACCTACCTGGCGTACTTACGCAAGCAAGTCCGGATGGAGGAGGAAATCCGCCGCCGTCGCCTCGCCCGCCTGGCCCGCAGTCGCGGCGAGCACATCGAGGCCGAACGTGAGGCCGAGCAGCGCGCCGCGCAGCGCGTCATGGACCGCGACACCGCCCGTGCCCTGCGCCGCCGCTCCGCCCTTATCGAGGTGGACGACGAAGATCCGATGTTCGAACACCTGGAAACCTTCGACGCCGCCACCGCCCGCGCCCTGCGCCGCGGTACCGGCGACATCCGCCGCGCCGCCGGAGCCTGACACATCCATCCAGGTCAACGCCACGATTCGGAGTCTGTCCACATCGCCTGATACAGTGTCACAGCGCGGTTCCCCGGAGCCGCACGGGGCTATAGCGCAGTTGGTAGCGCGTCTCGTTCGCATCGAGAAGGTCAGGGGTTCGATTCCCCTTAGCTCCACCACAAGCCCGGCTCAGGCCGGGCTTTCTGCTTTCCGGTCCCACTTCGTGGCGGCCGAACCTCCAACTGATTGCCGCCGCCCGCTCATCTCCTTACCTTGAAATTTCTGCAATCTCAGCGTCAGCGTCCGCTCCGTGTCACCGAGTGACGGCGTGAGGGAGAAGTTCTGGCCGGTCTCCATACGCAATGTCGTCGGGATCGTGCCGACGATCGCACCGTTGTCGGCGATCACGTTGACGGCATCGGGTGTCACTTCGAACTTCGCGAGGCCAGATCGCCAGTAGCGCTGCTGTGATCCGCCGCGAGTGTTGTCGTGTACGGGATCGGCCCGTCCACCCCGGTCATGGTGAGGTTTGCCAGGATGCCCTCACCGTGCGCTGTAGCCATGGCTATGCCCGTTGACGCGATGGCCAAAAAGCGGTCTCCACTAATTTCTTGATAATCATTGGGAGTCCAATCATCGGATAATGTTGAATTCCCTCTGTGCGCCCTAGAGCTTGATTCGTGGGTATTCAGCTCACGGCTCCCGACCGATCAACCGGTCGGGAGCCGCATTCGTGCGATTTACACCAATTCGGGGACGCGGAGGTGCGCGATGGCCAGCTCGCACTCGCACATGTCGGTGACCTGCATACCGGCTTGCCGGGTGATTCGCTCGCGCAGTGCGGTCGCGTCCTCGCGGTTGCGTTCCATGGCGTCGGCGGTGTCGAAGGTGACGCAGGAGACACCGCGGCCGGATGCGCGCTCGACCAAGAGGCTCGCGCTGCAGAATCCCTCCAGGGATTCCATGCCGGGTAGGCCCTGGGATTTGTAGGCCTCGATCGCCGCGTCTTGCCGATCCGGGTTGGTCTTCATCCAGACAACGCGGGCGCAGGCGCCCTGCTGTGCGCTGTGATCACGATGCAGGACGGCGATTTCCCATTGCTCGATCTGGGTGCCGCCGTCGCCGAACGCCGCCGCCGCACGATCTCGAATGGGGCGAACCCGGTCGGCGCTGTCGTTCATCGCCTCCTCGGTTTCCCATGAGGTAGTGACGATGCACCTGCCGGACTGGCGATCGACCAGCAACGATAGTCCGACACAGCCGGGTATGTCTTCTACAGCTGGCATTACCTCGTTGCGTACGTGCGCAATCCCGGCATCGATCGCGGAGGGTTGCGCCTGAATAGTCGTAGAACGTGCGTACACGAGCGACTCCCTCGGTGTTCAGGGCAGCGCCCCGGTGGCGCCACCGACATATTCACACTGCCCCCCCCGCGGCGCTCATGGCAATAGGCTCAGCACACTTCGCGCAACTTATGTTCGGGAGCGGAGACTGCCGCCGCGGCCGCCGAAGTTTGCGGCAGCTGATGTGGGGTACTTCCGGCGCTGAACGAATTCGGGGCCATCGGTGGCCGGGCGGTCGGCGGACCAGTCCGGGAAGAGGAATTATTATGTGGGACAATCGGTTCGATCACAGCGCCACGCGTCGGCAGATCGATAGCAGTGAATGGGACACCAGTACAGTTGCTTTCGCCGAGATCGCGGACAACTTGGTGCGAAATCTGCTCGATACCGGACTGCAGCTCAACAAGATCGGTATCGAATTCGACAGGGAGCCGGCCGCATCCGCGCGGGCGGATCGGACGCGGGATGCGATAAGCGACATCATCGACGACCTCGACCGCATCATCCGCGATGCCGGTCTGGCCGTGATCGCGGTGACTTCGACGCTACCGAGGGTAGAGCCGGGCACATCACGGCACAGATGACCGGCGCGGCGTTGATCGAGTGACAAGGGCTACTGCGTCTCCGCCGCCAGTTCGATCAGGCGGGCGCGGACGAGTTCGGGGCGTTCGTCGGCGACGAAATGCCCACAGCCGGTTACCGGTTCGAAGGTGTAGTCGTCCGCGCGGGCGGTTTCGGCCGCGGCCAGGGAGCGGTGGACGGCGGGGTCGTCTACGCCGAACAGGGCGCGGATCGGGATGGTGGCGCGGCGGCGTTCCGGATGACGTGCGGCCTCCGGGATTTCGCGCAGCCAGAAGGTGCGGTAGGTGTCGGTGGCGGCGCGGGCGCAGACCGGATCGCGGAAGCGGTCGGCGAATATGCGGATCACCTCGGGACCGACCCTGCTGTGGTCGGTGATCGCCCCGCTGATGAGCCATTCGAGGAATGGGGTGCGCTGCTGCAGCGATACCCCCACCGTGGCGACCAAGGGCTGGTAGGCGAGAAAGCGCCAGATCTGTCGCATGACCGTCGTCGGCGGTACCCACGGATGGGCCATATTCAGCACGAGGTACCCGTCGAAGCGCTCGGGTTCGCGCAGCACCATGCGATAGCCGATATAACCGCCCCAGTCGTGGCCGACGAGTAGCACCCGTTCCAGGCCGAGGGCATCGAGGAGGGCGAACACATCGGAGGCGACGTCCTCCTTCGACCACCGGTGTGGCGCCGGTCCCGACCAGCCATAGCCGGGCAGGTCCGGGGCGATGATCCGGAGTCCTTCGGGCGGCTCCGCGAGTAGATCCCGATAGGCGTAGTGATGCTGTGGCCAGCCGTGCAGCAGCACCACCGGGCGACCGTCCTGCGGCCCGGACTCGGTGACGTGGAACCGGACATCGCGAGCTGTCACGAACGACCGGCGCACCCCGGGGATGACTGGTGGTTCGGCGACAGCGGTACCGTCGGTAACAGGCATAGCACCCACGATAGTTCGCCGGGCGTCTGCCGAACGACCTTCCGCGGTCGGATTCGCACCACCGCCCGTGGTCGGATAGCGCGCTGCCGACATGCCGAATCCGCACGGCGCTGAAAACCAAGTGAATCCGTCGCTACCGACAAGGTAGGAATTTCTCATGCCGACTGAATTCGCTCCGGGTTTGTTCGCCGGACAGGACCTCGCCGCGCGGGTCGAGCACGCCGAACGCACGCTGATCGAGGAGGGCGCGCGGGCGGCCGCGCGCCGGGACCCGCGGCAGCGAGTGCTGGTGCGCCCCATCGGCGGCGGTCTCGCGGTGTGGGCGGGCCCGGGTTCACCGCTGGACAAGGTGGTCGGCGTCGGGATGAACGGCGCTGCCTTCGATGACGCCGAGTTGGACGCGGTCGAACAAGCCTTCGCCGAGCGGGAAGCGCCGGTCCAGATCGAAGTCTCCACGCTGGCCGATCCGGCCGTGGTCGAACGACTCACGCGTCGCGGTTATGTGCTGTTCGGCTTCGAGAATGTGCTGGGCTTGCGGCTCGAGTCGGGGCGGCGGGCTCAGCTGGCCGATGGCATCGAGATCCGCGATGTGGGGCACGACGAATTCGAGACCTGGGTGAATGTCGTCGTCGACGGCTTCGCCACCCCGGACACCCAGGGCGTCGCCTCGCACGAGGAATTCCCGCGCGAGGCCATCGAGACCGCCGAGCGCGACCTCACCGCGACGAGCGGTTTCGTCGGCTCGCTCGCCGTGATCGACGGCAAGCCCGCTGGCGGCGCCAGCCTGCGCCTCAGCGACGGTATAGCCCAATTATGCGGTGCGGCAACCCTTCCCGAATTCCGCCGCCGTGGCGTGCAGGGCGCAATGCTGTCGATGCGCCTCGCCGCCGCGGCGGCCGCGGGCTGCGACCTCGCGGTGGTTACGACGCTGCCGGGTTCGAAGTCCCAGCAGAACGTCCAGAAGCTCGGCTTCCAGCTGCTCTACCCGCGGGCCATCCTCGTCCGCTAGTACCGGCCGAAGGCCAGCGCGACATTGTGCCCGCCGAATCCGAACGAGTTGTTGATCGCGTACTCGATCTCCTGGTTGCGCGCCTCGCCGTGCACCACATCCAGATCGATCTCCGGATCCTGGTTGTCCAGGTTGAGGGTGGGCGGCACGATGCCGTCGCGGATGCTGAGCACGGTCAGAATCGATTCCAGTGCGCCCACCGCGCCGATCGAATGCCCGAGTGCGGATTTCGGCGCGTACACCGAGGCGTGGTTACCGACGGCCTTGTTGATCGCGTTCGCCTCGGCGGTGTCGCCGATCGGGGTCGCGGTCGCGTGCGCGTTGACGTGGGTGATGTCCTTGGAGGTCAGGCCTGCGATCTGCATAGCCCGGGTCATCGCGCGGGCCGCGCCGTCGCCATCGGGGGCGGGAGCGACCAAATGGTAACCGTCGGAGGTGATTCCGGCACCGAGCAGGCGCGCGTGGATGGTCGCGCCACGAGCCTTGGCATGCTCCTCGGTCTCCAGGACCATCAGCGCACCGGCCTCGCCGAAGACGAAACCGTCGCGATCCTTGTCGAATGGACGCGAGGCGCCCTTCGGATCGTCGTTGCGGGTGCTCATCGCGCGCATCATGGTGAAGGACGCGATCGGGAGGGCATCGATATATCCCTCGACGCCGCCGGTGACGACCATATCGGCGTCGCCCATCGCAATCATCCGCCACGCGTTGACAATCGCCTCGGACCCGGACGAGCACGCCGAGACCGGCGTGATCACGCCCGCCTTCGCCTTCAATTCCAGACCGACGACCGCCGACGGGCCATTCGGCATGATCATCTGCACGGCCAGCGGCGAAATCTTGCGGTAGCCACCGTTTTTCAGCTTGTTGTTCGCATCGGTGATCGCATCGGCGCCGCCGAGCCCGGTGCCGATCGCCACACCGAGCCGCTCGGGATCCACCTCCGGACTGCCCGCATTGCGCCACACCTCGCGTCCGAGGACCGTCGCGAGCTGTTCGACATAGGCCATCCGACGCTGTTCGACCCGGGTCAGCAGGGTCTCGGGGCGAACCTTCAGGTGACCGCCGATGCGGACCGGGAGGTCGTACTCCTCGACGAAGGGATCCTCCAGCACGTCGATTCCGCTCTCGCCGTTGAGCAGTCCCTTCCACGTCGCGTCGACATCACCCGCGATCGATGTGGTCGCCGCGAGACTCGTCACGACGATATTCGGGAATCGCCCGTCGGCGGCAAAGGGGTTTCGCACGAGAGTCACTCCTGGTTTGTCTTCCGATAACGCAGTTTTCGGTGTCCTGGCGAGAGCCTTATCCGAATTGGACAGGCGTTCGACGGACTACGGCGGCCGGACATCGTTGTCGTGCGGCATCGTCGCAGGCGTTCTACTATGCCGCCGAATGCACCGAAATGCATTGCTGAGCTGGTATTTCCGCTGGACATCGTTTCCGGAAGAGCATACCGGCGCGGATTGATCACGGTATGCCCGTCATTACGAACCTTCGGCCCGGCGGTTGTGGGAAACCTCCAAACTCGCAGGAACCGCGCTCATCCGCGGGCGGTTCGGGCGCAGTGTGCTGGTCCATTGACCGGTTCTGTCCGGCCCATTCGGTCGCCTTGCCGACGCATCTATGCAATCTTGTTATTGCACAACGGCATTGAAAGGGTCGCCCCAGCGGCTCGGTGAAGGGGTGTGGCGAGATCATGGTGCGCGGGAGTGGCTCGGCCGATCCGCTGTGGCCGGGCATGCTCCCGTCCGGGCCCGCACCACGTGTCCTCCCCCCGACGCGCCCACATCGCCGGAAGCGGCGTCCACCGCGTCGGCCCTGGCTGGTCGGCAGTGCCGCAATCTTCGGGACGCTGGCGGCGGTGGCATTGGTGCTCGTGTACACGGCCGAGGCGAGCAATACCCGGCAGTCGACGGCCACGATCACCGATCCGGTGCTCGGCGGCGGACCGAACTGCGAGCCGATACGCACCGAACAGTTGGTGCGCGGCAACGGAACCGGGTCGACCGCGTCCGGTCCCGATGTGATCCTGGCCTTCCAATACGCCTATTACGTGACCCGCTCGGGCAGGGACGCACGCGCATTGACCACAGCGGATGCGGCGGTGTCCTCGGTCGCGTTGATCGATGCGGGCATCAAGTCGATTCCGCCCGGCACCCAGCACTGCGTCATGATCACGCCGATGCTCGACGGTCGCTTCGACGTCGTTATCACCGAATTCCGATCGGATGCGACGGTGCGCACCTACCGACAGTTCGTCACCGTCGCGCCCCACGAGGGCATTACCGTCATCACCAGGATCACCGCGCCGTCCTGACTGCTCAGCTCCGGCGGGCAGGGAGACCAGCCGCGGTGGCCGCGGCGGCCAGCACCGTCTCCAGCATTTCCGGGGTCAGCCGTCCGGTGAAGGTGTTCTGCTGACTGACGTGGTAGCAGCCGAACAGGTGCAGCGGCGCTCGATCGTCGACGTTCGGCGGCAGCACAACGTGTGCGCCGTGCCCGAACTTGGGCCGTGGACGCGGTACCGTCCAACCCGATCCGGCAAGCACCGGAAGCAGCGCCTGCCAGCCGAACGCACCGAGCACGACCACGGCCCGCAATGTCGGTGTGAGCAGGCCCAATTCGGTTTTCAGCCAGTGACTGCAGCGATCGCGCTCATCGGGCGTCGGCTTATTGTCCGGCGGCGCGCAATGCACCGGCGCGGTGACCCGGGCGCCGATCAGCCGCAGTCCGTCGTCGCGGCGCACCGCGGTCGGTTGATTGGTCAGTCCGACGTTGTACATGGCGGCATAGAGGAAGTCCCCGCTGCGGTCGCCGGTGAACATTCGCCCGGTCCGATTGCCGCCGTGGGCGGCCGGGGCGAGCCCGACGACCAGCAGCCGTGCGTCATCCGGACCATAGCCGGGAACCGGCCTGCCCCAATAGGTTTCGTCACGGTATGCGGCGCGCTTCTCCCTGGCCGCTCGTTCCCGCCAAGCAACCAGCCGCGGACAGGCGAAGCAATCCGCGACCGCGGCGTCGAGTTCGGCGATGGTCTCGCACACAATCACATGGTGCCGTAGGTCATTGCGGCGCGAGCAGGCCGGTCAACTGGTCCACTATGCATCGATAGCCATCGGTTTGCGTACAGGTCGCACGACCAGTTCAACGCGGTGGTGCGGTGTGCATAACGACCCGGACATGTGAGCCGGACCACGTGGTCGAGTTGATAGCATGGCCTTTCTGGCCGACCGGATGCGGGCAACGCCCCCGGGTTCACCTCGAAAGAGTCATTCCATGCAGTTTGAAATCGTCGAGCGAGACGAAACGTGGGTTGCCGGGCTCCCGGTGCGCAGCCCGAAACGTGCGCTCGGGGAACTGCGGGACCACGACCTCGAGGCCGCGTGGGCGGCGGTACTGCATCAGGAACTCGGCGGTCAGCTGGCCAGCGCCTACACCGACTACTCCGGTGAACTCGGCACCTACAACACCCAGATCGTCGGCTATGAGTGTGTGTCCTTCGACGAGGTCACCCGCGGTCACCTGGTCGCGCGGCTGCCGCGCGGCACCTATGCCAGATTCTCCTCGGTCGGTAACTTTCCGCAGGTGATGACCGACCTGTGGACGCAGATCGCCTACGCCGAGGAGCACAACCAGATCAAACGCACCTATACCGGCGATTTCGAGTGTTATCCGCACGCCTACAAGATCGATCTCTACCTGGCGGTCGAGGCGCGATGACATACGCGATCGTGGTGCGCCGTGAGGCCATCTACGGCGGTCTGGTGGTGCCGCGGGTACGTCCGAGCTTCAAGGTCAGCAATAGCGACCTGATCGAATTCCTCAAGGATCGGCTGCGCGACCGCACGGGCGCGGACCAGCCGATGTACACGGTGTACGTGCCGGATCCGGCCGGAAACTACAACGCCGTCGTGTGTTTCGAGTACTCCGCCGCGGGCGCGGTTCCGGTCGGAGACGTACTGGTCAAGGTGCCCAAGGGTGTCTACGCTCGGTTCGAGCCGAACGGGGATTACCACGATCCGGTCGAGGATGTGTGGGCCCAGGTCGACGATGCGACGGCGTCCGCCGAGATCACCCGTGCGTACCGGGAGGAGATCGAGATCTGGCGCGGGCCGGAGTCGGTCGAGCTGTTCATCTCCATCCTGGTTTAAGTTTGCCTTCTGTTTGCTGTCTCAGTACCGACTGGTCTCCATGATCTATTCGATGGCATGTTCGAGTGGTCTGACCTGCGGTAATTTCGGGACAGGCAATCAGTTTTCGGAAGATTAACCAGATATCTGGTCAAATATTGTCCTATGACGGATACTGCCCTAGGCAAACTCACCTGATCGGCGAGTCGTCTGGCGAGTCGGTCAGACCGGCTCGATGACCGTGCGGATGCGCGGTAGCAAACGGAGTAGGAACACCAATGACTGTCGAAACAATCGCAGTCGGCCCCGGGGGCACACGCGATGCCGAGGTGTTGCGGTTTCGCGACATGCATTCCGGATATGTCTTTCATGTCGCTACTCCGCAGGCTCATCCCGATCTGTGGCGCCGTTATCTGCGCGGTGCGCTGCAGGTTTACCGGCACTACGGCGTTGATCACGCTTTGGAATACGACAGTGTTGTCGACGGCCTTTCGACGTCGTTGTTCTTCGCCGCTGTAGATCCGTCCGGCGCGGTCGTCGCGGGATTGCGGGCACAGGGACCCTACGGTGTGGCCGAGGAAGTGCACGCACTGCGCGCCTGGGCCGGTCGGCCCGGTGCCGCCGAGTTGCGCGCGATGGTTGCTGATCGGATACCGGAAGGTGTGGTCGAGGTGAAGGCGGTTTGGGTCGCCCGAGCGGCCGAGCATCGTGCCGCGCTCGCCGCCGCGGTCTCCCGCTGTGTCGTGCACGCCGCCCGACTGCTCGACGCCAGGTACGGTTTCGTCACCACTGCCACGCGAAATATCGGTCTGTACCGGTCGAGCGGTGGGTATGTCGCCGATCGGATACCGGCCGTGCCCTATCCTGACGATCGCTATCGGACCATTCCGATGTGGTGGGATACGCGGACATACCGGTCATTAGCCACAAAATTGCAGAGTTCGTTGACAGCGCTGGAGCGTGCGGCGCTCGATGCCTGGCTGTCGCCGCATGGTCGAGCGTCCTCGAGTGGACCAGGGATCGGAGGATTGGCGCAGGCATGAACGGTGACCTCACCGCGGACCACCGCCCGCTGATTCTCGATGAAAATGCCACAGCCGACGCGCAAATCCTCGTGCAATTACGGAAATCGCCGCAGGTCCGCATTCTCGATCTGCGCGATGTGCTGCGCGCCGAACTCGCCAAGGTGCGTCGGCCGCCACCGGATCTCGGCGGCCCGGAGACAGACCGATGGGTCTATTACCCGTGGCGGCGCACACTCGTCGGGCTGCCCGGTGAAAAGACATTTCGGGCAATTCGCTTGGACCGCAACCAGAACAAGCTCACCCGCACCGAACAGGAACGTTGCGCCGGTCTCGCGGTCGGCGTGGTCGGACAGAGCGTCGGACACGCGGTGGCCTACGCGCTGGCCCTCGAGGGCACCTGTGGCCTATTGCGCCTGGCCGATTTCGACGATATCGAGCTGTCGAATCTGAACCGGGTGCCCGGCGGGATCTTCGATATCGGTGTGAACAAAGCGATCGTGACCGCGCGCCGGATCGCCGAACTCGATCCGTATCTGCCGGTCGAGGTCGCCACCGCGGGCGTGGACGAGTCCACCGTCGACGCATTCCTGCACGGATTGTCGCTGGTCGTGGAGGAATGCGATTCGCTCGATATCAAGTTCGCCGTCCGGGAAGGCGCACGCCGACAACGCATTCCGCTGCTGATGGACACCAGCGATCGCGGCCTGCTCGATGTCGAGCGCTTTGACCTGGAACCGGACCGTCCCTCGTTCCACGGTCTGCTCGGCGCGACCGTCGGCGCGGACCTACGCGGGTTGTCCACGAAAGATAAAGCGCCGCACGTCATGCGGATTCTCGATCCGAAGGAGCTATCGGCCCGGATGGCCGCGAGTCTGGTCGAGATCGACGAAACCGTGACGACCTGGCCGCAACTCGGCGGTGACGTACAACTGGGCGCGGCCATCGTGGCAGCGGCGGTGCGCCGGATCGGGCTCGGCCAGAAGTTGTCCTCGGGCCGGACCCGGTTCGATCTGGAGCATGGTCTCGACGAGCTCGCCGAACCGGAGCCGGTATGCGAGAAGGTCTCCGACGAATTTCCGGTGCCCGAAGGTGGTGTGCCGTGTTCGGAGGGATCCGCCGTCGAGAAGGTGCTCGAATCCGCGCAGCGAGCGCCGTCGGGCGGCAACACCCAACCGTGGTACCTGCGTGTCGACGGCGACGAGCTACGCATCGATCTCGTCCGAACCCGCTCTTCAGCACTGGATATCGGCTATCGCGCCAGCGCGGTATCGATCGGCGCCGCGCTCTACAACGCCCGCGCCGCGGCCGCCGCGCACGGCATACTCGGCGCGCACGAGTTCATCGAGAACAACTCGACCCCTTTTTCCGCGGTGCTGTATCTCGGCGACCGCACCGATCCCGCACTGGCCGCGGACTATCCGTACACGCTGACCCGCGAGACGAATCGAAACCTCGGCGCGGGCGTGCCGCTGGCCGATCATGTCCTGCCTGCCCTGGCCGCGGCTGCCACCGACGCGTCGGTCCGTGCCATCACCGAACCCGATGAGCTCACCGCCGCGGCCGCGCTGCTCGGCGAATCCGATCGCATCCGCTATCTGACTCCGCGCCTGCATCAGGAGATGTTCGGCGAACTGCGTTGGCCCGGCGAGGATCCGCGCACCGGGATCGATATCCGGAGTATGGAATTGGCCGCCGATGAGCAGGCCAAGATCCGAATCGGCGAGCGCTCGGATGTGATGGATCGGTTGCGCGAATGGTCCGGTGGCGCCGCGCTCGGCGAATACACGCGCGACCGCGTGCTGTCGAGTTCGGCGCTGCTCGCGATAACTTTTCCGCGGCGATCCGGAGCAGAGTCGGTATCACTCGCCGATTACGCACGCGGTGGCGCGGCCGTGCAGCGGGTCTGGATCGCGGCGCAACGGCTCGGTCTCGCGGTGCAACCGGTCTCGCCGTTGTTCCTTTACGCGCGGCACCCCGACGAGCTGAAAGGGATTTCCCCGGATTTCGCGGATACACTTACCTCACTTCAGGGCCGTTTCCTGGACCTGCTGGGAGTGCCTGGGCATGAGATCATGGCATTGGTGCTTCGCCTGAGCTACGCGGTAGCAGCCACGGTCCGCAGCAGGCGGCTTCCAGTGCCGGGCGCGGGCAACCGCAGCTAGCGCGATCGGAGATAGGGTGCCTCGGCGAACGCTCGACTCATTGGTGACCCAGGTCGCCTCCGAGTTGATGGGCGTCGACGCCACAACGATGGTGGCGGCGAGTGAACGTGTGCTGGCCAGGTTGGTCGAGCATTTCGACGTCGATTTCAGCTACCTACGCCATACCGATAGAGAGCAGCGGGCGACCGTGCTCATCGCGGAATGGCCGCACCGTGGTGACATACCGGATCCGGACCCGCTGAAGATCGTGCATTTCGAGCACGCCGACTCGGTATTCCGGGAATTGGAACATGCCACCGAGCCGATCATCGTGCGGCCGTCCCAGCAATCCGCCGACTATCAGGAGACGATCCGGCGCTCGTCGGGCATACCGCAGGTCGCCATGGCCGCGGTGCCGCTGCTGTCGCGCGGCGAGTCGACCGGCGTGTTGGGATTCATCAAACAGGGCGATCGGGACTGGAGCACCCGGGAACTGAATGTGCTCAAGGCGATCGCCGCACTCTTCGCCCAGTTGCAGGCGCGCGTGGTGGCCGAGGAGCGATTGCGCTATATCGCCCTGCACGACGATTTGACCGGGCTGGCGAACCGGCGGGCGCTGCTCGAACATATGGAGGAACGGCTCAGGCAGGGCAGTCCCGGCCCGGTGGCCGCCTTCTTCCTCGATCTCGACCGGCTCAAAGCGCTCAACGATTTTCTCGGACATACCGCGGGGGACAACTTCATTCGCACGCTTTCCTCGCGACTGCGGGAGAATCTCGACCCCAATGACATGATCGCCCGACTCGGTGGCGACGAATTCGTCATCGTGCCCGCCAAACCGATGGATGCGGTGGCCGCCGAATTGGAAGCGACGCGGATCCAGCAGCTCATCGGACGGCGGGTCACTGTCGGCGGGGAATCGGTCAGCCGCGGCGCCAGCGTCGGTGTCGCGGTCGGCATTCCGGGCGAGACCACGGTCGCGGATGTGCTGCGCCGGGCAGATCACGCGCTGCTGTCGGCGAAATCCGGCGGCGGCAATGGCGTCGCGGTCTTCACCGACGCCATGCGCGCGCAGTTCGAGCTGCAGGACGATGTGGAGCTGAATCTGCGCGGCGCGGTCTCCGACGGGTCGCTGCTGCTGCACTATCAGCCCGAGGTCGATCTGCGCACCGGGCGGGTCGTCGCGCTGGAGGCGCTGGTGCGCTGGTTGCATCCGACCAGGGGGCTGCTGCCGCCCGGTGCGTTCGTCACCGTCGCCGAGGCCACCAATCTCGCGGGTGAGCTGGGGCGCTGGGTGATCCGCTCGGCCTGTGCGCAGTTCGCGGAATGGCGCAGGCGGGGGCTGGCGGCGAATGTGGTGATGCGGATAAATGTTTCGCCGGTTCAGCTGGTCAGCCTGGATTTCGTGGAGCGGATCGAGGATATTCTGCGGCTGTTCGGGATCGATGGCAGTTCGGTCTGCCTGGAGATCACTGAACATGTGGTGGTACAGGATCTGGCGCGCACCCAGGTCACGCTGCGCGGACTCAAGCGGATGGGCGTGCAGATCGCGATCGACGATTTCGGCACCGGATACAGCTCGCTGTCGCATCTGAAAGCGCTTCCGGTCGACGCGGTGAAGATCGACCGCGGCTTCGTGCAGCGGCTCGGTGCGAGCACCGACGATCTGGCGATCGTGAAATCCATAATCGGGTTGGCCGGGTCGTTCGGGCTCGGTGTGGTGGGGGAGGGCGTCGAGACGCCGGTGGCCGCACGGACCCTGGTCGGGCTGGGTTGCTATCGGGCGCAAGGGTTTCTGATCGCCCGGCCGATGCCCGCCGATGAGGTGGAGGCGCATCTGGCGGTCGGGCGCATTCCGCTGGATCTGGATCTGCCTCGGGCGGGCCGCGGTATCACGCGCGCATGACCGGTATGTCCGGTCCATCGCCGCAGATCGAGACACCGGGCGGCGTGCCTGGGTCGCTGCGCCGTCGCACGCGTTAGCAGGGTCTTTCACGGGTGTTCATGCGGTGTTGGGCGCATCGGTTCCGGGGGGAACCCGATTCGCTGCACGATCGGCGATGTGCGCATCGTGCAACTGGCGAACTTCTACGGTCCGCGGTCGGGTGGGCTGCGCACCGCACTGCATCACCTCGGCGAGGGCTATGTGGCCGCCGGGCACGAGGTGGTGCTGATCGTGCCCGGACCGCGCCGGAGCGAGGAGATCCTGCCGACCGGTGCGGTGCGGATCACCCTGCCCGCCTTGGCGATTCCCTGGACCGGTGGTTATCGGGCGGCGGATCCGCGTCGAGTGGCCGATGTATTGGCCGGATTGCGCCCGGACGTGCTCGAGGTTTCGGATCGGCTGACGCTGCGAGGGTTCGGACGTTGGGCGCGCACCCGCGACGTGGCGAGTGTGATGATCTCGCACGAACGCCTCGACCGACTACTCGGCCAGATCATGCCGGGCCCGGTGGCCCGCCGATGTGCCGATATCGCCAATCGGCGCACCGCAGAGGACTACGACATCGTGGTCTGCACAACGGAATTCGCGCGCGCGGAGTTCCTGCGTATCGATGCGCCCAATGTCGAACTGGTACCGCTCGGAGTGGATCTGGAGCTGTTCAGCCCGCGTCGCCGCGACTACCGTCTGCGCGCCGATCTGGGTGTGCCCGGACATCCACTGCTGGTGCACTGCGGCAGATTGTCGGTGGAGAAGCGGGTGGATCGCAGCATCGAAGCCATCGGCGCGCTGCGCAGGGCGGGCGTCGAGGCGAGGCTGGTGGTAGCGGGGGAGGGCCCGCGGCGCGAAGCACTGGAGCGTCGCGCCCGTGCGCTGCCGCCGCTGACCGGCGGGCTGGCCGCGGTGCACTTCACCGGTTTCATCACCGACCGTGCCATGGTGGCGAAACTGCTTGCCACCGCAGATGTTTCGCTTGCGCCGGGTCCACACGAAACCTTCGGCCTCGCCGCGCTCGAGGCTTTGGCCGCGGGTACGCCGGTCGTCGCAAGCCGATCCTCGGCGCTGGCCGATATCGTTACCGCCGAATGCGGCGCGGTGGCCGCCGACCGCCCGTCCGCTTTCGCCCAGGCCGTCACCGATGTGCTCGCGATGCCGACCGCTGGTCGTCGGAAGGCAGCACGCAGCCGGGCAGAGCAGTTCACCTGGCCTCGGGCGGTGGCAGGGATGCTCGCAGTGCTCGGACGGTGACTCCGAACGTCCTGGGGCGGACCCTCCCGTCCACTTCGGCGTAGTGGCAGTCATCGCATACTCCGACGCCACACCGGGCCGACAGGTAATACTCACGGGAATGTCCGTGAGTACAGCTCAGGGTGTGATTCGCGCGGCGGCGCGCTCACCGGTGCGGGTCAGGGGGCCACGCACAGCATACGATCGGGGCGTGACACAGGTGACCGACCAGCGCGCGACCGTAGCCGGGGCCGTGCCCTCTTGGTCGAGCCCCGCGCCCCTGCGTCCATCGCCCGACTTCGGGCCGCTCGACAAGATGCAGGGGTGGGTGGTCACCGCGGTACTCACCGCGATCGCGGCCTTGACGCGCTTCATCATGTTGGACTATCCGACCGATGCCTATACCCCGGTCTTCGACGAGAAGCATTACGCACCACAGGCCTGGCAGATCCTCACCGGCGGCGGCATCGAGGACAATCCCGCCTACGGACTGGTGGTGCATCCCCCGATCGGCAAACAGCTGATCGCGGTGGGCGAGTGGATGTTCGGCTACAACGGCTGGGGTTGGCGATTCAGCGCGGCGCTGGCGGGCACGATCCTGGTGCTGCTGGTCATCCGGATCGTGCGCCGGATGGCGCGTTCCACCCTGATCGGCGCGATTGCGGGCATTCTGCTGATCGCCGACGGACTCACCTTCGTCTCCTCGCGCATCGGCATGCTCGATATCTTCATGGCGGTGCTGGTCACCGCGGCATTCGGCGCTCTGATCGTGGACCGTGACGAGGTGCGGGCGCGAATCGCCGAGGTGGACTACGCGGGGCGGATCGATGCGAGCGAATGGGGTCCGCGACTAGGAGTGCGTTGGTGGCGTTTCGGCGCCGGGGTACTGCTCGGACTCTCTTGCGGCACAAAGTGGTCCGGGATGTATTTCATCCTCGCGTTCGGGCTCATGAGCGTCTATTTCGATGTCTCCGCGCGGCGCGCCTATGGTGTGCGGCGGCCATGGGTCGGTACGGCGGTACGTGATGTCGGGCCCGCGCTGTACTCGTTGGTGCTGATTCCGCTCGGGGTGTATCTGGCCAGCTACTGGGCCTGGTTCGCCAGTGAGGACGGTGTCTTCCGCTATGCGGTCGGCAATCAGGTCGGTCGGGATGGTCCGTGGTCGTTCCTGCCGAATGCGCTGCGCTCGCTGTGGTACTACAGCGGCGAAACACTGCGCTTCCACGAGGGTCTGACCAATTCGGCCGGTAACCATCACCCCTGGGAATCCAAGCCGTGGACCTGGCCGATGGGCCTGCGGCCGATGCTCTACTACTACGCCGACAGCGGTGTCACCGGCTGCGGTCAGACCCAGTGTGTGAAGGCCGTGATGCTGATCGGCACCCCGGCGATCTGGTGGATCGCCTTCCCGGTGCTGGGCTGGATGCTGTGGCGCAGTGTGGTCCGTCGCGATTGGCGCTATGCGGCGGTGCTCACCGGCTACGGCGCCGGACTCATTCCCTGGTTCTTCACCCTCGATCGGCAGATGTACTACTTCTACGCGGTACCGCTGGCGCCGTTCCTGGTGATGGGGATCGCGCTGGTGTGCGGCGATATTCTCGGCCCGGCCCGATCGGTACGAATACCGCGCAGTCCGGCGGGCACCTATCTGCCCGCCGTGCCCAGTGAACGGCGCAGCCTCGGACTGCTCGCGGTCTGTATCTACCTCGGCCTGGTGATCGCGAATTTCATCTGGCTCTGGCCGATTCTGACCGCGCTGCCGATCACCCCCGGCAACTGGCACGACCACCTGTGGCTGCCCAGTTGGCGCTGATGACTAACTCTCCAGAGCCGATCTGACGTACTGCAGGGCCGCCTCGTCATCGAGACCGAGCCGTCGGATGGTCGCGACGTAATCGGTCGCGGCGCGTCCTGCCAGGTCTTTGGTCGGGTCACCCGAGGACGCGATGAAAGAGCCTTGCCTGCCCCGGGTTTCGACTACCCCGTCGGCCTCGAGTTCGCGGTACGCCCGCGCGACCGTATTCGGCGCCAGCCCGAGTTGGGCGGCCAGAGCTCGCACCGTGGGGATCTTCGTCCCCGCCGTCAACTCGCCGGAGCGCACCTGCGCGATGACACCGAGCCGCAGCTGCTCGTAGGGCGGAACAGACGAATCATGGGTCACGATAATGGTGAACATCGCGCTCACACGTCATCTCGGGAGAGCGGGCAGGACATGCAGCGCGGACCGCCACGGCCGGAACCCAATTCGGAGCCGGGTATGCGCAGCACCTCGATGCCGGCATCCTCGAGCCGGGTATTGGTCATATTGTTGCGCTCGTAGGCGACGACCACGCCGGGCGCGAGCGCCAGGGTGTTATTGCCGTCGTCCCACTGCTCGCGTTCGGCCGTGACGCCATCGAGTCCGGTATCGATGACCCGCAGTTTGCCGATGCCCATCGCCTCCGCGGCCGCGGGCAGGAACGGATCGGGGCCGCGCATACTCACCCGGGCCTGGTCGTTGCGTCCGCCATAGTCGTCTTCGCGGTGAATCGTGAACGCGCACAGCGAATCCCGCACCGCTGGATACATCACGATGGCATCGGTGTCGACCATGGTGCAGACGGTGTCCAGGTGCATGGTCGCGCGATTCTGGGCGATCGGGACGACCAGCACGGTGTGGGCGAGATCGTCGTCGAACAGACTGCGCGCCAACGCTTCCGCGCCCGCTGGCGAGGTGCGCTCGCCGACGCCGACCGCGACCACGCCCGGCGCGAGCAACAGCACATCACCGCCCTCGATCGGCGCGGTATGCGATTCATAGGCTCGCCGCACGCCTAGGAAGCGGGGGTGGAATGCGTAGATGAGATCGGTGAGCGAGGTCTCGCGCATCCGGGCGGGAAGCGCGAGCGAGGTGATCGCCACTCTCGGGCCGACCCAGAATGACGAATCCCTGGTGAACAGCAGATTCGGCAGCGGATCGATGACGAAATCCGCACCGTGGTGCATGCGCCGCACCAGCGAAGTGTTGTCGCCTTCGAAGGGCAGCTCGTCGAAGGTCATCCCGGCCATCAGGATATTGGCCAGGTCCCTGGCTCGGACGCCGCGCAGGAATGCCGCGAGCTCGTCGGCCAGCATATGGCCGAGTTTGCGCGCGTCGACGGCGCCGGAGATGCCCTGGATGCGGGCCGCGCCGCTGACCGAGAGGGTTTCGGCGAGCAGATCGGCGAGCAGCAGCACTTCGACGCCGCGCTCGCGCAGCACACCGGCGAAGATGTCGTGCTCCTGCTGGGCCCGCTCGACCCATGGAATGCCGTCGAAGAGCAGTTGATCGTTATTGCGCGGGGTCAGCCGCCGCAATTCGTCGCCGGGCCGGTGCAGCAGCACCGTGCGCAGAGTCGCGACCTCGGAGGTGACCGCCAGTCGACCGCCCGGATTGCCAACACCATCGAACCCATCGTCCGCACCGCCATCGTGCCCCGCCCGCACCGCGTCTGCTCCCATGATCCGACCGTAGTTCGCCGAGGGCGTAAGAGCACGCAATTGGGTGTCGCCGATTCCGACCCCAGCACATCCTAACCTGAAGTATTGTTCAGGTGAATGGAGGAGCGTGATGTCGACAACCGATTGGCGAGCGAAGGAGCTGACCCCCGGGCAGCTGTCCGAGCGTAGCGGAGTAGCGGTCTCCGCGTTGCACTTCTACGAACGCGAAGGTCTCATTTCGAGTCGTCGCACCAGTGGCAATCAACGCAGATACGCCCGCGAAACGCTGCGCCGCGTCGCCTTCATCCGCATCTCCCAGCGGGTCGGCATTCCGCTGAGCGAAATCCGTGCCGCGCTGGACAAACTCCCCGAGGGCCGCACCCCCACTCGGCGCGACTGGGAGACCCTGTCCACCGCATGGCAGGCCGACCTCGACGACCGCATCACCCAGCTGACTCGCCTGCGCGACAACCTGACCGGCTGCATCGGCTGCGGCTGCCTGTCCCTCGGCAGCTGCCGACTGGTCAACGAACACGACCGCCTCGGCGAACAGGGCCCGGGCGCCCGCGTGCTCGATGTGACGCTCAATTGCCCATCGAAGCCAGCAGCCTGCTGAACCGATCGCTGGTGCGGCGGATCACGAATTCGTAGGGGTAGGCGAATTTGCGAGCCCACCAATAGCCGAAGCGGATATCGAAGGAGGTGTAGACGAGGAACCGATTGCGTTCGATGCCGCGAAGGATCTCCGCCGCAACATGTTCCGGTGATACGGCGTGCTTGGTGAATGCGGCGACGAGTCGCTTTATCTTCGGGTCTTCCCTGTCGACGCCGACCAGCTCGACGCTCTGCACCAGCGGTGTGTTCACCGCGCCGGGCACCACGAGATGCACCGAAATGTCATGGTGCCGTAAGTCGAATCGCAAGACCTCGGAGACGCCGCGGATACCGAATTTGCCCGCGCTGTAGGCGGCATGCCATGGCAGCGCGAGGATTCCGGCCGCCGAGGAGACATTCACCAGCGCCCCACCGCGTTTCGCCCGGACCATCGGCGGCACGAAGTTCTCGATCACGTGGATGGGACCCATCAGATTGACCTCCACCATTTTGCGCCAGTGGCGGTGCTCGAGATTCTCGACGGTGCCCCAGGTGGAGGTGCCCGCGATATTCATGACGACATCGAGGCTGCCGAATTCGGCGTGCACGTCGGTGGCGAAGCCGGTGACCGCGTCGTAGTCGGTGATATCCAGGGCCCGCGCGACGAGCACGGTACCGCCCGCCTCCTTGATGGTGCGAACCGTATCCTCGAGGCCCTCGGCATTGATATCGGTCAGCACCAGTTCCGCACCCGCCGCCGCGGATGCCAGGGCGGTAGCCCGGCCGATTCCGCTCGCCGCCCCGGTGACGAGCACCTTCGCATCCCGCACTGTCTTGCCGCGCCCCAAACCAAGCACACCGGATCCCATCTCGAATAGGCCGAATCGGTTGCACGCAGGGTACGCGGCAACCATCACGCTCCGACGTCTGACTCACGCCTTCCGTCCAGCGCGGCGGCGGGAACGATCGAGCCTGAGCAGCCGCACCGACCAAATCCAGGGCATATCGGCTCCGGCCGCGCCGTGCCGATACGCTGCGTTGGGAACGAGATGATGCGGTCGAGCGGACAGGAGTGGTGTGGCGGACCAGGTGGGGCGATTGGTGCTCGCGGCCACGCCGATGGGCGAGATCGGCGATGCCTCACAGCGGCTGCGCGAGGCGCTCGGATCCGCCGATATCGTCGCGGCCGAGGACACCAGGCGCACCCGTGCCCTCGCGAAGGCCCTGGGGGTGGCGATCACCGGGCGGGTGGTGCGCTTCGACGACCATGTGGAGTCCGCGAAGATTCCGGCGCTGCTCGATGAGATCGAGAGCGGCAGCACGGTGCTGCTGGTGACCGACGCCGGTATGCCGTCGGTCAGCGATCCCGGCTATCGCATGGTGGTGGCCTGTGTCGAGCGAGAGCTGTCGGTGACCTGCCTGCCGGGACCGTCGGCGGTGACCACCGCCCTGGCACTGTCCGCGCTGCCGGTGGAACGCTTCTGCTTCGACGGGTTCGCACCGCGCAAATCCGGCCAGCGTCGAGAGTGGTTGCGCACCTTGCGCACCGAGCCGCGAGCCTGCGTATTCTTCGAGGCCCCGCACCGGCTCGCCGACTGCCTGGCCGACGCGGTGGAGGTGCTCGGTCCGGACCGGCGGGCCGCGGTCTGCCGGGAACTGACCAAGACCTACGAGGAGGTCGTGCGCGGCAGTCTCGGCGAACTCGCCGCCTGGGCCGTCGACGGGGCACGTGGTGAAATCACCGTCGTCCTTGAAGGCGCCCAACCCGTCGTGGCCGATCCCGCCGATCTGGTCGACGAGGTCGAATCGCTGACGGCCGAGGGCATTCGCCTCAAGGACGCGTGCGCCCAGGTGGCCGCCGAGACCGGCGTTTCCCGCCGCGAACTCTACGACGCGGTACTGACCGCGCGCCGCGACGGCGGTGACAGTTTCTAGCGCGACTCGCCATCGCCGACACTTCCGGGCGGCCGGATGGGGAGTGTCATAGTGCTATCGGTCACGGGCGCGACGATGATCGGTGTCATGACCTCTTTGGAAAGTAAGGCCAAGGCGTTTCTCGAATTGCACGTGCCGGGCGATCCCGGTGTCTTTCCGACGGTGTGGGATGCGTGGTCGGCGAATGTCGCTGTGGAGGCGGGGTTTTCGGCGCTGACCCTGGGCAGTCATCCGGTCGCCGATTCGGTCGGGCGCAGCGATAAGGAAGGGATGACATTCGCGGAACTGTTGACCCGCGTTCGGCAGATCACCGGCGCGGTCGATGTTCCGGTGTCCGTCGATATCGAATCCGGTTACGGGCTCGGGCCCGCGCAGTTGATCGAGGGGCTGCTGGAGGCGGGCGCGATCGGGCTCAATATCGAGGACACGGTGCACAGCGAGGGTGGCCGCTTGCGCACCGCCGAAGAGCATGCCGATTTCGTGCGCGGATTGCGGCAATTCGCCGATGCGGCGGGTGTGCACGTGGTCATCAATGCGCGCACCGATCTGTTCATGCGCCAGGACGGCGACGACAGCGACCGCGTCGACCGTGCCATCGCGCGCCTGCGGCTGGCCGCCGAGGCGGGCGCCGACGCACTGTTCCCGGCGGGGGCTCGTGCCGACGCCGATATCCGGCGGCTGACGAGTGAACTGCCGCGGCCGATCAGCATGGTCGCGGTGCCCGGCGAGTCGGATCGGGCCGTGCTCGCCGATCAGGGCGTCGGCCGGATCAGCTTCGGGCCCATGCTCCAGTGGGCGCTGACCGCCGAAATCAATCGGCTGCTCGATCGCTGGAAGTAGGCAATCGCGAAGAGCCCCCGACCTTCTCGCGAAGTTCGGGGGCGCTGTCGTGGGTAGGCTATTTCTTCGGCTCGACGTAGCGCGGGTAGACCGCAACCGGCTCCGGCAGCGGGGTGCCGGGGACCAGCGGTGTCGCGATATCGGCGAATGCCCGGTTCGGTGTGGCGAGCAGGTCGAGGATCTTGCCCGCGGATTCGGGCATGACCGGTTGCACCAGAATCGCCACGATGCGCAGCAGTTCGATGGTCACGTACAGCACCGTCGCCTCACGGGCCAGTGCCTCCTCGGTGCCGGACTTGGCCAGCGCCCACGGCGCCTCCGCGGAGAAGTAGCGGTTGGCCTCACCGAGCGTCAGCCAGATCGCCTCCAGCGCCAAATGCATTTGCTGCGTGTCGAATTCGGTGCGGCAGCGCTCCAGCAGACCGTTGGCGCGGTCGAGCAGCGCGCGATCGGCCTCGGTGAATTCACCCGGCGTCGGCACCACGCCGCCGCAGTCGCGGGCCACCAGCTTCAGGCTGCGCTGCACCAGATTTCCGAATTCATTGGCCAGATCGGTATTGATCCGCCCGACGATCGCCTCGTGGCTGTAGCTGCCGTCCTGACCGTAGGAGATCTCGCGCAGCAGGAAGAAGCGCACCGCGTCGACGCCGTATTCGTCGACCAGCGCCAGCGGGTCGACCACATTGCCGACCGACTTGGACATCTTCTCGCCCTTGTTGTACAGGAACCCGTGCACGAAAACGCGTTTCGGCAATTCGATCCCGGCCGACATCAGGAACGCGGGCCAGTACACGGTGTGGAACCGGGTGATGTCCTTACCGATGATGTGCACGTCGGCGGGCCAGAACCGCTGGAACGCGAGCGATTCCGTATCCGGGAAGCCCACGCCGGTGATGTAGTTGGTGAGCGCGTCCACCCATACGTACATCACATGATCGGGATGTCCTGGCACCGGCACACCCCAGTCGAAGGTGGTACGCGAAATGGACAGGTCCTTCAGACCCGCCTTCACATAACTCACCATCTCGTTGCGAGCCGTTGCGGGCGCGATGAATTCGGGATGTTCGTCGTAGAGCGCGAGCAGCTTGTCCTGATAGTTCGACAGTCGGAAAAAGTAGTTCGACTCCTCGGTCCAGGTGACCGGCGTCTTCGATTCGGTCGAGATCCGGCTGCCGTCCTCGAGCAGCGTCGTTTCTTCCTCGGTGTAGAACGCCTCGTCGCGCACCGAGTACCAACCCGAGTAGTTGTCCAGGTAGATATCGCCGTTGGCGAGCATCCGCTCCCAGATCGCGGCGCTGGCCACCTGATGGTCGTCATCGGTGGTGCGGATGAATCGGTCGTAGGAGATGTCGAGCGTCTTGTCCATCGCCTCGAATACATCCGAGTTGCGCGCGGCGAGCTCCTCCACCGGCACCCCCTCGGCGACCGCGGTCTGCTGCATCTTCTGCCCGTGCTCATCGGTGCCGGTCATGAAGAAGACGTCATAACCGTCGAGCCGCTTGAAGCGGGCGAGGGCATCGGCCGAGATGTACTCGTAGGCATGCCCGATGTGCGGCGCACCGTTCGGGTATGCGATGGCCGTTGTGATGTAGAAGGCGGGGCGGTCAGCTGCGGTCATGGTGCATCTACTGTAATGCGCGTGGATTCCGAGGCTCACGTGAATATCCCCCGGGGCGACGACCGCCGTCGTGCGCCCGCGATCCAGTGTGCCGGAGTTCACCGATGAGCCCGAAACGGTCCGCTCCCGAGCTCCCGGAACCGCTCGCACCGCTGGTAGACGCGCATACCCATCTCGATGCCTGCGGGGCAACCGATGCGGAGTCGACGGCGGTGATCGTTGACCGCGCGGCCTCGGTCGGCGTCGGCCAGGTGGTGACCGTCGCCGATGATCTGGCCGCGGCGCAGTGGGCCGTGCGGGCAGCCAACTGGGATCGGCGGGTGTTCGCCGCTGTGGCACTGCATCCGACGCGGGCGAATGCGCTCGACGAAGCGGCCAAGACCGAACTGGAGCGATTGGCCGCTGATCCGCGCGTGGTCGCGATCGGCGAAACCGGTCTGGATTACTACTGGCCGGGCAAATTGGACGGATGCGCCGGTATCGAGGATCAGGTCGAAGGCTTCCGCTGGCATATCGACCTGGCCAAACGGCTGCGCAAACCGCTGATGATCCACAACCGCGAGGCCGACCACGATCTGCTGACGGTATTGCTGGACGAAGGCGCTCCGGAAACGGTGATCTTCCATTGCTTTTCCTCGGACACCAATATGGCGATGTCGTGTGTGGCCGAGGGATACATCCTCAGCTTCTCCGGCACCGTGAGTTTCAAGAACGCGCACGAATTGCGCGAGGCCGCCAAGGTAGTGCCCGATGACCAGATCCTGGTCGAAACCGATGCGCCATATCTCACGCCGCATCCATTCCGTGGCGCACCCAACGAATCGTATTGCCTTCCGTACACCGTGCGTGCCCTAGCGGAATTGCGTGAACAGGACCCGGCGGCGCTCGCCGAAATCACTACCGCCAACGCCCGCCGTGTCTACGGCATCTGAATTCACGCTCGGGTGAGCGGCGGGCAATTTCACCTGATCTTGTTTCACATTTGGTCGGGTAAGTGTGTCCTAGGTCACTTTGGTCTGTTCGTTTTGTGATTTACCTGCGGCGTCGATATCCGTTTGTGATATTGATACCCGCCGCTCGTAACACTACGGTTGTCGACCGCTGACCCCTTCGTTATCGTACTGTGACCATGTCCCCATTCACGAGGATCAACCAGTCCCGCTCGCCGCTGCTGTACGCGGCGGTCGCGGCGTTGCTGGTGACGTTGATCGTCGGTGCCGCGATGGCAATCGTGAACCGCAAGACGGTCACGGTCGTCGTGGACGGCGAGCAGATGACCCAGACCACCATGTCGCGCAATGTCAGCGGTGTGCTGAAGGCCGCTGGTTTCGATGTGAACGACCGCGACCTGGTTCGGCCCGCGCTGGCCGCGTCGATTACCGATGGCGCGACCATCACCTACAACCGGGCGCGTGAGGTCGCGATATCGCTGGACGGCAAGGCCGAGAAGGTGTGGTCCACCGGTCTGACCGCGGGAGACGTGGTCGACCAACTGCACCTGCCACGCGAGGTATTCGTTTCCCCGGCCCGCAATGAGAAGTTGCCGCTCGAGGGCGCCGCGCTGCGGATCGCCACCCCGCGTTCGGTTTCGCTGCTCGATGGCATCGGCAATCCGGTCGATGTTCGACTGGCCGCGCCGACCGTCGGTGAATTCCTCACCGCAGCGGGCATTCCGCTGATCGAGCAGGACACCGTCGAGCCCGCGGCGACCACGCCGCTCACCGATGGGCTGCGGATCGTGGTGACCCGCCAGCGCATCGAGAACAAGACCGAGACGGTGCCGCTGGATCCGCCGGAGAATGTGATCGAGGATCCGACCCTGAATATGAGCCGGACGGTGGTGGAGAGCCCGGGTGCGCCCGGCGTGCAGGACGTGACGTTCGCGGTCACCATGGTCAACGGCCAGGAGGTCAGTCGGCGGCCGATCGCTTCCAATGTGAAGGTGACGGCGCAGCCGAAGACGGTCCGCAAGGGCGCCAAACCCGGCACCGAGGTGCCGCCGGTGCGCGACGGCGATATCTGGGATGCGCTGGCCCGCTGCGAGTCCACCGGTAACTGGGCCATCAATACCGGCAACGGCTACTACGGCGGCATCCAATTCGACCAGGGCACCTGGGAGCGCCAGGGCGGTCTCAAATACGCCCCGCGCGCCGACCTGGCCACCCGCGAAGAACAGATCGCCATCGCCGAAGTGACTCGCGCCCGGCAGGGTTGGGGCGCCTGGCCCGCCTGCACCAGCCGCCTTGGCATCGGCTGAGTCTTCGAGGGGTGTGCCGGTCGGTCGCGGATCGGCGTGGTTGATACGTTGTCGGACGTGTCCGAACCCGATATTTCCGCTCGTGGGAGTGCTGCTTTGCTCGGGCCCGCCGAGGTGCGGGCGCTCGCCGAGCGACTCGGCGTGCGGCCGACCAAGCAGCTCGGACAGAACTTCGTACACGACGCCAATACGGTGCGGCGGATTGTCGCGGCGGCCGGAGTGGGGCGCGGGGACACCGTGCTCGAGGTCGGGCCGGGGCTCGGTTCGCTGACGTTGGCGCTGCTCGATGTCGTGGATTCGGTTGTCGCCATCGAGATCGATCCGGTGCTGGCGGAACATCTTCCGGTGACCGTCGCGGATCGCGCGCCGGAACTGGCCGGGCAGTTGACCGTCGTGGAAGCCGATGCGCTGCGAGTGGGTGCGGACAAACTGCCCGCGGCACCGTCGGCGCTGGTGGCGAATCTGCCCTACAACGTCGCCGTGCCGGTGCTGCTGCACCTGCTTGCCGAATTGCCCAGCATCACAACCTCATTGGTGATGGTGCAGGCGGAAGTCGCGGATCGTCTCGCCGCCGAGCCGGGCAGTCGCATCTATGGCGTACCGAGCGTCAAGGCGGGTTTCTTCGGTACCGTGCGCCGCGCGGGTGCGGTGGGCACCCAGGTGTTCTGGCCGGTGCCGCGGGTGGACTCGGGCCTGGTCCGCATCGAGCGCTACGCCGAACCGCCCTGGCCGATGGACGAGGCACACCGCCGCCGCGTCTTCGAGGTCGTCGACGCCGCCTTCGCCCAGCGCCGCAAAACCCTCCGCGCCGCCCTCGGCAATTGGGCCGGTTCTCCCGCCGAAGCCGAACGCCGCTTGGTCGCCGCCGGAATCGATCCGACCGCTCGCGGCGAAACCCTCGACACCGCAGCCTTTGTCCGTCTGGCCAACCAGACGTAACTGGAATCGGCGTCGCTGCTGTTATGTCGGACTGGTCGGTTTCTGTTGCGGGTGAGGCGGGATCGTGCACCGTGTTATCCACCCGGTTCGCTTGCTGGGGCGTCGTAGTGGTGAAACGGATTGTGGATAACCAACTTTTGCCTTGTTGGTCGCGAAACCCGATTCATGCGTTCGGGCAATAACCGACGCGTGTCGCCACGCGATGCGTTTCGCGCGGAAGGCGCAGGTCATCGCACCGAAGGTTAGCTCGGGCACGCGCCGGGCAGCACATGCGGTCAGGGGTGACCGTCACCCGAGTGGTGTCCACCATCGGATGTGGATGGCGCTGTGGATGATTCGACGCGCGCGGTGAATTCGGCCGTATGTGTGACACCGCCGTGCGAGAAGTCTAGATACAGCCGAAACGCGCCCGCACTCGGGGTCTCGACTTCCGAACCCGCTGGGGTGCGACCGATTTCGCCCTGCGGATGGACGTGCAGGTAGGCAAGGTCGTTGGCGCGCAACATCACCTCGGGTGCGGGTTCTTGTCGTGCTGGGTGGCGAATCGCGTGACCGGAGCGCCGTCCGGTCCGGTGTCGGCCCGGACGGATCGCCCACCAGGGCGCCGATACCGAGCGCGACACCGAACAGCGCGACGAGACCGCCGACCGCGCGGCGAATCTCGGTCGGGCCTGCATCAGACGGCGACCTGGTATCCCGCCTCGTCCACCGCGGCGACGATATCGGCGTCGGCGAGCGGTGCGGTGCTGTCCACCCGGACCGCGCCGCTGGCGAGGTCGACGTCCACGCTGGTCACGCCATCGATCTTGCCGATCTCCGTCTTGACCGAGTTGACGCAATGTCCGCAGGTCATCCCCGTGACGGTGTAGGTGCTCGTGGCCATCTCCGACTCCTTCGCTCACATTCGATCATACCGTGTGGGGGTATCCCCGACATCGATGAACATACCCCCGGCAGGTATAGAGCGCAAGTGGAAAATTCGCTGTCGTTCCGGTATTTCGTTGACTGGTCGCTACGAGGGCCCGGAAAGTTCCCGATGGCGCCGAATCAGCCGCGGACGGCGCAAGCCCAACCGTGCATGGCCATTTCGGCAACCCGCTCCAACTCGGCGGAACTCGCGCCGTCCCGAGCCGCCTGTGACATGCCCTGCATAACGGTGCCGACATAGCGCGCGAGCGTCGCCGCGTCGGCGTCCGGCGGCAACAAGCCTGCGTCGACATCCGCTTGGATGCGCTCGGCGAAGGCCGCCACATTCCGATTGCGAATCGCGCGCAGCATGTCGGCGATCTCGCTGCTGGTGGTATTGAGTCCCGCGCTGATCACCAGGCAGCCGTGCGGGCAATCGGGTCTGGTGTACTCCTTCGCCGCCTCGTGCAGGATGCGGCACACCACTGCTTCTGCGGTCGGCTCCTCGGCGAGCGCGCGTGCGATGAAGCTCCCGTAGCGCGCGCCGAAGACTTGCACCACCTCGTTGAACAGCGTCGCCTTATCGCCGAATGCGGCATACAGGCTCGGCGCCCCGATGCCCATCGCCGCGGTCAGATCACCGATCGAAGTCGCCTCGTAACCGCGCGCCCAGAACAGCCGCAGCGCCTTTTCCAGCGCGGCATCGCGGTCGAACGAGCGGGGTCGGCCCCTGGTCGGTGCACTCATGAGAACATTTTATAGCGCTCGCTAGATAATGTGCTAACGTCCTTTCTGTAGTGACCACTAGAGAAAGGACCTGTCATGGGTGCACAGCTGCAAACCGCCCGGCTCGACGGCAAGACCGCACTGGTCACCGGCGCGAGTCGCGGCATCGGCCGGGCCATCGCGGAGCGGCTCGGCCGGGAGGGGGCGCGGGTCGCCGTGCACTACAACGGCAATGAGCAGGCGGCGAAGGAAACCGTCGCCGCCATCGAGGCCGCGGGCGGTTCGGCCTTCGCGATCAAGGCCGAACTCGGCGTACCCGGCGATGCCGCGGCGCTGTGGGCCGCATTCGACGCGCACGCCGACGGCGTGGACGTCATCGTCAATAACGCGGGCATCGATGGCATCCGCGAACCGATCGGCGGCACCGATGAGGCCGCCTTCGACCGAGTCTTCGCCGTCAATGCGAAGGCGCCGTTCTTCGTCACCAAACTCGGGCTGGCTCGGTTGCGCGACGGCGGCCGCATCGTCAATGTCTCCACCGGCCTCACACACGGGGCGAAAATGCCGCAGCTGATCGCCTACACGATGACCAAGGGTGCGATCGACACCTTCACCCAAACGCTGGCAAAGGAACTCGGCGCGCGCGGCATCACCGTCAATGCCGTCGCACCGGGTGTGATCGATACCGATATGAACGCCAACTGGTTGCGCAATGCCGAGACCGAGGCGTTGGTGGCGGGATGGTCGCCGCTGAATCGCGTCGGCCAGCCCGGTGATATCGCGGATATCACCGCATTCCTGGCCTCCGACGATTCGCGGTGGGTCACCGGACAGTGGATCGATGCCACCGGCGGGGCGCTGTTGTAACCGTCCGACGCATGGGCGGTGAATGTCTCATCTCGAGCTGAGCACCTGTCGTACCCACCGGATAGGCTTGAGCACCGTGTTGTCAGTTGTGCCAAGTCCCGTTATCGTGCGCGCACCGTCCAAGGTGAATCTCCACCTAGGCGTCGGTGACGTGCGCGCGGACGGCTATCACGATCTGACCACGGTGTTCCAAGCACTCTCGCTCAGCGATGATCTGGAACTCGCACCCGCCGCCTCGCTGACCGTGCGGGTCAGCGGTGAGGGCGCCGACAATGTGCCGACCGATCGCACCAACCTGGTGTGGAAGGCCGCTGTGCGGGTCGCGCATCTGGCGGGCCGCGCGCCGCTGGTCGAAATCGCCATCAACAAGGGCATTCCGGTGGCCGGTGGCATGGCGGGCGGGAGTGCGGATGCCGCCGCCGCACTGGTGGGCCTGAACGAACTCTGGGACGTCGGGCTGACCCGTGACGAATTGTTCGCGGTGGCAACCGAACTCGGCAGCGATGTGCCGTTCGCATTGCACGGCGGAACGGCGCTCGGTACGGGTCGGGGCGAGCGGCTGCTTCCGGTGTTGTCCCGCAATACTTTTCACTGGGTACTCGCACTGGCCAAGGGCGGATTGTCCACGCCCGCCGTATTCGCCGAACTCGACCGACTACGCGAGATCGGCAGCCCGCCCCGGCTCGGCGAGCCGCAGGCGCTGATGCAGGCGCTGGCCTCCGGTGATCCGAAACAGCTTGCCCCCCTGCTCGGTAACGATTTGCAGGCGGCCGCGCTGTCGCTGAAGCCCGAATTGCGGCGCACGTTGCGCGCGGGCGTCGGTGCCGGAGCGCTTGCCGGGCTGGTCTCCGGCTCCGGCCCGACCTGCGCATTCCTCTGTGACAGTGCGGACGGCGCGGTGGCGGTCGCGGCCGAACTCGCGGGTGCCGGTGTGTGCCGCAGCGTGCGCACGGCCAGCGGACCGGTATCCGGCGCGCGGGTCATCAGCAGCGACGCGCCCGGCAAGCGCTGACGTTTCGCCGGTTATCCGATGACGTCGGCGAGGCGGTCCACCTGGTCGGCGTCGCGGCCGTAGCAGTAGAGCATGACCTCGTCTGCGCCGAGATCCTCGAACTGGCCTATGGCCGTGCGGATCTCGGCGGGCGTGGTGAGCATTCCGGCGAGCATGAAGTCGGCGCGGCCGCTGAATTCGTAGTACCCGCCCATCGAGGCGCGGGCGTCGTCGATCAGGTCGGGTGCGCCGAGCGCGACATTGACCTGGGCGACAATGCGGGGCTCGCCGTCGTGGCCGTGTTCCTTCCATGAGCGGCGAGCGGTATCGAAGAGGCCACCGGCCCACGAGGGTGCGGCGGCGGCGAGAAAGCCGCCGCCCCAACGGCCCACGCGATCGATGGCGGCGGGCTGGAATCCACCGAAGAGCAGTTCGGGCCCCTCGGGACGCAGCGGCGCGGGACCGATCGGTCCGCAGTCGGTGCTGTACGGCTGGCCGGACCACAGGCGGCGCATGATCGCCAATTGTTCGTCCAGGCGACGGCCGCGCGAGCGCAACTCGGTGCCGGAGGCGATGTGATCGTCCGCGCGACCGCCGACGCCGAGACCGAGCACCAGGCGGCCGCCCGACAAGCGATCGAGGGTGGCGGCCTGCTTGGCGAGCAGCGTCGGCTCGCGCAGCGGCGCGATCAGCACCTCGGTCTGCACCTTGATGCGGCTGGTGGCACCGGCGATCATGCCGAGCGCGACCAGGGGTTCGGGATTGTCGTAGACGAGCCGGTCGAGCAGGCCGAGCGTGGAGAACGGACCCGCATCGGCGCGGCGGGCCCAGTCGAGCAGGGCGGCGGGATCGGAGATGGGCAGACCCAGTCCGACGTGCATGAGAACCTCCAGGTAGGGGTAGGTGAACCGTGCCGCCCCACTCGCCTCGGACTCGAGGTGGGCTCCCATTCTGCGGCTGTGTCTGAGGAGCGCCATAACATCGTTCGTAACGAACGGTGTTCGCTGTGATGACTGTAAACGAACGCCGTTCGTCGCGCAAGTAGCGGCGTGCCCACGCGGATGGGCGCGCGCAGGACCCGACGGTGGACCCGGGGGCTGCGGACGACCGCGCTGGTCGGTGGCACTCTGGCGCGCCCCGGGACAACAGCACATGGGCGGGGCGCGTTCGGTGGGGCGACGGCGGGTTCGGCGTGCTCGGTACGCTTGCGCGGGGCGAGTGCTCGCCCGGCGCATGACTCGGAAGGATCCATGTCCAACCTGATCAATCTCGAACAGGTCTCCAAGAGCTTCGGCATCAAACCGCTCCTGGACAATGTTTCGCTCGGCATCCACGCGGGCGAGCGGATCGGTGTCGTCGGCCTGAACGGCGGCGGCAAAACCACCCTGTTGGAGGTGCTGACCGGCCTGGAACCGCCCGACAGCGGCCGGGTGAGCAGGGTCGGCGGGCTGCGCATGGCGGTGGTGACCCAGCGTGGCGTACTTCCCGTCGGCGCGACGGTCGGATCCGTTGTGCTGGCCGGACTGGCCGATGATGCGATGACCGACGATGTGGCCGAACACGAATGGGCCTCGGATTCCCGCATCCGTTCGGTGATGGAAGGCATCGGGATCGCGGGCCTCGGCCTGGATACTTCCGTCGACAATCTCTCCGGTGGCGAGCGCCGCCGCGTCGCACTCGCCGCCGCACTGGTTCGCGACCTTGATCTGCTCGTCCTCGACGAGCCGACCAACCATCTCGATGTCGAGGGTGTGCAGTGGCTGGCCCGGCATCTGCTCGAGCGCCGCAGCGCGCTGGTGGTGGTCACCCACGATCGCTGGTTCCTCGACACCGTCGCCACCGACACCTGGGAGGTCGTGGGCGGCAAGGTCGAAAGTTATGAGGGCGGTTACGGCGACTGGATTTTCGCCCGCGCCGAGCGGGCGCGGCAGGCTGACGCCTCCGAGGCCAGGCGCGCGAATCTGGCGCGCAAGGAGTTGGCCTGGTTGCGTCGCGGTGCGAAGGCGCGCACCTCCAAGCCGCGCTATCGGGTGGAGGCGGCCGAGGCGCTGATCGCCGATGTCCCGCCGCCGCGCGATAGCGTCTCGCTGGCCGCCTTCGCGCGAAAGCGCCTGGGCCGTGTTGTCATCGAGCTCGAGGACGCCACCCTCACCACCCCGGATGGTCGAGAGTTGGTGCGCGACTTGACCTGGCGCCTGGCGCCGGGGGAGCGAGTCGGTCTGGTCGGTGTGAACGGCTCCGGCAAGACGACCCTGCTACGCACACTGGCCGGTGCCGTCGAACCCGCTGCGGGCAAACGTATTCAGGGCCAGACGGTCCAGATCGGTTGGCTACGCCAGGAACTCGACGACCTACCTACCGACTTGCGGGTGCTGGAGGCAGTACAGCAGATCGCGCAGCGAATCATGCTGGGCGATAAGGAAATCTCCGCGGGCCAGCTGGCCGAGCGCCTCGGCTTCACCCCGGCCCGTCAGCGCACTCCGGTCGGCGACCTATCCGGTGGTGAGCGCCGCAGGCTGCAACTGACCCGAATCCTGATGTCGGAACCGAATGTCCTGCTCCTCGACGAGCCGACCAACGACCTGGACATCGACACCCTGCAACAACTGGAAGACCTGCTCGACAACTGGGCGGGCACGCTGGTCGTGATCAGCCACGACCGCTATCTGATCGAGCGCATCTGCGACTCCACCTGGGCCCTGTTCGGCGACGGAAAGCTCACCAATCTGCCCGGCGGCATCGACGAATACCTGAAGAAGCGCGCCGCATCGAGCTCCGCCACAATGCGATCCACCGACGCCAAGCCCGCCGAGGCGCCCGCCACTGACTCGGCCGCCTACCGCGCCGCCCGCAAGGAGCTGGCCAAACTCGAGCGCACCATCGACAAACTCACCGAACGCGAGCAGCGCCTGCACACCGCCCTGGCCGATGCCGCAACCGATCCGGACAAACTCATCACGCTGGGCGCGGAGCTGAAACAGATTCTGGCCGAAAAGGAATCCGCCGAAGAGCGCTGGCTGGAGCTGGCCGATGGCGCCTGATCAGCTGGTGCCGGAGACGCGCCCGTCCTGGACGACGACCGGCAGGCAGGTCTGCACGAAGTCCGCGCCGAAGCCGGTGAGTGCGATGCTGCGGTAGTAGACCTTGGTGCCGAATCCGGAGCGCTTCAACACTTCTCGGACCGGGGATTGGGCCTCGAGGAGTTGGTAGCGGTTCGGGTTGCCCACCGGTTCCTTGACGAATTCGATCAGGCCGAGGCGGCGCAGGTTGGGCAGGTACTGCTGGATGCGGTTGGGGAAGCGCAGGCCCGCGTGCTCACCGATCAGGTTGAGGCCGGAGATGATTCGCTCGACTCCGATGCCGCGCGGTCGTCCGGCGCGGATATCGATCGAGGGCTGCGGGCCGTCGAGGTGCAGGAAGCGCAGGATGCGCGCCTCATCGGGGGTCAGCTCTTCGAGCATGCGCGCGAAGGCCGGATGGGTTTCGTGGTGCTCGCCCTGTGTGCTCGCCGACAGTCGCAGCAGCGCCGCGCCCTGCTCACGCAAGGTGGGAACGGCATCCGGGGTGGGCTGTTCGGGCGTGGCGGGCAGCCGCAATGCCCGCCGCACCGCGTCACGAACCTCGGCCTCCGCCTCGGCAAGCACCTCACGCGGGGGATTTCCGGCGATACTGCCGCGCACCACGGTGGCCCCGACGCCGAGGGCGGTGTCGATGCCCCAGGCGGTGACTCCGGCCGCGGCGCTTACCGCGACCCGGGCGACTCCGGTGGTCGCCCGAACCGTCTTGCGTACGGAGCTGGGCTGCCGCTTCGGCTCGACCGCGCTGACCGGCAGCCGCGCGATCTCGGATGACTCGGAAGTTCTTGCGTTTTCGGCCACTTCGGACTGCTCGGTTTGCTCGGAGCCCTGCCCGGTGGCCCGCAGATCGTCGCCGCCAGCTTCCGTCATAGCCATGTTGTCGCCACTCCCGTTCCGAAGATCAGGATGTGAGCGTATCCGGCGAAGAGCCCCAACACGCCGCCATGCAGAAAAAGGAGCCATTCGTCCTGTTTGATGGCCGATCGCAGCATATCCACGAAGTCGGGGGGCGATAGCGCCGACATCTGTTTGGCGATGTAGTCGTTGATCTGCCTACCCTGCTGGACGTTGAAGTCCGGATCCGCGAAGGCGATCGGCGCGATGGACATCGCCTCGGTGGTCAGCGTCGATTGCAGCGAGTCGTACTCCCGGCTGCCGAGCACGAACTTCACCGCCGGTCGCGCCGGGCCGAGCGCCCGGTCCGCGGCGGGGCGCAGCGTGTCCTCGAGCATCTGCATGGTCCGGTCCGAGCGCGGCCCGTTCAGCAGCTCGTCACCGATATTGGCCACGGTCATCACCTGACTGGACACCAATTCCGCGTAGCCGTCGGTGATTTCGAGCTGCCGCTTGATCAGCAGACCCTGCCGCCACGGGCACCACCACTTCGGGTACGCGGGCGCGAAGATCATATTCAGGCCGATCCAGTTGACCACCCAGCCGATGATGACGCCGCCGACCGGCAGCACCACCAGCGTCGACCAGCCGGTCGCATGCAAAACGGCGACCAGCACCACACCCATCGGCGCGCCGAAGTAGAAACCGAAGTTCTGCATGAAACGCAGTTCCTTGGCGCCGAGCACCTGGAAAAGGGTGTTCAGCAGATGCGGACGCGCCTGGAAATAACGGATGACCATCTGCTTGACGTCGAGCAGCTGATCGATATTTGCGCCCAATTCCTCGGTCAGCTCGCGCAGAATATCGGGCAGCTGCTGGCGGACTCGCGCGTGAATCATGTCGCGCACCCCGGTCGGCAGGTTGTACCAGAGTTGTGGATGTTCGCGCCGCAGGATTTCTTCGACTATGTCCTTGATCTGCGCGTCGGCGATAGTGGCGAGGTGTTCGGCGAGCTTGTCCGGTTCCAGTTCGCGATAGAAGTCGGCGACGCTGCCGAGTTTCGCCAGGCCCTTGTCGACCGCGATGCTCGCCATTTTGTCCGCGCGCGAGGGCACGATGCCCTGCCAGCCGATTCGGCCGTCGTAGCTCAGCAGCGGCAGCACCTGAATTCGCTTGGGCAGGAAGGGAAACAGCGCACGCAATCCGGGTAAACGAATACCGTGGAAGGCGACCGGCTTGAACAACATCAGGATGCCGGTCCAGTTGGTGATGTAACCGATGACGCCAGTGAAAAGGGGGATAGTCACTAACTCCAGGAGGACCGTCGGATGAATACCGAAAACACTCTCCAACACGACACCCTCCTGCCGATATACCGGTGACCGCCGCCTCACCGGCAACCCAAACTAGCACCCGGTCGGCAGACGGACCCTACTGTGCGGTCGAGAGTCTCGCGAGTTCCTGGGCCAGGACGGATTGTCTGAGACATCAGTCACACTGTGTGTCCAGAATGTCGTAGTGTCAACCAGCGGCGGAGACAATGGCGACCATCACGCGTCCGACAGCAGGGGTCGGCGTGTTGCCGGCCCAATCGGCTCACGGTAAGGCAGACCTGGAAGGCTGGCGGGCAATAATCTGTGGGCGTATTCGTTCACTTGGCAATACATCGGAGAGAACGTGACAGACGACAGGACCGGACAGGACATAGCCCGGGCCGGTTCCCGCTCGGTGGAGCGCAGCTCGGATGTCGAACAGCGGCAGATCAGCAATGAGGCGAGGCTGATTCGCGGTGTGTTCCGAGCGGCGGGGCTCGCGGCGGGCACCGTGGTGCGCGGCAGTCAGTGGGCCGTCGAGACGACCTATGAGGTGACCAAGGAGATCACCCAGGCCGCACTCGACGGTGAGTCGTCGGCGGATATCGCCGAGCGCACCGGCAACGCGTTGCGCTCCATCGCGCGCAGCGCGCTCGGCGTCACCGAGGGGTCGGTGCGCGAAATCGTCAGCTACGTACCGACTTCCAACGGCGCGGCGCAGCCGACGGCGATCGGCATCGGCGCGCCGCTGCACTCGGCCAGCAGCGAAGAGTTGCGCCGCCGCGGTGATGCGCTGCTCGCCCGCTCGGCCGATGTCTACTTCACCGAGGACGTGCACCCGGCCTACGACCGGATCCTCGACGAGTTGGCTCCGGACGAGGCGCGCATTCTGCGGTTCATGGCATTGAACGGTCCGCAGCCGTCGGTCGATGTGCGCACCAACCGTCCGCTCGGCATCGGCTCGGAATTGGTGACCGGTGATCTCACATCGGTACCGGAACAGGCCGGTGTGCGTTATCCGGACCGCGCCCGCACCTATCTGATCAACCTCAATCGCCTCGGCCTGACCCAGGTTTCCGATGATCCGGTGGTGCTCAGTCGGTACATGGTGCTCGAGGTGCAGCCGGTGGTCGAGGCGGCGCTGAAGAAGGCCGGACGCGCGCCCAAGATCGTGCGCAAGAGTCTGCGGCTGACCGAATTCGGCAGCGACTTCTGCAACACCTGCTTCACCATCGGGAACTGACCCGTACGCCGGGACCGCCGATTTCGGCTCGAAGTGATAGCAATCTGATACAAATCTCCCAATCTCTGTAGCGCGGCGACTTCGAATGGGATTGTTGAGTTATGGACCGGGATGCTGTGTCAGCGATCAGTCGCCTGAAGTTCAGGTATCTGCGCACCCTCGACACCAAGTCGTGGGACGAATTCGCGGACACCATGATCCCGGAGGCGACCGCCACCTACAGCGAATACCTGCAGTTCGAGTCGCGGGACGCGTTCCTGGCGTTCATGCGCAACACCCTCGGTCCGCACGTCATCACCGAGCATCGATGCGACCATCCGGAGATCGATGTGGAAGGCGATACCGCCACCGGCACTTGGTATCTCGCCGACACCGTGCTGATACCGGCACACAATATGCTGCTGCGCGGCGCGGCGTTCTATACCGATCGCTACGTTCGCTGCACGGACGGACGCTGGCGCATCGCGCATACCGGATACGAGCGCACCTATGAGGTGGTGCTCTCGCTCAGCGATCTGCCGAGCCTGCGGTTGACATCGAGTCGCTGGGGGCTGATCGCGCGCGAAGACGGCATCGCGTCGGTGGAACGCAATCCCGGCACCGCCCCGCCGCAGCCGGAGTCCGTGCCGGAGGCGGCCGAGCCCGAGGCCGGGTGAGCGCACCGGCGCGAGCATCGACTCCGGCTAGTCCGCGGCCGCGACCAGCGGCTCGAGCGTGAGCTTCGGATGCTCCTTCTCGATGTACTGCAACCGCCACTTGTCGCTGAACAGCGCCAACAGCGCCCCGTCGGAGCGGGTGAACACCTCGACCCCACGCTGTCGATCGAGTTCGGCCATCGACTCCGCATCGGTGCGCCGGGCCAGCGTGTAGGGCAGGTGCTCCATATGCGTCTCGACATTGAACTCGGCGAGCATCCGCGCGGTGACCACCTCGAACTGCATCGGACCGACCGCCGCGAGCACCGGCGAGGCATCACCGCGCGCGTCATTGCGCAAAACCTGCACAACGCCTTCGGAATCGAGTTGGTCGATGGCCTTGCGGAACTGCTTGTACTTACCCGCACTCTGCGCCCGCAGCACCGCGAAATGCTCCGGTGCGAACGAGGGGATGGGCGGGAACTCCACCTTCTTGTCCACGAACAGCGTGTGCCCCGGCGCCAGCGCGGTGGCATTCACCAAGCCGACCACATCGCCCGGGTAGGCGGTGTCGACAGTCGAGCGTTCCCGGCCGAAAACAGTGAGCGCGTATTTGGTCGCGAACGGCCGACCGGTCTGGGCGTGCGTGACCACCATCCCGCGCTCGAATTCACCGGAGACGATCCGCATGAAGGCGAGCCGATCCCGGTGTGCCGCGTCCATTCCGGCCTGCACCTTGAATACGACCGCGCTGAACGGATCGGTGGTGTTGCGCGGCGTGCCGCCGATATCGGCGCGCGAGCCCGGTGCCGGTGCCAATGCGACCAGCGTCTCCAGCAGTTGGCGCACACCGAAATTCAGCATCGCGGAGGCGTAGATGACCGGGGAGGTCTGCCCGGCCAGGAACATTTCCTGATCGTGGTCCTGCCCGGTGGCGGAGAGCAGTTCGCTCTCCTCGGCGGCGGTCGTCCATGCCGCACCCTCGCGGGCCTCGGCCGATTCCGGGTCGATCGATTCCTCCGGCGCGATGGTCGCGCCACCTGCGGTCCGGGTGAAGTGGATGTATTCGACGGCCACGCCGTCCGGACCGCGACGCAGCAGACCGCGGAAGTCACCGGCGATGCCGACCGGTAGGAATAGCGGCGTGGGGGTGAGACCGATCCGCTCGCTGATCTCGTCGAGCAGTTCCAGCGGCGCGCGGCCGGGACGGTCCCATTTGTTGATCACGGTGATGACCGGAATGCCGCGATGGCGACACACCTGGAACAGCTTCAGCGTCTGCGGCTCCAGGCCTTTGGCGGCGTCGATGAGCATGACCGCGGCGTCGACGGCGGTGAGCACGCGGTAGGTGTCCTCGGAGAAATCCGAGTGGCCGGGGGTGTCGACCAGGTTGATGACGTGATCGATCTCCGAGCCCGCGGCGCGGTAGTTGAACTGCAATGCGGTCGAGCTCACGGAGATACCGCGCGCCTTTTCCATTTCCATCCAGTCCGACACAGTGGACTTGCGCCCGGCCTTGCCGTGGATCGCGCCCGCCTCGGAGATCATTCTGGCGTGCAATGCCAGCGCCTCGGTGAGCGTCGACTTGCCCGCGTCGGGGTGGGAGATCACCGCGAATGTGCGTCGCCGGGCGACCTCGGCGGGCAACCCACGCGGGGCGGGCGTGACGACACCCTCAGTGGAGGCGGTCAACTGCAACAACCTTTCTTCACGGCCGATCGGCAACCGATCCAGCGTACGCGACCGGTATGACGGCGATCCGGCCAGTCCGACCACCCGATTCAGCTGGACATAAACACTTGCGCTATGGTGTTCGGGTTGTCTCGGCGAGGGTGACCGCAGACGTAATGCGTTCACCGTGATCGACGCGGCTCGGCTCTCGGCCGTCCTCGTTCGGTCTTCGCCCGACGAGTAGACCAACCATTTGCCAGGGGGGAACCGTCCCTGGCGCACTGTTGACAGCCCGGAAGAGCCGTAGGGAGTAGATCCAGTCATGTCCGACGCCAACCTTCTCGAAGCCGCCGTCCGCACGGAGTTCGGCAAGGGCGCCGCCCGCCGTACCCGTCGCGCGGGCAACGTACCCGCCGTGCTGTACGGCCACGCCGCCGACCCGCAGCACCTCTCGCTCAACGCCCAGGCCTTCGCCGCCATCCTGCGCGAGCACGGCACCAATGCGGTGCTGAACCTCGTCATCGACGGCAAGAAGCAGCTCGCGCTGACCAAATCCGTTGTGGTGCACCCGATTCGCCGCTACATCGAGCACGCCGACCTGCTGATCGTCAAGCGCGGCGAGAAGGTCACCGCCGACGTGAACATCACGCTGACCGGTGAGGCCGGGCCGGGCACCCTGGTCACCCAGGAATCCACCACGCTGTCCATCGAGGCCGACGCACTCAACATCCCGGAGGCCATCGAGGTCTCGATCGAGGGCGTCGAGGCGGGCACCCAGATCACCGCGGGCGCGATCACGCTGCCGAAGGGCGCCACGCTGGCCGGTGACCCGGAGGCGCTGATCGTCAACATCATCGCCGCCCCGGCCTCCGCGCAGGAGACCGAGGAGGCCGCGGCCGCCGCCGAGGCCGAGAGCGCCGAGTAAGAACTCCGGATCTGGTCGATGACCGAATCCTCGACCGGGCCCGCGCTCGTGGTCGGACTTGGCAACCCAGGTCCCGAGTACGAGCGCACCCGGCACAATATCGGTTTTCTGGTCGCCGACGTGCTCGCACAGCGCGTCGGCGGCCGTTTTGCTGTGCACAAGAAGTCCGGTGCGGATCTGCTGCAGGCCCGGCTGGACGGGCGTCAGGTATTGATCGCCAAGCCGCGCTCGTTCATGAATCTGTCCGGGCGTCCGGTCGCTGCCCTGGCGAAATTCTTCTCGGTGCCGCCGACCGAGGTGATCGTCGTGCACGACGAACTCGATCTGCCGTTCGGTCAGGTCCGGCTCAAGCGCGGCGGCGGTGAGGGTGGGCACAACGGATTGCGTTCGGTTTCCAGTGCCCTGACCACCAAGGACTATCTGCGCACCCGCATCGGCATCGGCCGTCCGCCGGGTCGCCAGGACCCGGCGGACTATGTGCTCAAACCGTTTTCGTCGGTGGAGCGCAAGGAAGTGCCGGTGATCGTCGAACAGGCCGCGGATGCGGTGGAACTGCTACTGCGCGTCGGGCTCGAACCGGCACAGAACCAACTGCACTAGGCCGAATTCGACTGCGGCTCAGCGCAGGTGGATCGCGGTGGCGGAGCGGCGCAGCTTGCCCGAGGAGGTTTTGGGCAGGGCGCCGGGGCCGAGCACGGCGACGGTGCGGGGACGGGCGCCGACCTCGGAGAACACCGCGTGCACGATTTCGCGTTCGATGCGCTTGACCTCGTCGGCGTTCTGGTGGTCATTGCTTTCCACCACGACGGCGAAGCTTTCGCGTTTCTCACCCGCGTCCAAGCGGACCGCGACGGCATTGCCGGGACGCACACCGGGCACGCGCATGGCGGCACGCTCGATATCGGTCGGATAGATATTGCGGCCGCCCATGATGATGACGTCCTTGATCCGGCCGCACACCACGATCAGACCCTCGTCGGTGAAGTAGCCGATATCGCCGGTATCCAGCCAGCCGTCCGCATCCTGTGCCGGGCGGAACCCGTTCACCGTGACATAGCCGGAAGTGACCGCGGGACCGCGCAGTTCGATCACGCCGACGGAACGGGTCGGCAGCGGCTGGCGCTCGGCATCGACGACGCGACCCTCCAGATTGTCGACCAGATAGCCGAGCGTCGGCATCCGCCGGATATTGCCGTGGTGATCGTGGGCGGGCACGGCCTTGCCGAGCGCTTCCAGCAGATCGGCATCGATGACATCGAGGATCTGTCCGTGTCCGGGATCCGGAATCGATACGGCCAGTGTGGTTTCGGCCATGCCGTAGACCGGAGTCAGCGCCATCGGATTGAGCCGGAAGCGTTTGCCCGCCGCGGCCAGGGCCTCCATGGTGTCCGGATCGACCGGTTCGGCGCCGTTCCACATATAGCGAACGCTGCTGAGATCGTAGGCGCCGTCCTCGGCCTGCTTGAGTCGGCGGGCCAGCAGCGAGTAGGCGAAATTCGGTGCCGCGGTGACGGTGCCGCGGTACTTGTCGATCAGCTCGGCCCACAGCAGTGGACGCATCAGGAAGTCGATCGGCGTCACGCAGACCACTTCGGCGCCGAATTGCATCGGCACGCTGAGGAATCCGACCATTC
Source organism: Nocardia anaemiae NBRC 100462 (assembly GCF_001612725.1). Lineage (GTDB taxonomy): Bacteria > Actinomycetota > Actinomycetes > Mycobacteriales > Mycobacteriaceae > Nocardia > Nocardia anaemiae. The sequence continues at coordinate 136,149 of NZ_BDAZ01000024.1, read as the reverse complement.
CCATATCGTGGAACAGGGGCAGCCAGCTGACCATCACATCGTCATCGAGCTGGAACTTCACTCGATCGAACATGGCATAGGCGTTGGTGTAGAAGTTCCCGTGCGTGATCCGCACCGCCTTCGGCGATCCGGTCGAACCGGATGTCAACTGCTGCAAGGCGATATCGGCCTCGACGGTCGGCACCGGATCGGTCTCCGGGCTCTCGCGCAGCTGATCGATGCGCACCACGGTGATGCCGCGCTCGCGCAGCAGCGGTTCGGCGGCCTCGAAGGGTGCGCCGAGTACCACCGCGCGCGCCTCGATCATCGTCAGCACGGTCTCGGTATCGCGGGCCCAGACCACCAGATCCGTGCGCGGAGTGGGCTGATGCAGCATGGTGATCGACGCGCCGCGCATCCAGATGCCCTGACAGGTCGGTGCGATATCGACCGGCATCCCGGCCAGCACACCGACGGCGTCACCGTGGTCGATACCGGCTTCGGCGAGTCCGCCCGCCATTCGTCGTGCGATGCGATGGATCTCACCCCAGGTCTGCCGAAACGGCGCGTTGGGCTCCCCGGTCACCAATCCGCGACTCGAGGTTTGTGCCGTTGCGTACATCTCGTCAGTGAACCTGCTCAAAGTCCAACTCCCTTGTCACCCCGATGCGGTGGCCGGACATGGGTGCACCGGCCTGCTTCCCAACTATCCCGCCAATTCGTCCCCGTGTTAACCATTCCGAGGACCGTGTCCGTGTCGCGGTGGCGTTATGGGCGATTCGAGAAGGTGGCCGCGTAGCGATCGACGTAGTGTCGGCCGGAGCGGTCGGCCAATTCCCGCATCAGTTCGTCGGTCGCGGCGCGAACCTGGCATGTGTCGGGTGCCGGGTGGGTCGGAGTGAGCTCGGGGTAGTAGCGCGGAGTGCCGAAGCTGATGCGCACTTTGCCGAAGCGCGGCAATCGACGGCCGCGCGGATTCACCTTGTTGGTGCCGGAGAGCACCGCTGGGACAACCGGTGCGCCGGTGGCCATGGCCACTCGCAGTGCGCCGGTGCGGCCGCGGTAGATGCGGCCGTCGGGGGAGCGGGTGCCCTCGGGATGGATTGCCCAGACGTCACCGGATTCCAGGATTCTCGTGGCGGCGGCCAGTGCGTCCGCGGCCGCGGTGCCGCCGGTGCGGTTCACCGGGACCTGACCCGCGACGGTGAAGAACCAGCGCTTGAACCGGCCCTTGAATCCGGTCCCGGTGAAGTACTCCTGCTTGGCCAGGAAGGTGACCCGACGCGGCAGCGCCAGCGCGAGATACATCGAGTCGAGCATCGCGAGATGGTTGGCCGCGATGATCACCGGTCCGGTGCGTGGTACGTGCCGCAGCCCTTCCACCTCGGGGCGGCCGAGCAGCCGCAGCAGTGGGCCGAGCAGAACGTACTTGAACAACCGGTACCACACATGAGCCTCCGAGAAAGTCGCCGTAGACAATGTCTACCAAAGCAGCGTAGACATTGTCTACTGTGGTCGGTAGAGAATTTCTAGTTATGTGACGCAGTCGGGAAGAAGTGAGCCATGAGCGCCGTAGACAATGTCTCCATGAGCGAGCCGTTGCGGGAACGTTTGGTCGGCGCCGGGGTAGACATGCTCGAAGAGGTCGGCGCGGCCCAGTTGGGTCTGCGGGCGATCACCCGTGCGGCCGGGGTCTCCCACGGTGCGCCGCGCAGGCATTTTCCGACGCACCGCGCACTGTTGGCCGCCATCGCCGCACGCGGTTTCGCCGATCTCATCGAGCGGTTCGCGAAGGTGGAGGTGGGCGCGAGCACACCGAGGGAACATCTGGAACGGATGGCCGCCGAATACGTCGAATTCGCGGGCGAGCGCCCGGAAATGTTCACCCTGATGTTCCGCCACGACCTGCTCGAGGGCTCCGGCGAGAATCTCCGCGGGATCACCCTGCCGCTGTTCGAGCGCTTCGCCGCGCTGGTCGCTGCGGCCGCGCCGACCGCGATCGACCGGAGGGCCGTCGCCATCGCGCTGTGGACCAACTTGCATGGCATCGCGGCCCTCCAGGCCAACCGCAGTCTGCGCCTCGTCGGCCCGGCGACCGCGACGCCCGCTCTCGTCTCGCAGGTTCTTGCACTGCACCTGGCCTGAAAGCCGTAGGTCCGCTCGGCGGCGGGGGCGATCGGCCCGCCCGCACCCTCGCAATCGACTCGACATCAGCGATCGCGCACAGTTTCTGCCTACCTCGCATACCAAATACCCTGTGCGACATAGCCACTACTTATGCGATGCGAGCCTCAGTGGCGGGGCGGGAGGGGGATTCGCGCCAGGTCCGTGGCGATGGCGATCTCGCCGGTGAAGTACTTCGCCGCTTCGGCTAGGTGGGTGTCGAGGTCGCGGTAGCGCTGGGAGAAGTGGGTCAGGACCAGGGTGCGGACACCGGCTTCGGCGGCGACGCGGGCGGCTTGGCCCGCGGTCAGGTGGCCGTATTCCTCGGCGAGCTGGGCATCGGTGTCCAGGAAGGTCGCCTCGATCACCAACATGTCCACGCCGGATGCGAGCGATAGCACGCCTGGACACAGCCGGGTGTCCATCACGAATGCGAAGCTCTGACCGGGCCTCGGCTCGCTGACATCGGCCAGTGTTATTGCGCGCCCGTCGAATTCGATACCGCCCGTGCGCTGCAGTTGTCCGACCGCCGGGCCGTGCAGGCCGAATGCGGCGAGCCGCTCCGGCAGGATGCGCACGCCGCTCGGTTCGGTGAGCCGATAGCCGAAGGTGTCGACCGGATGCGATAGCGCGACCGCTTCGAGGACGAACGGTGCGCCGGGTGCGTCCATGACACCGGAATCGGCGATCGGATGCGGCCGGAGCTCGACGGTGCGATAGAACGAGCTGGCATTGCTCAGCCGGTCGAAGAACACCTCGCCCGAGGCGGGGTAGTACACGTCGACCGGATGGGCGACCTTGTCCAGATTGATCCGCTGAATGATTCCGGGTAGTCCGAGGCAGTGGTCGCCGTGGAAATGCGTCACCGCGATCCGGGTGATATCGGTGACCGACACGCCCGCGTGCGTCATCTGCCGCTGCGTGCCTTCGCCCGGATCGAAGAGAATGCCTTCCGCACCCCAGCGCAGCAGATATCCATTGTGGTTGCGCTGCTTGGTCGGAACCTGACTCGCGGTGCCGAGGACGACCAGTTCGCGGGGTGACATCTACAGCGCCGCGACCGCGCCGACGAACCGGTCCAGCTCCTCGAAACTCACAAAGCAGTGCGGCGAGGCGCGCACCACCGAATCCAGGCCACGGGCGGTCATATCCAGCAGCGTAGAGCTGGCATGGCTGGCCGTCACCGTAATATTCTGTGCCGCAAGGCGGTCGCGCACCTCGACGGCGGATTTCCCGTCGACGGTGAAGGAAACGATGCCGCTGTGCCGGATCCCGATGTCGCGCACGGTGACCCCGTCGATCTCCGGCAGTGACTTGCGCAGATGTTCCGCGCGGACCGCGATCGCTTCGTAGACATCCTCCGGGCCGAGCTCGAGCAGATAGCGCACAGCCGCACCGAGACCCAGTCGCGCCGCGACATCGCACTCCCAGAACTCGAAGCGACTCGCGTCGGGCACGAGGTCGAATTCCTGCGGGCCGGTCCACTGCGCACTGTGCAGGTCCAGCCGCTGCGGCTCCATCGAGGCGGCCAATTCCGGCCGCACATAGAGGAATCCGGTGCCGCGCGGCCCGCGCAGCCATTTGCGGCCGGTGACCGAGAGCGCGTCGACATCGAGTTCGGCGACATCGATCGGCAGCTGTCCGGCCGACTGACAGGCATCGAGCAGCACCAGCGCGCCGACCGAATGCGCGATCCTGGTGGCGTCGGCGGCCGGGTTGACCAGACCGCCATTGGTCGGGGCGTGCAGCACCGACACCAACTTGACCCGTTCGTCGACCATATCGGCGAGCGCGTCGAGGTCGATCTGTCCGCTGCCGTCGCTGGGAATCTGTTCGACCACCGCACCGGTCGCCCTGGCCCGCTGTAGCGCCGCAATGGCATTGCTCGCATAGTCGGCGCCGGAGATGAGGATGCGGTCGCCGGGTGCGAGTGGGACCGAATAGAAGAAGTCGGCCCAGGCGCGGGTCGCGCTATCGCTGAGCGCGATGCTGGCCGGATCGGCATTGATGAGCTGGCCGATATCGGTTTTCACCGCGGCGAGATCGCCGAGTCGCTCGTTTGCCGCGCGGTAGCCGCCGATTTCGGCCTCGCGTCGCAGATGCGCCACAACGGTATCGACGACGACTCGGGGCGGTAACGATGAGCCCGCGCTGTCGAGGAAGACCAGATCGGACCCGGTGTCGTAGCCCGGTGTGTCGGCACGTACGCGATTCTCGTCGAGCATGGCATCGACAGTATCGCCGAAATCGGCGCATTGGGCCGTCGCACGAGTCGACGCAGGTCCCGGGCCGTGCTGCGCGAGTCACCGCTGTGCATGACCACGAATTCAGATTCTTGTCACATTTCTTGTCGGTGCCCCTCGCTACGCTGGTTTGGGTCGTTGCACTGGAATACGACCGGCATCGATGGCGATACAGAACTATCCGAACAACGACCGGCAGCGCATACACAGCAATAGCTACGGTTACCCGGTTTCACACGGTGGAGGTTGGTATGGCGGTCACGCTCGAACATCCGGAGCGGGTGATAGCGCTTGCGCACGGCGAGCTGTCCTCACGGGCCGCGGCCGAGGCCTATCTCGAAAAAATCTGCTTCAAGCTGGGGCCACCGACGCTCATCGGCGCCGAACTGGAGTGGCTCACCGTGCAGGGTGAGTGTTCGTCGTCCGGCCGATTGGCCGCCCCCCGCCCGCAACTGGCTGCACTCGCAGATGCACTCGGACCCTATGCGCCGCGGTCCATCGCCCCCGATTCACCGGCACTTCCGTTGCCAGGGGGCAGCCGGGTCACCCTCGAACCCGGCGGTCAGATCGAACTCTCCAGCGCCCCGTTCGCCGCTGCCGCGCAGTTGTGCGAGGGTTTGCACGCCGATGCTCGGATGCTGCGGGATCTGCTCGAATCCCGATCCATCCGCACCGTTTCCGCCGCCGCCGATGCGGATCGCCGCCCGAAACGGGTGCTGCGGTTACCGCGCTATCGCGCCATGGAACAGTCTTTCGGCGGTATCGGCCCGTTCGGCAAATTGATGATGTGCAATACCGCCGCGACGCAGGTCAGCGTCGATGCCGGTGCGGACCGTGCCGAGGTCACCGCCCGGTGGAACGCGCTATACGCGATCGGTCCCGCGCTATTGGCCGCCTTCGCCTGCTCACCCGAGTTGCACGGCGCGCCGGTGGGCGCGTGGGCATCCCAGCGCATGCGCACCTGGTTGCGTCTCGATCACGCACGCACCCGTCCCGCGGTGGAGTCCTGGCCGGATCCGGTCACCGGCTACGCGCGCTGGGCCCTGGATGTCCCGCTGCTGTGCGTTCGCCGCCCCGATGGCGTATCCGGCAATGGCAGCGATGTCGGTTGGTCAGCGCCGCCCGAGGCGACCTTCGCGGACTGGTTGTCCGGTGCGCTGGACGACGAGATCGGCCGACGGCCCGATGTCGGCGATCTCGACTATCACCTGACCACGCTGTTCCCGCCGGTGCGTGCTGCCGGACACCTCGAGGTCCGCTATCTGGACGCTCAACCCGATAACGACTGGACCGTCCCGATCCATGTCTTCGATGCCCTGCTGTCTTCCCCCGCGGTCGTCGCAGAGGCGACGGCGCTCGCCGCGCCACTCGCGGGCCGCTGGCTCGATGCGGCGCGCTGCGGGCTGGCCGATCCGGAGATCCGTTCTGTCGCGGTCGAATTGCTGGAACTGGCCGCAGCACATGCGACGAGTCCGGCGGCCGCGCGCGAGATCGAATCCGCGGCCGAACGATGTCGCAGCGGTCGCACCCCGACCGATGAACTCGTTTCGCGCAGTGCGGATCAGCCCGAGGACCATCCGTGACCGCGGCGCCGCAGCCGCGAGTCGCCGACCAGAACGAGTTCGGGAGATACCCATCGTGACCATTCAGCACCCCGCAACGGATAATTCCGGCACCGAACAATTGCGTGACCGGATCGCCGAAGTGCTCACCCGCGCAAGGGATCGCACCACCGGCCTCACCACCCTCGACGAAGCAGAGCTGGTCGCCCAGCATTCGCGACTGATGAGCCCGCTCGTCTGGGATCTCGCCCATATCGGCAATCAGGAAGAGCTCTGGCTGGTCCGCGATGTCGGCCGCCGCGAAGCGGTGCGCGCCGATATCGACGAGCTGTACGACGCCTTCAAACACGCTCGCGCCAATCGCCCCGAACTGCCGCTGCTCAATCCCACCCAGGCCCGCGGCTATGTCGGCGCCGTGCGCGACAAGGTATGGGATGTATTGGAAACCAACGCTTTACGCGGTGACCCGCTGGTCGACGGCGGTTTCGCATTCGGCATGATCGCTCAGCACGAGCAGCAGCACGACGAAACCATGCTCGCCACCCATCAGTTGCGCACCGGTCCCGCCGTGCTCTCCGCACCCGACGCGCCATCGGCGACGGCTCCGGTCGGTGGCGAAGTCGTCATTCCCGCAGGCGAATTCGTCATGGGTACCTCGACCGACCCATGGGCACTGGACAATGAGCGCCCGGCGCATCCGGTGCACGTGCCCGCCTTCGCCATCGACGTCGCACCGATCACCAATGCGCAATACCAGGCCTTCATCGCCGACGGCGGCTACCAGCGGCCCGAGCTGTGGTCCGAGCGCGGTTGGGCGCACCGACAGCAGGCCGACCTGGTGGCACCGCAGTTCTGGGAGTGCGATCCGGCCGGGCACTGGTGGCGTCGGGGATTCGGCGTGATGACGCCGGTGCGTGCGCAGCAGCCGGTGGTGCACGTCTGCTGGTTCGAGGCCGAGGCATACGCCAACTGGGCTGGCAAGCGCCTGCCCACCGAGGCCGAATGGGAGAAGGCGGCGCGCTTCGATCCGGAGACCGGCGCATCCCGCCGCTATCCGTGGGGCGATACCGAACCCGATTCCAGCACCGCGAATCTCGGTCAGCGGCACCTGGAACCCGCCGAGGTCGGTGCGTATCCGGCCGGTGCCTCCCCGGCCGGTGTGCACCAGCTCATCGGCGACGTTTGGGAATGGACCGCATCGGGGTTCGAGGCTTATCCGGGCTTCCGGGCCTTCCCGTACGCCGAATACTCCGATGTGTTCTTCGGCGGCGACTACCGAGTTCTGCGCGGCGGCTCCTTCGGCACCGACCCGGTCGCCTGCCGCAGCACCTTCCGCAACTGGGACCATCCCATCCGCCGCCAGATCTTCTCCGGCTTCCGCCTGGCCCGCGACCTGCGAAAAGGCGAGGGCGAGTGAGGGTATCGACGGTGGCCGCGCCGAATCCGATCGGCGGGCAGTCGGCCGCAGTGCCACAACCGGCCCGGCGTGTGCTCGGCGGAGGTGGGCGCTGATGTGCCGTCAACTCGGGTACGTCGGCCCATCGGTACGCGTGGGCGACATGTTGACGCTCGGTTCGCATTCCCTGCGGACTCAGGCGTGGGCGCCCAAGGATATGCGCGGGGGCGGGACGATCAATGCGGATGGGTTCGGGGTGGCCTGGTGGCGTGACCAGGATGGCGTTACCGTCAGCCGGTATCGCAACTGCGCACCCATCTGGACCGATCCCGCGGTGGAAGAGGTACTGCCGCAACTGGAGTCGTGGGCGGTAGTGGCGGCGGTGCGCTCGGCGACCATAGGCATGCCGGTCGAGCGGACTGCCTGTGCACCCTTCACACACGGTCGGTGGGCATTCAGCCATAACGGCGTGGTGCCCGACTGGCGGCGGGCGCTCAGCGCGGTCGCCGACGAATTCGGCTCCACCGCAACCGAACTGGGCGCGGACCAACTGTTCGACTCGGTGCGATTGCTGGAGGCCGAATCCGCGACCGATTCGGCGACGCTCTGGGTGCTGCTGCGCAGTCTGCTCTCGACCGACACTCCCGACGGTTCGTGGGCGGCGGCACCGGCGGCATTGAGTCTGCTGGTCGCGGCCGTACTGGCCCAGGCACCGGGCGCCCGACTGAACTTCCTGCTCGGTGACGGCAAGCAGCTGTGGGCGACCACCGTCTACCACTCGCTATCCGCCCTGGTCACCGAGGATTTCGCCATCCTGTCCTCGGAACCCTTCGACGATGACCCGCGCTGGCAGCCGATTCCGGATCGCCAGCTGGTCAGCGCACGTCCCGGCGCGTTGTCCGTCACCCCCCTCCTCGACGTTCCAAGCACGAAAGGCTCACTGCTATGACCGCACCGACGCTGGAGATCCATCTATCCGAAGACGACCTCACCTCGGCGTTGCGCACGGATGCCGGGCTCGGCCTCACCGCCGACCCGAAGTGGTTGCCGCCCAAGTGGTTCTACGACGCCCGAGGCAGTGAACTGTTCGAGCAGATCACCGAACTGCCCGAGTACTACCCGACCCGCACCGAACGCGCGTTGCTGGAGCGGGTCGTCGGCGAGATCGCCCGCACCGCGCAGGCGCAGGTCCTGGTCGAACTAGGGTCGGGCTCGGCCGCCAAGACCCGGCTGCTGCTCTCCGCGCTGACCGCCGAGGGACCGCTGAAAACCTATGTTCCGCAGGATGTCTCGTCCTCGGCGCTGCGGGCCGCCGCCGAGCAGATCGCGGCGGAGTTTCCCGGCCTCGCGGTGCATGGCGTGGTCAGCGATTTCACCGACACCCTGCACAATCTGCCGGGTGGCGGGCGCCGGATGATCGCCTTCCTCGGCGGCACCATCGGCAATCTCGTTCCCGCCGAGCGGGCCGAATTCCTGTCCAGCATCCACGAGGTGCTCGAGCCAGGTGAGCAGCTGCTGCTCGGCGCGGGCCTGGTCATCGATCCGGCCGTACTGGTGCCCGCCTATGACGACGCGGCCGGTGTCACCGCCGAATTCAACCGAAATGTATTGCATGTCTTGAACGGTCGCCTCGACGCCGATTTCGAGCCGGATAAGTTCGAGCACGTCGCCATCTGGGATACCGAACACGAGTGGATCGAAATGCGCCTGGAGGCCACCGAGGATATGACCGTGACGGTCCGCGAACTGGACCTCACCGTCCAGTTCGCGCGCGGCGAGCAGATGCGCACCGAGATCTCGGCCAAATTCCGCATCGACGGACTCGACGCCGAACTGGCCGCCGCCGGATTCGAGACCGAACAGGTCTGGACCGATCCGGACGACCGCTTCGCCCTGGTCCTCGCCGCCCGCCGTTAAGCGCGAGCGGGCGCACCACTGACCACCGCGCCCAACCATTCGATGAAGGGCCGCATCGTCTCCCAGGCGGTGCGGACCTCCTTCGCGGCGCGGGGTTTATCCAACCAGGCGGGCGCGCCGTATTCCTTACTGCAGGTCAGCGATTTGTGCCGCAGCAGATCGATGCGCGGATGGTCGGCGTCGTAACCCTTCGGCCTGGTCTTCAGCTGCTCGCCGCCGATGGTGAATCCGGCCTTGGTGAGCTTGGCCAGGATGGCCTCCAGCTCCGGGCCGCGGACCTCGTCATCGATGGTGGCGCGCAACTGGGCGATCTGGGCGGGGGAGCCCGCGTAGAATCCGCCGCCGACGAAGAGTCCGGCCGCACTGATCTGCACATACCAGCCCGTACCCGGAGCCACGCTGACCACCGCGCCCTGCGCCGTCTTGTAGGGCGCCTTGTCCTTGGCGAAGCGCACATCCCGGTACGGCCGGAAAATCTTGGCGGTTCCGAAGTCCGCCTCCAATTCCGCGGTCAGCGCGACCATCGGCGCCTTGACCGACTCCTCGTAGACATCCTTGTGCGCGGTCCAGAATGCCTTCGAATTATCGGCTTCCAGATCTTCGTAAAAGTCCAGCCCCGCGAGTGGGAACCCACCGAATCGACTCATGCCGATCACGCTAGCCTTACCCACCGTCATTCGGAGTCCGGGATCATGCTGCCGCTGAATACGGCGTAGACGAGGATGAGGCCGATGACCAGGGAAATGGCGGATGCGATGGCAGCCCATTTGCCGAGGGATTCGCCCTTTTTGTGGCCGATGATGCCGAGGACGATGCCGACCGGGCCGAATAGGTAGGGGCAGAACAGCAATGAGATGCCCGCACAGACGAAGCCGATAATCGACAGGGTCTGCGATCCCGATCGCGGCTCCGGCGTCATGTCGGGGCGTTCGGGGTAGGCGGGATAGCCGCCCTCTGGGGTTTGCGGGGTGGCGTCGGTGATCGGCGGATAGACGGTGCCGGGCCGATCCTGGTCGTAGCGTGCCGCGGCCGTGTCATTCCACGGTTCCTGTTGCTCCGACTCCGGCGGCGACGGTTGTACGACCAGATCTGGTGCGGTTTCGGCGGCCGCCCGCTGGGGCGGTGTCTGCGCGGCAGGTTCGACCGGCTCCGACTCCCACGGTCCGCTGGCGGCCGGAGTGTCCGTATCCGAGGATTCGACCGGCTCGGATTCGCCGACCGGTTTCTCGGGCGACGCATCGCCTCGCTCGGATCCCTGCTGCGGCGTGCTCATCGAACTCTCCTGTCGGTGGGGAGCGGGCTATAGGTCGGAATCGTCGACGATCTCGATCGCGGCGACCTCGGCCGAGCGTTCGTCCTCTTCGGCGAGTTCGGCGGCCTTGCGATGACGGGTCCACTCCTGCTGGAGTTCATCGCCGATGCCGAGTCGGCCGTCATCCTCGTTTTCGTGATAGCGAATGCGCAGGTCTTTGGGCGGATCCTCGACATTTCGCCGGTATGCGCGGATCTCGTCTTCCTGGTCGTCGTCCCCCATGTCCATATCAAGCGGGTCTCGGTCCATACCCCCAGTATCCCCCTCGACGTCGGCGGCAAACGGGATCCGAGGCGTGCGAAACCGCTCAGCTGAAGCCTCCGATGAACCCGACGAAGGCGATCACCAGGATGACCGCGATCGCCAGCACCGCGCCATTGGCGATTGCCGCCCACTTGCCCAGCGATTCGCCCTTGTTGTGGCCGATGATGCCGAGGACGATGCCCGCCGGTCCGGTGACCACGATCGGCAGCCCGCAGAACATCACCACCGACAGTACGGTCGCCGCCAGACACGAGAAGCTGATGATCGAGAAGATCGGAACCTCGGATTGCCGTGGCGGTATGTAGGGCTGATACGGATAACCGGGGTAAGCACCGGGCGCTTGCGAATAGCCGGGTGGTCCGACGTACGGACCGGCTTGCGGGTAGCTCGGCGGATACGGGGGCGGCGGGTAGGCAGTGGGCTGCTGATAACCGGCGGGCGGAGTATATGGTGCGGCGGTTTCCGGCGAGAACTGTTGTCCCGGTTGATAAGTCGGTGCCGGATCGCTGCCCGGCTGCGGCGACCAGACCTTGGTCGCGTCCACATTGTCCTGCGGCGGTTCGGCAGGCGGTGTGTTCTGCGCCTTACCGAGATTGATATGCGGTTCCGAATCCGACATGCCACGCCCCCTGTTGGTGATCCTTATCCGCCATGGGTACCACGCCGCAGTCGGGCTCACAAACAGAAACGTCGCGGCCCGGATCCGAATCCGGGCCGCGACGAAGTGTGCGGTCTAGGCGTTGCCGTTGAAGAGGCCGGTGACCGAACCGTTCTCGAAGACCTCGCGGATCGTGCGTGCCAGCAGCGGCGCGATCGAAAGCACGGTCAGCTGCGGGAACTTTTTCTCCTCGCTGATCGGCAGGGTATTGGTGACCACGACCTCCTTGGCGCCACAGGTGGCCAGGCGCTCGGCGGCCGGATCGCTCAGCACGCCGTGCGTCGCCGCGATGACCACATCACCGGCGCCCGCCGCCTCGAGCACCTTGACCGCGCCCGCGATGGTGCCACCGGTGTCGATCATGTCGTCGATCAGGATGCAGGTGCGGCCCTCGACCTCACCGACCACGCGGTTTGCCTTGATCTGGTTCGGCACCAGCGGGTCGCGGGTCTTGTGGATGAACGCCAGCGGCGAGCCGCCCAGCGAGTCGGCCCACTTCTCCGCGACGCGCACGCGACCGGAATCGGGCGAGACCACGGTGATGTGCTCGAGGCTGTAGTTGTTGCGCACGTACTCGGCCAGCTGCAGTTGCGCGTGCATGTGATCGACCGGACCGTCGAAGAAGCCCTGGATCTGATCGGTGTGCAGATCGACGGTGATGATGCGGTCCGCGCCCGCGGTCTTGAGCAGATCGGCGACCAGGCGGGCGGAGATGGGCTCGCGGCCGCGGTGCTTCTTGTCCTGACGGGCGTACGGGTAGAACGGCAGCACCGCGGTGATCCGCTTGGCCGACCCGCGCTTGAGCGCGTCGATCATGATCAGCTGTTCCATCAGCCACTGGTTCAGCGGAGCCGGAAAGCTCTGCAGCACAAAGGCATCCGAGCCGCGCACGGACTCCTCGAACCGGACGAAGATCTCGCCGTTGGCGAAATCGCGCGCGGTCTGCGGGGTGACGTGGACGTCGAGTTCCTTGGCCACCTGCTCGGCCAGCTCAGGATGGGCGCGTCCCGAGAAGAGCATCAGGTTCTTCTGGTTGTCGATCCATGACGCGGTCACTGCTGTTTGCCATCCTTTTGCTCGATTGCCTGACCCGACATCTCTTTGCTCGCGATGGCTTCCGCCGCCGCCCGTGCCGCGTCCGTCCCCGGACGGTTGCGCTGCACCCAGCCCTCAATGTTTTTCTGTGGCCCACCTGAAACCGCGAGTGCCCCCGGCGGAACGCTTCTACGCAGCACAGTACCTGCCGCCGTATACGCGCCGTCACCCACCGTCACCGGTGCGACGAACATGGTGTCGCTGCCGGTCCGCACGTGCGAGCCGACCACGGTGTGATGCTTTTTCACACCGTCGTAATTGACGAAAACACTGGAGGCGCCGATGTTGCTGTGTTCGCCGATGGTGGCATCGCCGACATAAGTGAGGTGCGGCACTTTGGAGTGCGCGCCGATCGATGCGTTCTTGGTTTCGACGAATGCGCCGAGCTTGCCGGAATCGCCGACAACGGTGCCCGGGCGCAGATAGCTGAACGGCCCGATATTCGCGCCGGGACCGATCACGGCCTGATCACCATGGGTGCGGACAACGTGCGCGCCGGTGCCGACGATGACATCGGTGAGCGTGGAATCCGGTCCGATCACCGCGTCCTCACCGATGACGGTGCCGCCGAGCAATTGCACACCCGGCCGGATTTCGGCATCCCTGGCGATTTTCACGCTCGCGTCCACCCAGGTGGTCGCGGGATCGATGATCGTGACCCCGGCGCGCATATGCCGTTCGAGAATGTAGCGGTTGAGGGTGCGCGCTGCCTGCGACATCTGCACCCGGTCGTTGACGCCGGTGACCTTGGCCGAATCGAGCAGCCGTGCGCCGTGCACGGGATGTCCGGCCTCGCGGGCCAGCCGCAGCACATCGGTCAGGTACAGCTCGTGCTGGGCGTTGGCGGTGGACAGGCGTCCGATCATGGTGCGCAGCACGGTCGCGTCGAAGGCGTAGACACCCGAGTTGACCTCGGTGATCGCCGATTGCGCCGGGGTAGCGTCGGCATGTTCGACGATTTCGGTGACCTGCCCGTCGGCGTCGCGGACGATGCGGCCGTAGCCGTTCGGATCGTCCGGTACGAAGGTCAGCACGGTGACCGCGGAGCGTTCGGCGTAGCTGCGGTGCTCGTCGAGCAGCGCGGACAGTGTGTGCCCGTCGAGCAGCGGCACGTCGGCGGAGGTGACCAGCAGGTCACCGGTGAAATCTTCGGGAACCGCCGCGAGCGCGCACTGCACCGCGTGGCCGGTTCCGAGCTGTTCTTCCTGGATGGCGGTGCCGATGTCGCGGCCGAGGTCGGCGGCGACGGCGGCGACCGCGGCGCCGACTTGTTCCCGATCGTGTCCTACCACGGTGATGAGGAACGCGGGGTCGATCTCGTTGGCCGCATGCAGCGCGTGCGCGAGCATGCTTCGACCGGCCAGCGAATGCAGCACCTTAGGAGTCTTAGACCGCATTCGCGTCCCGGCACCGGCTGCGAGAACGACGACGGCGGTCTGCTGTGGCATGGATCTCCCTCGGCTGCCTGTCATCGTGCTTGGGGCTGTCGTCGTGCTTGGTCAGCGCTGTCGTCGTGCTTGTTCAGCGATGTGCGCGGCCAACGATAAGCCATCGTGCCGATGTGCTCCGCCGCCAGGACTCGAACCTGAACTATCTGAACCAAAATCAGAGGTGCTGCCATTACACTACGGCGGATTGTCACACCGGCGGATCTGCGAAATCCGCCGCTGTGCCAGCGGCACGGCATGAATCCTCGCATGAAGACCTCCGGTTAGTCGAACTGCTTCGGCGAATTAGGGGGTACCCGTCACCGCGATCTCTGCACACCGATCGCGTTATCTGGGCGAATGCTCCCCAGACGGGGGTGACGACAGGGGAGCCGGAGCTGTCTGGAACAGTTGGGGCCGACGACTATTGGCATGCGCGAGGAGGCGGGACGGTGTCTTCGGGTGAGCCGCCCAAGGTCTCCCGGCCGCGGATGACCGGAACTCAGCGGCGGCAGCAGTTGATCGAGATCGGTCGCGCATTGTTCGCCGAGCGTGGCTACGACGCGACCTCGATCGAGGAGATCGCACAGCGGGCCCAGGTCTCCAAACCCGTGGTGTACGAACACTTCGGCGGCAAGGAGGGGCTCTACGCGGTGGTCGTGGACCGCGAGATGTCGATGCTGCTGGACATGATCACCTCCTCGCTCACCCAGAACCGGTCCCGGATCCGGCTCGAACGGGTCGCGCTGGCACTGCTGACCTATATCGAGGAACGCACCGACGGCTTCCGAATCCTGGTGCGCGACCAGCCCGCAGCCACTGCGGAGGGTCGCTACTCGAGCCTGCTGAACGAGGCCACCAACCAGGTCGCGCATATTCTCGGCGGCGATTTCGAGCGCCGCGGTTTCGATACCAGTCTGACCGGTTTGTACGCGCAGGCATTGGTTGGCATGGTCTCGACCGCCGCGACCTGGTGGTTGGACGAGCGCGAACCGTCGAAAGAGGTTGTGGCGGCGCATTTGGTGAACCTCTGCTGGAACGGACTCAGTCATTTGGAAGCCCACCCGCAGCTGAGCTCGGAATGGCCCGCCGGTACTGGGGACTGATCGCATTGGTAGCCAGTGAATTGCGCGGTGTGCCCGTCCGAATGCTCGAATTCCCGGGCGGGCGCTCGCCTGGTGGTACGGTTCACCCATCCTCAGGGTGCTGTTCGAGCGGTAAGTCGGTCTACTTCGGGATGTCGGTCTACTTCAGGATGGCTGGTTTTAGGATGACAGGCGGATCTGATGGCTAGGCAAGCGCGCGCGGAGATCACCCGCGATTCCGTCCTGGCGGGCGCTGCCGATGTCTTTCTGCGCTTGGGATATGCGAATGCGAGCCTGAGCGAGATCATCGCGCAGTCGAACGTGACCAAGGGCGCCTTGTACTTTCACTTCGGTTCGAAGGAAGAGCTAGCGCGCGCCGTGGTCGACCAGGGCAATGAGCGCTTGGTCAGTTCGTGCCAGGGTTTCTTCGATCCCAGAGTGCCCGCGCTCGAGGCATGCATCGGGATCACCTATGTCGTCGCGGACCTATCCATGAACGATCCGATGGTCGGCGCGATGCTCAAGCTGACCCATCAGATCGGCGACTATCGCGGCGCCCAGGGCGACAATATCGCCAAGACCTGGGGCGATACCTACCGTGTACTAGCCGAGCGGGCCATCGCCCAGGGCGACCTAGAGGCCGATCTGGACGCCGAGGTGATCGGCCTGCTGCTGCAGGAAATGACCGCGGGCGTGCACATCACCGCGGTCGGCACCGATTCGATCGATCAGATGGCGACCCGCATGGAGCGCGCCTGGTACTTCTTCTTGCCCTCGATCGTCCCACCGGAAAAACTCTCCTACTTCCGCGAATTCGCCGCCCGCCGTCTACGCCGCTACGTCCCCTAGCCCCGAGCCTTCGGCTCGGCGAGTTGACGCATAGCGTGTGACTGCCTCGCATAGGGCATAGCTTGTGCGACGTACCCACTGGATATGCGACGGCATTGCGAGATGTGCGGGAGCCCAGTGCGGGGAGTTCGGGTGTCGGTAGTGGTGGCTAGACTCGGTTCGCCGAACTAAAAAGCCCGCCTGAGCTCAGGAGTGTTTGATGTCCACCCACCGTCCACCCCTTGCCGGACTGGCCGCGGTGGCCGGGGCCGATTCGGCCCTGCGGACCGTCGCCGACCTGGTCGGTAAGTCGCCGGTCGAATTGGTCGGGCCGTCGGCGGTGCGGCCGTTCGTCGCGGCGACGATCGCGGCCCAGCGGCCACTGGTGGTGGTGACGGCGACCGGGCGGGAAGCCGATGATCTGACGGTCGAACTGGAGGAAATCCTCGGCGCGGCGGTCGCGCAGTTCCCGTCGTGGGAGACACTGCCGCATGAGCGGTTGTCGCCGGGTGCCGACACCGTGGGCCGCAGGCTGGAGGTGCTGCGGCGGCTGGCGCATCCGGAAGATCCGGTATTCCCGGAACCGCTGCGGGTCGTGGTGACGACCGTTCGCTCCCTGATGCAGCCGATGGCCGCGAGCCTCGGCGATATCGAACCGATTGTGCTGCGCGTCGGCGCGGAGTTCGATTTCGACGAATTGCTCTTGCGCCTGATCGAATTCGCCTACACCCGCGTCGATATGGTCGGTAAGCGCGGCGAGTTCGCGGTGCGCGGCGGCATTCTCGATCTGTTCCCGCCGACCGCGGATCATCCGGTGCGCGTGGAGTTCTGGGGCGATGAGGTGACCGAGCTGCGGCCCTTCGCGGTCGCCGATCAGCGCTCGCTGACCGATGTGACAGTGGATGTGGTCGTCGCGCCGCCGTGTCGGGAACTGTTGCTCACCGAGGCCGTTCGCGATCGCGCCGCCGAGGTCGCGGTGGCCAATGCCGCCGATGCGGCGCTGGTCGAGATGTTGGAGAAGCTGGCCGAGGGCATTCCGGTCGAGGGCATGGAGGCCCTGCTGCCGGTGCTGCAGCCCGGCGAACTGCGGCTGCTCACCGAGGTTTTGCCGGAGGGCACCCAGTTATTGCTGTGCGATCCGGAGAAGATCCGCACGCGTGCGGCCGATTTGGTGCGCACGGGTGAGGAGTTCCTGGAGGCATCGTGGACCGCCGCCTCGTTCGGCGGTGCGGCACCGCTCGGCGGGCACGGACTCGACCTCGCCGCCTCCGGGTACCGCGCGCTGCCCCAAATCCATGACAGCGCAAACGCACACGGTCTGCCGTGGTGGACGCTGAGCCCGCTGACTTCGGGTGATCCCGCCGAGGTCGTGCTGCCGGTGCTGCCCGGTCCGGCCGCGCGCGGATCCGATGAGCTGGTGGCGACGATCTTCGCGTCATTGCGCGCACATGTGCTGACCGGTGGCCGCGCGGTGGTGGTCGTGGCGGGACACGGTACGGCGCAACGCATTCTGGAACGACTCTCCGATGCCGACGTGCCCGCGGCGCTCTTGGCGTCGGGTGCCGAACCGACGCCCGGACTGGTCGGTGTGCTGTGCGGTTCGCTGCACGACGGCTTGGTCTTCGATGACGCCGGTCTGGTGGTTGTCGCCGAATCCGACCTCACCGGCAATCGGGTCACCGCACCGGCGGAGGGTAAGCGGCTACCGGCCAAGCGTCGCAATCAAGTCGACCCGCTGGCACTGAACGCCGGTGACATGGTTGTGCACGATCAGCACGGCATCGGCCGGTTCGTGGAGATGATCGAGCGCACCGTCGGCGGGGCGCGGCGGGAATACCTGGTCATCGAATATGCGCCCGGTAAGCGCGGTCAGCCCGGTGACCGGCTGTTCGTGCCGATGGAGTCGCTGGATCAGCTCTCGCGCTATGTCGGTGGTGAAATGCCGAGTCTGTCCAAGCTCGGCGGCTCGGACTGGGCGAATACGAAACGCAAGGCGCGCAAGGCGGTTCGCGAGATCGCCGGTGAGCTGGTGCAGCTGTACGCGGCGCGCCAGGCCGCGCCCGGTCACGCGTTCGGTCCGGACAGTCCGTGGCAGAAGGAGATGGAGGACGCGTTCGCGTTCACCGAAACCGTCGACCAGATGACCGCCATCGCCGAGGTGAAGGCCGATATGGAGAAGGCGGTCCCGATGGACCGTGTGGTCTGTGGTGATGTCGGCTACGGCAAGACCGAGATCGCCGTGCGCGCCGCGTTCAAGGCGGTACAGGACGGTAAGCAGGTCGTCGTGCTGGTGCCGACAACCCTGCTGGCGCAACAGCATCTGCAGACCTTCACCGAACGCGTCGCCGGATTCCCGGTGACCGTCAAGGGGCTGTCCCGCTTCACCGATCCGGCCGAATCCCGCGCCGTGCTCGAGGGGATGGCCGACGGTTCGGTCGATATCGTGGTCGGTACGCATCGGCTGCTGCAGACCGGTGTGCGGTGGAAGGATCTCGGCCTGGTCGTCGTCGACGAGGAACAGCGTTTCGGTGTCGAGCACAAGGAGCACATCAAGGCGCTACGCACGCACGTCGATGTGCTGACCATGTCCGCAACGCCGATTCCGCGCACCTTGGAGATGAGTCTGGCGGGCATTCGGGAGATGTCGACCATCCTCACGCCGCCGGAGGAGCGGCATCCGGTGCTCACCTATGTCGGCGGGTACAACGACAAGCAGGTCACCGCGGCCATTCGGCGTGAGCTGCTGCGGGACGGCCAGGTCTTCTACGTGCACAACCGGGTCTCGTCGATCGATAAGGCCGCCAAGCGCATTCGGGATCTGGTGCCCGAGGCGCGGGTGGTGGTCGCGCACGGCCAGATGAACGAGGACGTGCTCGAACAGACCGTGCAGGGGTTCTGGGAGCGCGAATTCGATGTGCTCGTCTGTACCACCATCATCGAGACCGGGCTGGATATCTCCAATGCGAATACGTTGATCGTGGAACGCGCGGACGCTCTGGGTCTTTCGCAGCTGCACCAGTTGCGCGGGCGCGTCGGCCGCAGTCGTGAGCGTGGGTACGCGTATTTCCTCTATCCGCCGGAGAAGCCGCTCACCGAGACGGCCTACGACCGGCTCGCCACCATTTCCCAGAACTCCGATCTGGGCGCGGGTATGGCGGTCGCCATGAAAGACCTCGAAATCCGTGGTGCCGGAAATGTGCTGGGCGCCGAGCAGTCCGGGCATGTGGCCGGTGTCGGCTTCGACCTGTATGTGCGGCTGGTCGGTGAGGCGGTGGAGGCGTATCGGGCGGCCGCCGACGGTAAGCCGATTACCACCGAGGAGGTCAAGGAGGTTCGCATCGACCTCCCGGTGGATGCGCATATCCCGCCCGACTACATCACCAGCGATCGGCTCCGGTTGGAGGCCTACCGCAAACTCGCTGCGGCGCAAGATGATCCGGCACTGGAATCGGTCGTCGAGGAACTCGTCGACCGGTACGGGCCGCTGCCCGTCGAGGTCGGCAGGTTGGTGTCGGTTGCGAAGCTGCGTCTGCTGGCGCGCGAATACGACGTCACCGAAATCGCGGTCACCGGAACCACATTGAAGGTTTCGCCGATGAGTCTGCCCGACTCCAAGCAGATGCGGTTGAAGCGTCTGTACCCGAGCGCGGGCTACCGCGCGGCAAGTGGTGTTGTGCAACTGCCACTGCCCCGGGTGGAAGACAGTGTGGGTGCCGACCGGGTGCGCGACGTCGTCCTGTTGCAATTCGTTGCCGACCTGTTGCTGCAGTTGGATGGCAAGCCGAAAGGTTTCGTCGAGCTGCGGGTCGCGACCGAAGCCACGGCGGCTCGATGAGTTCGGACCGCGACGAAGCCGTGCTGCGCGCCGCTCGGCATGCGGCGGCGGAGGCGGGGCGGGCCAATGGTGCCGACGATCATCCGGTGTTCGAACCCGGACCTGCTGCGGCCGAATCCGGCCGAACCGATACCGCCGTGGTGGCGGCGGGTCTGACCGGGGCGGTCGAGGTGATGGACCGGCTGTGGAACTTCGGCGGCTGGGAGGTGACGCAAACCCACGACTCGCTGCGCCCGTACCTGCTCGAGGAAACCTACGAACTGCTCGACGCCATCCAGCACAACGACGCCGAAACCATCAAGGAAGAACTCGGCGACCTACTGCTGCAGGTGCTGTTCCACTCCCGAATCGCCCAGGCCGCAGGCGAATTCACCGTCGACGATGTCGCCGCCGCACTGGTCGCCAAACTCGTCAACCGCAGCCCGCATCTCGCCGACGAACCCATCGACCCGTCGGCCACCGTCGCGGAGAAAATCGCCGCCCAGGAAAAGGCCTGGGAGGAACGCAAATCCGCGGAAAAGTCCCGCCGCTCCTGCCTGGACGGCATAGCCATGGCTCAACCCGCCCTCGCACTGGCCGAGAAGATCCGCTCCCGCAGCCTCAAAGCGGGCCTGCCCGAAGACCTGATCCCCGACAGCCTCCGCACCGTCGCGCTGGGCGGCGAAGACAGCGCCGAAGAACGCCTCCGCAAGGCCACGTTGTCCTTCGCATCGGAAATCCGCGCCACCGAGGATGCCGCCGAAGCTGCCCGCGGCGAGCGCGGGCCGCTGTCGGCCGCCGATTGGCGCAAGTACTGGCCGTAGCGCCACCCATTGACGCACGGTCGTGACCACCTCTGTTCACCACGGCAGATGCCCGATCGCGGGTGCGCACTGAGAAGGCGCTTGTGCGGTCGCTTGATGACGTGCCGTCGCCCCACCGCCTCGGCGAGGCCGCGCGGGGTGGTGGTCGGAGGGTGCGGCGGACGCGTAGCGTTTGGGTACGGAGTCGGCTGTCGGGCGGCGGTGTGGGCGAATCGGCGGTGCCCGGGATCGGGAGGTGGCAGATGCTGAGTGTGTTTTCTTCGCCGGGGCATTATGTGCAGGGCCGGGATGCGACGGCGGCGCTCGGGGCGGAGATGACGCGGTTGGGGATCGGGGGGCCGGTGATGATTGTGGCGGGGGCGAGTGCGTATCGGTTGTTGGCGCAGACGTGGCGGGACTCGCTCACCGAGGCGAAGATCGAGTATTCGGTGCACCGGTCCGGGGGTGAGTGCAGTCGGGCGGAGATCGCGCGGGTGACCGCGGCCGTGCAGGAGAGTGGGAGCACGGTGGTGTTGGGCGCCGGTGGGGGCAAGGTGCTCGATACGGCGCGCGCGGTGGCCGATGATCTGGAGCTGCCGATGATCAGTTGTCCGACGACGGCGTCCAGTGACGCGCCGTGCAGTGCGTTGTCGGTGATCTATACCGATGCTGGGGAATTCGAGGCCTATCAGCTGGTTCGGCGGAATCCGGCATTGGTGCTGGTCGATACGTCCGCTATCGCGCAGGCTCCGGTGCGGCTGCTCACCGCGGGTATGGGCGACGCGCTCGCGACCTGGTTCGAGGCGCGGACCTGCAGTGCCGCGCGGGTCCGCAATATGCGCGGCGGCGCCTCGACCCGCAGCGCCACCGCATTGGCCGAACTCTGCTACCAGACTCTGCTCGCCGACGGAACCCAGGCCCTCGCCGCGGTCCGCAACCACACCGTCACCCCGGCACTCGAGCGCATCGTCGAAGCCAACACGCTGCTCTCCGGCCTCGGCTTCGAATCCTCCGGCCTGGCCGCCGCCCACGCCATTCACAACGGCCTGACCGCCGCCCCGCAAACGCACCCGTACCTACACGGCGAAAAGGTAGCCTTCGGCGTCCTCACCCAGCTGGTGCTGGAAGGCGCTGCCGCCGCAGAGATTTCGACGGTCCTCGAATTCTGCGCTTCGGTCGGACTGCCGACCACCTTCGCCGCACTCGGGCTGACCGATCCCGACAACCGAACCCTGACCGCCATCGCCGAACGCGCCACCGCCCCCGGCGAAACCATCCACAACGAACCCTTCACCGTCGACACCCCCATGGTCTTGGACGCCCTCCGCACCGCCGACACCCTCGGCAGCTAGCGCCGCGCCTCCGGCAGCTCGCCGAGCGTAGTGATATGGCGGGTCGGTGCGATGACACCGAACTCTCACCTTCCCGCAAGCATGTTGTCACCGTGCGGCGGGCAGTCTGTCAATAGGTCTTCGCTATCCTGGCGATGGAACCCGAAGCCAATGGCGGGCGAATCCGCCGGGGAAGGACGTTCGGTTCGGTGCCCACCAGCAGAGTCGCGGAGCACCCGCGACCGAATCATGTGCTGTTCCATTTCAGCGACACCCATTTGATCGGCGACGGCGCGCTGTACGGCGACGTGGACGCGGATCAGCGTCTTCGACAGTTGCTCGATCAGGCCGCGGCCAGCCGCATCCGCCCGACCGCGCTGATCTTCACCGGTGACCTCACCGATCAGGGCGAGCCGGACGCGTACGAGAAGCTCCGCGCAATAGTAGAACCGTTCGCGCGCAAGTTGCGTGCGCCGATCGTGTGGGTTACCGGCAATCACGACGATCGCGGTGAACTGCGCCGAACGCTGCTCGGTGAGCGCGCGTCGACGAAGCCGCTCGATCGAGTGCACATGATCGACGGCCTGCGCATCATCGCTCTGGACACCAGCGTCCCCGGCCACCACTACGGCGAAATCCGCGACGAACAGCTGGACTGGCTGCGATCGGTACTGGCCGAACCAGCCCCCTTCGGCACGATTCTGGCGATGCACCACCCGCCGGTGCCGTGTGTGCTCGATCTCGCGGTCACCGTCGAACTGCGCGACCAGCGCAGGCTGGCCGATGTGCTCGACGGCACCGATGTCCGCGCGATTCTCGCTGGGCACCTGCACTTTTCGACCAGCGCCACCTTCGCGGGCATCCCGGTCTCGGTCGCGTCGGCGACCTGCTACAGCCAGGATTTGGCCGTCGCCGAGGGCGGCCTACGCGGCCGCGACGGCGCGCAGGCCTTCAACTACGTGCACATCTATCCGGACACCATCGTGCACTCGGTGGTCCCGATCGATCGCGGCCCGACCGTCGGCACCCCGTCCACCCCGGAAGAGGCGGCGCGCAAGCTGGCCGAGGAGGGCATCGTGATCCCGCCCGCCGCCCGCATTCCGCGGGTCATGCGGCGCCAGGCGCAGACTCCGGAAGATGACGAGGCCGTGCACTGACCCGTTCCCACGGCGCGCGGTCCGGGAAGTAGGCGGACAGAAATTCCGATACCGCCCGCACCCGTTCGGCCTCCGCGACCTCCGGAAAACTGCCGTCGTTGAGGCAGAAGAAATCGACATCACGATGGACGGCGAGTCCGTCGAGCAGTGCGAGCCCACGTCGACTCGTGGTGTCGACATAGCGCATCCGCGCCATCTCCTGCGGCACCGCGCGCCCGGTGAGCATGGCGTAGTAGTGGTACAGCGAGTTCGTCACCGAAATGTCGGTGGCCGCACGGAATCTGCTGGCCCTGGTCCGCGCGAAGTCGGTCGCGAATTCCTGCTCCATTTCGAGTAATACACTGCGCCGCAAGGGAACCGGTGTGTGTTCCAGATGCCGGGTGATGACATGTCCGAACCGCCCGGCCAGCAGTTCTCGATTCACCCGCGCGGCATTCTCGAAACCACTGCGCCGCTCGTTGTTCCGACCCGGTCCGATGCGGGTGCCCGCCTCGATGAACCGACTCACCCCGGCCGGGGTGAAGAACATCGACGGCCGCACCGGACGCGCGAAGAACATATCGTCGTTCGAATACAGGAAATGTTCGCTGAGCCCATCGATATGCTGCAATTGACATTCCACCGCATGGGAATTGAAGGTGGGCAGCCCGCTGGTATCGCTGAAGTGATCGACCGCGCGCACCACCGTCACCCGTGGATGTTCGTCGAGCCATTCCGGCACCGCGGAATCGGTCGCGATGAAGATCCGGCGGATCCACGGCGCATTCTTGTACACCGAGCGAAGTGCGTACTTCAGTTCGTCGATCTGGCGGATCCGAGCGTCCGCGTCATCGCCCTCACCGACCACGACCTGGGCCAGCATTCCCGCACGGCGGGCGCGGAATTCGGGATCGGTGCCATCGACCCAGGAGAACACCAGATCGATATCGAAGCCGACGTCGGTCGGCTGCGGGGCGAACATATCCGTCAGTGTCGGCCAATTGCGGTCGAACAGCCGAACCTCCGTGCATTCGACATCGGCGAGGTCGAAGACATTGCGGGTGAAGGAATTCGGCCGCGGGCATTCGACGGTGTCGCCGTGGTACTCCCACAGCTCCAGATCCACGTAATGCGCCGGATCGGCATCGCGACTCAACCGAAAGACATTGTGCCGCACCTCGCTACACGCGAAACCCGCGGCGACGGCGGTGGCCGTCACCCGACGCACCATATTCCGCTGCGCGGCATCCGCGGCCAGTGCCAGCCGATGTTCGCCATCGCGAATCAGCAGGAACGGCACCTCCGCGGCGGCCAACTCGCCGCGCAGATAGCCCAGGTCGTCCAGCATCGCGGGCGAGACGACGAGATTGCCCGCCGTCGGCCACGCCACCATATCGACCGCTCCGGAATCCATTGCCCCCATATCAACCATGTGTCTGCTCCACGTCCGTATCTGTGCCGAAATGTCCCGTGGTACCGCGCTACACCCGGGCACCGCTGCGGACGACGCCGTCGGCGCCGTCCTCGGCTGCCGCGCCCGGCGCGGCCGAATTCAGAAATTCGGGACGATGCCGTAGTGCAGGAACGAAGTGATCAGCCGAGTCTCAGACGATCGGTACACCATGTCGTTCTCACCTCACTCACGGCCGGACGCCATCGCGTCTGCTTGGATCAGTGCTGTCGGTGCGGGCACGGCACAGCGGCCGAGCAGGACCGGAGCAGCACGCCGGGCCGGACAGTCATCGGCCGGCGAAATGGAGAAGCACCTGCTGAACAGAGTGCTGTCAGAAATGATGCATCGACTGGTGACGGCCCGTCAACCGGACAGTGCTGTGGTGTCCCGGACAGGCGGCTTGGCGGAATTGTCCCTTTGAAATGAGGGTAGCCTCTCCGCATAATCCTCGAGGATCCGGCGCCGGGACGCTACGACGCGGTATCGAGGTCCTGAGAGGTGGCTGAGAGCACTTCGGACAAAGGTCGCAGCGCCAGCGAACAAGGGACACAGCACCTTAGACTTGCAGCGAACGTGGCACAGCCCGCCGCGTTGCAGCGATCAAGAGGTGACGAACATGGCAGCCGGAGCGAGCCCCGTGCAACGTCAAGACCACTCTACGGCCGATCATCCCGAACTGGACGTACTCCCGGAATGGCCCCAGGAGACGATCGCGGTGCTGGTCACCACCGACCCAGCGCCGCATGCGATTCCGGTGTCCTGGCCGGTGCGCGCGGGTGATCGGCAGATTCTGCTCAGCCTGAAATTCGATCGCGGTTCGCTGGCCCGCTTGCGCGAAAGGCCCAATGTCGCACTGCTGATTCTCGGCGGTGGCAATGTCGCGCTGTGCGCGCGTGGACAGGCGCGGGTTATCGCCGAGGAAATGCCCGGTGCGACAGACTATGTCGCGGTCCAGATCGATGTCGAAGTCATCGATGACCACCGGCAGTCGGCCTTCGCGGTGGCGCACGGAATCGAGCGCACCGTACTGGACGCGAGCGAATTGCATGCGCTCGAAGGGCGCGTGCAGACATTGCGCGCCTGGGCCGATCTCCAGAACTGAACCGGCACAACCAGTCCGGTACAGAGTAATAATCGTGATGAAAGGCGGCGCGAACGCGTCGAATGGAAGGGGATCATGAGCGTCACATTGGCCAAAGGCGGAAATGTCTCGCTGTCGAAGCAGGCCGCCAACCTCACCAAGGTTGCGGTCGGGCTCGGTTGGGATGTGCGAACGACCACTGGGGCCGATTACGACCTCGATGCGAGTGCGCTCGCCACCGGGCCGAATCAGCGTGTGCTGTCGGATCAGCACTTCGTGTTCTACAACAATCTGCGCTCGCCCGAGGGCACGATCGAACATACCGGTGACAATCTCACCGGTGAGGGAGAAGGCGATGACGAGGTGATCAATGTCGATCTGGCGGCGACGCCACCGACGATCACCAATATCTTCTTCCCGGTATCCATTCACGATGCCGATGCGCGCGGACAGTCGTTCGGCCAGATCCGCAACGCCTACATCCGCGTAGTCGATGCGACCACCGGCGCCGAGCTGGCTCGGTATGACCTCACCGAGGACGCGTCCACCGAGACCGCCATGGTGTTCGGGGAGTTGTACCGGCACAACAACGAATGGAAGTTCCGTGCCATCGGTCAGGGCTATGCCTCCGGGCTCGCGGGTATTGCCCGCGACTACGGCGTCAACGTCTGATGGGCGTGCGGGTGGTCGGGACCGGATCCGGCCGCCCGCTCCGCGTCGTACAGCGCGATCGCGGCGCGGGTCTTGCGCTTGATCGCTTGGAGCACATCGAGATCCGGCAGGTCCGCGAACTGCTCACCGAGTACTTCGGGCAGATCGGAGTAGTGCAGCACGCATTCGTCGACGCCGAGGTTCGCGCAGGCCGCGCGCAGGTCCGGATGCAGATAACCGGCGACCGCGGTCCGCACACCCGCGGCGGCGGCCACCATGGTGACGCGCTCGATCGCGCGCAGCAGCGGCGGAACGGGACGAACCGGCCGCAGCGTGGCGCGGGCCTGACCGAGCAACAGCGAGGACAGATCGTTGCAGCCGATCACCACCCGTGACACCCCGGTGGTCACGACACGGTCGACCTCGAGCAGCAGCGACGGGATCTCGATCATGGTGGCGACCGGGCAGTCGCCGATCACGGCCCTGGTTTGCTCGATGGCCCACTGCAATTCGTCGACATAGGTGACGAAGGGGAAAAGCACGCCGATATCCGCGCCCTCCTCGCGCACCTGGGCAATGCCCTCGAGTTCGGCGACGAATGCGTCGGGAAAGCGACGCGCTCGGCGAATACCGCGCAGGCCGAGCAGTTTATGCGGCTCGTCGATGATCTCTTCGACGCCGTCGAGGATATTGCATTCGGCGGTATCGGCTTCCATGGTGCGATACCAGATCGTTGTTCCGCTGGTCCGCTTCGCAATATGGCGCAGGTATGGCACGAGGTAACCCGAAACCGATTCGGGCGTCGGATATTTCCCGGCCGCGCGGAACACGTACTCGCCGCGCACCATCCCGACCCCATCGAAGTGGTCGAGCAGTTCAGCGGAGATCCGCTCACAACTCAATGCCAGGCTCTGCCGCATTCCCCGCACGCTATCAGGTTGCTGCACAACACTTTTCCGCCGCCCGTTAAGTCCGGATTTCACGAGGTCAGGAAGGGGTGGGTAGGGATTGTGGGAGCGGGTGCGGGTGGGTGGCGGCGGCGGTGTCGAGCAGGGCGAAGTAACGGCGGAGCATGAGGACGGCGGTGCTTGCCAGGCCCGCGGTCAGACCCCACCAGACGCCCGCGGCGCCGAGGCCGAGCGGGAAGGCCAGCAGTAGGGCGGTGGGTAGGCCGACGAGCCAATAGCCGACCAGGGAAAGACGGAAGCCCGCCTTGGTCTCCTTCAGACCGCGCAGCAGTCCGGTGCCGATGTTCTGTGCGGCATCGAAGAATTGGAGCACGATGCCGATGAGCAGTAGCGAGCGGGCCAGCTCCATCGTCGCGGTGTCGCTCGGTTCGAGGAAGGGGCTCAGCACGAGCTTCGGCGCGGCGATATAGACCGTGCCGGTGACCGCGGCGACGATGCCCGCGTGCTGTAGCGCCAGCCAGGCCAGCGCGCGGGCGTGGCCGAATTCGTCACGCGCGACGGCATGGCTGACCAGAATGGACGCGCCGTGCGACAGGCCGATCGCGACCTGGAAGACGATATAGATAATCTGGTAGACCACGTTGTGCGCGGCCAGCGCGGCCGGTCCGATACTGCCCATCACCAGGGCGAGCACGGAGAACATGCCCGCCTCCGAACCGTAGGTGAGCGCGATCGGCGCACCGAGTTTGAGCTCGGCCCAGATGGTCGGCACGTGCACCGGCCACGGACGCAGCGGCAGTGTGGCGCCGAGTGTCGCATCGGCGCGCACCATCGCGAAGAAGACTCCGAAGGTGATGAGGTGGACCAGTGACGACGCGATGCCGATGCCGGTCAGGCCCAGTGCGGGCAGTCCGACCCAGCCGTGCATGAAGGTAAGGGCCAGTAGCAGATTCAGCACCACCGAGCCGAGGGTGACCAGCAGCAGCGCCTGCGGACGCTGCATACCGACGGTGTACTGCCGCAGCACTTGGAACCACAGGCAGGGCAGCAGTCCGGGGGCGAGGGCGAGCATGAGCGGTCGGGCGTCGGCGAGCACGCCCGCGTCCTGGCCGAGCCATTGCAGCGCCCAGCCGAGCCCGACCAGTACCGCGCCGCCGATGATTCCGGCGAAGGTGGCGATCAGGAAACTCGACCGGACGATATCGCGGACCTCTGCATCCGCGGACTCGCCGCGCTTATCCGCCGCACTCACCGAGGACGCGATCTGATTCCCGGTGCCGGTGATCAGTCCGACGCACATGGTGCGAATCTGGTTGAACAGCACCATCGCCAGCCCGCCCGCGGCGACCTCGCGCACACCGAGCGTGCCCATGAGCGCGATATTGGTCGTGGACACCGCGATCTGCGCGAGCTGGGTGAGTGCGATCGGTGCGGCCAGCGCGGTCAGCTGTCGGCCATCGGCGCGGAAGGTGGACAGATTCACCATCGCACCTCCCCGGGGCGAATCCCGAAACCGATCGGCATGAGTCCCATTCCAACTCGTCGCTGAGCTTTTGAGTAAGGTAACCCTAACTGGGTGATCATTTCAGACGTAGGGGGTATCGCGCAACGGTGATCGAAAGCGCGCATGTGCTTCATCGCGCCTCGACAAGTCGGTCCCGGCGGGCGGGAGCGTAGCGACCGAGCATGGCGCGCACATCGCGTTCGGCATCGGCGTCGAGCAGATCGCGCTCGCGCATCCACTCGTCGTCGAAGACGGTGTCGAGGTATTTCTCGCCGCCGTCGCAGACGATGGTGACCACGGTCGAGCCGGGCGGGAACTCCTCGAGCCGGGTGAGCGCGGCGTGTACCGAGCCGCCCGCGGAGCCACCGATCATCAGGCCGAGTTCGGCCGCGACGGCGCGCGCAGTGGCGAAGGCCGCGATATCGGAGACCTTGACGCCCTCGTTTAGCAGCGAATAGTCGACCGCGGTGCCGATGGTGGCGCCGGGCGGGGTGCCGGTGCCGGACTGCCAGTACGGTCCGCCCGGTCCACCGAAGGCGATCGATCCGACGGGCTCCACACCGATCACCCTTGGCGCGCAACCGAGTTGACGCAGTCGGGTCGCGGTGCCGAACAGCGAACCGCCGGTGCCCACCGCGGACAGCAGGATATCGACGCGCTCCACATCTTCCAGCAATTCCTCGGCCACGGCGTAGTACCCGACCGCGTTCGCGTCGTTGTTGTGCTGTTCGGTGAAGTACGCATCGGACTGTCCGGCCGCCATTGCCTCGGCCAGGTCTTCCCGCGCCGAGGTGGCCAGATTGTCGTCGCCCTCATCGGCGACGAATACCAATTCCGCACCCATTGCTCGCATCGCGCGCAGCTTGTCCTTACATGCGTGGTGATCGACCACCGCGGTGAAGCGATACCCACGTTCGGCAGCTACTACCGCGAGGCCGAGCCCGGTATTCCCGGATGTGGACTCGATAATATGCCCGCCATCGCTCAGCAAACCTCGACGCTCCGCATCGTCGATCATCGCGCGCGCCATCCTGATCTTGGCCGCACCCGTCGGATTGAACTGCTCGAGTTTGAGCAGCAGCCGGGTGCCGGTCGGGGTGGTCGCCAGTTCGAATAGCGGGGTGCGACCGATCAGATCCGTCACGCGCGTGACGATCGGCATGGAGGTCTCCTCGTTCGGGCCGTACGGGTATTGGTCGAATGGGTGCCGGATCATCCGGCGTCGAGCGTCCAGCGGAGTCGATCACCGGTGTCGTGCAGCACCACCTTCGGCGGAATCGGCAACTCATGAAAGGCCGACTCGTTCGAATCCATTTGGTAACCGGCGGTATTCGGATAGATCAGCAGATCGCCGACCTCGGCTCGTCGCGGCAGCGGGATGCGCCGCCAGCTGAGCATGTCGGACTCCAGACAGCTGGCCGCGCCGACGCAGGTCGGGGTGAGCTCGCCGGGGCGCGGCGGCCACAGTATCGGATCGGGGAGGTATTCACTGTCGAACCATTGCTCGGACAGGCTCAGGCTGGTGCCGTCCACGGTGAGCAGTTGGTAGGGGTGACCGTCGGCGTGGCGGGTCTTGCTGCCCTGCACCCGGAAGACGCTGGATCCGGCGCGGTCGAGCAGGGCCCGGCCGGGTTCGATGGCGAGCCGGATTTCATTGTCGCGCAACCGCTCCGCGAGCGCGTTGTGTTCGAGGATGGCGCTGAGCATGGCCGGGCCCGGTGCCGGGAAGTGGTAGGGGTAGTACGAATCGAAGGACTTCCCCGCATGGAACCACCGGCCGTTCGCGTGTTCGGTGAACTCCGACCAGGCACTCGCGGACACGTAATCGACGCCGAACCCGCCGCCGATGGAGATGGTGGTGGCCGGGTGGCCGAGTGTGCGGGCATCCAGGCAGCGGGTGATCAAATCGTCGGCCTGTTCGGCGCGTGCGACAGCGTCGTAGCCGGAGAGGTGGAAGCTCAAGCCGTGCAGGCGAATCGATTCGTGCCCGACCGTGCCGGACGCGCCGATCACCGAAATCGCGCGGTCCAATTCCGCGGTGGTCATGCCGAATCGGCTCGCGGATTCCTTGGGCAGCACCCGAAGTAGTACGCGAGCCGCGGCCGCCGGGGTGGTGATCGCGGCCAACCTGTCGAGCTCGTCGAGGCTGTCCACGGCGATCAACGCACGGTGCCGCACCGCCAACCACAGCAGATCGTCGGATTTGGCGGGACCGGTGACCATCAGCTCGTCACCGCAAACACCCTGTGACAGTGCGGTATTCAGTTCGCCGATGCTGGAAACGTCAATGCCCGCACCATATTCGGCGCAGGCACGTGCCACACAGGCTGCCTTGTTGGCCTTCTTGCCGTAGTAGACGACGCCATCCACACCGGCCTGCTCGAACGCACGCTGGAACGCCTTGATATTCAAGGCAACTCGGGACGGATACATCACATGGAACGGCCCGCCGATCGCAAAGGCGATATCGCCGAGCAGATTCGGATCGGCGAGCAGCCTGCGCTCCAACTCGTCCGCGCGTGCGGGCAGGGCACGTGCGCAGATGCTCAGCAGTCCCTGCACTGCCGCCAGTACGGCGGGATCGGGGGCTGCGTCGGCATTCGACGGATGTTCGCCGAGCTTGACCTTGTCGCGGGTCGAACCGTCGTCGAACGGCAGGGTGCCGTCGGGCTCGGCGGTGCCGAGGGTGTGCACCTCCTTGTCGAATTCGACGGCGCCGATGTCTAGTCCCACAGGGGCACCTCCGTGCCACGGCCCTGGGCGATGGCTCGTTCGGCGAGTGCGTGTGCCACCGCGATATCGGTGAGCACCAACCCGCTGTTGTAGACGAAGATCCGCTCGTCGTCGGAGCGGCGGCCGATCGCGCGGCGGCTCAGGATCTGCGGCAGTTCGGCGTCGACGGTGCGCAACCTGCCGTCGGGACCGGTCATATCGGTGCCGGTCAGCGCCATTTGCTCGGCGCTTGTCGCGATGACACGATCGGCGTCGACCAGCGTGGACGGCGCCAATCCGTAGCCGACGAGCACCACGGTGGAACCCGGTGCGAGATCCTCGGATTCGATCGCGACCTCGGTGCCCGGCCCCGCCGTCGCCAACACCACATCGGCGGCACCCGCGGCCGCACGCGGATCCTCGACGGTTTCGAGTAATGCGTGCGGGTTGTACGCAGCGAGGTAATCGCGCACCGCCGCAAGGCCCTCCGGATGGGTGCCGTAGAGCATCAGCTTGCGCAGCTGCGGATTGGCGGCGAGCAAGTGCGGCAGCGCATTTCGGCCCTGGGTGCCGGTGCCGATGAGCAGCACGCTCTCCGCGCCGCGGCGTGCGGTCTCGCGCACCAACAGCGCCGAAACCGCAGGGGTGCGCAGCGCGCCGACCCTGGCGCAGTCCATCATGGCGATCGGCGCGCCGGTGCTGTCGTCATACAGCGTGATGGTCGTGTAGTAGCGCTTTGTGCTGCGGTCGTGGCCGGGATCGAATTTATAGGAGGTCTTCATCGCGACCACCCGGCGACGGCCGTCGCGCCCGAGCATGGCATAGGACACCGACCAGCCATCCGGATTCGCGACGCTGAGTTTGCGCGGATTATCCGAATCACCCGCGGCGAAGGCGAGATACGCATCCTCCACCGCGCGAACCACATCGGCGGGCGTGATCGGCACGTCCGCGAGATCGCTGCGGCTCAGCACACGCAGTGGTGTGCTCCGGTCACGAGTGCTCAACGGTTCCTCGATCATTTTTTGTCGTATCCAGCCTTACTGCGGTCCGGGTGGTAGCCCGGGCCGGTACACCGACGATCGCGAGCGGGTTGCTTGCCGCTCGGAACGGGGCGACGATCCGTTGCCCATAACCATTTTCGTCGGCCTCGGCGGCCCGCCGCCGTCGTTCGGGCAGCCGGACATTGACGCGCTTGAGCCAGCGGTCGGTGCCGTCGTAGCGCGCGGTGAACGGTACTCGACCGTGTACGGCCACGTCATTGTCCACCAGCAATAGCTCGCCGGGGGTCAGTGCGGCGGTGACGCAGACGCGTTCGAGCTCCGCGGTGAGGCGCGCGTATGCCAGCCGGAATTCGGTATCGGCATCGTCGAGCGGGGTGTATGCCGGATCGTAGCGAAGCGTCAAATCCGCTGTGCCCTCGGCGGATTCGCTCCACAGCGTCGGCAGTGGCGTTGCGGAGTAGCACTCGTGCCCGGTGCCGTAGGAGACGTCGGGCAGGATCGGCAGGGTCGGCGCCGCGAGTAGTCGGCGCTCGTCGGCGGAGAGCTCGGTCCGGCGCACGGAGGAGACGGTGGTGCCGACGCCGTCCGGATTGCGCAGACACGCCAGCATCAGCAGGTTGGCCCGATCCGGGTGGAAGGCGTCCTCGGTATGCGGGCTGAGCAGGGTCTTGCTACTCGCACCGGATTGTTCGTGTTCGTGGCCGGGGGATGGCACGATGTTGTTGACCAGCCGCCCGCCCTGCTGGCCCTGCCAGCCGAACGGTTCACCCGCGCTGCGGGCCAGCAGCAGCATCGCGATATCGAGCTCGAATGAGCTAGCGCGGCGGTCGGATTCACCACTCCAGCGGGCCGCTTCGACCCAGCTCGGCGGGGTCGGGCCGAATTCGCCGTCGTGCAAAGGCAATGTGCCGACAATGGTGGCGCCCGCCGTGGTGGCGGGCGGTCGCATGGCGACGCGCACCGCATCGGGCAACTCGCCGACACGGGCATCGATTTGCTCGAGCAATGCCGGATCGGTCAGCGTGCGCGCGATATTCGCGGTGCCATCGGGCCGGGAGTCGAGCGTGATACATATCTCACGGGCCAGCGCGCGCACCGCATGTCCGGCGGTGCTCGGCAGCTGGCGCCGTTCGATATCCAGTGGGTGAAGCGTCTTACGTTCGGAGAGAACGCCTTTCACCAGGAATCCCTTCTTCGCATCGGGTCGAAAAGCGGGGTATGACGATTCGATCTGCGAAGCTAGTGGGTCTTGCCGCGTTAAGCAAGCCTTACCTAAGCGAGTCTCAAAATAGCACGACTGCATGACTGAGATCAGAGCTTGTGGCTAATTCGCGGCATCATCTTCGGGGTGGTGACTGATAGCTGTGCTGCGGCAAAACTCAACGCCTGGAACTCTATTAGGCTAGCCTGTCCTAGCTGGATTCGCTAGGGTTCGCGGTCGGGCGCGGGTAGCTCGTTGATGTTCGAGGAAGGCAGCACCATGGAATGGAATCGACGACAACTCCTGCGATCGGGACTCGGTGTCGGCGCGGTGCTATTGGTCGCCGCATGTTCGGACGGCGGCAATTCGGACGGCCCGGCGCGGCGCGGCGGCACCCTGCGGGTCGGTGCGCTCGGCAGCGCGGCGCGCATCGAACGCGATCCGCATGCGAATCTCAGCAATGACAGCGACTTCCTCATCACCTCGCTGGTGTACGACGCGCTCACGGTACCCGGCGCGAACCCGAATGTTGCTGCGCGCCTTTCGAGTCGGTGGGAAGCCGATGCGCAGCGGCGGCGCTGGAGTTTCACCATCGCCGACGGCGCGAGCTTCCACGACGGCACCCCGGTCACCTCCGACGACGTGGTGTGGTCGCTGCGTCGGCTGCGCACCGTCGGCGGTGCCTCGAAAATGCCTGCCGCCGTGGAGGACATCACCGCGGACGGCCCCAACCGGGTGGTCATCGCGCTGCCCGAACCGAATTCGCAACTACCGCTGCTGGTTCGGTTGATGACGTTCACGGTCAAGAAGGACACCACCGATTTCACCAAGGCCATCGGCACCGGGCCGTTCCGGTTGGAGTCCTATCAGGGTGGCAATGCCCGGCTGGTGCGCAACGATCGGTGGTACGGTCCGGCACCACTGCTGGATGCCATCGAGGTCACCATGTTCGACAGCGTGACGGCACTTGGCAATGCGGTGCTCGGCGGGCAGATCGATCTGGCCTCGAATGTCGGTGCGATCGCTGGCCGGACCGCCGAGGGACGCGGTGATCTGCGGGTGGTGCGGCGCTCGAACGACACCATGGTCGGGGTCGCGCTGCGGACCGTCGACGGACCGTTCGCCGATGCGCGGGTACGCGAGGCCATTCGGCTGGGTGTCGATCGCAAGGCCCTGGTGAATCAGGTGCATTCGGGGTACGGCGCAGTCGCGAACGACATCCTCGGCACCGGTGATCCATTGTACGACAACACCATTGCCCAGCGGACCCGCGATGTGGACCGGGCGAAGACGCTGCTGCGCGATGCCGGATTCGATACCGGGCGCAGCTACCAGTTCCTCACCAAGGCCGAAGCTCCGGGCGAGGTCGAATCGGCAAAGGTGATCGCCACGCAGCTGGCCGATATCGGACTGCGCCTCGACGTCGTGACGCAGGAGTCGAACACCTTCTACGACCAGACCTGGTTGAAGGCGCCGCTGTACACGGTCTCCTGGGGCACCAATGACTCCACGCTGTTCTTCGCGACCAAGCTGATGTCATCGACATCCAATCGCAACGAAACCGCCTTCAAGGACGCCGAATTCGATGCGGCCACCGCGAAAGCCCTTGCCGCTACCAGTGACTCGGAATACGCGGCGGCCTGCCGTGACGTGCAGCGGATCCAGTACGCCCGCGGCGGCTATCTGGTGTGGGGCATGGCCGACGGTATCGATATCGCGGCGTCCCGGGTGCGTGATGTGCCGACCCTCGGCGGCTTCGCCAGGGTGCAGCTGGAACGAGCCTGGCTCGCGGAGTGATGTCCTTCGCCCGACTCCTCATCCGGCGCGTCGTCCTGCTGATCGCGCTGCTGGCGACGGTGTTCGCGGCCGTCGATCTGCTGCCGGGCAATTCCGCCCGCGCGGTACTCGGCCGCGACGCCACCGCGGAGCAGATCGCGGCGAAGGAACACGAGCTCGGCCTCGACCGTCCGCTGCCGGTGCGGTTCGTCGAGTGGATATTCGGTGTGGTGACCGGTGATTTCGGCCGCACCGCGCGCGGGCGATCGATCAATGCGCTACTGGCCGATAAGTTTCCGCCGACGCTGCTGCTCGGTGGGCTGGCCTTCCTGGTGACGGTCGTCGCGTCGCTGCTGCTCGGCGGCTGGTGGGCGGCGCGGCGCGGCCCGGCTACTCGGCTGCTGCAGCCGAGCACCACTGCGGCGGCGGCGATTCCGGAGTTCGTCATCGCAACCTTGTTGATCCTGGTGTTCGCCTTGGGCCTGGGGTGGTTGCCCGCCGTCACCATTACCGGGCGCTCCGGATTTCCCGCCGGTCCGGACATGTTGGTGCTGCCGGTGCTCGCACTGGCGATACCGCAGACCGGCTGGAATACCCGGGTGGTGCGCGCCGCGCTACTCGATTCCGCGCGCACGCCGCATGTGGAAACGGCGGTGCTGGACGGACTTTCGACCACCACGGTGCTGACCCGGCATGTGCTGCCGTTCGCGCTGCCGACGATTGTGGCGAGTTTCGCGACGACGGTCGGCATGCTGCTCGGCGGTGCGCTGGTGGTGGAGACCATCTTCAACTATCCGGGGCTGGGTGCGGTGCTGGCGGGTTCGGTGGCCGATCGGGACACCTCCCTGATCGCCGCGGTGGTCGCGCTGACCGGGGTGGTCGTCATGGCGATGCTGGCCATGGCGGACGGGATTCGGGCCTGGGCGCTGCGGGGGCGGATATGACAGGCGCGCCGTGGATTTCGAGGCCGCAGGGGTCGCAAGTGAAGAGATTTCTCACGGTAGTGCCCGCGCTGATCGTGGTCGTCGCTGCGGCGCTCGGTCCGAGCGCGGCGACTCGGCCTGCTGAGGAGGCGGTGGGGATTCCGTTCGCACGGCCGGGTGCGGACACCTGGTTGGGTACCGATCGGCTCGGACGCGATGTGCTGGCTCAACTGCTCTATGGCGGTTGGGGTCTGTTGTTGCTGGCGGGCGTGATCGCGGTCGCGGTGACGGGGTTGTCGTGCGTGCTCGGCGCGATCGCGGCATTGCGTCCTCGGGTCGGTGCGGTGATCGAGGGCGTCGCCGATTTCGCGATCCTGCTCCCGGCGGTGCTCGGGATCCTGCTGGTGCTGACGGCATGGCCGGATGCCGGTGTATACGGGCTTGTCGTGGTGGCTCTGCTCTTCGGAACGCCATACTGCGCAAGAGTTTTCGCGGCGGCCGCCGCCGGAGTTGCGGCGAGCGGCTATGTCGAAGCCGCCCGAGCCAGCGGTGAAACTCTGCCGCACTTGGTATTCCGTGAGGTGATTCCGAATCTGCGTGCGGTCTCGGCCGCGCAACTCGGCCTGCGCTTCGTGGAGGGGGTGTATGTGGTCAGCACCGCCTCGTTTCTGCAACTGCCGACCACGCTCGGCGCGAGCAACTGGGCGGTCATGGTGCGCGAGAATTCCTCCGGCATGCTGCTCAACCCCTGGTCGGTGCTGGCGCCGAGTCTGGCGATCGCGGTGGTCGCGGTCAGCGTGAATCTCGCGGTGACCTCATTCGATCAGCACCGTCCACGACGGTGGGCAGTTCGCAGGACACGCGATTTCGACTTACCGGCCGGTGCGCGATCGAATGCGTTGGAGGAGCGGGGATGAATGCGTCTGTCGTCGTCGATGCGCTGACCGTATGCGGATCGAATGGTCAGGAGTTATTCGGGCCCACCAGTTTCCGCGTCGCGGCGGGTAAGGTCACCGCGCTCACCGGTCCGTCCGGGTCGGGCAAGACCACCCTGATGCGGGCACTGCTCGGGCATCTGCCAACCGGAGCCCGGCGTTCGGCTGGTTCGGCCGTGGTGGCCGGACAAGACGTATTCGCATTGAATCCCGCTGCACTGCAACGATTCCGGCGTGAAAGCATCGCCTATGTCGGCCAGGATCCCGGTTCGGCCCTCAATCCGTTGATGCGGGTGCGTTCTCTGCTCAACGAGGTTCGCCACCCCGCTGTCGCCGTGTCCGAAACTCTGGAAATGGTCGGCCTATCCGACGAGCACTTGCGACGTCGCCCCGGGGAACTTTCCGGTGGTCAGCAGCGTCGGGTGGCCCTCGCGCGTGCGCTGGTCCGTAATACCGGGATCCTTGTTCTCGACGAACCCCTGGCTGGGCTGCACGGTTCCCTCCGTACTGAAATAGCCCGGCTGCTAGCCGATATCGCGGCTCAGCGCTCGGCCGCGATCCTGCTGTCCGGGCACGACACCGCGACCATTCACACGATCACCGATGATGTGGTCGAGTTAGGGGCCGGGCATACCGAGGTAATCGGCCGCGCAGCCGTGCCCACTCGTTCCGGTGGGCCGCGATCGAATGGGAGTGCAGCGTCGATCCTGGCGACGGCCGCGCAGATTCCGCTCGGCCGAGACGTCGACACCGCGGCTTTGCAGCCTGACGAGGGCCACGGGGCAGTAGCAGTGCGCTCCAGGACAGTCGAGGTTGCTGCGGATCCCATATTGCGCGCCCAGGATATCGGTGCCTCGATCGACGGGCACGAGGTATTGGCAGACATCGACTTCGTGCTTCCTGGCGGCGCGGCTCTGGCTATTGTCGGGGCGTCGGGAGCGGGAAAGACCACTCTCGCGCGGGTGGTTGCCGGGCTGCACCGGGAAGCGACCGGATCGTTGGAACTGCGCGGCGAATCGATCCCGGTTGGACCCGGTCGACGAGGTCGCAATGGTATTCAGCTGGTCACGCAGAACCCACGGTCCGCGCTCAACCCCCGTCGCACCGTCGCCCAGACCCTGGGCCGACCGCTGCGCCGACTCGGCGGGGTGCCGAGACGACAACTGGCGCAGCGCATTACCGATCTACTCGACTCGGTCGAACTCACACCGGATCTCGCCACCCGCTACCCGCACGAACTCTCCGGCGGCCAACGCCAGCGAGTGGCACTTGCCAGAGCGCTCGCGGCCGAGCCCACCGTCCTGGTCTGCGACGAAATCACCTCCGCCCTCGACCACCACACCGCGGTCTCGATCATGGCCCTGCTCGACCGCATCCGCGCCGAACACGACACCGGCCTACTCGTCATCACCCACGACATGGCGCTTGTCACCGGACACTGCTCGGACCTAGTCGTCCTCGACCACGGCCGCATTGTCGAATCCGGCTCGGCGGCAGCGGTCCTCACCACCCCGGCGCACACCGCGACCCGCGAACTCCTCGGCTAGTGCCGCGCCAGATCGCTTGCTGCTATCCGCCTCCGGCAGCTCGCGATATGGCGGTCGAATTCGACGTGTGCGACCACTATTCGACTCCGTTCGACCGAACCCCGAGCGGCGATACGGCAGAAGCTATCTGGACATGGCACTAGGTGCTCCCCGCGCACTGCTTATGCGTGATGCGCGGTAGTTCTGCGAGGACGAATTCGCGGCTGTGCTCTCGGTGAGCTGCTCGGTAATCTCGGATCACGGAGCGCATGACCACCGGGCATGCTGGGTCTGCAGGGGGAGGGAATATGACGCTGGGCTTGCCGCGACGCGTGCTTCGCGGGGGTGGTCGTTCGGATCTGGATGATGGAGGAATGCTCGCTAAGCTGACCGGCGTATTGGTCGCCGCAATGGTGACTCTGGTACTCGCCGGTTGCGGTGCCGAACGCAACCTTCCGCCCATTCCCGAAGGCATCCCGCCCGGCCCCGGCACGCCGCTGCCGCTGATCGACCTGGACGCGCCCGGTCGCACCGCCGTGCAGTTGCGCGATTGGGCCGACGAGCAATCCGGCAAACTCGGCATTCCGAGTATCGCGCTGGAGGCGTACGGCTATGCCGCGGCGATCATGGGCCGGTCCAGGCCCGACTGCGGAATCGCCTGGACCACGCTTGCGGGGATCGCCAGCGTGGAGAGTAAGCACGGCACCCATCGCGGTTCGGAGGTCGACGCGGATGGCACCGTGCGCCCGCCGATCATCGGCATCCCGCTCGACGGTGTGCCGGGCGTTGCACTGGTCAAGGACACCGACGGCGGCAGGCTCGACGGCGATCCGGAGTTCGACAGGGCGCTCGGCCCATTGCAATTCATTCCGGAAACCTGGGAGCGCTGGGGTGTCGATGCCAATGGCGACGGCGTCGCCGATCCGCAGAATATCGATGACGCCGCACTCACCGCGGCCCGCTATTTGTGCGCGAGCGGTGGCGATTTGACCTCCGAGCGCGGCTGGCAGCAGGCACTATTGACCTACAACCAATCGAATGCCTATCTATTGACCGTCCGCGATCGCGCCGCGGCGTACAGCGTCGGGCGCCGGGCATGAGCATCCTTCGGCGGAAACAACGGGTGCTCATCGCGACAGTGCGAAGCGATTCGTCGGAGTGCCGGTTACTGCGCAATCGGCGAGGACGCTAGGCTCGCAGGCGCACGGCCCTACCCGTCAGACCTACCGTGCCAACAGCCGAAGGAGTGTCGTTTTCGTGGCCATCATCGAACAGGTCGGAGCTCGCGAGATCCTCGATTCTCGCGGAAACCCCACTGTCGAGGTCGAGATCGCCCTCGACGACGGCACCCTGACCAGGGCTGCCGTGCCCTCCGGTGCTTCCACCGGTGAGCACGAGGCCGTCGAACTGCGCGACGGCGGCGAGCGCTACGGCGGCAAGGGGGTTCAGAAGGCCGTCGAGGGTGTGCTCGACGAGATCGCACCTGCCGTCATCGGCCTCGACGCGGTCGAGCAGCGCACCGTCGACCAGGTCCTGCTGGATCTGGACGGCACCCCGGACAAGTCCCGCCTCGGCGCGAACGCCCTGCTCGGGGTTTCGCTCGCGGTGGCCCGCGCCGCCGCCGAATCCTCGGGCCTCGAGCTGTTCCGCTACCTGGGCGGCCCGAACGCGCATGTGCTCCCGGTGCCGATGATGAACATCCTCAACGGCGGCGCGCACGCCGACAGCGGCGTCGATGTGCAGGAGTTCATGGTCGCCCCGATCGGTGCGACCACCTTCAAGGAGTCGCTGCGCTGGGGCGCCGAGGTGTACCACGCGCTCAAGTCGGTGCTGAAGTCCAAGGGCCTGTCCACCGGTCTCGGTGACGAGGGTGGTTTCGCGCCGTCCGTCGCGGGCACCAAGGAAGCGCTCGACCTGATCGGGGTCGCCGTCGCCAAGACCGGTCTGAAGCTGGGCACCGATGTCGCGCTCGCGCTCGATGTCGCCGCCACCGAGTTCTACACCGCGGGCAGCGGTTACAAGTTCGAGGGCAGCGACCGCTCGGCCGCCGATATGGCGCAGTTCTATGCCGAACTGCTCGCCGCCTACCCGCTGGTCTCCATCGAGGATCCGCTCTCGGAGGACGACTGGGACGGCTGGGTCACGCTGACCGATCAGATCGGCGACAAGGTGCAGCTGGTCGGCGACGACCTGTTCGTCACCAACCCGGAGCGCCTGGAGGAGGGCATCACCAAGGGCGCGGCCAATGCCCTGCTGGTGAAGGTCAACCAGATCGGCACGCTCACCGAGACACTGGATGCCGTCGAGCTCGCGCACCGCAACGGCTACAAGACGATGATGAGCCACCGTTCCGGTGAGACCGAGGACACCACCATCGCCGACCTGGCCGTCGCGGTCGGCAGCGGTCAGATCAAGACCGGTGCCCCGGCCCGCAGCGAGCGGGTCGCCAAGTACAACCAGCTGCTGCGCATCGAGGACGCGCTCGGCGATTCGGCACGGTACGCGGGTGATGTCGCGTTCCCGCGCTTCGCGTTCGAAGGCTAGCCGGCTAGGGGAGCGGTATGACAGAGCGACGTGCGCGTGGATCCAGTCCAGCCGGACGTGGGAACCGCCGCACGTCGCGCTCTGCCAGATCGCGCCCGGCCGCCGAATCTCCCGCGGCCGCACCGAAGCGGACGACCCGCAGGCGATCCGAAGCCGCCGAGAAGGCCAAGCCGCAGAAGATAGGGCTGCGCTCCGGCGGGCACGAGGACAAGCACGATCGCACCATCCTCGGGCTGTCCACCGGTAAGGCGGTCATCCTGGCCATCGTCGTGTGCGCACTCGCGCTGACCCTGGCCGTGCCGCTGCGCACCTATTTCACCCAGCGCGCCGAGGCCGCGCACCTGGCGCAGGAGCGCATCGAACTCGAGGCCGATCTCGCCAAGCTACGGGATCGTCGTGCGCAGCAACAGGATCCGGCATATGTGCGC
The DNA here is from genome assembly GCF_001612725.1 of Nocardia anaemiae NBRC 100462. GTDB lineage: Bacteria > Actinomycetota > Actinomycetes > Mycobacteriales > Mycobacteriaceae > Nocardia > Nocardia anaemiae. The sequence continues at coordinate 94,490 of NZ_BDAZ01000024.1, read as the reverse complement.
TCCGAGGCCAGGGACCGGTTGCGGCTGGTGATGCCGGGTGAGACGCCCTATATCGTGCAGGTGCCCGGTATCGAAGCGCCCGCGCCGCCCGCCGCACCGACCCAGTCGAAGGCGCCCGAGCCCTGGTACACCGAACTGTGGCGCAGTATTTCGCAACCGCAGCAGGCCCCGGCGCCCGCGGCCGCACCGGCCACACCGCAGCCAGCACCGGAAGGACCCAGGTGACCGCACCGAACGACCGCGATCTCGAAATCATCGCCAAGCAGCTGGGACGCGAACCGCGCGGCGTACTCGCCGTCGCCTACCGCACCCCGGACGGGCTGCCCGCGGTGGTCAAGACCGCGCCGCGGCTGCCCGACGGCACCCCCTTCCCGACCCTCTACTACCTGACCGATCCGCGCCTCACCGCAGAGGCGAGCAGGCAGGAATCCGCGGGCGTCATGCGGGAAATGACCGAGCGCCTCGCCACCGACCCGAAATTGGCCGCCGCCTACCGCGCCGCCCACGAGAGCTATCTGGCCGAGCGCGATGAAATCGAATCGCTCGGCACCGATTTCACCGGCGGCGGCATGCCGGAACGAGTGAAATGCCTGCACGTCCTGATCGCCCACTCCCTCGCCAAGGGTCCGGGCGTCAACCCATTCGGCGACGAAGCGGTAGCCATGGCGGCCGACAGCGGCCTGCGCGGCACCGCAATCCCGGCCGACTGGCCGAAATACGAGCCGCCGCACGCTCCGACCAACGAGCAATGACATGAGCGCGGCGCTTGAATTGTCCACGGGCGCTGTAGCGAACGTGCGCGCTGTGATCAGTGCGGGCGCTGGAACGAGCGCGGGCAGTGCCGTGAGCGCGGGTGCCGCGATCAGTTCGAGTGCTCCGGTGAGCGTGGCTGCTGGAACGAGCGCGGTTACTGCGGTGCGCGCGGGTTCTAAGAGTTCCACGAGCGCGAGCTTGGGCGTGGCCGCTGAGGCGAGCTTGGGCGCTGCGCTGTGCGCGAGCGCTGTAATGAGCGTGCGCGCTGTGATCAGTGCGGGCGCTGGAACGAGCGCGTGCGCCGTGAGATCCGCATGAGCATGAGCGTGGGCATGGCCGCTGAGGCGATCGTGGGTGCCGCGATCAGTTCGGATGCTGCGGTGTACGGGGCGGCTGGAGAGAGCGCGGGTGCTGCGGTGTGCGCGGACGCTGGCAGGGGCCCGGGCCGTGAGCTGTGTGTGGGGCTCGAGCTGAGCGTGGGTGCCGTGGTCTGTTCGGGTGCTGTGGTGTGCGTGGCTGCTGGAACGAGCGTGGGGTGCTGCGATGATCGCACGCGCGGAGGCGGGCGGCGCATGAACTTGGATGACCGGGCGCTCCGGTGAGCGCGAGTGGGAAATTGGCCAGGGGCTGAAATGAGCGGAGCTGAGCTGAGCATGAGCGATCGGGTAGCGGCAGTTGATTGCGGGACGAATTCGATCCGACTATTGATCGCCGAGGTGCTCGGTGATGGGCGGTTGGCCGATCTGCATCGGGAGATGCGCATTGTGCGGCTGGGGCAGGGGGTGGATGCGACGGGGGCGCTCGCGCCGGAGGCGATCGAGCGCACCAGGGTTGCGCTCGCAGACTATGCCGCGCTGATGCGGGAGGCGGGGGTGCGTCGGGTGCGGATGGTCGCGACCTCCGCGACTCGCGATGCCGCGAACCGGGAGGACTTCTTCGCCATGGCACGCGCCGAACTCGGCACCGTGGTGGCGGGCGCGGAGGCCGAGGTGATCACCGGTGACGAGGAGGCGCGGCTGTCCTTCGCCGGTGCCGTCGGCGAATTGGCCAGCGAGTCAGGGCCTTTCGTTGTCGTCGATCTGGGCGGCGGCTCCACCGAACTCGTCGTCGGCGACAGCGATGGTGTGCGTGCCGCATTCTCCGCCGATATCGGCTGCGTCCGCATTACCGAACGGTGCCTGCCCGGCAATCCGCCGACCGCCGAACAGGTCACCGCCGCACGGGAATTCGCCACCGAACGACTGGATGAGGCCTTCGCCAAGGTGCCCGTCGAGGGCGCGCACACCTGGGTCGGCGTCGCGGGCACCATGACCACGATCGCCGCCGTCGCGCTCGATCTGCCCGAATACGATTCGGAGCGCGTCCATCTCACCAGCCTCACCCTGGACCAGGTGCGCGAGGTCTGTGATCGCCTGATCGGCATGAACCACGATGAGCGCGCCGCCCTCGGCCCGATGCATCCCGGCCGCGTCGATGTGATCGGTGGCGGAGCTGTCATCACCGAGGTACTCGCCTACGAACTGTCCCGCCGCACAGATATTTCCGCTCTCGTCGTCAGCGAACACGACATCCTCGACGGCATAGCCATGTCCATCGCCTGACGCGCTATCGTGGCTGGCGGACGCCCTCGACCTCGACGACCAAGGCGCCGAGGGAGAGCAGTCGTACTCGACGACCAAGGCGCCGAGGGAGAGCAGTCGTACTCGACGACCAAGGCGCCGAGGCAGCGCGGTCCTAGCATCGCGGCCACCCGGCGGATTCACTACGTGATGATCGTCAACCGCGACAACGAGATCGCGACCTTGTACCCGACCGGCCGCCCGTCGGCCCCCATCGGGAACCGGTCACTGCACTTCGCCGATCGCGGCCGCCCAGGTATTGCACGATGACGTCGAGGCGCCGCGGTAACCGGATTCGACCCAGCGCCGACTGTTCACCCCGGTGCCGTGGGTCGGGTCCTCCTCGGTATCGGATTGGATATCGATCAGATCCGCGGCCTCGGCCGGAGTCAGCATGCCGCCCGCCTGCGCTGCCGCCAGCATCACTCCGGCCAGGCACTGGGCCTGGAGTTCGATGCGTCGGCTGAGTTCCAGTCCCAGCGGTGACTTCTCGCCCGCGGTACCGATATCGCGGTCGGCGGTGCGCAGGATGCCGGTGGAGGACTGTAGGTGGTGGCCGTATTCGTGCATCACGACGAACATCAGGTACTGCGCGAGCTGCGAACCCCAACCCCGATGAATCGGATCGTCGGTCGGCCAGTACACAGTGCCGCCGCAGTAGAACGCGGGATCGGTGGACTGTACCTGCTTCGAGCAGCCGGTCGTTACGTCGTCGACCACCACGAGTTGCAGCGGCGCGAGGGTCATTCCCGCCCCGCGCAGGGCCGGATCCCATGCCTTCGTCAAGCAGTCCAACTCGGTCTGCACGAATTCCCGCTGGCCTGCCGCGCTCATCTCGATGGGCGGCAGTTGACACCGCAGCGCGGACAGGCGCAACTCGGCGTGCAGCGTATTGGTTGTCAGCGCAGGTTCCCGCAGCGCACCCCCGACGGGATCGGCGTCCACCGCGGATACCGACGCGCATCCGGTGCCCAGCAGCGACACCAGCGCGCCGATCACGACGAGCAGCAGCGCCGCATGGGCGCTCGAGCGCTTCATCAGGTTCCCCCGTCCGGCCAACAAACGAGGGTTCCCCGTCCAGCGAGGCGAACTTTACCGGGAAGTTGTCCGGTCTTCTCGTCGAGTGCCGTGGGTCACCGAGGGGGGTCGACGAATATTCGACGTTGCCTCGAATTCGCTGACTACGCGCGTCGAACGGGCATATCCAAGATGGACGTACCGGTTGACGGATTGCTCCCGCGGCAGCTCGGACGCGTCCGGCTGTGTCGGCCGTGAGCAGGGAAACTTTGTTCGGGATGCCGGAAATTCTCTGCCCATATGGGATCGTCTCAGCATGTCCGACGCAGCAATGGCGGAGCAACCAGTTCGGGAGCGCACCCTGTTCGGTCATCCCATCGGGTTGACCAACCTCTTCGGAGTCGAACTCTGGGAGCGCTTCTCGTTCTACGGAATGCTCACCATCCTCGGGTACTACCTGTACTACTCGACCACCGAGGGCGGACTGGGCCTATCGCAGAGCACCGGCGTCGGGATCGTCGGCGCGTACGGCGGGCTGGTGTATCTGTCCACGGTGCTCGGCGGGTGGATCGCCGACCGGTTGATCGGCATGGAGCGCACCGTCTTTTACGGCGGCGTCGTGGTCATGGCCGGGCATCTCGCGCTGGCGGTGCTGCCCGGACTGAGCGGTGTCGGAGTCGGGCTGGTGCTGGTCGCGCTCGGCAGCGGCGGACTGAAGGCCAATGCGTCCTCGCTGCTCGGCACCCTCTACCGGCCCGGTGATCCGCGCTTCGACGGCGGCTTCACGCTGTTCTATCTGGGCATCAACCTCGGCGCGTTCGTCGGCCCGCTGCTCACCGGCCTGCTGCAACGGCATTGGGGCTTCCATTACGGCTTCGGCGCGGCCGCGGTCGGCATGGCGTTGGGTCTGACGCAGTACGTGGTGTACCGACGCAACCTCGGCACCGCGGGTAGACATGTGCCCAATCCATTGCCGCGCAACGCGATTGGGCCGATCCTCGGCATCGTAACCGGTGCCGCCATCGTGGTCGCGCTGGCATTGATCACCGGGCTGGTGAACCTGGACAACCTCTCCGAGGTCACCACCGGCGTTATCATCGTCGCCGCGCTCGCCTACTTCGTGCTCATGCTGACCAGCGCCAAGGTGACGCCGGTGGAGCGCAGCCGGGTCCGCGCCTTCATACCGCTTTTCATCGCGAACGCGGTCTTCTGGTCGCTGTTCCAGCAGATCTTCACGGTGCTCGCGGTGTATTCCGATGAGCGGATGCGGTGGACCATCTTCGGCTGGACCGCCCCGTCGAACTGGATCGGCTCGGTCGAGCCGGTATGGATCATCTGCCTGTCGCCGCTGTTCGCGCTGATGTGGACCAAGCTGGGTAATCGCGCGCCGAGCACACCGCGCAAATTCGCCCTCGGTGTCATCGGCATGGGCCTGGCGTTCTGGTTATTCGTGCTGTTCGCGGGGAGCAGCGGCAAATCGGTACCGGCGCTGGCGGTACTGCTCATCATGGGCGCATTCGCGGTCTCCGAGCTGCTGCTGTCTCCGATCGGTCTCTCGGTCACCACGCAGTTGGCGCCCGAGGCGTTCCGTGCCCAGATGATGGCGCTGTACTTCTTCTCCGTTGGCATCGGAACCTCGATGTCCGGTACTTTGGCTCGGTTCTATGACGCGGACCACGAATTCGCGTACTTCGGCATCACCGGAGCGGTAGCGATCTGTGCCGGTCTGAGCGTCGTCGCACTCACACCATGGGTGAGCCGACATATGGCCGGTGTGCATTAGAGAAATCGACGGCCAACCCGTCGACGACAGCAAGGAGATAGTGTTGGCGACCCCAGGTACTCGATGGGGCGGTCTGTTCCGCACCAAATCGGTCGAGCAGTCCATCCGGGACACCGACGAACCCGATTCGAAACTGCGCAAGGATCTGACCGCGTGGGACCTCACTGTCTTCGGTGTCGCCGTTGTCGTCGGTGCGGGCATCTTCACGCTCACCGCGCGGACCGCGGGCAATGTCGCCGGACCTTCGGTTTCGCTGGCCTTCGTTTTCGCCGCCATCGCCTGCGGGTTGACCGCGCTGTGCTACGCCGAATTCGCCTCGACGGTTCCGGTGGCGGGCAGCGCGTACACGTTCTCCTACGCCACCTTCGGTGAACTCGTCGCCTGGATCATCGGCTGGGATCTGATTCTGGAGTTCGCGCTCGCGGTCTCGGTGGTCGCCAAGGGGTGGTCGCAGTACCTCGGTGAGGTGATGGGATCGCATTCGCCGATCGCGCACCTGGGGCCGATCGACTTCGATTGGGGCGCGGTCCTGCTCATCACGGTGCTGGGTGTGCTGCTGGCGGTCGGCACCAAGGTGTCCTCGCGGGTTTCGGCGGTGGCCGTTGCCATCAAGCTGACCGTTATCGCGGTGGTACTCGTTGTCGGCGCCACCTACTTCGACAAGTCGAACCTGACGCCCTATATCCCGCCGTCGCAGTCCGGCGCGGAAGGGGAGGGGCTGCACCAGTCGCTGTTCTCCTACTTCACCGGCGCCGGACACAGCACCTTCGGCTGGTACGGGCTGCTCGCCGCGGCCAGTCTGGTGTTCTTCGCGTTCATCGGGTTCGATGTCGTGGCGACCACGGCGGAGGAGACCAAGAACCCGCAGCGCTCGGTGCCACGCGGCATCCTCGGCTCGCTGATCATCGTCACCATTCTCTATGTCGCGGTATCCCTGATCCTCACCGGAATGGTGCCCTACTCCGCGCTATCGGGCGATAAAGCAACGCTCGCAACGGCTTTCGCGCAGCACGGCGCCACCTGGACCAAGAACATCATCTCCATCGGCGCGCTCGCCGGACTCACCACGGTCGTCATGGTGATGTTCCTCGGACAGACCCGCGTGCTGTTCGCGATGTCGCGCGACGGACTGATGCCGCGTCGGCTGGCGCACACCGGCAAGAACGGCACCCCGGTTCGGTTGACCATCGTGGTCGGTGTCGTCTGCGCCGCACTAGCCGGTTTCGTGGACTTCGGCACCCTCGAGGAAATGGTCAATATCGGCACGCTCTTCGCGTTCGTCCTGGTCGCCATCGGGGTCCTCATCCTGCGCCGCACTCGCCCCGAACTCCCGCGCGGCTTCCGTGTCCCCTTGGTCCCGCTCATCCCCGTCCTCGCCGTACTCGCGTGCCTCTGGTTGATGCTCAACCTCTCGGTCGAAACCTGGCTGCGCTTCCTCGTCTGGATGGCCGTGGGCTTGATCGTGTATTTCGCCTACGGCCGCCGCCACTCCGTGCTCGCCAACGCACCGGGCGCGAATTCCTCCGACGGCATCGCCCCGGTAGCCGCCAGCGACGAGCTCACCTGACCGCGATGGCGGCGCTACTCTGGCCACCACCGGAGATGCGCTAGCCTGCAGAACAGAATTCCGGTACGGCAGTACGAGTCGGTACGCTGACCGGGCGGCCCCTATAGCCCAATTGGCAGAGGCAGCAGACTTAAAATCTGCAAAGTGTCGGTTCGAGTCCGACTGGGGGCACGAGCGGACGGTCGAGTTACTGCACTCGGAAACGTTCGATTTGCGACTCACGCAGGGTCAGGCCGTGACCGGGCGCGGTCGGGTCGGGGCGGAGGACGCCTCCTCGGGGATCGAGCGTCCCGTCGAAGGCCATTGATTCGATACGGACGTGGTCGTGGAACCACTCCAGATGCCGAAGATTCGGGATCGCCGCTGCGGCGTGTGCGTGCAAATGCGGCGCGCAATGCCCCGACAGCGGCAGGTTGTGGGCCGCGGCCACCGCCGCGACTCGCATCCACTCGCTGATGCCGCCGCAGCGCGACGCATCGGCTTGTAGGCAATCCACCGCGCCCGCCTGACACATGCGCCGGAAATAGGCGAGATCACTACCGTATTCGCCCGCCGCGACGTCGGCGGTCACCGCGTCGCGGACCTCGCGCAGCCCGTCGAGATCGTCGGAGGACACCGGCTCCTCGATCCACCGCACGTCGAGATCGGCGGCGCGGCGCAGCACCCGAATCGCTTGCTTGCGGCCGTAGGCGCCGTTGGCGTCGACGAAAAGTTCGGCGTCGCCGATGATCTCGCGGGTTCGGCGCATCCGGTCCAGGTCCCGCTCGATATTGCCACCCCACGATTCCCCGATCTTGATCTTGACGCGCGGGATCTGTTGCTGATCGACCCAACCGGTCAGCTGCGCACGCAACCGGTCGGCGTCGTAGGTGGTGAAACCGCCGCTGCCGTACACGGGGACTTCCGTGCGCACCGCGCCGAGCAAACGGTGCAGCGCGAGATCGAGCAGCCGCGCCTTCAGATCCCACAGCGCCACATCCACCGCGGAGATCGCGTAGTCGACCACACCGGGCCGTCCCGCATTGCGGGTCTGGGTCACCATGCGGTCGAACACACCGGTCACGTTCATCGCGTCGGCACCGCGCACGATCTCGGCGAGCTTGTCGATGACGAAGCGGGCGCATACCGCCGGACCGTAGGTCCAGCCCAAACCGGTTCGTCCGCCGCCTTGCACGCGCACCACCACCATCGTGGTCGACTCCCAACTCAGCGTCCCGTCGGCCTCCGGTGCATCCGTGGGAATCGTGTAGGCGCTGGCATCGATCCGCTCGACGGTGACATCGGCAACCGTGTTCGTACCCACCGCCACTCCTTCGCCTCGCTCCGGCAGATGCCCCTGCCGCGCGGATACCCGGGGAGCCTGCTCCCACACGCCGCCAGAGACTGAGGCGCTCCAGCCGGGCCTCCTCAGCCTTTGTTCCATTCGATGATCGCGGCGACGATCTCATCGGCGGCGTCTTCCTGGATGTAGTGCCCGGCGCCGTTCAGCAGGACGGTTCGATGGTCCTCGAACTGTTCCTCCCATCGGCGGCGTTCGGGTGCGCGGAACGCGACGTCATCGGTGCCCCACACCAGCAATGCCGGGCGGTTGCGCACCGCCTCGAGTCCGCGTTCGACCTCGGCGAGAAATGCTCTGCTGCCGAGGATTTCGCGCGGGAACACGTGCACCGGCCGACGCGATCGCGGCGTCGGGAACGGACCACGGTAGGCGTCCATCACCGTCGGTGCCAGCTTCTTGCGCCGGACACCCGCGGGAATGATCCGCTCGACGAAGAAGTTGCGGCGCAGGATCAGCCAGCCGCCGATCGGGCCGCCCAAGAACCGGGAAAACGCCTGAGTGCCCGGATCGGACTTGGGCCAAGCCCAGGTGTTTCCGATCACGAACGCGGCAAATCGGTCGGGGTGTCGGGTGGCGATGGCGAATCCGATCGGGCCACCCCAGTCCTGCACCAGCAGTGTCGCGTTACGCAGGTCGAGTCGGGTGATGAGTTGCTCGACCACATGGGCGTGCTCGGCCGGAGTGAATCCGTATCCGGGAGCTGCCTGGGAGAGCCCGAACCCGGGGTAGTCGACGGCGATACAGCGGAACTGGTCGCGCAGTCCGATGATCACGTCCCGGTAGAGGAACGACCAGGTCGGATTGCCGTGCAGCATGATCAGCGGCGCTCCGCTGCCCTCGTCCACGTAATGCACCAGTGAACCGTCGATCTCATCGAAGTGGTCTGCGAACGGGTACAGATCCGCAGGGATCCAGGTCGGTCTGGCGGGTGTGTCGGCCATCGCTCATCGTCTCCTTCCCCTGTGGTCGGTCCGAGCAGAATTCTGGTCCGATTCAGATCGAGCTGGGTGCAATCCGTAACGGCATTGCAGCACGAGGTGCGTCACCGCTGCCTCGATTTCGAACCGACCGCAGGCAAATATCTTCGCTGGGTGTATCGGTCCGGCCTTCGGCTGGCGCCAGATGGGCGCTCAGAATCGGTGCGGCTATTCCCAGTGCTGACGCTTCCCCTGGCGAAACGGAAATTTCGGTGAAAACGGAAATTTCGCAGAACGAATTCGGAAGCACCTAACGCCTCCGGCGACCTCGAGGTCTCCAGAGCGCTTCAAACGTATGCGAAAGCGAACGTGGTGAACGGATAGCAATCCTCGCGCAGAGGAATCGCATCAGCGGGTCGGGGCCACGGATCTCCGCAGGATTCGATCGACCTGGGCTAGGGGGTTCGAAACAGGTCTCGCGGTTTGTTTGGAAGCTCGCTACCGGGCCGTGAGGTCGCTGGAAGCGTCGATAGCCTAACCCGAACATTCATGCTAGATATTAGCCACCTCTTTGCTATGCTACTTGTCTGCCCCTGCTCTGCGTGGTTTTTCAGCCTTCCAACCACGTTATCGCCGTCTCAAAGGCAGGGCAAGTGTCTGCGATATATTTGCCAAGAGGTGCCGGATGGTACCCAATCTTCGTGACTTCGGTCCCTGGGCTTGCGCTCGGGGTGACCTCACGATGGCCGGATGGCTGAGACGTCCAACCGTCGGGAATGCCTGCGCGTGCGTCGGCGAAAGCGGGTGCCGATCGCCTCGACCGCGCGTTCTCGAGCATGCGATCCAGTTGCCGTCACTATGTTGAATAACTCCAACAGCTGAAATCAGCAATTGTGTAGCAATATCCCTGATCTTTCGAACGAACGGTATCAGCGGAGGTCGAAATGGACCAATTCAAGCGCGGTATCGATGGCAGTCCGGACTCGTCGAGATCGTCGCAAACCGGCCCATTCAGTTCGTCATTCGTTCTTCCATTGACCGCGGCGCAGCAGGGCATCTGGTTTGCCCAGCATCTCGCGGAATCGTCGCCGATATCTGTGGCCCAATACGTCGAGATCGCAGGCGAGTTGGACACGGAATTGCTTGCCGAGGCATGCAGAACCGCTGATCGCGAGTTCGGATCCGGACATCTTCGGCTGACCGAGGTCGACGGAGAGCCGCGTCAGTTCATCGACGAAGAACATGGAGCTCAGGTTTCGGTCGTGGACTTGCGTCAGCACGCCGATCCGGTTGCGACTGCGCACAGAATGATGGTTCAGGATTACTCTGCTCCGCTTGACCTGCTGAATGACCACCTCGTGACGAGCATTGTGTTCCAGGTCGGCGCGGACCATTTCCTGTGGTATCAGCGCGCCCACCATATCGCACTCGACGGATTTGCCGCGGTGACGATGCTGCACCGGATTACCGAGCTGTACAACGCTTGGGTGAAGTCCGAGGCAACGCCGCCGTGCGCGGCGCAGGACCTGAGGGCTGTCGTCGAGCAGGATCTGGCGTACCGGGGTTCGGCGCGTTTCGACAACGACCGCAGATACTGGATGGAGCATCTGGCAGACGCGCCTGCGGTTGTCAGCCTGGCCGGTCGCGTTGGCAAGCCCACCATCCATCCGACGCTGGTCGACACCGAGCTGCCGGACGCCACTGCGCAACTGCTCGAAAGCGTCGCGCTCGAGCACGGCCCCAGCGTGACTTCGACCATCGTCGCGGCGTTCGCCGCTTATCTCGCTCGGATGACCGGAAGCGGTGAAGTATTGCTCAGCCTGCCGGTTTCGGGTCGGCACTCTGCCGTGCTGCGCCGTTCCGGGGGGATGGTGGCGAATGTGGTCCCGCTGCGCGTGCGGGTCGCCGGTCGCACCGTCGGTGAACTGATCGCCGCTGTGCTCAGCGAGTTGACCAGTGCGCTCCGGCGGCAGCGCTACCGCCAAGAGGACATATTCCGCGACATCGGAATTGCGCGCGACGAGGCGGCATCCTTCGGACCGACCGTGAACCTCATGATGATCGAGAACGAGGTTGTGCTGGGCGACACGACAGGCCGCCTGAACGTCCTCACCTCAGGGCCCACCGCCGACCTTTTCGTCAATATCTACCCGGGCGCGGGCAAGAACAGTACACGTATCGACTTCCAGGGGAATCCGAGCGCCTACAGCCCGGACGAGCTCGCCGGCCACCACCGCCGGTTCCTCATGTTTCTGCATGAGTTCCTCGCCGGGGGAGCGGGCTGCCCGGTCAGCAGACTGCCGCTGCTCGAAGTAGCGGAACGATCCGCGCTGCTGCCGGTGCGGGGGGCCAGCGGAGTCGGAACACGCCTGCTTCCGGTAATGCTGAGCGAGAGCGCGCGCCGGAATCGTCATGCGTGCGCGATCGTCTCGGCCGAGCAGACGATGACCTATCGCGAGCTGGACACCAGATCGTCCCAGCTGGCACGCCATCTGATAGCTCTGGGGTGTGGGCCGGACACGGCGGTGGCGATCATGCTGCGACGCTCGGTCGAATCCGTCGTCGCGACGTGGGCGGTCGCGAAATGCGGGGCCGCGTTTGTCCAACTGGTCCCCGAGTATCCGTCGAAGCGGATCGACCACATGATCTCCGACAGCGGCGCGACAGTGGCGATCACGGTGGACGCCCTGCGCGGGCGGCTCCCGCAGGAGATACACCATCTGGTTCTCGACGACCCCGCGATCCGGTGGGAATCCGACATCGCGGATCGGCCGATTTCCGACGATGAACGCATCCGACCACTACGGCCGTCCAATGTCGCCTACATGACGTATACCTCGGGATCCACCGGAACGCCGAAAGGCGTCCAGGTCACCCACACCGGCCTCGCGAATCTCGTTGCCGACCGCGCCGCCGCGTACGGCATCGACGCGACATCTCGCGTGTCCTATGCCCTCTCGCCCAGTTTCGACGCCTCCCTGGAACAGTTTCTGACCTGCTTCGCGAGCGGATCCACGCTGGTGATCGTGCCGCCCGAGGTGACCGGAGGCGAACCGCTCACCCAGCTGCTGGCAGAAGAGCACGTGACCCACCTGACGCTGACGCCAACGATGCTGGCAACGGTGGACCCGCGTCCGGCGACCGACTTGCGGGTGGTCGTGGTCGGTGGCGACACATGTCCACCGCACGTCATCGAGCGGTGGACACCCTCGTTGTCCATGTACAACGAATACGGTCCGACCGAGACCACCGTGACCGCCGTCGGTGCCATGCTGAGCGCGGACCGCGCCCAGACGGTCGGTGCCCCCATCCGTGGCGTCTCGGCGATGGTGCTGGACCGGACGCTCCAACCCGTGCCCAAAGGCACCGCGGGCGAGCTATATCTGGCCGGGCCGGGATTGGCGCGTGGATACAGCCATCTGTCCGTCGAAACCGCTGCCCGGTTCGTCGCCGATCCATACGGCGACGCCGGAGAACGGATGTACCGCACCGGCGATATCGCGCGCTGGACCGGCGACGAGGCCGAGATGACGCTGGAATTATTGGGGCGCAGCGACTTCCAGGTCAAAATCCGCGGCTACCGGATCGAACCGGCTGAAATCGACGCCGCGCTCACCGCACACGAGGACGTGGACCTTTCCGTCACCGTGCCGGTACAGAACAATGTCGGCGTCACCGTGCTGGCGTCCTATGTCGTCCCGGTCAGCGGCCATAGGGTCGATCCGCTCGAACTCCAGCGCTTCGCCCGTGCTTCGCTGCCGCCGCATATGGTGCCGGCGGTGATCCTCGCGTTGGACAGCCTCCCGGTGAATGCCTTCGGCAAGCTCGACCGCGGTGCTTTGCCAAAACCCGAATTCGGGATCGCGCCGGTCGGTCGGGCGCCCGCCTCGGCTCGGGAAAAGACGGTCGCAAGGCTGTTCGCCGAGGTGCTCGGCGTGCCTCGGGCCGGGGCGGACGATAGCTTCTTCGCCCTCGGCGGCGACAGCATTCTGTCGATCCGGCTGGTGGCGCGGGCGAAGGCCGAGGGCCTGAGTTTCTCCACACGGGATGTGTTTGTGCACAAGACTGTCGCGGGGCTGGCGGCCACGGCGACCGAAGCCCGCGGGACCCCCGAGCTGGCCGAGTTGCCCGGTGCCGGGGTAGGGGCGATGCCTTTGTCGCCGATCATGCGCGCAATGCTCGATCGGGGTCATTACGACCGATTTGCTCAGGCCGCACTCGTGCACCTGCCGGAGGGAGTCGATCGAGCGAGTCTCATGCGCGCATTGGGCTTCCTGCTGGACCGCCACGACATGCTGCGCGCGGCGCTGCGCGATGGCGATTCGGTTGATCGGTACATCGAGGTGCTCGATCGGGAAGCGGTCGACCCGGCAGCCGCACTCGTCGACGTTCGGCTCGATCGACGAGACGCCGCCGAAGTCGACCGCCACCTGCAACAGGCCGCGGATCGATTGGACCCGGGCAACGGTGTGCTCGTGCAGGCCGTCTGGATGCGGGATCGCAATGAATCGACACCCGACCTGATGTGGCTGGTGATTCACCATCTCGCCGTCGACGCGGTGTCGTGGCGCATCATCCTCGCCGACCTCGCACAGGCATGGTCGCTGGTTTCCGTTGGCGGCCAACCGCATTTCGGGCCGGTCACCACCTCGTTCCGGCGGTGGGTGCACGGTCTGGTCGAACAGGCGCCAGACAGGCGGTCGGCGGAGCTCGGCCGGTGGAAAGCCGTACTCGAGCGTGGCGATCAGCTGCTCGGACTGCGCCGTCTGCTCCCGGATCGTGACGTCGGCGCCACCGCGGGCCGGGTACATCAGCGCATCCCGGCAGCGGTTGCCGAGGCGATTCTCACCACCATTCCGGACCGCTTCCACTGCAGTGCCAACGATCCGCTGCTGGCAGCCCTGGTACTGGCGCTCGGTGAGTGGCGGCGCAGGCGCGGGACGACGGCGGCCGCCGGAGAGTTGATCTCGCTGGAGGGACACGGTCGCGAGGAGTCGGCCGTGCCCGGCGTCGATCTCAGCGCCACCGTGGGCTGGTTCACCACACGCTTCCCGGTCCGGATCGAATGGGAGAACATCGACCTCGACGATGCGCTGGCGGGCGGCCCCAGCGCGGGACTGGCGATAAAGCAGGTGAAGGAGCAGCTGCGCGCGGTGCCCGACAACGGCATCGGCTATGAAATGCTGCGCTGTCTCGATTCCCGGGGGAGGGCCGAGCTCGCAACTCTGCCCGAGCCCCAGATCAGTTTCAACTACCTCGGGCGGGTAGGTGTCGGTGAATACTCGGGGCCCTGGGCGCCAACCACCGAATTCACCGCACTGACCGCGACCAGCGATCCGGCGATGGCGCTGGCCGCCGTGCTCGATATCAATACGATCGCCGAGGAAGGTCGCGACGGGCTCGAACTCGACGCGACCTGGGAGTTCGCCTCGCAGGTTTTGGGTGGCGATGAGGTCGACGAACTCGCCGGGCTGTGGGCTCGCGCCCTGGGGGCACTTGCCGATCATGTCCGATCCGACACCACACCCGGCTTCACCCCCTCCGACTTCCCGCTCACCGCGGTATCGCAGCACGAGGTCGACAACTGGCTGCGGGAATACCCGTCGATGACCGATGTGTGGCCACTCACCGCCCTGCAGTCCGGGCTGCTATTCCACATGGTCTACGACCGGTGCGGCGACGACGTCTACATCGTGCAGGTGGCGCTGACATTTGCGGGGCAGGTGGATGCGGAGCGGATGCGGCGGGCCGCGCAGGTGCTCATCGATCGGCACGACAGCCTACGGACCGCATTCGTCGAAAGTGCGGATGGGCCACGTCAGGTCGTGTTGCGTGACGCCGGGGTCGATTGGGCCGAATCGAGTGTCACCGATATCAGCGATTTCGGCCAACAGGCCGAGGCACTTCGGCGGCTCGCGACGGCGGACGTGGCTCCATTCGACCCGGCCCGCCCGCCGCTGGTGCGTTTTCACCTCGTGCGCACCGGCGCCGATAGGTTCCAGTTGCTGGTCACCAACCACCACCTCGTGCTGGATGGCTGGTCGATGCCCCTGCTGATCCACGAATTGCTCGCGTTGTACACATCCGGTGGCGATACCGCCGTGCTCGCGTCACCGCGTTCGTATCGGGAGTATCTGCAGTGGCTACAGGCTCAGGATCGCGATGCCGCCATCGCCGCGTGGCGGGAGATGCTCGCCGGAATCGATAGTCCGACGCGGGTCACGGGCGGGCCGGATCGGACCGTCACCGCGCAAGTCGGTGAAATCGGCCTGAACATGGACGCCACGACCACCGCCGCGATCCTCGATCTGGGCCGCTCACACGGCATCACCGCCAACACGGTCGTGCAGGTGGCGTGGGCATTGCTGGTGGCCGCCCTGACCGGACGCTCGGATGTGGTGTTCGGCAATACGATGTCGCAGCGCCCGCCGCAGCTTCCGGATGTCGAGCGCATGGTCGGGCTCCTGGTCAACACGCTGCCCGTCCGCGTCCGTCTCGAACCCGGCGAAACCGTCGGTGGCCTGCTCGTCCGTGTCCAATCCGAGCAAGCCGCAATGCTGGATCACCAGCACATCGGTTTGGCGGAGCTGCAACGGGCCACCGGTATCCCCGACATGTTCGACACCGCGATAGTGCTCGAGTCCTATCCGCTCGACCAGGAACTGTTGGCACGCAATCTCTCCGACGCCGGATTGCGGCTGGTCGCGATCGACGCACACGACGCGACGCCGTATCCGTTGAGTTTGCAGGTGACGCCACCGCGGTCGAGTCGCGACGAACGTATGGATGCCGACGAACCCGGCACCTACACGGTGACACTGAAATTCGCCACCGACCGATTCGATGCGGACGCTGCCCGCACACTGCTCGACCGGTTCGAATTGCTGCTCACCCAGATCGTCACCGATCCCGCCAGGAAGGTCGCCGCGATCTCCTCCTGCCGGGATGCCGAACGCGCGGAACTGCTTTCGGTCCGCGGTGAGGAGCCGGTCGCGGAGCTCATGCTGCGTGACATCCTGTGGGGAACCGCGTGCAGGTATCCGGATGCCGTGGCCGTCCGATGCGGTGACACCACCTGGACCTATCGTGAGCTGGAGCGTCGCGCCGACGCGTGCGCTCGCCTGCTGGCCGGGCACGGTGCTCGCGCCGAGTCGATCGTCGCGGTGACCGTGCCACGTTCGGCTGAACTGGTCGTCGCGATCTGGGCGGTGGCGAAAACAGGTGCGGCCTTCCTGCCGTTGGATCCCGACAATCCCGCCGCGCGGATCGAGGAGTTGTTGTCCGACTCGCGGATCGGTCTCGGCGTGACGACGAGCGCTGTCGCACAGGGGCTTCCGGATACCATCGAGTGGTTGGCGCTGGACGCTTCGGCTTCGGACACCCATGATGGTCCGCCGCGTCCGGCCGGGTCCGATCGGCTCTCGGTCGACAATGCGGCATATGTGATCTATACGTCCGGATCGACCGGCAAACCGAAGGCGGTCCACCTCAGCCATCGCGGTCTGGCCGATCTGGTCGCGGCGCAGGCCGACGCCTTCGGCGTGGGCCCGGATTCGCTGGTGTTGCAGGTCGCGTCGCCGGGATTCGACGCCTACCTGTCGGAGCTGCTGTTGGCGCACGGCAGTGGCGCCTGTCTCGTGGTGGCGCCACCGGAGGTGTACGCCGGCACCGACCTCGAGGAATTGCTTCGGTCGCAGCAGGTTTCGCATGCGATCCTCACCCCGTCCGTGCTGAACACGATGGATCCGTCCCGGATACCGTCGCTGATATCGCTGGCGGTCGTCGGCGAAGCGACCGGGCCGGACACCGTGCACCGGTGGGGTCGTGGACGACGGCTGATGAATCATTACGGACCGACCGAGTGCACGATCTGGGCGACGGGGTCGGATGCCCTCGTACCCGGCGAGCCGCTGACGATCGGTGGCCCGATCCGCGGTACGTCCGCGATGGTGCTCGACACGTGGCTGCGACCGGTGCCGGTCGGTGTCGCGGGCGAACTCTATATCGGCGGCCCCGGAGTCGCCCGCGGGTATGTGGATCGACCGGGCATGACCGCGGCGCTCTTCGTCGCGGATCCGCGATCCACCCGTGGCGAGCGGATCTACCGGACCGGCGATTCCGTGCGCTGGGTGCGCGGATCCGCCGGGTTGGCACTGGAATACCTGGGCCGCTGCGATCAGCAGATCAAGATTCACGGCCTGCGGATCGAGCCGGGGGAGATCGATGCCTACGTGGCCCGGCACCCGGACGTCGCGAGTGTTGCGACAGTTGCGGTGCAAGGGCCTGCCGGTGAACCGGTTCTGGTGTCCTATGTCGTCGGCGCGCCGGGCGCTGCCGTGGATGTCGCGGCACTCGGCGACGATCTCGCCGACCGGTTACCCCGCTATATGAATCCCGCGGCGATCGTGCGGCTCGACGAGATGCCGCGCACGCCCACGGGCAAGATCGATCGGAAAGCTTTGTGCGAGCGCGTCTTCGAATCGCACGCATCGGCCGGCAGGCCGCCGTCGACGCATACCGAGCAGGTTGTGGCGCAACTGTTCGCCGACGTGCTCCGTCTCGACACGGTGTCCGCCGACAGCAACTTCTTCGCACTCGGTGGGGACAGCATCGTCTCGATGCGGCTGGTGGCGCTGGCGAGATCCGCCGGGCTCACGTTCACGCCGCGAGATGTCTTCGAAGGCAAGACGGTTGCCGCCCTCGCCGCGCTGGCGGGTCGTGATGCGGCTCCGGTGACCGTCGAGGAAACTCAGCGAGAGCACACCTCGAATTATCCGCTCATCGCGTTGACAGAACAGGACATCGATCGGCTCGAACGGCAGTACCGCGGCCTGTCCGACATTTGGCCGCTGTCGCCCATGCAATCCGGGATGCATTTCGACTCGACGTTCGACCCGGATGCCGGGGACAACTACACCGTCCAGACGATGATCGGATTCTCCGGCGAGGTAGACGGTGAGCGCCTGCGACGTGCCGCCCAGGCCGTGGTCGACCGGCACGATATCCTGCGGGCCGCATTTGTGGAGACGGTGGCGGGACCGTGCCAGATCGTGCTGGACCACGCCGAAATCCCGCTCCGGGAGATCGATCTCGCCGACAGCGGCGATGCGGAATCCGATCCGGAAGCGATTGCCGCGGCGGACGCGGCGTCGGGTTTCGACCTGTCGGCGCCACCGCTGCTGCGCTTGACGCTGATCCGTCTCGATGCGAGCTCCTACCGGCTGCTCGTCACGAATCACCATGTGATTCTGGATGGTTGGTCGATGCCGCTGCTGATGCGAGAACTGCTCGACTACTACGGATCGCCCGCGCATATCGACTCCGCCGGACCCGCCCCCTCCTACCGCGAATATCTGTCCTGGTTGGCCCGACAGGACAGCGCCGCATCCAAAGCTGCATGGGCGCATGCCTTTTCGGATGTCGATTCACCCACTCGGGTATCCCGCGACGCTGGCGCGGCGGGCTCCGTATCCGCCGCCGAGGTCACGGCCGAACTCACGGCGGATCGTTTCGCAGAACTTCGTCGCGTGGCGGCGGAGACGGCCGTCACCATCAATACGGCGGTCGCCGCGGCCTGGGCCTTGAATCTGCGCGTATCGACCGGTGAGACCGATGTGATCTTCGGCGCCGCGGTGTCGGGCCGACCGCCGGAGTTGCCGCTGGTCGATCAGACGCTTGGCATGTTCCTGACTACGATTCCGGTGCGCGTCCCGCTCGAACCCACCATGACGGTGCGCGAGTTGCTGACCGGCATTCAGGCGCGGCACGCCCGCATGCTGGAGCATCATCATATCGGCCTACCCGAAATTCACCGCAGCGTCGGCCTGCCCGAACTCTTCGACACCGTGCTCACCTTCCAGTCGTTCCCCGTCGACCGGGCGGCACTGCAGGAACTCGTCGATTCGGCGGGCCTGCGGGTGGACGAACTCAGCGGTGTGGACGCGACGCCGTACCCGCTGAGCCTGGTCGTGGAACCGCAGCCGTCCGAGGACGGCGAGACACAGGGGCTGCGGATCATCCTCCGATTCCACGAGCGCGCATTCGACACCGCCGCGGCGCGTCGCATCCTCGACCGTTTCGTCGAGTTACTGCGCCGGATCGCCGCGAACGCGGACGTGCGGTTGGGCGAGCTGCCGCTCGACGAGGAACCGGGACCGTTGTGGCCGGTTTCGGATCCGAAGGTGGCGATTCCGGACACGTTGGACCGCATGCTCGCCGCTTCCACCGCCGCCGCCGAACCCGACGCGATCGCCGTCCGGTGCGGTACGGCCACCATGACCTACCGACAGCTCGACGAGCGCTCCGCGCGTCTGGCTCGGGTCCTGCTGCGGCACGGCGCCCGGCGGGGACAGGTCGTCGCGTCCGTGCTTCCGCGATCCCTTGCGGCGACGGTGGCACTGTGGGCCGTGGCCAAGACGGGCGCCGCCTTCCTGCCGATTGATCCGGCCCTGCCATCGGACCGCATCGAATTTCTGCTGTCGGACTCGAAAACCATCCTCGGGCTTACCGATACGTCCACCAGGAAGCACCTTCCGGATGGTGCCGACTATCTGATCCTCGACGCGGAGCAGACGTTCGCCGCCCTGGACTCACTACCGGCCGCGCCGATCACCGATGCCGAACGCGGCGGGCCGATTCGGCGGGATCAGACCGCGTATGTGAGTTACACCTCCGGGTCGACCGGAACGCCCAAGGGCGTTCTGGTCAGCCATCGCGGCTTGGCCGATATCGTCGCGGCGCAGCGGCGAATGCTCGGCGTCGACCGGACATCGGTGGTGCTGCAGGTCGCCTCGCCCAGCTTCGACGCCTCGGTGTTCGAGCTGTTGATGGCGCACGGCTCGGGCGGTCGGCTCGTCGTCTCGCCCGCCGATGTCTACGCCGGTCCCGAGCTGGCGAATCTGATCCGGCGAGAAGTTATTTCGCATGCCATAGTCACCCCGTCGGCGCTGGCGACAGTCCCGTGCGACGGTCTCGACGGGCTGCGCGTGCTGGCGGCGGCCGGTGAGCCGGTCGGCCCGGAGCTGGTGGATCGGTGGGCGCCGCATCGTGCGATGGTCAATGTCTACGGGCCGACGGAATGCACTATCTGGGCCACCTCCGGCGACGCGCTGACACCGGGTGCCGCGATAACGATCGGCAGGCCGGTGGGACCGGTTGCGGCCGTGGTCCTGGATACCTGGTTGCGGCCTGTGCCGACCGGTGTCGCGGGCGAGCTGTACCTGTTCGGACCCGGCGTGGCCCATGGGTACGTCGCCAGGATGGCGTTGACTGCCGCGCGATTCGTCGCATGCCCGTTCGGTGCGCCGGGTCAGCGCATGTACGCGACCGGTGACATGGTGCGTCGCACCGCCGATGGTGAGCTGGACTTCTTGGGGCGCAACGATTTTCAGGTGAAGGTGCGCGGCACCAGGATCGAGCTGGGGGAGATCGACGCGGTGCTGGGTGCGCGTGCGGATGTGGCATACGCCGTCACCGTGCCGCGCGGCGATGCGGGACGAGCGGTGCTGCTGGTGTCCTATGTCGTGCCCGCGACCGGGGCGGAGGTCTCGGGTGATGAGTTGCGTGCGGCGCTGGCCGAGGCGTTGCCCCGGTACATGGTGCCGTCCGCGGTGGTGGTGTTGGACGAGGTGCCGCTGACCGCCAACGGGAAGTTGGACCGCGAGCGGTTGCCCGAACCGGTTGCCGTCGTCCGCGAATTCCGGGCGCCTGCGCCGGGGTTGGAAGAGTTGGTCGCGCGCACATTCGAGCAGGTCCTCGACGTGGACCGGGTGGGAGTCGACGACGACTTCTTCGCGCTGGGCGGCGATTCGCTGAGCGCCTCGCTCGTGGCGGCGCGCATAGGTGCGGCCATGGACGTGCACGTGCCGGTGCGATCGGTATTCGAGGCGCCGACCGTCGGCGAATTGGCCGCGCTCGCAGGGACACTCAGCGGCGGCGGGCGACTGCCCCTACTGGCCGGAGTGCGGCCCGACCCCGTGCCGCTGTCACTCGCACAGCAGCGGATGTGGTTCCTGAACCGGTTCGAGCCGGACTCTGCGGCATACAACATTCCGGTGCTGCTGCGGCTGTCGGGACGGCTGGACACCGAGGCGCTGGCGGCCGCGCTCGCGGATGTGATGGCACGTCACGAGGTACTGCGAACGATATATCCGGAAGTCTCGGGTGAGCCGCGGCAGGTCGTTCTCGACGAGCCCGCGGTGCCGGTGGAGCCGGTGCGCGTGCCGGTGGATTCGGTCCCGGATGTGGTGGGCGAGTTCGTGCGGCGCGGATTCGATGTGACGGCCGCGGTGCCGATGCGAGTGGGATTGTTCGAGCTCGACGGTGCCACCGGAGAATTCCTACTGGCGCTGGTGGTCCATCACATCGCGGGCGACGGTCAGTCGATGGGGCCGCTGGCCCGGGACGTGATGGCGGCGTATGCCGCGCGACTGGCAGGGCACGCGCCGGACTGGTCGCCGCTCGCCGTGCAGTACGCGGATTTCGCGTGGTGGCAACGGCAGATGCTGGGGACCGAGGACGATCGGACGTCGTTGATGTCCACGCAGCTGGAGTTCTGGCGCTCGACGCTCGCGGGTGCACCGGACCGGCTGGAACTGCCCGCGGACCGAGCACGCCCGACCGTCGCGTCACTGTCGGGAAGCCGGGTTCCGGTGCAGATCGATGCGAGGCTGCACGAGCGGTTGCTCGCGCTGGCACGGTCGCACGGGTCGTCGCTGTTCATGGTGATACATGCCGCGCTGGCAACGGTATTGGGGCGTCTCGGCGGCAGCGATGATGTAGTGATCGGCACCCCGGTTGCGGGGCGCGGCGAGCCCGCGCTGGACGATCTGGTGGGGATGTTCGTGAACACCCTCGCCTTGCGGACCCAGGTGGATCCGAGCGAACCGTTCGCCGAGTTGCTGCGGCGCACGCGCGAGACGGACCTGCTTGCGTTCGAGCACGCGGACGTGCCGTTCGAGCGGGTCGTGGAGGCGTTGAGCCCGGAACGATCGGCGGCGCGGCATCCGTTGTTCCAGGTGGCCCTGGCGTTCCAGAACGTGTCGACGGTCGATATCGCACTGCCCGATGTCCGGGTTACCCGAGCGGATGTGGATACCGGGGCGACCCAGTTCGACCTGCAACTGATGCTGTCCGATTCGTTCGGCAATGCCGGTGTGGTGCAGGGCATCTCGGGAACGATGACCTATGCGCGGGATCTGTTCGACGAGGCGACCGCGGCGGCGATCGTCCGACGGCTGGTGCGGGTATTGGAAGCCGTCGCCGACGATCCGGCCGCGGTGATCGGGGATATCGACTGGCTGGAGGCCGACGAGCGCTCGGCGCTCACGTCGCGGGTGGGGGCGCGCACCGTCGCGATGCCGGAGCCGTCCGGATTACTGCCGGAGGTGTTCGCCTCGGCCGTCCGCGACAACGGCGACGGACTCGCCGTCGTCGCGGGGGAAGCCACGTTGTCGTATGCACAGCTGGACGAGCGGTCGAGTCGGCTGGCGCGGTCACTGATCCGCAGCGGCGCTGGACCGGAGTGTCCGGTCCTGGTGGCGGCAGCGCGGTCGATGGAGTCCGTGGTCGCGTGGTGGGCGGTGGTCCAGACGGGTGCGGCATACGTGCCCGTCGATCCCGGCTATCCCGCGGCGCGGATCGAGCAGATGGTGTCGGATTCCGGTGCGACGCTGGGGGTTACGGTGTCCTCGGTGCGTGCCCAGCTGCCCGATTCGGTGCACTGGATCGTGCTCGACGACCCGGCCGACGCCGCGCGGATCGACGCGTCGGCGAGCGGCCCGATCGATGATGACGAGCGGACGCGGCCGCTGCGGGCCGCGGATATCGCCTACGTGGTCTTCACCTCCGGATCCACCGGGGTGCCGAAGGGCGTCGCCGTCACCCATGCCGGCATCGCCGACTTCGTCTCGAGCTGGCGCGCCGAACCGGAGTTCCAGCCCACGTCCAGGATGTTGCATTTCGCGTCACCGTCGTTCGACGCCGCACTGATGGAGATCCTGATCGCGGTCAGCCGGGCCGCTGCACTGGTTGTGGCGCCGACGGGCATGTACGGCGGTGGTGAGCTGGCCGAGTTCCTGCGCGTGCAGCGGGTCACCCATGCCTTCCTGACCCCGGCCGCGCTCGCATCGGTGGACCCGGCCGGATTGGACGACTTGCGGCTGGTGCTGTCCGGTGGCGAGGAGGTCCCGGCGGATCTGGTACGGCGCTGGGCGGGCACCGATATCGACGGCGCCCGAAGATTCCAGGTGCTGTACGGGCCGACCGAGGCCACCATAGTCGCCACGGCGACGGGTGCGCTGCGGCCGGACGACCGGCCGACGATCGGTGCCCCGGTGCCCGGAATACAGGCGCTGGTCCTGGACGCCCGGTTGCAGCCGGTGCCGGTCGGGGTGACGGGTGAGCTGTATCTGGCGGGCCGGGCGCTGGCTCGCGGCTATCTGAATCTGGCGGCGACGAACGCGGCACGATTCGTCGCGCACCCGTTCGGGGAAGCGGGACGTCGCATGTACCGCACGGGTGATGTGGTGCGCTGGAATGCCGACGGTGCCCTGGAGTTCCTGGGGCGCAACGATTTCCAGGTGAAGATCCGCGGTTACCGGGTCGAGCTGGGCGAGATCGATGCGGTGCTGAGCGCGCGCGCGGATGTGGCATACGCGGTCACGGTGGCGCGCCAGGACGGTACCGGTCCGGTGATGTTGGTGTCCTATGCGGTGCCCGAAACCGGGGCGAGTCTGTCCGGCGAACAGTTGCGGGCGGCGTTGATCGAGGTGCTACCGTCGTACCTGGTGCCCGCCGCGGTGATGATCCTGGACTCGATCCCATTGTCGCCGAACGGAAAGCTCGATCGCGCGGCTCTGCCCGCCCCCGTCGTCCAGGCCAAGCGTTTCCGGGCACCGGCGTCAGCGGTGGAGGAAATAGTGGCCGCCGTATTCGCCGACGTCCTTGACATCGACGGTCCGGTAGGCGCCGACGACGACTTCTTCGAACTGGGTGGCAACAGCCTGGTGGCCACCCGCGTCGCCGCGCGGCTCGGTGTCGCGCTCGACGCGACCATCCCGGCGTCGATGATTTTCGAGGCGCCGACGGTCGCGCGGTTGGCCGCGCGCGCCGAATCGCAGGCCGATACCGGCCGGGTGGCGCTGACCGCACAGCAACGGCCACAGCGCATCCCGCTGTCCTACGCACAGCAGCGAATGTGGTTCCTGAACCAGCTCGAACCCGGCTCGGCCGCCTACAGCATTCCGATCCTGCTGCGGCTGTCCGGAGAGCTGGATCTCGACGCGCTGCATGCGGCCGTCGAGGACGTGCTGAACCGGCACGAGGTCCTGCGGACCATATATCCGTACGCCGAGGGCGAGCCGTCGCAGGTGGTCCTTCCCGCCACCGAGGTGATTACGCCGGTCACCGTGACGGCGATCGCGGAATCGGAACTGGCCGAGTCGCTGTCGGCGTTCGTCTCGATGGTGTTCGATGTGACGGTCGAGGCGCCGGTCCGGGTGCGATTGTTCGAGCTCGAGCCGAACGAGTGGGTCCTGGCCGTGGTGGTGCACCACATTTCCTGCGACGGGTCGTCGCTGGGCCCGCTGGCGCGGGACATGATGACCGCGTACACGGCACACCTGCGCGGTGAGACACCCAGCCTGGCGCCGCTGCCGGTGCAGTACGCCGACTACGCGATCTGGCAGCGGACGGTGCTGGGGACCGAAGACGGCCCGGAATCGCTGCTGCGCGCCCAGATCGACTACTGGACACTCGAATTGGCGGAGCTTCCGGTCTTGCTGGAACTCCCGACCGACCGACCGCGTCCGCCCACACAGAGCTATGCGGGCGCGAGCGTGCCGATAACCGTCGGTGCCGATCTGCACGCGCGATTGCAGCAGATCGCGCGAGCACACAACACGACACTGTTCATGGTCTTCCACGCCGCGCTGGCGGCTACGCTGGCCCGGCTGGCAGGCACGGACGATATCGCGATCGGCAGTCCGTATGCCGGACGCGGTGAGCCCGAACTCGACGATCTGGTCGGGATGTTCGTCAACACCCTGGTGCTGCGGACCCGGTTGACCCCCGAGATGACGTTCACCCAGTTGCTCGAGCAGGTGCGCGGGACCGATCTGGCCGCGTTCGGGCACGCCGATGTTCCGTTCGAACGGCTGGTGCAGGAGCTGAACCCAGTGCGCTCGCACGCCCACCATCCGCTGTTCCAGGTGATGCTGGCATTCCAGAATGTCGGCACGGCCGAGTTCGAACTGCCGGGGCTCTCGGCGTCGGCCATGACCGCCGACACCGACAGCGCACTGTTCGATCTGCAGATCATGGTGTCGGATTCCTACGACTCCACCGGCGCCCCCGCTGGCATCAGCGGCGCGGTGACCTACGCGAGCGACCTCTTCGACGCGACGACGGTGACCACGATCGTCGATCGCCTGCTGCGGTTGCTCGGCGCACTCGTCACCGATGCCGCACAGCCGGTGTACGAGGTCGATCTGCTCGCCGCCGATGAACGGGAAGCCGTTCTGACCCAGTGGAATTCGACCGATCGCGCGGTCCCATCCGGCGAGACGCTCGCCTCGATCTTCGCCGACTCCGTGCGGGCTTACCCGGACCGGCCCGCGGTGACTTTCGGAGAACAATCGCTGACCTATGCGGAATTCGCGTCTCGGGTATCCCGATTGGCGCGGTGGTTGATCTCGCGCGGCGTGGGTCCGGAATCGTTGGTGGCGCTGCGGATGCGGCGTTCATTGGACCAGGTCACCGCCATGTACGCGGTGCACGCGGCCGGCGGTGGGTACGTGCCGGTCGATCCGGACCTTCCGGACGACCGCATCGCGTACATGCTGTCGATCGCCGCACCGGTGCTGGAGCTGTCGTCGCTCGACGGGGTGGAGCTGTCCGGATTCGATGACGCGCCGGTCACCGATGCCGATCGGCTGGCACCGCTGCGCCCGCACAACGTCGCATACCTGCTCTTCACTTCGGGGTCGACCGGTCGACCGAAAGGTGTTGCGATAGCGCACTATTCGGTGGTCAACCAGGTGCGGTGGGTCAACGAGACCTACGCGCTGATGCCGAATGATGTGGTGCTGTACAAGTCCCCGGCCACGTTCGACATGTCGGTGTGGGAGCTTTTCGCGACACTGGCGATGGGGGCGAAGCTGGTGATCACGCGAGCCGACGGGCATACCGACCCGGCCTATCTCGCCGAAACCATTGCCACCCAGCGGGTCACGATCACCGCGTTCGTGCCGTCGATGCTGGCGGTATTCGCGGACGCGGTACCCGCGGAATCCCTGGCATCGGTGCGGACGCTGCTAGTGGGTGGTGAGGCATTCGGACCCGATGTGCTGGCCACGGTGCGGCGAACAGTGCCCGGGGCCGAGTTGCACAATCTGTACGGGCCGACCGAGTTCACCGTGTGCGCGACCGCGCATCGGGTGACCGAAGCCGACAGCGGGAGCATGCCGATGGGCGCGCCGGTATGGAATGCGCGGGCATACGTACTCGACAACCGGTTACATCCGGTACCGCCCGGTGTTGCCGGGGAGCTGTACTTGGCGGGTGCCCAGCTCGCGCGCGGCTATCAGTCACGCCCTGGCCTCACCGCGGAGCGGTTCGTGCCAGATCCGTACGGTGTCGGCCGACGCTTGTACCGCACCGGCGACTTGGTGCGCTGGCGCCGCACCGGCGAATTGGAATACCTGGGCCGCACCGATTTCCAGGTGAAGCTGCGCGGCCTGCGTATCGAACTCGGTGAAATCGAGGCAGTACTCGCCGAGCACCCGAGCGTCGCGCGGGCGTTCGCCGTGGTGCATTCCACCGGTGCGGTGGACTACCTCGTCGGCTACGTGATACCCACTGCGGGCGCCATCATCGACACCGCCGCGGTCTTGGCGTACGCGGCGGCCGAATTGCCCGACTACATGGTGCCCACCACGATGATGGTGCTGGACACGGTACCCCTCACCGCGCCGGGAAAGCTGGACCACACCCGGCTGCCGGAGCCGGTGCTCGCAGTAGGGGAGTTCAGGCAGCCCGCGTCGTGGCTGGAAGGGGAGGTCGCACGGGCCTTCGGAGCGGTGCTCGGCGTGGATCGGGTGGGCGCCGATGACGACTTCTACGCCTTGGGTGGTAACTCGCTGAAGTCGGTGCAAGTGGTGAGCGAGTTGCGCAGAGAACTCGACTGCGAGATTCCGATCAGCTGGATGTTGTCCGATCCGTGCCCGGCCGACCTGGCCAAGCGGATCGAATCCGGAATGCGCTCGGGTCCCGCCGTCGATCGCACCGATGACGGCTTCGACGTGCTGTTGCCGATCCGGACCGGCGGTGAGCGAGCACCACTGTTCTGTATCCACCCGGCCGTCGGCCTGTCGTGGTGTTACCGCACCCTCGACCGGTACCTCTCCGACGGCCGACCGATCTACGGCCTTCAGGCGCCCCAAATCGGCGGCGAGGTCCCCGGTCCGACGTCGATCGAAGAAATGGCCCAACGCTACTTCGACGAGATTCGGGCGCTTCAGCCGCACGGCCCCTATCACCTGCTCGGCTGGTCGCTGGGTGGTGTGATCGCCCATGCCATTGCCGTCGAGATGCGTACCGCCGGTGAACAAGTCGCGCTGCTGGCCCTGTTGGACGCCGAGTTGGACGGTGTCGACGTGTCGACGCTCTACACCGTCACGGCCGGAGAGCTGATCAGCAATCTCGGCCCGGTCATGGGCGTCGATTTCGTGCGGCCCGATGCGACCGCCGAGGAGGCCGCCGACCTGATCGAACGGCACCTGGGAGGCAGCCTCGGTATCGATGCCGCGAGAATCGAGCGCCTGACCGACGCCTACAACATGGCGATCCGGGCAGCTGGCAGGTGGCGGCCCGCAGTATTGGACAGCGACATGCTCTACTTCACCGCGACACGGGAAAGACGATCCGATGCCGCAGGTCACGAGGGATGGGAGCAAGTAATCCGCGGGCGGATTTCGGTTTTCGACATCGATGCGACCCACCTCGCGATGACCGAACCGAGCGCGGTCGCCCAGATCGCCCGGATTCTCGATGAACGACTGGAGTGAGGACCGCGTTCAGTTCGGCGAGGTGGAGGGCGCGCTGGATCCATCGGTTCGGCCGTCCCCTTGCGGGAGAGGCGTGGTGATGCCCACTATCGCACCGACCGCCGCCCCGAGCGCCCCACCGAGCACGGCGGCGGGGACCGCGACGACGGCGACGCCGACGGCCGCCCCGGCGAGCGGGCCGACCACCAAGCCGGTCGGCAGGAACGGGATACCGGCGACGAACCCGGCGGCCGCACCAGCGAGTGCGGCGGATATCGCGACGGGCGCGGACACGCCCGCGGCGATGCCAGCACCGATTGCCGCACCGACACCCGCGTCGACGGCGGTGACGGTGCATCGGCCGGGATCTACCGGGATGTGCGCGCAGAACGCCTGGATCGGCTCCTGATCTGCGGCCGGCGGCGCGTCCGGTGTGACCACCGCCTGGACTCGGGTCCAACGATCGGCGGTGAGCGGATTCGCTGGGAATGAACTTCGCCACGGCTCGTGGTGTGTCGGCGCTAGCCAATCCGTTGTTATCGGTGGCGCCGCAGGTGCCTGCGTGGCGTCATCCGGCGACGCGTTGGCTGCTCCTGTGCCGAGAAGGACCGCAAGTGGCAACATACTCGCAATCAATATCGGACGGGATCGGTGCCGACGACTGGCTTCCGACATTCCGCACCTCCTGGATTTCTACCAGCTATTTCTCGACCTCTGATTGCTTGTCGCACGTTGCGGCGGGGATAGTTTAAGCGGCTGACACGATCGGCGCATGGAGAACTGCCGAATCCAAGAGGCATGCGGCAAATCTGTGGCTTGCCCCAGGCGGCGCGTAACGCGGCCCTGAAACCTGGATGCGCCGAGCAGGTGTTCGAGCCTGCTTGCCATGTATTAGCTATGTCCGCCTGTCTGAGGCGGCCGCTGGTCAGCGAGGCATGTGCTGTCTGAGCCGATCGGTTTGGGGTGGAGCGTACGGGCGTCGCTCCATTCGATGAGCTCCGATTCAGATCGAGCTGGGTGCAATCGGTTGACGTGTCCGTTTCGAATCCATCAGGAGAGTTGTCTCCGATCAGAGGTGTTCGGTATGGCCACAGTCGGTATATCGGTGGAGCAGGCGGTGGTGCGCGGGGTCGTGCTGGCGGAGGGGGTGCCGGGCATTGTTGTGCGTTCGGAACAGCGACCTCTGCGCGAGGGGGCGGTCGGGGCCGCGATCACCGGTGTGCTGGATGGTTTCGTCGACGAGCTCGGTGCTGGGGTCGAGGACGTCGCCATCGTGTACCGGTCGGTGGCCGAGCGGCGCTCGATCGTCTCGCAGCTGGCGGCCGGGAAGTGGGCGTCGTCGTCGCTGGTCTCGGATCGGTCGGCGCTGGCTGTGCTGACCGGGGCGGATCGCGAACTCGCCGATGCCGCGGCACGCGGGGCGGCGCTGATCGCCGCCGAGCGGCTGCGCGAGCTACCGGTGGTGACGCCGAGCAATAGCCGTCGGAACCGGCGGCTGCTACTGGGCGCCGCCGCCATCGCGACGCTGCTCGGTGCGTCTGGTATCGCGGTTGCGCAGATCCTCGATGACCATCCGAGCGAGGCCGTCGGCCGAGCCGCATCGCCCCCGCCGAGCACGCCCCCGGCCGCCATCCCATCCGCGCCGATCACTATCGAATCCGTACTGCCCACTACCCCTGCCGTCGAACCGACGCCGCAACAGATCGCGCCGATCGCACCCACCCGGCCACCGGCACGCCGCACTCCGTCCGCAACCGCTTCCGCACCCACAACGGAGACGATGGCCCCGACCGGACCCGGCTCCGCCCCATCAACGGCGACAACGACCCCGGTCGCGCCCCCAGCCGCTCCCGGCTCCACGACGCCCGAATCGCCGACACCGACTTCGACCACTGTCGGCGCGCCGGATGGCAACTGGCTCTTCCCCGGTGAGTCCCCGCCGCCCTCGCTGAACGCCGACCCCGAAGTCATCCGTGCCTGGTGGGCCAACCACTGGATGCTAAAGGAACGCTGGCTGCGCGGCGGCTAGTCGCCGACGTTCGTCGAACGTAGTCGAAATCGTGGTTGCCCACGGTGAATTCGACGCCATATCACTACGCTCGGCGAGCGGCCGGGAGAAGCGCGACAGGCAGGCTGGACGCGGCATTAGATCTGGAGTCAGGCTGTGAGGGTTACCTCGGTCCACAGGTCACCGTTTACGGCGACCTTGCCTGGGACGACATCGGGTGCCTCGTCTGCTCTGATGACGGTGTGATCGTGACCCACCAGCGCGTCCACCAGCGATTTCTTCGGTATGGTCTTGGCCCAGCGCTTGACGAGTCCGAACGGAATCATCGCGTAACCTTCTGTCTGCCAATCTGTTTCGACGAAACGCCGCGGTGTGGCATTGTGTGAACCGTGGTGGCCGACCTTGTAGAAGGCCAGGCGGGAAACCAGCTCGACATTGCGCGGATCGGATAGGACGTGCTCCCATGCACCCTGCTGCGCGTCTCCCGGAAATAGCAGCCGGGTTCCGGCGATATCCAGTACGAAGAAGACGCTGGTGTTGTTGACGGCGTTCTCCAGGATCGAGGCGGCGCGCAGCAGGCGATCGTCATCGTCGACGAGTTCGTCCAGGTTCAGAGCCGCCTTCGCTTGGAGCAGGCGGCCGGGCAGCGGATTCCGCGCGATATAGCGCCGGTTGAACAGCGGTGTCGGCCTGCCGTCGCTCTCCGCGGACGCGCCGGCCCGTACCAGCGGCCACGATTGCTTCGCGGGCGGATCCATGCGCTTGAGGAATCGGGCGTCGCGCGGCGGCCCGAGGATGTGTGCGACGAGCCCGACGCGATCCACGGTGATCGTATTCTCGGTTTCGTCCTTGCTCGGCAGGTAGCGCACCCGGTGCGGTGCGGCGAATCCACTGAAATTGCGGCCGAGCAGCCGATCGGTCGCGGCGGCATTGCCCTGCGAGTTCACCGCGAACGCCTGTGCCTGTTCGACGGCCGCCGACATGCGATGCCCGTCGCCGCGCCGCTCGATGAGCGCGAGCAGACCGTTCGCGGCCTCGATCTGACCGCTGCGGATCCGGCGCGCGTCCTCGTCGTCGGGGTCCTCGACGAACGGCACCCACACCTCGTCCACGCTCACCTGCTCCCATTCCCGGCAGGCGAATCCGGTGATGTGATCGGCGTGGTGATGGGTGGCGACCACGATGTCGAGATGCGGTCGGTGGTGCGGATCGGCCGCGGTGAGGTCGGCGATGATGGCCTGCACGGAGTCCCGGATCGGGCGGGCCTGGCCCTGGCTGTGCACGCCGCAGTCGACCAGCATGCGCCAGGTTTCGTGCTTGCGCCGCACGGTCACGGTGAAGGCGTCGCCGAATCCGACGTTGTACATCCGGACGGCAATCGTTGTCGGCGTCGACATGTCGTACCTACTCATCTGCTTGCGCGTGGATCGCCGCGAAGTCCAGGCGATGGATCGCATGCTCGGCGGTCCACGCGCTCAGTGTGTCGTCGGCTTCCAGTCGGTCGAACCATTCCCGCATCGCGGCCAGCCGCAGCTCGCCCGCTCGGTGGAATGCAATGGCAGTGTCGTCAGCCGCCGCCGATTCGTCGCTGAACGGCAGAGGTTTGGCGATCACATAGTCCACGCTCCCGTCGGCACTGACGACGAGCGCGGTGGCGGCGCGGATCACCGGTTGTTGCTTGGCCTGTCCCGCATCTTCGAGGTCCGTGCGACGTTGCAGCAGTTGAATGGCCAATTCGGGACGCGGCAGCCGATCACCCGCCATGCGGTACGAGACATGGATGCCTTCGCAGCTGATCTTGAAGTTCGGATCCAGCCCGATTCGGGTGGCATTCGAGCAGGCCCAGCCGATGAGCTCTTGGGCGACCTGCTCGAAAACCGAACGCCTGGTCGGGGATACGTCCCGACCGGAGGAGCCGTTGCCGTCGGGTACGGCGGGGGTACGCAATTCGCCCGGAATGCCGATCGGGTCGAGATCCTTCGATGCGGACAGGATGACCCGGGACAAATCGACCGGGTGATCGCCGTCGCCGAGGTTGAGCCGGGTGTCCGGCCGCTGCCAGACCAGCGCTTCATCGGTCAGCGAGGTGACGCTTATCGGCCAGATGCCGCGCCGCCGCAGCGCCTCCACGAGCGTGCTGCGCAGGTGTTGCCGGTCCTCCGGATAAAGTGCGCGATCCGCGGTGACGATCGCCCGCACGACATCGCCGAAATTGACGTCGAGTACCGGAAGGTAGTCGAAACTCCGCACAACCATCCCGAGCATCCGGTCCGCGGTCTTGACCGCCTCGTCGGCGATCCGAGATACCAGATCCGGATGCAGCCGACCGGGCGGCAGCACTCCGGTGCCGCCGCTGGCGATCCGCAGCAGGTCCGCGATCGCGTTCTGGTAGGCGTCCAGGTATGCGTCGAATATCGCCGCAACGAAACACGCACCGCGTTCGTGTGGCTCCTGTGCCGCGCGAAATCGTTCGGGCGTGCGGCTGCGGTCCTTTATCGCCGAACGCAATGCCGCGCCGCGCCCGGTGGATTCACCGAACTCCCTGGCCAAATCCAGTAGTCCGGCGCTCTTCTCGAGTACTCCCGACGTGGTCGCGATCGCG
Organism: Nocardia anaemiae NBRC 100462; assembly: GCF_001612725.1. Classification (GTDB taxonomy): domain Bacteria; phylum Actinomycetota; class Actinomycetes; order Mycobacteriales; family Mycobacteriaceae; genus Nocardia; species Nocardia anaemiae. The sequence continues at coordinate 61,842 of NZ_BDAZ01000024.1, read as the reverse complement.
TCGAGCACCACGTCTCGGTGGGTGAAGTGCTGGAACAGCGCGATCAAGTCGGCGACGGCCTCGTGCCAAGCGAAGACATCCCGATTGGTGCATTCGTTGTACAGCCGCCGGATTCGATGCACGATCGCATGCGTCACCTCGTGCGCGATGATGTCGCTCGACAGACAGGTGAAGATGACCTGTCCGGGGAGATTCGCGCCGGGATTCTCGGCATCGGCTTGGTAATAGCCGAATAGCAAGGCGCGGCGGCGCGGATCGAAATAGGCGTTCTGCCCCTCGAAGGCGTGCGGGACCAGACGCAGGATCTGGTCGCCGTGCCACCGGAATCGACGTCCCATGAAGCGTTCGAACCGCTCGATGACGCTCATCGCGACCGCGTAGACGACCTGTTGGTGCGCACGCGGATCGCTTTCGGATGGACGAATTCCGTCCTGCGCCAATACATATGGATCGTCCAGGTCTACCGGTTCGTACCAGGCGTTACGGCTGGCGTCGAAGTCGACCACCTGTACGAGCGTGCCGTCGGGGCCCGGTCCCCGGATGTGTTCGAACGGGATATCAAGGGTGAGGAATTGGCCGGACAGACGCGTCGACATCGGATCGAATGCGAAGGTGCGCAGCCTGCGCCGGGCCGGTGGACAGATTCCGCTCGAGTACACCGCTAAATTCGCAGTTTCGTCCATTGCTCGTCCTCCCACATGACATCTCGGGGGATTCGTTTTCCATATGTCGTGTCGCTCGCGCACCGTGATCGCACACTCGCGTGTACTCGAGCACCCGCCGGAACCTTCCGTCGGCGGTAAGTGAGCAGCGCCCAGATCCAGCCCATCCGGTGCACGCTGCCGTTGGCGTGTGCGGGGCTTATCGCGCAGGTATCCAGGTAGGCCCCGGCGCGCAGCAGCAATCCGGCCTCGAGCGCACCGTCGGTGATCCACTTGAGCGCGATTTCGGCCAGCTTCGGATCGTCCTCGAAGGTCCCGCCGACGTCGGAGTGGACACCGGCGAACCAGGCCTCGGTGAGAATCGGCCGGTTGCCCTTCGGGGTGACCAGATATTCCTCATACGGACGACGCTTCTCATCGATCGAAACGGCATGGTGTGCCTTCACCACATTGGGCACCTGCCTGGTGAAAGGCCATTTCAGTTCCCAGCGCAGCAGTCCGGCCGCCTTCACCGTGTCCCATACGCCGAGGAATTCGATGGGAATCGAGAAATCGCCGTCGGTGGACTTCGAGCAGAAGGTGCGGGCGTATCGGCGAAGTTCCGGCCAGTTCGTGGTCTTGCGTGTGTAGGCGCTGACAACGTACTGGACCAGATTCTCACTACCCGGACGCAAGAGGCCCGGCTCGTGCAGTAGTCCGGCCAGCGCTCGCGCGGTATACGCGCCGCGGCTGAATCCGAATATGAACACTCGGTCGCCCGGCTGCCAGTGCCCTATCAGATAGGAATAGGCCTCGGCGAGATTCGAACGCAGTCCGCTGCCGACCGCCAGTCCCAGCACTCGGGACAACCACCGGGCCGGTGGCGTCCATGCGCCCTGAGCGCTGAAAGTACCGACGCCCGGGTCGTAGTAGGCGATCTGTTTCGTGGCATCGCTCAGGTCCAGCATCTCGAACAGGCGGACCACATTCGTACAACCGCTGGCGCGTACCTGATTGCCTGTTCCGTCGAGACAGATGACGATGTTCTTACCGGTGGACACGTAATGAGTGTCGGCCGATCGAGCACGGAAGTACCGAGTAGTCCGGTACCCGAATTTCACGTTGACCGGCGATCATTTTTCCGGCGCGCGCAGTCGCCTTGCGTAGTTCGACGCGGCGCTCCCCGGAGAAATCGGTCGATGCCATTCGTTCGGAATCCGAATCGCATATCCCTAGGGGGTGAAAACCGACTTCGATCCCGGAAAATAGTTATCGACATCAATCAAATCGGCGGAGCATCATTATAGCTATCCGGTACCGTTTTGTCGGGGAACGTCAATGGAAATCGGAAATGATTGGAAGTCCAATGTTCGTCAAGAAATTGATAGCGACCGCCTTTATGGCCGTCGCGGCGACCTCCATAGCCACTGCCACCGCACATGGCGAGGGGATGCTGGCCGATGTCAGCGTCACAGGTGCGGACGGCCCGGTCGCCTACACAACGAGTCTGGCAGCAGATCACACCAGCGCACTGGTGAGCCTGGCCTCCGGCAGATTCGTCCTCGCACCCGACGCCATCACGGTTCTAGCGGACAACGGTGCGGTAGTCGGCACCATCCCGACGACACTGCGTACCGAGGCCGGACAGAGCCTCGCGGTAACACCGTCGCTGGACAGCACCAGCACGCAACTGACGCTGACGCCGGTCGGCGGGCCGACAACTGAGGCCGTCAACTCCCAGCTGCCCGGCGTGCACCAGGCATGGGGACCGATTTCGATCGTTGTCGGCGCATCCATCGGTTGCGCTATCGGCGTTCTGATCGGGATCTGGTTCTTCCTGGTCGGCGCGATCGTCGGATGCGCCATCGGCGCGGCCATCGGCGCCACGATCGGGTTCTTCTCGCCGTTCCCGTGATAGGTCACGCATCGGAGGTAATCGAACACAATGCAATCGGGCCGGGCACCTATCGGCTGCCCGGCCCTTTCCTGCGCGCGAAACGGTTACCTGGTGAGTGCCGTTTCGCGGGCCGGGGGACGGCGATCGGCCGTCCTGGTTCGACGGACCATTCGGCGGCGGACCTGGGGGTCGTAGACGGCCAGGTCATCGTCGAAAGCCAGTTGTTCCCAGAGGAATATGTTGGCTTCCGAGTCCTTCTGGGCCGACGTCTCCGACGGACTTTCCGCTGCGGTGACATTCGGTTGGGGGGTCGAGATCAGGCGAACTGTGAAACCTTCTTTGCGCAGGCTCATGACACCGGCGGCCAACGCGGCACCGCATGCGGTGATGGCGGCGAGCGTCGCGGCGAGATCGAGACCGGCGCTGGCGATTCGGTGCTCACCGCCCAGCAGGTTCGTCGCCGAGTTATCGCCGAAGAGCCAGCTGAAAAGGCCGGTGTTTTTTGCGGATTCGGTGATTTCGCGCAGCTCCGGCACCTTGCCGTTGAGATAGGCCAAGGCCGCGAGCACGAAAAGGGCTGCCGCACTGGTGCAGCCGAGCACCAGGTAGGAAAGCAGCCGGTTGCGAATCCGGATAAACAGGACGGTGGAAACGATCGTACCGGCGATCGCCAGGGTGGTGAGGACCGCCCACGTGCTGCTGATGCTGATCACGGATTGGAATGAGCCGGTGGTGAATCCATCGATTCGGCCGAAGGCATTGGCACTGATAGTGCCATTGGGTCCGGTTGCCGAAATCCATGGCTGGAAAAGCAGTAGGAAGGTGAGCAGACTCAGACCCGGGGCACATAGATAGGCCCAGTCGGATCGTAGGTCGAAGCGTTGTGCGGTCACCTCGCCGATGAGATCGTCATCGTTCTCGAAGCGACCGAGCTGAACATCTTTTTCTTGCCAAGGCGTTGTGTGTGCCATTTCTAACCACACCTGCTGTGCCACTTCCGGATTCGGGGAAGCGGACGCTGCGGGGCATGTCCTCCTGGGACGAATAATAGGAATTGGTACAGACGACATCGTCTGTTAACAGGAAGTTACGTTAGGACTCCGCGGTCTGTGGGGCAACGTGACCCCATGCACACGAAACTTGTGAAACGGCCGTGATCGGTGCGTTGTAGAGAACAGAGATTTCGATGAAACTTGCTCTCTCCTAGGTCTTTTCGCGACCCGCATATCGCATGGTGCGCCGCGCCGGTACGGCCTCGATGAACGCACCGGTTGTGACCCGATAGACAGACACCCCCGGATGCCTACCAGCGCACCGACTTCGAGCTACCGAGTGCGCGCCGGCAACCGGTATCGCCCCTCGAGCCCATCCAGCAGTGATTCCAGGCCGACGTCGAATGCGTGCTGATCGATCCGCTGCTGCCGCTCGGCAAGCAGATGCGCCTCGTTGAGGTGCGGGTACTCCTCGGCATAGACCTCAGCATCGGCGGGAAAGCCCGCGGCGAAGGAACCCAGCGACGAACCGCTATAGCCGCAAGGCAATTCACGCCGTCAATTGCTATTGATGCCGGTGTTGATCCGAACCACGACCTGGTCATCGGTGACATCCTGCACCGTCGCGCTGAACCCGTTGCCGGATTGCGTCTGCCCAATCGGAATATCGACCTGCTGACCGCCCACCTTCAACGTGACCGTATTGCCGTTCACCGCGACGAGTTCCGCGTCGATCCCGAGCACACTCGCCTTGGCATTCACCCCACGCGTGAACGTGACCGTACAACCACTGACCTGACACTCGGACTTGTACCCGGCTCCCTGGGACGAGCAAGCCGCCGCGGCAAGCGGCGTGAGCAGGGCGAACGCGGACAATGCGAGCATCCGTGGCACAGACATGCGCGCCAGTGTAGGTGCCGATGGTCGCCAGTCGCCTGTGATGTGGCAAATGCCGGAACCTGATATCCGGGCTCAGGACTATGGTCGAACCATGGGCGTTATGGGTGAACTGTTCCCCGGTCAGAAACTGGCCGATGAGGGAAGTGAGGACAGCGACGGGCAGTCGCACCGTCCGCGCGTCGAGATCGATCTCGACGCCGGTGTCGTGCGGCTCGGTCCCAGTGCGCAGGCGGCCGACGAACCCGAATAGGACGTTCCCACTGGAGGTGAATCGCGTCAGTGCTCCACACTTAAGCTGAGTTAATGGAGCAGAACTCCTCCCGAGCCATTTCCTCTCGACGCGGGACCGCTCCGCCGGGACCGACCCAAGGCCGCGCAGCGGATTTGGCCGATCTCCGCGCGCGGCTGGGGCCGCTCCAATCGCACTGGGGCTACATACTGGCCGCAGTCGGCAGTACCGCCACCCTCCTGCTGTTGTTCCAATCATGGATCACCGCACAGGGGCCCGACGGTAGGGTCGCCGCGAACGCGTTCGGTCGGCTCGAGATAACCACGAACGCCATGAACGTCTGGTCGAAAGTGGCGCCCAAAACCCCGCCGGTCACCGGCACGTGGGCCATCCTCGCCAGCTCTGCCATCATCATCGCGCTCTGCGCCATCGCGCTGAACATCCGCCTTCGCAACGAACTTCTCGCCCGCCTGACGATGATTTCATTGGCGTGCTCCGCACTTTTCGTGATCCTGTGCTTGATCTACCTCAATGGCAAAGGTGCCGAACTCAAGGCCATGACCGGTCGCACCTATGACCTGGGTGGCCAAATCGGACAGATACTGAACTGGGCAACCGGTCGAGGCAAACTGGCCATCCCGGGCACCAGTACCGCCAGCTATACAACCGCTGGCCTTACACACTGGGGATTTATCGCGGTAGCGACCTCGCTCGGTTCGACCATGGCGGCCGTCGCCCAATGGCTGCTCTTGCATCGTTCGGTCGACAATCCGGTCCGCCTGTCGTGGCGGATGCCCATCGTCGTATCGCGGGCACCATCGAACCCCGACACCACCAGCTGACGCAATTCACTACCGCGCGAATGCCTTTCGCAACGCCGTCGCGGCATCGAGTCGGGCTCGCAAGCTGTCGTCGAAGGGATGCCGGACGAATTCGTGGATCATCCCCGGATAGCGGGTGAGGCTGACCGGGACTCCTGCCTCTTCGAGTCGCCGCCCGTACTCTTCGCCCTCGTCGCGCAGCGCGTCGTATTCGGCGGTGATAATCAGCGCCGGAGGTAGTCCGGCGAGATCGGGGGCCAGCAGTGGGGAAACCCGTGGGTCGAGCTTCTCCTCGGCACTGTTCAGGTAGCCGTCCATGAACCAGTGCTGGGCCGCGCGGCTGATATTTCCGTACTTGCCGGCGAACTCCGTGATGCTGAAATTCGTTCTGCGGAAATCGAGATCTGGATAGATCAGCAGTTGGAAGGTCAGCGCCGGTCCGCTGTCGTCGCGTGCCATCCGGGCGACAACGGCCGCCAGATTACCGCCCGCACTGTCGCCGCCGACGGCAATGCGAGTGGTATCGACACCGATGCTTGCCGCATGCTCGGCGACCCACTGTGTCGCGCGGTAGCAAGCGTCGGGTGCTGCCGGAAACTTGTGTTCCGGAGCCAGGGGATAGTCGACGGAGACCACGACGCATTCGGCGCCGTTGGCCAGACTGCGGCACAGTCCGTCATGCGTGTCCAGATCGCCGAGCATGAAGCCGCCGCCGTGGAAGAACACCAACGCCGGAAAGGGACCCTCGCCATCCGGGGTATAGATCCGGAGCCCGCCGATGCCCGGGATGCTGCGGTTCTCGATGTCGGCAATGGGCTCCGGTTCGCCGAGTAGTGGGATCTGTCGTCGCCATCCCTCCCGTGCCTGCTCCGGGGTAAAGGTGTGCACCGAGCCGAAATCGGCGCGGGCGAGACGGTCCAGATATGCCTGAACTTGGGGGTGCAGCTCTTCTCTTGTTTCGGTCATGGGCCTATCGTGTGACTTGAAGCAAGCTTCAAGTCAAGGAGTGATGATGCTCGATATCGCGGAGGTGGCCGCGCGGTCCGGATTGGCGCCATCGGCGCTGCGGTACTACGAGAAGCGCGGTCTCATCGAATCCGACGGTCGCAACGGTCTGCGGCGCACCTATCGGCCCGATGTGCTCGACCGCCTGGCGCTCGTGTCCTGTGCTCGCGCAGCCGGTTTCACACTCGCGCAGATCGCGCGATTCCTGGTGGCCACGCCAGCGGATACCGAACTTCGTCGTCATATGGCGGAGAAGGCGCGGCAGTTGGACGAGGACATCGCCCGACTCACCCGCATGCGCGACAGCCTCCGCCATGCCACCACCTGCACTCACCGACCGCTGGTCGAGTGCCCCGACTTCAAGCAGACATTCGGTTCGGCGCCGGAGCGCGCCGGGCTTCGCAGCGGTTCCTGACCCCGAATTCGCTGCGCTGCTTACCATTCCGGCGACCGCCACCGTATAGGCGCTTCTGGGACTGCATGTAGCCGAGGATCCTCGAATCGGGCGTACTGCGCGAAAGTTGTGCTCCGCCAGGCGTCTTCGACGCTATGACGAGCAAAACAGGGCCCGGCGAACGGTGCTCGCCGGACCCTGTCTCGGCGCGACGTCAGGTGGCGCCGACCCCTCCGCGGCGCCAACTGCCGTTACGCGGCCGGTGTGGTCGGTACCGCGATGCGGCAGTTGGCGTCGGTCCGGCGTCGGTCTCGTTCGACGATGCGGGCGTGCAGCAGTACGACCGCCGTGGCCAATTCGAGACCGAGGTCGGCCGCCCGGATGGCGGCGATTTCCATGGCGAGCAGGTAATCTTCGGGATCCGGATCGCTCAGTGTCTCGTCGAGCACCATGCCGGTCTCGGCCTGCTCCCGTGTCAGCAGTCGGCCGGGCAGCCAGCTGAGGACCCAGCCGCTGCCGGTGTAGCGGGCGGTTTCGGGGGTGATGTCGCTGGTGATCAACCAGTCGGTCAGCCTCAGTGTCATGACCCCTCCCTTGGTCGGTCGAAACCATCTGTGCCGGAAAGCGATCGCCGGATCAGATGTGACGCTGACAACAATGCTATGGATCGCCACTTCTGGATGTCAACTAAGCATAGAAGCTATCTGATGATATTTCTAAATCAATATTGCTTATATTCAGGCAAGTTCAGCCGCATATATCTGGAATCTGTTCCATAAGGGCAGCTTTGAGTGGAACGGCGCGCAATCGACGTCGTGGATATTGGTGCCGCTTCGCGCAATATCCGCCCACCGGTGTGGATTCCAGCGATCGGCCAGAAAACTTCCAACATTGCTATCGCCGATTTGCGACGTAACGTGGCTATGATGTCGTCGGATGACACATCGTGAGCATTCGAATCCGAGCGCAGGGATGGAGGGCGCGGAATGGCTGGCTCAGGACCGGACGGTGAGCAGGTCGGGGATCTGGTCCGTCGGCTCCGCACCGAACGCGGGTTCACCCAGGCCGCCCTCGCGGCCAAGACGGGTTGTTCGCGCAGCCTGATCCAGCAGATCGAGAACGGAACTCGGGTGCCACCGCTACCGCTGCGCGAACGGCTCAGCTTGGCGCTCGGCCAGGAATTGCCCAGGACCGACGGTATCGCAGACGATCTGACGAGCGGCGCGTATCACGATCTGCGCATGCGCTTCAACGTGCTGCTCGGCAAGGACCCTGAACTCGTCGAGCGGGCGCTCGGCATCGCGGGCAGCCTGATCGATGCGACCTCCGCGCGGGAGGAGATCGAACCGCTACGCATGATCGCGGATCGACAGCTGGATCGTGCCGAGGAAATCCTGGCCCAGATCCCCTCGTGCAGCGCGACCGTCTGGGAATGGAATACCGTCAGCGACTGGTTGATCATCCTCGAGCAAGCCAAGGCGTCCGTCCGCGCGATCCACACCGCCGATCTGGGCACCATCGGCGGCGATGTCGGCGACGACTATCACGCCGCGATCCTGCGCCTGGCCGATACCACCCATCCGCCCCGAATCGATGTGAGACGAATGTATGTCCTCGACACCATCGAGGATGTGTGGCCCTATGACGACAAACTGTGGAAACAGGCGCGTTCCGGCGTGGAGAGCGTGCTGGTCAAGCGCGAGCACGCGCGCAATGCGCAGAGCATGCTCATCGTGGACGAAAAGTATGTCGCCGTTGGGGAATACGACTATTCACGGCAGGCGCGCGTGGCGACCCGGTTCTCGGCCTTGAAGCACGATGTCGCATTCGCCGTGCGGCGATTCGAGCGCCTGTATGAGCTCAAGGTCGCCGGTTCCGGCATTGTCGTGAACGATATTGTCGCGTCACCGGCGCTGGCCGGTTACGAACGTCTCACCGAGGGCGATTGTCGCGATCTGTTCCGTGCGGCGCTGGAACGGAGTTGGCGCGAGATAACCGCGCCGGGAGAGCCGTCCTTCGAAGGTGAGGTGTCGTGACTCGGCAGGCTGATATCGATCGGCTGCCTTGGCGGACACCGGCACCCAGCCTGGCCGCCCGCACCAATCGCTCCGAGGAGCGCAAGCGGGACTTGCGGCGACATCTGGGTGCGCGGCCGCAGTTCGCGGGGACAGGCGACCGGACGTATTCGGATGTACTGGACGCATACCACGGCGAGACCGGGCTGCCGCTGGCCGAAAATGCGGTAGCCGCACTGGACCTGGCATGGCACGAACTGATGCACACCCAACCACCTGACGAATATGGTGACGGCACGCTGTATCACAAGCGGCAGCCGCTGGTATTGCGAGAGTTGGCAGCGCACAAGCTGTTCGGGCGATTGGCGGTGCCGGTCGACAGTCTGCCGGGAGTTCGGGTATCACCCGAGGAGGTCATCGTCTGCCCGTATTCGAGCACCATGCTGCTCGAGGAAGCGGTCGCGACGCTCGCCCGCCCCGGTGGTGTGATCGTGTATCCCGAAGGCCTGTACAAGAGTTCGGGCATTCACGTGGAGAAGTACGGTCTGCGGATGCAGGCGTGCCCGGTCGCACCGGACGATTCCTTCAAGATCGACCCGGTCCTGCTGGCATCCTGCCTGGACTACTTCGCCGAACGTGATGAACTGTGCGGGGTGCTGCTCACCCTGCCCGGCAATCCGGTATTCACCGACTATTCGGCCGAGGAGTTGCTGGCAATCGGCCGGGTGCTGGTTGCCAGTGGGGTGCCGGTCATCTGCGATATGGCCTTCGATTGCATGGTGGAACAGCACATTCCGATCGCCGCAGTGCAGATCGCGACCGACGACGGCGTGCGTCGGCTGTACGACCAGGTGCTCACCATTACCGGAAACTCCAAGGGCTACAACGCCTTCGGACCCTGCAAACTGGGCGCCGCCTGCTCGGGCGACACCGAATGGCTGGCCAGGATTCGCGAGCGGCTCACCATCTCGTTCCAGCGTGAGTCGACACATCTGGCGCGGGCGATTGTCGAGCACACGCCCGAGAGCTACTTCGCGCAGAATCGGGTACGGATGCTCGACCAGCTGGATCGCGCGCACGGCCACATCGATGCGATCAATGCTCGGTTCGGTGCGAAAGTCATTCGGCCGCTGGGCAGTCGGCAGGGTATGTTCCTCACTGTGGTTTTCGACGATGCGGTCCTCGACCGGGCTGGCGTCGAAACCAGCGCGGAGATAGCGGATCTGCTGCTCGCCGGTGCCGGGATCGATACTGTCGCGTTGGATCGGACCGGATCCGAGCGACTCGGTGTCCGATTCAATGTGCTCGCGCCGCGCAAGGCGCCGGGGCAGGAGTCGGCGGATCTGGTGGACGAATTGTTCGACCGGCTCGAACAGCTTCTGCATGCGATCCGGAATGGGCTGACCTATCCCAAGGTGCTGGCCGAGCGCGGTCTGCCCGTCATCGAACCTGCTGCGGCACAATGATTATCGGCGTGCTGAAGGAGACCGCTGCTGAAGAGCGGCGGGTCGCGTTGATACCGGAGGATGTGCGCGGGCTCGCGGACGTGCGGGTCGTCGTGGAGCACGATGCGGGCCGGTCCATCGGGTTCGATGATGCGGACTATGTAGCGGCCGGGGCGCAGCTGGGCGAGCGCGCGGAGATCTTCGCGCGCTCCGATGTGGTGGTGTGGGTGAAACCGCCTGCGTACCAATTGGATTCGGTACGCCCAGGTACGACTCTGATCGGATTCCAGGACCCGCTGCACCGCCACGACGTGATTGCGGCACTGCGGGAACGTGGCATCGAATCAGTCGGTTACGAAACCGTTCCGCACTCCCGCCCCGATATCGATGCGCTCTCCGCGATGAGCCGGATAGCGGGCGAGGTCGCCTACGGGCAAGCGCGACAACTCCTGTCGACCGAGGGGCCGGTGCCCGCCTTGATCCTCGGCTGCGGACAGGCCGGACTCTCCGCGATCGCGGCTGCGGTCGCCAAGGGCGACGAGCCGACCGCGATGGGCAACCGGAGGGAACAAGAATCCGCGGCAATCCGGCACGGTGCCAAGGCATTTCTGCCTCATCCGGATGGACTTCTCGGTCACCTCGCCGCCGATCCGCCCGCCCTCATCGTCTGTGCGGCCGTGCACCGCGGCTCCCACGGCCCACTGCTGCTGGACGCCACGGTGCTCGACACACTCCGCTCCGGGACGGTGATCGTCGATCTCGTCGCCAAATCCGGCGGCAATTGCGTTGCCACCGTCCCGGATCGCACCGTAACCCTCCCGAACGGCGTGATCGTCACCCATCGGTCGAACTACCCGACCCTGCGTCCGGAGGAAGCCAGTCACGCCTACAGTGCGGTTACCGCCGCCCTGCTGAAGAGCCGTTTCCCGACCGCGTTCAGCCCGGAACGGTGACCGGGTCGGTGCAGCTGGCCGGCGGCGCTACGTCATGTGATCGTGCTCGGTGTCCGGAGAGCCGCCCATCATGCGCAGCATCGGGATTCCGCCGGTGCGCATGAAGATGGTGACCAGCACGGCGGCGAGCATGAGGAAGGCGATATTCAGCCAGGTGGTGTAGTTCCAGCGGATGCCTTCCGCCATCACCATGGCATTGCGTTCGGTGGGTATGAGATTGGTTGTGCCGAAGAGTATTTCGACGAGATATCCGGCGCCGACCATGGCGGCGTAGAAGGTGCCGAGCAGGATGAGGGTCGTGCGGGCGCCGTAGTACTTGCGGTAGATATTGAGGATCGGGAGGATCAGCAGGTCGGCGTAGATGAAGGCGATGACGCCGCCGAAGCTGATGCCGCCGTTCCACAGCACCGCGGCCAGCGGCACGTTGCCGATCGAGCAGACGAAGGACAGGATCGCCACCAGCGGGCCGACGATCGGACCCCAAATGGCAGACAGCAGTGGATGATCGGTGAGGAAGAAGTTCTGCCAGAAGGTCTCCGGCACCCACGCGCCGATCGCGCCCGCAATCAGCAGACCGATGACGAGATCACGCAGTATCGCGGCCCATTCCATCACGAACACATGCGAAACCGCGGTAAGCCCAGCCCGCGACAGCAGCCTGCGTGGGAACGAGCCTTCGGCGGCGACTGCCATATCCATGGCGGCATGGCCCTCCATCGATCCGGCGAGTCCGCGGTCGGCTTGGCGACGGGCCCGCTCGACGAGTTCGGCCCGCACGAACAATCGGAAGAGCACCGCGAGCAGCACGATCATGATCGGCCCGCCGACGAATTCGGCCGCGGTGAACTGCCAGCCCATCAGCAGCGCCAGAATGACGCCGAGTTCGATGACGAGATTGGTTGATCCGATTTCGAATGCCATCGCTGCGGTGAAGTTCGCACCCTTGCGGAATAGCGAACGCGCCAGCGCCACGGCCGCATACGAGCACGACGACGAGGCCGCGCCGAGCCCGGCGGCAATGGCGAGGGTGCGTGGCCGATCGTCGCCCATCAGCCGCAGAATGGTCGACTTGCGTACCACCGCTTGCACAATGGCCGACAGGGCGAAGCCGAGAACAAGAGCCCAGAGGATCTCCCAGGTCATCGACCCAGCAAGTGTCAGTGCGTGCCAGATAGCGTTCACAACGCGAAGCTATACCCGTATCGTTCAGGCGCTGCGCAAGACGAGGACCGTAATTTCGCTGGGCGCGAAGACGCGGAATTGCGGGCCCCAGAACCCGGTGCCCCGGCTGGTGTAGAGCTGGGTGTGATCGCCGTGGCGGCTGAGACCGGCGACCACGGGTTGTTCGAGGCGGACCAGATAGTGGAACGGCCAGATCTGGCCGCCGTGCGTGTGGCCCGAGATCTGTAGCGCGACCCCCGCCGCGGCGGCCTCGGTAACTTGCCTGGGTTGGTGGGCCAGCAGGACGACCGGTGCCTCCTGGTCCGCGCCCGCGAGGGCGGCGCGCAGGTCGGGTCCGTGACCTGGCACGCTGACACCGGTGGGGTCGTCGATGCCCGCCAGCACCAGCCGGTCGCCGCCGCGGGTGATGGTCTCGTGTTGGTTGCGCAGCGGCTGCCAGCCGATCGAGGTCATATGCTCGATCCAGCCCGGCGCGTCGCCGAAGTATTCGTGATTGCCGGTGATGTAGAACCGGCCGAGCGGAGCCTCGATCTTGCCGAGCGGATCGACCTGCCGATGCCGCTTCTCGACCGAACCGTCGGCGAGATCGCCCGCGTGGCAAGCGATATCGGGCTGCTCGGCGTTCACCACATCGACAACCTTCTCCGACCAGCGCAACCGGTTCAGCGCGGCGTAATGGGTATCGGTGATGACCACCATGCGCAGTCCGTCCAGTGCGGGTCCGAGTCCGCGGATAGCGACATCGAGGGTGCGCACCCGAGGGACCCGGCGCGCCTCGAGCACGCCCCAGACCGACAGCGCGGCGGCGATCACGAAAACCCCGGCGGCGACGATCCCGGACCGCGCCGGATCGTCCACACCGGCGACGGCCAATCCGAGCCCGACGATATTGCCGATCACCGACCAGCTGAAAACGATCCACATCAGGCCGAGCAATGTGTCGCCGACAATGGACGCGCCGTCATGCTGCCTCGGTCCATGGCCGAGAAACATCGATGCGGGCAGGCATACGAAACCGGCCAGGAAAACCGCCGAGCCGAGCCAGAACAGCGGACCGTCGGTCGTGGCGCCGATCAAGGTCCACCATGGCACCAGGAAAAGCAGGGCGGGAATCGCCAGAAACAGGACGATACGCGGAACGTATTTCACGGATGTTCATTCCTCGCGGGGGGACGCTGCGGCGCACGGTCCCACCACCGGAGCACCATGGGCGCTATCGACGATAACAGCGTTAACCCAACTGCGTCGGTTCGCAGGTCAGCCCTGGCATGGGAGTCCGCGATAGGACGGATCGAGTGCTTTCTGGACGACATAGCCGACGGTCGGGGATTCCGGCAGCGCGCCGTGGTCGAACTCATCGTCCGGGCACAGGTCCTGGACCCAGACATTGTCGACGGTGGCCCCGATTCCGGCGGTGAGAAACGTGGCCTCGGGTGGGGTGACGACCCGATCGACTCGGCTGGCGATAACCGTGTAGTTGATTCCTGGCTCGGTATCGCCCCCGGCATTGAGGCTGCGCAGGAATTCACTATCGATCAGTTGTTGCGACGCGGCTATCCCCAGATACCTCGCGATCAGGCCGAGAATCGGCGCCTGCGCACTTCCGGTCGGCAGCAGATAACCGAGCCCTTCCGCGGTGGTGCCATGATTGGTCGCCGCGATGGTGACCAGATGGTCCACCTTGTTGTCGGCCGGATTCCGCTGATCCGCGCCGCCCTCGAAGCGCATGAACTGCCGCACCAGCGGACCGCCCTGAGAATGCGCGACGATATCCACCTTCGACGCACCGGTGGCCGCGCGCACTTTGTCGACGAATCCCGCGATTTCCCTTGCCGAGTTGCGAATATCCGCGGTGCCGTAGACACCGGGTTGCGCACCTCGCATGCTGTAGATCGCGCGCCCGTAACTGAGCGAAAATACGCAGTAGCCCTGCGCTTTCAGCTGTGGCGCGAGCACATCCCATGAGTTCTGATTCCCCCAGGTGCCGTGCACAAGCACAACGGGTTGTGGATGCTCCGCCGACGGGCGGCAGGTCCAATCATTGGCACCGGCCGGTGGCACGCTCCCGTCCGGATGGGCAAGGTCGGCGTGCGCCGGGGCGCGCACGCCGAAGAGGGTGCCGATGAGTACCGCTGGCACGATAATCGGTAGGAGAAGACGCGAACTTTTCGCAAACACCGCAACGCTCCTTCGCTCACAAATCAGGACCTGCAAACGAACGCACCATCGGCTCGGTGATCTGGGCCGAAACGGCTGATAATCGCCTGGTTAATAACATGGCGGCGAATGGGTAGCAAATATGCTCGGTCGGCTGGCGAGTCGCGGAACCGCCGGTGGCACGATGGTCGGTGTGGTCGCTCGAGAGGAACCGAATCCATGCGCAGCACACCGCATTCGCTGATCGCACTGCTGGCCGCGGCCATCCTGGTGGCCCCGGCTTGCGGATCTCGTAACACACCCGTGGTCGCGCGCGGCGAGGTCGTCAGCACGACCCCGGTCGCACAGCTGTCGGCGGAACAGACCACGACCTATCTGGCCGACGCGAAAATCGGCACTCCCGCACGCAATGGCGTCGATGCCTACCGGGTCGTCTACCGAACGGTCACTCCGGAGGGCGATCCGACAACGGCGAGCGGGCTGGTCGTCCTGCCGCGCACCGATTCTCGACGGCTGCGCGTCGTCACCTATGAGCACGGCACGCTGGTGCTGAAGAGTGACGCGCCCTCGGTGAACGACACACGCCCCGATCGGGCCCGCACCATCATGTTCGCCGCGGCGGGCTACGCGGCCGTCGCGCCGGACTATCTCGGCCTCGGCGAGGGCCCCGGCGCACATCCCTACACCCACGCGCCCTCGGAGGTCAGCGCCTCGGTGGATCTGCTGCGTGCCGCTCGCACCATGGCCGCCGGACAGCAGCACGATCTCGACCCGGATATTCTCGTCACCGGTTTCTCCCAGGGCGGCCAGGCCGCGACGGCGCTGGGCAAGGCGCTACAGGGCGGTGACGCGCCCGGGTTCGGACTTGCCGCGCTGGCACCGATCAGTGGCCCCTACGACGTGCAGCACGTCGAGACGCCCGGCGCGATCGAGGGGCGGGTGCTCCCGGCGGCCGCGGTCTTCTATCTCTCCTACTGGATCACCGCGATGAACCGGATCTACCACCTCTACGATCGGCCCGCCGACGCCTTCCAGGAACCCATCGCCGATCGCATCGAGCGGCTCTTCGACGGACAGCAGAACGAGATCACCATCGGCACCGCGCTACCGGTGCGCCCTGAACTCTTGCTGACGCCGAAATTCCTTGCCCTGGCGCAAGATCCGACCGGAACCGCACGCGAAGCGGTGGCGGCCAGCGACGGCACCTGCGACTGGACCCCGCGCATTCCGGTGCGCCTCTACGCTGCCACCGGCGATCGAAGTGTGCTCTACGCCAATGCCGAACACTGTCGGCAGGCCATGCGCACCGACCGGGCCACCCTCACCGATCTCGGCGATATCGACCACTCCGCCACCGTGCGCGTCGCGCTCCCGCAGATCCTCGACTGGTTCCAACGCGAAATTCCGGCCACCTGACGGCCGAGAGCACAAATCCCATGGTCACAGGGTTAGGTCCAGGCTCACAGCGGACTGACAGGAAACGCAAAGGGGGTCCACCGGGACGGCTGTGATACTCCCCAGGTGACAGTGACCAGTGCCCCGACGTCCCTGCCCGAAACGGCCCCGCCCGATACGACACCACCTGATACGACCGTGCCAGCGCCCGCGACGGAGTTGCCACCGATCCGGCGCTGGGAGCGCCTCGGGTTGGCGGTGCTGCTGATCGGGACGGCGGTGGCCTATCTGTGGAATATCACGGTCAATGCCATGGGCAATGGCTTCTACGCCGCGGCAGCCTGGTCGGGCTCGCGGGACTGGAAGGCGCTGCTGTTCGGCTCGCTGGATCCCGGGAATTTCATCACGGTCGACAAGCCGCCGGTATCGCAGTGGGTGATGGGACTTTCCGGTCAGCTGTTCGGGTTCAGCAGTGCCAGCATGCTGATCCCGCAGGCGCTCATGGCCGTCGCGACGGTCGCGCTGATCTACGGCGCGGTGACCAGGGCGGCGCGCAGCCGCGGTGCCGGACTGCTCGCCGGTGCCGTCTTCGCGGTGACACCGGTGGTCGCGTTGATGTTCCGGTTCAACAATCCCGATGCGGTGATGGTCCTGCTTATGACGGCGGGCGCATACTGCACGATCCGAGCGCTGCGGCAGGCGAGTGTGCGCTGGCTGATGCTGGCCGGTGTGGCGCTCGGCTTCGCATTCCTGGCGAAGATGCTCGAGGGATTGATGGTGCTGCCCGCATTGGGCATCGCTTATCTCATCGTCGCGCCGACCGCACTGCGCACGCGGCTGTGGCATCTGCTGGCGGCGGCGGCCGCGCTGGTCGTCTCGTCCGGCTGGTACGTGCTGCTGACCATACTGTGGCCGGAATCCTCGCGGCCGTACCTGGCTGGATCGACGAATAACACCTTCATGGATCTGGTGCTCGGCTACAACGGCTTCGCTCGCTTCCTCGGCCGTAACCACAAGGGCGGCAACCGCTTCGAACTGCCACCCGGCTACGAAATGCCGCACAATGTCGGCGGCGGACCGGGCTTCGGCGGGTTCGGTTCGGGACCGGACCGGCTGTTCACCGGTGAAATCGCCTATGAGATCTCCTGGTTGCTGCCCGCGGCGATGCTCGCCTTCGTATTGGTGCTGGCATCCCGGTGGCGCGCACCGCGCACCGATCTGGTCCGTGGCGCGGCATTGACCTTCGGCTTGTGGCTGATCATCGACGGCATCGCCTTCTCCACTATGAAGGGCGGCATGCACGCGTACTACACCTTGGCGATCGGGCCAGCGGTGGCCGGAATGTTCGCACTCGGCGTGCACGAAATGTGGCGTCGCCGCGCCGACACATTCGGCCGAATCGGCTCTGCCGCACTCGTTCTCACCGCCGGTGTGTGGGCATTCGTTGTGTTGCAGCGGAATTCGGATTGGCAGCCGTGGCTGCGATGGACGATTATCGTGATATCGGTGCTCGCGGCGGTCGGTCTGCTCGTCACATCGGTTCCGGCCGCCGGGCGGCGGCGCCTGCGGGATCGGGTGACCTCGGTACTGGTGATCGCGGGCGTCATCGCCGGTCTGGGTGGTTCGACGGCGTACGCGGTGGCGACGCTGCCGCAGTCGCATACCGGCGGCGGCCCGACGGTCGGTCCGGCGAAGGCGCGCAAGCGCGATTCCCAGCAGCAATCCGCGGTGGGCCGGATCATGGGCGGCAACGTCGCGGAGCCGCAAGTGGTGCGCATGCTGAGCGACACCACCACCCGCTGGTCGGCGGCCGTCGACCGCTCCTCGACCGCGGCCACCCTCGAATTGGCCAGCCGCACAGCGGTTATCGCGATCGGCGGCTTCACCTCCGAGGATCCGGTGCCCACCCTCGATCAGTTCCAGGAACTGGTCCGCACCCACCAGGTCCGCTATTACCTGGCGCAGGAAGTGCAACTGCCCGATTCCTGGCGGGTGCGCGATCGAGGTGATACCGCGCCACCGGCCCAGGAAGACGAGCCGTGGCGACCCATCGGCCACAAGGACATCTCCGACTGGGTCGCCGCGCACTATCAGCCCGTGCACATCGGCAATGTCGCGGTCTACGACCTGGCGGCGACACCGAACTGAGGAACCGTCGAACTTTGCCTCACGCGCCGGTTGTCGAACCGGGACGGACGATCATCAGGACGGTGACTACTGCCCACAGGAGGTTGAAAATGCCGGTGAGCATGGCCAATTGGGCGGTCGCGGGGATGGTTTGCGGCAGGGCGGCGAGAATACGGGATTGGTCGGGCAGAATCGCCAGCGCGAGGATTCCGGCGGCCACACCGGTCAGCGCGATGGATACGGTGAGCCAGATATCGCTGAGAACACCGAGACTGGCTGCGGTGGCCAGGCCGAAGACCGGGACGGCGAGGCCGATGGTGGCGTAGACGCGACAGATGCGGTGCAGATTGCGTGCGATGGCCAGGCGGTGCGGGTCGGTCTGAACCTGACGGACGGTGGCGGGGAACATGCTGGCCGCCACCGTTACCGGGCCGATGGCGATAATGGCCGCCAGAACATGCAGGGAAAGTAGAAGTTTCGTCACGGGCGCTCAGATGGCGATGGCTGGGGTGTGGCCGGTGTTGCGCCAAACGGTGCCGCGGCGCTCGTGGGCGATGAGTTTCTCCACCGCGTTGGCGACGCGCGGACCCAGTTCGCGTTCCAACAAGTAGAGGCCGAGGTCGAGACCGGAGGTGACGCTGGCGCCGGAGATCAGGTCCCCGTCGTCGACCACGCGGGCATCGATGGCATTGACGCCGGTGGCGGTGAGGGTGTCCATTGCCAAGCGATGCGTTGTCGCGGAACGCCCTTTGATCAAGCCCGCCATCGCGAGCAGCAGTGACCCGCCGCATACCGTGGCCACGGTCGTATCCGTGCGCTCGACCGCTGCCCGCAGCAGCGCGCGGAGATCGGTGCCGAGGCTGCGGGCGAGAATCATCGGAATGGTGTCCGGCCGTTGATCATTCGGCCCATCCGGCAGCTTGCCGAGCGCGCCGGGGACCACGACGAGGTCCGCGCGATCCGGATCCAATCGGGCGGTGGCTTCGAGCGAGATCGCGGGCATGCCGCTGGGCACCCGGCGCGCCCTCGGCGCAGACCAATTCGACCGTCGATTCGCCGTCGGTGAGCAGACGTCCGGCATCGAGCACCTCGAACGGTGCGGTGACATCCAGCGGGTCGAATCCGTCGAATAGTACGAACTGGGCGAGCACCGTGTCAGCTCCTTCATCTTGTCGGTGCTGCTGACGGTAATGATCTTCGAGCGGTGCGGGAACTGGCGGAATTGCCATATGTCAACGGATTCTCGCCAACCATGCTGATCTGCAAAGACACTGAATGGCGCAGGTCACACGCGTTGGCGGAAACCTACCGATCCCCTACGGTATCGGCATGCACACCGTGGCCGTCCTCGCACTGGACCAGGTCCTGCCCTTCGACCTTTCCACGCCGATCGAATCCTTCACCCGCAGCCGCCTACCCGACGGCCGCCCCGCCTACCGGGTTCGCGTCTGCGCCGCAACGCCGACCGTCGAAACCGAGATGTTCACCATCGAGGCTCGCTGGGGTCTGGAGGCACTGGCCGAGGCCGACACCATCGTGCTGCCCGGATGCGCGGACCCCACCGTTGCGGTCCCCGACGAGGTCATCGACGCCCTGCGCGCGGCCGCGGCCGACGGCACCCGCATCGCATCGATCTGCGTCGGCGCATTCATTCTCGCCGCCACCGGTCTGCTCGACGGGCTGCGCGCCACCACGCACTGGCTGGCCGCCCCGACCCTCGCCGCCAAATATCCCGCCATCGATGTCGACCCCGATGTGCTCTACGTCGACAACGGTCAATTCCTCACCTCCGCCGGTGCTGCCGCCGGAATCGACCTGTGCCTGCACATGATTCGGCGCGACCATGGTTCCGCCGTTGCCGCCGACGCCGCCCGCCTCGCGGTCATGCCATTGGAACGCGAAGGAGGACAGGCGCAATTCATCGTGCACGACCAGCCGCCGACGCCACAGGGTGCGTCGATGGAGCCGCTGCTGCGCTGGCTGGAAGAGCATGCCGCGAACGCACTCACCCTGGAAGACGTTGCGGCCCAAGCCGGTATGAGCCCGCGCACGCTCAACCGCCGCTTCCGTGAACAAACCGGTACCACGCCGCTGCAGTGGCTGCACCGCGCCCGCATCCGCCAGGCCCAATACCTCCTCGAAGCCACCGACCATCCGGTCGACCGCATCGCGGCCAAAGTCGGCTTCGGGTCGCCCACCGCCTTCCGTGACCGCTTCAAACGGGTGGTCGGCACCAGCCCGCACAACTACCGAACCGCCTTCCAGGGCCGCTGACCCGACGTTCGACCGCTGCGGCTAATCGCGCACGCGCGCGGCAATCCCGTCGAGCACACATCCCAGCCCGAATTCGAAGCGCTGATCCGCGTCGGCGTCGGCGGCATCGCGCACGCGGCGAGCGAAATTCGGGTACTCGTTGCTCTCGATCACTTCGCGAATATACGGCGCGACGGTTTCGCGCCACTGATCCCTGGTGAGTCCGGTGCGACGTTGCGCCTGTTCCTCGGCGAGTTGGGCGGCGGTGACGCCGAAGACATAGGCGTGCACGGTATCCGCGATCGCGGCCGCCTCGGTGACATCGGCGGTCAGCTCGGCGGCGGCGGCGAGTGCAGTGTCTTGCAGGCGAAGCGAATTCGCGCCGAGCGTCGGGCGGCCGGTGAGTTCGGAGGCCAGCCACGGGTGGCGAATCATGGTGTCGCGCAGGTGCTCCGCGACCGCGCTGAGGTCGGTACGCCAGTCTCCGGTGAGCTCGGGTGGCGCGATCTCGCCGCGGACCGCATCGATCATCAGATCCAACAGATCGTCACGACTGGCGACATAGCGGTACAGCGATGCGGTGCCGGATTCGAGTTCGGTGGCGATGCGGCGCATTGAGACCGCATCGGCCCCCTCGCTGTCGGCCAGTCCGATGGCGGTGCGGACGATCTGCTCCACGCCGGGGGCCTGGCGGCGCGGGGTGCGCCGCTCCTTGCTCCAGACCAGCGCGGGGGTCTTCGCCGGATTCGTCACTGCTGCTCCTTCGGGCCGTTGCGAACATCGTAGCAGTATGGCTACGGTGTATCCGTAGCGAGAACGCTGTAGCCATAGAGGAGTTGTCATGTTGCGCACCAAGGTTCTGATCGTCGGCGGCGGCTCGGTGGGACTGTTCACGGCGTTATTTCTCGCCCGGCACGGGATCGAGGCGCTGGTTGTGGAGGCGCAGCCCGAGCCATCGGTGCACCCTCGCGCCACCGGCCTCGGCCCGCGCACACTGGAATTCCTGCGGGAGGCCGGTGTCCTCGCCGCCGTCGATGCCGTGGCGGTCGATATGTCCGAGGGCAATCTCGGCAAGCTGTCGGCGGTGAACCTCGCCTCGGCGAATCTGGCCGGGCTGCCCGAGGCCGCACCCGCGCGATCACATCG
This sequence comes from Nocardia anaemiae NBRC 100462, assembly GCF_001612725.1. GTDB lineage: Bacteria > Actinomycetota > Actinomycetes > Mycobacteriales > Mycobacteriaceae > Nocardia > Nocardia anaemiae. Next base: position 40,290 of record NZ_BDAZ01000024.1, on the reverse strand, counting down.
GCGTTCGGATCCGGTCACCCCGGCCGCGATCCGCGGCACCTGTCCGCAGCATCGGCTCGACTCGGTACTGTTGCCCGCTGCGACGCAGGGCGGAGCCACCGTTCGATACGGCACCCGGCTGCTGTCCTTCGAGCAGGACGCCGATGGTGTCACCGCGCACCTCGATGACGGGCAGACGATTCGCGCGGACTATCTGGTCGCCGCGGACGGTGTGCACAGCGGTGTGCGCAAGGCACTGGATATCGACACGACCGGCCCTGGGGCGCTGGGCAATCCGAAGATGAATATCCTCTTCCACGCCGATCTGCGCCCGTATACCCAGGGACGACAGTTCGTCGCGTGTGATATCACCACCCCCGATGCGCCGGGCATCCTGATGACCGTCGACGGCGCGAAAGAATGGGTGTTCCATAGTGATTACCACCCGGAGCGTGGCGAATCGGCCGACGACTACACCATCGACCGGTGCCGCGAACTGATCCGCGCCGCGATCGGTGACCCCGAGCTCGATCCGCGGATAGTCAGCAGATTGTCCTGGCGGGCCAGGGGATCGGTCGCCGAAAGGTTCCGGCATGGCCGGGTTTTCCTGGTCGGTGACGCCGCCCATGCGGTACCGCCGCTCGGCGCATTCGGCCTGAACACCGGTGCCGCCGACGCGCATAATCTCGCCTGGAAACTGGCCGCGGTGCTGGTCGGAGCCGCCGATCCGGCACTGCTCGACACCTACGACGCCGAGCGACGACCGGTCGCGGCGAATACCTTGACCCAGGCATTGCTTCGATTGAAAGCCCCACGTCTGCATTGGGATTCGAGCCCGGTCGCGGCTGCCGAGCGGGCCGCGATGGGCATCCTCGACGCACCGATCGTGCACATGGGCTACCGCTACGACTCCGCCGCGGTCATCGAACCGCAGCCGAAACTGCCCTCGACCGAGGACATCGAACTCGTCCTCGACGGCACCCCGGGATCCCGGCTCCCGCACGCCTGGGTGGCGCGAAACGGCAACCGGCACTCCACACTCGACCTTGTCCGGTCCCGTTTCACGCTGCTGGTCGGTCGCGACAGCGTGGCATGGCCGCGCGCCGCACAGCAGGTTGCCGACCGTCTGCTCGTACCCCTTCCCGTGGTGGTTATCGAAGCGCGGGACTGGCCGCAGCGGGTCGGAATCACCGACCGCGGTGCACTTCTCGTGCGTCCCGATCAGATCGTCGCCTGGCGTGCGCCGACCACCCCGGCGGATCCGGCCGACGACCTGACACGCGCGCTCGCACAAGTGCTCGGCCGCACCGTCGCCCAGCGCGACCTGCCTGTTTCGGATCGCCATGTCGGGGGCACCTTATAGACATCAGGCATAAGCCACCCAGCCTGACATCGAAATGTGAGGTACCACTATGACAGCGGAAGGGCCGTGGGAAATTCCCCCGCTCGACGACGCTCCGGATATCGCCCGCGCGACCGAGCCCCAACCGGGAATCACGTTGGCGGACGCCAGAAATTGGCCCGGATTCGTCCTGCTGATCATCGGCGGACTCGTCGCGATCGCCGCCGCGGTGATCGGTGCGGTCGGCTTTCCCGGCACCGCGTTCATCTTCGCGCTGGTCGCCATCGCCGCCTCCCTGACCGGTATCGCCGTCGTGCTCGTCGAACGGCGCCGCCCGCAGCCGCGCACCCCGGACCAGCCCGCACCCTGGCAACCGACCGTCCCGCCGGGCGCCTGATTCATTCCCCGATATAGAACGCGAAATAGCCTGCGTCAGTAGGCTTTACACGCATCCTCAGCGACGTTCTTGGTGGCGTTGAACTTATCGATCGCGGCATTGAGCGTATCGGTCGGCGCACGCCGATCGAGGGTGTCGGCCAGCGCGTTGGTGTCGTCGCGGTAGCTGCGCAGCGGACCCGCGACGGCCAGCGGCACCTCGGAGGTCACCTTCGAGTCGATGGTGCGCGCATTATTACGCAGCGCGGTGACGGCGTCATTGGCCTTGGCGTTGGCCTCCGGATCGTTGGCGCCCTTGTCATTGCTCGCGTCGATGTAGGCGTTGAAGCTGTGGATCGAGCTGGTGTTCGCGGTGGTGAAGGCGTCGCAGGCGGTGCCAGCGGCGCGTTCGGCCGCCGCGGCGCGCGAGGAGGATGCGGCCACCGACGACGCCGTCACCTCGGAGGCGTAGGCGGCCAGTTCGGTCTGGTTGACCTGCGCGCTGCCGTTGATCTGCTTCGAGCACGCGCCGATGGTCAGGACACCTACCGCGGTGGCTGCCGCCGCGGCGACGAGGCCGGTCCGCTCTAGTCGTCGCATGTCGGTTTCCCCTCTCTCCCCTCCGAACATCCGGCCGCTGGAGGCGCGTGGGAAGCCGGACGTAAAGACCGTACTTGTTCGCGACCGCCGACGTAAGCCGACCGGACCGATATCGATGACCAACCGATATCGAACGGCCGGAAAACCACTGGTCAGGACCGCGCGTTCGGTGCGGAGCACGCCGGAACGTTGATGGTTCCGGCGTGCTCGGCGACCTCGGGTCAGCGCTGGCCGAGCAGCCCACGCATGGTGCCGATTTCGGACTGCTGGGCCCCGACGATGGCGGCGGCGAGAGCCTTGGCATCCGGATTGGTGCCGCTGGCGAGTTCGGTGTTCGCCATGGTGATAGCGCCGTTGTGATGCTCGATCATCATCTCCAGCCACTGTCGGTCGAAATCGGCGCCGGAAGCCGCTGCCAGCGCGTTCATCTGCTCATTCGACATCATGCCCGGCATATTCGACGTGCTCGGCATGGCCGTGGTCGGCATCGATGTCATGCCGGGCATGTTCATGGTGCTGGTCGTGCTCGGCATCTCCATGCTGTGACCGCCGTGCCCGGCAGTGCTCGGTGCGGGCTTACCAAAGCTTTCCAGCAGCTTGGTGATCTGCTCCATCTCCGGGGCCTGCGCCTGCTCGATACCGGCGGCGAGCGCGCGCACCTGCTCGTTCTGAGTGCGGCTCGGGACCAACCGCGCCATCTCGACCGCCTGCGCGTGGTGTGGGTACATCATCTGCAGGAAGGTCACGTCGGCGTCGTTGAAATCACTTCGGGCAGCGGGCTTTCCGGAGCTGATCTGGCTCGACGACGAGCCGTGATTCATACCGGGCATGGAGTTGTCATCGCTACAACCTCCGGCGAAAAGCGCTGCGGCGGTGGTCGTTGCGGCAATGGCGATGGTGATTCGGCTACGGGTGATGGACATGTCTGTGCTCCTGTGGAATTGCGAATGACGGTTTTAGGGCAGGCAGCAGCCGCGTCCGGGGTCGGGCGCGGTGGGTCTGTCAGATCCGCAGAATCGACAATTCGGCCAGGGAGAGCACGGTCCACGGTGGTGCGCGTTCGCGCATCGGCCGCCACTGGCGCGGTTTCGACAGACCGCCACCCGGTCGATCGAGGGTGATCCAGTAGAGCAGGACGAGCATCAGGGCAACCGCGACGGCGGTCAGGATGAAAACGCAGGTGTGCATGCCGCCATGTGCGGCGCCGCAACCGTCGTCGGTGCAATCCGATTCCGCGATGGCGTTGTTGTTTTCGGTGGCCATCGGCGTTGTCGGCATTGCCATCATGGTGTGGTCATCGGCCTTCGCGGCGTGCTCAGCGTGCGTGCTGGTGACACTGAAAACCCCGGCGTGCATGGCCACGATCCCGGCGAGCAACACCACCACACCGAGCACCCGGACAAGTCCGGTGGCGCGCGCAGGTGGATAGTGTTGGACCACGTCGTCATTCTAGAGTGCCCCGGCAGCGGCCGATCCTCGATACCCCCTCGCCGTATCGGGCACCGGCTAAGTGTTCGCGATATCGATGACCACCCGAGTGGGATTGGTCAGGGTGCTGACCTCGAAGGCCGGGCGATCGGCATTCACCCCGACGAACGATTGGGTCGTGCCCTCGAAGACGCCACTTCGATACACCCCCGCGACTACCGGCGCGCTGGGATCGGTGGCCGGATCGGGACCCGAATACGGCGTCACGCCATTGTCGAACGGATACGCCGACCCAGTGATCTGCACCTCCAGAATCGAGCGGCCCGCGACATCGACGACCTTGCCGCTGGCGTCCTGGATGGCCTGTCCGGTGTACTGCACGATCCAGCCGGGTGTGCCCGCGCCGCCGAGTTCGTAGACCACCCGATCGAAGCCTGCGTGGTGCCCGATCCGGATATCGGTCACGGTCACGCCCGCGTCGCGGGACGGAGTCCCGCGCTTGGGCATCGCATCCCGCGGCGCGGTGTCGGGCGCATCGGTGAATGTGCCGGTCGTGCTCGGCGCGGCGGTCGTGGTGTTCGGGCTGGATCCGCCGTCGCCGCAGCCGACGAGCACCGTCGCCGCGGCGGCGACCAACAGCAGCATCCTGTTACGCATGTGGCTGATGGTATTGGCCGCCCTCGGCGCCGTCGGGTATTTGCGATGACCCGGTGTTTGGCATCGGAGTGTCGCCCACATGCCGGGGTGGCCGCGATCCATCGGCAACGATCTAGCACACTTGAGGTGTGGGAGATGTCGAGTACGTACTTGGCCGACTGCGGCGGTATCCGGATGTGGAGGCACTGAACCTCTACGCCGTCGATGCCGCCGACCGGCTGATTCTCGATGTCGCCGCCGAGGCGATCGATGCCGCTGGCAGCGGCCGGATCGCCGTGATCGGCGACGCCTACGGCGCGCTCACCCTCGGCGCGATCGCCGGGCACGATCTGCGCGATATCCGGGTCCATCAGGACCTGCTCACCGGCGAACTCGCGTTGGCCAACAACGCCCGCGCGCTCGGTCTCGCGGATCGCTATGCCGCACACCCACTTTCCAAGGAGTTGCTCGCCGACGCCAAGGTCGTGCTGCTGCGACTACCGCGCATGCTCGCCGGACTCACCGAGGTCGCCGACGCGATCGCCCGCTATGCGGATCCGGAGGTGGCCGTATTCGCGGGCGGCCGCGATAAATATCTGACCAAGTCCATGAACGATGTACTGGCCGAAACATTCTCCGAGGTTCGTGCGAGCCGGGGACGGCAGAAGTCCCGAACGATATTGGTGAGCGGGCCGAAACCCGTTGCCGCGCCGCCGTTTCCGGTGCGCGAGCGAATCGACGATATCGATATCGATGTGGTCGCGCACGGCGCCGCGTTCTCCGGCGCCAAATTGGACATCGGAACCCGATTCCTGTTGCAGCACTTCAAGTGGATGAAACCCGATGCCCGCGATGCCATCGACCTCGGTTGCGGCACCGGCATTCTGGCGGTCGCGCTGGCCAAGGCCCGACCCGGCATCCGCGTGGTCGGCACCGATCAGTCGGCCGCAGCGGTCGCATCGGCGCGGGCGACGGCGGAGGTCAACGAGGTCGCCGATCGGGTGAGTGTGGTGCGCGATGACGCGATGTCATCGGCCGCCGACAACAGCGCCGATCTGGTGCTGTGCAATCCGCCGTTCCATGTCGGTGCCGCCGTGCACACCGGTTCGGCGATAAAGATGTTCGCCGAAACCGGTCGGGTACTTCGCCCCGGCGGCGAGTTGTGGACGGTTTACAACTCACATCTGAACTATCGGGGCGTGGTCCAGCGGATGGTCGGGCAGACCGAGGTGATCGGACGCAATCGGAAATTCACGGTGACGCGATCCGTGCGTGGGCTGCGCGACGTCCAGCGGTAGTAGAGTCCGATTTGTCCGTACCGAAGGGTTGCTCGGGAACTCCACCGGGCCGATACACGTTGGACAACCTAGTTGGATATCGAGCGACCGGCTCGCAACGAGACGGCTCGGGACTGACGGCCACGGCGACGTGAGCCACGACTGGCAGAAAGGCATTCACGGTGCGCACCACTAGCAATCCTGTTTTCAGACAGCTCCCTCGACAAGAGGGCAGTGGCTATGCCAGCTTCGGGTCAGGGGTGACGGGCGCGGGCCAGATGCCCCAGCAGTACGGCCAGTACCCGCAGTACCCCCAGTATCAGCAGGCCCCGACCACCCGGGCCATGACCATCGACGATGTGGTCACCAAGACCGCCATCACACTCGGTGTGCTCGCGCTCTCGGCGATCGTCTCCTACGGCCTGACCAACGCGAACACCTCGCTGGCGCCGTTGTTCGTCGTCGGCGGTGGTCTGGTCGGCTTCGTGCTGGTGCTGATCGCGACCTTCGCGCGGAAGATGGACAACCCCGTCCTCGTGCTCTCCTACGCGGTCTTCGAGGGTCTGTTCGTCGGCGCACTTTCGTTCATGTTCACGAATATCGAATTCGGCGGCGTCGGCGGCAGTGCCATGATCGCGCAGGCGGTGCTCGGCACCTTCGGCGTCTTCGCGGGCATGCTCGTGGTCTACAAGACCGGCGCGATCCGCGTCACCCCGCGCTTCACCCGGATGATCTTCGGCGCCATGATCGGCATTCTGGTACTGATCGTCGGCAACCTGATCGCCAGCTTCTTCATCGACGGCGGCCTCGGCCTGCGTGACGGCGGCCCGCTCGCCATCGTCTTCAGCCTGGTCGTGATCGCGGTCGCCGCCTTCAGCTTCCTGCTCGACTTCGATGCCGCCGACCAGCTCATCCGCGCCCAGGCGCCGGAGAAGGCCGCCTGGGGCGTCGCCCTCGGCCTGACCGTCACCCTGGTCTGGCTCTACATCGAAATCCTGCGGCTGCTGAGCTATTTCAATAACGACTAGTCCGACCAACGCAAAGGCGGCCACCGGAATCCCGGTGGCCGCCTTCGTGTTTCGCGAGAACTAGCTCAGGCGCTCGATGACCATGGCCATGCCCTGGCCGCCGCCGACACACATGGTCTCCAGGCCGAACTGCTTGTCGTGGGTCTGGAGGTTGTTGATGAGGGTGGCGGTGATGCGGGCGCCGGTCATGCCGAACGGGTGGCCGAGGGCGATGGCGCCACCGGACACATTCAGCTTGTCGTGGTCCATGTTCAGCTCGCGGGCGGAACCGAGGACCTGGACGGCGAATGCCTCGTTGATCTCGTACAGGTCGAGGTCGTCGATGCTCATCTTGGCGGTCTTCAGGGTCTTGCGGACCGCCTCGATCGGGCCGAGACCCATGATCTCGGGGGACAGGCCCGAGACGCCGGTGGCGACGATGCGCGCCAGCGGGGTCAGGCCCAGCTCCTTGGCCTTGGTGTCGCTCATGACGACCAGCGCGGCAGCACCGTCGTTGAGCGGGCAGGCATTACCGGCGGTAATGGTGCCGTCCGGGCGGAAGACCGGCTTGAGCTGCGAGATCTTCTCGTATGTCGTTCCGGCGCGCGGGCCGTCGTCGGTGGTGACGATAGTGCCGTCGGGCAGGGTCACCGGGGTGATCTCGCGTTCGAAGAAACCGGACTTGATGGCCTCCTCGGCGCGGTTCTGCGAGCGCACGCCCCAATGGTCCTGATCTTCCCGGCTGATGCCGGTGAACTGGGCGACGTTCTCGGCGGTCTGGCCCATCGCGATGTAGATATCGGGCAGGATCCCGGCTGCTCGCGGATCGGTCCACACATCCGCGCCGCCTTCGGCGCGCTTGGCGGTGCGGGCCTCGGCATCGGCGAACTCCGGGTTGTGGGTGTCCGGCCAGCCGTCGGCGGTGCCCTTCGGGAACCGCGATACGGTCTCGACACCTGCGGAGATGAACACATCGCCCTCACCGGCCTTGATGGCGTGGAAGGCCATCCGGGTGGTCTGCAGCGAGGAGGAGCAGTACCGGTTCAGGGTGACGCCGGGCAGGGTGTCGTAGCCGAGTTGTACCGCGACGCTGCGGGCCATATTGAAACCGCCCTCACCGGCGGGCTGGCCGCAGCCCAGGATCAGATCGTCGATCTGGGTGGGGTCGAGGCCGGGAACCTTGTCCAGGGCCGCGCGGACCATCTGGGCCGCGAGGTCATCCGGCCGCATGCTCACCAGCGAGCCCTTTCCGGCGCGGCCGATCGGCGAGCGAGCGTAGGAAACGATGACGGCCTCGGGCATGAGGACTCCTTTGTTGGACGGTCATGGCGCGCCGGGACGGTGTCCGAAACGCGGTCTTCGAACCGTTTGTTACTTGTGCGTTCGAATCGAATCTACGTCGCGTCCTGATGGGCGGGAACCCGGGGTCGCCTCCGCGAGTGCCTCGATCAGGACCGGGAGCAACAGCGCGGCCGCCAGTCGGTAGCCCGCCGCCGACGGGTGGAATCCGTCCTCGGAGAACAGTTGCTCGGGGGCGGCACGGAACTCCGAGGCGAGCCGGTCACCCATTGCCACCGGGATGCCACCGGCCATCGTGGTCGCGACCGATTGAGCCCGGGCCAGGCGGACGCTCCAGTTCCGCACCACGGTGCGCAGCGGCTGCGGAATTGCCACGACGGTGCCGAGATTCGGACAGGTGCCGACCACCACGATGCTGTCGGCGCGGCGCAACCGGGCCACCGCGGCGGCGAGCCGATGCGCGGAGGCGCGGATGGAGTGCTTCTTGGTGACATCGTTGGCGCCGATGAGGATGACCGCGGCATCCGGCGGCGGTCCGGCGACGAACATGGCATCGACCTGTCCGGCCAGCCCCTTCGAGGTCGCACCGGATATGGCCTTGGTGCTCAACCGGATTCGCTGTCCGGTGGCCTCGGCGAGACCGCGGGCGATGCGCACGCCGGGAACTTCCTCGGGTGATACGCAGCCGACCCCGGCCGCGGTCGAATCGCCGAAGATCATCAGATGCACGTCGGCATGCAGACCGGTGCGCCACAGCTGCGGCGCGAGGCAGCCCGCGGTGTAGATGCCGTCGGCCTCGGGCGGTTTCGAGGTATCGCGCCCGATGACCCCGCGCGCGACCCCGGCCTGTGCCATGAGCAGCCGATAGGTCGCCCACCATGCGGTCCCGGCGCCGGAACCTGCCAATACGGTTGCGGCACCCGCCACTGCCGCGGTCTTCCACGCTCCCCGGCCTCCCCGCGCCTTTTGCTGGTTGTTTGGAGTCACGGCAGTTGCGTTCCGGGCTGGCGGCTGGGTGCGCCACCGCTTCTGGGCGTACCCGATGAGTTACCCATGTGTCTACGAAATCAGTTGTTGCGGTTCCGGGCAACACGAGACGATGCCGCCTTGCGACGTAGGCGGCGAACTTCGTGGCGCGGTTCAGGCGGGCGGGTCGCCGGGAACGTCGAACCATGCGTGCGCGGGGACGCTCGCGGTGTCGGTGGTGACGGTGACCTCGACGCGGCCCGGACCGGTGTCTTGGAACAGGGCGTATTGAATGCTGCCGTAGAGGCCGGTGACCACGTTGTTCTCGTAGCGGCCCGTCGCACCGGTGGTCAGATTGCGCCAGGCGACGGTGGTGTAGACCTCACACAGCGGAGCCAGCGGATAGTCACCGGGGCCGAGACCCACCGCCGGATCCGCGCGCACATTGAGTACGGCCCGGCCCGGCCACTGCGCGCTGGTATCGGCCCAGGTGCGAATGGTCGTCCAGCAGAGTCCTCCGTGCGCCAGCGTCGGCACCTGCGGGAATTGCACGGTCCCGGCCTTGGCGGGCGCTGCCCCGACGACTCCGGCGGCCACTGCCGCTCCGGCCAGAACTGTCGCGGCGCGAGCGATGTTCGGCTGCTTCATATTTGCGATCCTAGGGAAGTGATCACCGTCATGCGCGATTTGTCGCGCGAGACGCGCGCGCACGTATACCAACCCCTTCTGCAACGATAGGGGCATGCGCATCGCTGATCACGTCGTTGACCTCATCGGCAATACGCCGCTGGTTCGATTGAACTCGGTGGTGGGCTCCAATGCGGGCATTGTCGCGGCCAAGATCGAATATCTGAATCCGGGCGGTAGCTCCAAGGACCGCATCGCCGTGAAGATGATCGAGGCGGCCGAGGCCTCCGGAGCGCTGCGGCCCGGCGGCACCATTGTCGAGCCGACCTCCGGTAATACCGGAGTCGGACTCGCACTGGTCGCGCAACAGCGTGGCTACAAGTGCGTCTTTGTCTGCCCGGACAAAGTCAGCGAGGACAAGCGCAACGTGCTGCGCGCCTATGGCGCCGAAGTCGTGGTGTGCCCGACCGCGGTGCCCCCGGACCACCCGGACAGCTACTACAGCGTCTCCGACCGGCTGGTCCGCGAGATCGACGGCGCCTGGAAGCCGGATCAGTACTCCAACCCGGGCGGACCGGACAGCCACTACGAGACCACCGGACCGGAGATCTGGCGCGATACCGAAGGCAAGGTCACCCACTTCGTGGCGGGCGTCGGTACCGGCGGCACCATCACCGGCGCCGGACGGTATCTGAAGGAGGTCTCCGGCGGCAGGGTACAGATCGTCGGTGCCGACCCGGAGGGTTCGGTGTACTCCGGCGGCACCGGTCGGCCGTACCTGGTCGAGGGCGTCGGTGAGGACTTCTGGCCCTCGGCCTACGACCCCGCCGTGCCCGACGAGATCATCGCCGTCTCCGATGCCGACTCCTTCGATATGACCCGCAGGCTCGCGCGCGAGGAGGGCCTGCTGGTCGGTGGCTCGTGCGGTATGGCGGTGATCGCGGCCATCGAGGTCGCCCGCCGCGATCCGGATGCGCTCGTGGTCGTCCTGCTGCCCGACGGTGGCCGCGGCTACCTGTCCAAGATCTTCAACGACCAGTGGATGAGCTCCTACGGCTTCCTGCGCGATCGGATGGACGGCGCGGCGGAGCCCCTGGTCGGCGATGTGCTGCGCGGTAAGTCGGGTGCGCTGCCGGATCTGGTGCACACCCATCCGTCGGAGACGCTGCGCGATGCGATCGAGATCCTGCGTGAGTACGGGGTTTCGCAGATGCCGGTCGTCGGCGCCGAACCCCCGGTAATGGCGGGCGAGGTCGCGGGCAGCGTGACCGAGCGGGACCTGCTCTCGGCCGTCTTCGAAGGCCGTGCGCAGCTGACCGATTCGGTCGCCCAGCACATGAGCCCGTCCTTCCCGCTGATCGGCTCCGGCGAGCCGATCTCGGCCGCCACCAAGGCCCTCTCCGACACCGACGCCCTCATGGTCGTCGAGGACGGCAAACCCGTCGGCGTAATCACCCGCCACGACCTCCTCGGCTTCCTCAGCACCGGCTCCATCTAGGGTCGAATCAAGATCAGGTGGAATCCGTGGCGGCATCGGTCGAGAAGGCCGCGCCACCTGATCTTGATCGCACCCGAGAGTTACGCGGTTCGGCGGGGGCGCGAGTTGTGTTGGGGGGCACCGATTATGAGGTCGGTCCAGTTGTCGGCGAGTTGGGCCAGGCGGTACCAGGCCGCGTGTACGCGATTGTCGGAGACCTTTTCGGCGGTGTGCAGTAGGTGGCTGGCGTGGACGTAGGCGGCTGCCATTCGATCCATGGTCGCGCCGATGGATTCGGCGCGGATATGCGCGGTCGACTGCCGCTGCGGCACTCGGGTGATCACCCAGGTGTCGATGGCGGAGACGAGTTCGGCTCGGCGGCAGTCTATTCCGGCGGTGCTGAGCGGATCGCCGTGCCGCTGCCTGTGCAGCTGCGCGAGTACCCGCGCCAATGGAATGAGCGGATGTTCCGGACCGGGTTCCGGCGGATGTCCGCCGAAGGCGGCGACCAATTCCCGTTGGTCCGGCAGAGTTCTCGCGCCCTCGATGATCGGCGCGCGATCAAGCACGAACATGATGGGCCCCCAGATCGAGCGACGGCATGTACATGGTGCACCTCCGAATAAGCGGTCGGTACACTCGGATTCGCCGCGTTGATCCGGGACGCTGTGCCGCACATGGGGTGCGGCCTTCCCGAAACCGAGTGCGAATATAGCTTGCGCATTCGCTTTGGCGAATCGGTGACATATAGGTGGCACAGTGATGACAGGCAGTAACAATATTCTCCGCTTGATGCGAATGGCGGTGTGAAATATGCCGACCAGTCCGTAATGCGTCGAATACGCCAGTCGCCCAGCATGATTCGGTGGATCAGGGTTCGAACGCCGCCAGCATCGATTCCAGCACCTGCTGATCCGGTCCGATAAAGGTCGGCGCCGCCGAAATGATCTCGAACATCCGGTCGTTCATGTCGATCGCGGGCGGCAGATGGGCGCTGTCACCGAAATCCAGCGGCGGGCTGTGCGTTTTCACCTCGAGCCGGTATGCACCGTGCTGCGCGCCCGGCGCGATGTCACCGAAATGCATTCGAGTCGGTCAGCGCCTTTCCGAGCACCAACTGGTGCACCTCCGCTGTGCCCTCGTATGTGAGCACCGACTCGAGATTGTTCGCATGCCGCAGCACCGGATAGTCCAGGGTGATGCCGTTCGCGCCCAGAATGGTCCGACATTCGCGGGCGATGGCGATGGCCTCCCGGGTGCTGTTCAACTTGCCCGCGCTGATCTGCTCCGCCAGCACCTCGCCGCGATCCTTCAACCTGGCGACCTGCAATGCGAGCAGTTGGCCCTTGCCGTACTCGAGCGCCATATCGGCGAGCTTCGCCTGGGTCAGCTGGTAGGCGGACAGCGGCTTGTCGAATACCTCCCTGGTCCGGGCGTATTCGATGGTCGCGGCCAGGCAGTCGCGTGCCGCGCCGAGCGCGCCGAAGATAATGCCGAATCGCGCCTCGCTCAGACAGGCGAGCGGGGAACTCAGGCCGCGCGACTGCGGCAGCACCGCATCGGCGGGCAGCCGCACATCATCGAAGTCCAGCTCCGCGGTCACCGACGCGCGCAACGACAACTTGTGACGCATCTCGCGCGCGGTGAATCCGGGCGCACCCGCCGGGACAAGGAAGCCGCGCACCACCTGCTTGCCCTCGTCCTCGGTCTGCGCCCACACCACCGCGATATCGGCCACCGACCCGTTGGTGATCCACATTTTGGAGCCGTTGAGCACCCAGTCGGCGCCGTCGCGCTTGGCCCTGGTCCGCATGCCGCCGGGATTCGAGCCGAAGTCCGGTTCGGTGAGTCCGAAGCAGCCGAGCGCGCGTCCGGCCGCCATATCCGGCAGCCACTGCTGCTTCTGCTCCTCGGAGCCGAACTTGTGGATCGCGGTCATCGCGAGCGAACCCTGCACCGAAACCATGCTGCGCACACCCGAATCGACCGCCTCGAGCTCCTGACAAGCCAGACCGTAGGCGGTCGCCGACAGACCCGCGCATCCGTAGCCCTCCAAGTGCATACCGAGCAACCCGATATTGCCGAGTTCCGGCGCGAGCTCACGGGCCGGGAACGTCCCTGCCTCGAACCATTCCGCGATCTGCGGGCGCAACCGATGGTTCGCGAACGTGCGGACGGTATCGCGGATCTCGCGCTCGTCCTCGGTCAACAGGGCATCGATCGCGAACAGTTCATCAACGCTCAGCATATGCTCAACCTACCGCTGTCGCCGCGACGAAAGCCGGGATCGGGCCCAACCGATGATCCGGCCGATAGCCCGCCGATCGCCCGGGTTTAGGCTGACCCCATGAACGAGCTGGGATTCTCCACCAGAGCCGTGCATGCCGGATACGAACCCGAAGCGCGGACCGGTGCGGTGAACGTGCCCATCTACGCGAGTTCGACGTTCGCCCAGGACGGGGTGGGCGGGTTGCGTGATGGCTACGAGTACGGCCGCACCGGCAACCCGACCAGGACCGCACTCGAGGCCAACCTCGCCGCGCTCGAATCGGGCCGCTACGGACGCGCATTCGCCTCCGGCATGGCCGCCACCGACTGTGCGCTGCGGGCGACGCTGCGTCCGGGCGACCACATTGTCATTCCCGACGACGCCTACGGCGGCACCTTCCGGCTGATCGACAAGGTCTTCAGCCAGTGGGGCATCGAGCATTCGCCCGCGCACGTCTTCAACGTCGACGAGATGCGCGCCGCGATCCGGCCGAACACCAAGCTGATCTGGATCGAAACCCCCACCAACCCACTGCTGAGCATCGGCGATATTCCGGCCCTGGCCGAGGTCGCGCACGTCGCGGGGGCGAAACTGGTGGTGGACAACACCTTTGCCACGCCGTACCTGCAGCAGCCGCTGCTGCTCGGCGCCGACATCGTCACGCATTCGACCACCAAATACCTCGGCGGACACTCCGATGTCGTGGGCGGTGCGTTGATCACCAACGATCCGGAACTCGACGCGGCATTCGCCTTCCTGCAGAACGGTGCGGGTGCGGTGCCCGGCCCGTTCGACGCCTATCTCACCCTGCGCGGCACCAAAACCCTTGCCGTGCGGATGGATCGGCACTGCGACAACGCCGAGACCATCGCCGAATTCCTGACCAGGCATCCGGCCATCTCGCAGGTCATCTACCCCGGCCTGGCCGAGCATCCTGGCCACGCCATCGCCGATAAGCAGATGAAGCGCTTCGGCGGCATGATCTCGGTGCGGCTCAACGGCGGTAAGGACGCGGCGCACGAGTTCTGCTCGCGCACCAAGATCTTCACCCTGGCCGAATCGCTCGGCGGTGTGGAATCGCTGATCGAACATCCGGCCGCGATGACGCACGCCTCCACCGCGGGCTCGCAGCTGGAGGTGCCGGACGATCTGGTGCGGCTCTCGGTCGGCATCGAGGACGTCAGCGATCTGCTGGCCGATGTCGAGCAGGCACTGGCGAACTGATGGAACCAGGTCGGGGCGGCGCGGCGAATGCGACGTCCCCGGCTGTCAGCACAAAGAGTGGCCGCATCCGGACTGTCCGGGTGCGGCCGCTCCTGTCTGGCTGTGCGGCGGCTTCGGGCGGAGTCGGCTCGGGCCGTGCTCGCCCCGACCCGCGATCAGCTGTGGTACGGCTCGGCGCTGACCAGCGTCACCTTCATGGTCTTGCCGTTGGGCAGCGTGTACTCGCGGGTATCGCCGACCTTCGCGTCGATGAGCGCGCCACCGAGCGGCGAATTCGGCGAGTAGGTCTCGAGCTTGGAATCGTTGAGACCCTCTTCGCGGGTCGCGATGAGGAAGGTCTCGGTGTCGGATTCGTCACCGTCGTAGTAGACCTTGACGACCGAACCCGGCAGTGCGACGCCGGACTTGGTGGGCGCAACGCCGACCTTGGCGTTGTTCAGCAGCTCCTGCAGCTGCCGGATGCGCGCCTCCTGCTGACCCTGCTCTTCACGAGCGGCGTGATATCCGCCGTTTTCCTTGAGGTCGCCCTCTTCGCGGCGCTCGTTGATCTCGGCGGCGATGACCGGACGATTGGCGATGAGCGCGTCGAGTTCACCCTTGAGCCTGTCGTGCGACTCCGGGGTCAGCCAAGTCACTTGCGTCTCAGTCATCTCGATCACTCCCTAGTAGTTGTTCCCGGCCGAGGCCGGGTTCCCTGATCCGCTGCAGTGCCCACAGGGGGCGGGCACGCACCAGCCGACGGCTAGTGCCATCCTGGGGAAGTTCATCGAACCCCGACAGGCTTCAGATCCGGCAAACTCACACACCCGGAACTGACAGCGCTGGCCGCCAATGCAGCAAACACGGCTCCGAGCCCCGGAACCGTGTATCACGCCATTTTAGCATGAATCACAAACATGCAGGTCGGCGTTCATTTTGTGGACGCCTCGGTGGTTTATTGCCAGGAATCAACCTGCCCGCAGATACTTCGGCACGTCATCGCTGCAGCCGTAGATACTGCTCGATACCGGCCGGGCGGAGGCGCGGACGGTGGTCGTCAGCTCGATGGTGCCGCTGCCGGACGGCTCGATCAGCACCTCGCGGCGGCCGATTTCGGACCCGTCCCTTGCCATCGCGCGGACGAAGCACACCACCGGCTGCTGCGGATCCTTGCGGGTGACCTTGAGATGCACCGAGATGGTGGAGTCGTCGACGACGGTGTAGCCGAGTTGTTCGGCGTCGATATCCTCCGGTCCGTATTTCTGAAAGCCGATGTAGGCGACCCCCAGACCCGCGGCGAGCACGACCGCACCCAGTGCGAGCGGAATCCAGCGGCGCTTCGGGCGTGGCGTGGTTCCGTACCGGTCGGCACGTCGCTCGATCGGCGTGTCGCCGGGCGTTTCACTCATGCCGTCTCACTCCGGGGGGTACGTCGGAACAAAAGTCTGTCGAATGGAACTATAGGGACAGGCAGATCGGACCCCGGCGGCGGAGAGTACGAGGTATGACGGTGGTTGATGAGGTGAACGAGACGTGAGTGGCTTTCGGCTCATGGCGGTTCATGCGCACCCCGACGACGAATCCAGCAAGGGGGCCGCGACGACCGCACGGTATGCCGACGAGGGCCACGATGTCCTCGTCGTCACGCTGACCGGTGGCGAACGCGGCAGCATCCTCAACCCGGCAATGGACACCCCGGGCGTGTTGGAGCGGATCGATGAGATCCGGCGCGAGGAGATGGAGGCCGCGGCCGCCGCGCTCGGAGTGCGCCAGACCTGGCTCGGATTCGTCGACTCCGGCCTACCCGAGGGTGATCCGCTGCCGCCGCTACCCGAGGGCTGCTTCGCGCTGGTGCCGCTGGAGGAGGCCGTCGAGGCGCTGGTCCGCGTGGTGCGCGAGTTCAAGCCGCACGTCATGACCACCTATGACGAGAACGGCGGCTACCCGCACCCGGACCACATCCGCTGCCATGAGGTGTCGATGGCCGCTTTCGAGGCAGCGGGCGATCCAGAGCGCTTCCCGGATGCGGGCGAGCCGTGGGAGCCGCTGAAGATCTACTACGACCACGGTTTCACCATGGCGCGCCTGAATGTGTTCGCCGCCGAATACGAGCGCATCGGTGAGCCGTTCCCGCTGCAGGAGTGGCTGGAACGCACCCGCGCCTACCGCCAGGGCCGCCCGGATGGCATGACCAGGGTTACCACCCAGATCGAGTGCGCCAAGTACTTCCCGCAGCGCGATGACGCCCTGCGCGCGCATGCGACGCAGATCGATCCCAACGGCGCGTTCTTCGCGATTCCGATGGAGATGCAGCAGCGGCTGTGGCCGACCGAGGAGTTCGAACTGGCCAAGTCCAGGGTCGACGCCACGCTGCCCGAGACCGATCTGTTCGCCGGTGTCGAAGACGAGCACCGGTGATGTTGGTTTTCCTCGCGCAATCTCCCGGCACGCCGACCGGACCCGAATTCGGCAAGGCATCGCCGCTCGGTCTGGTGATCATTCTGGTGTTGCTGGCCGGGACTGTGCTGCTGGTGCGGTCGATGAACCGGCATATCAAGGGCCTGCCCGCGACCTTCGAGCCCGAACATCCGGAACCGGATCAGGCGGCGGACGAGGGTACCGAGCCCGGTGTCGCCCGGCTCGACAAGAAGGACGCCGAGTCCGACAAAGGGCCTGATAAAACCTGATTTCGCAGCGGCCGTCCGAGAATTTCGGGCGGCCGCTGTTACATTCGCCGCCGCTGGTTCGTCATTGGGGTAGTCGCGGCACGATCCACGGGCCGCAGGTGCTTTCGGGCACAGCTGCGAAGTGAGGACACACCAATGACATTCGAGGACCTGCGCGCTGAACTATCCGGCCGGGTGCTGGTGCCGGGTGACGAGGGCTTCGAGGCGGCGGCGCGGCCGTGGAGTTCGGCGGTCACCCAGCCAGTCGCCGCGGTTGTCCGGGCCAGCGATGCGGATGACGTCGCGGCGGTCGTGGCGCATGCGCGCCGGGCGGGCGTGCCGGTGGTCGCACAACCGACCGGACACGGCGCCACGGGCGGCATCGAGGACGCGATTCTGCTGCGCACCGGGGGACTGGACAGCGTCGAGATCGATGCCGAGCGTCGGGTCGCGAAGGTCGGTGCGGGCGCGAACTGGGGTGCGGTGCAGGCCGCCGCCGCGGCGCACGGACTGACCGGACTCGCGGGCAGCAATCCGGTGGTCGGCGTCACCGGATACACCCTCGGCGGCGGGCTGAGCTGGTTCGGCCGCAAATACGGTTGGGCCTCGGATGCGGTGCGCACATTCGAGATCGTGGACGCCGAAGGCGCACGGACTCGAGTTGGCGCCGAGGATCCGGAACTGTTCTGGGCACTGCGTGGTGGTGGCGGCGATTTCGGGGTGGTGACCGCTCTCGAATTCGATCTCTTCCCGGCTCCGGGGCTCTACGGCGGGCGGGTGTTGTGGCACGGTGCGCGCACGGCGGAGGTCTTCGCGGCGTTCCAGGAGATCACCGCCGACGCACCCGACGAACTGTCGGTGTGGTTCCACCGGCTCCAGTTCCCGGATGCGCCGCCGATGGTCGCGCTGGATGTCGCATACCTCGGCGATCCCGAGGTCGGCCGGGCCCTGCTGACCCGGTTGGATGCGATCGACGGGCCGCTCGCCGATAAGCGCGGCACGCTATCGGTGGCGAATCTCGGCGAAATCACCGCGGAGCCAACCGATCCCAGCCCGGCACTGTCGCGTGCCGAACTGCTCACCGACCTCGGCGACGCGGTGGTGAAGACCCTGCTCGACGAGCCGGTCGCGCCGCTTGCCGATATCCAGATCCGCCATCTCGGCGGTGCGTTCGCTCGGGCCGATGCGGACGGTGGCGCGCGCGGACCGATCACCGAGCCCTATCTGCTCTACGCATTGGGACTCGGCTTTCCGCATATCGCGGCGGCGGTCAAGTCCCGGCGGGCCGAGATCGTCGACGCGATCGGCGCGCACATCAGTGGGCTCAAGCCGTACACCTTCCTCACTCCGGAGGAGACGGCGGCCGCGGCATTCGACTCGTCCACTTTGGCGCGGTTGCGGGCGATCAAGCGGGCGCGCGACCCGCAGTCGGTGATCCGCGCGAACTATCCGGTTCTCGGATAACGGATTTCGCATATTCGACCGCGGACCGTCGGCCCTATCGGCTGGCGGTCCGCGGTGTCGGGCGGAACTCGCTAGGAGCGTTGACATTCGATCGTGTGCTGCTCCGGAAGGGGATCGGCGCAACCGTTTCGGGTCCTGGTCGTGCTGGATTCCGTGATCTCGGTGGCGTTGGATCGAGTTCGGCGGTGTTCGATGGAGTTTGGTCGACATCCCGTTGTGCTACCTCTTCAGCTGAGTCTTCGAGCGAAGGATGCCCATGGACAATGTGATCGGACAGATCGACCGCGCACTGGATATGACCGGTGCGATCGTGATCGCCGCCGTCGACGGCGATCGGCTCGCGGCCCCGACGCCGTGTCAGGATTGGGATGTGCACGCGGTGCTCAATCATGCCGTCGGCAATATGCACCGGTTCGCGGCCGAGGTCAGCGGGACCGATGCGGGCGCCGGAATCGAGGACGACTGGCTCGGCATCGATCCGCAGGGCGCCTTCGCCGCGGCCGCCGAGGTGGACCGCGCCGCATGGCATCGCCCCGACGCCCTGACCGGCACCGTGCGCATGGCGCTCGGTGAGCTGCCCGGTCCGGCGGCCGCCATGGTCCATCTCACCGAGGTCGTCGCGCACGGCATCGATATCGCCGTTGCGATCGACCGCCCCGACCTCGCCGATGATGAATTATGCGCGGAAGTGCTGACCACCATGCACGCCCTTGGCGGGCTCGACGGGTTCCGCAAGCCGGGAATGTTCGACGAGGAGGTCACTGTCCCCGTGGACGCGCCCGCGCACCGTCGGCTGCTCGGCTATCTCGGGCGGGCCTGGTAACCGCTTGCCGCACAGTCGATCTCAGGCGCGACGCACGGGATGACGCAGGATCGTGCGGGTCTTCGCATCCGGTGATCTGCGCGGATCCGACAGGTAGATCTCGTGATGGCGGCCGTTCATGACCAACCCCTCGGCGGCCATGAACGCTTCCATCCTGGCCAGCGTCTCCGGTTCGGTGGCATACGGTCCGATGTGCATGGCCTGAATCGCGTCCCCCTCGCTCAGCCGCTCGAAGGTCGCGCCGGACACCATCGCGGCGGTGACCACTTCGGGCATCCGAATCATCAGCCTCCACTGCCACTGTTCGCGCGGCACCGACAGCGGCGGCTCAGCGGAGTTCACCCACCACTGGCCCTCCAGCTTCGGCACCACGAAATCCTGGCCGTCCGCCTTGGCGATCTTCTTGGCGCCGTAGGCGGTTCGATACAGCGTCTGCACCGCCTCGGTGTAATTCTCGCCGCCGGGCGCGCCGAAGCCGGTGACCGTCAGGTAGCCGTAGGTGTCGAAGGTGCGCAGTTCGGGATCGGGGGTGGCGTCGTAATAGTGCCGGTCGCTCTTGGCCAGATCGAGTTTCATCGTGAGCCTTTCGGTATCGAAATCTCGGACGGTGCCGAGCGTGGACCCTCCAACGACGGGAGAGTCAAGCCCACTCGATGCTGTCCCATATGGAAGCTTGGCAGTCGTGCAGGAGATCTTCGGTAAGGCCGGTGTGCGTGGTTGGGTGCACGCCCGATGTTTCGATTGCACCGGTGAGGTGGGGCTCGGCAGCGATGAACCGGTGGTTCTGGCCTCGGTGGTGAAGGTGCCGTTGGTGCTGGAATTCGCCCGCCAGGTGGTCGCGGGTCAGCTCGACCCGACCGATCGGGTGCGGGCCACCGCGGCGGACCGGCTGGGTGGCGTCGGCACCGCCGGATGTCTGGACGATGTCGAATTCAGCCTGCGCGATGCGGCGTTCTTCGCACTGACCGTGAGCGACAACACCGCCGCCGACCTGCTCTTCGATCGCGTCGGCCTGGACAATGTGCGCTCGCTGGTGCGCGAATTGGGGCTCACCGAGACCCGGATCGTCGGCTCGCCGAGACATGTCCTGCAGACCATGGCGGAGGATATCGGCGCATCCGATACCGCCGAATTCGCGCGGCGCTTCCCGACCCTGAGCGTGTCGGAAGTGCTCGGCACCCGCGCCATGGACCCGCTGCGCACCAGCGCGAGCACACCCCGCGATATGACCCGGTTGCTCACCCTGCTCGGCCAGGATCGCGCGGGCGATCCCGCCGCCTGTCGGTGGGTGCGCGAACTCATGGGCCAGCAACTCAACTGGCACCGCCTCGCCGCGGCCTTCCCGCCAGAGGTTTCGGTGTGGGGCAAGACCGGATCACTGCCCGCGATTCGCAATGAGATCGGCCTGGTGGCCTATCCCGGCGGAAGTCGTTATGCCGTAGCGGTTTTCACCAGGGCGGATACGCTGGCCCAGCGGTTGCCCGAGGTGGATCATGCGATCGGCGCGGCCGCGAGGTCGGCGATTCACCGCATCCGTCACGATCTGCCGAATACGACATTCCACGGCCGCTGCGCCACCTCCTGAGCGGGCGCGGGCCGCGATGCGCCGTCGCCCTGGATGACCGTCACGATCAACTCGGCCAGTTCGCGCACCAGCGGATGCGGTGCCGCGGCGGGCCAGGCCAGCGAGAGTCGCCAGCTCAGTGCGTCGGTCAGCGGTCGCCAGACGACACGTGGTTCCTTTTGCGCGACCATGCCCTGGTCGAAGGCGACGCCGCGGCCGGAAAGCACCATGCCGAGCACGAATTCGGGGTTGCGGGCGTGCTGGACGCGGGTGGGCCGGAAGCCGTGCTCCCAGCAGATGCGCAGCATCGCGTCATAGAGTCCGGGCGCGGCGGCCCGCGGAAAGATCACCAGACCGAGTCCGGCCAGCTCGGCGAGGGTGAGTGCGGAGCGTGTGGCCAGCGGCGAATCGCGTGGCAGCACGACGCCGAGCGGCGTCTCGACCTCGGGGCCGAGCTCCAGGCCGACCACATCGACCGGATGTTGCAGCAGCCCGGCGTCGAGTTGGCGGTCGGCGAGCAGTCGGATCTGCTCGGCGGTAGTCAATTCCTGTAGATCGACTCGGATGTCACGGCTTTCGAATGTCGTGAGTATCGCGGCGAGCACCCGTCCGGCCAGTTCGGGTGGGACACCGACCCGCAGTGCATCGATCTCACCCCGGTGCGCCTTGCCGACCAGCCGTTGCGCCCGATCCCACCGGGCCAGCAGATCGCGGGCCTCCACGAGCAGGATCTGGCCCGCCTCGGTGAGCTCGACACGTCGGCTGTCCCGGTCGAACAGCCGCGCACCGAGATCATGCTCGAGTTTGCGAATGCGCTGGCTCAGCGGTGGTTGTGCGATGCCGAGGCGTTCGGCGGCCCGTCCGAAGTGCAATTCTTCGGCGACGGCGACGAAGTACCGCAGCTGACGCAGGGAGTCCACGCTGCGACGATATCTGCCCTGTGCCCTTATCTCGCGAACTCGGTTCCGCGCCGACAATCACCTCGAGTGTGATGGCCGGTCTGAATCGGGTACCTCCTCGACTGGCCGATTCGAGCGGACGTGAGAGGCTGAGATGGTGAACCTGCTGGGTAACGCGACGTCACCGTATCTGCGACAGCATGCGGATAATCCGGTGCATTGGCGGGAGTGGGATCCGGCGGCCCTGGCGGCGGCGCGTGCGCGGGATGTGCCGATTCTGCTGTCGGTCGGATACGCGAGCTGCCACTGGTGTCATGTGATGGCGCACGAATCGTTCGAGGATGCGCGGACGGCGGCGCAGATGAACGAGGACTTCGTCTGCATCAAGGTGGATCGCGAGGAGCGGCCGGATCTGGACGCGGTCTATATGAATGCCACGGTCGCGATGACCGGTCAGGGTGGCTGGCCGATGACGTGCTTCCTCACACCGGACGGCGAACCGTTCTACTGCGGCACCTACTACCCGAAGGTGCCGCGCGGCGGGATGCCGTCGTTCACGCAGTTGCTCACGGCCATCACCGAAACCTGGAACAACCGTCGTGATGAGGTGGACAAGGCCTCCGCGCAGGTGGCCGACGCATTGCGTGCGCAGGCCGCCGGGCTGCCCGAGGCCGATGTGACGATTTCGGCCGAACTGCTCGATCACGCGGTCGCGGCGGTGCTGCGCGATGAAGACCATAAGCACGGTGGATTCGGTGGTGCGCCGAAGTTTCCGCCGTCGGCACTGCTGGAAGGGTTGCTGCGCAGTTGGGAGCGCACCGGTGATGCCGCGACTTTCGATGTGGTGAACCGTGCGGCCGAAGCTATGGCGCGCGGTGGCATCTACGACCAGTTGCGTGGTGGGTTCGCCCGCTACTCCGTCGATGCCGCCTGGCTGGTGCCGCATTTCGAGAAGATGCTCTACGACAACGCGCAATTGCTGCGCGCTTACGCGCATCTCGCTCGTCGCGGTCCTGAGCGAGACTCTTTGGCGCACAGGGTTACTCGTGAGACGGTGCAGTTCATTCTCGACGATCTCGGTACCGAGCACGGCGGATTCGCATCCGCGCTGGATGCCGACACCCACTTGGAGCCGGGTGGGCCGGGTGTCGAAGGCGCGACCTATGTTTGGACACCCGCCGAGTTGATCGGCGAACTCGGTCCGATCGAAGGTGCTTGGGCCGCAGAGGTTTTCGGGGTAACCACCGCTGGGAACTTCGAACAGGGCACCTCGGTGCTCACCCGATATGTCGATCCTGATGCGTTGTCCGGCAACGGGGATGCCAGTGAACGCTTCGAACGCGTCCGCGCCACACTGCGCGAGGCCCGCGCGCGACGCCCACAGCCCGACCGCGATGACAAGGTTGTGACCGCCTGGAACGGCATCGCCATTACCGCGCTTGCCGAGGCGGGTTCCGCACTGCGGCAAGATGATTGGGTGGAAGCCGCGGCCCGCTGTGCTCGCTTCCTGCTGGCCGAGCATGTGGTCGACGGCCGGGTGCGCCGTGCCTCGCTCGGTGGTGCGGTCGGCGCGTCTCCAGGCGTTCTGGAGGACTACGCCTGGCTGGCCACCGGCCTGCTCGCGCTACACCAGGCCACCGGCGGACTCGACTGGCTCGAACACGCACAACGCCTGCTGGACCGGGCAATCCAACACTTCGCCGACCCCACCGCGCCCGGCAGCTGGTTCGATACCGCCGACGACGCCGAAACCCTCGTCGCCCGTCCCCGCGATCCCATCGACGGTGCGACCCCCGCAGGTTCATCCGCGTTAGCCGAAGCCCTCCTCACGGCCGCCGCCACCAGCGCTCCCGAACCCGCCCTGCGCTACCGCGAACTGGCCGACCAAACCCTCCAACGCGGTGCCGTCGTCCTCGCCCGCGCGCCCCGCTCGGCAGGCCAATGGCTGACCGTAGCCGAAGCTGCCCTCCGCGGCCCCCTACAAGTAGCCATCGCCCTACCCGACAACGCCACCGCTGCAACAGAATTGATCTCCACCGCGCGCACCGAGGCCCCCGGCGGCACTGTCATAATCGCCGCCGCCACCAACTCGGTCCCCCTCCTGACCGACCGCTCCACAGTCAACGACGCCCCCGCCGCCTACGTCTGCCGCGGCTCGGTCTGCGACCTCCCAGTAACAACCCCACCCGACCTCCGCGCCGCCCTGAACCGCCCCTAGCCCGGCGCGACCGCGCACCGAGTTCTTCGCACACCGATTGCGTGCCGAGGGCAGTTTGCGTGCCGGGCGGAGGTTACGCGTCGCGCGCAGGGCGCGGCGTGCAAGGACATCGTCTGGTATGCGTCAGGCGATAGTCGGCCCCAGGCACTGCGCGTCACCGCGATCCGGCGGTCAGCGGTTCTGCGAGGGGGATTCGGTTGTCGCGGTCCGTACTTCGGCGATCGCACTGATGTCGCCCGCATCGGTATCGGGCTCGGTGCCGATGGCTGTCGGGGCGGCTTCGACATCGGTCCAGCAGGCGGTGGGTTCGGGCATTCCGCGCAGCAGAATGTTGTCGTAGAGAACCCATTTCGCGCGCTCGTGCTCGGCTGCCGCATCGATGACCGCACCGCTCACCAGGATTCGGCGTGGCACCTCCTTCGCTTCGGTGGTAAGCCGTGCCGCCTCATTGACCGCATCGCCGATCACCGTGTACTCCAACCGGGTATCGGAGCCGATATCGCCCGCGAATACCCGCCCGCGCGCGACGCCGATGCCGATGTCGAGTTCGCCGGTGGCGGTGACCTCGTCGCGAATGCGCCGCGCTGCTCGCAGGGCAGGTGTCGCGTTGTCGCGCAACGCGATCGGCGCACCGAAGATGCACAGCGCCGCATCGCCTTCGAACTTGTTGACCAGTCCGTTGTTCTCCTCGGTCGCCGCGACCACGATCGTGAGCAGTCGATTGAGCTTGGCCACGAAATCGTGCGGCGTCAGACCGCTGGACAACTCTACGGATCCGGTGACATCGACGAACAGCGCCGATACTTCGCGTACATCGCCGGTCAGATCGACCCCGCCCGCCAATGCCCGCTCGGCCACCTCCGCGCCGACGTGACGGCCGAATACATCGCGCATCCGCTCGCGTTCGCGCAGATTGGCGGCGAGTTCATTGACCGAATTCTCCAGCCGCCCGATCTCGCTGGTGCTGCCGACCGGAACCCGAACATCGAACTCGCCCTTCGTGATCCGATCGAGCGCCCGGCGCAGTGTGAGCATCGGCGTCGCGACCGAACGGGCCAGGATCGCGGTCGCCAGCGCGCCGGATCCGATGCCGACAATGGAGAGGTAGATGGCGGCGCGGACGCGGTCCGGTGCGCCGGAGGCCGGATCGGCGAGCACCGTGATCAGCATGAGCAGCGGCATCGCACCGGCCACCGCCCAGGTCATCACGACCCGCATCAGCACCGAGGAACTCCAGTGCGCGGTGGGGCCGAGCACCCTCGACACCACCGGAATGGTCGGGCGGATCAGCCTGTCGACGATCAGGAAGGTGAATCCGGCCGATTGCAGCGCGCCCAGGGTGAACAGCGCCGTGGTCACCGCCGCACTGTTGTGTTCGGATAGATGCGAGAGCATCGAGGCCGCCACGATCACGCCGGGCAGCCATATCGCCAGCGCCCGGGTGGTGATCGCGATCGGTAGGCGCAGCAGTCGTCGCGCCTCATCGACGGTCGGCTTGCGTCCGTCATCGAGCCAGCCGAAATACACGGTCCGATCGCGCACGGCGAGGCCGACCCCGGCGAGGAAACCCAGCACCGGATAGATCGACGCCAACCCGATGGTGCGGCGCCAGTCACCCCCGATCCGGCCGAAAAATCCACTGAGCCACAGCTCGGTCACGATCACCGCGAGGCCACCGAGATTCGCGGCGATCACCACCGCCGCCAACCCCCACCGCGCCTTCAGCGCCCAAACAACCAGCTTGGTGATCACGGTGCCCTGACATCCGGAGCGGAACCAGCCTGCGCCGGTGCCTGCGTGCGCACCGAGACCCCGACCCGCACGGGCGCACCCGAGCCGGGCAGCCACCAGTTCCAGGTCCCGAACAGTTTCATCAGCGCGGGCACCAAGACCAATCGCACCAGTGCCGCGTCGATCGCGATGGCCACCGCGAGCGCCAACCCGATCTGTTTAAGCTCCAGCACGCTCGCGGTCAGGAAGCTGCCGAAGATCACCACCATGATCGCCGCCGCTGCGCTGATCGGACGGGCCGTGTGCTGTAGCCCGGCCGCCACGGCGTTTTCGTTATCGGCCGTGGTGCCCGGGGAGTTCTCCCAGAATTCCTTGATCCGGCGGATCAGGAACACCTCGTAGTCCATCGACAGCCCGAACAGGATCGCGAAGACCATGGTCGGCAGGAATACCTGGATGAACCCGGTGCTGTGGAATCCGAGCAGTGATTCGCCGAGTCCCCACTGGAACACCGCCACCGTGATACCGAGGGCCGCGCCGGTGGCCAGCAGATTCATCACTATTGCCTTGATCGGCAGCGCGATGCTGCGGAAGGCAGCGATGAGGAACACGAACGAGCAGCATAGAACCAGCGCGACCACCAGTGGCAGTTTCCCGGTGATCTCGTCGGACATATCCGCGAACTCCGCCGTCGCACCGCCGACCAGCACATCGCCGGGCAGTGCGGTGGCTCGGTCGCGGATCTCTCGGACGAGTTGATCGGCTTCGGTGGAATCGAATGCGGTCTCGGCCACCACCATCGCGAAGATCCGCCCGTCCCGCTGGATCGGCAGCACCTGTTCGATGCGCTCATCCGAGCGCAGCGCGGTGAGGAAGTTCTGTACCTCGCCGGTCGCCGCGGCAGGCAGCGGCATGTCACCGGCACCGGTCACCACGATCGTGATCGGCGCGAGCAGTCCGGGCGCGAAATTCTCCGAGGCGACCTTGCTCGCCTTGCCGGACGCGGTATCGCCCATCGCCGCGGTGCCCATATCCATGCCGTAGCGAATTCCGGTCAGCGGCGCGGCCGCCACCAGCAACACCAGCGTGGCCGCGATACCGAATACCACCGGCCGCGCCATCACGATCCGACTCCACCGCGCCCAGCGCCCGCTGGCCGGATCGGCATCCGCTCCCGGCCTGGTCTCCAACGGCTGCCATCGCCGAGGCAGCGCACCGCGATTGACCCGCGGCCCGAGCATTGCCAGCACCGCGGGCAGCAGCGTGAGCGCAACCGTCAGCGTGGCAACGACCGCGATCGCGACGCCGACCGCGATACCGCGGAACACCGGCGCACGCACCACCACCAGTGAGCACAGCGAGATCATCACGATGAAGCCGGACGCGACGATCGTCTTACCCGCCGTGGCGATCGCGATCCCACAGGCATGTGCCACACCGGCCGCGGAACTGCCACCCGGCTTCGCGAGCTCTTCGCGGAACCGGCTGACCACGAACATCGCGTAGTCCAGCCCGATACCGGTGCCGATCATGGTCGCGACCGCGAGCAGCAGCGAACTGGTTGCCATCACATGCGACAGCAGAAACAGGCCGCCGAACGCGAGCAACAGTCCGCTCAACGCCACCATGACCGGCACCAATGCCGCGACAACCGTGCCGAGCGCGAGGATGAGCAGCACGAACGCCACCGGCAGGCCGAGCGCCTCGGCCTGTCCGGAATCGGTCACCTCGATCTCCATCAGATCGCGCAGCACCGGTGAGAAGCCGGTGAGCCCGACGCTCACCCCGTCACCTGCGAAGTGCCCCGCGCGTTCCTGCAGGTCACCAGCCAATTCCGCGCGCGCCGGAATCGAGCCGTTGATTCCGATGACCGCGAGCGCCGCATGCCTGCTCACCGAGATCTGCGACTTCTGATCGCCTTGGAACGGCCCCACCGCGACTCGGACGCCGGGCACGCCGCGCAGCTCGGCGACCGCGCGCTCCACGATCGCCCGGTAGGCCGGATCGTCGACGGTCCGCTGCTCCGAATCGAAGACCAGCGCAAGCTGCTCGGCTCCCAGATCGGGATAGTGCGCCGCGAGCACTTCGGTGATCCGCGTCGATTCCGCCTTGTCGGCATGGAATTCCATGGCCTCCAAGCGGCCGTTGAGCTGCGGGTAGGCGACCGCGCACGCGGCGATCAGCAGCAACCACGTCGCGACGACGATCCGCCGGTGCTGTGCCATCGCAACGCCCCAGCGGTAGCCGATCCCCCGTTCGCGCACGGCCTGCGTTCCACTGGTCTCGATCCTCTGCTGTGCCATATCGCCCCGCCATCTTCCGGATCCGGATCCGTCCCCAACTCTATTGCCGCAAAGGGCAATTCGGCACGTCCACGATGTTAGGCCTGCCCGCTGGAGGTGCCGGGCACCCGATGTGGCGGTCCGGACGTTCTCAGCGCAGTACGACCAACCAGATCGCGGCGTAGTGGCACAGCGCGGCGAGCACGGTCGCGGCATGGAAGAACTCGTGGTGGCCGAAGACCATGGGCCAAGGGTTCGGCCACTTGGTCGCGTAGAGGATCGCGCCGCCGCTGTAGACCAGACCACCGATGAGCAACAGGATCAGTGGCGCGATCCCGATATTCGTATTGAGCTGCCCGGCCACCGGCACGATCGCCCATCCCAGCAGCAGATACAGCGGCACCCCGACCCAGCGTGGAGCGGTCGGCCACAACAGCTTCAATGCCACCCCGGCCAGTGCGCCGAGCCACACCACCAGCAGCAGTATCTGTCCGGTGCGTCCCGGCAGGCCGAGTAATGCGAACGGCGTATAGCTGCCCGCGATGAACAGGAAGATCATCGAATGATCGGCGCGCTTCATCTGGATGCGCGCCTTCGCGGTCGCCCAGGTCACCCGGTGGTAGACGGCGCTGATGCCGAACAACCCGCATACGGTCAGCCCGTAGACCAGGGTGGACCACCCTGCCGTCGCCGACACATTTGCCGCTGTCGAGACCAATACGAGCACCGCGATTGCCGCGATGCCGACCGCCCAGGTGTGAATCCAGCCCCGCATCCGCGGCTTGAGCAGTGCCGAGGTGCCCGGGATCGCCACCGGCGTCGCATCGGTCGCGTCGACCATTTCGGACACGAGTTACCTCCTAGTGATACCCGTCAGTAACCTACGGTATCGTAAGTTGCGGTGGTTCGTCACGCGGCGATCGGACACAGTCGATGCCGGGATCGCGCCGCTGAGGCGTAGGGTTGGTCGCCGTGGAGCTTCCGAGTCAGGTGCGTGGTTTGCCATACCGCATCTACGAGGCGCGGCTGTCCAAGCAGCTGGCCGGCAAACAACATCCTCGGCACGTCGCGGTGATGTGCGATGGTAATCGGCGCTGGGCCAGAGAAAACGGTTTCACCGATGTGAGCCACGGACATCGGGTCGGCGCGCTGAAAATCGCCGAACTGGTCGGCTGGTGCGCGGACGAGGGCATCGAGATGGTGACCGTCTATCTGCTGTCCACCGAGAATCTGCAGCGCGATCCCGACGAACTGGAGACCCTGTTCGAGGTGATCACCGATGTCGTCGAGGAACTGTCCGCGCCCGAACAGGACTGGAGCGTGCGCATCGTCGGCACGCTCGACGGCTTCCCGGAACTCGTCGCCAAGCGGCTGCGCACCGCGGCCGAACGCACCATCGGACGCGACGGTGTGCACGTGAATGTCGCCGTCGGCTACGGCGGTAGACAGGAGATCGCGGACGCGGTCCGCAAGCTGGTCCGCCAGGAGATCGCGGCGGGGGAGACCGGCGAGGACCTGGTCCAGTCGATATCGGTGAACTCCATCGGCCAGCACCTCTACACCTCCGGTCAGCCGGATCCCGATCTGGTCATCCGAACCTCCGGTGAGCAGCGGCTTTCCGGGTTTCTGCTGTGGCAGAGCGCATACTCGGAAATATGGTTCACCGAGGCGTACTGGCCGGAATTCCGACGGGTGGACTTCCTGCGCGCCTTGCGCGACTACGCCGCTCGACATCGCCGGTTCGGTATCTGAGGCAACGACATTCGCGTACCGTCCGGTTTGTGGACGAGTCGACGAGTGCCGTACCAGCCCCGAAGGGGGCGTACATCGGCTATGAGGAATTCGGTCGGCGCTTCCTGGAATACGCCGCCTCGGAGCAGCGCATCTCCGGTGCGTTCGCCCAGTTGACCGGTGCCGCCTTTGATTTCGGCCCGATCGGCGTCGGGCCGGCCAAGTTGGCGAAGGTCGCCGCCCAAGTGCAACTCGGGGAGCCGAAACTGCAACGGTTCGTCGACGAGGTCATCTCCTTCGAACTGGTCATTCCGCTCGATGTCGATCTGCTGCTCGATCTCGCCGTTGACCGGCATCGCTTCCACATCGACGGCAATATCCACCTGCATCTGACCGTGCGCACGGCCGAACCGCTGCGGGTCATCATCGATATCGCCGAACCGCGCCCGAGCGATGTCCGCATCAATGTGGCCATCGCCACCAAACGCGGACAGCTGCTGCGCATCCTGGCCAGCGTCGATCACGAGATCCGACGCTTCGTCGCGCGCTATCTCGCCACCGAAATCCGCAAACCGCATATCGCCGCGGTGCGCGATATCG
Source organism: Nocardia anaemiae NBRC 100462 (assembly GCF_001612725.1). Classification (GTDB taxonomy): domain Bacteria; phylum Actinomycetota; class Actinomycetes; order Mycobacteriales; family Mycobacteriaceae; genus Nocardia; species Nocardia anaemiae. The sequence goes on along the minus strand of NZ_BDAZ01000024.1, from coordinate 9,827 downwards.
ACGTTGCCGCCCGGTTGGACGCCGCCTGGAAGCTGTGACGCTGCGGCTAGAGCTTGCGCAACCGCAGCCGGTTGATGCTGTGGTCGGCGTCCTTGCGCAGCACCAGCGTCGCGCGTGGACGGGTGGGCAGAATGTTGTCCACCAGATTGGGCCGGTTGGTGGAGTTCCAGATCTCTTTCGCGGCGGCCGTCGCCTGGTCGTCGGTGAAGCCCGCGTAGTGGTGGAAATGCGCGTTCGGATCGGCGAAGGCGGTCTCGCGCAGGGTGAGAAACCGTTGCACATACCAGTTCTCGATGTCCTCGATGCGCGCGTCGACGTAGATCGAGAAGTCGAACAGATCCGAGACCATCAAGCGCGGACCGGTCTGCAGCACATTGAGACCTTCCACGATGAGAATGTCGGGCTGAGTCACGCAGTGGAACTTGCCCGGCACGATGTCGTAGGAGATATGTGAATACACCGGCGCACATACTTCGGCCGCACCGGATTTCACTTCGGTGACGAAGCGCAGAAGTTTGCGGCGGTCGTAACTTTCCGGAAAACCCTTGCGGTGCATGATGCCGCGGCGATTCAGTTCCGCGGTCGGATATAGGAATCCGTCTGTTGTGACCAAATCCACACGTGGATGGTGATCCCATCGCGCGAGCAGGGCCTGGAGTACGCGGGCGGTGGTGGATTTACCGACCGCGACACTGCCCGCGACACCGATCACGAATGGCACCTGCTGATCGGGATGGGTCTCCCCGAGAAAGGTCGCGGTCGCGGCGAATAGCCGCTGACGTGCGGCGACCTGCAGGTGAATGAGGCGAGCGAGCGGGAGGTAGACCTCGGCGACCTCTTCCAGATCGATCTGTTCGCCGAGGCCGCGAAGACCGATCAGTTCTTCCTCGGTGAGTACCAGGGGAGTCGACTTACGCAGGGTCCGCCACTGTTTCCGGTCGAATTCCACATAGGGACTCGGCTCGCTCATTCGTGCCACTTACCCGACACTCCGTTCAGACAAACACGCATACGTCGCGCGCCGACTGTATGAGATTCGGTCCAGCTCTCGCATAACCGAATTCTGCTCTGCGTCAACATCGTGTGAAACGCGGGGTGCCGATACGGGGTGGTAACCGGTCGATGACATGGCCGTCAGCGGCTAATGTCGGCGGACATGGAAGCGCATCCCCTCGTGACCGAGTACCTGCGGCTCGGCTTGGCATTCGACCGGCTCGAGGAAGGTTTCGTCGACGCCTATACCGGTGATCCGGCGCTGCGTCGCGAGGTGGAGAACGCGCCCGCTCCCGAGCCGCGCGAGTTGGCGCGGCGGGCGGCGGCCTTGCGTGCGGAACTGCCCGCGGCCGGATTGCCGCGGCAGCGGACCGAATTCCTCGATGTGCACCTGCGCGCGCTGGAATGCTCGGGTCGCAAGTTCGCGGGTGACGACATCGGGTTCGTCGACGAGGTGCGCGCGTATTTCGATGTCGATATCGCACCCGGTGATGTCGAGGACTACCGCGACGCGCACCGCCTGATGGACGAGGTGCTGCCTGGTGACGGACCGCTCGCCGAGCGGGTGACCGCATTCCGCAAGGCCGATGAGATTCCGCCGGAGCGGTTGAGTGTGTGCGTCGAGGCGTTCTCCAGTGCGTTGCGGGAACGGGTGCGCGAGCGCTATCCGCTGCCCGACCACGAGCACGTCACCTATGAGGTGGTGGGGGATAAGCCCTGGTCGGGCTTCAATTACTACCTGGGCAACTACCACTCGCGGGTGGCGATCAACTCCGATCTCAAACAGCATATGGCGCATCTGCCCGGCCTCATCGCGCACGAGGCCTATCCGGGACATCACACCGAACACTGCCGCAAGGAGGCCGGTCTGGTCGCGAACGGCCAGGCCGAGCAGACACTGTTCCTGGTGAATACCCCGCAGTGCCTGATGGCGGAGGGGCTGGCGGATCTGGCGCTGCGCTCGATCGTCGGAGCCGGTTGGGGCAAGTGGGCGCAGGAGATCTACGCCGATCTCGGTCTGCGTTTCGAAGGCGAACGCGCCGAACAGCTTTCGACTGCCTCGGCGAAGTTGCTCGGGGTCAGGCAGGACGCCGCACTGCTGCTGCACGATCGGCGCCGCGATGCCGATGAAGTGGCCGAATTCCTGCAGCGCTGGAGCCTGACCACCCAGGAACGCGCCCGCCAATCCCTGCGCTTCCTGTCCTCACCGCTCTGGCGCGCCTACATCAGCACCTATGTCGAGGGTTACCGCCTGCTCGGTAGCTGGTTGGACCGCGCCGTCGACGCCGACGACCGTGCCGACCGTTTCCGCCGCCTCCTCGACGAACCCCTCACCCCCGGCGCGCTCCGGGCCATGTGATTACTGGATGACGGCGCAGCCGCCACCGCTCGAGATGGTGCAGATCAACTGGGACAGGGTGCGCAGTAGGGCATCGAGCGGGGAGGTGGGGATCGAGACCAGGTTCAGCATGGCTTTTCCTCGGGGTCGTGGCGTGGACAATCTCGCCAGTGAAACCGGTGGCGCGGGCCCTGGCGTTAACGCCGGTCTATCCCCAAGAACTTGCGCCCCCGGCACAGTGGGCGTGCTCGACCTGCGGCTGCTGCCGGAAGTGATCGTCAGAGCGCTCGCGCACGGTGCCGCGCGCCGGGTCGGCAAGCGGTTCGCGGTGAACACCCGGTACAGGGGTGAGTGCTGTCACCGGGCCGCGGCCCCAACTCGGACAGCAATGCGACGGCCTCGGCAGCCGGGCGGAACGCGCACCGTGCGCCACAACGGGTGTGCACTTGGATACTGCGCTCTCGCGTGCCCCGTTCGGCGAGCGTGAATGCATCCTCAGCCTGCGGTGAAGGTGATGCGGACCGAGATGGGGTCGGATTCCAGCGCCTTGATCGTCCAAGCCGTGGCCGATTCGGCGGCGCTGCTCTTGGCGAAGGACCGTGCGCGGGCGACCACATCGTCATCGGGGACGAAGGCCGCGGTGCCGGTGTAGCAGCGCTGGCCCTGTCGCAGCCGGACCTGCGGATTCGCCGCGATATTGCGGGCCCAGCCCGCGCGGTGGCCGTGCTGGGAGATCAGCCATGCGCCCTCGTCGTCGATCGAAACGGTGACCGGCACGCGACGCGGCTGACCGGATTTGGCGCCGATGGTCTCCAACTCGGCGAGCATCGAGGAGCGGATGCCGATCCGATCGAGCAGTCCGACAGCGGGATTGGCGAGGTAGCGCCCGATGAATCGTTCCCGACGGAACTTGCGCGCGGCGGCTTCAGTGCTGCGTCGACCCATAGCTGTGCTCCTTCAGCGGAAGATGACGCAGGTCGTGGAGCCGTGCGCGACCAACTTGCCCTGCTCGTCCACGACGCGCCCCTCGGCGGTCGCGGTAGTGCGGCCGACGTGGATGGTGGTGCCGGTCGCGATCAGGCGACGGCCGTCGGTCGGTACCGCGCGGATGTAGTTGATCTTCAGTTCCAAGGTGGTGTAGCCGACACCGGCATCGAGCGTGGTGTGCACCGCACAACCCATCACCGAATCGAGCAGGGTAGCGCAAATGCCGCCGTGCGTAGTGCCGAGTGGATTGGCGAAATCGGCCCTGGTCCGCAGCCCGAAGACCGCCTTGCCGAAGTCGAGCTCCTCGACCTCCATGCCGAGCAGGTCGCCGATGAACGGTGGCCGCTCGTCGGTCGTCATCGCGGTGCGCAGCAGTTCGAGTCCAGAAAGCTGCGCCAGATCGGTCGGTGCACTCATGAAAATCTGTCCTTTCGATGAACCGATCGGTTCACATCTGTCATGATTGGAGCATGGACCGATCGGTTCACGCAAGCAAAGGAGGATGGCCATGACACCGGGGCCGCGCGACCGATTGATCGAGAGCGCCATCGATCTGGTGCGCGAACAGGGGGTGCACGCCGCCGGGCTCGCCGCCCTGTTGGAACGCGGCCGCGCCTCCCGTAACTCGCTCTACCAGCACTTTCCATCCGGCAAGGGTGAGCTGGTCGAGGTCGCGACCAAGACGGCGGGTGAGCGTCTCGCCGCGGTGATGGACAAGATCACCGGCTCAGGGACCGCCGAGCAGTGGATCGCCGCGCTCATCGGATGGTGGCAGCGCACACTCGAAAAGTCCGAGTTCACCACGGGCTGCCCGATCGTCGGCGCCGCACTCGCCGAATCCGAACCGCGGGTGCAGGCGGCCGCGGGCACCGTATTCATCGACTGGACCGATCAGCTCGCAAAAGCCTTGCGCGACAACGGTTTATCGGCCGAGCAGGCGCGGTCGCTGGCCGGATTCGTCATCAGTGCGCTGGAGGGCGCCATCATTCAATCCCGGGCGCTGAAATCGACCCGGCCGCTCGACGATGCGCAAGTCCACCTCACCGCCCTGTTGCGGTCCGCCGTACCCGGGGCTTGACGGATCTCGGCTCGTCACAGACCCCTGGATAAGATGATCGGACCGCGACTGGCGCACTCGAGGTGGAAGCAACCACCGGGAAGCACCCTCGCCCCGCACCGCGCGCCTGGGTGCCGGGCTCATGGGCCTTGGGGTGCGCACTCCTTGGCACCAGGACCACGGAGGTTGCGATGCATACCGAGACACAGAACCCCCTGATCGGCGCGGCGCGGACGGCCAATAGACTCGACCGGGTGACGCAGACGACCGCCTCTGTCAATACCCAATCCCTCGGTGAGCTCGATCCGGAGCTCGCTGCCGCGATGGCAGGCGAACTCGCCCGCGAACGCGACACCCTCGAGATGATCGCCTCGGAGAACTTCGTGCCGCGCGCGGTGCTGCAGGCGCAGGGCAGCGTGCTCACCAACAAGTACGCCGAGGGCTACCCCGGCCGTCGCTACTACGGTGGCTGCGAACACGTCGACGTCGTCGAGACCCTCGCCCGCGATCGCGCCAAGGAACTCTTCGGCGCCGAATTCGCCAATGTGCAGCCGCATTCCGGCGCGCAAGCGAATGCCGCGGTGCTGATGGCGCTGATGGAGCCAGGCGACCGGCTGCTCGGCCTCGATCTCGCGCACGGCGGTCACCTCACCCACGGCATGCGGCTGAACTTCTCCGGCAAGCTCTACGAGGTGCACTCCTACGGGGTCAGCAAGGAAGACCACCGCATCGATATGGAGGAGCTGCGCAAGACCGCGCTCAGCTCGCGCCCGAAGGTTATCGTCGCCGGTTGGTCCGCCTACCCGCGGCACCAGGACTTCGCGGCGTTCCGGGAGATCGCCGATGAGGTCGGCGCGAAGCTGTGGGTCGATATGGCGCACTTCGCCGGTCTGGTCGCGGCCGGTCTGCATCCTTCGCCGGTGCCCTACGCCGATGTGGTGTCCTCCACCGTGCACAAGACCCTCGGTGGTCCGCGCTCCGGCTTGATCCTGGCCAAGCAGGAGTACGCCAAGAAGCTCAACAGCTCGGTGTTCCCCGGCCAGCAGGGCGGTCCGCTCATGCATGTGATCGCCGCGAAGGCCGTCGCATTCAAGATCGCGGCGAGTGCCGAATTCAAGGAACGCCAGGAGCGCACCCTGTCCGGTGCGAAGATTCTGGCCGAGCGGCTCGGCGGCACGGATGTCAAGGACAAGGGCATCAGCGTGCTCACCGGCGGCACCGACGTGCACCTGGTGCTCGTCGACCTGCGCAACTCCGAGATCGACGGTCAGCAGGGCGAGGATCTGCTGCACGAAATCGGAATCACGGTGAACCGCAATGCCGTTCCGTTCGACCCGCGCCCGCCGATGGTCACCTCCGGACTGCGCATCGGCACCGCCGCGCTGGCCACCCGTGGCTTCGGAGATGCCGAATTCACCGAGGTCGCCGACATCATCGCCACCGCACTGGCGGGCGGCTCCGATGTCGACGCGCTGCGTGCTCGCGTCACCAAGCTGGCTCGGGAGCTGCCGCTCTACAACGGGCTCGAGGATTGGCATCTGCTCGGCTGAGCCTGTGTTCGCCTGGGAATTCGGTCGCGGTGCGCTCGGGTTCCCAGGCGAATTCGCTTGGGGGAGTTTCCAGTCATGCATGCATCCGTCGGTGATGTACTCGAAGCTATCCGAGCGTGCGCACGGTGTTTCGTAGCGGCACGTTATCGGCAGCACACCGGTCGGTACGGGTTCGCCGCCGCGAATAGCTTGTCGTGCAATCGATCACGTATCTGTGCCGATTCTTCTTCGGTTGTCTGTGCGTCCACCGTCCGATCGCTTCGGCGAGTTGGATTGGTTTCGGCTTGTTTGGCCAGTGATCGGCTCGGTTCAGAGGGGCAGCTGCTGGCCGGGTTCGAGTATGTGGACTGTCGTATCGGGGGCCACGTCGGCGGTGGCGTCGCGGTAGAGGTCGGGGCGGTTGCGGATGGACTTTGTTATCAGACGATCGCCGAGGGGGCCGCTGGTGAAGGCGTAGTGGATGGGTACGGCGAGGCGGGGGTGTAGGGCGCGGGTGAGGTCGGCGGCTTCGGTCGCGTCCATGACGACCTGATGGTTGAAGGCCGGGCGGATGCGCAGGCCGTTGATGGGGAGTAGGGCCAGATCCAAATCCTTGTAGTGATCGGCGATTTCGTCGAGTTCGGCGATGCGGAGGGTGTCCGCGCCGAAGAAGACGCTGTGGCCGTCGGCGCGCAGCACGAAGGTCACTTCCGGGATGCCATGGCTGGCGGGCGTCGCTGTCACTTCGACCGGGCCGAGATGTGTTGTCTGCCAGGGGTCCAACTCGACGACATTGCGAAATCCCGCTGCTCGCATCTGTTTTGCGAGGCCACGCACGACGGCGAAGGGCACATTCTTATCCGGGTAGCTCTGTAGCGCCCCGAGATCGCAGTGATCGTAGTGGGCGTGGCTGATCACGATGCCAGCGAGTTCCGGGAGATCGGCGGCGGTGGCGATGCTGCGCGGCTCGCCCTGGTAGTAGAAGCGGCGTTCGGACAGCCACGGATCGGTGAGGATCCTGGCGCCGCCGAAGTCGAGCAGGACACTGGCGTGGACGATGCGAGTCACGGTGACCGACATGGGATTTCCTAACAAGACAGTTGTCTACTGATAATTGTCAGTTGACACCTGTCTTGTTAACCTGTCAAGGTGACGGCGAAGAAAACCACCGCGCGAGATCGCAACCGCCGCGGCGAAGGCGGCCGCCTGCGCGAGGAACTCGTGGCGGCGGCCAGCCGCCTGCTGGAAACGTTGGACGGCCAGGAATCACTCTCGCTGCGCGCGGTCGCGCGGGCGGCGGGAATCGCGCCGCAGAGTGTGTACCTGCACTTCGCCGACCGACGGGAGTTGCTGACCGCGGTATACGAAGTCCGCTTCGCCGAATTGGCGGCGGCGCTGTCGGTCGCCTCGTCGGCGGACGGACCCACCCGCCTCGCCGAAATATGCCGCGCCTATTGCGAATACGGCCTACAGAATCCGGGCCACTACCGCGTGCTGTTCGGCACGGCAGGCACTCCGGGTTGGGAGCCCACCGATGCCCAAATGCCCGGCCTACCGCTCTTCCGACTCCTGGCCGATGCGGCCGAAGCCTGCGGCAGCACCGACCCCACCGCCACCGCGACCTGCCTCTGGGCAGCCATGCACGGCCTGATCACCCTGCGCCAAGACCGCCCCAGCTTCCCCTGGCTCGACCTCGACTCCCTCCTCCACACCCTCGTCTCCGCCCACCTCTCCGCCGCCCGCCCCGGTGCTGTCGCATACCCAGCGACTACCTCGCACAAGGTATAGCCTGTGCGAGGTAGTCACTGGGTATGCGACAGCTCTGAATGCGCCGAGTTCTATTGGTCGACGCGGGCTTTGGCTCGGACGATGGAGTCGTCGAGGTAGCGGGTGATGTCGGCGCCGGTGCATGGGCGGATCATGAGGGCGCGGTTGGCGGGGACTTCGCAGTAGCGGCCGGTCTTGGTGTCGATCCAGCGAAGCTTTCCGGTGCGCAGGGGTTCGGCATTGCGGGGGCCGACAAGGACGGTGACGGCGCCGCTGGTATCGCAGGGTTGGCGCCAGAAGCGGCGGTAGCGATCCTGGATGGCGCGGGCCGGGGAGTTGCCGAAGAGGTCGGGGCGGTCGTCGTTGAGATCGTCGAGGAGATAACTCTTTTCGGCCGCGGTGCCGGGTGCGGGATCGGGGAGCAGGCGGATCAGTTCGGTGGCGAGTTGGTCGACGCGGACGCGACGCAGCCGAACCTTGCCGCCATCCGGTGCGGGCGCCTGTAGCGCGATGACGCCTGGCCCGGTGCGGGTGGCGCAGCCGATGGCACGCAGTTCGATCGCGCCGCGCGTGTTATCGATGCCGAACAGCTCGATGCGCCACTCGGGTTTGGCGAGCACCCCGATCGCGCGCTGCAGCGGCGCATTGTCTTCACTGGCCAGCTCCGCGCGGAATTGCCGCTGGTAGGCGCGATATTCGTGGAGTCCGGGAAAGCGGCTGGTGAAACGGAACGGAAAGGGCATGCGATCCAGGCCGGTGCCGAACCAGGCCGCCGCGAACTGCTCGGCGGACAAGGTCCACTGCGTCATCATTGCGCCCCGAGTACGGGCGGCACGGTCTTCTCCACCTCGCCGATGAGCTCCGCACCGTGCTCCTCGGTGCGCAGGTACCTGGCCGACTTGTGCTCACCATCCTCGCCCCGTCGGGTTCGCGCGCCCGACGGAAACACCCCCGAGTATCCGGCGCTATCCGCCGCGTCCACCCCGCTCGACGTACTAGTCGTCGACTGCCCCGCCATCCCTCCCGCTGTAGTGCCGTGCACCGACTGCCCAGGACTCGGACTCTCGCCAGTATCCGCCGCCCCACCAGGACGCGCACTATCGCTACTGTGCGCACTGCCGGGATCGGGCGCGTTGTCGGGGTCGGGTGTGCTGCTCGGACTGGCCGCATTGGTGGGACCGGCGGTGCTGCCGGGACTGGGCATGCTGTCGAGACCGGGCGCACTGCTGGGACTGGCCGCACTGTCGAGACTTTGCGCACTGTCCGGATTGGGCGCACTGCCCGCACCGGCGGCGCTGCCGGGATCGGGCATGCTGCTCAGACTTGGTGTGCTGCCAGAATCGGGCGAATTGCCAGGACCGGGTGCATCGCCGGGACCGGGTGTGCTGTCGGTACTGTGCGCACTGCCGGAAACGGGGGCACTGTCGGGACTGGCCGTGCTGCCGGGACTGGCCGTATTGCCGGGACTGGCCGTGCTGCCGGGATTGGGCGCGTTGTCGGGATCGGGCGCGCTGCTCGGACTGGCCGCATTGCTGGGACCAGCCGTGCTGCCGTGATCGGGGATGCTGTCGAGACCGGGCGCACTGCCGGGTCTGGCCGCGCTGTCGAGACTGTGCGCACTGGCGGGACTGGCGGCGTTGCCGGGGTCGGACGTGCTGCTGGGACTGGCCGCATTGCTGGGACTAGCGGTGCTGCCGGGACCGGGCATGCTGTCGAGACTGTGCGCACCGCCGAGACCGGGCGCGTCGTTGCTTGGACTGACCGTGCTGCCGGGATTGGGTGCCTTGCCGGGATTGGGTGTGCTACCGGGATCGGGCATGCTGCTCAGACTGGGCGTGCTGCCAGAATCGGGCGAATGGCCAGGACCAGGTGCATTGTCGGGACCGGGTGTGCTGTCGGGACTGGCGGCGCTGCCAGGATCGCGCGCATTGTCGGGATCGGGCATGCTGCTGGGGCTGGCCGCATTGCTGGGACCGGGCGTGCTGCCGAGACTGGACACGCTGTCCAGACCTGGTGCATTGCCGAGACCGGGCGCATTGCCGAGACCGGGCGCGTCGTTGCCTGGACTGTGCGCGTTGCCGGGATTGGGCGTGCTGCTGAGACCGGCCGTGCTGCCCGGACTGTGCGCACTGCCGGAACCGGGGGCACTGGCCGT
>NZ_BDAZ01000023.1 GCF_001612725.1 Nocardia anaemiae NBRC 100462 | reverse complement strand
GCTGCCGGGACTGGGCGCATTGCCGAGTCCGGAGGAACTGCCGAGACTAGGCGTGCTGCCGGGACTGGGCGCATTGCCGAGACCGGGGGAACCGCCGGGACCGGCGTTGCCGGGACTGTGTGCGCTGCCGAAACCGGATGTGCTGCCGGGACTGGGCCCGCTGCCGGGACTTGGTGTGCTGCCGGGACCGGGTGTGGTGCCGAGACTGGCCGTGCTGCCGGGACTCGATGCATTGCCGAGACCGGGCGTGCTGCCGAGACTGGCCGTGCTGCCGGGACTCGATGCATTGCCGAGACCAGGCGCGCTGCCGGGACTGGCCGTACTTCCGGGACCCAGGGACGTGCCGGTCGAAGTCGAGGTCTCCGGTGCGATTCCGGTCGATGTACCGACGGTCGGCGAGGCCTGTATGCCAGCTGTCGGTGGGGTGGTGGAATTCGAGGAAGTCTGCGTCGCCGTGGCTGGCGTGGTCGACGGCCCGCTACCAGGAGTCGAGGAACTTGATTGCGGAGCAACAACTTCGGCTTTGCCAGACTGACCCGGATCCCCGCCCTTACCGGTGCCCTCCGTGCTGCCTGTTCCCCCTGCCTGGCCGGAATCCCCAGACCCGCTGGAGTATTCGGCTTTACCTGTTCCCTCTGGTCTGCTGGAGTCTCCGGTCTTGTCAGTGACCCCCGCCGTGCCGGTTTCCCCGGCCCTGCCGGTGTCCTCCGTGCTGCCTGTTCCCCCTGCCTGGCCGGAATCCCCAGCCCAGCCAGTGTATTCGGCTTTATCCGTTACCCCCGCCTTGCTGGAGTCTCCAGTCGTGTCGGTGTTCGCCGTGGCGCCGATTTCCCCGGGCCCGCCGATGCCTTCCGCGCTGCCTGTTCCCCCTGTCTTGCCGGAACCCCCAGTCCCGCCGGTGCCCTCCGCGCTGCCTGTTTCCCCTGCCTTGCCGGAACCCCCAGTCTCGCTGGTGTATTCGGCCTGACCCGTTACCCCCACCGCGCCGGTGTCAGCCGCCGCGCCAGTGCCCTCCACGCCACCCGTTCCCTCCGCCTTGCCGAAATCCCCGGCCCCACCGGCCTCCTCGTACCTATCCCTTCCCCCTGCCCCGCCAGACTCTCCAACCCCAGAAATCGGATCAACCGGCGGCGGCAACGTCGGAATCACCAGTGCCGTACTCCCATAAGGCTGGATATAAAACCTACTCATATCATCCCGAGCCTGCTCCTCCCGCGCATTTCGCAGCTCAGCTCCCCGTGAACTCTCCGAGCTGTCGACCACCGGCGGCACCGCCACCTTGAACCGCCTCGCCGCGCTCCCCGCCGCCGACAGCGGGGTCGCCTGCTGATCCAGTGACTCACCCAGCTCGCCGACGCGCGCGGCATACTCTCGCACGGCGAGCACCGCTCGGTCGGCGGCCGCCCCCTCCCAATGTTGGTCCACCGCTTGCTGAATCGCGGTTTCGAACTGCTGTCCGGCCTTGGCCACCGCCGCCGCGATGGCGGCCCAGGCATCGAGCGCGCCGTCCAGTCCGTCCGGATTCATCTGGTCGGCCGCCTGTTTGATCTCCACATGTGAAAAGTTCTGCGCGTTCTCGGGATCGGTGATCGCGCGGCCGTCCATCTGTGCTGTCATGGCCGAGCCAGCCCCTTCCGTCAGTGCCGTCTGACCCTATAGACGCACTCGACCCCACCCCGGTTCCATCGAAACACAGCCGATTCCGCCACACCAGACCATCCGGTTCCGCTGCAGGGTGCCGACGGTACCGATGTCAGTTCGCATCGGCGGCCGCGACCAGTGCCGGGTAGTCCGGCAGCTCGATGGTCTTGACGTTCTCGGTCATTTTCACCATCTTGTCGAACATCCACGAGTGCAGGAACCAGTTGCGGACCTTGATGCCGAGCGCGGTCTTCGGCGCGAAGAAGCGGCCCGCATTGCTGTAGTCGGCGAGTTTGCCGAGCGAGTGCATGAGCTCGTCGTAGCGCGGGAAGGCCATCCGGTAGTCGCCGTCGGCGAGCGCGAGTTCACCGGCCACGATGTAGGCGCCCTGCACCGCGAGTCCGGTTCCGAAGCCGCCCAGGGTGTTTCCGTAGCCCGAATCGCCGACCAACGCGACCCGGCCCCGGCTGTAACTCTTCATCTTGCGCACCATGCTGATCGAGTCCAGGAAGAAGTCGTCGAACTCCGCCATTTCGGCGAGCATGCGCGGCGCCTCCCAGCCGACCTCGGCGAACGTCTTCTCGATGATGTGCCGCTGCGCCTCGATGTCGTCACGAGCGTAGTCGAGTTCGGGCGAGGCGAAGATGTAGAGCTGCTGTGCCTTCGAGCCGCCGGTGATGACGCATTTGCCCGGCTCGTTGTAGCCGTAGGCCGTCATCCGCTCGGGGGTGCCCTCGGATTTGGTCGCCCACGGGCTCGCACCGGCGACGCAGTAGTAGTGGCCGAGGTGCTTGACGAATTCCTTTTCCGGTCCGAACGCCAGACGCCGTACCCGTGAATGGATGCCGTCGGCGCCGAAGACCAGATCGAAGCCGCGCGGTGCGCCTTTCTCGAATTCGACCCACACGCCGTCGTCGGTCTCGGTCAGCGCGCTGATCGAGTCGCCGAATACGTATTCGCAGTCCTGGTAGGTCTTTTCGTACATGATCCGCGCCAGATCGCCGCGCAGGATCTCCACGTCGCCGCCGGTGAAATCGCCGGAGATCAGCGCCTGCTGCTCGCCCTTGCCGTCGACGATCGCGATATCGGTGGTGCCGGTGCGGTGCGCGTAGATCTCGTCCAGGATGCCCATCTGCGAGAGCACCTTGTGGTGCGTTTCGCCGGTGAAGTCGACGGCCTGGCCGCCGGGTCGCAGCTGCGGCGCGCGCTCGACCACCGTAACGGCGAATCCGTAGCGGTTCAGCCAGTAGGCGAGTGCGGGTCCGGCAATGCTCGCGCCGGAGATGAGAACGGTCTTGTTACGCATGATTTCTCCTGAATCGGTATCTGCGTCCGATGGAATCTGTATCCGATGGACACGAATTAGAGTATGGTGGACACAGTTACTTGTCAACACGCGATGCGTAAGGATGTGCAAATGCCTGCACCGACCACCGTCGAACTGCTCTGGGGCACCCAGCAGCGGCCCAAGCGCGGACCAAAGCCCGCGCTGTCACTGGAGGGGATCGTCGCGGAGGCCATCGCTCTCGCCGACGCCGAAGGACTGGCGAATCTGTCCATGCAGCGCCTGGCCGAACGTCTCGGCTTCACCAAGATGTCGCTGTACCGGTATGTGCCCGGCAAGGAACAGCTCACCGCGCTGATGGTGGATGCCGCGATGGGCGATCCGCCGGATGTGATTGCGGCGCAAAAGGATTCTGCTGAGAAGCCGTGGCGGGCCGGGCTGCGCCGCTGGGCCGAGACGATCTTCGAGCGCTACAGCGCACACCCGTGGTCGATCACTCTGACCATCGGCGTGCGCGCGATCGGCCCCAATGAAATGGGCTGGATGAACGCCGCGCTGACCGCACTCGACGGCACCGGTTTGACCGGACCCGAGCGGCTGGACACCATCGTGCTGCTCAACGGACACATCCGCAGCCTCGTACAGCAGGTGACGACCGCGGACCGGCAGGAGACGGCACAGCAGATCGCGGGCCAGTTCGCCGAGATGATGGCCGCCGCCGGTGACCGGTTCCCCCTGGTCTCGGCCGCCTTCGCCGAGGAAGCCGCCGCCACCGGCGGACCACCGTCGATCGACGGCCCCGGCGATGCGCTCACCTTCGGCATCGACCGAATTCTCGATGGTCTAGGTGTGCTCATCGCCGACCGCCGCCGACCCTAGCGGCTTAGGCTCAGTGCATGACCGACGAACTGGAACTCGAGCAGGACGCGATCACCACGGTGCGGGAGTTCTTCGCCGCACTCGAGATCGGTGCGGTGGAGGAGGCACTGGAACTCCTGCACCCCGATGTCGTCTGGAAGAACACCTCACTGCCGACGGTCGGCGGCGGTCTCACCCGCAAGATCCTGCGCGGACTGAACCGCGACACCATCGGCTTCGCGGCCGAAATGCATCACATCGCCGCCGACGGCGACTTCGTGCTGACCGACCGCACCGACATCCTGCGCGTCGGCCCGCTGCGGATCGCGTTCTGGGTCTGCGGCACCTTCGAACTGCGCGACGGCCGAATCAGCCTGTGGCACGACCACTTCAGCTGGGAGAACTTCCTGCGCGGCACCGCCGTCGGAATCTTGCGCGCCGCGCTGCCCCGCAGCTGACCTCCACTCACGGCTGCTCTCGACGGTAGTTCCGGCCGCCGCGACATCCGCCTACCGTCGGTGCCCTCGCCGAGCACTGGGTGCGGAACTCAGGTGTGCTTGGCGAGGTAATCGAGGTAGTAGGGACGCAGGACCTCGGCGATCTTGCCGTCGCCCGCGTGGATGTAGTCGTCGATCATCGGCAGCACGTATTTGATATCGGCCTCGCTCTCGCCGAGATTGCCCGCAGCGGCCTCGGCGGCCGGAATCGACTTCAGTAGCCGCCACAGATATTTGATGTCGCCGCGCCGCGCCGCGAGCCGGACCGCACGGTCGTGCAGTTCCTTGGACGACAGCTTCTCCAACTCCTCGATACCGGCCATACCTGCGACTCTATCTCGCATCCGAAGCAGGGGTTAACGACAAATTCACGGACACGCCTACCTGTGCCCGAGCGAAGACCGGGCCGTCGGCGGTAGCGTCGTTGGTGCGGGCCGCGTCGTTGTGGCTCGTACGGGAGGTCCTGAACCGTGACTGAGCTACTCAGTACGAGAGGGCCGGCACCCGGCCCTCTGGGCATCTGACGCAAGTCGGATCCCATCGGGACGGACCGGTCCAGCGAGATCGTTCGTGCGGGTGCCGCGCGAACATAAAGGAGCCCACCGTGACTGCTGCACGCTCCGTTCCCGCTCCCTCGGCGCACTCCAGCTCCGCGAAAGGCGAAGCCGCCGCGAAGGGGGCCCGCCCCTCGCATTCCCAGAATTCCGGTGCGAAATCCTTCGTTATCGACACCTCGGTCCTACTGTCGGATCCCTGGGCTTTCACCAGGTTCGGCGAAAACGATGTCGTATTACCGCTGGTCGTGATCAGCGAACTCGAAGGTAAGCGCCACCATCACGAACTGGGCTGGTTCGCGCGGGAAGCCCTGCGCAACCTCGACGATCTGCGTCTGCGGCACGGCAGGCTGGATCAGCAGGTGCCGATCGGCACCGAGGGCGGAACGCTGCAGGTGGAACTCAACCACACCGACCCCGCGGTACTTCCGGTCGGATTCCGCACCGACACCAATGACTCCCGCATCCTGGCCTGTGCGCTCAATCTGGCGGCCGAGGGCCGTCGGGTAGTGCTGGTGTCCAAGGACATTCCCTTGCGCGTCAAGGCGAGTGCGGTGGGTTTGCACGCCGACGAATACCACGCCCAGGACGTGGTGACCTCCGGCTGGTCCGGAATGGTGGAGGTGGACGTCTCCAAAACGCAGGTCGATCAGCTCTATGCCGAGACGGTGATCGATCTGGACGAGGCGCGGGAACTGCCGTGCCACACCGGAATCCGGTTGCTCGGTGCGAGTTCCAGTGCCCTTGGCCGGGTCACGCCGGACAAGCGGGTGCAGTTGGTGCGCGAACGCGAGGCGTTCGGACTGCACGGCCGTTCGGCCGAACAGCGAATCGCACTGGATCTGCTGTTGGACGAGAGCGTCGGCATTGTCTCGCTCGGCGGCCGGGCCGGTACCGGCAAGTCGGCGCTGGCGCTGACGGCCGGTTTGGAGGCGGTGCTGGAGCGTCGCACACAACGCAAGGTGGTGGTGTTTCGTCCGCTGTACGCGGTCGGCGGGCAGGATCTCGGCTATCTGCCGGGATCGGAGAGCGAGAAGATGGGCCCGTGGGCGCAGGCCGTCTTCGACACGCTCGACGGGTTGGCCAGTCGCGAGGTGATGGAGGAGGTGCTCAGCCGCGACATGCTGGAAGTCTTGCCGCTCACCCACATTCGCGGTCGCTCGCTACACGATTCGTTCGTGATCGTGGACGAGGCGCAGTCGCTGGAGCGCAATGTGCTGCTGACGGTGCTCAGCCGACTGGGCACCGGATCACGCGTGGTGCTCACCCACGATGTGGCCCAGCGTGACAACCTACGGGTCGGTCGGCACGACGGTGTCGCCGCGGTGATCGAAAAGCTCAAGGGACACCCACTTTTCGCGCACATCACGCTGACCCGTAGCGAGCGGTCGCCGATCGCGGCGCTGGTCACCGAGATGTTGGAGGAGTACGGTCCGAGCGCATAGCGGGTAGCGGCAACTATCCAGCGTGTGTTTCCCATCACAATCAGGCGGGTAATATCCGCGTGATACCTGTTCAGTAGCGGCCCGGCGAGTCTCATATTGATTCGCCGGGCCGTTGCGGGACATCGGCCTAGGCTACGCGCGACGTCACCGCGTCCGCGGTGGCATCGGTAGAGCCACTTTCGAGAGGATGGAAATGCACCACTTCGCTCGACGAACGGCTGGATTCACCGCGGTCACCGCGGCCGCGGCACTGCTGCTGGCCACCGGCTGTGGCAATGACGACGACAAGGACAAGAACTCCGCCGCGTCCCTGACGACCACCTCGGCGGCGGCACCGCACGGCGAGGAGCGCCGGTCCGGCGCGGCGGAGGAGACCAAGATCGCTACGCAGGGCGGCGATATCACCGTCTCCGGCGTCATCTTCGACAAGTACGTGCAGTCGGGCGGCCCGAACGGTCCGCTCGGCGCTCCGCTGCGGGAGGATGAAGACGCCCCCAATGACGGCGAGTGGCAGGACTTCACCGGGGGCGCGATCGTCTGGAGCAAGGACAACGGCGCACATATCGTCTGGGGCGAAATCCGTAAGGCGTGGGAGGACAACGGCGGCGCCGAGGGCAAGCTCGGCTACCCGATCAGCGACGAGAAGGACATCCCCGGCGGCAAGCAGAGCGATTTCGTCGGCGGCACCATCACCTGGGTGGACGGCAATACGACCGTCACGATGAAGTCTTGATCCGCACCGGCGTCCGGGCGCTCACGTGCCATTATTGGTGGGTGCTCGCGGTTCGCTCGACAGAGCTGGTGCTTGTACGCTCGGACGCCGGTACCGATTCCCTATTCGTAGATCCCCGCATCGCGGGGCCTAGCCGCTAGGTTGTGCTAGTGCAAACTCTCTTGACCGATCGCGAACTGCTCGCGTCCCTCGCCGATGAGGTGGAGCTGAATCTGCGCCGCCACATCGCCGCCGCCGACGGCTGGCAGCCGCACGACTATGTGCCGTGGGACGACGGCCGCAATTTCGGCTTCCTCGGTGGAATCGATTGGGAGCCGGAGCAATCCGAGTTGAGCGAGACCGCCAAGCTGGCGCTGACGGTCAGCGTGCTGATCGCGGACAACCTGCCCTCGTACCATCGCGAGGTCGGCAGGTACCTGCGCACCGGGTCGTGGTGGCGCTGGGTCGGTCGGTGGACGGCCGAGGAGAACCGGCACGAGATCATGATCCGCAACTACCTCATGGTCACCCGGTCGGTCGATCCGGTGCAGTTGGAGCGGTTGCGGATGGACCATATGACCAAGGGCTTCCGGCGTCCCGCACTGCACCTGCTGGATGTGCTCGCCACCTGCGCGTTCGAGGAGGCCGCCGCCGCCATCCGGCATCGCAACACCGCGGCGCTCGGGGAGAACAAGATGGTCACCGCCATTGCCGAGCGCATCGCGCTCGACGATGAACTGCAGTCGATCTTCTTCGCCGACATGATCACCGCCGCGTTCGGCGTCGCACCGGATCAGACGATGCGAGCCATCGCCGACAGCGTCGCGCGGTTCGAGGTGCCGTCGGTGACGTTGTCCGATGGCCGCAGCAGCGATGAGGTGCTCGCCGAGGCGGGCATCTACGACCCTGCCAAGGAGAACGAATTGGTCTTCGGTCCGCTGCTGGAGCGGTGGGAGTTCTTCACCCGTACCGATATCGGTGAAGACGGTGCGAAGGCGCGCGCGGAACTCGCGCATCTGCGGGCTGGGTCGCTGGCCTGATCCTCGCGGCCGGTCGGCGCACGGGTTCGCGCGCCGACCGGTGCTTTTACTTTCCGTCCTCGACCCTGGCCATCGACAACACATCCAAGCGGCGGTCGAGTTCCTCCAGGGTCAGCTTCTCGTCGATCAGACCGCGATCGATCACGGTCTGGCGAATGGTCTTCTTCTGTTTCAGCGCCTCTTTCGCGACCGCGGCCGCCTCTTCGTAGCCGATGACGGAATTCAGCGGCGTCACGATCGACGGTGATGATTCCGCGAGGGTGCGCAGATGATCCTCATTGGCGACCAGTCCGCGAACGCACTTATCGGCGAACAGCCGGGACACATTGGCGAGCAGTCGAATCGACTCGAGCAGATTGCGCGCCATCACCGGGATGTAGACATTCAACTCGAACGCGCCGCTCGCACCGGAGAACGCGACCGCCGCGTCATTGCCGATCACCTGCGCGGCGACCTGCGTAACCGCCTCGGGCAGTACCGGATTCACCTTGCCGGGCATGATCGAACTGCCGGGCTGTAGATCGGGCAACTGGAGTTCGCCCAGACCGGTCAGCGGGCCGGAACCCATCCAGCGAATGTCATTGGCGATCTTGGTGAGGCTCACCGCGATGGTGCGCAGCGCGCCGGACGCCTCCACCAGACCGTCACGGGCGGCCTGCGCCTCGAAGTGGTCCTTGGCCTCGGAGAGTGCGTCGATATCGGTCGACAGCACCAGTTCGGCAACGACTTTCGCGCCGAAACCCGCGGGCGCGTTGAGACCGGTGCCGACCGCGGTACCGCCGATGGGCAGCTCACCGAGCCGGGGCAGCGCCGCCATCATGCGTTCGATACTCGCCGCGACCTGTCGGGTGTAGCCGCCGAACTCCTGGCCGAGGGTCACCGGCACGGCATCCATGAGATGGGTGCGGCCGGACTTCACGACGGTGCGCCATTCGGTCGACTTGTCCAGCAGCGCCAGCCGCAGATGGTCCAGCGCCGGGATCAGATCCTTGATCGCGGCCTCGGTGGCGGCGAGATGGGTCGCGGTGGGGAAGGTGTCGTTCGACGACTGCGACATATTCACGTCGTCGTTCGGGTGCACGGTCACGCCATTGGCCTTCGCGATCGAGGCGATCACCTCGTTGGCGTTCATATTCGAGCTGGTGCCCGAGCCGGTCTGGAAGACATCGATCGGGAACTGGTCGTCGTGCAGACCCTCGGCGATCTCATTCGCCGCGGCGATAATCGCATCCGCTTTGGCCGGATCGAGCAGCCCGAGATCCTTGTTCACCTTGGCACACGCCGCCTTGAGCAGGCCGAGCGCCCGAATCTGCGCGCGTTCCAGGCCGCGCCCGCTGATCGGGAAGTTCTGCACGGCCCGCTGGGTCTGCGCCCGCCACAACGCGTGCACGGGAACTCGAATTTCCCCCATGGTGTCGTGCTCGATCCGGTACTGCGTCTCCTCGGTCGTCATAATCCCGACCCTATGCCGCACACGCCCGCCATGGGGCTGCCACGCCTGAGGCGATTCGCACATCGCCTCGTGGGCCGTCCCCGGAATAACCCACACCCATCCGCCGGACTCGGCATCGGTCCGTCGCCACACACCCGCGGCCGATCAAGATCAGGTGGAATCTATGGCGGCGTCGCCCGAGTAGCCCCGCCACCAAGTCCACCTGATCTTGATCGCGGCGTCGCCTATTGGGTGGGACCGCGTTGGTCGTGGCGCTGCGATCGCCCGACTGCCGCTGCGGTGAGCTGCTTGTTTAGGGCCGTTCGTAGAATCCATCGATCCGGCCACGGGCAACTGCCTTTGCGGCGGAAAGTACGTCGCGCGGTTTCGCTTTCGCGGCGGGCTGGCCAGCGATGGTGTCGATCGGCTCGGTCAGGGCGAAGAGTTGGAAGGCGTAGCGGTGTGGTCCGTGTCCTTTGATCGGGGCCGGACCCAGGTAGCCGCGGCCGAAGCCGGAGCGGAGGATGGTGACGCCTGGTGCGGGGTCGTCGGCGCGCAGCGCGTCCTGTGGCAGCTCGGCGAGAGTCGATTCCAGCAAGGCCACGCAATGTACGAACGGCAATCCCATTGGGGCGTCGGGGTCTTCGACGACCAGCAGCAGCTGCGCCGTACCATCGGGAACGGTCCATGCCAGCGCGGGGGATGCGTCTCGGCCACCGATTCGCTTGGCGGCGTGCACCTTTGGTAGTGGCGACTCATGGGTGAAATCCGGGCTGGTGATTTCGAAGGTCGCGTCGGCGGCGAGGTTCGGCAGCTGCCAGGCGAGGCCCTGCTCTCCGGCGCGGCGGTTCTTCAGCAGCTTCCCGATGATTGCCAACGGATCTCCTTTGTCTACTGGGGATTCCGGAGCCTACCGTCGTTGAACGAGCACTGCACATGCCGAAAAATCGAGCCCGATCCGAGGCGGACCGGGCTCGAGTATTCGAAAAAATCAGGGCAGCGGCGGCACCGCATCCTCGTCGCCGACGAAATCGACCGAGGAGTATTCGCGGAGTTTGGTGAGCCGGTGGTAGGCGTCGATCATGCGGACGGTGCCGGACTTGGAGCGCATGACGATGGACTCGGTGGAGGCGCCGCCGGGGAAATAGCGGACGCCGCGTAGTAGGTCGCCGTCGGTGACGCCGGTGGCGCAGAAGAAGACATTGTCGCCCGCGACCAGGTCATTGGTGGTGAGGATGCGGCTGAGGTCGTGGCCCGCGTCGATGGCCTTCTGGCGTTCCTCGTCGTCCTTCGGGGCGAGCATGCCCTGGAGTTCGCCGCCCATACAGCGCATCGCGGCGGCGGCGATGATGCCTTCGGGGGTGCCGCCGATGCCGACCAGGATGTCGGTGCCGGAGTCTGGACGCGCGCAGGCGATGGCGCCCGCGACGTCACCGTCGGAGATCAGGCGGATGCGCGCGCCCGCGTCGCGGACCTGCTGGATCAGTTCCGCGTGCCGCGGCCGGTCCAGGATGCAGACGGTGAGATCGGACTTCGACAGGCTCTTGGCCTTGGCAACCCGGCTGATGTTCTCGCCGATCGGGGCGGAGATATCGATCACGCCCGCCGCATCGGGGCCCACAGCGATCTTGTGCATGTAGAACACCGCGGACGGGTCGAACATCGCGCCGCGCTCGGCGACCGCGAGCACCGCAATGGCACCGGGCGAGCCCTTCGACATCAGAGTGGTGCCGTCGATCGGGTCGACCGCGAAGTCGACCTCGGGACCGGTGCCGTCGCCGACCAGCTCACCGTTGTAGAGCATGGGCGCTTCATCCTTCTCGCCCTCACCGATGACCACGATGCCGCGCATGGAAACGGAGCTGACCAGCTGCCGCATGGCGTCGACGGCCGCACCGTCGCCACCTTCCTTATCGCCGCGGCCGACCCAGCGGCCCGCGGCCATCGCACCGGCCTCGGTGACCCGGACCAGTTCGAGCGCGAGGTTGCGGTCCGGCGCCTCGCGGCGGCTGGGTGCGGGCGAAGATGCCGTCATTACGGTGTGCCTCCTACGGTCGTTGCTACCGCTGATTCTCTCAGAAGCGTGACCGTTCCCGATCAGGTACTACCGTTCCAGATCTAGGCCACCTGTGAATGAGGGATGCGGGCCGGACGTGGATACTGGGAGCGTGTCGTACCAAAAACCACGAATTCTCAACGACTACCGGGATCTGTTCTGGTCGCTGATCCCGTTGGTGCTGATCGCCGTGGTCTTCGCCGGGCTCGCGAGCCAGTGCAGTTTCGCGGGGAAAGGGCCGACGCAGGGGCAGATTCCGCACTTCGACGTGACGGCCGCGCTCGCCAACGACGCGAAGACGATGCCCTTCCCGATCCGCAATCCGAGCCTGCCCGAACACTGGACCCCGAACTCCGGTAGCCGCGACACGATCACCACCACCGGCGGCGGGCCGGTCAGCACTGTTGGTTTCATCACACCGCAGGGCACCTACATGCGGATGAGTCAGAGCAGTGCGACCGAGGAGGCGCTGTCGCGCTTCATACTCGGCTCCCGCTACGGCACCGGCACCGAGCAGGTCGGCGACCGGAAGTGGGTCGTCTACGCCGAACAGGGTTCCGAGACGGCGTGGATCGCCGACTTCGGCCAGTCCCGTGTACTGATCACCGGTGCGGGCAACCACGCCGCCTTCACCACGTTGGCAGCCGCCATCGGCGCAGCGCAGCCGCTCACGCACTAGTCAGAGCGGCGCTACCCACGTCAATCCGCAGCCCTCCGCCGCCGCGCCGAGGCGCTTGTCATAGGTGACGAATGCGATCAGATCGGTGGCTAGTTCCTGTGCGGTGGCCAAGTGCAGCGCATCGAGGCTGCGGACTGTTGCGGGTGACACCGCTGCGGCGTTGGCTCGTACGATCCCATCCATTTCGAGTCTGTCCACGCGAGCGAGGACTGCTGGTACGTGAATGAGGTCGGCTGGGTCGGCCGCCCGCACCGCGCGGACCAGCTCGACTTCCACCAGCGATGAGGCAACCCAGGGCTCGTCGGGACGATCATCGAGCCAGCTCGCGAGCGCGGCGGATTCCGATTCCAGATGGACCAGCTTCACCAGAGCACTCGTGTCCAGGTAGATCATCAGTAGCGCTCGTCGTCGCGCAGAGCCTGCAGTGCTGCGCTGGCGCTGCCCTCCGTATCGATCGGTGTATTTTTCAGTCGTCGGCGTACCTCGGCAAGCAGATCCGCGCGACCCCGCGTGGCCGGGCGCATCCGGCGCTCGATGAGCAATCGCGCCCGGACATCTCGCTCGGGATCGACAGGGACGATCCGACCGATGACGGTGCCGCGCTCAGTGATATCGATGGTTTCCCCCGCTTTGACCAGTGCGAGGCACCGAGCCGTGTGATGCGAGAGCTCTCGGATGGGTATAGCGGTCATCAGACCATTGTGGCACAAATTTGTGACACAATCGCGCGGCGGATGGTTATTCGTCGGATTCGAGATCGGTGCGCGAGAGCGCGTTCTCGACCCGCTGACGTGCGCCCGCCAGATGTTGCTCGCAGCGGGTGGCCAGCGCTTCGCCGCGCTCCCACAGCGCGAGGGATTCGTCCAGGTCGAGGCCGCCCTGTTCGAGCATTTTGACGACGTTGACCAGTTCGTCGCGGGCGCGTTCGTAGCCGAAGGTGGAGATCTCGGCCAGCTCCTCGTCCTTGCCGGGGTCGGCCAAGGTCAGTTCCTCCCTGTGTCGGTCTTGCCAGGTGCTCGGATACCCAACGCCTGTGTACCCAGCGCGGCGGCGGAAATGGCGCCGTCGGCGACGCGGATCCGCAGCTGACTACCCGCGGGCGCGTCCTCGATGGACCGGACCACCTGCCGCTCCTTACCGCTGACGCGCTGCACGACAGCGTAGCCACGGGCCAGCGTCGCGGCCGGGCCAACCGCGGTGAGTTTTTCGCGCAGGTGCCGGGTTGCGGTGGTTTCGGCGCTGATCAGATGTTCGGCGGTGCGGCGGGCTGCGGTGCGCAGGCGTTCGATTTCGTCGTAGCGGCGGTCGATTTCACGCAGTGGGTCGGCCAGCACCGGTCGCGAACGCAGCTGGGCCAAGGCCCTGGTCTCGCGGTCGACCCAGCCACGCAGTGCGGCGGCGGCGCGGGCGCGCATATCGTGGACCCCGGCCAGTTCGGCGGCCGCATCGGGCACGATGCGCTTGGCGGCGTCGGTGGGGGTGGCGGCGCGCAGGTCGGCGACCAGATCGCACAGCGGGTTATCGGGTTCGTGTCCGATCGCGCTGACGATCGGTGTGGTCGCGGCGACAATCGTGCGGCACAGCGTCTCATCGGAAAACGGCAGCAGATCCTCGACGCTGCCGCCGCCGCGGGCCAGCACGATGACCTCGACGGTCGGATCGCGATCGAGTCCGGTCAGCGCCTGCACCATTTGCGGTACTGCGCTCGGACCCTGCACGGCCGTATTACGGATTTCGAAACGCACTGCGGGCCAACGGTTTCGAGCCACCGTCAGCACATCGCGCTCGGCGGCGCTTGCGCGGCCGGTGATCAGGCCGATGGTCTTGGGCAGGAACGGGATCGGCCGCTTCAGCCGGGGATCGAAGAGTCCCTCCGCGGCGAGCAATGCCTTCAACCGTTCGATGCGGGCCAGCAGCTCACCGATGCCGACCGGGCGAATCTCCATGGCGCGCAACGAAATCGTGCCGCGACCGGTGAAGAACGCCAGCTTGCCGTAGACCACGACCCGGCTGCCCTCTTGCAGCGGGACGGCCGAGTGGCGGATGAGATCCGGATGACAGGTCACCGACAGCGACATATCCGCGGCGGTATCGCGCAACACCAGGAATGCGGTGCTGGTGCCGGGACGCAGATTGATCTGGGTGATCTGGCCCTCCACCCAGATGCTGCCCAGCCGATCGATCCACTGCGCGACCTTGATGGCGACCGAACGCACCGGCCACGGGTGTTCGGCGGAGTTGGCGGGGGCCGCTCGGTCGGGTTGGCCGGTCGATTCCCGGCCAACTGTCGACGACGACGCGGGGGGTTCCGTCATTGAGCCCGCACGGTGGCGATCCGGTTCGTCAGCATGGTCACGAACGGCGCCCTGGCACGCGTCCGCTGTTCGTATTCGAGCAGCGCGTTCAGATCCTCGACGGTCAGCATGCGCAGGCGGGCGCGCAGCTGGGCCAGGGTCATATTGGCGTAGTCGTAGCGGGTGGCCACCTCGGGCTCGACGATCTCGGGTTCGGGCTCCGGCTGGGGTTCGGGCGCCTCGGAAACCTCGGCGTCCGGTACGGCGACGGTCTGCACCGGGGTGGCGTGACCATTGGTCTCACCGACGCGAGCGGCATCGGCGGCGAAGTCGGTCGGATCGTCCTCGGCGTACAGGTCGAAACGGCTGGTGCGGGCGGGTGCGGCGAACTCCGGCTCGGTGTCCTCGTCGAAGGTGGCCCAGTCGGGCTGCTCGACCGGGGTGTTCGTGAGCCGCTCGAATACGCCGTCGCCCTTGAGCGCGAGGCTGGTCACGAACTGCTGGACGTGCATGGTGGTCTGCAGCATCTGGCTGATCGCGGTGATCGGGAAATTCATTGCGGCAGTGGGTAGCCGACGGGTTTCTTCGATGGCGTATACGGCGGCGCCGGCGGCGACCCGGGCCAGGAACGGTGGTCGAAACATGCTCCTAGCCTGCCCGATACGGGATGTTATGCAAAGCACTGGTGTCACAGACACATTGTTCTGCATCATCCGGGCGGATTTTCGCCCGGCGCGAGTGTGTCGAGAACGACCTGACCGGCCGCCCGACATCCAGCGGCCGCACGTAAGCTGAGGGGCATGTCTTCGGCCATCCCTTTGAACGTCGGAATCGCCAGCTCGGCCGGTTCCGGATCCGCCGATGCCGATGGTGGTAAGCGCGTGCTGCTAGCCGAACCGCGCGGCTACTGCGCGGGTGTGGACCGCGCGGTCGAGACGGTGGAGAAAGCGCTCGAGAAGCACGGCGCGCCGATCTACGTGCGCAAGGAGATCGTGCACAACCGCCACGTGGTGGAGACGCTGCGGGAGCAGGGTGTGATCTTCGTCGACGAGACCGACGAGGTGCCCAAGGGCGCGTTGGTCGTATTCTCCGCGCACGGTGTCTCACCCGCGGTGCACGAGTCGGCGGCGGCGCGCAATCTGCGCACGATCGATGCGACCTGCCCGCTGGTGACCAAGGTGCATCAGGAGGCCAAGCGCTTCGCCCGCGACGATTACGACATTCTGCTGATCGGTCACGAGGGGCACGAGGAGGTCGAGGGCACCGCGGGGGAGGCGCCCGAGCACGTGCAGCTCGTCGACGGTCCGGATGCGGTCGACCGGGTCACCGTGCGCGATGAGTCCAAGGTGATCTGGCTCTCCCAGACCACGCTCAGCGTGGACGAGACGATGGAGACGGTGCAGCGGCTGCGCCAGCGGTTCCCCGGACTGCAGGATCCGCCGAGCGACGACATCTGCTATGCCACCCAGAACCGTCAGGTAGCGGTCAAGGCGATGGCGCCGGAATGCGACCTGGTGATCGTGGTCGGCTCGCGCAATTCGTCGAACTCGGTGCGTTTGGTCGAGGTCGCCCTCAACGCGGGCGCGAAGGCCGCATACCTGGTGGACTACGCCCGCGAGGTGGACCCGGCATGGCTGGCCGGTGTGCGCACGGTCGGCATCACCTCGGGTGCGTCCGTGCCCGAGATTCTGGTGCGCGGTGTGCTGGATATGTTGGCCGAGCACGGTTTCGGTGCAGTGCATCCGGTCACGACCGCCAACGAGACGTTGGTCTTCGCACTGCCTCGAGAGCTGCGCACGTCGCGTCGCTGAGCCGCGCCCGAGGATTCCGAGTCCGGCTAGAGGTTTTCCGGCCGTCGGCGCTCGGTGCGGCTCGAATCACGTTCGCGGTAGCGGACATTGGGCTGCGGGTGTGGCGGTGGGGCTTCACCGCGCCGCCTGGTCGCGGCGGCCCGGGGCGAATCACCCTCGGCCCGAGGGGCTGCCGCGGTGGGTCGCGC
>NZ_BDAZ01000022.1 GCF_001612725.1 Nocardia anaemiae NBRC 100462 | reverse complement strand
GGCCGCCGCGCGCCGAGGCGCCGAGTCACGGCTCCTGCGCCGCCTGACCGAGGCCGCCGACACCCTCGCCCCGCTGGGGATCACGATCACCGCCCTCGATGACCTCCAAGCCACCGCCGTCCTGAGCGGCTGCGCCAACCCCGAGGGACTGGTGTCGGCCGCCGCCGACGTGGCACCCCGCGAGGCCATCATCACCGCCACCGGATTCACCGACACCGACACCGACACCGATTTCGGCCGCGCCGACCCGTTCGCGCTCGACACTGGGTTCGCGCCGCAGTCGCTGACGATCGGCACCCGCCATCTCGAGATCGGCTCCGATTGGGCGGCGACCCTCGCGGTCACCGGATATCCGCGAGAAGTCACCGCCGGATGGCTCGCGCCGCTGTTGACCCATCCCGGTCGGGTCGAGGTCGCCGTGCACATCGATCCCGTCGACCCGGTCACCGCCGCCACCCGGCTCCGCCACCAACTGGCCCGGTTGGAGTCCTCCCGCATGCACGACGCCGGGCGGGGCCGACTGTCCGACCCGCACATCGACGTCGCGGTCGAGGACGCCGCCGAGTTGTCGGCGCGGGTCGCTCGCGCGGAGGCGCGGCTGTTCCGGGCCGGGGTGTATCTCACCGTGCACGCCGACACCGAAACGGAACTGGCCGATGAGGTCGCCGCGGTGCGGGCGTTGGCGGCGAGCCTGCTCATCGACACCTGCACCCTCGCCTACCGCGCCGCCCAAGCCTGGGCGACCACCCTGCCCCTGGGCCTCGATTTGATCCGGGTGCGGCGCACCTTCGACACCGCCGCCCTCGCTGCCGCGTTCCCGTTCGACTCCCCACAACTGCCCGCCGCCGACCCGGTCCACGCCGCACGCCCCGAGGGAGTGCTCTACGGCCGCGACGCCGCCTCAGGGTTGTTGTTCGTGGACCGGTTCGCTCCCGAGGCCCACAACCACAACATGGTGATCCTGGGCCGTAGCGGGGCGGGGAAGTCGTATCTGGTCAAGACCGAGATCCTGCGCTCGCTGTATCGCGGTATCGAGCAGGTCGTCATCGACCCCGAGGACGAATACCGGCGCCTCGCTACAGCGGTCGGCGGCACCCACATCCGCCTCGGCACCACCGGGGGGCGACTCAACCCGTTCGACCTGGAAATCCACACCCGCCCCGACGGACGGCGCAGCGCCCCCGCCGACGCCCTCACACGCCGGAAACTGTTCCTGCACACCCTCATCCACGTCCTGCTCGGTGACCAAACCTCCGCGCAACGCGCAGCCCTGGACACCGCCTTGACAGCCACCTATGCCGCTGTCGGGATCACCGACGACCCTGCCACCTGGACCCGACCCGCCCCGACACTGAGCCGATTGCGTGACCAACTGGGCCGCCTCGCCACGCCCGCCGCCGAAGAGTTGGCCGCCGCACTGCACCCCTACGTCGGTGGCGGGGCCTATGCGGGACTGTTGGACGGGGCGACCACCACCGACCCCGAGGGCGGGCTGGTGGTGTTCTCTCTGCGCGAGTTGCCCGAGGAATGCAAGACGATCGGGACCCTGCTGGTGTTGGACGCGACCTGGCGGCGAGTGTCGAGCCCGGCCGATCGGCGGCCTCGGATGATCACGGTGGACGAGGCGTGGCTGCTCATGCGTCAACCCGCCGCCGCGCAGTTCCTGTTCCGGGCGGCGAAGAGTTTCCGCAAACACTGGGCCGGGCTCACCGTCGCCACCCAGGACAGCGCCGATGTGCTCTCCACCGAGCTGGGGCGCGCGATCGTGTCCAACGCCGCCACCCAGATCCTGTTGCGCCAAGCCCCCCAAGCCATCGACGAGGTCGCCGCCGCGTTCCGGCTCTCCGAGGGCGAACAACAATTCCTGCTCTCAGCGGCACGCGGCAGCGGCCTACTCGCAGTCGGTGCCGACCGAGCCGTCTTCGCATCCCTGGCCTCACCCACCGAAAACGCTCTGATCACCACTGACCCCAGCGAACTCGCCACCAGCGACAGCGTCGACACCGACATCGATCTCGACCGGGTCCGGCCACTGGCACCGCTCACCGAACCCGACCCCGGCGACACCGCCACGGCAACCGCAGACCTCGCTGACGACGACATCGATGACGACAGCGGACAAGAGGTATTCCTCGATGGGCGGGCAACATGAGCCCGGATTCGCCACATGCGCGGTGCTGTCGCCGATCGCGGGGACCGGATTCACGCACCCCGATGGAGGGGGCGACACCCACCCGACGCCAAGACCAGATCAGCTGTCGCGCCGCCCGAATGCGCGGCTGTCGCCAGTTCGCGGCGCGTTCGGATTCCCATGTGTCCGACCCGGAATCAGCGGCACCACGTCCCGAGCGAGTCGCGGCCGAAGATCGCGCAGGAACCCGCATGGGTGGCGCGCGAGCAATCCGGGTTCGCTTGACACGGCCGGTTGTAGGGAGCGTTCATGGACCCGCATTCGGGGCACGAAGGAAACGACATCGACACGGGAAAGGAGATGAAATGACCCACACACCAAAAGAACTCGACTTCTCCATGCGTTCACGGAAGTCGCTGTCGTCGCGCCGTAATGCGAGCGGCATTTGTTCCTTGCTCGCGCGGGAACTGCCGAACGAAGCATGACAATCAAGAGTCCGTCCCGAAGGGTCAGCATGGATATTCCACCCGCACAAACAGATCCGACCGATGGTAAAAATGAAACTGCGGGAATCCCAGCGGAATCGCCTGTGGAAAGGGAACTTACAGTCGCGGTACCAACCGACGCACCGGTACTGTCGCCGTTCGCCGCAGCCCGGCTACTACATCTCGTTCGAAATGTTGCGATCACCTCCGACTACTTCGCCGGTCTGGAAGCCGGAAGCGACGACTATGGGAGCCGAGCAGCCTGATGAAGCTTTTCGCATTTCTGGGCCGAGTGTCCACCGAAGATCAACAGGATCCGGAAACCTCACGCAACTGGCAGCTCGCCAGAGCCCGGGCGTTGACCGAGCGGCACGGCGATATAGTCGCCGAATTCTTCGACGTGGGGCAGTCGCGCTCAATTCCGTGGAAACGTCGCCCGAAAGCCTCCAAGCTGCTCGAGTTACTCAAGCAGCCTGACCGAGGATTCGACGCCGTCGTCATCGGAGAACCGCAACGTGCCTTCTACGGCAACCAGTTCGGATTGACCTTCCCGGTGTTCACCCACTACGGCATCGAACTGTGGGTGCCCGAAGTCGGCGGTCCGATCGATCCCGAGTCCGAAGCACACGATCTGATCATGTCGGTCTTCGGCGGTATGTCGAAGGGGGAGCGCAGTCGAATCAAGATCCGAGTCCGAGCGGCGATGGCGGCCCAGGCCCAGGTCGAAGGACGTTATCTCGGCGGACGACCCCCATACGGTTATCGTCTCGCTGACGCCGGTCCTCATCCCAACCCCGGCAAGGCCGCCGAGGGAAGACGACTGCGTCGGCTCGAAGCCGACCCGCAAACGGCGCCGGTCGTGCGACGCATCTACAGCGAGTTCCTCACGGGGATAGGCATCTTCGCCATCGCGCAGCGCCTGACAGCCGATGAGATCCTGTGCCCCTCGGCTCACGACCGCAAGCGCAATTCACATCGGTCCGGTGCTGCCTGGTCCAAGAGCGCTGTCCGGGCGATCCTCGCCAATCCCCGCTACACCGGCCACGAGGTGTGGAACAAGCAGCGCAAGCAGGAATCGCTCATCGACGTGGACGACGTCGCCCTCGGCCACGACACCCGGCTGGCATGGAACCGGAAAACCGACTGGGTCTATTCCGATCAGCCGGTGCACGACGTGATCATCACGAAAGACACCTTCGAGCAGGTGCAGGCTCGATTCGCGTCGCGGAGCCCACGGTCACCCCGTGCGGTAGTCCGTCGCACTCACCCCTATGCGTTCAAGGGCCTCGTGACCCACGACACCTGCGGACGCAAGATGCAGGGCAACTGGTTCCGCGGCGCGGCCTTCTACCGATGCCGCTATCCACAGGAGTACGCCATCGCCAACAGCCTCGAACACCCCACCAACGTCTTCTTGAAAGAAGACATGCTCATCGACCCCATCGACAACTGGCTCGCAGAGGTTTTCGAACCCGAAAGAGTCGAATGCACACTGACCCAGTTGGAGTCCGCTCAACCCGATACGACAGCGACATCGGACCCACTACGCCGAGCGATCGCCGAATGCGACCGCAAACTCACCCGACACCGCGCCGCTCTGGAAGCCGGTGCAGACCCCGCGATGGTCGCCGCGTGGAGCAGCGACATACACCGCGAACGGACGGTCCTGGCCGCTCAACTCACGGCAGCGACGAATCACGCCACACTCGCTCACCGAATGAGCCGCGACGAAATCCGTCAACTGGTCGAGGCACTCGGTGGAATCCTGGCGATCCTGCGGGCCGCCGACCCCGGCGACAAGCTGGAGGTATACCGAGAACTCGGGCTGAAACTCACCTACAACCACCACGACCACGCGGTTACCGCCGAGACGAACCCACGGCCACGGGTTGGCGTACTGTCTGTGTCCGGAGGGGGACCAGGACACTCGAAATGTGGTATTTATGCACACTTTTCGTGTACATGCCATCACCATACCCCTTTTTCGTGTCCCTTCTCTTCGTGGGCCTTCAGCGTCGTCGAAGTGCGTTCGCTACGGGCAAGTGGATGCGGTTGCCCGGTGACTGCGACCAATGCCTGCGCGCATTCGACCAGGGATGCCTTCGTGTAGATCGGTGTCGCGGTCGTGCCCGGGTCTCGGTGGGCCGCGTACCGGCGTGCAACCGCTTCCCCGAACTCTCGCTCGACGAACGTCAAGGTGGTATGCCGTAGCCAGTGCACGGTCACACCTTTCGCGTCAGCCCAGGGTAGATACCGGCGGAATCGGCCGTGGAGGTTGTCGTAGCGTCGACCGGTGATCGGGTTTCCACCGCGGGTTCGCAGCACTCGGTGCTTGGCTTTCGCGGAACTTCCGCCCCGGTTCTCGACATGCTCGACGAGTCTGCGCATGAGCAGGGGAGTCACAGGATGCCACGCGTCCCCGCCGCCTTTGTGATGCAGCAGGACGGTGCAATCGCCTGCGCTCAACTCGTCCAGACGCAGTTTGAGCGCGGCTTCACGGCGGCATGCCGTCTCGATGTGCAGGCGCACGATCAGAGCGTCCAACTCGACATCGTTGCCCGTTTCAGACGCAACGCGCCCCAGCTCGGAAACCTGCTCTGGAGTCAAAGCGTGACGGCTACTTTCCAGCTTCCGTGGCATCGGAACCTTGGCCGCGGGGTTGTCCGCCGGAGCAATCAAGCTGTCCATCTCGGCGAAGCGGTACAAACACCGCACCGCGTGCAGGAAGTTCCTGGCCGCGCCCGTACCTCCACGCCAATTCGACCTGACCACGGCGTTGGCCTTGTGCCGATTCATCAGATGAAGGATCTCGGTGGGCGTCGGCTCGCTCAAACGCCGATGACCCCACGCAACCACGAGAATTCGCCAGTAAGTCGTGTAGCTCTCCCGCTGCAACACCGACACAGCGCACGACACCCGAGGAACGAACTCACCGAATGTCGGCACCTCGACACCCGCCACGGCGACATTCTTTCCCACGACCGTCAAGCCCAGCCGCGAGATCGCCTGCAGCAGTTCGGCCACCTCGGCGTCTTTCATCGCCCTTGCTGCCACGGGTCCGGGAAGTACGCCCACAGCGCCGCCGTCAACATCCGCGGCGGATACACCACGAGTACCTCATCCGCGAGGGACACGGCTATCAACACCCGATCACCCGCATACAGCCGACACTTGTTGCGGATATCGGATGGAAGTATGAGAAACCCGCGTTGTTGGAGCGGCTGGCCATCGCGCGACCGCCGAACCTTTACCACGCCGCGCTCCACGTCCATCGAAAGCGGTTGCCCTGGAGCCCAACCCAGCACTCTTACTGCAGATCTGGCAGCGAGTCGACCTCGGTTGTCGATGGTCGTGACCGAACAGTAGAGGGTTGGGATCGGTGCCTCGTCCAGGGCCGCCGGGAACGCGAAGTCCGCCAGTGCTTTCGACGGTGCCGAAGGGGCAGCGACAGTTTGGTACAACCCTTCGAACAAACCGGTGATCGGCTCGCGTTGCAGCTCGCTTGAGGACCAGCTTGGACCCGGCATGTCTTGCGGGCCATCGTTACTCGCACACGGCCGCTCAGTCACTGATCGGCTCCAGCCATGACCGCGGTGACCACACCGCTGAAGATCGAGAAATTCAACCTTTGCCCAGGCTGCCAACCCACCCGCGGGAAGCTGCGAGAACTCGGCACTCGCAGCCTGCCGTTTCTCATCGAATCCGCAACACATCGTCCCGTAACCGGCGGGGTTTGGCTGTAACGGACCAGAGGACTCACCCGCAATCCCCACCTGGGTCGAATCCCTGGGAGGGCGGCGGCGAAAAGCCAAAAGTCCAACATCGAAGACATGGGGCACCTCTTTCGCGCCCTGCCCACTGATTCTCCCAACATCCATAAAAGCCGATCCTGGCCGTTTGCGCCACAACTGGGGTGCGCGGTCCCTGCTAGCGTCGGTTGTGCGACACTGCCACCGACGGTCGGGAAATGCTGCCAGCTACGGGTACTGCGACGAAACCGTCGCTGCGGAAGTGTTCCTACCCGGTCGTCGGAGCGCATCGGCCGCTACCTTCCGGCGTGTCTTAACGTGACACGCCAAGAACCTCCTGCCACCAGCTACTTTCGGCAACTTTGAGTGGGTGTGTTTTCAGCGAGTCCTCGTCCGATTCTCGTGGGGGTCCAAGTCGGGAGGGGGTATCGACCAGTACGCCAACCTGCTGCAGCACCGAAAACTGCTGATCATCGGCAAATAGCGGTGGGGTCAGGTCAGGTGACTTGTGGTCATGACGACACCCCTGTGATTCGGTCCCACACGGCGTGAGAGAGTCGGTTATCGGTGGATGCAGGAACCAACCTGTAGTCGGTTTAGGGCTCACCATGCCCCTGGCACGGTGAGATCCACCGATCCCGATGAATTGCTCGCCTTCGCAAGGACAACGAGGGCGACATAGGTGCTGCGGTCGGGCGATGCTCATGACGTTGCCAACCCTCGCAGGGGGGACCCAGAGTAAAACCGCTGGTGATTGACCTCCCTGAAGCGATTCAGGCTCGTGGGGCCCAGCTCAGTTGGGCTGGGCGCTGACGAGAACCTTTGGGCAGCACCACCTGATGATTGGCGACGCTCGGAATTGGGCGTTGGGACCCGCCGGCCGCCTTGCCGCATGCTGTTCGATGGACACCGCCCAGGCCCGAGCCCCCAATGCCGGGAGCCCGAAGAGGAGAAGCCCCATGGGTGTGTCACAGACCAATATTCACCCGTGAAGCCATCCAGCGTCGACATCGAGACGTCGATCGCCAAGTTATAAACCATCAGGAAAAGCATGAAGTAGTAAACAATTCGAAGGACGCGTGCCGACATGCGCTTGAACCGGTAGGCCAGCAGCACGCGGCGCGTCAAGGAGTATCGATCCTCTGGCCTGCGGGACGGCTTCACGGACCGATCGATCAGAGCCGTCGCTTCCCCGAGCCACAATTAGGCGGTTTCACGTGCCGATTAGGTCTCATCAGGGCCCATGCCGAGTTCCCGCTGCGCCTTCCACCACTCGGTAGCAAAAGCGACCTTCCGTGCGGCGTCATCGTAAGCGCGCCTGTACTTCCCGCGCTCGGATCGGCGCTCGTATAGATCTCTCAAGACAATGCCGAATGCGCCGAGTAGTGCGGTGACTACCGGGACCAGCAGATCTCGAACCTCAAGGCCAAGCGTGACCGGCACCGCAAACCCATTCCACGACGACCGAACCTGATCGACGCGGTCGCCATCGCCCCGCACTGGCGCACGACCCAACAACCGCCAAACCCCGGACTCGACCCCTGGGGCGCTCGTATGAGGCTAAGCGAGGATCCCGGAGAAGAACTCTTCAGCTTGCCGAAATCTCTGTTCGAGGTTTCGGAGAGGCTCGTAGCGCGAACTGCGCATCGCATTCTCGAGGGTCGTCCGGGTGAGGATGGCGAACGCCATGGCGGCCCAGAGTCCCGGGCGAGGATCGAGATCAGAGTCCACATTCATCCGCTCCGCGAGTACTTCGGCGACCATCGCCTCCCACTGGCGCTGGCGTTCGGAATAGACCGCGCGGAGCCGGGGCGTCTCGTGGATCATCCTGATGATGGCCACTTCCACCGTTGGCCCGGTCCGGGTGGCTTCCTCGAAGGCGTCGTGGAGGACCTTCCACGGGGGTTGCCCGGAAGGATGCCGACGCAGGCTGGCGTGGATCGCCGGAGCGAAGTCGTCGAGAACGGTCAATACGACGTCCTCTTTCGAGGGGAAGTGTCGGTAGAAGGTCCGATGCGCGACACCGACCTCGGCGGCGATGTCGCTGATGGACACCGCGTCGAAGCCTCGCTCTACGAACAATGCGAGCGCCGCCCGCTGGATTTCG
Source organism: Nocardia anaemiae NBRC 100462 (assembly GCF_001612725.1). Taxonomy (GTDB): domain Bacteria; phylum Actinomycetota; class Actinomycetes; order Mycobacteriales; family Mycobacteriaceae; genus Nocardia; species Nocardia anaemiae. The sequence continues at coordinate 69,975 of NZ_BDAZ01000022.1, read as the reverse complement.
TCGCGCGCTGCCGAGCGTTGGCGGTCGCGCAGCGATTGGCGAGACATCCAGACCCCCTCCGTATTCGTTTCGGTTCGCGACCGTCGGGCCGACGTACGCCGAACAGTTCCCTCTAGCTGTTTCATCCTGTCACAGCCGGTCGTGACGACTAGGAGGAGGCGTGGAGCATGCCGGGACGCGAACCGGGCTTTCATCTCTGTAATCGCAGGTCAGGAGTTGTCATAGAATGATGTCTTGTCATATCGATCACTTGTGTCATAGTGTGACTCCACTGACTTTCGCTACACGCCCGCCTAGGGGGAAGGCATATAGGAGGCGGCCTCGATGGCACTGTTGGCCCGGCCGACATTCGACTTCGATCACCATTCGCATTACCCCAAGGTCGCTGCGGCGATACTGGCCAGCACGCAGGCGAGCTATCGGGCCGTCCCGTGGTTCCGGCCGGACCGGTACGACCTGAAACTCCAGGTAGCCGGGCTCACCGACGGCCACCACAGCGTCGTCGTACGGGGCTCGGTGGCGGACGGCGCATTCTGCGCGCTCTACTTCCGCGGGAAACGACCGGTGGCAGCGGAATGCGTCAACCGCCCGGCCGACTTCATGGCCGCTCGCGGCCCACTGAACCATGGGCGCACGATCGACGCCGAGCGAGCCGGCGACACTACGGTTTCGCTGAAGACGCTACAGCGCGACATCGTGGCCGACATTGTGGAGGTGGCGGTGTGACCGGGCCAGAATCTGGCCCCTCAGAGCCCGGCGAGCCCCAGAGCGAAGCTGCAATTTCCGACTTCGGTCTCGACTGGACTATTCACACGCAGTTTCTGACATACATCGCGTCGATGGCTGACGGACGCTGGTCGGCTACGGACGGTGCGGCACCGGCACCCAAAGGAGGTGGTGGACGATTCCGCTACGAATTCGCCGGCGTCTTGGAATTTCCGGAAGGCCGAGCCATCTGCTTCCGCGGCGACGTTGGATTCTCCGGGCACCACGGGATGCTCTTCGTCCGGATCGCCGACCCCGTCATCGTATTGGGCGACCAATCAGCGATCGTGACGGTGGCGGCGCCTGAGGCGAGCGCCTCCGCGGGCCGGATTCCGCTGGCCCACTTCTCCCTCGTCCAGCTCGCCAACGCGCCGAGGGAGATAGGCCGGAACTGCTTGCGGGGAGTCGATTTGCGGCTCACGGCTGAGGGGGCCGAACTTTTCGGCGGTGTTTACCCCGTGGGGGAGCGGTTCGACCCGCTCCACCTCGTCCTGCCCTCGGATATCCGGATTGATGCCGCGTAAGACAAGACATCGTTTCGAACATGGACCTGTTCTGGAAGATGGCCGAGCATCTGATGGAACTCACCTATATCGAGACCGCCCTCGCGGCCTCGTTCGGAATTGATCCCACTGCATCCGCAGTACGCCACCTAACGCCGAGGAGGACCTCGTGGTCGTTACCAGCATCGATCCCGTACTCGATGCTCAGCATCCCGTACCGCCGGGCGAATTCTTCGACCCGCCGCCCAGCGCGGGCCAAGATTGGCAGACCGCGCCGCCGTGGTTCGACGGTGCGGGCTGGATCATGCCGATGGGCGGTTTCCTGCTGCGTTCGGGAGACCGGACGATCCTGGTCGACGCGGGACTGGGACCGAACATCGATATCGTCGAAACGCGCGGAAAGCTGTTCGACTCGCTCGCCGATCTTGGCGTCACACCCGAGCAGATCACCGATGTCGTGTTCACCCACCTGCACTTGGACCACGTCGGCTGGGTCGCTCCTGCGGGTGAACCGATCTTCACTCACGCCCGGCACCACTGCCACCGCGCTGATTACGACTGGATGCGTGCTGATCCCGGCAGCAACCCTGCCACGGCCGCGGTGACCGCTACCATCCGTGCCGTTTCCGACCTTCTCGACTTAGCCGAGGGGGAGCGAACGGAGATCGCGGATTCGGTCGCGCTGCGGCTGTTCGCCGGTCATACGCCGGGCAACTGCCTCGTCGAGATCGAGACCGGCGAAGCACGAGTATTGCTGCTGGGGGACACCGCGCATCACCCCGTACTCCTGGTCGAGGATGCGTGGACCGACCGCCTGGACGAAGATCGCGGCGCGGCAGCCAGGGCCCGCGACCGGCTCGCGCAGGAGATGGAACGTACCGGAGCTATCGGTCTTGGCGCACACTTCCCGGGGACCCAGGGCGGCCGCATCATCCGTGACAAACAGGGCGCACGGCAGTGGCAGCCGATCCCGAGCAACCGAATCCATACGAACTGAACGCACATGAAAGGAATCGGCAGGTGAAAACTGTCCGACTCGGCAAGAGCGGCCTGGAGATGAGCGGCCTCATCATGGGCATGATGACCTACGGTGACCCCGAGCAGGGCTACCCGTCGTGGACCATCGGCCTCGATGAGGCCCGTCCGTTCGTCCGCCGCGCCTACGAGGCGGGTATCACGACCTTCGACACCTCCAACGCGTATTCCAGCGGGACGAGCGAGGAGATCCTTGGCACCCTGACCAGGGAGTTGGGTCCGCGCGAAGAGTTCCAGATCGCGACGAAGGTCTACGCGCATCAGCGCCCGTCTCGCAACGGATCCGGACTGAGCCGGGTCGCCATCATGCACGAGATCGACGCCTCGCTGCGCCGTCTCGGGACCGACTACGTCGATCTGTATCAGATCCATGCTTTCGATCCGAATACACCGATCGAAGAGACGATGGAAGCGCTGCACGATGTGGTCAAGGCCGGCAAAGCCCGCTATATCGGCGCATGCAATGTGCTGGTGTGGCAGCTCGCGCTCATGCAGAACGCGGCGGAACGGCATGGATGGACGAAGTTCGTGTCGAATCAGCTGCATTACAACTTGCTGGTGCGGGAGCTGGAACGCGAGGTCGCGCCTTATGCCGAAGCCACGGGAATGGGGATTCTGCCGTGGAGCTCGCTCGCGCGCGGACGGCTCACCCGGCCGTGGGGCTCGGAAGGGTCCGGGCGTGAGGCCAGCGACACACTGGCGCCACAGCTGTATACCCGTGACGAGGAATCGCACAAGCGGGTCGTGACCGCTGTGCAGGAGGTTGCCGAGGCTCGCGGGGCGCCGATGGCGCAGGTCGCGGTGTCCTGGGTGGCGAATAAATCCCCGGTGGCGGCGCCGATTGTGGGTGCCACGAAGGAACGCCATATCGACGACGCCGTCGCCGGTCTCGAACTCGAACTCACCACCGAGGAGATCACCAAGCTCGAAGCGGCGAACACCCTGGTCCGCAACGGAATCATCTGAATCCTCAGCCGCTGCCCCGCCGGGCCGCGCACCACAACACCGTCCATTCGGTGAACATCCGATTAGGAGAAGAAGATATGCCCGACAGAGACACAGTCATCGCATCGGTTCCGACCGGGCTGTGGGTCGGTGGTGAACAGGTGCCGGCCGTCGACGGACGCACATTTTCGGTGTTCGATCCGGCCGATGGCCAGGTGCTGACCGAGGTCGCCGCGGCCGGCTCCGCCGATGGCGCCCGCGCGCTGGACGCCGCAGTGAAGGCACAGCCCGAGTGGGCCGCCACCCCGGCCCGCGAGCGTGCCGAAATGGGCCATTCCAGCACGCGTTGGCCGAACTGCCGGTGGCATTCCCACCTTCCCCACCCCTCTGCCGGCACGCTGAGATCGCGCCGCGCCGTCACCGACGGGACGCATCCCTTACGTCAGCGTCCCGGGTGCACATCTCCCACCAATAGGCCGCCGCCACTGTTGCGTACGCAACGATCACGGTGGCCACCGCCAGGCCGACTGTCACCACCACACCGATCACGTAGACACTCCCTCCCCCGCGGGCATTCACCGCCGTGCCGCGCTTCGCTACGGGCCGAGCCGAATCACACGACGAAAGCTAGTTCCTCGTCTAGAAATGATGTCCCAGTAGCTCCGTATTCACAGCTTCGTGGCGACGCGGGCATCGTGCGACGGCAGAACTACCCGGCCCATATCTATTTTCGACCCCGGGCTGAAGGCCAGATTTTGAAGCACCTAGTTTATATATATATTCAACATTTCACTTTTGCGTTTCCGCCCTGCAAGAGGGAGGGCTTGACCCACACGCAATATAAGGTCCTAGGTCGTGTCTACGGCTCTGCACCAGTGGCTTCGCATGACAGAACTCACGGGCGCGCTCTACAGCACGAGAAGCGGCCTTACCTATCAAATTACGCAGCTGGAGAACGCCGGTCTGGTCCGGCGCGAAACGTGCCCGACCGATGTGCGAGGCGTGATAAGGTCCGCCGTGTCCTGGTCGATGCACTCAGTCCCGACCAGCAGGAAGCTGTCGCGACGAGTCTGGACGATGTGGTCCGCCATCTGACGGCAGCCGGCGATACGTCCGACTCGATGTCTTAGACTGCAGATTTCCGAGTTGCGGAGCCGGCGTCCGCTTCGATTGGGGCAGACACGATTACGGGCCCGAGAACAGCCGTTCATTCGGCAGTCTGGTCATCGGCAATCGGTCGTCGACCTCGCGCACAACGAGTTCGATCGAGCACCACGGTCTCCTCTGCCAGTCGCAAATCAACTGGTACGCCGCGGTGACCGTTGCGCGATAGTCGAAAGCGATGCCGTTCAGCCAGATCCGCAGACGAACGTCACCATCGATCGGACCCCACGCGCCTCCGGCCGACTTCATCAGGCCACCGAACCCGTCCTCGGCGAATCGTTCGTGAGCGATGCCGATCCAGGAGCGCCCAGGAGTCCGTGCTCGAGTCATCGCACTTCCTCGGCTCGACGATGAGCGAACCCCGGACGCTTCGTAGTCGAGTCGCGGCGCCCTGCTTGCAATCTCGATCCGTACCGATGCCGAGGACTGTTGCGGCTGCCTCGCGGCGTGTGCGCTACTGAGACCACTTCACTGCCGATTCTGCGGGTAGTTCATGACCGTCCTCGAGCGATAGTGCGGGTTCGTTCGCTCCCAGCATTCGTTGTTCAAGCCCTTTGTTCGAGCTGTCGTAGCTGTTCTCGCAGTTGCGAATTGCGCTCGAGAGCCCAGTCCGTCAACGGGTTGACCACGCCGCGCAGCGCGGAGATCGGCGCCCACCTACGGGGAACCATGATGCGTGGAGATCGCGACTCGAGGCCTTCCACGATACGAGCGGCGACGGTCTCGGGCTCGATCGCCTCCGCGAGGAATCGAGGATAGAGCTGCCGACGCATCGCGGTGACGAGATCGTTGCCGCCGAAGGCGCTCTGCGCGATCGGCGTACGCACCCATCCCGGATACAGCACGCCCGCGGTGGCTCCGTGCACGGCGAGTTCGGTGCGAAGTGCCCGGCCGAATTGTTCGACACCGGCTTTGGACATGGCGTACGCGGCGTTGATCGTTCCGTTGAAGTACGCGTAGACCGAGGCCGTGACGAGCACATGGCCCTTGCTTGCGACGATCTGGGGCAGCGTCGCACGCACGGTCCGGACCACACCGAGCAGGTCGACCTCGATGATGCGCTCGAATTCGGTTGGGTCGCTGGTGAAGATGGTGCTGGGCGCGGCAGCGGCGATACCCGCGTTGGCGAAGGTGACGTCGATGCCGCCGAATTTCTCCACCGACTGTTCGACCGCGTCCGTGAGGCTGTCGGGGTCTGTGACATCGAGTGCGAGAGGCAGCACGCGGCTCCCACCCAGCCGATTCGCGAGCCGCTCCGCACCATCCAGGTGTATGTCGGTGAGCACGATGTTGGCGCCGCGGGTGTGGAGTGCGATGGCGCTGGCGGCACCGATGCCGCCGGCTGCGCCGGTGATGAGGATCGTCTTTCCGGCGAGGGGCCAGATCTCGGACAACGTTCTCTCCTTTGGTCAGTCTGCGGTTGCGGTATGGCGGTCGATAGCTCGGTGGTCGTGCCAACCGGCCGGGGCGGCCAGTTCAGCGGCGTGGGCGATGGTGGTGTCCTTCCAGGCGACGCGGTCCAGCACCGGGCGGAAGAGGCCGGGCGCTTTGGCGATGAGCGAGTTGCGTTTCGGCACCACGATCAGCTCGGAGCGCCGTTCGATGCCGCGCACGATGCCGCGCACGACCGTGGCGCTGGGCACCATCTTGAACAGACCTTTCTCATTGCCGCCCCAAAGCACTCGACCGGCGGGGTCGGCGATGATGTCGTCCATCATCGGGGTGCGGAAGAAGGTCGAGTGCACGCTGCCGACTCCGACACCCCGATGGCGCAGTTCGAGGCGGATGCTGTCGCACATCGCCCAGACACCGGCTTTGGTGGCCGTATACGACGCTTGCAACGGGGAGTGGACGAACGCGGCCATCGAGGAAATCGCCAACAGATAGCCGTGATTGGCCTGCACGCCGGGCAGCCCGGCGCGGAAGGTGCGCCACACCCCGGTGAGGTTGATGTCGACGACACGTTCGAAGGCCGCGGGATCCAGGGTGGCCATGGGAGCCATGGTGTCGATTCCGGCATTGGCGATGACGACATCGAGACGGCCGAAATGCTCGCTGGCCGCGTTCATCGCGTCGGTCAGGCCGGTCATGTCGCGGACATCCGCATGCCAACCGCGAGCCTGACGCGCAGTGCCGAGCGCGGCCGCTTGCGCACGCACGTTATCGGCGTCGATATCCAGGAGTGCCAGGTTCGCTCCGCGGGCACGCAGGGCTCGGGCCAATTCACTGCCGAGCCCACCGGTGGAACCCGTCAACGCGACGGTGCGGCCTGCGAGTGGATAGCGGGTCATCGTTCGGACTCCTCGACGGTGATGCGCGGTGCGACGTGAGCGTGCAGGAAGGCGATCTGGTCGGCCACGACGCGCTCGAACCAGTCACCGACGTAGATATCGAAATGCCCCGCGGGATACAGCGCGATCTCCCCGCGGGGAGCCTTACGCGCATGGCGCAGAGTGGCTTTCGCCGGTGCGACCGCATCCAGTTCGCAGATGGCGAACATGATCGGGCAGCTCACCTTCGCGGCGCTGCGCCCCGGGATGTGCAGAGTGATAGACAATGCGACCCGGGCGGCGACTTCGTTGGCGAACGGAGCGGAGTTTGGCACCAACGCTAGATAGCCCGGCTCCGAATCCGGCGACGCCATCAGCGCGGTCGAACCCGGCCGCCCCGCCGTGGTGATCATTACCGGCTCCCTGCCCACATATGCCCCGATCAGATCGCGCGCCGCTCGCGCGGTGACACGCAGAGCGTTCGAAGGCTGCATCGCCAGTACGGAGGCGAAACCGTCGGTGAAAGGACACTGCGCGACCACCGCCGCGATGTCGCCATCACCGGCAGCGGCCACCAGGACGTGTCCGCCACCGAAGGACGTTCCCCACAACACGATGCGGCTCGTGTCGACCACGTTCAGCGAGCGCGCGAACGCGATCGCCGCGGCCCAGTCCGCGAGCTGCTCACGAATGTCGATCAGCTGGCGTGGCGTGCCGTCGCTGGCCCCGAAGTGCCGGTAGTCGAAAACCAGGCAGGCATACCCGGCGGCACGGAAACGCTCGGCGTAGGCGTCGAGCCGCATCTCGCGGATACCGCCCAGACCGTGCGCCATGACGATGATCGGGGCCGGACCGCCGGCCGGCAGATACAGCCACGCACCGCATTCCACCCCCGCGGGGCCGGACGGGAACCGGACTTCGAGGCGATCGCCCATCGGCTAACTCCTTTGCTCTCGCTGGTCGACCATTACCGGCACCACACAGTATATGGGATAGGTTCCAAGTATGGAAGTGATTCCAACAATGGAAGCCACTCCATGATGACCGTACAGTGGGCACATGAACTCCGCAGGCGGTGACACGGACGGCACGGCGGGTTTCAGCCACCCAGCAAGCGATCGTCGACGCCGCCGAAAGCCTGGTCCTCGCCCACGGAGCCGACGCCCTCACCCTGGACGCCGTCGCTGAGCGGGCCGACGTCGCGGTACAGACCATCTACAACCGGATCGGCGGGCGCTCGGCCTTGCTGATCGCGGTCGCCGAACGAGCGCTGGAACAGAACCGCCAGTACATGGACGACGCCTACGCCGCGCCCGGCTCGCCCCGGGCACGGATCCTGCGAGCAGCCGAGGCGTACGCCCGGTTCGCCGCCGAACGACCACACCAATTCCGGCTGCTCATCGACCCGCCCAACGAACCACGCGCGCTCGCACGCGTCGCCGATCTCATCGAGGAACAGAACACGAAACTCGCCGCCGCGTTGTCGGATGGACTCGCCGACGGAACCATAGACCCGAACCTCGATCCCGAGCTCAGCTCGACCGCACTGTGGGCAGCGATGAACGGTGTGCTGGCCCTGAACTGGCGCGCCGACCGGCTGCGCGCCGACGGCCACCGCATGCGACTGCTCGTCGCGACCGTCATCGGTCTGCTCGACAGAGGCATCCGCCCGGTCGATGGGGACTGACAGCCATATTCGAGGAATTCAGGCACCGTTGTCGAATATCGGGCTGCCATAGACCGATACGAATTCCTCGCAGGTACCGTCAGTACCGCATACCGGTGGTAGTTGTTTGCATGCTGGGTCGGTGGCATCTGCCATAGGGCAACGTCGCGACCTGGTTCCGTGTCGTCGCGTCGGCCGCAGTCACTATCGCCCTGGCGGTTGCCGCCGTGACCCGGGGCCAGAAGCAAGAGGTGCTGTCGGCGAAGCTGAATGCGCAGCTCGTTCAGCTGACGGTCACACCGACCATGTCCGGGAGGGGAATCGGGTTCGATCGCAGCTCCTGGACCATCCGGCTCCACAACGGTTCGTCCGGTCCCATCCACCATCTGGAGCTGGGACGATCAAACCACCGGCCCAGATCACCGCCGGACGCAGTCACCGAGAGCCGTGGATTGCTCTCCAACCTTCGGTGTCACTTTCATCGTGGTTCTCCCCTGCGCCGGCACGAACTCCCGGGCGCTTCCATGACACGAGTTCGAACCGAACGAACTGCTCACGAGTGTTTCGCGTGCGGTCCAGCGAGGTCCGATGCGTCCGGAACGCCCGCTTGAACGTACCGACAGCGGGAACAAGACGCGTGGGCTACGCAGTCGACGTTGGTCGAGGGGCGTCCGAGCGGATGCCCCTGTCGAGGATGCCGACGATCGTGGTGACGAGTAGGTGTAGATGGTTGGGCTCGGCACGCAACCTGTCGGCGCGCCAGTGCAGGGCGAGGACTCCGTTCATTGCCGCCCACAGAGCGGTCGAGGTGATCATCGGGTCCAGGTCCGGGTCAATGGTGCCGTCAGCGATCCCGTCGGATAACGCGGCGGCGAGTTTCGCATTCTGTTCCTCGATGAGGTCGGCCACCCGTGCTAGCGCGTCCGGCTCAGCGGGCGGGTCGACCAGCAACCGGAACTGATGTGGTCGTTCGGCAGCGAACCGGGTGTAGGCCTCGGCAGCTCGAAAAATCCGGTCTCTGGGTGTGCCCGGGGCGGCGTACGCGGCGTCCATGTACTGGCGGTTCTTCTCCAGCGCTCGCTCGGCTACCGCGATCAACAGCGCGGAGCGCCCACCGAGGCGATTGTAGATCGTCTGCACTGCGACATCGGCGCGTTCGGCTACCGCATCCAAAGTCAGGGCATCGGTTCCCTGGTCGAGCACGAGTTGTTCAGCGGCGTCGACGATCGCTCGATAGGTCGCTGCGGCCCGCCGCGCGGTCCGGGTCATGCCTGCGGCACTCATCCGAATCACTCTACGGCCAGACTAGATTTAAATCCATTGTTGTAATGGCTTCCACAATTGGAATTGATACCATGTAGTTTGTGGCGTAGGCCATAGGGGCTGCGAACGAGCAAAAGGAGTTGTGGGCATGTGCGAGCGCCTCGAGGTCCGATTCCGCTCCGGAGGTGTCGAGTGCAGCGCGTGGCTGTACCTGCCCGCAGGCGGCCCAGCTCCGATCATCGTCATGGCGCACGGTCTGGGCGGCATCCGGCAGATGCGGCTCGACGCATATGCCGAGCGGTTCCGTCAGGCCGGGTACGCCTGCCTCGTCTTCGACTACAGGCACTTCGGCGCCAGTCAAGGCACACCGCGCCAGCTGATCGACATCCGGCAGCAGCTCGAGGACTGGGCGGCGGCCATCGCATACGCGCGCTCGCTCGATGCCGTCGACGGCCGCCGTGTCGTGCTATGGGGCACCTCCTTCGGCGGCGGACATGTGCTGGTCGCGGCTGCCCGTGACGGCGGTGTCGCCGCGGTGGTGGCCCAATGTCCCTTCACAGACGGCCGCGCCTCGGTGCTGGCGATGTCGCCGCCGACCGCGATACGGGTCACCGCACGGGCGTTGCGTGATGCGATCGGAGCGCGCCTCGGCAAGGAACCTGTCATGGTCACCACCGCCGGACCACCGGGATCAACAGCGCTGATGGCCTCACCGGATTCCGAACCCGGCTATCTCGCGCTGGTACCCGACTCGGCACCATTCGCCAACCAGGTCGCCGCCCGGATCGCGTTGGCGGTTACCTTCCACGTCCCCGGCCGCAGTGCCGCGCGCGTGCGGTGTCGCATCCTGTTCTCCGTCTGCGAACACGACGCGGTCGCGCCGGCGAAAGCCACGCTCCGGCATGCCCGCAAAGCCCCGCATGCCCAGATCGAGCTCTATCCCGCCGGGCATTTCGACATCTACGTCGGCCAATGGTTCGAACGCGTCATCGCCGATCAAATCACTTTCCTCCACGCCCACGTCCCACCGCTAGCCACTGCCGAGGAGTCCGAGCAATGACCCACTATCTACTCATGGCCGCACCGTCGCTCTCACCGGGTCCACCGGCGGACTGGGCAGCGAGTTGGCCCAAGCGCTGCGTGCGCGCGGAGCGAATCTGGCGCTGCTCGACCTCGACGCCGATGCCGTAGGCGCCCAAGCGAATACCTTGGGGACATCGGACGAAGCTCGCGGCTGGCGCGCCGATGTTCGCGACCTGGACAGCTTGGACGCGGCGATGGCCCAGGCCACCGAGCACTTCGGGCGGCTCGACGTCGTCATCGCCAACGCCGGAATCGACACCATGGCTCCCCTGGCCACCCTCGAACCGGCAGCCTTCGAACGTGTCGTCGACATCAACTTCACCGGTGTGTGGCGCACCTTCCGCGCCGGACTGCCTAGCGTGCAGGCCACTCGTGGCTACCTGTTGGCGATCTCCTCGATGGCCGCGTTCGTGCACTCCCCCCTGCAGGCCTCCTACACCGCTACGAAAGCCGGCGTTTGGGCGATGTGCGACAGCATCCGGCTCGAACTGCGCCACCAAGGCGTAGCCGTCGGCAGTGTGCACCCCACATTCTTCCGAACTCCGATGATGGACGATGTCATCGCCGACCCCGCCGGCCGGGTTCTGTGGGGCGGGAACGAGAAGGGCCTGTTCAAGATGGTGCCCAGCGAGACAGTCGTACAGGGCATCGTCCGCGGCATCGAGCGACGCTCCGAACTGATCGTGGTCCCCAAACGCAACACCATCATCGCCAAGGCTCCCGGCCTGTTCCGCCCCGTCCTGGACCGCATCGCCTGGAAAGACACCACCATCGCCCGCGCCACCGAACTGGCCGCGCCGGCCGGCTGGCACGACCACCACGCCATCGCCCGCACACCACAACCACCGACTGAGGAGCGCACGTTGCCCGAACTCTGGTCTCTTGCCGGTAAGACCGTACTCATCACCGGTGCCGCCGGCGGTATCGGCTCCGCCAGCGCCGCGAGGCGCTACACGACCGCGGAGCCAACCTCGTACTCACCGACATCCACCAGGACGGCGTCGACCAGCCAGCGGAACGCCTCGGCCGCAACCGCACACTGCCGCTCGCGGTCGTTGTCACCGACAGCGACGCCTTGACCAAGGTCGTTGAACAATCCGTCGACCGATTCGGTCACCTCGATATCGCGGTCGCCAATGCCAGCATCGAAGGCGATGTCGTGACTGTCTATTACGCGGACGACGGCGAGCGCATCGGGACCGCGCGCCGGCCTGCCCTGGCGGGAGAGGTGGCGGGCACGGTATTCCTGGTGGGCTTCTGCGGGGCGGCTATCGCGCTCTGCGTGTGGGTAATGCTATTGACGGCGAACGATTTCCAGGTGTGAGCACGCCCGGTACGAGTCCGCTGGGCAGTGCGGCGATCGGGGCCTCGCGCTCCTCGGCCAGGTCGTCGCTGATGACGACTTGTTCCTTACCTGGACTGGAGCCACCCCCGACGCCCTCCGGACCGCAGCCGTCGCCCGAGCCTGAACATCTACCTTCTGGGAGCGCTGTTCAGACCAGACCCTTACTGAGGCCGTGGAGGGCCCGATCCAGCACCTCGCACAGCACCTCATGTGGATGGGCGAGCCAGTACTCATAGGACGCCACAGCGACGCCGAGGGCGGAATAGGCAACCGTTTGAGGAAGGAGTTCGTCAGCAGCCACGCCGAGCCTGGTGGCCGCGAAATCCGCGACGACGTCGCGCCATTCTCGGTAGCGAAGGGTCGAATGGGCGTGCAGCGCAGGGACTTTCAGGATGAGTTCCATCCTCCTTCGGTGCCACGGGACGTGCTCCGGGTCGAAGCGATTGAAGTCGACGACCACACAGCGGACCGCATCCGTGACTGGCTGGTCAGCTGGGCACGCCGATGCCGCGCATAAGCCGGCGATCGCCTCCTGTTCGGCGGTGAACAGCATGTCCATGCGAAACTACCTGTCCTTCGGAAGCGCCGAGCAGACGCTCGCCGATGATATTGCGTTAACCTTGGCCTCGCGCCGGACCTTGTTGCCGTGCCGGTCGCACTGCATCGTCGTGACCCGGTCGACCGCCTTGCGGCCGACCAGCTCACCAGCGCCAAGAACTCCTCGCTGATCAGCGACCACAACTCGGCGGTGATCAGCTCATCGGCACCCAGGTCCGTCGAAGTCTGAACCAGCGTGGCCGTCAGCAGCAGGCCGCCCGACAAGCCGCGGCCAACGGCGACGACAAGTTCTTCAAAGCGGTGCTCGAGGAGGCGATGCGGCGGCGCACCGTGATTGCCGCGATAGCCCGAAACGTCGTTTGTGTGCGGTCACGTGGACGACCGAATCGCATCTCTGGATCGGCTCGGTGGGCCACCTGAACGGGCTGATCTGGGACTCTCCGATGCGGCCTGGTGTTCGTCCTGTGGACAAGGAACCGCTGGGTCTTTACCTTTCCTTCTCATGCAGCGGACGATTGACGGGTCAGATCTTCCGACTTGCAGGGGGCCCGTTATGGGCGGCATGGGAGTGCTCGACAAGGGGGCCCGGCCGATGTTCCACTTCGTTCTGGGTTGGCTACCGAATACACCTGCCCACTCGGCGAGGAGGCAACGCGGCACCCGACGCAGCCGCAGCCGAATTATTTTGCAGTCCAAGGCGCGTCGAGACCGGCACGATCCGGTATGGATGAGGCCCTTAGATGCTCACGGTCAGGGCATTGTTCAAGACGCTACGCGAGATGTACGAATAGCGAGCCACACGATCCCGGTGGGCAATACCGGCCATCCTGATTCGGGAACCGTACGGTGAGGAGGATGCCCAGAGGACGGTCCTGCCGGGCGACACGGCGGACGAGGCTCATGAGCAATTGGCCTAAGTACGGTCGCGCATGACACACCGGCGTGTTTAAGAATTATTTACTCTGACCCCTATAGGGTGCGAGCAAACCAACCTCAAATACCTCTTCTTGTCTAGCTTATTCCCTGTAATTCGGTGGCAGTATCGTAGTGATTCGTCTCGACTAGTGCGTTTCAGTTCTCGGCTAACTGTTGTTCGTCCGGTGTATTGCTATTTCGTGGCTTATTCGGTTCGACCTTTGGAACGCGCGCCAGGCAATCGTGCCTCTTCATTCCCGCCAGTGGTGCCAGGAATCCGGTTGCGTTACTTTGTCAGCTCACCGTTCCTCCTGATCGACTTACCCGGTCGTTGCCGAGCGGGCGGTGTCGAGGATTTCCAGCAGCCCGTCACGCACTGTATCGGTATATGGCGGCATCATTGTGGGGGCGATGCCGACACCGAGTTGGTTGGTCGTGATGGCGCGAGTGTGAGTAAAGGTGTCGAAACCGGCCTTTCCGTGATAGTAACCCATGCCACTGGGGCCGACTCCGCCGAACGGGGCGCCGTCAACCCGCAAATGCAAGGCAATGTCGTTGCGTGTGACTCCGCCCGAAGTCGTCAACCGTAGGAATGTCTGATAGTCGGCAGTGTCGTCGCCATACCAATAGGCGACGAGCGGATGGGGCCGAGCTCTCATATAGTCGATTGCCTCAGTGACGTCTTGGTAGGAGAAGACGGCAATGACCGGTCCGAAGATCTCCTCTCGAGCAATGGCCATCTCGTCCGTGACACCCAGCACGATGGAGGGTGGTATCCGCCTCGTTTCGGGGTCGGGAAGGCTGTCGCTTTCTCCGGCGGGTGCGATGGTGATGATCTCGGCACCCTTCGCTGCGGCGTCCTGGATCAGGCCGACGATCCGGCGGTAGTTGGCATCGTTGATCACCGTCGTCACATCGGGATTGCCGAGATAGGTCGGAAAGAACCGGCCGATGTGTTCCCGATACGCGGTGATGAATGTGTCGGTCTGGTCGGTGGGAACGAAAACATAGTCCGGACACAGACAGACCTGACCGCCGTTGATCATCCGGTTGGCGGCAATCCGCTCGGCGGCCACATTCACGTCGGCATCTGGGGCCACGACGACGGGGTTCTTCCCGCCCAGTTCGAGGGTGACCGGAACGAGGTTGGCACCAGCGGCCGCGGCGACACGCCGCCCGACAGCTGGGGATCCGGTGAAGAACAAGTGGTCGAATTCGAGATCGGAGAATGCTTGCGCCGTTTCCAGGCCGCCCCGGCAGACGTACACCTCCTCGGGTGCGAAGCGTTCGGCGATCGCCTCGGCAAAGACCTCGGCTGTCCGCTCCGGAACGTCCGAGAATTTGATCATCACACGATTCCCCGCCGCGAGTGCCTCGGCGGCTGGCTGGATGACCAATCCGAGCGGGAAGTTCCAGGGCCCGATCACTCCGACGACGCCTTTCGGGCGGTGCTGCAGGACCGTAGGCAGACCCGTTTCGGCAGATCCCGCGACGACCTCGTCTCGCATCCAGGTTTCCAGCTTTTCGTTCAGCTTCATCACGCTGGGCAGCACACCGGCCATGTCCGACATCAGGCTGAACAGTTCCGGGCGGTTGCCGAAATCGGCGTTCATCGCGGCGGTGAGTTCGGCGGAGTGGTCGGCGACCGCTTGTACTAGACAGTTGATCCGATCGCGGCGGGTTTGTGCGGTCGGCGGCCCTTCTTGCAAGAACGCAGCTCGCTGGGCGTCCAGAACTGCACGAAGCTGCGCTGCGGATGGATCGGCATCGAGTGAAAGCGGCTGGGGGGGCATTGTGAAGTCCTCTCGTTCGAATACAGTGATCGACAAGGTCAGGGAAAGGTAAGAACCGGTTTGATCGCACCGCCCGCGGCCATGGCCGCGACAGCGGTGTTGATCTCGGCGAATGGGAACGGCGTGACGATTCGCTCGATGGGGAACCGACCTGTGCGATGCCATTCGACGAGGTGCGGGATGAACTCGCCCGGGACGGCGTCTCCCTCGATGCACCCGCGCAGGGACCGCCCGCCACCGATGAATGGAGGGATATCGATGGTGGCCTGGGGCGCGCCGAGCCCGACCAGTACCAGTGTGCCCAACGGGCCCAGGGCATTGGCTGCGCCGGCGATCACCGCAGGCACCCCCGTGGTGTCCAGTGCATGCGTTATCTCGCCGCCGGCCGCGGTCTTGACCTGCTCGATGACATCGGCGGCCGAGCCGTCGATCGACGCAGCGACCCCCAGTTTCAGGGCCGTTTCACGTCGGCTCTCGGAGAGATCGACGGCGACAATGGTGGACACATCCAAGGCGCGGGCGGCCATGATGATGGCTGCCATTCCGACCGAGCCGGCGCCGTAAACGGCAAGGCGTGCATCCGATCCCGGCCGTAGCACGTTGGCCACCGCCCCCGCACCGGTCTGCATTCCGCAGCCGAATGACGCCGTGGTCGTGAGATCGACATCGTCCTCGACAACCACCGCATTGCGCTCGGTGACCAGTGCGTGAGTGGCGAAACTCGACTGTCCGAAAAACGCCCCGGCAACACGATTTCCGTCCTGGCTCAGCGGGCTGGAACCGTCCGCCCGTCCACCGGAAGAGTTTAGGACCGCGAATTGCGCGTAGTCGCTCGGCATCCCCGCCGTACACCGTGGACAGGAGCCACAGCTGTCATAGCTGATCAGGACATGGTCGCCGAGGGACACGCGCCGCACCGACGACCCAACCTTCTCAACCACGCCCGCGCCCTCATGGCCCAGAACGACCGGCGTGTCGGTGGGAAGCATCTGTCGAGTCAGGAGATCGGTATGGCAGATGCCGGCGGCCCGCATACGGACCAGGATTTCGTCGGGTCGTGGATCATCGATGTCGATCTCTTCGATGCTGAAAGGGGGGACGCCCCTCGGGACAGTGCGGCTTGCATTTTCATGGTTCCACTCGATGGAGTAGGGGAAATGGGGGTACCGACGGCGCGTCGGCAGTTTGTTCGGTGTCATCGGTTCTTCCACTGTGGCGAGCGGAAGTTGTTGAGACGGTGAATATTTCGGCCGCCAATGTGCGGGCGAAGGAGAGTGTGCCGTCCGTGGGCACGACGCGATCTTCGACGCCACCTGCCGGCCGAAACCCATCGCTACCGGCACGGCCTGTTCCGAACTGGTCACCAACCTGCTAGCACTTTGGGGATCCCGGTCTGAGTCCGGACGGTTTGAGCGTTCGATTCCGACCATGTCCCGTGTCTCGGCGCTGTCACCTCCACTGTCACGGGTTCCGTCGGCGCCCAGGCAGCGTGAACGGAATCAATCGTTCGGGACCGCAGGTGAGGTTGCGTAGCGCGACCACCGACTGCCGCGGTCCGGGGATCGGATGACCGATCTGCGCCTCGCCGGGAGTCGACTTCGTATGCTCCGCGATGGGCTGCAGCACCTGGTTGACCAAGGTGACCGGAGTCGTTGGTGCCGGGGCCCCGATCGCATTGAGTAACGCGTGGCCAAATGGGGGGCGCCGGTGGCTTCCTTGACGGACCGGAGATCACGGCTACTGTGCCGACCGCGCGATCCTCGGAGACGGCTTCGATCGCCTTGGTCCGGATCGTCGGATCGATGACGGCGGCACCTGTGACATCCAGCGGATTCTGCACCGTGCGGTACCGTCGCAGCGCCTGACGCCACCGCTGCCGTGTGACCGGGGCAAACACGAGCCGGAACAACGTCCGTACGCGATCCGGAGTGATCTCGGTACTCATCGTTGGGCACGCTCCTTGCGTGAAGTTTCCAACTGCTAAAATGCAGTCGGTACAGTTCACGAACTGGGCCGTTCAGCTTTTGCTCTTGGAGACTATACTGAACGAGCCCGTTCAGCAATAGTGGGGCCCCGCTTCTCGTGTGCGGTGCGCTCGATGATCTCGGCAGCGCACGGTGGGGCGGCTTCCGGGTAGATCCGCATTACCTGCCTGGACGCCACGAGTCGCGGGTTGGTACGCCTCGTGGTCGAGGCTCCTCGGAATTCGGCCACAACTGATCTCGCGCCACGCGGCGTTCGAACCGCACCTGATCATGTGACCCGACCGACCTCCGCGACGGCGTTGGCCCGGTCGCGTTAACGTCTGAACGTTGCGCCTCGCAATGCGCCCTCGATGAGATTGTCGACCATTATGGGGTCAAGCGAAGCGTTGTTGGTGTCCTGATCGACGAGGGCGCGCATCATCACTGCCCCACTGAGTGTCAGCATCAACTCCCCGGCATCCAGATCGTGCATGCCCTCGGCTCGCGCATGAGCGTCTACGGCTTGGATGATCGCGACCAGTTGCGGCTCCAGCAGTCTTTGCCGGTACTCCCTGAACACCTCCGGGATCCGGTTGGCCTCTACGTGTAACCGCAGGTGCGCGCTTCCGTCCACCGAGGAGAAGTAGTGGTAGACATTGGTGGCGAAATCGGTCAGCTGGACGCGAAGAGATCGGTCGCTCTCGTATCGGAATACCGGCCATCGGGCATACTCGAGAGCCGCGAGGAGCAGTGCGTCGCTGCTGGCGTAGCGCCGATAGAGTGCGTCCCGCGAAACGCGGGCAACCTTGGCTACGGCGTCGAAGTGAAAACCCGCGTGGCCGACATCTCGATAAACCAACCGGGCGGCTGACAGTACGCGCTCGTCGATGGCAGGGTCTCGTGGTCGACCGGTACGTGTCCCGGGCCCACTCGGTTTCACGCCGTCCGAGGACGTAGCTCGTCCACCCAAAGTCCTCTCCTTCCCATGTCCGAGTGGCGAATCGGCTGCCACTGCGGGGATCCGACTACCACCGTATCCGGACTGGTCCGAACAACTACTTGCCAACACAGTGTGTCGGTAAGTATGGTGCGATGCAGATCACAGCCAGGCCGCCGTCCGTATCGCGGATCGCCGGATTGGGCAGTAGGTAGATGAGGAGCTTGTTGTGTCTGACCTTCCGATCAGCATGAAGGCATACCGCGTTCCCGCGGGTGGTGGTGCCGGTGTGTGGCGCGATATCCCTGTTCCGTCCCCAGGGCCCGATGATGTGCTGATTCAGATGACGGCTGCGGGTATCTGTCGTACGGATCTCGAACTGATGGATCACGGCTTTATGCAGTCTGCCAAGGAGTACACGCTGGGGCACGAAAACGTGGGGTGGGTTGCTGCTGTTGGCAGCAATGTTCGGGACCTGAGCATTGGGGACTCGGTTGCCGTGTCGCCCTCGAGCTCGTGCGGTGCCTGTGAGTATTGCGTCGAGGGCAACGACAATGTCTGCCTCAATCGGCCTATGAGCTATGGGGTGGGCGGTGATGGTGGTCTGGCACCGTATATGGTGGCGCGGCGCCGGGACACTCTTCCGATCGGGGAGCTGGTCCATCTTCTCATCGCGCCTGCCGCGGACGCGGGTGCTGCCGCATATGGTGTGATCCATCGGGTGCTGCCGCATGTACGTGACAACGGGTATGTGGCGGTTGTCGGTGTCGGTGGCGTTGGTGCTTTCGCATTGCAGCTGCTGCGTTTCATGACGCCGGCGACGGTGATCGCGGTCGATTTGGCGGAGCGTCTCGACAACGCGATCGTGCGCGGCGCGGACCTCGGTGTGGTTTCCGGTCCTGGCACGGTCGAGGAAATCATGAAACTCACCTCGGGACGCGGTGTGGATGCCGTTCTGGAATTCGTGGGTATCGACGCGACGCTAGAGTTGTCATCGCGGATCGTGAAGCCGTTGGGCGCCGTCGGAATTGTCGGCACGGGCGGGGGGACGTTGCCGTTCAGATTCGGGCTGCCGCAGTTCGGTGCCGTGGTGTTCAACTCCGCGAGTTGCTCGTTGTCGGAGCTGAAGGCCCTCTTCGAGCTGGTGGGGGCGGGTAAAGCCGAAATCGACATCACCGAGTACGACTTCGAGAACCTCGAACAGGGCTACAGCGACTTGCGCGCGGGCCGGATCGTCGGTCGAGGTGTAATTCGTTTTCCGGGAGATCGCCCGACGCCTTAGCGCCCGCGTATCCACTCGATCCAAAAGATGGCGAGCCGGTTCGTCGTGCCCGCTGTCCAAGTTCCACAAGTAGGGCCGATCGGTCCGTATTCAAGGAGATCTGCAATGAAGACCTGGAAAGACCTGTTCATCGGGGGTGAATGGGTCGCGGCCTCCTCACCGGATGTGCTCGAAGTGCGCGATGCCGCCACCGAGCAGGTGTGTGGCACGGTTCCGGTTGTCACCGAAGACGACATCGACCGTGCGATCGCTGTGGCCCGTGAGGCCTTCGACCATGGGCCGTGGCCGCATACGACGCTCGAGGAGCGGGCCGATGTGCTGGGCCGGATCGCGGGGGAGTTGCGCCGGCGCGAAACTGAGCTTGCCGAACTGATCACTGCCGAGGTCGGTTCTCCGATCGCGTTCAGCACGGTCGGCCAAGCGCCGGCCGGAGCGGTCTTCTTCGACTACTACGCCGGGTTGCTAAAAATTGCGCCCTGGCGGGAGCCGCGACCCGGGTTGTTCGGCGTGGACTCCGTGCTGGTGCGTGAGCCGGTTGGTGTGGTGGCCGCGATCGTCCCGTGGAACGGGCCTGTCTATCTGCTCGCCAGCAAGCTCGCGCCGGCGCTCGCGGCCGGCTGCACGATCGTCATCAAGCCGTCCCCGGAAACGGCACTCGATGCAATGATCGTGGCCGAAGCGGTCCATGCCGCGGGATTGCCGCACGGTGTTGTGAGCATCCTTCCGGCCGGGCGAGAGGCGGGAGCCCATCTTGTTGCGTCGACACGCATCGACAAGGTGTCCTTTACCGGAAGTACGCTGGCAGGCCGTGATATCGCGGAGGTATGCGGTCGTAACCTCACCCGCGTAGCCCTCGAGCTGGGTGGCAAATCCGCGGCCGTGATCCTCGATGACGTCGACCCGGTCGAGGTGCTCCCGGGGCTCCTTCCCGGCATGTTCCTCAACAACGGACAGGCATGTGCCGCACTGACGAGGGTTCTCGTGCCGCGATCGCGTCACGACGAATGGGTCGCTGCGTTGTCCGCTGCCGTCGGTGCTTTGACCGTCGGTGATCCGCGGGAGGAAGGGACCGTCATCGGGCCGTTGGTCGCCGAGCGTCAACGGGACCGCGTGGAGTCCTATATCGCGCTTGCCCGGGAAGAGGGCGCCACCATCAGCGTTGGTGGCGGCCGCCCGGCCGGTCTCACCACCGGGTGGTTCGTGGAGCCGACGATCATTTCCGGCTTGTCGAACGACAGTCGCGTCGCGCAAGAGGAGATCTTCGGCCCCGTCGCTGTCGTCATTCCCTACGACACCGACGAGGAGGCCCTCGATTTGGCCAACGCCTCGGGATACGGACTGGCCGGGGCGATTTTCGGTTCGGATCCGGAACGCATCGAACGGTTCACGCAGTCGATGCGCGTCGGCACATGCAGCGTCAACGGATTCTTCCTCGACCCGGCATGGCCGTTCGGCGGATTCAAGGCCTCCGGAATCGGGCGAGAAGGAGGCATCGAAGGCTTGCTCGAATATACAGAAATCAAGACGATCGCCAGGGCCTCCAAGGCATGACGGATCGCTTCACCTCACAAATCTTCGATCCTGCCAAGGGGTACCCATGACCGAATTTCCACACGTGACCGACTTCAACTCTTTCGATGTGTTCGGCGCATTCGAGGACGCGGCCGGCAAGGCACGTAATGAGACAAAAGATATCTACTCGGTGCTCCGGCGCTATCGAAAAAATAGCCCGGTCTACGCGGGTGACATACTTACGGAAGAATTCGAGACGTTCTCCATAGCCGGTATCGCCGCGTCGACGGTCGGCAAGTCCGTGGTATCGGTGTTCGGCTACGACGAAGTCGCGGCCGTACTGAAAGACCCGGCCGTCTTCTCCTCCGAGGTGTATCTCCCCACCCTCGGGCAATTGCATGGACGCAGCTTCATGATGATGGACCCACCGGATCATACGTTCTACCGCGGCCTGGTGAAGGACGCGTTCGGACGGCGCATCGCCGAAACGATGCGCGGAGAAATCGTGGAACCTGCGATCTCCAAGCTGCTCGACAAGCTGATCGCCGCCGGCTCGGCAGACCTTGTGAAAGATTTTGCCCTGATCTTTCCGGTCGAAGTTCTGCACCATTTCCTCGGCCTTCGCCCGGAGAATGCGGACGAGTTTCTCAAGCTCGGGGTGTCCTCGCTGCTGTTCGGCACTCACCCCGAGATCGCGATGGCCGGTGCCGTGCGCCTGCACGATCTCCTGCGTGAGGAGGTGGACGAGCGGCGCGCAGGCAAATACAGCCGGCCTGGGTTGATGCAGGACCTGGTGGACATCGAGGTCGACGGCCGTCGCTTGACCTCCGAGGAAATCACCCCCTACTTCGGAACCCTGCTGGCGGCAGGCGCCGAAACTGCGATGCGCGGAACACTGAACACGATGGTGGCGCTTCTCACCCATCCCGATCAGCGGGCCGCAGTCGCCGCGAACCGAAACCTGTTGCCCAAGGCCGTCGAAGAGACACTCAGGTGGGAGGGGCCGATTGTCGCGGTCTTCCGTCAAGCGAAAGCGGATACTTCGATTGCAGGCATCGATGTGCCGGCGGGTACGGGTGTGGTTGCGTGGGTCGGCTCAGCGAACCACGACGACGATGTATTCACCGACCCCGAAACGTTCGATCTGGCAAGAAATGGACGACCCCACATCGGTTTCGGGTATGGCCCGCACCTGTGCATAGGACTCCATGTGGCGCGGGTCGAGATCGCCGCGGCCGTCGGCATGATCCTGGATCGTGCACCGGATATCCGGCTCGACCCGTCGTTCGCCGCGCCGGAAATACTCGGACATAGTTTCCGCTCTCCAGCAGAGCTGCGGGTGCTCTTCTAGCTTCGAATCCGCAGGCTTCATGAAATCCCCATAGCTTGCGGTTCCAGTACGTGGAAAGGATAGCGATCGATGACTGCAACGGTGCCGTCGGTCGCCGGACAATCGCCGCCCGGGCTCGACGCATCATCGGTCGGCGAACCGGAAGAGCTCCGCCCGGGCGGCGGGTCAGGCCCCCTGAAGTATCTGCGCGAAGCGCCGATCCGTTCACTGGCAACTATCGGTAGATCCGCCGAACTCACCGCGGCGGTGGTGCGATACCTGGTCGTCGACGGCGTGCGGTTGCGGCTGCCGCTGTACGCAATCCTGGATCAGACATGGAATCTGCTGAAGGTCACGGCCTTGCCGGCGCTGTTGATGGCGATTCCGATCGGCGCCGAGGTCGCGGTCGAGGTGGGCGGCATTATGAATCAGGTCGGGGCGAACTCCCTGGCCGGCGCCGCGAGCGGTCTGGGCGTAGTCGGACAGGGCGCGCCGATGGCAGCCGGGATGCTGATGAGTGGCGCAGCAGCCTCGGCGATCGCCTCGGATCTGGGCGCGCGCTCGATCCGCGAGGAGATCGATGCGATGCGGGTGATGGGCGTGGATCCGGTGCAGCGATTGGTGATGCCGCGGTTCCTGGCGATGATCGCGATCGCGCCGGTGCTCTGCGCGGTCATCATCGCGGCCGGTGTGTCAGCGGGCCTGGTCATCTCGACGACGGTCAACCATGTTGTGCCGGGCAGCTTCTGGCAGACGTTCGGAGCCTTCGCTACGCCCACCGACGTGGTCTTCGCGGTAGTCAAGTCGTTGCTGTTCGCTGCGATCGTCGTGCTGGTGGCGAGTCTGCGCGGCCTGGAAGCGAAGGGCGGACCGAAGGGCGTCGCCGACGCGGTCAATGCGTCCGTGGTGCTCAGCGTGTTCTGCATCTTCATGACGAACCTGCTGGTCAGTCAGCTTCAGCAGATGTTCTTCCCGGCGCATCTGGCGTGATCATGAACGGATTGTCGAGGGTGTTCGCAATTTCCCCGAGATCGGTAGTCGTCCGTCCCGCGCGGTCGATCGGACGCAGAGTGTCCGAGGGGCTGGGCGAGATCGGGCAGATCGTCGTATTCTGCGCCAAGACGCTGTATCTGCTACCGAAGACCGTGCGGCACTACCGCAGGGCGACGGTCAAGACCATGAACCAGATGGCTTGGGGCAGTGGGTCGTTGATCGTGGACGGCGGCGTAGTGAGCCTGATGTTCTTCTTGGGCGTCGCGGTTGGCGCGGTGGTCGCGATCGAGTCGTTCACCGCGCTGAATCTGCTGGGCTTCGGAGCGATGAGCGGGATCATCGGATCGTTCGGGAACCTGCGGGTGATCGCGCCGATCATCACCGGGGTCGGATTCGCCGCACAGGCGGGTTGCCGGATGACCGCGGAGATCGGCGCAATGCGCATCTCCGAGGAGATCGATGCCACCGAATCCATGGGCCTGCAAGCGATTCCGTTCGTGGTCGGCACCCGGCTGATCGGTGGCATGCTGGTGGTCCTGCCCGGATATCTGATGGCTCTGGTGGTAAGTTTCATCACCGGCAGCCTTGTGGTGAAGATATTCTTCGCCCAGCCGGCGGGTACCTACGATCACTACTTCCGGATGTTCCTGAGTCCGGAGGATCTGCTCGCCTCCATTGTCAAAGTGCTGGTCTTCTGCACGGCCATCACGCTCATCCATTGTTACTACGGGTATTTCGCCTCCGGCGGGCCAGCTGGTGTGGGCGCAGCGTCCGGTCGAGCTATTCGCGCGAGTCTCGTCACTCTTGTTGTGCTCAATTTCGTGATGACAGTGGCTCTGTGGGGATTGAGCCCGGTCCTGATCTTCAAAGGATAGGAATGAGCAAATTCAGAAGTCAGGACTTCCTTCGAGGCACGGGTGCGCGCCAAACCAGGGTCCTGAACATGACCGCGATCGGCGTCATCGTGGCCGTCGTCATCGTGGTCGTCGCCTACAAATGGGTGTATCCGCGGTTCGAGACTTCGGACACGCTGGACCTGGCTGTTGACGTACCGGCTGTGGCGCCGGGCATACATACCGGCACCAAGGTCATTCTGCGTGGTCAGGAGGTCGGCGAGGTCGAGGGGCTGACCCGTCACCAGGACAACTCGGTGCGGATGAACCTGTCGCTGCGGCCGGGCAATATCACGGGGCTGACCGACGCATTCGATCTGGATTTCCGGCCGGAGAACTACTTCGGCGTCTCGGCGGTGAATCTCGTGGGCAAGGCCGGCGGCGGACCCCTGAGTTCCGGACGGGTTCTGGACCGGAGGCCATCGGGTGACTTCACCATGTCGACGATGATCGAGAAGGGCTCGCTCGTGGTCAACGGCACGCTGACCGACCCGATGATCCAGACCCTCGACAAGATCGTTCGCTATACCGATGGTCTCACGCCGATGATCCAGACCGGTATCGTGCTCGCCGATCGCATCGCCCAAACGCAGCAGGCGATGCCGAGTGTCCTTCTCGCGGACATGAATCGGACCTTGGAAGTGCTGCCCGGATTCGGTCAGCAGGCCATCGACGCGCTGTACAACATGTACGACAACCAGACGCAGCGAGATACGTGGGGCCTCTCACCCGAGGATCGGGACGCGTGGTGGTCCGAATTGAACGAAGGTCTGAATCTGATCCTGGGCGGGTTGTTCGACGCTTCCGGGAACTTGTTGAAGAGCCATCCGGGCGAACTCACTCCACTGACGCAAACGGTGACGGCGCTGACCAGCGCCGTGCCGAATCTCCTCGACGGCGGTGCGGCGGCGTCGAAGCTCTCCCGGCTCGTGGAGCAATACGGTAAGGCATACTCCGGCCCGCCAGGGGAGAAGACGCTGAACATGCGGGTCATCCTCGACGATCTGCCGTCGTTCGCCACGCCGCTGGCGCTCACCGGAACTCCGCCCGCGTCGCAGCCGGGAGGCCCACGATGAAGTCCACCCGCATGGTCACCAGAGTGGTGCAGCTGTCCATCGTCGCAGTCGTGACCGCGCTGCTGTTCATCATTACGATCAATGCCATCCGCAATCCGGTCTCGGACGCAACTGCCTCGTACACAGCCGATTTCACCGATGTCTCTGGTTTGCACGTTGATGGTGACGTGCGCATCAAGGGCGTTCTCGTCGGCAAGGTGAAGTCGATCGATCTGGTCCGGCAGAACGGGCAGAGTATCGCGAAGGTCGGTCTGGCCCTGACGCGGCCGCATCGACTGACCGATAAAACGGTGCTCGCCGTCAAGTACCAGAATCTCACCGGTATCCGCTATCTCGATATGAGCGAGCCGGACGGTCCCGGTGCGCCGACCGATCATCTGACGACCGCGATGACCAAGCCGTCGTTCGACATCACCCAGTTGTTCAACGGCCTTCAGCCGGTGCTGAATACGATGAGCACCGACGAAGTGAACAGGTTCACCCAGAACGCCATCTCCATGCTGCAGGGCGATGGCAACGGCCTCGCGCCGATCATGGACAGCGTGCAGAAACTGGGTGACTATGCGCGCGACCGCGAGCAGGTCATTTCGATTCTCACCACGAACCTGAATCGGATGTCCCAGACGATGGGCGGTAAGTCCCCGGATCTCATCAATTTCCTGCAGTCCATGAGTATTCCGGTCGGCCGAACCCTGACGGTGCTGGACGAGTTCACCAAGGCCGACGCCTTCGGCCCCGCGTTCACCCGGCCGATCGACAGGATGCTCGTCGATCTCGGACTGAATCCCGAGCTGGACGTCGACAGCTTCCTGCACTCGGCATTTTCTTCGATCCCTGCCGCAGCCGATGCCCTGCGCCTGCTGCCGAATGCGTTCGCGGGACTGCAACTACCCGCGCTCCAGAACAGTTCGGGCGCGGTGAAATGCAGCAACGGGATCGCAGTACTTCCGACGGATGTGCAGATCCTGCTGAATGGCAGTGAGGTCACGGTATGCAACGCGCACTGAGTGAACTGACGGCTCGTCTGCGGTCCAGAGCGGTGTCCGTGCTGCGCAGGATCGGCGGCAACAAAACACTGCTGGGTCTCACGGTGGTCGCAGTCGCGATCATGGTACTGGTCGCGGCTACCGCTTTATACCTGTATCCATTGGGACGCAAGACGATTGCGTTCGAGACGACCGACGCGTCCGCGCTCGCCGCGGGTGAGGAGGTTCGGGTTGCCGGCATCAGCGTCGGTAAGGTCGCGAGATTGTCGATCCAGCCCGACACTGTGCGAGTTGATCTTGACATCAAGGGCGATGTGTTCGTCGGCTCGAATTCCACGGTGGACGTACGGATGCTGACTCCGGTGGGCGGGTACGCGGTCACGCTGATCCCGTCCGGCAGCGCGCCGCTTGACAAGGACGCCGTCATCCCGCCTGAACGGGTCACCGTCCCCTATTCGATCGCCGATGTCCTGCAGGCCGCACCGCACGTGACCGACAAGGTCGACGGCGGCACGGTTCAAGCGAATATCGATCAGGTCGCCGATGCGTTGCAACACAATGCGCCCTCGGTCAAGTCGTTGATCGACGGCCTCAACAGCATTGCGACCGTGATGGATCACCAGCGTGACCAGGTCCGCACGATCATGGACACGGCCGCGGAATACATGCAAACGTTCAATCGGAGCCGCGACTTCATTTTCGAGTTGCTGCGTCAGGTGGAAATCCTCACCACCAGGTACAACATCACCAAAGCCGGGTTCGACCAGGCTTATACGGATCTCGGTGACATCATCGGTCGCGTCGAGCCTTTCATGAAGTTCTATCTCAACCACTCGGACGAGATCTTCGCTGCGATCACCAAGACACGGGACGCTATCGGCGAATTTCAGAAGACAATGGGGCCGGCGCTGGACCGGATGACCGACCTGCGGGTGCAGTTGCAGCAATGGCTCGGGCCCGACGGTCTGACGGCGATCGGCGGCGGCACACTGCTGGCCTCCGACATCTGCATCCCGACGCCGGGACGGACGTGCTGACATGATCAAGAAACCCAATAGGGCAATCGCGGCGATGGCGGTCACAGCAGTTGTCGCTGCGGCGTGTGGGATCGCCTACATATCCATGTCCCACATCACGTCCGGCGGCGGCTCGGGGTTCTGTGCGGAGATGCCCGACGCGGTCGGGCTGTACACCGGAAACCCGGTCACTCAAATGGGTGTGAAGGTCGGCAAGGTGACCAGTATCGTTCCGGAGTCGGATCATGTCGAAGTCACCTTCTCCCTGGACGAGGGACGCAAATATCCCGCGAACGTGAAAGCGGTGACCCGGTCGAAATCGCTGCTGGCCGATCGCAGCGTGGAACTTGTCGGCAACTACAAATCGGGTCCTCAGCTCGCGTCCGGTAAATGTATCGCGCTCGGCGATAGTTCTACGCCGAAGAGCATCTCGCAGATCACGGGATCGGCAGCTGATTTCATCGAGGCCATAGCGCCCGAGGACGGTGGGCAAGGACTGCGGCGGGCGTTGGAAGGCATGGACACCGCGTTGAACGGCAACGGGAACGACGCACAGGCAATGATGCGGCATGCGGCCGCGGCGATGGACAGCCCGGACCAACTGATCTCCGACATCGGTGCCACGATCATGAACATGGCGCCGCTGAGTGAGGAGGCGCTGCAGCGGTGGTCCGCCATTCGGTCCATACTCGATCAGGCTCCGGACGTGGTGAACGCCGCCACGTATGACCTGTTGCCGGGCGTGATCGAATTATGCGAGGGCGTCGGCTATACCGGCAAGACCCTCTACGACGTGCAACGTCGCTACGGCGATCAGATCTGGCCGTTCGTGCACGGCAATGTCACCGACGTGATCCACCTGGCGGCCACTCGCTCGAAGGACATTGCCGGACTCCTGTCGGTGATTCCCTCGATCACGGCGGCGATCCAGCAGCAGACCCAGGACGCGAACGGGATGACTGTCACGTATCAGCAGCCGATCGTCGAAACAGGTGCCGGCGCCGCGCCCACGATGCCCTTGCTGGATCTCGTGCTGGGGAAGGCAGAGCGATGAAGACTTTCGGACGACTCGTCCCAAGAGTTGCCGCCGCCCTGTTTTGCGGTGCGGTGACCGCCGCGTGTTCCCTCGGCCCCAAGGATATTCCGAGCTTCCAGTCCAGTTCCGGTGGTGCGGACATCGTGCTGCACTTCGCGAGTGTGATGAACCTGCCCGACGGGGCGACGGTGACGATGGACGGTCTGCCGATCGGCAAGGTCGCCAGGGTGGACCTGGGCGCCTCGGATGTCGCCGTGACGGTCACGCTGTCGCCGGGTGTGCGTGTTCCTTCGAACGTGAAGGCCACGATCCGGCAGGACACCATTCTCGGCGACACCTACATCGGGCTGGATCGCAGTGCGGCCCAGGGGGACACGCGGTACCTGCCGACGGGCGGGAGTGTCCCGGTCGGTGACACCACCTCGCCCCCGCAACTGGAGGACACGCTGGCCGTGCTCGCCTACTTCGTCAACGGCGGCAGTATTCAGAAGATCGAGGACGCGATGTCGCGCCTGAACACCGTCATGCCGGCCGTGAGCGAGATCCGCAAGCTGTCCACGGTCATCACCGGCGATCTGCACGACCTGTCGCAGAACACCGGCGAAATCGACCGCACACTGGCCGGATTCGATCGCACCTCGAGCGTCGTCGCGGACAATTCCGCCACGCTGAATCGGGTACTGCTGAACGACTGGGCATTGCAGTACTGGAACTACTCCGCGCGTGTGATGTACGGCGCGGTCGGAAAAGGACTCCCATCGATCGGCAGTCTCTTCGTCGGCGGCAGCTGGATGGTCCCGATGCTGAATTCGCTCTCGGAGACAACGCACGAGGGCCGAGGCATCTGGGATACGGCCCCCAGCGCGGCCGGAAACATGGCAACGTTCCTGCGGACCGTGGTTCTGCCGTTCGCGCAGCACCCGTCGGTGAACATTCGGTCCGTGCAGGCAGCCAACGGTGATCAACTGGTCGGTGATATCGAGAACGTGCTGCGCATGTTGGGGGCCGTGCGATGATCAACCGCACTGTCGCGTCGGTGTTGGGCATGGCCCTGATCGCCGGTGGCTCCTTCGGTTACATGTACGAGATCGGCATGCCGGCGGACGCGCTGCACGATCTGGACACCGTCAAAATGTCACTGCCCGATACCAACGGCGTCGTCGTCGGGTCTCCGGTGTTGTTGCGCGGCGTGCACATCGGCGATGTGTCGAGGGTCGTCTCGTCCGCCGACAGGATCGAGGTCGAGTGGAAATTCGACAAGAAATATCGGGTACCGCTGGACAGCACTTATCGGGTGGATAACCTCTCGGCGCTCGGGGAGACCTATATCGCGGTCACACCGGCCACCGAAAAGGGGCCGTATCTGGCCGACCACTCGGTCATCGACACCGGCAAGGTGGTCGTGCCGACGACGATCAAGGAACTGTCCGCGCGCCTGACCAGACTGCTCGAACAGCTGGATCCAGACCGGATCGGGGCGATCTTCCACGAAATGGATGTCGCCCTGCCGCAGGATGCGCAGGTGCTGGACGATCTGAACCGGGCGGGCAGGTTGCTGGCCTCGATGATCACCACGCAATCGGGCGCGTTCACCAAGCTGCTGAACGCCATTCAGCCGATGCTGCAGGACAGTTCCTGGATCGGCCCCGATCTGAGCGGCGCCGGTCCGGTTGTCCCGACAATGGGCAGATCCTTCAGCGACCTGTGGGACCTCTTCGCGCTTCTCAAGAACTGGCAGCCGATTGTTGCGGCCAACAGGGACGGAACGGTCCCTTTCGTATCCGAAGTCCAGAAATTCGCGGATGAGAATGCTGCGGATTTGCAAACGCTGGGGATGGATCTGCTACCGGCCGCGCAGAACGGGGCCGCGGCGCTGAAGACGATCGACATCGGGCGATTACTGGACGAGGCGCTCGCGGCGGCTGATTCGGAAGACGGCGTCACCGTCCATGTCCGGACTCCGGGGAGGTGAGGCCATCCTGAGCGACCTGATCGAGAACTGTTGCGGGGGCAAATATTTTCGGAAACGGATTGGAACACATGACAGCCCAGACGTCCATAACCACGAACAGCAGCGAGAACAAAGACACTGTGAAGGATCCTGCGGCCGAAGAAGTCGTCGAAACTTTCGGTGGTGCAGGCGAATCCGATAAAAGGAAAATCGGTGCGAAGAAGCGGTCGGCACGGATCGACGCGATGGTCGCGCAGGGAAATAGGATCGCGGGCTCATCGATCCGGCTCAAGACCCTGATGATTTCGGCCGTCGTCGTCGTCCTGGTCGCTGTGGTGGCGGTGCTCGGGTGGCAGGTCCATGCCAAGTCGAGCGACCTGGCCGCGGTGAATCAGCAGTCCCAGGATCGGTCGCACGCCGAGCAGGTCGCGCTCGACTACGCCACCGGCGCAGCGGAAATGGACTTCCACGACCTCTCCGCGTGGCGAGGCCGGTTGACCAAGGGAACCACCCCGGAGTTGTCCAACCGGCTCACCCAGGCGGCGACCTCGATGGAGCAGATCATCTCACCGCTGCAATGGACTTCGACGGCCAAGCCGATCGCCGCGAAGGTGCGCTCCGAGACCAACGGCGCGTACTCGGTGGATTGCTTCGTCAACGTGCTCACCAAGAACAGCCAGGCGCCGGATGGCATCAACTCGACCGCAACCTACCGGCTGACCATCGACGGCGCGCACAACTGGAATATCACCGATATCGCGGGAATCGACTCGGTGTTCGCCTCGAAGTAGGAGGTTCATCGGCGCACTGTCTCCGCACCCCGAGCAGATCGAGGGCGACTGGCGAACTATCCAGTGACGCTGAGGTCCTCGAAGAATTGCGCGGCTTCGGCGAAACGCTTGCGCAGCAACGTTGGATAGGTCGTGTAATCGGTATCGCCCTGCGCCGCGCGTTCCCGCGCCACGGTATGGGCGATTGCGAAACCCATAGCCGACCACAGTGCTGGGCGAGGATCGGACGCAACGTCTGTCCCCAGACACTCGGCCAGGACTTGGGCGACATCTTTCTCCCAGGTTCGCGCCTGGTCGTAATAGGCATTGAGCAGCCGCGGTGTGGAAAAGATCAGCGACAGAACCCGATGTTCCAGGGTGCCTTCCATCGAGGGGGGCGTCGCGGCGATGAAGGCTTCGCACAATGCGTCGCTGGGGGACACGGTGGGGCGCTGTCGGCGCAGCATCTCGTGCACGGCCGGGGCGGTTTCATCGATCCAGTCGAGCGCGACGGCTTCCTTCGTGGGGAAGTACCGGTAGAACGTCCGCTCCGATACCCCGGCTCGGTCAGCGATCTCGGCGATGCTGGCTTCGTGATAACCCTGGGCCAGGAACACGTCGATGGCCACGGTGCGCAGTTCCGCGCGCACCGCGGCCTTCTGCCGCTCCCGTCGAGTCGTGCGGACGGCCACGGCACCTCCTGTGATCAGCTTGGCGACGAGCCTACGATCGGGTTCCGCGTCGTCGTACGGCACTGTCGATTCGGGTCTTCCGGCCGGGGACGATGCTCCCCGGCCAGGAGAAGGCTCAGAGGGCGGCGGCGCCGAGCCGCCCGATTCCTTCTGTGAGAGCGGGCAGGACGGCGCGGAAGCCCAGCGGGTCATCGGTCGGGGCGAAATGGCCCAGGTTTTCCAGCTCCTGGTAGACCACGCCCGGGAACCGCTTCGCGACGGCGGACCCGCCGTGCTCGGCATCGGTGGCGACGGGATCGTATTCGCCGGCCAGCACGTACACAGGGTTGCGGTCGGTGTCGATGACGACGTCGCCGCGGGTGAGATTGTGGCCGGTCAGGAAGTAGTCGTTGTCTCCCGCGTAGACACCGGGAAAGTTCGATCGGTAGATCCAGTACAGTTCGCGGCGGTAGGGCTCCGGGGCGAGCGGCGAGGTCGCTCCGAAATTACCGGTCGCGTACAACTCGGTGGATACGCGGTTGTCGCGGCACAGATCATTGAACCCGGCGATGTACGGGTCACCGTCCAGCGCGTTGTCGAGGGTGCCGTTCAGGGCGAAGAACGCCCCGAACCGCTCACCGCGGTACGCCGCGAGGTCGAGGGCGAGCTGGCCGCCGACCGAGCACCCCATGAACGAGGGGCGTTCGAGCTCGAGTGCATCGGAGAAGGCCTCGACGAAGTCCATCAGCCACTCGCGGGTGGGTCGATACGCCTGCTGCCACCAGCGCTGCGCTGTCGGCGGGAGCGAGCGTCCGTGAAACGGCAGATCGTAGGCGATCATCCGGAAGCGCGACTGGAACTCGGGGTCGGCCAGCTGATGCCGCCATTGGCGACCGTCCGCGCCCGCTGTGTGCTGCAGCAGCACAACCTGGTCGCCGGTGCCGGCCTCCTCGTAGTAGGTGCGGTATCGCACCCCGTCCACGGTCACATACACGTAGCGGCCGACCGCCATATCCGTCTCTTCGAACAGGGTCTCACCGCCGGCCGGGAGCGCGTTCTCGGTGGCTCCGCTCAGCTGCCGGAGCAGCTCATAAACGCGCGATGTCGCCCCGGCGTAGGGAGCCACAGCGGAGAACAGGTCACCGGCGACGGTCACACCACGCGAGGCGGCCAGCTGCGCAGCCTCGGTCCCGGGGACGGGCTTGGATAGCGCGGCGTCGGCGAGCACGGCTGCCGGGACGGTGAGAGTCAGCTCTGCCTCGCCCGAGACGGGGCCCACGCCCGTGATCATCCCGTGGTCCACGACCACATCGGCCTGCACTTCGTCGACGACGATCCGATACCGGCCATGGAAGCCGTTGAGCTTGTAACGCAGCTCGGCGTCGGATGTGAGGGCGTCGCGGAGCCTCTCGACGGAGAACTCGGTCATGGGGGTCCCTTTCTGTGGACATCGTCGTCTGGCGTCGCCGTGCGGCGCGTGTTCGAGAGCGTAAGTCAATCTGACAGTTAATGACAAGAGTGTCTTCCGATGGTCTGGATTTGTTCAAGGTTGATCGATCAATCTGCCGCATGAGCTGGTATCTCAACGCGGTATTTCCGGCAAATCATGTATTGACAGTCACTGACGCGAAGATACACTTTGGACGTGTTGCGACCCATTTCCGGACGAAGGAGTCCCCAGTGACAAGCACACAGCAGCCCGTGGAGATCGACCTCGATCTGCATGTCCCGATTGCCACGGCCGATCTCTACGAAGTACTCAACAAGCTGGTCGCCGAGACTCCGATCGCCTGGAACCGGGCGCATGGCGGCTACTGGGTCGTGGCGGGTTACGAAGAAGTCCGCGAGGTCTATTCCGACTGGGAGCGCTTCTCTTCGACGCACGACGATGTGCCGGGCGATCCGTTCGCCGACCGGACCACCGGCCGCGAGACACGAAGCCGCCGAACAGGTTTCTCCATCCCGGAGGCGCCCTCGCGTTTCGTCCCGACCGAGGCTGATCCACCGCTGCACACCGAGGTTCGCGCGTTGGAGGCGCCGTTCTTCACGCCGAAGGCCGTGCGCGGTTACGAGGCCGAGATCCGGCGTCATACGGTGGAATCGCTCGATGCGGTGGCCGCGCTGGGTGAGCTCGATTTCGCGCAGTTCGTCGCGTCGGTCAGCACGAAGATGGCCTGCCGGCTCCTGGGCGTGGACACGGCGTCCTGGGCGGATTTCGCGGCCACCGTGCACGCCATCGGCCTGACGGGCTTCGGTTCGCCGGACTTTCCGCTGGAGCGCTTCCGGGCCACGCAGGAAAAGATCTTTCAGCTCTGTGCTGAGCGGAAGGAAGATCCCCGCGACGATGTCGCCAGCGCGCTGATGCGCGGCTCGATCCTCGGTCAGCCTGTCACCGCGCTCGAGGCGCAGACGGTTCTCAACGGCCTGACCTTCGGTTCCACCGACACCACCAACACCACGATGCTGCATATCCTGCAGTACCTCGCCGCCCATCCGGAACTACGCGAACAGCTCCGGGCCGACCTGTCGCTGGTGCCCAAGGCAGTGGAGGAGTTCCTGCGGCTGTTCACACCCGGCGTCGGCGCCGCCCGCACCGTGACACGCGACCTGGACTTCCACGGATTCGCCTTCCAGGAAGGTCAGCGTGTCTTCATGGCCAACAGCGCCGCCAACCGCGATCCGCGTAAGTTCCCGAACCCGCTGGAATTCGACATGGATCGGGACAACGTGAAGGACCACCTCGCCTTCGGCACCGGTAACCACCGTTGCCTCGGTGCGCCCGTCGCCCGGCTGGAGATGCGGATCATGCTCGAGGAGATCCTGCGCCGGATCCCGGACTTCGCCATCGATCCGGCCAAGGTGGTCGAGTACCCGACCAAGACCGGGGTGATCGGCTACGACACGGTGCCCGCCACCTTCGAGCCCTTCGACACCACGGTTCCGGCCGAGGCCCGGCCGTAGACCATCAGTTTCCGTTCGACCGCGCCGCCGGGGATGCGGCGCCGACAAGATAGCGAGCCTTTCCATGCCCACCATCACCTTCACGTCCTCGACGGGCGAGAAGCAAGAAATCGTCGCCACGGTCGGCGAATCCGTCATGCAGACCGCCGTTCGCAACGGGATTCGGGAAATCGTCGGTGACTGTGGCGGTGTCCTGTCCTGCGCGACGTGTCACGTCTTTGTGGACAGTGCCGACGCGGACCGCTTGCCCGAGGTCTCCGAGATGGAAGACGCCATGCTCGACGGCACCGCTGTCGACCGCACCGAGAACTCCCGATTGGCTTGTCAGCTCGAGGTTTCCGAGGGCCTCGGCGATCTCCACGTGACCACTCCCGAATGCCAAGAGTGAGTGGCCCGGACATGACCGCACACCATGGGACGTTGATCATCGGCGCATCGCAGGCCGGTGTGCAGCTCGCCTGCTCCCTGCGCGATATGGACTATGACGAGCCCGTCACCCTCGTGGGAGCCGATCGCCGACTGCCTTACCAGCGGCCGCCGCTGTCGAAAGCCCTCCTGGCCGGCACCGTCGAACCGGCATCGCTGGAATTGCGTAGCGCGGATTTCTTCGCCGCCCGGAAAATCGACGTGCGGCCGGGCGAACGGGTCGTTGCCGTGGACCCCGCAACGCGTGTGGCAGTCACCGATTCCGGCGCGGTGCTACCGTACGGGCGGCTGGCGCTCACCACCGGCGCCCGGACGCGCGACTTGTCGATTCCGGGCAGCCGGCTGCGTGGAATCTACGGGCTCCGGGACGTCGACGATGCGCTGGCCCTGCGCGAGCGCCTCGGCGGCGCCGAGCGTCTTGTGGTGATCGGCGGCGGGTTCATCGGTCTGGAGGTCGCTGCGACCGCGCGTCGGCGTGGCCTGGACGTCACGGTGGTGACCCAGGACGACCGTCTGATGGGACGCGCCGTGGGTAGGGCCACCAGCGAGTTCTTCCGCGGCGCGCACACTCGTCGTGGTACCGATCTGCGTTTCGGCACCACACCCATCGAATTCCTCGACGACGGCAACGGCCGGGTACAGGCCGTGGTGCTGAGCGACGAGACGGTACTGCGGGCCGACGTGGTGGTGGTCGGGATCGGCGTGATGCCCGATGTCGAACTGGCCGCCGCGCTGGGCTTGAAGGTGGACAACGGCATCGTCGTGGACGAGTTCGGCGTTGCCTCGGACAGGAGTACGGTCGCGGCCGGAGACTGCGCCTGCTATCCGTGCCCGGTGCCGAATGGAACCGGCCATATGCGCTTCGAGTCGGTGAACACCGCCATCGAACAGGCGAAGAGTGCCGCATCGAGCATTGTGGGTTCTCCTCGCCCCTACCGTGCCACCCCCTGGTTCTGGTCCGATCAGTTCGATCTGAAGTTGCAGGTAGCAGGCCTGGTGGACGGTTACGACCAGACGGTTGTGCGCGGCGACCCCGCCGCGGAGCAGTTCTCCGTGCTGTACTACCGGCAGGGGCGGCTCATCGCCGGGGAGTGTGTCAACAGCGCTCGCGACTTCATGGCTGTGAAGTCCGCACTGGCCGCGGGGAGATCCGCCCCACCCGAGTTGGTCGCCGACTCTTCTGTTCCGTTGAAATCGCTGCTCGCAGGTGTCGTGCCCACCCCGGTGGCCGCGCGATGAGCGGGGTGGCTCCCGCGCGGGCGGCCGCGGCGTCCGCTCTTCCCGCGCACACCGGTGAGTTGTTCGTCGGCGGAACCTGGGTTGCGGCCGAAGGAGGGCGGACGTCGGCTGTCGACAACCCTGCCACCGGCGGATTTCTGGCCGATGTCGCCGACGCGAGCGTCGCGGACGGCATTGCGGCGGTCGACGCCGCAGTCGCGGCGTCGGAAGGATGGGCGGCCACTCCGGCCAGAGACCGGGCAGAGCTGTTGCGTCGCGCGTTCGATCTGCTGACCGAGCGCCGCGAACGCTTCGCCACCCTCATCACGCTCGAAATGGGCAAGCCGCTGGCCGAAGCTCGCGCCGAGGTGACCTACGCGGCGGAGTTCCTGCGCTGGTTCGCGGAAGAGGCGCCCCGGATCAGCGGCCGCTACGGCCCCAATCCGGAGGGCACCGGCACAGTCGTTGTCGGTCACCGTCCGGTGGGTCCGTGCTTGCTCATCACACCGTGGAATTTCCCGCTGGCCATGGCCACCCGCAAGATCGGCCCCGCACTCGCGGCCGGCTGCACCGTGGTGATCAAACCTGCGGAACAGACCCCGTTGACCACCCTGCTGTTCGCCGAGCTATTGGTCGAGGTGGGCCTGCCCGCAGGCGTGGTCAATGTGGTCACCACCGGCTCGGCTGCCGCCGTCTGCGCGCAAATCATGGCGGACCCGCGGCTGCGCAAGGTCAGTTTCACCGGGTCGACGCAGGTCGGCCGGATACTCATCGCCCAGGCCGCGCAGAATGTCCTGCGAACCTCGATGGAACTCGGCGGTAACGCCCCGTTCCTCGTTTTCGACGACGCCGACCTGGACGCGGCCGTCGACGGGGCGATGCAGGCCAAGTTCCGCAACATCGGTCAAGCGTGCATCGCCGCGAACCGGTTCCTCGTTCATCGCGCGGTGGCCGGTGAGTTCACCGAGCGCGTGGTCGAGCGGGTCGGCGCGATGATCATGGGTGACGGGCTCACCGACGGTGTCACCATCGGGCCGCTGATCGACGACCGTGCATGTGCTCGCGTGCACCGGCTGGTCACCGATGCTGTTGACCGCGGCGCCGAGGTACTGCTTGGCGGGCACGAGGTCTCCGGGCCGGGTTCGTTCTACGAGCCGACTGTGCTGGGTGAGGTGCCGGCGGGCAGTGCCGTGCTCAGTGAGGAGATATTCGGGCCGGTCCTGGCCGTGGTGCCGTTCGACACCGAGGACGAGGCCGTCGCGCTCGCCAACGACACCGAATTCGGATTGGCCAGCTATGCCTTCACCACGGATCTGTCGCGCGCGCATCGGCTGATCGACCGGCTGGAAACCGGATTGACCGGCATCAACACCGGAGCCGTATCCAATGCCGCAGCACCCTTCGGCGGGATCAAACAATCAGGGTTCGGTCGAGAGGGCGGAATCGAGGGAATCCACGAGTACCTCTCGGTCAAGTACAGCCTGATCTCGCGATGAGCGCATGCCCGACGTTTTCGAGGAGCACAATATGACCACTTCTCCCCAGACTCCGCCTTTCGCGGACCCCGGCGCTCGGTGGCCCGACGCCGTGACCGACGAGGGGATGGCCAGGATTCGCACGGCCCGCGAACGTGCGGTCGGCTGGTTGACCGATCACGTCGCCGCCGACGGCACCCCCGCAGGCGCCGAGCTCGGCATCGGCTGGTGGCGCGGTCCCTGGGCGCTGGCTCTCGGGGGCGCTCCGGACGCCGCGTCGGCCCTGCTGGGATGGGCAGAACGCACCGCACTGACCGATGAGGGGGACTTGCGTGAAGGACCGTACGGCGGCGGGCCGAGCAGTCCGGTCTATTTTCTGTCCGCGCTGGCGATCGGTGGATGGCTACTGGGTAGGTACGACCTGGCCGGCGTGATCAACCGCCGGTTGGACTACTTCACCGATCCGGTCTCCGGCGGCGCCTACGAGCATCGCGATTTCGCAACCGACCCGCAGCAGGACGTACTCAAGACCGGTCAGCTGGGGATCTCGTCGCTCGTCTGCGGTCGTCGCGAACACTCCGAGCGGATCTACAAGTGGCTACGGCGGCAATGGGAGGCGCAACCCGAGCCCGGTCGTCTGTACAGCAGCTGGCGCGGCGACGGGATCGTCACCGACGTCTCCGGCATGCAGCGGTGGCTCTACATCGCCGACTACAGCAAGGAGCGTCAGACCTATTTCAATCCTGGCATCGCCGCCGCATTCCTCGCCGGCTACGCGCAGCAGACGCAGGATCGCGCTGCCCTGGATCTCGCGCGCTCGTATCTGTCCCTCAATGTCGAGGGAACCCCCGCGCAGTTCGCCGACCCGGGGCAGGTGCAGATCTGCAAATTCGGCTGGGGAGCGGCGAGCGTGCTCGCTGCGGACCCGGCCTCGGGAATGTTGCCCTGGACGGTCCGGATGGGCGAGTGGTTCGTCCGGCGCCAAGCCGCCGACGGATCGTGGGCACCGTCGTCATTCTTGGTCGCGCAGCCGACCGTGGTCGACCTGTTCCAGAAGACCTCGGAACATTTGATGGAGCTGATCTATATCGAGATCGCTCTGCAGGCATCGGCGGCCCCTCGGGGTTGACCCGTACCGGACGGCTCCTGGCGCCTACAAGTAGCGGACGGGCCGCAAGCACAGCGACTCGGCGGCGCCCCTGGCTTCAGGGAGCGCCGCCGAGTCGATCGCGTTTCACAGGTCCGAGCGGCCGATCGAGAAAGGCACTACGACCGGTCCGGGGCGGGCCATGGCCAGCCCCGGCTGCGGTGCGCTTCCGCGGGTGAGCGCGAAGGCGCCGTCGTCGCAGAGATGCGCCTTGCGTCCCCCACGGCCTTCACCGAATGCCTACAGAGGCAGTTCCATGGGCATACGCACCTGCTTGAAAGCAAGGAGGTGCTCCACGTTCTCGATGCCGCCCTCGCGGCCGAGACCGGACTTCTTGTAGCCGCCGAACGGCTGAACCAGGCATGCGCCGAAGTTGTTGATCGCGACATTGCCGGCTTCCAGCCGCGGCGCCAGTTTCATGGCGGCTTCCGTATCGGTGGTGAAGATACCGGCGGCCAAGCCGAACTCTGTCTGATTGGCAATCGCTACCGCCTCGTCGAGGTCGGTGTAGGTCTGCACGGTGATGACCGGACCGAAGACCTCTTCCCGCACGACCCGCATATCGGGCGTGACATCGGTTATCAAGGTGGGCTCGACGAAGTAGCCGTGCGGAAGATCGGGCCGCTTGCCGCCGGTGAGAATCGTCGCGCCCTCGGTGCGAGCACTGTCGATGAAACCTTCGACGGTGGCGCGGTGACCGGCATTGATCAGTGGCCCGATGACGGTGTCCGGATGGTCGGGATCGCCGATGGGCAGCGCCCGGAAGGTCGCAACCAGCGCGCCGATCCATTCGTCTTTGCGCGTGGCGGGAACCAGCAGTCGTGAGTAGGTGGTGCAGACCTGTCCGGACTGGGCGAGCGATCCGGCAACGACCAGCTGTGCCCCCTGCGCCGGATCCAGGTCGTCGAGGAAGATCGCGGCGGATTTGCCGCCGAGTTCCAGCGTCACATCGGTGATGTTGTCCGCCGCCGAATGCATGATCGTCCGGCCGGAGGCGGTGCTCCCGGTGAAGGCGACGTGGGCGAATTCGGGACGGCCGGCGATATCGCCGAGGGAACCGCGCCGCCCGGGCAGGATACTGACCATGCCCTCGGGGATGCCGGCTTCGGCCAGCACCTCGGCGAGGATGAACGTTACCGTCGGATCCTCGGTCGGGGCTTTGACGACGACCGGGCATCCGGCCAGGAGCGCCGGGGCGAGTTTGACCGCGGCCAAGGCCAACGGGGCGTTCCACGGAACGATGGCCAGCACCGGGCCTACCGGTTCGCGCCGAATGAGGTTGCGCTCGCCGCCGTTCTCCCGCCACTCCTCGGCCACCAGGTGCTCGGCGAACTTCGTGTGCTCGGCGAAGACGTTCGCGGCCTGGGCGGCGATGAACGTCCCGAAAGCCCGGACCCCGCCGAAGTCCTGTGTGTAGGTGGTGAGCACCTGATCGCTGCGGGCGACGAGGCCCTCGGCGACCTTGCCGAGCACGGCACCGCGCTCGACGAAAGACATTTTCTGCCAAGGGTTGTCGTGTACAGCTGCGACTGCGGCGGCGATGGCCGCGTCGGTGTCGGCCGCATTGGCCTCCGGAACGGTTCCGATCACCTTTTCGGTATAGGGATTGACGATCTCGATCGTTCCGCGCGATGCGGATGAGGTCCATCGCCCACCGATGTAGAGCTCGGTGCGGGTGAAGATGTCGTTCGAGGTGGCGAGGTTCTGGGTCATATCTGCTCCGATGTGTGGTGTGGGTGCGCCGATCGGGACCGCGTGGCCGGCGTAGGGATCGGGGGCACCGGAAATCAGCGGAATTCCGCGTTACCGGTGGCGGTCCCCCCGGGGGGATGAATTTTGCGAAGCCGGTGCGACGACTCAGTAGCAGGGTGGGCAACTGGTACCGTTGCCGGCGTTGTATGGCAGGAAGCCGAATTCTCCTGGCACACAAGGATAAGAAGTCATACCGGACTCGATTCGGTGCCCACGATCGGGTATCGATGATTCGGGGTCAGTTGTCCCATTCGACGGGGATGACAGAGGGATTGCGGAAGGTTGTTCCTTCGACCTCGAGCGGGGGATGGCCCGCCGCAATGCGCAACCCGGGTAGACGGTCCAACAGGGCGTTCATGGCGAGGGCGATCTCGGTCCGGGCGACGTGCATGCCGATGCACGCGTGCGCGCCGAAGCCGAAGCCCAGATGGCCGCGCGACTTCCGGCCGATATCGAATCGATGCGGATCCTCATGGCGCGCGGGGTCCCGGTTGGCGGCCGCGATACACAGATTGATACCGGAACCCGCGGGAATGTCGACGCCGTCGATCTCGATATCCCGGGTGGTGATGCGGTAATTGAACTGAGTTGGAGATTCCCACCGGATCGCTTCCTCGATCGCCTGCGCCAACAGGCCGCGGTCCTCGCGGAGCCGATCGAGTTGCGCGGTGTCGTTGAGCAACCCGACCAGCAGTGAACCGAGGCCCCGGGTGGTTGTCTCGCCGCCGGCGACGAGTAGCACCCGGAGGAAGGCGAGCAGTTCCTCATGGGTAAGCGGGTGTTCGCCGTCCACTCGTGCATTGAGCAGAACGTCCACCGTGGTGTTCGCCGGATCCCGGCGGCGTTCCTCGATGACCTCGCTCAACAGCTCACACAGTCGCTCCGATGCCGCCGCACCGATCTCGGGGCGCGTCTTCGCCAGTCCGAGCCCGACCGCGAGCCGCTGGAACTCGTCGAACTGTTCCGGTGCCAGCCCGATGATGTCGTGGATGACGCGGATCGGCAACTGCAACGCGTACTCACGCATGAGTTCCGCCGAACCACGACCGGAGAACCGGGCGAACAGGTGCTCGACCACAGGATCGACGATGTCGTCGCGCCAGTGCCCGAGCTGCTTCTTGTTGAATGCCTCCAACAGCAGCTTGCGCAACCGGGTGTGCTCCGGCGGGTCGAAGGTGATGAGGCTGTTGCCCTGGACCTTGCCGATGGTCTCTTGCATGATCGTCGACGAGAAGACCTCGGGGTGGCGATACGCCGTCGTGCACGCCTCGTGTGTGAGGAAGGTGAACACTTTCCGGTCGCCCGCGCCCCGGTTCGCCATCGAGTACGGCAGTTTGAAAATGTCCTGGAGGACGTCCCCCCGGTACACCGCGCGCTCGGCGCGTAGCTCGTCGTACACGGGGTGCGGATCGGAAACGGCTGAGTCGGGCGTTTTGAGCGCGTGTTCGTACTCGGCATCCAGATCGACATCCGCGAACGCTTCCCAGGCCGTGCCCGTGGGTTGTTCAGTGCTGGTCATTACCGTGCCTAACTACCAGTGATGTGATTCACAAGAAGGTACTATAAGGGCACTCTTTATGGAAGATTTTTGGGAATTCTTCAACTGAATCGCTGGATAGCGCCGTGTAGGTGTACTCAATACTTGATTGATGTGCCTGTTCTACGCGCCCGTTCTGCCGATCCGGGCGGCGTCACGCACGGCTGCGGTCTCGGCGGGCGAGGGTCACTTCGCCGCCCGCGTGATCAGCACTCCGTTCGGGTCGACTTAGTCGATGGGAAAGCCATCGCCCTCGGCGGCGCACTTTCACTGAACCCGCACGGCGGCCAGTTGTCGGCGGGCCGGCTGCACGGGCACGGGTTTATCCGCGAGGGTCGCCGTCGTCACGAACGGTGGCCGCGTGCCGTCCGGGGCGCTACTGCTCCGACGCGCGTAAACGGTTGCAAAGCAATATCTCGACAACGTTTCATCAGGAGTGGTAATGCGTGTGAAGCACAAGATCGTCGTCGTGACCGGCGCGGCCGGAAGCTGAAACCGCGCCCTACACCGTGGAAAATGATCGCTGCCAGTTCGCGAGACACCATTCGATCGGCCGCCCGCACGAGAAAGCCCTCGCGGGAGCTCGAAGGCGCGGTGCCGGGGCTTTCGGACCCTCCCGCGCGGGAGGGTCCGAAAGAGCCGATGTTCAGCCGTGCGCGGCTTTGAGCAGATCCTCGATGGTGGTGAATTTGACCCGCGGCCGGCCGCCGGACTTGCCGGCGCTCTTCTCGGCCGCGTCGATGGCCTTCCAGCCGTCGCGGCCGACGGCGTCGGGCTGACGCTGCGCGAGCAGGGCCTCGAGCGCGGCCCGATCTCCCTGCGGCGCAGCCAGTTTGCCGGAGGTGAAGTCCTCGAGCAGCTGTTCCACGGTTTCGGTGGCATCGACGCGGTTGGAACCGATCACGCCACGCGGGCCGCGTTTGATCCAGCCCGAAACATAGACACCGGTGACGTGGACGCCGTCGGCGACGACGCGGCCGTACTCGTTGGGCACGATCCCGGCGCGCTCGTCGAACGGCAGATCCGCGATCGGCACACCGCGATAGCCGATGGAGCGCAACACTATCGACGCCGGCAGAGTCTCGCGGCGATCCGAGGCCTGCGCCACCACGCGCCCGTCCTCGGAGATCAGTTCGTTGTGCACGAACTCGAGCTCCTCGACGTGACCCGCACCGCGGATCTCGGTCGGTGAGGCCAGATAGCGGAACACGATGCGCTTGTTGTCCGGATTCGGGGCCTTGGCCGCGTATTCGCGGGCCAGTTCGTACTTCAGCCGCAGCGACGGCTCGATATCCGGGTCGTCGAGCAACGCCTGGCTCGCCGGATCCAACTCCAGCTCGGCGGGGTCGATGATCACATCGACACCCTTCAGATGCCCCAGCGCGAGGAATTCCGCCGACGTGTAGGCCGCCTGCAGCGGGCCACGCCGGCCCAGCACCACGACCTCACGGATATTGCTCGAGCGCAGCGCGTCCAGGGCGTGGTCGGCGATATCGGTGGTCGCCAGCTCGTCGGACGACAGCGTCAGTACGCGGGCGACGTCGAGGGCGACGTTGCCGTTACCCACGATCACCACGCGCTCACCGGACAGATCGAAGCTGCGCTCGGCGTAGTCGGGGTGGCCGTTGTACCAGGCCACGAACTCGGTCGCCGAGCGG
The DNA here is from genome assembly GCF_001612725.1 of Nocardia anaemiae NBRC 100462. Lineage (GTDB taxonomy): Bacteria > Actinomycetota > Actinomycetes > Mycobacteriales > Mycobacteriaceae > Nocardia > Nocardia anaemiae. The sequence continues at coordinate 26,079 of NZ_BDAZ01000022.1, read as the reverse complement.
CTTCCGGGCAGATCCTCACCGGGCACGTCCAGGCGGCGGTCGGTGGAGGCGCCCACGGCGTAGATCACCGCGTGGTGATGGGCCTGTAGTTCCTCGTGCGAGATGTGTTTACCCACCTCGACATTGAGCCGGTACTGCAGGGTGTCGCGACGGAACGCGCTTTCGAACATGCTCGACACCGACTTGGTGCCCGGATGATCCGGAGCCACACCGGCGCGCACCAGACCCCACGGGGTGGGCAGCCGGTCGAACATCTCCACCTCGACATCGGCGCGGCGCAGCAACTCGTCGGCGGCGTAGCAGGCCGCGGGCCCGGCGCCGACGATCGCCACCCGCAGCGTGCCCAGCTCCTTGGGCGGGCGCGCCGGGGTCACCAGCGGGTCGAAATTCGACTCCAGCGGGTGCCGCTGGAAGTAGGCGGCGTTGATATCGCGGAAACGAGCCAGCGACGCGGTCAGATCGTCCTCGGAGAAGATGGCCTCCACCGGGCAGGCATCTACACACGCACCACAGTCGATACAGGTGTCGGGGTCGATGTACAGCTGCTCGGTCGTCGCGAACTCGGGTTGCCCCGGAGTGGGACGAATGCAATCGACCGGGCACTCGGGAACGCAGCTGGCGTCGTTGCAGCAACGCTGGGTGATCACGTAGGCCATATCTCGCAGATCCTCGAAACTTCTCAAAAGTTCGGCACCCGGGTCGGGGCGGAACGTACGTAATGTCAGGAAGTGCAGCCCGATCCGTGGGCTGCGTTGTCCGACCCGCAGAACGCCTGTATCGGCTCGGGATGGGGACGGTCGCTTGGACTGGGTAATAACACTGGCTAATGGGTCATCTGAGCTCCAATGAGATCGGTATTCGCGGAAGTGAACGGGTAATCTCGCTGCTGCGACGCTTCGGCTGGAGGCCGGACCTGTCAGCGGTTCTTCCAGCGTGGTGCGCGTTTGGCGCCGAACGCGCGGAGCCCCTCCAGCATGTCCTCGCTGGCCAGCAGATCGTCGAGAGCCGACGAGGGATGGTCCACCGCATCGACCACATCGCTAATACCGCTGGTCTCGTTCATAATCTGCAACGAGGTGCGCACCGATGTGGGGGATACAGCGAGTATTTCGGCGGCCATTTCCCGGGCGGCGTCCAATGCGGTGCCTGCGGGGACGACCAGGTTGACCAGCCCGAGCTGATGGGCATGCTCGGCAGGGATTTTGCGGCCGGTGAGGATCAGTTCGGTAGCGATCTTCGGCGGAATCGTCCGGGGGAGCCTCACGAGGCCGCCGGCTGCGGCGACCAGACCAACTCTGGTTTCGCTGAGTGCGAACTGAGCCGTCTCATCGGCGACAACGAGGTGGCAGGCCAGCGCGATCTCACACCCGCCGCCCATAGCGAAACCGTTGACCGCGGCGATGACAGGTTTGGTCATATCGCGGCGGTTGGTGAGGCCGGCGAACCCGTTGTTGGGCATCCAGCCCCGCTTGCCGCCGGCCGAGTACCGCAGATCGTTTCCGGCGCAGAACGACTTTTCGCCCGCACCAGTGATGATGGCGACCCAGAGTTCCGGGTCGGCGAAATACGCGTCGAAGATCTCGTCCAGTTCCTCGTTCGCCTCAGGGGTGAGGGCATTGCGGGCTTCGGGACGGTTGACGGTGATCTCGAGGATGTGTTCGTTCCGTCGAACCTCAGTGAATTCATACAACTGGCGCAGCGCTGGAACCCGTTGCGGGAATAGCTCGTTCATCTTTTCCGCGGTCCAGGTGACGACATTGCCGCGGCCGGAGGAGTGAGCGAAAATCGGTTGTCCCACCGGATCGCCGGTTGCCAGGAGGGCAATCAGGTCGGTGTCCTGCGGTGCGACGGTCGCCAGGAAGCGGCGGCCGTCGCCCAAACGCCCGACGACGATTCCGGTTGGGCCGGTTCGAGTGTATTTGACCGTGTACGTCTCGATCGTCGCCGGGCCGTCGGCCCTTGTCGCGATCTCTACGGACGGAACCGAATTCAGTTGCCGCTGGAGCACCTCGCTGCGGTCCTCGCGCCACGCGGTAGGGGTGGTCGAGTACACCGCTGCCGAGTACTTGCTGAGGGTCCCGCCGTTCGCGCCGACGAAGCCGTAGCTGCCGGGCGCGGAGCGCAGGCGCGCAACGGTTTCCGCGACCGCGTGCAGTGAATAGTTGTTGCCCGCGCCGCCGAAGAACGGCAGCCCGCCGGTGAGGGTGAGCCCGCGGGGGTCGTCGTGGCGCAGGCCGAGGTCATCGCAGATCGCTGACACTGCGATCGGGAAGCAGCTGTACAGGTCGATCGTGTGCAATTGATCGACGCCGATACCGGCGATCTCCAGCGCGTGCTCGGCGGCGCGAACCATCGCCGGTGCGATACCGAGGTCAGGGCGTTCGAGTAGATCCTTCTCCCGCAGGTCCGCATGGCCGTGCAGAAATACCCATTTATCCTGGGGGACACCGAGTTCCTGAGCAGCTGCTACCGACATCAGCAGAACTGCGGCGCCCTGGTTGACCTGATCGCGAGCGACCAGGAACCGCGGGTAGGGTTCGACGATCATGCGGTTGCGATCATCGACGGCGGTCAGTTCGGCCGCGCTGCGTTCGACCGGGGCGGCCGCGTAGGGGTTCTTGGCGGCTATCCGGGTGAATGGCGCGAACAGCTCACCCATGCTCCGGCTGTAGCTGTCGCGGGAGAGTCCGAGCCGAGCGCGTCGGGCGTTCTCGAGGAGGGCGTACTGGCTGGGCGCGTCGGTCAGACCGTGCGCCGCCCCGTATCGAGATACGAGTCCGCTGAGGCCGTAGCCGCGGTCTTCCAGTTGTCCGCCGCGCTGCTCAGTGAAATTGGGGCGCTGGTTGGTTTTGGCGAGACGTCGTGTGGTGGAGATCGCCTCGGAGCCGAAAACAATTGCTACGTTCGAGTTTCCGGCAGCGATGGTTCGGGCCAGCTCGGTGATCAGATGCTGTGGTGACTGGCCGCCACTGACCTCGAGGATCGCGCGCGCGGGGTCGGCGCCGATGCGATCGGTGACTGACCGGGGATAGTTGTCGGATTTGCCCAGCGGCGCTACTGCAGCGGGGGTGGAAATCTCGAATTGTCGGACGCCGGCCGCGGTATCGATTCGCGCTGAGATGGTTTCGGCGTCGGCTCCGGTGTCGCTCAACGCCGCCCGTGCGGCCGCAGCGGCCAGTTCGACTGCGGACAGTGCTCGGTAGCCGGGGTCGTCGATCCGTTCGGCCGCTTGGCCGACGCCCACGAGGACCGGTGTGCGTGGGTCGATGATGCTCATATCTCTCACGCCTCCTCGGGGTTGTTGCGAGCGGGGGTCCAGGTGATGACGGCATCGAGTGCTTCGATGGTGGAACCGTCCACACGCAGCGGATTGATCTCGAGCGATTCGAGACCGTCGCCGAGCGCCAGTGCGAGATCGCTGATCCGGGCGATCACGGCGGCGAGCGCATCGAGATCGGCGGCAGCGGTTCCGCGCACGCCCTGCAGAAGTGCCTTCCCGCGCAACCGGTCCAGCAACCGGCGCGCTCGTCCGGCCGACAGCGGGAGCGTCGCCAGCGCGGAATCGTCGAGGACCTCGACGAAAATGCCGCCGATCGCCACGGCGAGCACCGGGCCCCACTGTGGATCGCGGACCACGCCCACGAGCAGTTCAGTACCGCCGGAGCGCATCGGTGAGACCAACACGCCCTCGAGCTTGGCTTCCGGCGCGTTTGTGGCGGCCGCGGCGGTGATCCGATCGTAGGCAGCGGCGACCTCGGCGTCGCCCGAGATGTTCAGTGCCACACCGCCGATGTCGCTCTTGTGCAGAACGTCGGGCGAGGCGATTTTCAGCGCGACAGGTCCGGCGAATCCGGCCGATACCTTCACCGCGTCTTCTGGACTGGTCACCAATTCGCTGGGGACGACCGGTATTCCAGCTCCTGACAGGACGCCGCGTGCGGTCGACTCCGACCATGCGCCCGTCCGGGCCACGGTGGTCGTGATTTCGACGGGATTCGCGGCTTCCGGCCGGACCGACTCGACGGTCGCCGACCACCACGCCAAATTGCGGAGCGCCACCACCGATTGCCGCAGACCCGGGATGAGGTGGTCGATCTTCGCCTCGGCCAGAACGGATTTGGTGTAAGCGGTGATCGGCTGGATGACCTGGTTGACGAGGGTCACCGGCGCGGTCGCTTCGGCGGCGCCGATGGCGTTGAGCAGGTACTGCGCGGGGTAATTTCCGCCAGTGGACTCCCATGGGGCTCCGCTGATCACCCCCACCACGCCGATGGCGGGATCGTCCGAGATCGCTTCGACCGTCTTGGTGAAGATTGACGAGTCGATCACAGCCGCACCGGTGACATCGAGAGGATTTTGCACAGTTCCGTAGTCCGGCAGGACATCCCGCAATCGTGCCTGAGTTGACGCCGAGAATTCGGACAACGTTGCGTCGAGATCCTCGGAACGGTCCGCGATGATGTCGCATGCGCCGCCGGAAATGGAAACCCAGCCGATACCGTGGGCGCTGAGCTTGCCGAGGTTTGCGGCCGCGGCTGCGGTGATCATCATGTCCTCGATCGAATCGACCCGAATGATCCCGAGTTCGCGGAATACCGCGTCGACGACGCGGTCGTCGCCGACCAGTGCGCCAGTGTGAGCGGCGGCCGTGCGCGCCGACATCTCGCTGCTGCCGGCCTTCAGAACGACGATCGCTTTCCCGGCCGCCGCTGCGCGTCGGGCGGCGTTTGCGAATACGCCAGGCTCGCGAATGGTCTCCATGAAGATCGCAACGGCCTTGGTCGCCTCGTCGTCGACTAGGAAGTCGAGCACGTGACCAGCGGTGATCATGGCCTCGTTGCCGAGGGTGACCATGTAGGACAGGTCGGCGCCAGCCATCGTTGCGAATTCGACCATGGCCGCGGAACTGGCACCGGACTGCGACAACAGCGCCACGTGACCGGTGCTGTGCGGGAGCCCCGAGACCGGTGTGACCGGGACATGGTCGACGAAATTCGCGAACCCGAGGTGATTGGGGCCGAGCAACAGCATGTCGAGCGACCTCGCGTGCTCTACCAATTCCCGCTGGGCGCGCCGCCCGTCCGGCCCGGCCTCGCCGTAGCCCGAGGACAGGACCACCGCGTTGCGGATTCCCGCCGCCGCCGCATCATCGAGAGCGGCGAGCGTGCCGGCTTGCGGCACCTGGATGAACGCGACGTCCACATCCTGGCCGATATCCGAACATGTCGGAACTGTCGGTTGCCCATGCACGTCCACCCCACGTCTGTTCACCAGGAAGGTGCTGTCGGCGAATCCGAAGTCGACGAGATTCTCATAGGCCCGAGCCGAGAACATCGACTTGTCCGAAGCCCCGACCAAGGCGACGCTGCGCGGGCGGAAGAGGGTCTTCAAACGCTGGGGGGTGATGTCGCTGCTCATCGTTGGGCACGCTCCTTGTGCATTCCGTACATGAGAACCGCTGGCGGGCATTTCGAAGGCTTCACCAATTACCGAACGGCCCCGTCTAGTAATTTCTAGAGGCTATACTGAACGGTGTCGTATGGCAATGCTGTGCTTGCGATGAGGACCCACCTCGGAAAGGCAGGACGATGACCACAACGGGACCGGGTCGACGGCGTGATCCAGAGGTGGATCGTCGTGTGCTGGAGGCCGCGCTGGAGTTGTACAGTGCTGCCGGCTGGGGTGGCTTCAACGTCGAAAAGGTGGCCAAGGCGGCGGGCGTGGGAAAGGCGTCGATCTACCTGCGCTGGCCGACCGGTGAAGCCCTGTTGATCGACGCGCTCAATCGGCTCGGAGGTATCGAAGACGTCGAAACCGGCTACGTCCGCACCGATCTCGTCCGTCTGGCGGAAGAGGTCATGCGGCAGTACATGGGGCCGAACGGCCGCGCGACGATGCGCCTGGGGGTCGAGGCAGACGAAATTCCGGCGATCGGCGAACGTTGGCGCACAATTCGTGAATCGCAGATCGTGGCGGCTCGTGCCCTGGTGCGGCGGGCGATCGCTCGAGGCGAGCTGCCTCCCGACACGTCGGTCACGCTGCTGCTGGACATGTTGTGCGGTGCCGTGACCATGCATGTGCAGGCCACCCCTGCGCATCTGCGGTACCAGCTGCCCGACACGGCAGCCCGCTACATCCGCGATCTGGTCGACTTTCTGCTTCGCGCCGTGAACGCGGAATGTACTGTCTCGCAGCGCGACTGAACTGATCGAAACGCACCGCCTCCCACGGCAGGCAGCGGTTGAATAGGTATACCGTGGCAGACGGCGTCGGCGCAGAGCAGGCGTAGCGGAGCCGGTAGGTCCGGCTTCGGACGCCTGTCGCCTCATGCTGATTGCCGCGTTGCGGAGACAAGAGTCCGGAGCGGGATCGATGTGTCGGCGAGCAGGACTGGATCGACCACCGCATTCGCTGAGACCAGCTTCTTCGCTGCGGCAAAGTCGGCCGGCCGGTTCACCACGTCTGCGGCTACGACAACTCCGTCGCGGAGGTAGAAGACGGTGATCGCGCGGTCGTTCTCTGCATCGGCTCGGACGACCGTGCGGTGGTAGCCGGTGGACAAGCCGACCGTCTGGAGTTTGAGATCGTACTGGTCCGACCAGAACCACGGTGGCGCGTCGGCTGGGCCCCGATTCATGGTGATGGCGGCGGCGGCGATGCGAGCCTGTGCTGACGCATTCGGCACCGATTCGAGCCTGCGCATCCCGCCGCGGTCCGGATCGGGATGGCGGGCCACGTCCCCGACGGCGTAGATGTCCGGATCCCAAGTGCGCATGGCGGGATCGACGATGATGCCGTCGTCGACCGGAAGCCCGGCCGCGACCGCCAGCTCCGTCCGTGGCGCCAACCCGATTCCGAGCAGCACGAAATCGGCGTCGATCCGGGTGCCGTCGGCAAGCCTGGCGGCAGCGACGTCTCCCGAGTCGTTCAGTTCGAAGCCGTCGAGCTGTGCGTCGACGACAATCTCGACGCCGGCGTCGCGGTGGATCCGTGCGAAGAATTCGGATACCACGGAAGCGGTGACTCGGGCGAGTATTCGGTCGGCAGCCTCCAAGACGGTCACGCGCACGCCCTTCGACCGCGCCACCGCCGCGAATTCCAGGCCGATATATCCGCCGCCGATGACGACGCTGTGTGCTCCAGGCGTCAACCGATCGCGCAACCGGTCGGCGTCCTCGAGTGTGCGGAGAGTGTGGATGTTTTGCGCACCGATCGTCGCGGATTGTGGCAACTGCCGCGCCCTGCCGCCGGTCGCGAGAACCAGCTTGTCGTATTGCATGCGTTCGCCGTCAGCGAGAACGACGGCCTTACCGGCCCGCTCCACGGCGGTGACGGCCGTTCCGGTGATCACTCGAATCCGTTGCTGCTCATAAATATCGGCAGGCCGGATCGCGACGTGTTCGGCATCGACTTCGCCCAGTAGGTAGGCCTTGGACAGCGGCGGGCGCGAATACGGCAGCGTCGGCTCCTCGCCGATCATCACGATCTCGCCAGGATAACCGGCCATGCGCAATGCGGTCGCCGTGTCGGCGCCGGCCTGGCCAGTGCCGACGATGACCACGCGCTGCGGTCCGGCTGCGTCGCCGTTCTCGCTCACTGTTCCTCCGGCACGTGAACCACGATGCCGTCCAGCTCGGATTTGCATTCGAGCTGGCAGGACAGCCGACTGCGGTCGGTGCGTTCGGCCGCAGTGCATTCGAGCATGTCTTGCTCGTAGTCGGATGCGGACGACAAGCGGCTCATCCACGCATCGTCGACGTACACGTGGCAGGTGGCGCAGACCAGGGAACCCCCGCAATCACCGATTATCCCGGGAACGAGACTGCCGACGGCGGTCTCCATGACGCTTTGGCCCTCGTCGGCCTTGATCTCCCGGCGTTCGCCACTGGGCAACACATAGACGACCACTGGCATGGTCGACCTCCCACTCGTTCGTCCTACTGGAAGGCGTCACGGCGGGCGCCTCTACCTCAGCGTATATTAGGATACTGTTCTACCATAGTGACGTTGGTTGGGTGGCGAAAGTTCGGGATCGGGCCACGAAGTATTCGTACATCACGCGCATGGCTACATATTCAGTACACTGAGTAAGTGATTCATGAGACGTCTGGTGCTCTCGTATCCGAGATACCGGAGTGGTTCGCGCGATCGGTCGCACAACCCCGGGTCGAACAGTGCATTTCGGTGAATGGCGCGCGGATCGCATTGCGCTGGTGGGGGCGGATCGGCGCGCCCGGCCTGGTGCTCGTACACGGCGGCGGTGCTCATGGGCACTGGTGGGATCATGTGGCGCCGATGCTCGGTGACTACCGGACGGTCACGATAGACCTGTCAGGGCACGGCAACAGCGGTCGCCGAGCCAGGTACAGCGTGGAATCGTGGACAGCGGAGTTGCTTTCGACTTGCGCTCTTCCGAATCTGGGGCCGCGTCCGGTCGTCATCGCGCACAGCATGGGCGGCTGGGTGAGCCTGAACGCCGGTGCGGAAGCCGGCGATCGGCTGGGCGGAGTCATTGTGATCGACTCGCCCATTCGCGAGCGCAGCCCGGAAGAGATCGAGGCCTCGCGCCAGAAGGCGTTCGGGCCGCTGCGCGTGTATCCCGACCTGGACACTGCGCTCGGGCACTTCCGCACCGTTCCGGATCAGCCACACTCATTGCCCTACGTGGTCGACCACATCGCCCGGCACTCTGTGATCCGAACAGCCGAAGGATGGCAATGGCGCTTCGATCCCAGGATCTTCGGCAACGCCCGGCCGCAGCGCGAGATGCTGCGGCGCGTCGGCACCCGCGTCGCCCTGCTGCGTGCCGAATACGGCCTCCTGACCCGCACCATCAGCGACGATATGTCCGAGCTGCTCGGGCGGCGCGCGCCGGTGGTGGAGATCCCCGAGGCGGGCCATCACCCGATGCTGGACCAGCCGCTCTCGCTGATCACCGGACTCCGTGCACTGCTCGCGGACTGGGGGCATTCCGATGCTCGGAGCGCGATCTCATGAAATCTCGCAGCATTCGACCATGATCTGTCGCGGCTGTCGGCGAAAGCTGTCGGGATCAGCCGGAGATTTCTGCGCATTGGTACCTGGTGCTCCCGCCAGGTTGGGCGCTCCTGCAGGCGGCGAATGCTCCCTGTGACCGCCCGGTGAACCGCCTGCAGTGGATACTCCTCGGCTGGACGGGTGGCGATCCGATCGGCCAGTGTTCCACCGGCTCGATCCGCGTACCAGTCCAGGAGGGCGTCGTCCTCGTCTCGAAGTAGTTGAAGAACGTGCGTGGCGAACCGTCGGCGGCGGCGCAAATGTCGTTGATCGTGACCGAGTCCGCACTTCGCTCCGCATAGAGACGAATAGCTGTGCGGCGCAAGGCCTCACGGGTCTGCTGCTTCTTGCGTTTCCTGAGGCGTGGTCGACCGGACCGACCGCGGGAGCCTTTTAGCCGAGGCCACTGTGACGCTGACCGACGAGCGCGGTGAGGTGGTTTGTTCGGCGGTGGGGTCGTCCATGATGTGACGTTTAATTGCGACGACGTGGATCGAGCCTGACTGAGCAGCGTGGAGTTCAGGAGACAGGAAGCGTTCGGACTGCGACGCCAAGGCAAGCATTCGCATCGGCGGCCGATCGAGCCGCGCTTTCGAATCATCCACGGAAGCCATACGGGACCATACGGAACTTCAGTTCGAATCGGCTGGCATACCGATTGCCGAGGCGAACTCACGCAGTTCGCGGACTGCCGTCCGGGATGATGTCCACGGTGTGATCACAAGCCGATCGACTCCTGCCGAGTCCCATGCGGTGTAGTCATCCGCGGTGCGCATTGAACCACCAACTGTGATCTCGAATGGCTCGGTGGCCATCCCGGCTTCTTCGCGAAGCCTGCGCAGCCGCGCAACCTTGGTGGCTGCGGTGGCAGGCGTATGTCCGTCCATGCCCATCCAGCCGTCGCCGAGCCTGGCGGCTCGACGGAGGGCTCGGTTCGATTCTCCGCCCACCAAGATCGGAACCCCTTTCGGCCGAACCGGTTTCGGTGCGAACCCCACCGTCGGGAACGACCAATGTTCCCCGCTGTGCTCGATCCGATCCTCGCACCACAATCGCCGACACACGGCGATCGCCTCTTCCAGCCGACCCCCTCGATCGGAGGGCGGAACACCCGCGGCCGCCCATTCGCTGATCAGCCAGCCGCTGCCAACGCCGAGCAATGCCCTGCCGCCGCTCACCTGGTCGAGAGTGGCCGCCGCGCGAGCGGATACGAACGGATGCCGCAGTCCGAGGAGATACACGTAGGTGCCGAGTTTGATCTTCTCCGTGATGCCGGACAGATACATGCAGTAGCCCAGCGGGTCGTACAGCGGTGTATCCGGTGCCATCAGACGCGAGTCGTCGGACCCATGCAGCGAACCCGCGATCTGTACCGGTGCTACGAGGTGATCGGAAAGGAAGACCGCATCGAAGCCGAGCTGGTCAGCGACGAGTGCGGTCTCGCGCCACGACTTCGGGTTGAGCCGACCGAGGGTGATCGCCAGACGAACGGTCATGACAAGGCAGACAATCCGCCGGTGCCAGTCAGCACAAGGTTCGAGGCGTGCCGGGCAGGCGTTGTAAGACGCCATCCTGCTGAGGGATCCTGCGTGATCGAACTGATCGATCTCGGATACATCCACGGTCGAGCGATCATTCGCTCGCGCGAGGGTCGTTGATCGTGTGGAACTCGAGGTACTCCTCTACGCCTTCGGCGCCGAATTCGCGACCGAGCCCGCTGGCCTTGACTCCGCCGAACGGAGCAGCCGGATTGTTTACGTACCCGTTGATGGTGAAGGTCCCGGACTCGACCCGCCTCGCGACATGGGCCGCGCGTTCGGCGTCGGGTGTGAACACCGCACCGTGCAGCCCGTAAGCGGTGTCGTTCGCGATGGCGATGGCCTCATCGTCGCCGCCGTCGAACGGAATGATCGACAGCACCGGGCCGAAAATCTCCTCCTGGGCGATCCGCATATCGTTGCGGACGTCGGTGAAGATGGTCGGTTCGACGAAGAATCCCTTGGCCTGATTCGTGGGGCGGCCGCCGCCGCAGGCGAGGGTCGCCTCGGACTTGCCGATCTCGATGTAGCGCTCCACTCGGTCACGTTGTTCGGCGCTGACGAGGGGGCCGATCTGCGTCGCGAGGTCCATGGGATCGCCGATGACCATGCCCTTGGCGGCGGTGACCATCGCGTCGACCACCTCGTCGTAACGAGAGCGATGCACGACCAGGCGGGTCAGTGCGGTGCAGGCCTGGCCGGTGTTGTAGAAGGCACCGGCGACCATCGCGGGTACCAGTACCGACAGGTCGACGTCGTCCAAGGCGATCGCGGCGGACTTGCCGCCCAGTTCGAGGCTCACGCTCTTGAGCTGCTCACCGCAGACCGAGGCGATCGCTCGTCCGGCGGCGGTGCTACCGGTGAAGCTGACCTTGTCCACGCCGCGCTGGGCCACCAGGTGCGCGCCGACCTCGCGGCCGGCGGGAATGACGCTGAGTACGCCGTCAGGAAGGTCCAGTTCGGTGGCTGCCTGGGCCAGCGCATAACCGGTCAATGGGGTGTTGTCCGCAGGCTTGGCGATCACCGAGCACCCGGCGAGCAACGCCGGGACCACCTTGATCACCGAGAGGAAGAAGGGGCCGTTCCACGGCGAGATGGCCGCGGCCACACCGACGCCCTCCCGACGCACCGTTGCCGGACCCGACGGGCCCTGCCGACGCTCCTCGAAGACTATGCGGTCCAGCGCGTCGACGAAGGAACGAATCAGGTGAATGGCCGTGGCCTGGCTGCGCGTGGACAGACCCATCGGCTGACCCATCTCTGCGGTCACGCGCTTGGCGAGGTCTTCGGTGCGGCCGTCGAGCAGGTCGGCGAGGGCCAGGATCTTCTGGGCGCGCTCACGTACTGGGGCGTCGCGCCAGGTCCGAGCGTCCCAGGCGGCGCGTGCCGCCGCCACGGCGGCATCGATGTCGGCTGTGGTGGCTTCCGGAATGCTCGCTACCACTTCCTCGGTCGCGGGCGAGACGATGTCACGTCGGTTCGAACCGGTGGGGGCGGCCCATCGTCCGCCGACGAAGAACTTGTCGTACTCGTACACGGTCTATCCATCCTGTCTTCGCCTGGTGACGCCTATCTCGATAAGCGTATACTAAATAGCGGAGTCTGTGCGTCAATCGCGGGTGGAAGCGTGACGCCCTGAGGATGATCTTCCCTTAGTTACTGCAATGAAAGCCTCAGTGTCAGTGTCGAATTGGGGATCCGGTCGCCTGATGACCTGGGTGAGCGACGATGGCGTAATAGTGCACTCAAACTTGGATCTCGAGCGTCTGATGCCCGCGACGCCGAGTGGTGCGACGACTGGCGTGCGGGCCATGGTCGGTGGGCCATGCCGAACGCGAAAGCTGAACCGGTGCGTTGGATGGGCCCGTGTTGGTGGAAGTGGAGGGGGATGGTGGCGGGGCCGGTCCGGGACGGGACGCGGCTCGAATGTCCATCGGACACGCAGTCCGCACTGGGTTATATAAGAATACTAAATAAAACTGCGGGGTGGTCTGGAGAGATGGCTCGGACTGCTTCCAGTGCATGGCCTCGGGGCGGTTCTGGGTATCTTGGAGGTGTCGGGTGCTTGGTGGCGCCGTCTGCGATATAGACTGGTAGGACTACGATTCCGGGCAGACGCTAGGTGATCGAGGTCGTTGACTGCTTGCCGCCACCGCAAGTCCTGCGCATGTGGTGAGGTGAGGTTCCGTGACCCCGTCTCAAGCTTGATCGATTGCGCCGCGGAACAATTTAGTTGACTCTAATCGACTCTGGCTCTTGAGGTTGCCGCACCGTCTGTCGTACGGTTCTGTGACCGCCATCACCGCTATCCGTCGATGGCGATGGAATCTCTCAGAAGGGACGCGCCCCATGCCTTTGGATGCGTCGACGGCAGAACTCATCGAGCAGATGGCCGCGAGCGGTCGCCCGCCGATCTGGCATCATGAGCCGGACCAGCTCCGTGCGAACGGTGTGCAACTCATCGCGATGTACGGCGCCGGTCCGGACATGCACTCGGCAACCGAGCGCACGTTGGCCGCATTCGACCGCGGCGAGTTCAGGGTGCGCACGTTGCTGCCCCGCCTGGATCCCATGGCAGTTATCGTCTACTACCACGGCGGCGGTTGGGTTCTGGGCACCATCGACGAGTTCGACACCCTGGGGCGCAAGCTTGCGGCGGCGACGGGATGCGCAGTCGTGATGGTGGAATACCGCAAAGCTCCCGAGCATCCGTATCCAGCTGCTGTCGAGGACGCTTGGACCGCCCTGTCCTGGGTCGAGGAGAACCTCGAAGCGATTGCTGGGCAACGTGTTCCTATCCTGGTTGCGGGCGACAGCGCCGGTGGGAACCTCGCGGCCGTGATGGCATTGCGCGCGCGGGACCGCAACGGGCCGAGGCTGGCGATGCAGGTTCTGGTGTACCCGGCCACCGATTGCGACTTGGAGAACCCGGCCTACCTGGCACCGGAAAACCAAGTGCTGCTGCACAAAGAGTCGGTGGAGTGGTTCTGGGGTCACTACCTACCTGACGTTCAACGGCGCAACGAACCGGAAGCCTCTCCACTACGCAGTGAATCCCTCGTGGGTCTGCCACCTGCCGTGGTGCTCACCGCCGAGTACGACCCCCTGCGCGCGGAAGGCGAAGCCTACCGCGATCGTCTGGCCGACGCCGGAGTACCGGTGCAGCACAAGCGGTTCGACGGACAATCCCATGGTTTCTTCACCTACGTCAATGTCCTCCCTGGGAGCGAGGAAGGTATCCGCTTCGTGGCCGACGCGATCGCTCGGGGGCTCGATGAAGGCACTCCGCGGTGAGCCGACGATTCTTTCACGACTGCGACTTGCCTTGTCCTGCATGGAATCGTCGACAAGATCCATGAGTAGCGGCTCGGGTTCAGCTCTGGGCGGCTCGAAAAGAGTGTACGAAAAACCCACAAGCGGTATCATGGCTGCTGCGGGTGAGCCTGGTAGTGTGCACTGCCTGTCGCTCGTGTAACTGTCAACTGTTGGTGTGTGCGTTCGGCTGTGCCGGGCGATTCGCTCGGAGCGATCCATTCGCTCCTGGTGATGGGGTGAGGGAAGGAAGACGCGATGGCGGCCATTGAGGGGCCTTTACTGTCGGACGCTGCAGTTGCGCCCCGGGCCGCCGACGGGTCGGCGGGCAAGTTGGCAGAAGTGGTGGTGCGTAAATTGCATCGCCGTATCGCGGATCTGGGGTTTCCGGTGGGTGAGGTGATCGGATCCGAGCCGGAATTGATCGCCGAACTCGGAATCAGCCGAGCGGTCTTCCGGGAGGCGGTGCGACTGCTCGAACGGGATGAGATCGCACGCATGCGTCGCGGGCCGGGAGGCGGCCTGATCGTAACGGCTCCGAGGGCGGCCTCGGTGGCTCAGTCCGCTGCCATGTACCTGCAGTTCCACCAGGCGAGTCCCCGGGACATCTTCGAAGCGCGATCGGCGGTGGAGTTGACGATCGTCGAACTCGCGGCCGAGCGCATCGACGAGGACGGGGTGCGAATGCTGCGGGAAGCGCTCGCGCACGAGGAGCAGATGCAGGAAAGTGGTCACCTGGGAAGCCACGGGATCCACTTGATGATCGCGGATCTCACGGGCAATCCCGCGCTGCGATTGTTTCTCGAGGTCATGGCTCGCTTGACGCCGGAAATTCAGCCGAAGGAGAAGAAAGCGGCCACCGATCGGCAGGCCGATGTCCACCACGCGCATGCCCGGATCGTGGAGGCGATCGTGGCCAAGGACGGCGCGCTGGCCAAGCATCGTATGCTCCGCCACCTCGAGGGGATCAGTAGTTATCTGGAGGCCAGCATGCAGACGTCCGACAAGATGAGGCGGACAAAAAAGCCTGCCGACTGAGGTATCGGTTCGACTGCATCGGTGGCCGAGCCGTGACCGGACAACGCAGAGCACGCCGGTCCGTGCCGTGTATGAGGACGTCGCGCGCATGGCGGCCGATGTCGTAGGTGGGTGAGGAGTAGATCGCCGTCGTGGACGGTTGTTGGTATGCGCGTGGGTTTGGCGTTTGCGTCATCGGTCGGCGCATATGCCTATGTCGCGTGCATGGATACTCACGTTCCGCGTGATCCCTGAGCAGGGGTTTCGGCCTGTGTGTCGCCGACGTGCAATTTCGGGTTCGTGGCCCGTTCGATGTGGCTCCCCCGGCGCTTTGCGACTGCGGCCCAATGGGCGGTGCGGGCATCGGGCTGGCCGACTGTCCGAGCTGGCTGCGGCGGGCCGAGGCCGCGCCAATCCCATCTGCAATGCGATGGGCACATGGCAGTGGGCATGGCAGCACCTTTCTGACGCCTACGCATCTCGCGAATATAGTGCATGTTATTGCGCATTTGTCTGCAAATTGACTGACTCCTCCGTCGGTATGGGTATATTGAGTATCCTGTTACAGGAGTCACGGTCTGGCTGGGCGCTTTTGCGCACGCACCGAGACATCCGCGTCCGCAGGCCCCCGCAGTGAATCGAAGGAACGACAGCAAGCTATGGCACGAGAGCAATCAAGAGCCCGCCGTGCGGCCTCGCAGGAGTGGGACTACATCGTCGTAGGCGCAGGTTCGGCAGGCGCGGTGCTTGCCGACCGCCTCTCGGAATCTGGTCGGCATCGAGTTCTCGTCCTGGAGGCGGGCGGGGAGGCCTGGAGCCCGTTCATTCATGTTCCGGCGGGGTTGTACAAGCTCCCGCCCGAGCTGGACTGGCAGTATTCTGCCGAGCCCGATCCCTCACTGGACGGCCGGGTGGATCGGTGGGCGGCCGGCAAAGTCGTCGGCGGTGGCAGCTCGATCAACGGAATGATTTGGGTGCGCGGCAATCCGCTCGATTACGACGAGTGGGAAAAGGCCGGTGCCGAGGGCTGGAGCTATCGGGACGTACTGCCGTACTTCCGACGTGCCGAGACCTTCGACGGTGGGGCGGACGAGTACCGAGGCAACCACGGTCCCCAGTACGTGAGCCGGACGCGAGTACGGCACCCGCTCAACGATGCCTTCGTTATGGCTGGTGATCAATCCGGACTGCCGTACAACCCGGACTACAACGGTCGGCAGCAGCTCGGATCGTCACATATTCAGTTGTCGCAACGACGTGGTCTGCGTTGGAGCACCGCGAGCGGCTACCTGCTGCGGGCCCGCCGTCGGCCGAACTGCACGGTGCTGACCGGTGTCGCGGTTGATCGAATCGTCACCGAGCACGGTCGGGTGACCGGCGTCCAGGCGCGTACCGGGAGAGGGCCGGCGCATTTCCGGGCGCTGCGAGAGGTGATCGTCTCAGCCGGAGCGCTGAGCACACCGAAGCTGCTGATGTTGTCCGGTATCGGGCCAGCGGATCATTTGCGTGACAACGGGATCGAGGTCGTGCGGGATCTGCCCGGGGTTGGCGGCAACTTGCAGGAACATCCGTGCTTCGCCGTCACGATGGACGTGAATGTGACCACGCTCAATGAGGAACTGAACCTGCGCGGCGTAATCAAGCACGGCATCGATTTCGTTCTGCGCGGCGGCGGCGCCGCGACGGCTACCGCGGCCCAGGCTGTTCTTTTCGGCAGTTTCTCACCACAGTCGAGTCGGACCGATTTCCAAGTCATGTTCGCGCCCATGGGATACGGGCAGGCTGCAAAGAAGACCGAGGGCTATGACCTGCATGCGATGGAACTGGAGAAGCATTCGACAGCACGCGCTCTGATCTGCGTCGTGCATCCGCGGGGCCGCGGATCGGTATCGCTTCGCTCCGCGGACCCCGCGGACCCACCTGTCATCGAGCGGCCGCTCTACGGTGATCCCCGAGATGCGGCAGACATGATCCGCGCCATTCGCCGTGTCCGAGAGATCCTCGCCGCCCCCGCGTTCGCGAAATATGTTGTCAGGGAGACTTCTCCGGGTCATGAAGCACAGTCCGACGAGGCACTACTAGCGGCGATCAAGAGCAAGTCCTACGCCGGTCAGCATGCGGTGAGTACCGCTCGGATGGGCACCGATCCGGACGCGGTGGTGGATCCGCAGCTTCGCGTCAACGGTGTCGCGGGCCTGCGGGTCGCGGACGCATCGGTGATTCCCTTGCTGACGAGTGGCAATACCAACGCCCCTGTGATCATGGTGGGGGAGAAGGCAAGTGATCTGATCCTGGAGGATGCGCGCGCCGACCGCTGAGCGCGTCCGTCCCCGACACCGTGACGCGATTGGCGGGAAGCGAAGAACCGAGAGCGACGGGCCCGGGCACCATCGAGGTGTCCGGGCCCGCCGGGCATTGAGTCAGTTCGGCATGTGCACGGATTTGGTTTCGAGGAAGGGATGCATGCCCTCCGGTCCGCCCTCCCGGCCGATGCCGGACTTCTTGAAGCCGCCGAATGGGACCGTGGTATCGAATACGGATCCGTTGACCGATATCGTCCCCGTCCGAATGCGTTGCGCGATAGTGTATCCGGACTCGATGTCGGCGGTGTAGATCGCGCCGGACAGTCCGTAATCGGAGTTGTTCGCGATGCGAACGGCGTCGTCGATGTCGCGGTAGGTGATCACTGAGACAACCGGTCCGAAGATCTCTTCCTGGGCGATTCGGCTGTCGCTGCCGACGTCGGTGAGCAAAGTCGGCTCGATGTAGTAGCCGACGTCCAACCCGGCGGGGCGCTTGCCGCCGGTGACCACTCTCGCACCTTCGGTGCGGGCGAGCTCGAAGTACTCTTCGACCCGCTCGCGCTGCCGCTGCATGGCCAGCGGCCCCATGAACGTCCCGGGCGCGGTGGGGTCGCCCACAGCGAGTTTTTCCATCCCGTCGGCGATCGCGGCGACGATTTCGTCGTGGCGACGTTCGGAGACCAACACGCGGGTCAACGCGAAACACATCTGCCCGGTATTGCCGCAGCTACCGGGGATGAGGCTGGGCAGCACCTGGTCCAGATCCGCGTCGTCGAGGATGATGGCCGCCGATTTGCCGCCGAGTTCCAGTGTCACCCGGCCGATCCGGTCGGCAACCGAGGCCATGATCCGGCTGCCCGCCGCGGTGCTGCCGGTGAAACTGATCTTGTCCACTCCGGGGTTGGCGACGAGTTCGGCCCCGATCTCGCGGCCGCCGTTGATCACGTTGACCACCCCGGCCGGCATCTGTCCAGCGTCGACCAGCTCCGCGATGATGTCGGCGAGAACCATTGCTGTGAGCGGTGTTTCGGGCGCGGGTTTCAGTACGACCGTACATCCTGCGGCGAGAGCGGGACCCATCTTGAGGCAAGCGACTGCCAGTGGACCGTTCCATGGTGCGATGGCGGCAACCACGCCCACCGGCTGTTGAAGGATTCGAGTGATCTTCCCGTCCGCGCGCGGGCGGTCCGTCCTGAATGGGAACTCTCGCGCTTGCTGGGCGTAGTAGCGAAGACAGCCCACGGCGCGGCCGTGACTGGCCTGACTGAAAGCGGTCGGAGCACCGACCTCTGCTGTCTGCAGCGCGGTGACCTGCTCGGCGCGCTTGTCGAGCGCATCGGCGATCGCAGCGAGGACCGCAGCGCGATCATCCGGTGTTGTCTGCGCCCAAGGCCCGTCGTCGAAAGCGGCGCGGGCAGCATCGACCGCAGCGCGAACATCGGCCGACGATGCCTCCCGGACAGTGGCAATGACCTGTTCGGTGGCAGGGTTCACGACACTCAGCACTGCCTCCCCGGTGGCGGGCGTCCAGCGCCCCGCGATGAATGCGTCGTTGTGTTCGGTCACGGACGGCGCAACATCGGGTCGAGTGGTCATTGCGAGCTCCTCTGGCGGGTGTTGTTCGTGGTCATGCGGTAAGACTGTGCGATCGGCCGAGGTGAGTCTTTCGCCGTGTTCGTGGTTGCAGGCCGCCCATCAGGCGCTGTGCCATGCGTGAAGCCGGGGTAGCCTTTCGCAGCGACGTCGTCGCACCGCTGCCGATAGGCGCCGACGCCGCCGGCGTAGGGCATGAAGACGCGTGGCTTGCCGGGCACATTGGCGCCCAGGTACCACGAGCGCCCCTTCGTGTACAGCGTCGCGTCCGCGACTTTGTTGACCTCGTCGACCCAGTTGTCCTGAGCATCCTGGTCGGCCTCGGTTCTGGTGATTCCGAACTTGGCGAGATGAGTGAGGTAGTCGGCGATCCACTCCACGTGCTGTTCGATGGAGACGATCACGTTCGACAGGACCGAAGGGCTTCCAGGGCCGGTGATTGTGAACATGTTCGGAAATCCGTGCACGGCGAGGCCGAGGTAGGTGCGAGGTCCGGCCGCCCATGCGTCGCGCAGAGTCATGCCCCCGCGCCCGCGCATGTCGACGGCCTCGAACGCCCCGGTCATGGCGTCGAAACCGGTCGCGAATATGATGGCGTCGACTGGATATACCGTGCCGTCCACTGTCGGGCCTTCAGCGGTGATCCGTTCGATGGGGGTCGTTGACACGTCGACGAGATCGACGTGGTCGCGGTTGTAGGTGGCGTAGTAGTCGGTGTCGACGCAGATCCGTTTGGTTCCGATCGGATACTCCTTGGGGCACAACAGCTCTGCGGTCGTCGGATCCGCCACGGTTTCCTTGATGCGCTCTCGGACGTAGTCGGCGCTGATCTTGTTGGCCCGTTCGTCGACCAGAGTATCGGTGAAAGCGCCGAGGAAACTGGCGCCTCCTTCTGCCCAGCGCTGGTCGAGTTCTCCGAGAATATCGGTGTCACCGGACAGTGCACTGCCTATCGGCGGCGCGGTGACCTGCCCGCCTGCCGACTTCCGGGCGTCCGCTCGAAGGTGGGGGTATACAGCGCGAATACGCGTGAATTCATTGGGGCCCAGTGTGCGGTTGCGTGCTGGCACACTGTAACTCGGAGTGCGTTGAAAGACTGTGACATGTGCGCAGTCGGCCGCGATCGCCGGCAGGAGTTGAATTCCCGATGATCCGGTGCCGATCATCGCCACACGTTTGCCTCTGAAGTCCACGCCCTCGTGCGGCCAGCGACCGGTGTGGTGGATCTGCCCGGTGAAGTCGTCGATCCCTTCGATAGAGGGAATACGTGATGCTGAGAGACAGCCGAGGGCGGTGATCAGGAAACGTGCCCGAAAATCTCCTGAGGACGTCTGGACGAGCCATTCGTTCGTCGCTTCGTCGAAATGAGCCGCAGTGACTTCTGTGTCGAAGCGGATGTTGCGTCGCAGACCGTAGCGGTCGGCGACATGTCCGGCGTAGGAGAGGATCTCGGGCTGGGTGGCGTATTTCTCGGACCATCGCCAATCGGCCTGCAATTGCGGATCGAAGGAATACGAATAGAAGATCGACTCGGCATCGCATCGCGCGCCCGGATATCTGTTCCAGTACCAGGTGCCGCCGACATCGCTGCCCCGCTCGATCGCGACGACGTCCATGCCAAGACCATCTCGAAGCCGATGAAGTGCGTACATTCCACCGAATCCGGCTCCGATGACGATGGCGTCGTGGCGCTCCTGATTCTGAGTTTTCACGTGGATCTCCAATCGCTGCCGGACGGCAGCCTGCACAGATTCGGGAATGGGGCAGCGAGGCGGTAACCCGAGGCTGAACCCGCGGCATTCTCATTGCTCGAGCTCCAGGCGGTCTCTTTCGCTTGAGCTGTTATCGCGATTCCTGTGTCGGAGATCACGGTTCATGTGTCGCGATGTTCGCTCGCATCGTGTGTCATGTGGCGCGGGACGATGCCGGCGGAGGCTCTCGCACAGCCTCCGCCGGCACGGAACGTCGAGTGACCGCGAGGATTACAGTCCGGTGATATCGAGGATGAGGACCTGAGCAGTCTCGGGAGCCGAGCCGACGGCGATGTCGCCGACGGTGAGCGCCGGTTCGCCCCCGAGGAACGCCGGGTAGATGACGTTCACATCGGCTGGGTTGGCGGTCGGCAGCAGTTCGCCCTCGAGCGTCAGCCGTTGGCGAGAACCGTCGGCTGGAAAGACGAAGATCTCCTTTGCGACCGGGTTGGTCGCGAAGACTGTGCCGCGCTTGCTGACTGCGACCCCATCGCAGATTCCCAGGTCTTTGACGAATGGGTCCGGCAGCCGTCCCGCGGCGAAATCTTCTGCGTCCAGGCGGATTACGGCACCGTTCAATGGATCGTGATACGAGGAGGTGACCACCCAGGCGCTGCCATCGATCGGAGACGCCGCGACACCGTTGAACCAACCGTCCCATTCGACTGCCCGTACGGCCGCGGCCGCCTCGGCGCTGTCCTCGAGTAGTCCGTCGATGCTCCCGTAGGGGATACGGTAAACCGCTGACGGTGACGGGGGTGGCAGTGCGCTGGAGGGGTTGGTGTTCGGATTGTCCGCGATGTATATATCGCCGATGGGTGCCACCGCGACGCCATTGGGCATCTCGACCGGGTGCCCTACAGCCTTCGCGATTGGGGAGTCCGCCCACAGCGCGATCCGGCCGCGTGGTTCCCCGGTGAGAGGATCGAAGGCGAAGATTTGCTGGCGAGCCTCCGCGTCGGTGCCGAGTGGCGCATTGACGTCGACCGCCAAAGGTTTTCCGCCGCAAGCTGTCAGGCCTGTCCCCGCAGGCCACACGTCGGTGCCGAGGCGGTGGATCTCGGTGCCCAGCGTGGCGGTCAGGCCGTCGACCAGATGTCGATTGGTGACCGTCACCTCACCACTGTCGTCGATCCGCGCCTGTGTGATGAACGCCTGGTCCTTCAGGTACACCAGGCTCTTACCTTCGCGATGGTGTGGATTGCCCACCACCATGGCGCAGTTGCCGAAAACCAGGGTCTTGCCATCGTCGAGAAGCTCGGCGCTTTCCGGGTTCGTTGCGCCGGTGACCCGGCCGAGAATCTTGGTCTCGCGCGCGGAAAAACTGCTGAATTCGGTCACGGCGGCCTCCTTTCATCTTCGTATCGGTGTCGAGCAGGGGCTTTTGTCTCATTCGACGGGAATTGTCGACGGACTACGGAACGTAGGACCTCCGATGGTGTGGGAGCTCGACTCGGCATCGAAGGGGACTTGTTGAACGAGATCGACCTCGGTGCTTCGGGCGTGCTGGGTGATCGGCATACCGCACTCCTGTGATGTGGTTCACCACAGTATAGGATAAGTATCCTAATATAGCTCCTTCATCGTCAAGGAATCCCGATGATGGCGTCGTGATTGGATATATAGGGTCACTGATTTGCCTGGCTCGGACGGATGGCCTGCGACCACGTCGGCAGTTGTCTCACGTCGTCTCAGCATGTAGGTCCTGCGGAGTGGGAGAGGTCTCGTGTCCGTCGGGCGTAAACGAAATGCAGTCAACGGCAACAGGTGTCGCCGGAATGGGCGCGGGTGCGCAGATTAGAATTCAGCCGACTCCGACCCGACATCTCGATGGTGCCTTCGGTTGGCGCACGGGAATGGTGGCCGGGGCCGGTCGTGCCCGTCGGAATGTCGAGCCGTGTCAGGGCGCGGCAGCGATGAGGCCCGCACAACCGCGGCGATGGGGCGCGGGCAGGTAGGGTGCCGTGCTACTGGGTGGTCGAGGCGAGGTCGGTATCCGAATCGGGGTGCGACTTTCCCTGCACCGACCCACGCGGGTGAATATCCTCGCCGACCCGCAGCAGATGTTGTTGCATCCGGTACCGGGCGATCCCGGCATCTCCGGCGATGACCGCATCCACGATGGCGATATGGTCCTTGAGGAAGTCCTGCCGAAACCTGGTGATTTGGTCACCGGACGCCGCACTCGTGCGCAAGATGTCGAGCTCGAGCTGCGCGAGCGTCTCGGTGAAGAGCTGAATTGCCGGATTGCCACTCAGCTTTGCCAGGGTCGAATGGACGTCGCGGGTCGCCCCCGCACGGCCACCTGTAGCAATCGCGGTCTTCTCGTGTTCGAGAACCGCCCTGAGTTCCTGGATTCCCTCTTCATCGATGGCTTCGGCGGCGAGTTGCACCGCGATCAGTTCGATGGCTATCCGCGCCGCCGAGAGTTTGTCCGGGGTGATTGCCTCGGAGTCGAGGTAGACAGCGGCGGAGCGTATGACTGCCCGCGCATCCGGCTTGGTTACGACCAGTCCGCCGCCGGGGCCGCGACGCATCATGGCGGTGCCGTGGTCTTCCAAGAGCCGGATAGCCTCTCGCAACACCGCGCGGGAGACGTGGTGCTGCTCGAGCAGCTCCGCCTCCGAGCCGATGACTCGGCCTATAGGCCAGCCCATCTGCATAATTGAGTTCTCGATCCGCTCAGCGACGATCCCGCCGAGTTTGCGGGATTTTCCCTCAGGCTGTGGCGAGGCGTCGGCCTGGTCGAAGCCCGCAGCGTCGGCAGTCGACATGGGTGTCCTCTCGGGAAGGCGACCGAGCATTGCGAAAACACAGTATCCGATATCGGTGTGCTGATTTCGGAAGCGCTGCCGCATGCTGCTGGGCACGGCCCGACCTCTGAATGAACGCGCCCGCGGCGCGAGGCTCTCGCGAGCCGGGTCAGCCCTTCTCCGTGCCGACGACGGAGACGAACGAGACGCAGTCTCCGGGCGGGCCTCCGAGGTTGTGTGTCAGTCCCAGGCTCCGGCCGTGAAGATCGATTTGCCGTTCGGCGGGTGCTTGTCCCCGCAACTGCAGCCAGCATTCGTAGAGCATGCGCAATCCGGATGCGCCGACCGGGTGGCCGAAACTCTTGAGCCCGCCATCGGGATTGACGGGGAGGTCGCCGTGGAGGTCAAAGGCGCCTTTCAGCACATCGCTCCAGGCTGATCCGCGCTCAGAGAATCCGAGGTCTTCCATCAGCACCATCTCGGTCGGCGTGAAGCAATCGTGCACTTCGGCCATGGCGATCTCGGAGCGAGGATCGGTGACTCCCGCCTGACGGTATGCCTCGCGAGCTGCGCTCACCACCTCGGGAAAGGTGGTGAAGTCGTATTCGGTGTCACGCTGGCCGGAACCGTCGCCCGCGATGAGCGCGAGGCCCTTGACGTACAACGGGTCCGTGCGATGGGCGGCGGCGTCGTCTCCGCGCATCAGGATCGCGGCCGCGGCACCGTCGCTGATCCCGGAACAGTCGAAGACTCCGAGCGCGCCCGCGACCGGCGGTGCCTTCGCGACGGTCTCGGGGGAGACTTCCTTACGGAACTGCGCCTTCGGGTTGCGGGCACCGTTGTAGTGGTTCTTGCACGCGATCGATGTGAGCGCAGTGCGCAAATCCTCCTGGGACACACCGTATTTCTCGGCGTACGCCGGTACCAGCAGGCTGAAGTAGGCGGGGCCGGTCAGCTCGGCGGCTGTGCCGTCATGCGGGATCGGAACTGGAACGAGTCCGGAGGTACCGGCGTCCTTCATCTTCTCGACACCCAATGCCATGACCACGTCGTAAGCCCCGGAGGTCACCGCGTAGCTGGCATTGCGGAACGCTTCCGAACCCGTGGCGCAGAAGTTCTCCACGCGGGTCACCGGCTTCCCGGACAGTTTCAACGGTCGGCTCAACGCGAGGCCGCTCATGCCGGTCGCGCGGGTGCCGAGCCAGAACGCGTCCACGTCGGACAGTTCGATGCCGGCGTCCTCGCATGCGGCGAGGGCTGCTTCCACGATCAGATCGTCGGCGCTGCGATCCCACAGCTCGCCGAACTGCGTCAAGCCCATCCCGACAATGGCGGCGGCATCTTTGATGCTTCGTGCGGTCATAGGGATGATGATACTCTTCTCGTGTACATACCGCCTCGCGTCGATTGAAACTGACTGCGTAGAGTCAGACGGCGGCTATTATGCATATAATTGCGTATACTGTTTTAACGCCGTTGGTCGGCGACGAGGAGTCTCATGCACGGAATACTCAGTTATGGCAGCCATGTGCCGCGTCACCGGCTGCAGCTGTCGGAAATCGGGCAGGCGCTCGGCGGAGCCGGCGGGCCAGGGAGTCGAACCGTCGCGGGTTACGACGAGGACACCACCTCGATGGCGGTTGAGGCGGCGCGTGACGCACTGAGCGGGCATGATCGCACGGGGATCGAGCAGGTATTGCTGGCGACGTCGGTTCCGGCGTACCTCGAACGCGCGAATGCGGCCGTCGTCCACGCTGCTCTTCAATTACCTTCCACCGCTTTGGCTTTGGACTATCTTGGCTCCATGCGGGCGGCTGCGGGTGCACTCGTCACCGCAGCTCGCCATCGCGGCGACGGGGCGGTTCTCACCATCTTTTCGGATACGCGTTCCGGGCTTCCGGGCAGTGCGGACGAGAAGTTGGGAGCGGACGGTGCTTCGGCGTTACTTGTCGGCCCCGGGTCGGACGAACTGCCGGTGATCGCCAAATTTCTCGGTACGGCGAGTCGCACGCTCGAGGTGTTCGATCGTTGGCGAGTGCCGGGCGACGTTTCCGCCCATGTATGGGAGGAGCGATTCGCCGAAGGCCCCCTCGTCGGGGCGGGACGTGACGTACTGACCGATGCGCTCTCCACGGCTGGTCTCACGACGGGCGATGTCGATCATCTGGTGGTCGTCGGCATGCACGATCGTGCGGTGCGTGGCGTCGTGGCCGGGTGCGGCGTGGATCGTCACGCTGCGCGGTATGCCACGGCGGCCGGTACCGCCGGGAGCGCCGGAGTCGCGCAGATCGGGTGCGGACTCGCTGAGGTCTTCGATCACGCGGAGCCCGGTGAGGTCATCGCCGTGGTCGTGATTGGTGATGGCGCGGTCGGGATCGTTGCCCGGACCACCGAGGCGATCGTGAACCACCGAAATAGTGTGCCGATTGCTCGGTTACGTGATGGCGGTCGCTCGGTTTCCTATCCGACGTATTTGAGCTGGCGTGGGCACTTGCATCGGGAACCGCCGCGGCGGCCGGACCCGCAACCCCCGGCGGCGCCTCCCAGTTTCCGCGATGCGGCGTACAAATTTGGATTGATCGTCGGCGAGTGCTCGAAGTGCGGTGTCGTCAACATCCCGGCAGATCGGGTCTGCATCTGCTGTCACGGGGTGGACTCGCAGGTGCCGCGACCGCAGTCCGAAGTCCGCGGCGTCATCGTCACCTACACCATCGATCACTTGGCGGTGTCGCCCAGTCCGCCGGTCATCTCGGCCGTGGTGGATTTCGATGGTGGT
>NZ_BDAZ01000021.1 GCF_001612725.1 Nocardia anaemiae NBRC 100462 | reverse complement strand
AGAGGAGGTCGAGGTCGGACTACCGGTGCGAATGACCTTCCGGCGGCTTGCCACCAGCGCCGGTGTGCACAACTACTTCTGGAAGGCGCGTCCCGAATTCCTGACGGCTGCAGTGGATCCCGCCGCACCTGTCAGTACGCCGGAGCCTTCGGCAAGTGGGTAAGAGGCCTGATGCGGCCGGGGTTTCGCCAGGCCGTCCGGCGTTTCAGTAGTTCACATCGACGTCCGACCCGTGTAACGGGCGGCCGGAGCCCACATCCCTATTCGGCTTGGAGGCATTGCCATGGCTGTTCGTCCGTTTCGCGTCGCGATCATCGGTGCTGGGCCTGCGGGAATTTACACGGCCCACGCGCTGATGAAGTCCGGACTCGTGGCGGACCGCGGTTTCAGCATCAACCTCCACGGGGGTGGCACTCGCTGATCCCCGGGTGCGGGATCGACCCGGACTCCGATGGGGTCGCGTTCCGGTCCGGGCAGCGCAAGGCGATTCTGCTCGCCGTCCCGCTGGTCTTTCCAACCGGCGATCCGTCGGCCGTTTCGGTGAGCCGAGACGGCTACGAAGGTGGGATGGTGTGCGCCCATGTGCCACTAAAAGGGTGTAACAAATACAGGTGAAGGCGCTATTCTCTACTGAAAAATATCGGGCAATGTCGTAAGTCGAGACATAAATTAGTACACTGAGTACGCTGCGGTATCTGTGACTGTGCGGGGCTCAGTCGATCTCGATGTGGAGGAATTTCATGGGTGCTCTGGATGGTCGGGTGGTCATCGTCACCGGTGCCGGGCGTGGTCTCGGTCAGGCTTACGCCACCTTCTTCGCCGAGGAGGGCGCCGCGGTCGTGCTGACCGATCTCCCCGGAGAGGGCGGACAGAGTCCTGCGGGCGATGTGGCCGCGGAGATCAGGGCGAAAGGTCAGCGCGCTGTCGCGGTGGATGCCGATGTCGCCGACTTCGATTCGGGCAAGCTGTTGGTCGAGACGGCCGTGCGCGAATTCGGTGGACTGGACGGCCTGGTGAACAACGCGGGCGTGCTTCGCGACGGACTGCTGGTCAACATGTCCGCCGACGACTGGGATCTCGTCATTCGAGTGAACCTGCGCGGTACCTACGTGCCGACTCACTGGGCTGCGAAGTACTGGCGGGAGGAGAGCAAGGCCGGTCGCCAGCGTCAGGCTGCCCTGGTTCACACCTCGTCCAGCTCCGGGCTGTTCGGCAATGCCGGTCAGGCGAATTACGTTGCCGCCAAAGCGGGAATCGGTATGTTCTCACAGGTCTGCTCGGCCGAGTTGCAGCGCTACGGAGTGCGATCGAACGTGATCGTGCCGGCCGCGCGTACCAGGCTGACCACAGCGGTGCCCAGCGTCGCGAAGCTGATGGCTGCGCCGGAGGACGCGGACGCCTTCGATGTGTACGACCCGCGCAACGTCGCGCCGGTCGTCGGTTACCTGCTGTCCGAGAGCTGCGAGCTCACCGCGCAGACGTTCTACGTGCGCGGCGGGCTGGTCAGCTCGGTGCGTTCCTGGCATCACACCGCCGAGCTGTCTCGAGAGTCCCGGTGGACGATCGATGAACTGGCCGCCACGTTGCCCACCTTGGCTACCGATGCCTCCGACGACCAGCAGTGATGTGCACATCCGCACGGTGTCGGTGCTCCGGCGCCGATAGATTCAGATCGGGAACATGATCGAAATGACAAAGAGACGTCTGGCGAATCGGACACTGGTGATGTCCGGCGGTAGCCGCGGAATCGGATTGGCGATTCTGCGGACCGCGGCGCGAGAAGGCGCGAATGTCGCGTTCCTTGCCAAGACCGATACCCCCCACCCGCGCCTGGAAGGCACGGTGCGCACGGCGGTCGCCGAGATCGAAGCCGAAGGCGGCGGACGGGCGCTCGGGATCGTCGGGGATGTGCGCAATGAGGCCGATATCGAACGGCTCGTCAGTGCCGCGGTGAGCGAGTTCGGGGGTGTCGACATCTGTGTGAACAATGCCAGTGTCCTGAATCTGTCTGCGACGGAAGATCTTCCGCTCTCACGCTTCGACTTGATGCAGAACGTCAATATTCGTGGCACGTTCGCGTTGACACGGGCGTGTCTGCCGCATCTGCGACGTTCGGACTCCGGGCATGTGCTGTCGTTGTCGCCGCCGCTCAACCTGTCGCAACGGTGGCTCGGCGCACACCCCGCCTATACGTTGTCCAAGTACGGGATGTCGATCGTCACGCTGGGGATTGCGGCAGAAGCGGCAAACCAATCCTTGTCGGTGAACTGTCTGTGGCCGAAAACGACGGTCGCGACTGCGGCGGTGGTGAATATCCTCGGCGGCCAGGAAGCCGCAGCCCGATCGCGGAGCCCGCAAGTCATGGCGGACGCCGCGCTCGAGATCCTGTCGACTCCGGCAGGGAAGGTCACCGGGCAGACCTTGATCGATGAAGACGTCCTGCGCGAGACCGGGGTTGGCGACTTCACCGGGTACGGGGGCGGCACCGAGCCCGATCTGGATATCTTCGTCGATTCGTAAGCGGCTGCTTCCAGCGCGTTCTCGGACGGCCGACTGTGGCGGTCCGCCCGCGTGGACGTCGAGATGGCGACGGCCGGACATCGTCCGACATGTGAAATTTATGGTATTTGCCGATTACCGCGCTACCGGCATCGTTGGTGGTGCGGTAATCGGCGTATCCCGGCGCCGCTGATGCGGCAGTTGTGCGCTACTCAGTCCCATTCGGGGCTTTCCTTGCTGACGAAGGCCTGTGCTCCCCGGCGGTAGTTGGCGCTGCCGCGAATCCGGCTGTAAGAGCGCCGCGTATCGGCCCACAGGCTGTCCGCACCGTATTCGACTGCCTGCTCGATCAGGGCTCGGGACTCCAGCACCGCTTCCTTGGGATTGGCGCCGATTTCCTCCGCGATACGCACAGCCGCCGACAACGCTTCGCCGGCGGCGGTCAACTCACACACGAGACCGAGTTCGTAGAGCCGCGTAGCGTCGATCGGTCGTCCGGTGAGCGCGATGTGCATCGCCGTGGACTTGCCCAGTGCCCGCGCAGTCCGGAACAGGCCACCCTCTGCCGCGAGTACGGACCGCTTGACCTCGGGTAAGCCGAACTTGGCTGTACGTGAGGCGACGATCAGGTCGCAGGACAGAGCAAGTTCGAACCCGCCGCCGACCGCATAACCCTCGACTGCGGCGATCAGGGGCTTGGTCCGGCGTCGCCTGGTGACTCCAGCGAAGCCGTTGGCATCCACGACTTTGTTCCCGGCGAGGCGGTCGGCGAGATCGGCTCCCGCACAAAAGGTTCCGTCGGCGCCGGAGATGATCCCGGTACGCAGAGTGTCGTCAGCTTCGAACATGTCGAGCGATTGTGACATCGCGGCGAGGACCAGATGGTCCACTGCATTTCGCTTGTCCGGACGTTGAATTGTCAGCAGGAGGATCGGCCCGACTCGCGATGCGGTTAGTCCGTGCACACGAATGAGTATACTAAAATTGCCGAAACGTGAGGCGGCTCCGATCAGTCAGGATCGGAGCCGCCTCGCACTGCTGATCAGTCAGGAGGTCCGGGATACCCACGGGTCGCGGGGCATGTGCAGGACGCGCTCGGCGATCACGTTGCGTTGGATCTCGCTGGTACCGCCTGCGATGGTCGAGGCGCGCGAACGCAGGTAGCCGAACACCCACTTGCCTCGATCCTGTGCGTCGTCGGAGCCGCGGTCCAGCAGGCCGAGGGAACCCGAGATATCCACTGCGAGCTCGTAGAGCTCCTTTTCCTGCTCTTGGCCGAACACCTTCATGATCGCCCCCTCGGGCCCCGGCTCGCCGGAGCTCTGGACACTGGCGATGTTCCGCAGGCCGTTCAACCGGATCAGCTCGCTGGCGATCCATTTCTTGGCCAGTGCGGTACGCACCTCGTGGCGGTCGGCAGGTCGCTGCCCCAGCGCATTCCGGCGCTTGGCGAGCTCGGCGACGTTGTCCAGGGTCCGGCGGAAGCCGATCTGTGAGGCGAGGAACTGCGTGTAACGCTCATGGTTCAGTGTGGTACGGGTGACCTGCCAGCCGGAATTGAGTGGTCCGACAACATTGCTGAGCGGTACGCGCACATCATCGAGGAACACGTCGTTGATGTCATGCTCGCGGCAGATCCGTTCGATGGGGCGAACCGTGACGCCCGGCGAATCCATCGGTAACAACACGAACGACAGCCCGTGGTGTTTGGGAGCGTCGGGATCGGTGCGCACCAGGGCGAACATCCACTGGGCGTAGTGCCCGCCGGTGTTCCAGGTCTTCTGACCGTTGATGACGATCTCATCGCCTTCGATGCGCCCGCGCGTGCGCAGGCCGGCCAGATCGGAACCGGCGCCGGGCTCGGAAAACCCTTCACACCAGATCTCGTCGCCGTCGAGCATCGGACGCAGGAACCGCGCCCGCTGTTCGTCGGTGCCGTGACGAATGATCGTGGGACCACACAGATTCAATCCGATGTGGCCGAGCGGACGCGGCACGCCGCGGCGCGCGAGCTCCGCGTGATAGGCGATCTGCTGGTCCATCGTCGCACCTCGACCGCCGAATTCCTCGGGCCAGTGGATTGCGATCCACCGATCGGCGGCCATCTTGCGCTGCAGGTCGCGGATGAATTCTCGCCGCGGCACCTGTCCTTTCGGCATCCGGAAGTCGCGAGTGCCCCAGCCTTCAGGCAGGTTGTGATCGAGCCAGTCGCGCAACTCGGTGACGAACTGCTCGGTGCTCTGTGTGGCGCTCTCGGTGGTCATCGTGTCGTTTCTCCGTCTTCCAGGAATGCCGAGGCAAGGTAATCGAGGTGCTCGTTCGCGTCGCCGTAGAGCAACTGTCCGGTCTTGGCGCGGCGCAAGTACAGGTGGATGTCGTGCTCGAAGGTGCAACCGATGCCGCCATGCAACTGCAGCGCATCGGCGGCCACGTGCGGACCACTTTCTGCGGCAACGGCTTTCGCCATGTGAACGTATACAGCGGCGTCAGCCTCGTTGTCGTGTAGTTTCCAGGCGGCGCCGTAGCAGGCCGAGCGCGCGTTTTCGACTGCTACCACCATGTCCGACAGCTTGTGTTTGACCGCTTGGAAGGAGCCGATCGGATGGCCGAATTGTGTTCGGGTGCGCGCATAGTCGGCGGCGAGGTGCAGTGCGGAATGCGCGACCCCCGTCGTCTCGGCAGCAGTGAGCAGCATTGCGAGGATTGTGGCGTGCTGTAAGGCGTCTTCGGCTTCGGTGTCCAGTACGGGCGTCGCCGCGGCCGAATCCAGGCCGAGTTTGGCCAACCCGGCGCCGGGATCGATCGATGGTGTCGGCTGCACGACACAGCCGGTCGCGGTCACATCCACCGCGTAGATCGCGGGCGAGCCGTTGGCCTCCGCGGCGACCAGGATGGTGTCCGCCCACGCGCCACCCGGGACCAGTAGGACCTCGCCGTGCAGTGTTGTGTCGCCGCCCTCGCCCAGTGCCTTGACCGCGACCGTTCCGCCGAACGCGGACGGCAGTGCCGCGACGACGATTCGTCCGTCGAGTACCTGCTCGAGCAGCTGTCCGGCCTCGGACCGACTGCTGCGTGCGAGAATCGAAGTGGCAGCGGCCAGGCCGACGAAGGGTGACGGCGCCGCCGCGCGGCCGATCTCCTCGGCCACCAGCATCTGCTCGATCGCGGTTGACTCGAGATCGAGTTCCTCGAGCCGCAGGCCGAGGGTGCTCAGGCCGGCGTCGTTGAGACGCCCCCACAATTCGCGTGCCGAGCTGGGGCCATCGGTGGTGAACATGTCTCGAGTCGCTGGGTGCGTCGCGAGCAGTCTGCGGACGTTCTCCTGCAGCGCCTGCTGCTCACTGCTCAAACTGAACTCCATACCGCCTCCGTTAAAAGTGTACTTAATAAGAGTATTACATGCTTGAAATCGGCGTTGGGTCCGAATCGGCCGCGCTCGGCGAGTTAGAGCGCCTGAGTAGATGATACTCTTTTGCGGTGGTGAGTAACCCGAGAGTGGCCGTGATAACTGCCGCGGGCGGTCCGATGGGGTCGGCGATTGCCCGGCGGCTGTCGAGCCTCGGCTACGCCGTGGCGTTGAATGATCGTTCCGCCCGCCGTCTGAGTGTGATCGCCCAGGAACTCGAGGACGCCGACGCGCGGGTGCTGCCGATCGTCGGTGACGCGACCTCTCGCGAAGTGGCGCGAGCACTCACCGCGGCGGCGCTCGAAAAGTGGGGCCGGGTAGACGGTTTGGTCAATGTGGCCGGCGGGGTGCACGGTCCGTTGAACGTCCCGCTGGAAGACATCACGGATGAGGGCTGGCACCGGACGATCGACTTCAATCTGTCATCGGCGTTCGTATGGATGCAGGAAGCGGGACGGGTCATGCTCGCGGCGGGCAGCGGGCGAATCGTCAATATCGGTTCGACCTCGTGGTCGGGCAGTCCTGACCGATCCCACTACGCCGCGGCGAAGGCGGGCCTGGTGGCGCTGACGCGTTCGGCGGCGACACAGTGGGCCCGCCGCGGCGTGAATGTGAATATCGTCGTGCCCGGTGCAACAGCGACCACCGTCGCGGACCGAGGGGATGGGACCTGGGTCCAGAACTGGGCGTCGCACAACCCGCTCGGGCGCCCCAACAATCCTGAGGACATCGCCGACTCGGTGGAGTTTCTCGTATCGAAAGCCAGCCGGAACATCACCGGACAGATCCTGACTGTGGCCGGTGGACTGAATCCGTCACTCTGACGGACACGAGGAGGACCAATGACAACGAACCGGGCGCTGCGTGGCCCCTGGGAGACGCTTCGGGTCGAGATCGAGGACAGCATCCTGCTGGTCGAACTCGACCGGCAGGAGCGGATGAACGCCATCTCGCCAACCATGCTGTCCGAACTGCCGATGGTATGGGACCTGTTCGAGGCAGACGACTCGTTGCGGGTGGCCGTGATCACCGGCGCCGGTACCCGGGCATTCTGTTCCGGCGCGGATGTCGGAACGGTGGCCGATCGGTCGCGCGCTCGCACCGGGGTGTTCGAGCGGGAGAACCGATTCACTCCATTGCAGGCGAAGGTGTCGAAGCCGACCATCTGCGCGGTGAACGGGGTCTGTGCGGGGGGTGGACTGCATTTCGTCGCCGACACCGATTTCACCATCGCGGCCGACACTGCGACATTCCTCGATCCGCATGTATCGGTCGGCCAGGTCAGCGCGGTGGAGACCATCGTGCTCGCGCGTCGTATGCCGCACCAGGCGGTGATGCGCATGATGTTGCTGGGCCGCGATGAACGTGTCGATGCCGAGCACGCCCTGCGCCTGGGAATGGTGACCGAGGTCGTTCCCGCGGCCGAATTGCGTGGCCGTGCAATCGAACTGGCGCGGATCATCGCCGGCAACTCGCCGGCTGCCATCGCGGTGAGCCGTGCGTGTCTGTGGGATGCGCTGGAACGACCCATGCACGACGCCGTGCGCTTGGCCTGGCCGGCGCTGCGGGCGCACGGTGACCACCACCCGGACGCGCAGGAAGGGCCGCGGGCCTTCGGGGAGAAGCGTCCTCCGAAGTGGCAGCGCTGAAGCGCAGCCGGAACTGGCCACGACAAACGGAAGGGCGCCACCGATCGGTGGCGCCCTTCCGTTTGTCGTCGCAGTGCCGATCAGGTCGGTGATACGGCGTAGATCGAGCCGTCCGGCAGGTGGTACTGCCCGGTCGAGTAGCTCTTGCGCGTTGAGGCGATGAGCAGGCGGTTACGGCTGAAAGTCAATGTCGTGCTGCCACCCTGCAGGGTGGCGATGAAATCGTGCACCGACCCATCGGGCGCGATGCGAATGATTCGCGCGTCGTAGGGGAGCGGCTTCGCATTGAGTTCCTCGATGGTGGTATGCAGCAGATTGGTGGATCCCTCGTCGACCGTGAACATGTGCCCGCCATAGGGGCCGAAGTCCGCGGGCGCGATGACCCCCGGTCGCCACTCGATGCCCTCGATCAAATGTACTGTGCGGTCGTCCGTATCGACACGCCAGTACTCGAGGTTCGTCTCCGCACTGCCGTCGTCGAGATAGGTGGTCCGGCGCGAGGCGATGATCAATTCGCCTGCCACTGGTCGCCACTCCCCGAAATCGGGTGCGATCAAGGTCAGGAACGGCATCATCGGGCGCTCGACCAGCGGCGGGGCCATCGTCAGGTACGGCTCGCTGTTACCGTCCGGATCGATCCGGTAGACCACGCAATTGAGTAGCGATTGCACATAGAGGTATCCGGCGTGGGGACTGCCCGCGGGGCCGAAAGCACCGGTCATACCTGCGCCCGCGACGCCTTCGCCGATGGTGCCGTGGGTAGGCATCTCGGCGAATCGGTGCGGCACTCCATCGGCCGGGTCCACTCGGTAGACGCAGTGGTTCTTGTGCGCACCGGCACGACCCGCCGTCGCCTGTGCGACAAAGAAGATGTGCCCGCCCCAGGGACCGAACGCGTCGGGTGCGAGGTTGGGGCGCATGGGCCCGCTTGCACCGTACATGCCGGGCGGAGTGATCTCTCGCAGGTCGAACTCCGGTGTCAGGCGGAAGATCGCCCCGTGTCCCGCGTTCGGGTCGAAGCCTGGCTGGGCCTGGCCTCCGATATCGCTGATCACCACGGATTCGTCGGCGTCGGTATAGCGAATCTGCGGGTCGTAGAGTCGATCGCCGGGCGGCACGATCTCGCGGATCTCGAAACCGGGATCAACGATGTGCGCCCGCATGACGCAGTCCGCGCGGACCTGCTCGTATTCAGCCGTGGCTGTGTCATTGGTCATGAAACTCCTTGTTGTGGAGGGGAAGTCGGCTACGAGGCGGTGCGGCGCGGCTTGAACGACGAGCGTGGCAGGCTGCCCGTTTCGACAGCCTCGATCTCGACGGGGACGTCCAGGCGGCTCGCGAGGTCCGCTGCGAGCCCGTTCGCGGCCGAACCCTCACACTCGACCATGAGCTGGACCTTGTCCAACTTGCCCGGCTTGAGCCGGAACTCCGGTGAACCGTGCTCGAACAGCGCGAGCTGGATGTCGAGTGGAAGGATCTTCTTCCCTTGGACTTCGCACCGATCGGCGCCACGACCGATGAAGGTGTACCGCTGGCCGGTGTCGCCACACGGGCAAGGACCGGTCTCGGCGACCACGATGTCCTCGAGGTCGTATCGCATATAGAACGCGTCCAGGCCGTAGGCATTGAGCACGAGATTGCCGCGCTCCCCAGCGGGAACCTCACGCCCGGTCTCGGGATCGACCACCTGGATCAAGTGGTTTCCGATCGGCACGTGCATGCCGGTGTGGAAGCGGCAGTCGTTGATGGAGTAGGCGGGCACTTCCGAGGCGCCGGTGATGTTGTGCAACCGCACCCCATACTGTTCTTCGAACTGCTTGCGGGGGCCCTCGAATTGATAGAGAGCCTCCACGATCAGAACCGAAGCGCCGTTGAACAGTGTGCGCAGGTCCTTGCCGGCTGCGCGCGCGGCCTCGTCATAGATGCCGATCTGGGAGCCGGTGAGCATGAAACCGGTGGGGGACAACAACTCCCACAGATCGAGGTGGGTCGCGATGTCCTGTGCGGTGTTCGGGAGACCGCACGGGATCTCCATGATTTCCGCGCGCAGGAAGTCGCGTCCGGCCAGCACGCCGGTCGAATACAGGCCGGTCGGCCAGCTGTGTGCGAACCGGCCGTCGGGTCGCATGCCCGCGCGCCAGAGGTACTGCATCCGGACGTCGATGGCACTGGCCATGTCGCGCTCGGTCCACAACTGCAGCCACGGCTTGCCGGTGGTCCCAGTTGATGTTCCCACCCGGCGAGCGTTGGCGAGGGTAACCGAACGATGGGTTCCGAACGGCGGATGTGCCTGCACATCGGCCCGCAGATCGTCCTTGGTTGTGCGGGGAATCTCGTCGAGATCGGGCATGGGGCCGGGAGTCAGGCCGGCCTCTCGAAAGCGCTTGCTGTAGTACGGGTTGTCCCACGCGCGTTCCCATTCCGTGGCGAGCCCGGCCAGAGCCCGTCGCCGATTCTCCGCCGGCTCGATCGTTTGCCGGGACGGGTCGAACAGTTCTCGGTCGACGAGTTTGTCGGACAAGTGGGCCTCCTCGGAGCATGGTGGTCTTGCTTTTGAGGATACTAATTATGTTGTAGGGTGTGACGCAACGCTCGATTTCGAATCGGAGGTAACGATGGGCTCGGCAGATCCGGTCGGGTGGACTTCGCTAGGTGATGTCCTACGGGAGCACAGGCGCAGTCGTGGATCGATGACTGCGCTGGTAGATGGCGAATTCAGGCTTGATTACGTCACCCTCGACGATCGCGTCACCCAGTGGGCGAACGTGCTTTCCGAGCGTGGTGTGAGGGCCGGGGAACGGGTGCTCTGGATCGGTCAGAACTCCTTCCGGCTCATCGAGACCCTGCTCGCCTGTGCCAAATTGGGTGCACTCCTGGTGCCGGTCAACTGGCGGCAGTCGGCCGCCGAGCTCGCTGCGGTCATCGACGATGTGAATGCAGCTGTGGTGCTCTGGCAGAAGAGCGATGTCGGTGAGCTGGTCGAGCGGGCACATGCTCTTGCAACCGCCGACGCGGAGTGGATCCAGCATGATTCCGTCGCCGCCGACGGTTACGAAGCCGTCCTCGCCACGGGGTCCACAGTCGATGCCGAGGAACCGATCGACCCTGATCTGTCGGTCCTGGGCATTTACACGGCGGCTTTCGGCGGCCGTCCGCATGCGGCGGCGCTGTCGCATCGTGCGGCCCTCATCGAAGGCCTGGTGATTGCGCGAATCGCCGAGATCAGTGATGAGACGGTGTTCCTCAATTCCGGCCCGCTGTTCCACCTGGGCACCGTGATGACGACGCTCGCAACGTTCCTATTGGGTGGCACGAATGTAGTGGTGGCGCGGACCGACGCGGAGGAGATGTGCGAGGTGATCGACCGGGAGAAATGCAACCGCGCATTCATCATGGCGCCGACTGTCGAGGCGATGCGCGAGGCGAACCAGAACGGTCGGTGGGATCTTCGGAGCTTGTGGCCGGATCCTGACCCGGCGACGTGGACGATGTGCACGCCGAGCGCGAACCCGACCAGCGGACGCGCTGGCGGGTATGGACAATCCGAGGTCACGGGCCTGATCACCAGCTATGGACTGGGTTCGAAGGCGGACTCGATATACGGACGCACCACTCCGCTGGGGCAGGTTCGCATCGTGGACGCCGCCGGTGTCGAGGTGCCGACCGGCGAGACCGGCGAGATCATCTGCCGCGGCCCCGTGGTGATGAACGGCTACCTGAATCGCGATGAGCTCAACGCCGAGCGCCGCTTGAACGGATGGCATCGCACCGGGGATCTGGGGCGCCGGGAGAAGGATGGCTCGATCACGTTCGTCGGGCCCATGATGAAAATGATCAAATCGGCCTCGGAGAACATCTATCCGATCGAGGTCGAACGGTGTCTGGGCGCACATCCCGCGGTGTCGGAGGTGGTAGTGCTCGGGGTACCCGATGAGCGGTGGACGCAGTCGGTCAAGGCGGTGGTAGTCACGGCTGCCGGCGCCACGGTGACTGCGGAAGAGCTGATCGAACACTGTCGCGACCACATTGCTTCGTACAAGAAGCCCCGGTTCGTGACTTTCGTGACGGCGTTGCCGAAGACGAAGACCGGTCAGGTGGATCGCGACGCGGTCGATCGCGAATACGGCGGCGGTGGATATCCGGGGCAGGTGTCCAGCGGAAGGCGTGACGTTCCGGTCGGCCCGGCGACAGGAGCGGTGGCACGATGAGCGAGACGTTGGTCAGCAAGCCGCAACACGACGCCGATCTGGATACCTACCGCGCGAATGTGCGCCGATGGCTGGAGGCCAACACCCCGGCAGGGTGGGAGCAGACCCTTCCCTTCGCCGATGACGACGAGGTCGCCGAGTTCTTCGAGAACTGGGCGCGCACACTGCATTCCGCAGGGCTGCTGGTCGCGCACTGGCCGGAGCGATTCGGCGGCGCCGGCGCCTCGGTGGCGCAGCAGTTGATCTTGCAGGAGGAGATGACCCGAGCCAACGCGCCACGGCCTCGATACCTCGCGATCTCGCTGGGGCACGCCGCGGCCACACTGATGGAGCACGGCACACCTGAACAGCAGAAGCTGCTCGACGGAATCCTGGCCGGTGACATCTGGTGCCAGGGCTTCTCCGAGCCGGGCGCGGGCTCCGATCTGGCGTCGCTGCGCACCCGCGCGCGGCGTGAAGGGGATGTCTACGTGGTCAACGGCCAGAAGATCTGGTCCAGTATGGGCTTGTATGCGAAATGGGGCCTGCTTCTCGCGCGGACCGACGCGGAGGCTCCCAAACATCGCGGAATCTCCATGTTCATCCTCGATATGCAGAGCCCGGGTGTGGAGGTTCGACCGATCCGCCAGGCCACGGGGGCAAAGGAGTTCGCCGAGGTATTCCTCACGGATGTGCGGATCCCGGCGGACCGCCTGATCGGGGCGGAGAACAACGGATGGCGGATCGCGCAGACCACGCTCAGCACCGAGCGGTATTCGCAGATGATCGAACTGCAGGAGGGACTCCGGTCACTGGTGGCCCAGTTGGTCTCGCAGGCCAATGCCTCTGGTGTGAGCGCTGATTCGGCCTTCCGGCTCGAACTCGCGCGGTTCGCCGGGGAGGTCGAGGTATTCGGCCTGATGAACGATCGAGTCCTGGGCCAGCTTGCCGAGGGACAGGATCCGGGTGCGGCCGGTTCGGTGCTCAAACTCCAATTCAGCCAGATCCTGCAGCGTCTCACCGAATTCGGCGTACAGACCAACGGGTTGAATGCCCACATCGATCCGCAGCGCAAGAACGACATCAGCTACACCTCCGGAGACTGGATGCTCGATCACATCCGGTCATGGACATGGACGATCGCGGGGGGAACCTCGGAGATCCAGCGGAACATCATCGGGGAACGGCTGCTCGGCCTGCCCCGCGAACCCAAGTGACGCCGGACGCGCCACGTACCACGAAAGAAGATCAGTGAACGAACCCAGCGTTGCGGAACTGGCCGATCTCCGTGCCAGCATGCGTGGACTTCTGGAGCGGCGGCTGCCGATGTCGCGAGTTCGGGAGATCGCCGCCGACGACGAGCAGGACTTCGACCGGTCCCTGTGGGATGCGCTGAACAGTGAGGTCGGCCTGTCGGCCATGGCGGTGCCGGAAAGCCATGGTGGTCTGGAGGCCGGACCCACGGCCATGGCGGTGATCGGGGAGGAGTTGGGTCGCGCACTGGCGCCGGTTCCGTTCCTGTCCAGTGCTGTTCTGACGGTGGGCGCGCTGGCGGCCTACCCGAGCACCGACGTGGCCGCGGCGTGGCTGCCGCGGCTGGCCGAGGGACTTGTCGGCACGGTCGTTCTCAGTGACCGTGACGGCAACCCCTCGATCGAGGGCGCTGCTGTCGAGGCGATTTCGGATGATTCGGGTGTCCGACTCTACGGTGAGTGTGGTTTCGTCCCAGACGCCGCCTCCGCATCGGTTCTGCTGGTTGCCGGGCATACCGGTGACGAGACCGTCG
The DNA here is from genome assembly GCF_001612725.1 of Nocardia anaemiae NBRC 100462. Classification (GTDB taxonomy): domain Bacteria; phylum Actinomycetota; class Actinomycetes; order Mycobacteriales; family Mycobacteriaceae; genus Nocardia; species Nocardia anaemiae. The sequence continues at coordinate 85,411 of NZ_BDAZ01000021.1, read as the reverse complement.
TCTACGCTGTCGAACCCGATCGCAATGGGACGACGATCTTTCCGGTGCGTGTACACGACCGTACTCGCAAACTGTGCACGGTTACTTTCTCCGGAACCGCCGTTGAACCCCGTGACCTGCTGGTTCGCGGCCAGGAGGCGATCGATCTGCTCGACCGGCTGACGTGTGCGGCGTCGGTCGCACTGGCATCCGATGCTGCCGGCGGGGCCGATCGTTTGCTGCACATGGCCGCCGAATATGCGATCGAGCGGACCCAGTTCGATCGGCCGATCGGTTCGTTCCAAGCCGTGAAGCATAAGCTGGCGGACGATTTCGTGCAGGTCGAGGGCGCGGTTGCGGCATCCGCCGGTGCCGCGCGCGCCTTGGCGGACGGCGATCTCATGCGAGCTCGATTGGTGGCGGCCTTCGCCCGCGACGCATATGTGAAGGTGGCCGGCGACGCGATTCAGGTTCACGGCGGTATCGGCTACACGTGGGAGCACGACTGCCATCTGTTCTTCAAACGTGCTCAGCTGGACCGGGATCTGCTGGGAAGTGCGGACTGGCAGCGGTTGAACGCCGCAGCGAGTCTGATCGACGCGGCGTGACCCCGGGAGGGATGCCGGGTGGACTGCGGCATGCCGAGCTGACGTGAGTTTTTTGGTGGGGAACAACATGTACCCCGCCAGGCGGAACACCGCCTCCCGAAACCGGTGATCGGCATGTTGTCCACGGGCAGGTGCAAAGCAAGGGGCGGCGGCAGATTTCTCCGAAGACGGCGGTTTCGCAATCGCTGGAAGCGCTGCTCGCGTCGGCGGGCTGGATGCAGATATCCGGCTCGATATGTCGCTCGCTGTGCCGCAGATCCTCGGGCACAGTTCCCGTCCCCGCGCAGTTGCCGGTGATCTTCTAGCCGGTCGCCCCGGAGCGCGTGTCCGGCCGCGGGCGGTAGACAAGCGCCAGCCGCGACGTTGCCGTCGATCGACTACGGACGTCGCCGCACGGGAAGGTCGTTTGACCGGGATCGGCTGGAAAGCGCGGACACACACCGACCGAGCGCTGTGGCAAACCCGGTCGATGTGATGCGAGAGCGAACGTATGCGCCTGGCGGGCAACAAATTTGCCGTCAGGCGCATCCTGGTTGCCCGCCTACTTCACGTTGTTCAACCGCTCAATCACCGAAACGTCGCTGCAGGCTCCACAATTGGGGCGCGCGCTCCAGCAATACCGCCGCGCGCGGCGTCGGTGCGGTCTCGGCAACGGTGCGGTATGTCCACGTGACCGCCCGGGACAGCCGTGCGTCCGGGCCCGCACCCGCCGCTGTCTGGAGTGCGGCCGTGTCGAGTTCGGCCGCAGGCACGGCTCGCCATGCGAAGCCGGACGCGACGGCCTGCTCGGCGTTCATCTCCTGGTTGAACAACGCGATCGCGGCTCCCGCGACTGCCGACAGGTTCTGCCGCAACATGGTCAGATGGCCGCCTCCAGGGTGGACGCCTGCCCTCCCGAAGCCGATGATCCGTACGTTGTCGGCGACCAGGCGCAGATCGCAGGCGAGCGGCAAATTGATTCCAGCGCCCACGACAGTGCCGCTGACCGCCGCGAGAGTCGGAATCCGGGCGTCGCGCAGCCGCTCGAACATCGAGTAGATCTTTCCGATAGCGGCGTAGTTGGCCTCTTCGAGAGGATCCGCGGCCACCGTGCTCAGAAGTTCGAGATCTGCACCGCTGCAGAAGGTTTTCCCTTCGGAGCGGATCAGCACCGAGGTGATCGTGTCGTCCTTTTCGGCACTCTCCAGGTTCGCGACCAACGCATCGGCGAACTGAGGTGTCAAAGCGTTGCGGTGCGGTGCGTCCAGGGACAGGACCGCCACCGTGTCCTCACGGTGGAAGGTGATGCCGGTCGAGTTATCTGTCTCGCTGTCTGTTGTCAGCTGAGCCATGTGCGGAAGACCTCCTCGTTGTCGGCCCCTACGGGGGAGCACACGTCTGCGCCGGTACCCGGCCGGGTACCGGAATCCATCCACCGGATGGGCGACAAGATATTGGGAACGGTGCCGTGCCAGTTGCGTTCGAGCAGGCCGCGGGCCGTCGTGTGCTCGAAATTCGCGAGATCGTCCGGAGTTTCGACAATTCCGCCAGGGACATCCCATTCGATGAAGCGGTCCAGCCACTCTTGCGCGGTCGCGGTTCGGAACACGGCGTCGAGTTCGGTTCGCATACTCGCGTCGCCGTAGTCGACGCTTCCGCCCACCGGGCTCGACCACCGTTCGATCAGGTCTTCGCGCCCGATTCCTGTGCAGAACGCAGCGAAGAACTTCCGCTCGATCGCGCAGATCACCACGTCCCGTCCGTCCGAGGCACGATAAATGGCGTAGAGGGACCATTTGTCCATTGATACTGGACGAGGTGCGTCCATCGCGGCTCTGTGCGCGATTGCGGCCCGACTCATCTCGACTGCCGCATCCCAGAAGGAGATATCGATCCACGCACCGATTCCGGTGGTCCGTGCGCCGAACAACGCGGCCATCGTGGCGGTAGCAGCAGCTGAGGCGCCAGCCTCGGAGCTGATGCTGGAGGAGGGGCCGCCATCAGCGAATTCGGTACGGTCCGGTTTGCGATCGACAATCGCAGTACCGGCGAGTGCGTCCATGCTGTAGCCGTGGGAAGGTAACGTCGCCAACGGTCCGGTTTGTCCGAATCCTGTCATCGAGCAGATCACCAATTCCGGCCGCTGGCGGCGCATCTCGGCGAAATCGATACCCATCTGCTGAAAGCGTCCGGGCTGTGAGACCTCCATGATGGCGTCGGCTTTGTTCGCCAACGCGTGGAAATCCCGCAGGCCGGCCTCGGTGCGCAAGTCCAGCGCGACGCTCTTCTTACCTCGGTTCAGCGCCAAGTGATGGTAGGAGTCAGGCCCATACATGGGCGGAATGTTGCGTAGGTAGTCCCCTATTCCCGGCAGTTCCACCTTCACCACTTCGGCACCCAGGTCGGCCAAGATGCGCGTGGCGAGGTCGCCCGGGATCAGTTTGGCCAGGTCCAAGATGCGGACACCGGACAGCGGCAGGTAGTGAGCGGTCTGACCTTCAGGCATGGAAACAGTGTACTCTATCCATGATTCCGGCAATCGGCGCCGAGGAGGCAGACGTGGATGTTTCGACCCGTATCCGTCGAGTGATGGCCGTGGACCCGGCCGTACCCGTCGTTGATTACGAGGGGCAATGGTCGACGTGGGGAGACGTCGAGTTCGTCACCGAGGAACTGCAGCGCGCGGCATCGGGATTGCCCGCGAACGCGGTGATAGCTGTGATCACGCGCAACAGGCCGACGATCGCCGCCGCGATCCTCGGTTTGCTCGCGTTGCGTCGCGCTTGCGTGACGATCAACGGCATGCATCCGGATGCTGCCATGGTGGACGAGATCGCGACCCTGCGCCCGGCCATCGTCGTGGCCGACGAAGAGGACTGGAAGCGCGATGGTGTTGCCGGGGCGGTTTCCGCTACTGGTGGCCTCGGATTGCGGATCGCCGCGGACCTACGGGAGGTGTCGGAGGTCGTCGCGGCTTCTCCGGGCGCGGACTTCGGCAAGGTCGAAGAGGACACCGCGATCAGTTTGCAGACCAGTGGCACGACCGGCCCGCCCAAGCGGGTTTCGATGACCTACGCCAATATCGACGCGTCTGTGGCCGGCGTGCTGGGTCACTACGGCCCCGGGGGTGAGCCCGAACTGAAGCTGCGTCCGGGGGTCGCTGTGCAGATGCTTCCCCTTGGGCACACGAGTGCCCTGCTCGCGCTGTGTGTGATGGCGGTCGAGGGGCGGAGAATGGTGCTCCTCGACAGATTCGATCCGTGGAAGTGGGCGGCGGCCGTCCGGGATCATGAGATCGCCGTGTCCGGGATGCCCCCTGCCGCGCTGCGCATGATTCTCGATGCCGACATTCCGAAGGAGTGGCTCGGGTCGTTGCGGGCGGTCCGAGCCGGTACCGCGCCCCTGCCCCAGTCGCTCGCCGACGAATTCACCGCCCGCTATGACATTCCGGTGATTCAGGCATACGGGGCGACCGAGTTCCAGGGCGTTGCGAGTTGGACGCTGCAGGATCACAAGAAGTTCGGCCCGAGCAAAAGGGGCAGTGTCGGTAGGGCTCATCCCGGTGTCGAACTGCGGGTTATCGACCGGACCACCGCTGCGGAGGATTCTGCTCCCGCAGTACTGGGTCCGGACTCGGTTGGAATCCTCGAGGTTCGTTCGGCGCAGGCCGCAGGTGATCGTGCGGGGCAATGGATCCGGACGAGCGATCTGGCCCGTATCGATTCGGACGGGTTCCTGTACATCGAAGGGCGGGTCGACGACGTCATCAACCGTGGTGGTTTCAAGGTCGACGCGGGAGAGGTGGCTGACACATTGCGGGCCCACCCTGCGGTGGCGGACGCGGTCGTCGTGGGCGCGCCGGACTCCCGACTGGGTAGCGTGCCGGTTGCTGTGGTGACTCCGGCGCCTGGCGGTGCGCCGGAGGAGGGTGAACTGAAATCATTCGTCCGGGAGCGCCTCGAGGCCTATAAGATTCCGGTCGCGATAGCAGTTGTCGACGAACTTCCGCGAAACGCGACGATGAAGGTGGGGGTGCGTGAGGTATTGCAGCTCGTAGGCCGCACTACGGATTGAGGTTCCTCCCTGGGGAGTTCAGAAGCCTATTGAGAATACTGAACTTGGTTTGGAGGGGACGGTTAGCCGTCCGGGCGGCGTCGAGTTCTGCGGCAGCGACGGTACAGATGATTGCCCACCGGCCAGCATTTGAATCGGGCGGAACAGCTTCGGATCGTCAGCAGACGCGCTCGCTTCGAAATTCGGCGTGAGCATCCAGCCGGGCTGTGGTGTTGGTCAGTGTCGTTGTGCGGCTGAGGCTTCGCCTTGCGGTGTGCGGGCCGCGCCGGGAGTTCTCGGTGGTCGCTTCTGGGCGACCGTCGTGTCCGAACGTCCCGGCGCGGTCGCCGACTACTTGGCCGGGGCGGGGCCGGGCGGGGGCTGGTTGACGGTCGTGAAGTACTGGACGGCGGCCATGATCGCGACGGGCGCGGTCACCAGTAGCTGTCCGGCCGCGGTGCCGAGCGCTCCGATGGCTATGATGCCGCCGAGGCAGCCAATGGCGGCGGCCGGGATGAACGGGCCGAACATGCCGACGATGGTCGCGGCGGCGATGGTCGCACCCGCGATGCCGCCGAGCACACAGCCGACCGCCGCACCGCCGAGCCCGCCCACCATGGTTCCGATGGTGGCGCCCGCCGTGATCGTGGTGACCAGTCGACTCCAGGCGGCCTGTTCACGGTCGTATTGCGTCTTCCAGGGAGCCTGCTCCTCGTATGGCAGGCTGACCGGTCGATAGCTGGCGTGGGCGAGGTCGAACCGGGGGGTGAGCGTCGCGGTGCGGTTACTGATCTGGGCGTCGATGGGGAAGACGAAATCGTCGACCCGGAACGACAATTCCGAGCCGGCGACCACGGTTCCGTCGGCACCCTTGATCTTGAACACGCCATCCTCGGCGGTCAGGGATCCCGCATCGGTGCTGATGACCGTCCCGGTGGGTGTTGCGAAGGTCGTGTAGTGGATCGCGTCCGGTGGCGGCGTCGCGTGCGCGGTTCCCGCCATGCTCACGACTCCGACTGCCAGTACACAGGCAGCGGCGATTTTCCTCATCATATTTCCTCTCATCGGACTCCCCGGATATGCTGACCGAGGGGTCGAAAACCGGTGATTCGGGGATCACTGAGCGGCGACACACACCATCAGCGGCGCCGACGGCGGTGAACGCTTCTATTTTGGTTCTGGAATATGTAAACGAAGGTGCGGACTGTCAATCGGGCACGCCGACCAATTGCCGCTAGAAAGTGTCAGATGGAATATTTAGATTTCCGGTATTCAAATATATCTATCACCGCTCGGTGAACCGGAATGACTTCTCCTGTTCCCGGGCGATGGTCGAACTTGTTCGACGTTTTCGATTCACTCGCGCGCAAAATCTATGGTCGAACTGGTGAAACCTGATTGATCATCTCGAGAGTGTCGCCAGGTTTCGAGCATGGACTCAAGAGTATACTGTTTTGGTTGATGCGGGGGCAGTTTCGGAAAACTCTTCGTCATCGGAGCAGTTCGTGGCATTGGTTGTCTGTACAGCGAACCTTGGTCGGCTTGGGGGAGATGTGCTCGCTGCATTCGTGACCTTTGCGCGTCATTGGTTGTCCGGTAGTCGGCCTGGCAGCGGGGTGCGCTGGAATCGCAAGTCGCAGAAGTCCTTCGCCGCAATGGGTTGCGGGTATTTCGAGTGTCGATGAGTTGCACTGGGGGTTATGGACTCTTGACGTAGGCAAAGAGATATAGGACACTCTTCTATGCTTGCTGTTGAGCTGAGCTTGCGCATTCCACGAATGCGTCCAGCCGTGTCGCTGGGGCCGGCCGGACCTTGTCCGCGGGCATTTTCTGCTCACCCGAACCCTCAAGTTTCGAAAGGTAACTCGGTCGCCGGATATCCGGCTCGTCACCATTCGTCGACACCGTGAGTGCCAGATCGTACATTCGTACGTGCCTGAGCCGCAGGGCGTGTTCGACGGATCATTTTGCATATCTCATGCACGCACACAACGAGGGGCCCATGTTCGCCTGGTCGCGAGGCTTTTATGGCTACTACAACCTTGTATTCATCACGATAATCTACGCATTGACGGTCGGCATGTTCGTCACCCTCGGAATGAACGTTCCACTGATGGCGAAAGAGCTGGGCTGGAGTGCCGCGGAGTACGGTGCCGGCTCATCCATTTATCTCATCAGCGTCGGGGTGGCGAGTTTCGTGGCCGGACTGCTGATACCACGGGTGGGTGCTCGTAGGCTCATGGTCTGCTTCACGCCCCTGGTGCCACTGGCCGTCCTGGGCATGTCCCTGGTTCAGCATGCCTGGCAGCTGTATTTGTGCACGGGCGTGCTCGGTATCGGCAGCGGGTGCGGCGTTGTGCGGACCGGCGATCGTCAGTAACTGGCTCCACCGTCGGCGGGGGCTGGGGCTGTCGATCGTCATCTCGTCATCGACACTCATCGCGATCGTGTGGTCCCAGCTTTCGGTGGCGCTACTCGGAGCATTCGGCACCTGGCGGGATGTCGCCAGGGTCGAGGGCGGGATCGCGATCTTGGCTCCGCTGTGTGCTCTGTTGTTCGTTCGTGAAAAGCCCGAAGACCTCGGACAGGAGACCGATGGCGGTGCCACGGACCGCCAACTCGTCGATGTCGAACCGATCCGACGGCGGATGGCCTACAAGGTCACCAGGTCGTGGACCGGCGCGCAAGCTCTTGCACATCCCGCGTTCTGGCTCGTCGCATTGTCCGCCACCTTCGAAATCTTCGTTTTCAGTGGGCTTTCCGCGCATCAGGTGAAGATTTTCGAGGCCAGCGGGCTCAGTGTCACGGCGGCGGTGACGATCTTCGGATTGGTCAACACTGTCAGCGGTTTCAGCCGGCTGATCGGTGGCTGGATCTCCGACCTCGTCGAAGCGCGCTACCTCATGGCGCTGTTCCAATTGGTGCTCGGTTTCGGACTGGTCGTGTTCGCGCTCTTGTACATGTGGTCGGGCGCGCTGTACGTCTATCTGATCGCGGTCGGGTTGGCCAATGGCGAGATCTATCTGATGACGGCGGTCATCTTCACGAATTACTTCGGCACCAAGGCGTACCCGGTGCTGGGCGGGGTTTCCACGCCGCTGCAGTCGCTGTTCGGTGGTGCCGCTCCGGTCGTCGTCGGCGCGATGCTCGATCGGCTCGGGAGCTTCGTTCCGGTCCTCATCGCCTTGGCGCTGGTGAACACGGCGGCTGCGATCATGGCACTCCTCGCCCGACCACCACACACGCACACCGCGCCGGCTCTTCAGCCAGCGATGCAGTAGCACGCGCCGAGACCGGCGGGGCCGAGATGATCGGCCCCGCCGGCCTCGACAATCTGACTGTCAGCTCGCCGCCAGCGCATCGGCGACATTGATCAGGTCGTTCTGCGCCTTGATGATGGCGCCGTCGTGCACCATGTACAGAACGTCCTTAGTGTTGAACAGCCGCTTGTACTTGGGGTTCGAGTTCTCCTTCGTGAAGTCGATCGGACTCGGGTAGGTCTCGAGCTTCATCGCGGTCGTCTTCTTCAACTGGTCGATCACGCTCGATGCGGTCACCGGACCTTGGATCTGTTTGGCCACCTCGATGAATACGGTTGCTGCGGACCAGGCAAGCTCGGCGCTCGTATCCACCTCGGCCTTCGGATTATGTGCCTTCAACTGCGCCACGAAATTGGGTGTATCGGTCGGGTTGGGAAGGACCTTGCTGTCGGGAAGCAGGACGCCTTCCATGGCTGCACCCGACGAAGCCAGGACACTCGGTGGAACATTCGCCAGGCTGGCTGCGATCGGGAGCTGTGGGTTACTGCTCTGGCGCGCCGCCATGATGAATTTCATCTGTGCTGCGGCGGGAAGGGCCACGCCGACGCAGCGCGCGCCTCCTTGCAACAGGGTGGAAACCGCAGGTGCGAGGTCGGGAGCATCACTGGTGACACCGATCGAGGAAGTAACTTGTCCGCCACCGGATTTCACCCCCTGTTCGATCAGCTCTGCCGAAACCTGCGCGGCCGCGCTGTCCGAACTGGATATGATCCCTACTTGTTTGCAGCCTCGCTGCGCCAGCGCCAGTCCAGCTGCGGTGAATTGCCCTGGATTGCCACCGTCGACCGGGTACGAGATCGGGCTGGTGAAATCGGCACTGGTCAATGGAAGTGCGCCGATCAATGGAATGTGGGCAGCTTCCAACACGGGCGTGACGCCGGTGTTGAACAGCGAGATGCTCCCGAGGACCGCGGCGGCGTGTTCCGTCACTGCTTGTCGTGCACATTTCGCGGCGACGTTCGGGTCGCCCTGGTCGTTGCAGGTCGTGAGTTCGATCTTCTTGCCGTTGATGCCGCCCGCGGCGTTGGCGGCATTGATCGCCCCCTCCACTGCGTCCTTCATTTCGGGGAAGGAGAATTGGGACGACTGGTACTGCCCCATGGCCATCACCTTGATGGTGCTTCCGTCGGACCCGCCCCCTCCGTCGGAACACGCTGTCATCGCGGTGACCAATCCTGCCACCGTCATGCCCACCAGGGCAGTTTTTACTTTTGTCCGCATGGCAGACTCCATTTCTCGAATTTCTTTTGAGAAATTCGATTTGATCAACTGAAATTTCTATTCGGATGTGCTGGGGCCAGCGAGGTAGTTTGCCTCGATATCACCGATGCGCGAGAGCAATTCGGCGGACGTTCCGGTCATGACCACACGGCCGCGTCGAAGTACGTATCCACGGTCGGCGATGGACAGTGCGTTGCGGACATGCTGCTCCACGAGGATGACGCCGATCCCGGAGTCGGCCGCCTTCCGGACGGCGTCGAGCAGCCGCCGAGCCATCTTCGGCGCAAGGCCCAGTGACAATTCGTCGGCGAGCAATACCGCGGGGCGGGCCGCGATGGCCCGGGTGAGGGCAAGCATCTGTTGTTCGCCGCCGGAGAGCAGCCCAGCCTTGCGATCGAGGAGCTTTTCGAGCTCAGGGGTGATGTCGAGTGCCGCGCGAACCCCGCCCCGCCCGAGCCGAAGATTTTCCGCGGTGGTCAATTTCGTGAATACGGCACGTTCCTCGGTCAGGAACGCCATGCCTTCTCGGCTGCGTCGGTAGGGAGGCGTCCGGATGGGACGGCCTTTCCAAACGACCTGGCCCTGAAGCGGTCGGAGATTGCCGGCCAAAGTCAGGAGTGTCGTCGTCTTGCCCGCGCCGTTCGCCCCGAGCAACGTCACGACCTCACCAGGCTCGACATGAAGACAGACGTTCTCCAGGACCGGGATGCCGTTGTACCCCGCGGCAATCTTTTCGGCCGCCAGCAACGTGTTCGATGTGGTCATGACCGGACCTCCTGGGAATCGATTCGGACGGAGCGGATTTCGTCGTCGATCGCGATCTCTTCGGTCGCCGCTGCGCCGAGATAGGAGGCGACAACCGCGGCGTTCTCGCGAATTTCGGCGGGAGACCCTTGTGCGATCACCTGGCCGAAATCGAGGGCGACGATCCGCTCACACAACCGCATGACGAGTTCCACGTCGTGCTCGATCAGCAGGATGGCGATCCCGCGCTCGCGTGCGAGGTGAGTGACCAGCTCACCGAGTTCGTCGCGTTCCACTTCGCTCAAACCCGCCGCGGGTTCGTCCAGGAGCAAGACGGAGGGCTCCGACGCCACCGCGCGGGCGATGGCGACCAGCCTGCGCTGGCCGTACGGTAGTTCGCTCGGGCGCTTGTCGAGTACATCCCCGAGGCGGAATACCTCGATCGCCTCGGCCATCGCCGGTGAGGTGGTGGGATGGCCAGGGAAAATGGGATCGGTGATGTAGTTCCACCATCGGCAGCGCTCGGCGGCTATCCGGAGGTTCTCGAGCACCGTCATGTCGTCGAACAGTTCGAGCGACTGATACGACCGCGCGATCCCGGTCCGAGCACGCTGGTACGCAGCGCGGTGGACTGGTTCGCCGTTCAACCTCACAGTGCCGTGTGAGGGAGTGACGAAGCCGGTGATCACGTCGATCAACGTCGTTTTACCTGCTCCGTTCGGCCCTATCAGGCCCACGACGGACCCGGGCTGGACGTCCAGCGAAACGTTCCGTAGTACTTCGGTTGCGCCGAAGCGCACCGCGATATCGCTGATCTCGAGCGCCTGTTCGGTGACCCTCGTCGCCTTCCGGGCGACGGCATCCGTTCCGGTTCCCGCATTGGCGGCGGGCTCAGACACAGTGACGTCAGCAGGCCGGTTTCGGCGAATCCTCCCCGTGATCCTCCTGCCGACGCTGCTCCAACGCCGGATTTCCGAGGCGACAACACCATTGACATTGGCGACCACCGTGAGAATGAGCAGCGGCCCGCTCGCCACCAGGAGATACTGTTCGATTCCCTCTCCGAACAGGTTGCCGAGAGTCGTTCCGACGCCACCGGGTTGCAGGGCCGAACCCACCAATGGGCCCGTAACGAAGCCAAGCCCGCCGATGACGGCATAGCCGACGACGGTGACAGATTGGAAAGCCGGATAGTCGCTGAACAGGACAGCGGGGTTGCGGAACGAGAAGACCACCCCACCGACCGCGGCTACCATCCCGGCGAAAGCGAATGCGTACAGCTTGCTACCGGTGACCCACACGCCCAGCGACGCGGCAGCCCGTTCGTTCGATCGCAGCGCTAGTAGTCCGCGCCCGGCGCGACCACGCCGCAGGTTGGCCACGGCCACCGCACAGATCGTGAACAGGCATATCGAGACCACCGCGTAGGACCGCGGATGGATTATGTTGTCGACATCGATCCCGAAGATGGTGGGGAAGCCGACCTGCAACCCGGTGCTGCCGCCGGTGAGTGCAGGCGAGTTGAAGATCAACTGCTCGATCGCGACGCTGACGCCCAATGTGACGATCGCCAGCTGATCGCCCCTTGATCGCAAGGCGGGTAGTCCGATGACCACCCCGATGGGAAGCATGACCACCACCGAGATCAACAGCGCGGCCAGCATCGAGAATCCGGCAGAACTGACCAGTTTCGCGGCGATCCAGGCCCCCAAACCGGCCATCATCCACTGTGCGAGCGATACCTGGCCGGCGTATCCGGTGACGACCACAATGGACAACACCACAATCGCGACGGTTATCGATACGGTGATGCCATCGACCCACTCCGGTGGGATCACCTGTACCAGACCGATGACGACCGCCAGTGCGATTGCAACGAGCCATAGTCGGATCCGGCCCAGGCCGACTGCCGGCATCCGTTGCGATTCGGTGCCGCGCGTCGGGAGTCCGGTTCCTCGCAACGACAGCATGACGATGATGACGAAGAAGGGGACCGCGTTCGCCCATCCGGGCGAGCTCACGTAGCGAGTTATTTCGGATTGCGCGACGCCGATCAGCACACCTGCCAACAGCGTCACCGGGAACGACAGCATCCGCCCCACCACGGCCGCGGCCAGCGCCGGGATGACCAGCAGAGTCAGGCCGGCCACCGAAAGGCCGGTGATCGGGGCGAGCAATATCCCCGCCAAGCCTGCCAACATGGAACCCATCGCCCAGTTCGCGCACGCGATTGCGGTCGGTGAGTGCCCCAGATGTGCTGCGGCACGCGGATTTTCGGCAACGGCAGCGGTAGCTATGCCGAACTTGCTGTAACGGTAGAGGGCGAACAAGATCGCGACGAGCACTACGACCAAGGCGAAGATGAGCAGGCGGTCCCACCCGATGACGGCACCGGCGATCTGCACCGTCGACCGAGGTAGTGATGACGCGACCACGACCGAGCCCGAGTGGTACCGAAGGCCTGCCAGTCCCTCCAGGGTAGTCAGCACGCCAAGGGTTGCCAGCAGTTTGGCAAGGCCTGAACTGTGCTGTAGTGGCCCCATGACCAGCAACTGAATCGCGACGCCCAGCAGGGCGCACACGACCAATGCCGGTACGGCGGCCGATGCGAAGCTCCAGTGGCGCACATCGTGGAGCTCGTAGAACACGAATGTGCCGATCATCCCCACGGCGCCATGCGCGAAGTTGATGACTCCCGACCCTCGATAAACCAACACGAGTCCCAGTGCGGCAAGGCCGTAAGCAGCACCTGCCCCCAAGCCGAGCAACGCGAATTGTATTGGGACAGTCACAGGAGCCTCCACAATGAGGACTGACACTCAACTTCTTAAGAGTGCACTAATTGCGCTTAGAGTAGACGTGGGTCACACTCGGCGCAATAGTCGGATTTTCTGCCCGATTTCCACTAATTGACGCGTCATTGGGGCTACTATGCGCGCGATTTTGGGAGGATTCGTCGCGCTGTTGGGTGCAGTGAGCGGCGAGAGATCTTAAAGTCTCCTCGCGCAACAGTGCCCTCATTTAGGCTGGGTGACCATCGCTTGCAGTACTGCGGGCCTCGTGGTCACAACAGGAGTCTCATGATGCGTACCAGCCCTGCACCCATGTTCCTTGGCATGTTCGCCGAGCGAACCCCGGACAAGCCGGCCGTGGTGATGGCTGCCAGCGGCGCGACACTCACCTACGCCGAACTCGAGCGCGGGTCGAATCAGGTCGCGCAGGCGATGCGTCGTGCCGGGCTGCGCCGCGGCGACCATGTCGCGTACCTTCTCGAGAACTGCCCGACCGCGTTCGAAATCATCTGGGGCGCAATGCGTGCCGGCTGTTACTACACACCGATCAATGTCTGGCTGAGTGCCGCCGAAGCGGCGTACATCGTGCGCGACTCGGGTAGCACCGTGCTGTTCGTGTCGGCACGCTACGCGGCGACCGCCCAGGAGATCATGCGGCTTGTCCCGGAGGTGACCCTGCTGATTTCCGTCGAGGGAACGATTTCCGGATTTCGCACGTACGAGGAGACGGTGCGAACCGAACCGACGGAACCGATTCCCGATGAGTCGCAGGGAAGTTCGATGAAGTACTCGGCCGGCACCACGGGTCGCCCGAAAGGGGTGAAGCGGCCCCTCCCGGAAGGCACGTTCACCGCGGCGGATCCCTGGCTGGACAGTCTGTGCGAACTCTACGGTTGGGGTCCCGACACCCGATACCTGTGCCCGGCTCCGCTGTACCACGGTGCAGGGCTTTGGTATACAACCGCGATGCACCGGATCGGCGCGACGGCGATCGTGATGGAGCGCTTCGACGCCGAGGGAATGCTGCGGGCGATCGAGCAGTACGCGGTGACGTGCGTTCAGGTTGTGCCCACTATGCTCATCCGCGCGCTGCGACTACCCGAGCACGTGCGCACCAGCTATGACCTCAGCAGCCTCTCGTCGGTAATCCATTCCGCGGCACCGTGTCCCGTCCCGGTCAAAGAGGCGATACTCGACTGGCTCGGCCCCATCGTCTACGAGTACTACGCGGGTACCGAGGGCATCGGATACTGCTGGATATCTCCGCAGGAGTGGCTGACGCATCGGGGCTCGGTCGGCCGGCCGAAGGTCGGCGTCGTCCATATCGTCGACGACGACGGGAACGAAGTTCCTGTGGGGGAGACCGGCGCCATCTACTTCGAGACTGTCGGCGAGCCGTTCACCTACCACGGAGACGCCGAGAAGACTGCGAAGTCGCGGCATCCGAAGGGCTGGACGACAGCCGACGATGCCGGCCATCTGGATGCCGACGGCTACCTCTACCTGAGCGACCGCCGATCGCACCTGATCATTTCCGGAGGCGTCAACATCTATCCGCAAGAGGTCGAGGACTTCTTGATCACTCACCCCGCCGTCGATGACGCCGCGGTCATCGGAGTCCCCAACGACGAGTTCGGCGAAGAGGTCAAGGCCGTGGTGGTGACCGCACCTGGCGAGGCCGCGGCGCCGGAACTGGCGCGACGATTGATCGAGGACTGCCGCCGTGCCCTCGCCCATTACAAGTGCCCCCGGACAGTCGATTTCGTGCTCGCACTTCCGCGCGGCGAGAACGGGAAGTTGTACAAGCGGAAGATTCGCGATGCCTACTGGCCGCAACGGTAACGCCGCGCGAAGCTCACCGCTCGTCGGAGTCCGCGCGTCCGACGCCGACACACCACCAGTTCTGAACCAACACAATAGGAGTGCCCATGGGACCGCTGTCCACCGTCCGCGTCGTCGAGCTCGTCGGGACCGGGCCAGGCCCCTTCTGCGGCATGGTGCTGGCCGACCTCGGCGCCGACGTTCTGCGGATCGAGCGTCCCGGGCGAAAGCCGAGGTCCGCGGCCGACGCGCGGGCCGATCTGATGAACCGCGGTCGCCCATCGGTCGGTGTGGATCTGAGCTCACCCGACGGTGCCGAGCTGGTTCTCGACCTGGTCGCACAGGCGGATGCTCTCATCGACCCATTCCGTCCCGGCGTAGCCGAGCGCCTGGGTGTGGGCCCTGAGCAGTGCCTCGCGCGTAATCCGGGGCTGGTCTTCGCGCGTATGACCGGATGGGGCCAGACCGGGCCGATGGCTCCGCGCGCGGGGCACGACATCAACTACATCGCGCGGGCTGGGGTACTCGGCCTGTTCGGTCGCGCCGGGGAACGCCCAGTGCCGCCGATGAATCTGGTCGGTGACTTCGGCGGTGGCGCGATGATGTGTGCGGTCTCCATCCTGTCCGGAATCATGCACGCACGGGCAACCGGCACAGGGCAGGTGGTCGATGTCGCGATGGTGGATGCGGCCGCCTGGCTGGCGACCGTGGTGCACACGCTGCGCGCGATGGGACAGTGGCGAGGTCGTGGCGAAAACCTTCTCGACACCGGCGCGCCGTTCTACGAGGTCTACGAGACCGCCGATGGGCGCTACCTGAGCGTGGGCGCTATCGAGCCGAAATTCTTCGCGATCCTGGTCGAGGGGATGGGGATCGCGGATCAGGCGCTGCTCGACCAGCAAAACGATCGAGACCGGTGGCCTGCCTTGAAGAAGCGGTTCGCCGAGGTCTTCCGGACTCGCACACGTGACGAGTGGATGGCGGTGTTCGACGGCGTGGATGCCTGCGTGGCTCCCGTGCTGGACATCGATGAGGCCATCACCGATCCGCATATGCGGTCACGTGGCACATTCGTCGATGTGGACGGCGTCGTCCAGCCCGCACCCGCGCCCAAATTCAGCGCCACCCCGGCCACGATCGGTGCGGCGCCGGCGTTACCAGGAGAGAACACACGCGCGGGTCTGCTCGCCTGGGGGATCGCGCCGGATCGGGTCGACGCGTTGATCGCGAACGGTACTGCGCTGGAGGCGGAGTAGGACACAGAGCGTGGCCCGAGGCAAACAATGCTCGGGCCACGTTCCGTCACTGGCGAATGGTCAATGATCCGTTGCTGAGCACCGGTTCGGCGCGCTCTTTGCTCGACACCTCGACTGCGATCCGATCGGCGTCCTGCCATGTCGACACGATGAGAGTCTCCCCGGGGTAGACCACGCCGGAGAAGCGCCCGCCCCACGAACCAACTGCGGTGGTCTCGCCGCCGAGGATCTCGTCCACCACCAGTTTGCACGCCATGCCCCATGTGCACAGGCCGTGTGTGATGGGGCGCTGGAATCCCGCTCGTTCAGCGAACTCGGGATCTATATGCAGTGGATTGTGATCGCCGGTGAGCCGGTAGAGAGCGGCCTGCTGTGGAAGCGTCCGCAATTCATACACGGCATCCGGGGCCCGGGCGGGTGTCCTCTTGCTCGTCGCCGGTCCCGGATCGCCACCGAATCCGCCCGCACCTCGCAGAAAGCTGCTGAATCGGTTGGTACACAACGGCACGCCGCCGTCGGCCAGCACCACCTCGGTCACCAGAACCGCAGCCTTGCCCTTGTCGTACAGGCCGACGATGCGACCGGTGCTCGTGGTGCCCGCGCCGAGCGCCGGCAGTTGACGATGGACCACGAGTTCCTGTTCACCGTGCAGCATGAGCGTAGGGTCGAACACTATTCCGGGTGCGGTGAGCAGCTCTCTCGCCACCGGCTGCGCGGTGATCACCCCGAAGGTGGGCAGTACCTTCAGGTCCGCTTCGAAGACGTACCGCAAATGCTCAGCGTCGACCGGGTGTGCGCCTGCGCCCAGGCCAAGGTGGTAGAGGATCACCTCCTCTGGTTTCCACTCCGTAGGCCGCTTGATCGGCTGCGTGGCGAGCACCGTATCCGGATCCATCGTCACAACTTCTCTCCTGTCGACATTCGAACCGTGGCCGGTCGGTGAATTCACTTGCACCGCAGTGGATGTCCTGGTCCATGGCTACGAATTCAACATCGAACGCATGGCGCGCTCGGTCTCTTCGTCGGTGGCGGACAGACTCTTCTCGATGAGCTCTTCGGCATCCGGGCTGCCGTACCACCGGAGCCGGGGAGTCTCCTCGGCCAGCGCCTGGACCACTACCGCCGCCACCTCTGAGGCGGGGTAGGGCGTCGTTCGCTGTGCCGCGACCGTGGCCATGAAACGACGGCCGATCTCGTCGTAGGGCGGCCGGTCCAGACCGGCGACCTTCCGGTTCTGCGGGAAGTTGGACTCGACCGCCCCGGGTTCGATGAGGATCACTCGGATTCCGAGATGTCCTACCTCCCAACGCAATACCTCGGTCAGCACCTCCAGAGCATGTTTGGTCGCGGAGTACCAGCCGAGTATCGGCCGGGCGCGGGTGCGCCCTGCGGCCGACGACATATTGACCACGGCGCCCCGGCCGCGTTCGCGCATCGCCGGCAGGAACGCCTGAGTCACGCGCACCACGCCCAGCACATTCGTCTCGAAGATCGACTGCACCGCATCGAGTGGTGTGGTCTCGATCGGCCCCCATACGCTGATTCCCGCGTTGTTGATCAGAACATCGATCGGTCCGGCCGCTTCGACCGCTGCGGCCACTGACGCATCGTCGGTCACGTCCAGGCAGAGCCGTTGCGCGACATCGAGATCGGCCAGTTGTGCCTTGTCGCGGGCGGTCGCCACCACCTCATATCCCTTGCGTGTCAACTCTATTGCCACCTCTCGGCCGATGCCGGTCGAGCAACCTGTGACGAGGACCCGCTCCATAATCACTCCTTCATCGAGCAGAGGACAGCATCGAAATCGACTGGTCGACTTCGGTACGCAGTCGTTGCGCCTGCACGCGCAATTCGTCGCTGTCTGGGCGCAGCGGCTTTCGTTTGAGCAGCAGCGCACCCGCGGAGGCCTGTTTGAACCGGACCAGCGCGGCGAACCACGCCAGGTCCGTCACCGTCGTGCGGGAGGACTCCTCATACGTGGCCACGATGCGGTCGACCGACGGCATCCCGGGCGCCGTGCATTGCTGATGAGGGTTGCCCGCGGTGTCATGGTGCAGGAGGAACCAGCCCAGATCCAGGCGTGGGTCGGACATGGCCCACAGCTCCCAGTCGACGATCGCGTTGACCTCGCCGCCCTGGCACAGCATATTGCCGAGACGGTAATCGCCGTGCACCAGCGATGTGCGGGATTGCTCAGGTACGTCAGCCCGCAGTAGCGCAGCCGCCTCGTCCGCCCTGCCGCGAAATTCCTCGGGGACGGTGCTGAATGCGCCCACCCACTTGTCGATCTCCGCGGTCAGTGCGATGACCGACTCGTCTCCCAGGCCGATTTCATTCGGGCTCACACGGTGCAGGGCGCCGAGCATCCGCGCAGCCGCCATAACCCGGTTGCACACCTCGGTCGGCGAGGGCAGCGGGCCGTATCCGAAGATCGGCTCCAGACACTCTCCCGGTTCGAACGACATCGCGAACAGCGGTGGCACACTTGGTGGTTCGCCTTCGTGGACGAACAGAACACGCGGCACGCGTACCTCGGGAATCGTCGCCAGTCCGGAGATCGCACGCGCCTGCCGCAGCACATCGCGATTCTTGGTGGGGGCCAGACCAGGTGGGGCGACCTTGACGATCACGACCGTAGTTCCGGCCGGTCCGGTCAGAGTTGCCCGGTACGTCAGTCCCGATGCTCCTCCGGCCATTCGCTCGAGATGTGTCAGACGCCCGGCCCCTGACTGTGCGGCCGCCGCGTCAATTCGGTCCGTCAGCTCAGCGAGATCTACTGCCGTCCTGCGGTTCTCGTCGTTTCGCGAATTCGCTTCGGCCGTCATTTCGTCGCGAAGTCCCAACCGCGGCCTTCCGCGTACTGCTTCAAGATGGTCTTGCCCACTCGCTCGATGTGCACCTCGTCCGGACCGTCGACGATCCGGTAGATGCGTGCCATCCGGTACATCTGCTCGAGCGGGGTGTCGTCGCAGACCCCCAGTGCACCGTGCACCTGTACCGCTCGATCGAGGACCCGCTGCAGCATGTTCGCGGCGTATGTCTTCACCGCACTGATCTCGACGCGGGCTTGCTGGCCCGCATCCATCTTCTCGGCTGCGTCGAGCACCATCATCCGCGCGGTGTGGATGTCGGTGTAGGACTGGTAGACGTAGTGCTGCATGAGTTGCTTGTCAGCGAGAACACCACCTCGAACCTGCCGGGTGTTGATGCGATCGCACATGAGGTCGAACGCGCGCTGCGCCTGACCCAGCCAGCGCATGCAGTTCGTCAGGCGCGCCGGCCCGAGCCGGGTCTGGAACAGCGAGAAGCCTTGTCCGCGTTCACCGAGCAGGTTTTCCCGCGGGACTCGCACATCGGTGTAGCTGCATTCGGGATGATTGGAGTTCAGGCCCATGACGAAGACGTCACGTTCGATTGTGTAGCCAGGCGCCGAACTCGGTACCAGGATCATCGAGAACCGCTCGTGTCGTGGCGCGTCGTCGGATTCCGTGCGGCACATGACGCAAATCCAGTCGGACGTGCGCGCCGCGCTCGTGTACCACTTGCGGCCGTTGATGACCCATTCGTCACCTTCGAGGCGGGCAGTGGTGGTGATGGTCGTGGGATCGGAGCTGGCTGCACCTGGTTCGGTCACCGCGAACGCGACATGGAACTCGCCCTGCACCGCCGGCAGCAGAATCTGCGAGCGCTGACTGTCGGTGACGGCCTTGTCCAGCATCAGACACGTCTGCACAGAATAGGAACCGAATATGTGCATCGCCGGATCGGACCGGCCGATGACTTCATTGACGTAGGCGTAGTCGAGCCAGGGCAGACCGCGCCCGCCGATTTCGGCGGGATGACCCATTGCCCAGAGACCCTCGGACTTGGCCTCGGTAATCAGCTTGGTGCGTAACGCGTCCGCTTCGTCGCCGCCACGCAGCAGGAGCCGCTCGTGCGGGATGATCCGATCGTCGACGAATCGTCGAACCTGTTCGCGCAGTGGACGTATCCGTTCGGGTACCACGTATGCCATCTACCTGTTGTCCTTTCCCGCATGGGTTTGGCGATCGAGATCGCCTGGCAATAGCTTTGCCACGGTGCTTCTGTCGACCGGAGTGGAGCTGACCAGTGCCAGTACCGGGTCTGTGACACCCGCATCCGCGTAGGCCGACAGCCCGGATCGGCAGCGCTCAGGAGTGCCCCAGACGCACACCGCGTCGATCAGCTCGTCAGGAACGGCGGCGATCGCTGCCGACCGCTCGCCTTGTTCCCACGCGCTCGCGACCGGATCCACCCACGAGGCGTGACCGAGCCATTCGTAGAACTTTCGATACACCGGAGTGGAGAGATAGGCCGCCACGATAGGCGCCAGCGTCTTGTGTACCAAGTTGAAATCTTCTGTGGGACAGACCATTATGCGATCGACAATCCGGGCCTTCGGATTGCGTGAGCGGACCTCGTCGACCAGTCGCCGCACGTCGCTCGCGCTCACCCAGTTGAGGATGACGCCGTCCGCTTCGTCTCCTGCCAGGGCCAGCATGCGCGGCCTGAGCGCGGCAAGCAACAACTCTGGTGGCTGACTCGGCGGGTCGACGAGCCGGAACCCGTTCGAACTGAACGTGTCGAAGTGGTCCCGCACACGTTCTCCTGCCAGCGCTTGCCGGAGAAATCGCAGTACATCGCGGGTCTTTGAATAGGGCTGGTCGAACGCGATTCCGTTCCAGCCGGAGACGATGTTCGGGGACGACGCCCCCAGTCCGAATCGCACGCGCCCAGGGGCGACCCGTGCGAGGGTGGCCGCGGTGACGGCAAGTACCGACGGCGCGCGGGTGAACGTCGAGACCACCGCGCATCCGAGGTCCAGGCGGGGTTCGGCTGCGGCCAGTCCCAGCGGGGTGATTGCGTCCGTACTCGCGGACTCTGAGGTCCAAACACTGCCGTACCCGTGGTCGGCCAGTTCCGACCAGAAATCGGTGTGTTCGGGCAACGTCAGCCCTTGAAAGGGAACGCTGAATCCCCATGTCGTGACGCCCACCAGACCTCCCACTTCATCGTTTGGCGGCGGCCGCTGAATCGGAGCGGCTGGGTAAAAGAGTAGCCTGTACTATGTGGGCTCGGAGGAGGTTTGAACAATTGTCAGAGTAAATCGAGCATTTTGATGAAGCGCCTTCACGGAAGGCGAAGTGAACAGCATACTGTATTGCTGCGGAGTTGCTTGGAAAAGAGTTGGCTGCTGTCTGGGGCTTCAATCCGATCCGCCGTCGTCAGCGAGCGGCTGCTCGCCCGGCAACCCGAGTTGATCGCAAGGCCCAGTGGTGGCCACAGCGCCGGAACTCACGCCAACCAACCGTGCACGCGCGCAGACGGCCGCCGGCGCAGCCGAAGCGGATGCTGTCAGCGCGATGATCCTGCGCGGAATAGCTGAGATAGAACAACGTATCGAGGCGCGAGAGTCGTTCTGACGAAACATCTTTGAAGTCCGAGGAGCGGATGGCGTGTCCGTCTGCGACTCGGGTCGAGGTTCCGGGTGAGTAGGCGAGATGGTGATGCCGCGAATGCAGTACCACCATCCCGAACAAGTCGGTGGTTCAGTGGGTCTTCTGTGGTTGGTGGGTGGGGAGTTGGACGGGCCCGTGTTGGTGGGAGGGGAGGAGGATGGTGGCGGTGCCTCGGATGTTTTGTTGTTGGCGTTGGTTGGTGCCGGTGAGTTGGAGTTCGATGAGGGGGCCGTGTTGTGGGTCGATGCGTTTGCCGGTGATGTGGCCGGTGATCCAGGTGGTGTCGCCGATGTAGTTGAAGCGGCGGAATTCGGCGCGGACGTTGAAGACCCAGCCGTTGTTGCCGGCGTAGTTGGTGCAGTAGTGGGTGAGCCAGGTCCAGCGGATGGGGCCGATGTCGTACGCGGCGGGGACTCCGATGTCGCGGGCGGTGTGGTCTTCCCAGTGGATGCGCATGATGGCGTCCCAGGAGTTGAAGTCGTTGCGGCTGTAGAAGCCTCGGAGGGTGCGTCGGTTTTCGCGGGCGAGGCGCAGGGCGGGGAAGCCGTAGCCGTACCAGCCGGCGCCCATGAAGAAGTTCATGAGGTCGGTGATGGTGAGAGGGCCTTTGACCATGGGTGGTAGTTGCGTGCCGATTTGAGCGTCTTCGTAGTAGAGGGTGTCGTCGCCGCGGATGTATTCGGCGTCGTAGGCGGCGTCGATCGCGTCGATTTCGGCGTCGGTGTAGTGGGCGCGTTGGTCTTTGGCGTATTTGTTGTCGGAGTCGACTTTTTTGCGTTCGGCGTGGATGTACCAGGGGCGTCGGATAGCGTAGGTGGTGCCGTCCTCGTCGTACCAGCGGTGTTCGTTGGTGGCGATGGCGGAGGTGCCGGCGAATTCGGATTTTTTGACTTGGACGTCGGCGAGGACGCTGCTGCGGTAGAGGCGGGTTCCGGGGGTGATGGGCCGGTAGTACCAGCCTTCGTGGCCGGCGTTGAACAGGTGGACTCCGCGTAGGGCTCCGCGGGTGGCTTCGCGGAGTTCGTCGCCGACGGTGGGGGATCGGTCGACGCCCATGGTCCATTCGTATCCAGGTGGGGCGATGACTGTTCCCCAACGGGTGCCAGCGGCGTATTCGGGGTTGGTGTAGAGGGGGTTGAGGTCGCCGTATCCGTGGGTGTATTGGCGGATGGAGTCGATGCTGGCTGTTTCGTTCCAGGGCCAGTCGACGAACCCGGTACGCAGGGTGGGGTTCGGGGTCCCGATCCGTGCTCGCATCTTGGCCAGGGATTCCTCGGTGATATCACCATGAATCAAACCATCAGACATACCTACTCCAATCGCATCTCACTCGGCCGGGCTACGAACTCGCCGACACGGCACCAAGGGAAGAGTACACTAAATTATGGTTATCGATGTGTGTGTCGGGTTGTTCCGAGGAATTGGTTCCGGCCCGCACCGACCAGCTGGGGGAGTTGTCCACCGGGCGGGCGGTGCTGGTCGGCGTTGTCGGTGTCGCGGAATCGGTGGGTGTCGACCGCCGCGGCGATCTGCGGAATCCGGGGGCGCAAGTGTGTGAGGATGGCGCGAAGGCGCTCGCCGACGGTCTTCTGCCGACAGGTGCCGTGCGGCGGGATGCTGGTGAATCCGCAGTCAAACTTGCCGAGGTGGTCGCGAAGAAGCTGATTGCTCGGATCGCTGATCTTCGCTACCCGGTTGGTGCGATTATCGGGTCGGAGCCCGAGTTGGTGGCCGAGCTCGGTGTCAGTCGTGCGGTGTTCCGAGAAGCGGTGCGGCTCTTGGAACGTGACGAGATCGGTCGTATGCGGCGCGGACCAGGCGGGGGCTGATGGTCACCGAACCGCATGACATGCTGCGTCGGTGGCCAGGTCGGCGGCGATGTATCTGCAATTTCACGAGGCCTGCCCGCGGGACATTTTCGAGGCTCGGCGTGCCGTGGAGTTGACAATCGTCGAGCTCGCTGCCGAGCGGATAGACGAAGACGGCGTTGTCATGTTGCGCGAGGCGCTTGCTCGGGAGGAGCATCTTCAGGAGTCCGGTGGGCACCTGGGAAGCAACAGTCTGCATCTGCTGATCGCCGATCTGACCGGTAATCCGGCGCTGCGGGTGTTTCTCGAGGTCATGGCGCGGTTGACACCCGAGATCAAACCCGTCGAGCAGGATGCGGTGGAAGGTCGTCAGTCGGCCGTCCGGCACGCACACGGCCGGATTGTCGACGCGATCATCGCCAAGGACGCGTCTCTCGCCAAGCATCGGATGCTGCGGCACCTGCAGGGGATCGGCAGGTACCTCGAGGCCGGCGAGCGGGTGGATCGTGATTCCGGCGGCGTCCCCGAACCTGGTTAGCCAGATCTGGGGACGCGAATCCAAACAAGCTGTAGAGTATCCCTAATTGCCGAAACAGGTAGTTGCGGCGAAGGGCGTGCCACGGTCGTTATCGTCGGCGACAACGTCGCATTGCCGATCGTGGTCGTGATCAGGCTCGAACCCGAAACCTGCTCGAGCACAGGGCTTTCCTGTGCCGATCGGTGCCGTTGGCAGAAGTATGTCCGGTTGGTTTCGGCTGAGCGCGCATCCTTCCCCTTCCCCCGTAGTTCGGCGGTGTCGTCATGTACTTCGAAAATGCCGTCGCACCAATCTGGATGGCTGATGCTTGTTTCGAGGCGTGCCACCGAGAATCAAGGAAAGCGGAGTATGGGTACATCCGAGCTCGATAACTGCGATGGTGGGACCGGTGATTTGGGAGTCATTCTCGTTCACGGTGGCCTGCATGGTGGCTGGTGTTGGGACAACCTTCGACGAGAGCTGACCTTCCCGTCGGTTGCTGTCGATCTTCCAGGGCGTGGCGCGAGCTCCGAGCAGCTTCTGTCCATAACTTTGGAGGACTGGGTGTCCTCGGCAGCCGCGCAGGCGTCCGATCTGGATGCCGGACGCCTGATTTTGGTTGGCCATTCGCTCGGCGGTCTCACGCTTCCGGGGCTCGCGGCGGCGCTGGGGGACTGTGTCCACGCGATGGTGTTCGTCGCTGCGTTGGGGCCCGCCGAGGGACAGACGGTGGCACAGTTGTTGAACCCTGCCGATCCCGGTGCGGTGCTCGATGCGGGAGGTTTGTTCCCTGTTCCTCCATTCGAAGTGGCCTGCTACATGCTTGGTCTCGAAGACCTGCCCCCGGATGAGATCGATCCGTGGCTGCGTCGTTTGGCGCCGGAGCCGCCGCTGCCGATCACGACGCCTGTCGACCGGTCCGGCATGCCGCGGGTCCGGACGATCTACGTGCGCGGTGAACGAGACGTCGCGGTCGGTCCCGAACTCGCCGCGCAGATCATTCACAACCTGGGCAATGAGATCGAGGAAGTGGTGGTCTCGGCCGGGCACAACATGATCGCGACTCACCCTCGGCTGATCGCTCGAATCGTAGAAGGCGCGGCGGAAGTGAACGCGAGGCCGCAGATTGCCTGAGCAACCCTTCGTCAGCCGCCAAGGCCGCGGAAGAACTCTGCGGCCTCGGCGAATCGCTGGCGCAACAGGCTCGGATAGTCGAGGTTCTCGCCCAGCGCAGCGCTTTCCTGCGCCACCTTGTGGGCGATCGCGAAACCCATGGCCGACCACAGCGTTGGACGGGGATCGGATCGGACATCCGTACCCAGACGTTCCGCCAGCACTTCGGCGACATCCGCTTCCCAGGTTCTCGCATGCTCGTAGTAGGCAGTCAATAGCCGGGGGGTCGAGAAGATCAGCGACAGGATCGGGTCGTGCAGGGTGCCCTCTCGAGAGAGCGGTGTCGCGGCGATCAAAGCCTCGCAGAGGGCATCGCTCGGGGCCACGGCAGGCCGTTGCCGACGCAGCATCTCGTGCACTGTCGGTGCGGTTTCGTCGATCCAATCGAGCGCGACGGATTCTTTCGTCGGGAAGTAGCGATAGAAGGTGCGCTCCGAAACCCCGGCCCGCTCGGCGATTTCGGTGATGTTGGCTTCGTGGTAGCCCTGTGTCAGAAACGCATCGATCGCGACGGCGCGAAGTTCCTCCCGTGTCGCGGCCTTCTGTCGCTCACGTCGGGTCGTGCGGACGGGCAAGGAAACCTCCTGTGATCGGGCGTGTTCTCAGCCTACGGCCACGGCCGGGCGCATCTTCTCGCAATGTCATCGGGGACGGGTGCTCCCCGGCCGGGAACACGGGCCGGGAGAGCCCCACCGGTACCAAGCAACGGGAGGATCCTGGGCACCCTCGGCCTTTCTGGTGCCCCAGCAGACAGTGGTCGATCTGTTCCAGAAGACCTCGGAGCACTTGATGGGCCGACGTCTATCGAGATCGCGCTCCGGCCGCGCGCACAGCCCAGCCGCTTGCGACAGTCCACGCGTCGGGTTCGGGGAACTGAACGATTGGATAGTCTGCCGTAGTGCCGGTCGAGAGCTTATCCGGGTTGTGTCGCCGCTGGCTGGGCGATCTTTGCACGGAGTGCCTGAAGCGCTGATTCCTTGGCCATCCGTACATGGTGGCGAGCCGCTTGCACAGCGCGAGCGGAGTCCCGTGCTTCGATCCACGCCACGGTCTGCTCGGCCTCTCGCCGGCTTTCCTCGGCTCTGCCCGGGGAACGGATCGACAGGTTCTGCATTATGACAATTCGAGCCGTGATCGACCCGAACAGTTGCTTTAGGAGTGCGTTTCCCGCGCCGGTGAAGAGGATCTCGTAGTAAGCGGACGACGGGTTGGTTGCGTTGTCGTTGTGGCCGGGGGAGTCCGCGAAATGACGTACGAGAGCTGTGACTTGTTCGCCGGAGGCATTGGCGATGAACAGTTCCACGGCGGCACTCTCGAGGTATTCGCGGACTTCGAACAGTTCTGCGAGCTCGGCTTCACTGAGAAGAACGACCTGCAGCCCTCTGCCGGGCGCGGGCTCGACCAGGCCCTCGGCCTGGAGCTGCCGGAGTCCTTCACGTAGTGACGTGCGGCTGACGCCCGTGAGTTCGACAAGCTGGCGTTCGGTGAGACGGTCGCCGGGGTTGAATACGCCGTCGAGGACGGCCTTGCGCAGTGTGTCGGTCACCCGGTCACGCAGGAGGCGCTCCGGACGTTGAATGCGCAAATCCGTCATTCTCGATACCTCTCCCAGACGCGCCGGTCCCGGAGACGGAGGGAACGCGGTCATCGTGTCGATCGACAAGCGTACCGATCAGGCTTCCATGGGCTGCCGATCCGCCACGGCGAGCTGTTCAGCAGTAGGTCACGGTCCGGGCCGAACCGGCGCAGAACTCTCGGCGTCGTCCATCCGAGAGCGAACAGCTGATGATGCTTGTCCGGAGCACGGCGACAACGCGAATCGGCTTCAGTGGGCTGTGCCCGCAGCCTTGGCAGCTGGCCGCTGCCCATCCGATCCGCTGGCCAACAGCCCAGGGAAATGGCAGCCGAGGGCAGTGCCGCCGCAGTCGGCTAGATCTCGAATGAGTTGGTACAGGGTTTCGGTCGCCAGCCGGGTGTCGACATCCGAAACTGCGCGCCAATCCGGCCTGAGCATTTGCCCAGGGCAGTACAGGGCATCGCCTACGAGAGTCACCCGCTCCCCGCGGTCGTGCACGGTGTAGAAGGTGTGTCCTGGCGTATGGCCGGGTGCGGGCAAGCTCCGCACACCCGGTGCGATGTCTGTCTCGCTATCGAGGAGCTCGATTCTGCCCGCGTGATCGAGTTGCTGCAGTGCGTGTAGGAGATGAGGCGCGGGTGCCGGATCGGCGCCACCGGTCACGAAGTATTCCCAGTCTCTACGGCCTAGATAGACGGTGGCATTCGGGAATGTCGGCCTTCCAGCTGCGTCGGCAAGCCATCCAATGTGGTCAGCATGAAGATGACTGAGTGCTATCGCATGGATCGCGCTCGGCGCCATACCCATTGCCGCCAGGTGTTCGAGCAGGAGTCCCCCGATCAGAAGGCCTCGTCCTCCGAGATCGGTTGGCCCTGCCCCCAGGTCGATGAGCGTGTTGCGTTCGCCAGGGACAAGGAAGCATCCGATCGGCAGCCGCACGTCACTGCCCTGCTCGTTGGCGAGGTGGTCGTAACCGGCGGTCGGCGATTCGGCTGTGCCGAGAAAGCGCTCGGGAACACGGAAAAAGCCATCGGACATTGCGATAAGCCTCAGCTGTCCGACCTCGACCGTATTGATCGCATTCGCTGAGACAGGATCCTGGCGAAGTGGATGGATGTCTATGGGGCCGACCATCAGTTCGTCTCCTCGAATATCGGTCGAAATACAACGGCTTCCGCGGTGTGGCATCGCCGTCGTGGACCCGGTTGCTGTGGGCAACCGGGTCCACGCGTTCAATGAGTGAATCAGGCTGCCCCGAGCCCGATTTCGCAATCGGGACGTGGGCAGAGGTTCGATGGGCCGATGGCCCGTGCACTACGAGATGTCGCGAGGTGTGAATTCGAGTGGTATCAGACTCGGCTGGACCTTGCTCTGCCCGCCGACGTACTTGATGGCCTGCCCCTCCGGCAACCGGTAGTCCGGGATGGCGGAATTGAACTCTTCGAGGGCTATCCGCAGCTGCAACTTCGCAAGGGGGGCGCCGAGACAGCGGTGGATACCGGTCCCGAATGTCAGGTGACTGGTTTCGAAACGACTGAAGTCGACTTTATCGGGATTCTCGAACGCTTCCGGGTCATGGTTGGCCCCGCCGGTGTGCACCAGGATTCGGTCGCCGGCTTTGAGTTGGACGCCGGCGATTTCGATGTCCTCGGCGACGTCGCGGACATTGTGGTGGAAGCCGTGGAAGCGGATCAGCTCCTCGACGGCATCCGGGATGATCGCCGGATCATCGAGCAACTCCTGCCGGTACTCGGGGTTCTTGGCGAGGAATCCCATGGAATACCCGATCATCGAGCCGGTGGAGTCGGTTCCCGCGAAGAACAGAAGGGAAGCGATATTGAGGATGTCCTCGTCGCTGAGCCGGCTCCCATCGAGTTCGGCCTCGACCAGGAAACTGATGATGTCGTCGCCGGGATCCTCGCGCCGCTGTTGGATGACCTCGGTGATGATCTGATCGATCTGCTCCACCACGTTCTTCCGGAACGCCGCGCCTGCCCCCGCTCCCTGTGTCCGTCGCACATCTTCGGCACCGAACACCAGATCGTAGGACAACTGGTTGAAGTGCGCGAAGTGCTCCGGTGGGAGTCCCAGGAGGTGACAGTAAGTCGCCGCCGGCAGTAGCAGAGCGAAGTCGCTCATGAATTCGCATCGGCCAGTCGGTGCGATGCGGGCCAGTCGTTCGTGCGCAGTCCGCCGGATGATGGACTCGAGACTCTTCAGCCGGTTCGGTGAGAACATCGGCATCAGCATCCGGCGGTACTTGTGATGCTCAGGCGGGTTGAGTCGCAGCGGGATGTGTTGGCGCCCCGTCCAGTTGGGCGTCACCGTCCCCCATTGCGGGAATGCCGTGTAGTTCTGGAAGGCATCTCTGATGTCGTTGAATCGCGTCAGTACCCAGAACCCGCCGCCGAAGGGCGTGTAGAAGATCGGCTTGTCCCGGAAGGCGTTGAGAGCGGCAGGGGGAAACGCCATGACCTCCGGACCGTTCTGCGGGTCGTAGTCCACGACGAGTTCAGGTGGGACGTGTGCGGGTATTGCCGACGTCGAAGCTGCGGCCTGCGGGGTCGTCACGGATGGTTCCCTTTCTCGACTACGTTTTCAGCTCGGTTATCGAGCGGTTCGAGGGGACGGCCTACCGCTCCTGGGGTGGTATGGCATGCCCGGAGCTCTTCGGCGTACCGCGCACCGCGACCGGACGCTGTGCCGACGCCGTGCAACGGTCGAATCTGCAACGACTGTCCAACCGTCACGTCCGTGCCCTCTCATCTCGGTGACCGCGCACCGCGCGCCCGGAAGAGGCAGCAGCACCGCGGTACAAATCAGGATACTCATAAGCGTCAAGTCTGGCTGCCATACCGTCATGACATGTTCTGAAAATAGGTCCTGGCCAGGCATTGGAAGGGCGCATCGCGACCTCATCCCTGTGTTCTGCCCATGCAATTGAGTGCGCCTAAGGTGCAAACCGTGGGTGTGCTCGTCCGGTGGTTTTGTAATTGCCGACGCGGTGCGGCGAACAACGCTGGCCGTCGAACGATGACCGAACTGGTCTGCCGGGGGCTCTCGCCGGTGGGCCTGTCTGTTCACGGCCGCTGCAGGGGAGATCAATCCGGCCCGTGTTTGCCTACTTGTTCTCCGGGAGGTGCCGGCGCGTGGCCGCCGCTGCCGCCGCGACGTTGCCGATGGTGGGGATGATCAGTGAAAAGCGCTCTGGCGTAAGTGGTTCGAAGGCTGTGTAACGGCGGGCTAGCTAGCCCGCTCGGCTCGGTCTTGTCGTCGCGAATATGTACTAACACTGTTAGGCAAGTAGGGTATCGCTCCTCTCCTTCCGGAGGTGACAGGTGACCGAAATCCTCACTGATGCCAATCCTGTTCGGCCTGAACATCCTTCGCCGCGCGCGGCAGGGTGCCCATTCGATCCGCCGCCCGCGCTGCGAGCGCTGTTGCCGGAACATCCGGTGTCTCGCGTGCGGATCTGGGATGGCAGTGCACCATGGCTGATCACTCGCCACGATCACGCGCGTGCCTTGCTGAGCGATCCGAGGATCAGTTCCGATTCGACCCGGACGCTCTTCCCGCGCCGCAGTCCGGGTGGCAAGGCAAGTGACCAGGTTCGCCGGACC
The DNA here is from genome assembly GCF_001612725.1 of Nocardia anaemiae NBRC 100462. Classification (GTDB taxonomy): domain Bacteria; phylum Actinomycetota; class Actinomycetes; order Mycobacteriales; family Mycobacteriaceae; genus Nocardia; species Nocardia anaemiae. The sequence continues at coordinate 55,464 of NZ_BDAZ01000021.1, read as the reverse complement.
TTCCTGCAAATGGATGATCCGGAACATGCGCGAATGCGTCGGATGGTGACCGGGCCGTTCGTTGTCAAGCGAATGCGGGCGATGCGGCCGGAGGTACAGAGGATCGTCGACGATCTCATCGATGGGATGTTGGCCGGCCCGAAGCCTGTCGATCTGGTGGAGGTGTTCGCGCTGCCGGTTCCGAGGCTGATCATCTCCGCGTTGCTGGGCGTCCCGTACGCGGATCACGAGCTGTTCCAGACCAACACCAGGGTGATCGTTCGGCGCGATTCGAGTCCCGATGAGGTGCTCGACGCGACGGAGACGCTCACTGATTATCTCGACGATTTGCTGACAGCCAAGTTGGCCGACCCGGCCGACGATGTCCTCTCCATGCTGGCGACCGAGCGTGTCGCAACCGGAGAGTTGACCCGGCGAGAGGCCGCCCAGATGGGCACGCTGCTGCTGAGTGCGGGCCATGAGACCACCGCAAACATGATTTCGCTGGGAACCGTTGCCCTGCTGCAAAATCCGGATCAGCTCGTGCTGATCCGCGACAGCGACGAACCGAACGTGGTCGAGCGGGCGGTCGAGGAGTTGTTGCGGTACCTGAGCATCACCCATTCCGGACGTCGTCGCGTCGCACTGGAGGATATCGAGATCGATGGGCACACAATTCGTGCGGGGGATGGGGTGATCGTCGCCAACGACATCGCGAACCGTGACCCCGAGGCGTTCCCGGATCCCGACCGCTTGGATAACACCCGAGATGCCCGCCGCCACATCGCGTTCGGCTTCGGCATTCATCAATGCCTGGGGCAACCCCTGGCACGTCTCGAATTGCAGATCGCGTACAAGTCCCTGTACTCGCGTATTCCGACTCTCGCCTTGGCTACCGATGTCGAGCAGGTGAGTTTCAAGCACGACGGGATCGTGTATGGGGTCTACGAACTCCCGGTCACCTGGTAGCCGGTCGAAGGAGAACCGCTCGTGCACGTGGAAGTCGACCGGCTGAGATGTGTCAGATCGGGACAATGCGTCATGACCGCACCGGAGGTCTTCGATCAGGATGACGCTGGCATCGTGATCCTGCGGCAGGACACTCCTGGCCTTGATCAGCACGACGCTGTGCCGGAGGCCGCCGTCATCTGCCCGGCTGCGGCGATTCGCCCGACCGGGCAAAGTCCATCGGCGAACCAGGTCGGATCATGAGCGTGGCGCTCGGCGGCCGGAGTGACCGCCGCCCGAGCTCGTGCGAGTTCATGATGGTCATGGCGTGGAATTCCGGCTCGGGACAGTGGTTTCCGAGATCACCACCGCGTCGGGGCATGCTGCGGTCCAGTGGTCCGAGGCCGCACAACTCGATCCGTACCCGCGTGCCACTCAGCGCTCCGAATCGATGAGGAGCTGCAATCGAGAGCCGAAATGGCTGGGACGCAATGGAACCCGCGAACCTTTCCGCCTGTACTTCCTGGTCGGCAGGTCTGCGAATGTGTTACCAGATAGGAGCAGTCAGCGCTGAAGTGCGAGAGTAAGCAGGTCGTCTGCGGTCTCAGTCATAGTCCGTCGATCGATCGGGAACGGTACGGACACGGCCAGCGCGACGATCCCGTGCAATGAGGCACGAAGGAGCCTGGCGACTCGGACGTTCTCCTCGAGTCGGGGATCACCGCCGCGGTGAGCTGCGACGGCTTCGTTCCACACCCGCACCAGTTCGAATACGGGGTGTCCTCATCGGTGTTCTCGACGCGCTCTATCCCGAACATCAGTCGATAGTGCCTGGGATTGTCGATGGCGAACTGGCAGTAGACCTGCGCCATTGCCTGCAGTGCCCGGCGTGGATCGTCCTCGGCCGCACTGACTTGTTGTAACTCCTCGATCAGCCGCGCGTAGGCGCGTCGTGTTACTTCGGCGACCAGTTCGGTGCGGTCCTTGAAGTGGTGGTAGATGCTCGGTGCGGAGATGCCGACTTCGCGGGCGACTGCGCGCAATGAAAGATCGCCCTCCCTGCCGGATTCGGCGAGCAGGCGCGCGGCGGCGGAAAGTATCTCCTCGCGCAGTACAGCGCCCTCACCCCATCGGCTCGGAGTACGGCGCTTCGCCTCCCGCGTCATTTTCGTCGTCTCTCCTGCCCCGCCCGACTCGGATCTTCGGATCGGCCTGGTACTCAGGACCGAATCGTCCGACTCTGTGCCTTTTCGAACATAGCGGTTGTTCGTGCGCAGCGTGATCGGTGCCTACCCGCGGCCGCCCTTCGGGCGTCTCGCGCGCGTTCGTCGGCCGCCGCATGCCATTGAGTACACCCATTGACAGGCGGTCTAAAGAGTATACGGTATTACGTACTACAAAACTTCCCGCGCGATGGCGTGCTGCAGCCTGTGCAGGGCTGGTCGGCAAGGTCATCGGCGATGTCGCCGATTGCGAGGACCTACATGTCGGATTCCACTGGCAAGACCGAGAAGCCTCAGACGCCGTATCAGGAACTGGTCCAGGTTGATGATCGCGGTAATTACGCGATCCTCACGATCAACCGTCCGGAGAAGCGCAATGCGATGAGCTTCGACTCGCTCGCTCGCTTCCAGGAAGCGCTCCAGGAGGTGCGTGGCAAGAAGGCAGTGGTCCTGACTGGTACGGGGCCGTCGTTCTGCGCCGGTATGGACCTGTCCGAAGCGGCGAAAAGTGCTGAGTTCTTTGCGAATCGGACCAGCCAGGAGACGCACCTCTGGACGGCGATCCAGGCTCAGATTCGGGCTCACGGTGCGGTATTCATCGCCGCGGTCAACGGGTATGCGCTCGGCGGTGGATCGACCTTGATTCACAGCTGCGACCTGGCGATCGCGGCGGAGTCCGCGAAGATTGGTGCGCCGGAGATGGGCTTCGGCGGGTTCCCGCTGCAGGCTGGGCCCGCCGCTGCGAAGCGCATGGCGCCCAAGCACGCGGCCGAATTGATTCTCACCGCTCGCCGTGTGGACGCACACGAGGCATACCGCATGGCGATCGTCAACAGGGTCGTGCCCGACGATCAACTGCTCGCCGAGGCGGTCGCCCTGGCCGAGCAGCTGGCCGGGTTCGACGCGGTGGCCCTCGACTGGGGCAAGAAGACTCTCCAGCGTATGGAGGATCTGACCTGGGACGAGGCGATGGACTACTGCCAGATCACCAACCTGGTCATTCGGAGCCAGAGCGATGCGACGAAGCAGGGGTTGAGCAACTTCGTGCAGGGCAACCGGACCATCGGTCAGGGCGCCTGAGACGACTCGCGGATTCGGAGATGAGTATGAGCAATGCTGAGAGCATCCGATCCTCGGGCGAGCGGCGGACAGCCCTGCTTCCCGCATCGACGAAGGTGCTCGAGCTGGGGGACACCGTCGCGACCGGAACGGCTGGGCGATACCTGGAACGGCTCGGCGCGCAAGTGACTCGGGTGCTCCCGGTCGGAGCACCCACCGAGACAGCCGATCTCGCTCCACTGATCGGCGAGGGTGACAACACTCGATCGGCCGTCGCCGAGTGGTTACACCATGGCAAAAACCTGGTCTCGATCGATCTGGGATCCGCTGACGGTCGTGGTCGACTCGAACTGCTACTGGACGAAGCGGACGTCGTGCTGATCGCGGGGACGAGCGCAGAGTGGGAAGGCTTCGGTGTGCCGGTTGCGCACATTCGCGAGACCGCCTCGCGCGCAGTGATCGGTCAGATCACGCATTGGGGTGATTCCGGGCCCTACACACGCTTGCATGGGAGCGAGTTGTTGGCACAGGCCGCCGGCGGCTTGATGAATGTCATCGGTGTTATGGAACGCGAGCCGGTGCGGCTCGGCGGCCATGTGATGCAGGCGACGACCGGCCTCTTGGCGCTCGATGGGGTGATGATCGGCCTGTTCCGGCGACAGAACACAGGCGAGGGTGCATTCTTCACGACGTCGGACTTCGAGTCGGTGGCGCACCTCGAATGGAAGATCGCCAGCGCCACACAAGCAGGGCGCCCCCGCGAGCGTCGTGGACAGGACGGCGGCGGTCCGGTGGTGGTCCGGACGCGTGACGGCCACTTTGCGATGTTCTTCACCCCCCCGCATTGGGACGACGTCAAGAAGATCGTCGGCGACCCGCGGCTGGACGAGGACCGGTTCAAAGATCCGGCCGCTCGGGCTCAGCACCAGGCTGAACTCGCCGCTGTCATCGAGGAGACAACCCGCACGTTGTCGAAGACGGACCTCTACCATCGCGCGCAGTCACGGGGGATCCCCGCGGGCCACGTCGCTACGATGAGCGACCTGCTGACATCGCCGCAGGCCCGCTCCCGCAAGTTTTTTCAGAGTGTCGAGATCGATGGTGTAGGAGCCGGAGAAATACCGGACGCACCGTGGCAGATCCTGACATCCGACGATGCTGGTTCGGAAGTGAATGTCGCATGAGCGGAATGCTCGACGGCCTGAAAGTGGCCGATCTCTCCATCGTCACGGCGGGCGCGGGGGCAACACAGGTTCTCGGGGACTTCGGTGCCGATGTCGTCAAGATCGAGAGCGAAGACCGCCCGGATATGTACCGTCTCGGATTCACCGGTGACCAGGGCGGGTCTACCGACCTCGACTTCCCGCCATTCCGCGTGGCGAATCGCAACAAGCGTGGTTTGTCCGTGAATCTCAAGGCCCCCGAAGGTCATGAAGTGGTGCGGCGCCTCATCGCCGACAGCGACGTCGTGGTGGAGAATTTCCGCCGCGGTGTGGTCGAGCGGCTCGGTCTGGGATTCAAGGATCTGATCGATATCCGCAGCAACATCGTGCTGGTCTCGATATCCAGCCAGGGCGCGACCGGACCCGATCGTGGGTACACCTCGTTCGGTACTACGCTCGACGCGCTCGGCGGGATGATGTCGGTGACGGGTTACGACGAGTCCACGCCGACCTGGTCGAGCGGCCGTGTCAACTATCCCGACCAAACGGCGAACACGATCTCTCCCGCGGTCATCCTCGCCGCTGTGATGGCCTCACGCGCAGATGGGAGACCGCGATGGGTGGATTTGTCGCAGCGCGAGGTGGTGACGAGTCTGCTCGGCGAGTGGATCCTCGAGACTTCCCTGACCGGTGCGGCACCGGGTCCTTCCGGCAATGCCGAGCCTGGCAGGGCCGAATGGGTTTCGCGGTGTTCCGGCGAAGATCGATGGTTCGCGATCTCTGTGCCCTCAGCCGCCACGCGCGAGCGTCTTGCAACGATCGTCGCGGCCGATCTCAGCGGTGATCCCGACGGCGATGTCGAAGTGGCCGCGCTTCGTTCCGCGACGGACCGGTGGGCGGCAGACCGCACGCGCGAGGCCGCAGTTGCGGTACTACAAGCAGCCGGCCTCGATGCTGTTCCGATCAACAGCGGCGAAGAGCTGCTGAACGACCCGTACCTACGGGAGCGCGGCTGGTGGCAGACGGTTGATCTCCCTGACGGCGGCGGTACCGAGCAACAGCGCGGGTGGGTCGTTCAGTTCGACAAAGGCGGACCGGACCGCGTGCGGAAGAGGGCACCCCATGTCGGTGAGGACACCGATGAGGTGCTTGCCGAATTGGGGTATGTGCAAACGGAAATCGAGTCCCCGTACGCCCGAGGCGTTGTCTCCCGGCCGCGGTCCGCGGCAAGTCGTGGCTGATTCGGCGGACAACAGCGAGGTCTGCGGCCCACCACAGATGAGAAAGGCATGAATGTGACGGACATCAGAGGGAAAGTCGCGATCGTCGGGTTGGGACACTCCGACCAAGGCACGTTCCCGGGGAAGAGCGCCGAACGGCTCTCGATCGAGGCCATTCAATCCGCACTCGCGGATGCTCAGCTGACCAAGGATCAGGTCGATGGCTTGATCACCTGCAAGTCGATCCAGGGTGGCAACACCGATGTGAGCGTGGGCCCGCTGTTTGGGCTGAGCCCGAAGTACGCGCAGACCCTGGACTACGGCACATGCAATTTTTCACTGCACCTAGCGGTGCAAGCGATTCTGACCGGGTTGGCCGAGACGATCGTATTGGTATACGGCGCGAACGCTCGCTCGAGCAAGGTGAATTTCGCCGCGTCGCAACCGACGCTGGAGGGTGCGTCCGGCTTCGTGCACATCGCCGGGCAGGCGGGAATGGCACTGCAGCGGCACAAAGCGCTGTACGGCACGACCGACGAGGAGTTCGGCTGGTTCGCGGTCTCCGAACGTGAATGGGCACAACGTAATCCGCTGGCGATCTTCCGTGACCCGTTGACGATCGAGGACTACCTGGCCCGGCCGTACATGGTAGAGCCGTTGCGTCGTGAGGATGTCACGATGGTCTCCGATGGCGGTGTGGCGCTGGTGGTCACCAGTGCCGAACGAGCCCGGGATTATCCGAACAAGCCGGTGTACATCTTGGGCATGGCGGAGAACAACGAGATCCGGGGCGACTATTTTCCCGACTGGCATATGCGCCCGAACATCAAGGGCACCGCCGCAAGGATCTGGGAGACAACGGGTTTCACTCCGGACGACATCGACATCCTGTACATCCAGAACCCGACCGCGGTGTGGAACCTGCAGATGGTGGAGTACTACGGGTTCGCCCCCGTGGGTGAGGGTGGTCGTTGGGTGGCCGAGGGCCACACTCGCCCCGGCGGTGACATGCCGCTGAACACCAACGGCGGACAGCTGTCCGAGAGTTATATGTGGGGCTGGCTGCACATGGTCGAGGCAGTGCGCCAGTTGCGTGGCACGGTCGAACCCGAGCGTCAGGTGCCCAACAACCCGGAATTGGCCCTGTACTGCTCGACCATGGCTTTTCACAAGAGTGCCGCATCGATCATTGGAGTGGATCAGTGAGCACGACACTTACCCGGCTGCCCGACGTGACCGCGCCGGCCACCGCGCCGTTCTGGGAGGCGGCCAAGCGGCACGTGCTGGTCGCGCAGAAGTGCGAGGATTGTGGAGACCTGCGGTATCCGGCTCTCGAGATCTGCCCGAAATGCTGGTCTCCGAACCAGGTCTGGACAGAGATCTCTCCGCAAGGCACGGTCTTCAGTTTCGTGGTCTACCACCGTGCGCTGGACCCGTCGAAGAACAACGAAATCCCTTATGTCATAGGACGAGTCGTGACAGACGATGGCCCGATTTTCAACGTTCGCCTGGACATCGCGCCGGGAGACGCCAAAGTGGACCAGCGTGTCCGGGCATCCTGGGATGACGTCAACGACGAGGTTACCCTGTTGCGCTTCGAATCGGCGTGAGCGAGGAGACCACCACTCTCACCGAGGAAACATCCGCGTGGTTCGACAAAGGAATTGCTTCCACACCCGATGAGCACGATGTAGTAGTGGACGGGGTGAACGTCCACTACTACATCGTGGGGCGCGCAGGGGGATGCGCCGGTCGTGCTGGTGCACGGGGCTTGCACCCGGACAATCAGCCGTCGCCGCGGCGATCGACTTTCCAGATCTTGTGAGCGGTGTGATCACCGCCGACACGCGGTTCAATGACGACGAGTATCTGTCACGTGACGATTCGAGTCGGGTCTAATCTCTTCCCTGGAAGAGGGGTGGCCGACTTCTTCCGAGTGCGCGCGGTGTCAAGCCCTTCTGCGCCGGACTTCCTGCTGCGGCATGTCGCTAAGGCATCATTCGGTCGAGTCGGCGACTCGTGGCGATGGAAACGCAGCGATCGCTACAACATTCGATTCGTCCGCTCCTGGAACTTCTTCCGTACCTGCACGCGCCATTGGCGGTGGTCCGCACCGAGTTTGGTTTGGTCACCTCGGAAACGGCTGCGGAGATGCGGGGATTGGCCGTGGGGTGTCCAGGTAGGACTGGGCGCCCGCTTCGTCGACACCACGTTGAGTCGCGATGATCGTCAGGAGGGCGGACTCGACATCCGGCGCCATTCGCTCCGCGTTGCCGCAGACATAGACATAGGCCGTCCTCGAGCCACGCGTACAGCTCTTCTGCGTGCTCGAGCATGCGCGTCTGAACGTACTCTTTGTGTGCCTGGTCGCGTGAAAATGCCGTGTCGAGATGTCCGGGCAAGGCGATCCATACTGAACTCGTTGAGTTCGGATGTGTTGACCGTCAACCCATTTGCACGTGCCACGTCGGCGAACCGAGCCGCAACGCCCTCTGCGTTCCCAGTCTGTGACCCGAACAGTACGTTGACCGTTGTCGTGGTCGACGTGTCGGCACTGTCCATCGAAGTGCTCACAACTGGCTCACTGAGGACTTGTGACTCCATTGTCTGTTTCTCCTTCCCCCACGGGAGGCCCCCGAGCCCCGACAGCTCGGCTTGTTGCAAGGTCGAGGCGTCACCTCGGCCAAGATTGCAACTGAATAGTTGACATCTTCGCTTGGGTCCGCCAGCCTTGTCAACAGCGTCGACGGGCGCCGCGCTACATAAAACCTTGGTGCAGGAGGGAATTCCGCATACCTGGGACGACTATCGGGCCGGACCGGCCCGGATCGTGACTTCGCCTGTCTACGCCGCCAGCGGCAGCTATCGGGCGCGGATGGTTGGCGAGTATGGCGAGCAGCTCGTTTCTCTGACCGCCATTCGCGACGGACGATTGGTGATTCCGATCGAGTCGGGGCCCAGCAACACATTTCAAGACGATGCGCCTGGTGGTGAGGTCACTCGTCGTCACGTGGTCGATATCGACATTCGGACCCTACGGAAGTCGGCGGAGCGATGAGGGCGTCAACACGGCATGCCAGGCGAGGAATGATGGCGGTCTGGTCTGTCGTCATCGGTTCCAGCGCAACACAATTCATGTGTCAATCCAACGGTGCGCCGGGTCGGCCCAGGCTCGGATCGCTCGGGGAGTGATCGGAAGAGGAGTCCGTCCATGAGTAGGAATATCGAGTCTGTCGCTGCGGTCGCACCGGCCACAGGGGAGCCGTTGGTTGTCGAGTCGGTCGAGGTCCGCGCACCGGAGTCGCATGAGGTGCTTGTGCAGATGAAGGCGAGCGGCCTGTGTCATACCGATTTTTCGATGATGACCGGCGACTTCCCGGGGACCGCGCTACCGGCAGTGCTCGGCCACGAAGGGGCGGGAGTTGTGCTGGAATGTGGAAGGGATGTCGATGGTGTTCAACCGGGGGACCACGTCATCCTGAGCAACATCGCGCATTGTGGAGTGTGTGCCTCGTGCCGGACCGGCAAGTCGTCGTTCTGCGCCGAAACCGCAAAAGCGGGCAGCCGCCGCCCGGTCTATACGTGGAGAGGCAAGGAAATTGCGTCCGCCGGCGTTGTCGCCAGCTTTGCCGGTCATAGTGTGCTTCCTGCCGGAAACTTGATCAAGATTCCGAACGACATGCCGTTCGATTCGGCAGCGCTCGTCCCATGCGGAGTCATTACTGGGATGGGGGCAGCGCTCTCCAGTGCCGAGGTGAGTGAAGGGTCGACGGTGGTCGTCATCGGGATGGGGTCCGTCGGGCTCAATGTCATCCAAGGAGCACGCATCGCCGGAGCGGCACGGATCGTCGCGGTGGATACCAATTCCAGCAAGGAGGATGTCGCGAAGCGATTCGGCGCTACGGACTTCCTGCAGCCGATCGCAACTGAGCACACGCTCGCTGACCAGGTCACCGAGCTGCTGAGCGGGCCGGCAGACTACTCGTTCGAGTGTGTCGGCAACGCCCGACTCATCGAACAGGCCCTCGCGATGGTCGACCCGTTCAGCGGCGTGTGCGTGGCTGTTGGGATCGCGCCGGGCGGAAGCGAATTGACGCTGCCGGCGTCGACGTTCTGGATGGGACGGCGTCTGCAGGGCACCTTCCTCGGCAATGTCAATCCGCTGACGGACATCCCACGAATCGTCGACTGGTACCGCGACGGCACGGTCCTGCTCGACGAACTCGTCACCCATCGGCTGAACCACGCGAACATCAACGATGGATTCGATCTGGTTTCCAGTGGCCAAGCCGTGAGAACCGTAGTCGTGTACTGAGAACGGAGTAGATACATGGACGGCCTCGAGCGTCTCGTTGCCGAGAGCGACATCCGGCAGCTTCTCGGCCTATATCCGCAGCATGCCGATGATGGGGAACACGACGCCTTCGCAGGTCTGTTCTCCGACGATGGCGTCATTCGCATCGGTGACCGGGTCATCGCGGGCCAATCGGAGATCCGCGACTGGATTGCCTCGACCGCCGCGGCAGGTCCGCTCCGACACCTGATGATGAATTCGTATGTGCGCGTGACATCGTCCGTGGAGGCATACGGCAGTCTCGACATGGTTCTGCTGGGTAAAACGCACGGCCACTGGGAGATTCGGGCAGCGCCACGCTATTCGGACCGGTTCGTGAAGACCGCCGCGGGATGGCGGTTCGCGGAGCGGACCCTGCAGCTCAGGTGATCAGTTGGTGAAAGGTCGTCGCTGTGCGGCCGTGTGCAGCCTTGTCTCCAAAATAGTAACTAAATAGTTGACATTCTGGCTCGCCCCGGCCTACGTTGTGGGCAGCGCTGGTCTGCTGCGCTCAAATCTGCAAGGAGGCAGACAATGACCGATCTGACGGGCACCCTGACGGTCGTCACTGGAGGAGGACAGGGGGTGGGGTTCGCTCTCGCCGCCGAGGCCGCGCGGCTCGGCTCCCGCGTGGTGATCGGGTCTCTGACCGATGCCGCGGCTGCCGTCGAGAAGCTCAGGTCCGAAGGGTACGAAGCCGACTGGTTCCAGGTCGACGTCTCCCACCCCGATGAAGTGGAAGCTTTCGCCACATTCGTGCAGGGGAAGCACGGTCCTGCGAATGTGGTAATCAACAACGCCGCCGGCGGCGGTGCGCAGGGCTCACTGTTCGACAGTGATGTCGACGCCTTGCGCCGCACCCTCGAGGTCAACGTTCTGGGCTACATCTGGATCATTCGCGCCTTCGCGGGCGACCTGGTCGCGAAGGCGAAGGAAGATAAGCCGGCATATGTGCTCAACGTCGGCTCCGAGCACTCGCTGGGCGTGCCGCCTCACGTCATGCCGCTCAGCGGCTACACGATCAGCAAACAAGCGGATCTCGCCATCACGGAGACTGCGCGCCGTGATCTCGCCGCCACCGGGGTTCAGGTGTCTCTCCTGGCGCCAGGCTGGGTGCTGACGGAGTCCGTTTCCGCGATCATGGACAAGTCGGAGGAATTCCGCGCGGCCGTCGAGCCGTACACACAGCCGGCCGCCGACGTCGCCCGCATCGCTTTCGAGGGGCTGAGCAACGGCCGACAGATCATCGTGACCAATCCGAAGTCAGTGCCCTTCGCGCGTGCTCGCGCCGAGGCGGTCCTGCGCGACCTGGACGCGGCCGGGCGTGGCGGCGGCCAGGACCAGAGCGGCGACATCAGCAAATGCCCGGTCATGGGCCACTGACAACCAACTCTGCTGGGAACTACCTGAGGAACATCATGAGTACTCTCGCCTCTGAAACCCCACTTCCGGATCTCAGCGATCCAGCGACTTTCGTCGATGCTGTCCCGTATGAGGCGTTCAAGCGTATCCGTGAGACGCCCGGCCTGTATTGGCAGCCAACCGAATTGTCGACCGTGAACGGCGGCTATTGGGCCGTCACCAGATTCAAGGACATCCAGCAACTGGAGAAGAACGTCGAGGTCTTCACCTCGACTCAGGGCGCGGCGTATCCACTCATGACACGTGAGCCGATGACCAGTCCGCACGGTGACGTGCTGATGCTCACCGACCCTCCCCGGCATACTCGGCTTCGGCGGGCCGCGGCAGGCGGCTTCGCCCCGCGGGTCGTGCAGCACTTCGAGCCCTGGGTGCGCGAGATCGTCGACGAGGTCATCGAAGGGGTCGCAGATAAGGACGAGTTCGACTACGTCGAGGAGTTTGCTCGTACCGTCCCGGCGTATGTCATCGGGCGTGTGCTCGGTGTGCCGCGTTTGGACCGGAAGAAGATGGTCGATTGGACCATTGCCACGTTCAACGCCACGCAGCAGCGCAAGCCCGATGAGAAGGGCGAGGCTGGTCTCCACGCGATCCAGGAGGCTCAGGCCGATATGGTCGAATACGCCCTGCAGATGCAGGCGTACAAGCGTGAACACCCTGCCGAGGACATGTTCACCGAATTGGGTGCACTTGTCGAGGACGGCACGCTCAGCTCCACGGAGTTCGTCCGATGGATGGTGCTCATGATGTCGGCGGGATTCGAGACCACACACACCGTGATCGGGCAGTCCATGCGGATGTATCTCGAGGACACGGACGTCCGGGAGAAGGTCGATCGAGCCGTCGCGAACGGTGAAAGCGAGCTTGTGGCCAAGGAATTCATCCGGATGATCTCGCCGGCGATGCAGATGGCGCGCACCGCGACGACGGACATCGAGTTCGCCGGGACACAGGTGAGCAAAGGCGACGTCATGGTGCTCTACTACGCCGCCGCGAACCGCGACGAGACGGTGTTCGACAACCCCGACACGTTCGATCCGTGGCGTAAGGAGACGGTGACGCTCGCGTTCGGCTCGGGTATCCACCGCTGTATCGGGGCGTATCTGGCCATTCTCGAGATACAGGTGCTGTTCGAGGAGTTGGCCGCCAGGAACATTCGGCTCGAGCTCAATGGAACGCCTGAGCGCGGCTGGTCGAACTTCATCAACCAGCTTCAGGCGCTCCCGGTCGCCAGGAAGAAGTGAACATGAGCAATTCCGTTGCGTCCGAGGCGATCTCAGTCGGCTCGCGCTTTCCCGAGATCCCCGAGGACGCACGTTATGGGTTGCTGATCGACGGCGAGAGTACGACGGCGGAAGGTGGGGCGACGTTCCGTTGTGTCGATCCCTTCGAGAACCGCGAATGGGGTCATGTCGCCGAGGCGTCGCCCGTCGATGTCGATCGCGCCGTGCGGGCCGCGCGACGTGCGTACGCCGGATGGCGCGATACATCGCAGTCGCAGCGATCGGCCCTGCTGGTGAAGTGGGGCCGGCTGATCGCGGAACATGCGGAGGAACTTTCTCGGCTTCAGGTGCACGAGAACGGCAAAACGATCGTGGAGATGCGCGCCGCCTCGCAGGGTTGCGCGCGGGCGGCGGCGTACTACGCCCAACTCGCCCAGATGCATCACGGCTACACGATCGACCCCGCACTGCCGAACCACCAGGGCTGGACATTGCGAAGCCCGATCGGCGTGGTCGGTGCGATCACTCCGTGGAACAACCCGCTCGGGCTATTGGTGCCCAAATTGTTTCCTGCAGTGGCCGTCGGCAACACCGTGGTGATCAAGCCGAGCGAGGTGACCCCGGTGTCGACGCTGCGTCTCGCGGAACTCGCCGTCGAGGCGGGTATCCCGAAGGGTGTCGTCAACGTCGTCACGGGCGGAGGCGGCACCGGTCGGGCGCTGGCCGAGCATCCCTGGGTGGACAAACTGGCATTCACCGGGTCCACGACCACCGGCAGGGCGATCGCCCGCGCCGGAGCCGAACGCTTCGCCCGTGTCACATTGGAACTCGGCGGGAAGGGCGCGCAAATCGTGTTCCCCGACGCCGACCTCGATCGCGCTGTGGATTCCCTTGTCAAGGGCATCACGGCTGGCACCGGCCAGGCGTGCAACGCGGGTTCGCGTGTCCTCGTACACGAGAGCATCTACGAGGAGGTCATCGGTCGAGTCGGCACAGCGCTCGCCGCTCTGACGCTCGGTGACCCGCTCGAAGTCGGTACCGAGTTGGGGCCCTTGGCCTCACGTCCTCAGTTCGAGAAAGTCACGAGCTATTTCGATGTAGCAGCCGCGGCGCAGCACCGGCTGGTCACCGGCGGTCGGCGAGGTACCGGCACCGCGGAACTTGAGCATGGGCTTTTCGTGGAGCCGACGCTGTACGGCGACGTCGACAACCACGCACGCCTGGCTCAGGAAGAGATTTTCGGGCCTGTCGGTGCGGCGATCAGGTTCAGCACCGACGCCGAGGCTGTCGCCATCGCAAATGATACGAAATATGGCCTCACCGCTGGCTTTTGGACTTCGGACTTGGAGCGGGCGCATCGTCTTGCGCCGTGGCTGGAGGCCGGTGTGGTGTGGATCAACACGTGGCGAATGTTCTCACCGCTCATGCCGTTCGGCGGAACCAAGGAATCGGGCATCGGCAGCGAAGGCGGCCTGCACGCCCTCGACCAGTACACGGAAACGAAGTCGGTATATCTCGGCCTCGGTGCATAACGTCGTCAAAGCCACGCGCACCCTGTGCCAGGCAACGGATTTGGGTCGGCACACCGGTGGGAAAGAGAACAAGTCATATGTCGCAACCCGATTATCCGGTCGCACGCAAACTTGCCACCGACATGTGGGGCGCACTGGGTGGTGATACTGACCTGATCGAGAATGTCTCGTTCACCGGAGAAGGCTCCTTGCCCTCGCCCTTCGCTCTGACTGATCTGGCCGGCGCCGCATTCGGCACGGTTGGGACAGCGGTGGGGGAGTTGCTATCGGAGGTCGGGGAGCCCGCACCTCGAATAGAGGTCGACCGTGTTGTCGCGAGCGACTGGTTCCGCCTTCCTGCGGGGCCCTCGCTGCCGCTGGGTGCCCCGTTGATCCAGGAGAACCACTCGAGCAACTTTCCGTTCTTCACAGAACTGCCCACTGTGGATGATCGATGGCTGCGTCTGCACGGCATCTTCCCGTCGGCGCGGGCGCGTATCGCCAAGACGTTGGGAGTGCCGGAAGATATCGACCGGGTCACTGCGATTGTGGCACAGAGCAAAGCCGACGAGATCGAACAGCGTCTGGTCGATGGCGGATCCATCGTGGCGGCGAGCCGGACCTCGGACGAATGGTTCGCTTCCCCAGCGGGTATGGCCGTCGATCAGGAACCACTTGCCGCTGTCACCGAGCACCTCGCTGGTGGGAGCGCTTGGCGTCCGACGCCAGGCAGGCCGCTTGCGGGGATCCGAGTGCTCGATCTGACGCGTGTGCTCGCGGGGCCCATCGGAACGCGCTTCCTGGCGGCGCTCGGCGCCGAGGTCTTGCGTATCGACAAGCCCGGCTCGGACGAGTCCACAATGTGGTTCGGCAAGGGCGCGGACCAGAATCTCGGTAAGCGCTGGGCATTCCTGGATCTGGCGACTACGGAGGGGCTCGAGCAGTTCAAGCGCCTGCTGTCCGAGGCCGACGTGCTCGTCCACGGCTATCGACCGGGGGGCCTGGACGGACTCATCAGCGAGGCCGAGCGTCGCAGCATCAAACCTGATCTGATCGAAGTCGCGATCCGGGCTTATGGTTGGACAGGGCCGTGGGCCATGCGCCGGGGCTTCGACACGATTGTCCAGTTCAGTACAGGTCTGGCGAACGCGACGCAAGCATGGGCACTCGAGGATCCGGAGCATCGGCTTCCCTTGAGTATCAACGGTCATCCTATCGACGCATCTCGTCCTCGGCATACAGTTGTCGAGGGGCTCGACCTCGCCACGGGATATCTGATGGCGGCCGGCGCGATTCGTGGTTTGACGCGTCGGCTCCGGACCGGTGTCGGCTCGACCTCCAAGTTCTCTCTTGCCCGGACAGCCTCTCTGGTCATCAAGGAAGCCCGAAATCCCGATCCGGGTCCGAAGATTAATATCCCGCTCGACGGCCCGTGGCAGGACCGGATCTATACCGGGCCTTTTGGTCCGGTGCGTCGCATGATCTTCCCGGTCACGATCGACAACACACCACTGTTCTGGGAACGGCCCGCGGAGCGGGTGGGTTCGTCCTCGCCGATCTGGACTTTCTGACATTCATGAAGGACTACACCCAGCCGTGCTCGATGTCGTGGATGCGGATGAGCCCCTTCTTATGTGTTCTTCGGCGCGATGCCGTTGAAGCTCATCGAGCCGGGATATGCCAAGCCGCCCGAGATGTGGGAGCTGTGAGATCCCTTGTCCTGTAAGGGATCTGAAGAAGCCGGGCAGGTTCCCGGGGGTATTGTCAACCGTGTGGTTACTATGTGGACATGTCGAGTGAACTGGACGGCGGTCCGCAAGCGTCCCTGAACGACCCCGGAACGCCCGACGCCGCATCCGCCCCTGGTAAGGCGAGCTCCAGAATCGACAAGCGTGGCGATCCGGAGGCGACACGTGCGCGGATTCTGGCTGCGGCTGCCGCGGAGTTTGCTGAATACGGAATTGCCGGCGCGCGCGTTGATCGTATCGCCGAAAATGCGAAGTCGAACAAGCAGCTCATTTATCGCTACTTCGGAACCAAGCAGGATTTATATGAATCGGTGATGGATCGCCTGGTGACCCAAGCGCGCGCGGCGATCGAAGAAGATCGATCGAGTGGCCGTTCCTACATGGCCTCTCGGCAGTTCCATGCCGGTCGGGACGACGCCCGCCTCATCTGGGCACGCCTGCAGAGCTGGGAGGGGCTCACCGAAGGAGTTGAAAGCCCCGAGCTCGATGCCAAGCGCGCGGAGAATTTCAGGATAATGCGCGAGTGGATCGAGGAGGATCAGGCGGCTGGACGGATCACGAACCGCCTCTCCGCGGACAAGTTGGTGGCGCTTGTTGTCTTCGGTCGGATAATTCCTCTGGCCATGCCCAGGGTCTTTCGCCTGGTTTTAGGCCAGCCGTATTCGGACGAGTTCGAGAAGTCTTGGTTTGAATTCCTCAGAGTGATGTTGACCCCCGTCCCGGGGGAGACATCGGACTGATCTACGCTGGACCTGCGGTATGTTGTGGGACAATTTGATCGTTAGAAAGCACTGGATAATGGCGAAAGCCTGCTGATGAGGTGACTGCCCTTTTGTGGGCGGACTACCGTCGAAAAGTAGTCCGGTTCACGGTGTCGACGGGAGCGGCCTTTGCGTCGTCGGTCCGCAAATGCGCGTGGGCCTTCCCGCTGGTGACCTTGTGCCCGAGCTTGTCCTTGATAGCGAGGCTCGGAGTACCCTCTTGGGTGTCACCTTTGGGCCCTCCGAATTCCGTCCTAAGTTGCGAGGCCGATGAACTTCGATGGAGGGTGACGATGCCGTGGGGGTGAGTCTCGCGGTTCGCCGGTTTCTCTATTGACCGACATGGGGGCATTCGAAACTTGTGGCGCGGGCGTTGCTGTACCTAACCCGCGGGTGATCTGGCACGGCGTCTTTTGATCTATACGAGCAGCACGCACCCGTAGAGAGTGCACTCTATGAAGGGTATTCGTTGTTCGAAGTAGGCTACTGGCCGTAGTTTGCGGGGAGCTCTAGCGGCGCGCGTGGATATCAGTATACTATACTGTAACCGAACCGCTGCTGGTCGAGTGAGATCTCGTCCCGAGTGCGTCCGCCTGGATTCGCTCGAGAATCGATGGAACTTATGGCAAGAACGCAATCGAGGCCACATCGCGCGGTGCCGCGCAAGTGGCGCGGTGTCGTTGGGCGTGCTCGATGGGCATGCCAGCGTTCGCGAGATCCGCTCTCGCGGAGGCGCTTCGGGGGTGCGGCGTGAAATCGGACGAAGAACTGCCAGGAGTGGGCAAGGAGGAGAGGTGTAGAGCGGCATGTCGTGAACGCTGCACGCACGGTTGCTGACCCTCGCTCGTCGGTCGAACCGCGGCCGCTTGTGCGCGGTGCTCAATGCTTGCTGGTCATTGGCATTTGGATGGCTCCCCGGCCTTGCCGGCGCTGTGGCCGACGGCCCGTGGTCATGATCGGCGGGGAGTCGTCGATTTCGTTCTCGAGTGTGCGTGAGGTGATCGAAGTTGGCTGGAATGTACTGCGCTGCACAGTATTTTGGGGTTGCGCGGCATCGTCTGGCGATCTCGCCACCTGTGTCCGGTGTGGACCTGGGCCAGGGTGTTGCTCGGATGCCGGCGAATGTCGTCTCCGAGTTGCACGTGAACGATGATTGCGGTGACGAGTGTCGGGTGACCATACTTTTCGCGGGGCATCCCGCTCTGCAGTATCGCGCGTACCGGCACATCGCCGAACGCTTCGCAGCGGCCGCCCGTCGCGGAGGCGTCGAAGTCCGCATCGATGGCAAGCTCTCCGAAGATCTGTGTCCTCTGCCTTGTGCGCGGCTATGGATGCCGTGACTCCCGAGACCTCTAGCAATCAGTGGATTTCGCTACGAAGATCCTATTCAGTGTCCCATACCTCTGCCGTATCGTTCTGCCTCATCAGGTTGGTACCTTTGTTCAAGACCTTGCTCAGCGCCCTGCTCACAGCGCGGGCGCGGATCCTTGCGATCGCGCTCATTCCGAGTGTTGCGCTATGCGGCCTCGGGATTGCCGGTGGCTGGATCCTGGTGGATCGTGGTGTTAGCGCGAAGAATTGGTCCGCCGAGATCGAGCACGCCTCGACGCCAGGCTTCGAGTTCATCAGTGGTGTTCAGCAGGAGCGCGAGAGGTCACTTCTACGGCTGGCTGGTGGGGCAGCCGACCCGACCTCATTGCAAGAGGCGCGACATCGCGTCGACGGCGGGTGGGACGTGGTCACGTCGGCCGGCCACCCCCTCGAGAAAGTGGTGCCAGGCACCACCACCGACATCGTGGCGACGGTCGACACTGCGCGTGCCGGCATTTCGGCGCTGCGAAGCCGCGTCGACGTCGGTAGTGCTTCGGTCGACGAAGTCGATCAGTTCTACACGCGCGTGGCCGCTATCGCTATCAGAGGCACGTCCGCCGTCACCACGACTGCGCCCGATACGAAGACCGCGACGAACCTCGCCATTGCGACCCGCCTGGCCGACGTCGCAGAGGCGATGTCGCACAGCAACGCGCTAGGCGGGCTCGCCGCCATCGATGGTCGGCTGGCGCCGGATCTATTCGCCGAGTTCAACCGCTTGATCGGTTTCTATCACACCGAGGCCGGCGCGCTCGAGACCGAACTCGCTTCGGATGGTCAGAAACGCATGACTGCGCTCACCTCCGGAGCGGCTTGGCAGAACCTGAGCAGGATGGAGGAAGCGCTGATCCAGTACGGCACCGGATCGCGCGGGGACACCGAGTCGCGAGCCCCATCCGTGCCGTTCGACTTGGCGAGTTGGCAGAGTGCTGCCACCGCCGTCAACAATGAGTTGCTGGGGATATGGGTATCGCAAGTCCGCTCCGCACTCAGTCTCGCTGCGGACGCTGGGCAGCGAATGGCGTACACCTCACTGCTCGCTGCCGTCGCGATTGTTGTTGTGGCGGTTATCGCGTTCGCTGTCGCACTGGCATTGTCCAACCGACTGATCCGGCGTCTACGACGATTGCGGACTCGGACGTTGGCGTTGGCGGATGAGGAGCTGCCACGGTTGTTGTGGAGGCTGGAGGCGGGCGAGTCGGTCGATGTGGCGGCTGAGCCTACCGAACTCGATTTCGGTCGTGACGAAATCGGTGAGGTCGCAGAAGCTTTCGGTAGAGCCTATGGCGCCGCGGTGAGCGCGACGGTCGCCGAGACCCGGACTCGTGAGGGTGTGCGGGCGGTATTCCTCAATATTGCTCACCGCAGCCAGATGGTTGTCCACCAGCAGTTGGCGTTGCTGGACCGAGCCGAGGAACGGCAGGAGGATCCGGCGTTGCTGGAGCTGCTGTTCAAGCTGGACCAATTGGCGACCCGAGAACGGCGGAACGCCGAGAATCTCATCATCCTCGGCGGCGACCGGCCGGGGCGCAAATGGCGAAATCCGGTGACTTTGCTGGAGATCGTCCGTAGTGCGATTGGCGAGACCGAGGGTTTCGCGCGGGTCAGCATCGGACGCCTGCCCGAGGTCATGCTGCTGGGGTCGGTGGTGGCCGATCTGGTGCATCTGCTCGCCGAGTTGGTTGACAATGCGAATGCGTTCTCTCCGCCCGAATCCCGTATCGAAGTGTCCGGCAACGTCGTCGGCAAGGGCGTGGCCGTCGAGGTCCTGGATCAGGGCCTCGGGATGACCACGGATCAGATGGAGCGGATTAATGCCGCCCTTAGCGACGCCCCGGACTTCGGTGTCGCCGAGATCTCCAGTGAGTCCCGGCTCGGAATGTTCGTGGTCGCCCGCCTGGCAGCCCGCCACGACATCGGCGTCCGCCTAGCCGAATCCGATTATGGCGGGATTCGTGCTGTGGTCCTCATTCCGACCAAGCTCGTTGCGAAGAATAGGGATACTGAAACCGTTGACGCGGAGATTGTTCGATCGAATCCGGCAACACTGTGCGAACCGCCGCACGGCGGCGTGCGGGTAGTCGGTCATCAGGTCATTGCGGCGGTCGAGCAGCCCTGGTCGCAGGCTTCCGGCCCGTCTGTCGATCGTGCTCGCCATCGTCAGCATGCTACGAAATTGCCTGAGTCTCAGCAGGTTCACGCACAGGGCGAGGTTGCGGAAGCGGCCTGGTATCCGGACGATGGCCGTCCACCCTTGCCGCGGCGTCGTCGTCAGGACAGTCTCGCGCCCGAGCTGGCCAATCACGGCGTCGACTCGGAGTCGGCGGCGCCCGTGCTGGATCCCGCGCATTCGCCGGAGCGTGCCCGCAGCATATGGGCCGCGATCGACACGGGTACCAGACAAGGCCGCCGACCGGCTGGCCCCGGCCACGGGCAGCAGCTGGATCAACCCCAACAACCGAGAGGTTCATGGTGACTACCGCCCCAATGGAAAGGCTGGATTGGCTGCTGGACGATTTGGTCCGCCGGCTGGTTGGTGTTCGTCATGCGGTGGTGTTGTCCGCGGATGGGTTGTTGCTTGGGCAATCGACGGCGATTGAGCGCGATGCCGCGGAGCATCTGTGTGCCATGGCCTCCGCGTTGCACGGGCTGGCGCGAAGCGTGGGTCGGCGATTCGATGGTGGGTCCGTGCGGCAGACGGTAGTGGAGTTGGACCGAAGTGTACTGTTCGTCTCGTCGGCCGGGTCGAACGCCTGCCTCGCGCTGTTGGCCGAGGAGTCGGCGGATCTGGGATTGATTGCGTACGAGATCGGGCAGGTCGTGATTCGCGTCGGCACAGTGCTGTCGGCGTCGACTCGTGGTTCCCGCGCCGGAAGACCTGATTCGGGAGTGCCGTGAGCGACCGGCGCCACTCCTGGTTCGACGACGCCGCCGGGCCGTTGGTGCGTCCGTTCGCGGTAACCCGCGGGCGTACACGCAGTTCGCGTGCGGATCTCGAGGTATCGACGCAGGTGATGACGGTCTGTGCCGCCTCGCCGAGCCAGGGCATGGATCCCGAGCATCGTGAAATTCTGCAGTTGTGCGCGAAACCGCAAGCGGTGGCGGAGGTTTCGGCGCGGCTACAGCTTCCCCTGATGGTGACAAAAATCCTGATCAGTGACCTTATCGTTTACGGCTGCCTTGTGTTCCGGCCATCTGTGCCGCAGGCGAGCGCCGATATAGACACGCTCCGGGCGGTTTTGAATGGTATTAGAAAACTCTGACGTGGACACACGAGAACGTCGGCCGGCCGCGTCGGTGAAGATTCTCATCGCTGGCGGGTTCGGTGTGGGGAAGACAACCACCGTTGGTGCGGTTTGGGACCATAGTGTTCGCTCGATGCCTTGTGTTGATGCCAGACGGCTGTAGCGGCGATATTCTGACTGTGCCTGCTAGGTAGATCGCGAGTGTCGATGGTCGAAGGTGATCCGTTCCGAACACAGCGCGACGTCGGAATCGACGTCGTCGCGGAGTTGGGTCACGCCGGATTCGAGGATGCGGAGGAAATCGGCCGAGGCGGCTTCGGCATGGTATTCCGGTGCGTGCAGCACGCCATTGGACGCACTGTGGCGGTAAAGGTGCTGACCGGCCGGTTCGAGGAGGATCGCGAGCGCTTCTTCCGCGAGCAGCGCGCGATGGGCCGGCTCACTGGACATCCGAATATTGTCGACATGCTGGAGGTTGGTGAAACAGCGAGTGGTTTGTTGTATCTGGTGATGCCTTACCACTCGCACGGCTCGTTGGATACGCGCATTCGCACTAACGGGCCGCTTCGGCCTGCCGAGGTGCTGAGCCTGGGGGTGAAGATTGCGGGTGCGTTGGAGGCGGCGCACCGCGCGGAGATTTTGCACCGCGATATCAAGCCGGGAAACATTCTGCTGACCGACTACGGTGAACCAGCGCTGACCGACTTCGGGATCGCTCATGTCGGCGGCGGGTTCAAAACGGCAACCGGTACGGTCACCGGATCGCCGGCGTTCACCGCACCCGAGGTGCTCGGTGGCGAGGGGGCGAGCCCAGCGTCCGACGTGTACGGGCTGGGCGCCACGTTGTTCTGTGCTCTGACCGGGCATGCGGCATTCGAGCGCCGTGAAGGTGAGCAGCTGGTTGCGCAGTTTCTACGTATCACGGAGGAACCCGTTCCGGATCTGCGTGAGAACGGCATTCCGGACGACATATGTAGTGCGGTCGAGGCGGCGATGTCGCGCGATCCGCGCGATCGCCCCACTGTACTGACCTTGGGGCAGCGTCTGCGGCAGATAGAGCGCGACCATGGGCTGGTAGTCGACGAGATGATACTTCCGACGGGACCACGAACCGGTCTGCTGGCCGACCATGTTTCGGCTGCGGTGCCGATGTCAGCCATGGGAAACAACGTCGGGAATCTACCGCTCGAGCTGACCAGCTTCGTTGACCGGCGGCTCCAGGTGGCCGCGGTCAAGAGTCTGCTCGCAAGATCACGTCTCGTTACGCTTACAGGGATCGGAGGTGTCGGCAAATCACGACTCGCGCTGCGGGTGGCTCACAAGGTGCGGACTGACTTCAACGGCGGAGCATGGCTGGTGGAGCTTGGTGACCTCACGGAGCCGACATTGGTCCCCGACGCTGTGGCCGTTGCCCTCGGGCTGCGTAACCGGGGCGCCCGCCCGATGGTGGAAGCGATGGAACACTTATTGTCCAACCGCGACGTGCTACTTGTCCTCGACAACTGTGAGCAGGTGATCGACGCGGTCACGTCGCTGGCCGAGTCGTTGTTGCAGACGTACCCACAGTTGCGGATCCTGGCGACCAGCCGCGAGGCTTTGAGTGTAGGCGGAGAAGCGGTGTTCTCTGTGCCCCCGTTGGATGTTCCCGTCATCGCTGACCAGCTGACACGACGTGTGGCGGCACGCTACGACGCCGTGGCGTTGTTTGCCGAACGCGGGGCCGCGGCGGTGCCGGGTTTCGAGATCACCGAGGACACCGATCGCTGTGTGGCCCGGATCTGTGCACGGCTGGACGGCTTGCCATTGGCGATCGAGCTGGCCGCGGCCCGTCTGCGGACGATGTCGCCGGAGCAGATCCTGTCCCGGCTCGATGATCGGTACGAGTTGCTGACACGGGGGAGCCGCGGTGCCCCGGTGCGGCAGCAGACCCTGCGGTGGTGCATCGGCTGGAGTTATGACCTTTGTACCCCGGTCGAGCAGCGGCTATGGGCCCAGCTGTCGGTCTTCGTCGGTGGTTTCGAGTTCGACGCCGCCCAGCAGGTATGCGGCCACGATCTGTCCGAAGCGGAGGTACTCGATGGTGTGTCCGCTCTGGTCGACAAGTCGATCCTGATACGTGAGGAAATCGATGCAGCGATTCGATTTCGGATGCTCGAGAACGTTCAAGAGTACGGGCGCGAAAAAGCTGAGGAGAGTGGGAACTACCGCGAATACGAAAGGCGTCATCGCAACTGGTGTGAGCAACTGGCGCTGACAGCGGGGGCGGAGTGGGTCGGCCCGGACCAACTGCGCTGGATTGCTCGCTTGGACCGGGAGCTGCCGAATCTGCGTAAGGCATTGGAACTAGGTCTGCGCGAGGCCGACGATTCCGCGTTGAGGATCGCCTCGGCGCTCTACCTGTTCTGGACTTTGCGTGGACGGTTGAGTGAGGGACGCCGTTGGAGTACGCGCGCGCTCGATCGCACGACCGACGCGCGGATTACCGACCGGGCGAAGAGTCTCTACTCAGCCAGCGTGATGGCCGCGATGCAGGGAGATCTGCCGGCCGCGGCTGGGACAATGGCCCGGCTCGAGACCTTGGCCGACGAGGCCTCGGACCCACTGGTCGCAGCCCTCTTCGCGCATGCCGAAGGGACCACCTACATTACCGGTGATGACGACGATCTAGCGCGTGCCCGCCCTCTTCTGCTTGATGCTCTCGACACGTATGAAGCATCAGGCGACCTCAAATTGCAACTGGATGCCCTGATTGCGCTAGGCTGCGCAAATGCTCTGCAGGGGGACGTTCAGAACGCCGCTGTGTATCTGAAAAGAGCCCTCGAAATCGCGGAGTTCAACGGCGAGACTATGTTTCGGTCGTGGGCCTCGTGGGCGGCGGGATTCACAGACTGGAAAGCGAACGAGTCGGACCGCGCTGTGCACATGCTGCGGCAAGGGATTCGGTCCGCGCGTCTGGTAGCTGATCCGCTCATCGCTGCGGCCTGTTCGGAGACAATGGCCTGGATCGAGGCCCAAGCGGAGAACTACCGACGTGCCGCGGTCTTGACAGGGGCTGCCGACTCCTTGGGTCGCGTTGCCGGCAGTTCGGCATTCATGTTTCGAAAAATGCGTGTCTACCGCGATGATTGCTTTCAGAGTTGCCGCAAAGCGTTGGGGAATAAGGTGTTCGAGTCGGCGCGCAAGGAAGGCGCCGCCATGAGTTTCGATGCGGCTGTCGGCTATGCATTGGGAGAGGGGCCGGGAACAATCGAATCCGAGCCGCGCTCAGAGGGAAAACTGACCAAGCGCGAGCGCCAAGTTGCGGGTCTCGTTGCCCAGGGCCTTACCAATAGGGCGATCGCAGGCAGGTTGGTGATCTCGCCACGTACGGCAGAGGGACATGTGGAACATATCCTGACGAAGCTCGGGTTCACCTCACGAGCACAAATTGCGGCATGGGCCGCCGCGAAGTCCGACTCGTGAAGCCGTGAGGTGCCGCTTACAGGATTGCGGTTCGCTGAATGTCGGCCCCTCGCAAATAGTTTCGAACCGGCCAGCGTCCCCCAGGATGTACTACATGATGGATCCGGCGCAGGCCGCCGGCGCGGCGGAGCTTCACCGGGTGATCAACGGTTCGCCGTCACTACGCGCGGCGTATCTGGACCGGATGCTCGGGAACCAGTCCCGCATCGCCGACGCCGCCCGAGAACGAGCCCACGACGGCAATGGTGAGGCTTTTGGTCGTGGACGTCGGAGTGGATCGTCGACCAGCGCTCCGACTGCCCACCGTTCATTCGGGCTATGTAGATACAGGCGCGAGATAAGCGCTGCGAGAAGGCGTTCGGCATCCTCGGTCATCGCCGGCATACAGGACAGGGCGAGTCTTTCCTCGTCTTCCAGCTCCGCGTCCTGGCGGAGGGTGTCGACCTTGCCCAATAATCTGTACTTGGGGCATTGCTCCCGCATCCTCGGGTGATGGCTCGGAAAGTACCGAAAACTCAGAGTCCCCCCGGTCGGGATGTGCTTCAAGATCAATGCGTCATGCTTCCAGTCGACGTCCTCGAAGCGGATGCCGGGGAAGTTGTGAATCTTCCCGACGAGATGGCCGGGTATGTCGGAGAAGACAGCGAGATCGTTGAAACGTGGCGAGAAGACGAGAGTGTTCACCATGAGGCCGTAGAGATCCCGCCAGTGATGACCGCGGTTGTCACTGGCCTCCACCAACTCCTGCGGTGGTGACTGCGCCGAGTTGAGGAGCATCAGCGCCAACTGTGCCCGCATTCGCTGCTGCGAGCGATTGTCGGTATCGAATCCGATCAGACTGCCCCGGACACCATATTGCGCTTCCCATCGTGGCTCAGGGGAGTAGCGCTGCCGGGCGCGGATAATCTTGTTGCGGCCCAAGGAATTCGACGAGTCCGACATCGCGCGTCTCCACGCTGCCCAGGCATCAGCACAGTGACACGCCAGTCTCGCTGACGAAGACGTTGACCAGGTAGCGCAGTGTCCACGCCCTGCGTGGTTGCTGTTGGAGATGCCTGGTATCCACCAACAGACCTCGGCTACTGCTGCCGAGACAACTTCCTGCTGCAACGCCCGACTCTACACACGACGTAAGCAGCCTGTCGACCAATCCGATTGCACACGAGCAACCTTGAGCGAGCCGTGCACTTCATAGAGCCGGAGGGGGATCAGGGGCGGATGTTCAGCCGCTCGATGATCTGTGCGATCTCTGCGGCGCTCGCACGTTTTGGGGACGCCTCCGCTTCGCGGATCGTGTGCCGCATCACCTCAACAGGATCGGTGAGGAGTTTCAGAGAACCGTTCTGGTCGATGATGGGGAATGGATGCCCCGCTTCAGCGGTCTTCATCAACCCGAGCGACATCTCGGTCAGGATCATGTACAACGTCGCGGCATCCAGCCCGGTACGTTGCATGAGCTCGGGCAGGATTTCACCCATCCAGCCGAAGAACGTGAGGTCACCGTCTCCGTTGGGCAGCGTGATGAGCAGGCGTCCGGCGCGGGGGTCGTAGTCGATCTCGGTGTCGAACAGGGCGCAAATCCTGTTGATCAGTACTTGAACGCCACTGAGCTGCACCTCGAGTCTTTGAGACCGGGCAATGGTGCGTGACCTGATGCGGGCCAGGCCATCCGGGTCGAGCAGATTGTCAGTCGGGAATCGGATCAGGCACGTTCGAGTCTCCTTGTCCGTCGGCGGCCATTCGAGGGTTTGGGCGATGTCCCAATAGATCCGGTCCTTCTCGACATCCCACAAGGTCAGAACTACCGGATCCCAGAAGTCTTCCCACAGCTGCATATGGTGTCGCTTGAACGGGTAGGACACGTACCTGCCGTCACTGCTTCGACACCGTGACGCGTGGTGAATGTGCTTGGCCTGGACGAAGAACCGGAACGGGGTGGGCTCGCCGTCGTCGAAGATCCGCACGTGCAAGTCCTCGCCGTAGTCACGGTGCAACTCCTCTACCGTCCACCCCGCCGAGAGAAAGGCCGCATTGAGCTTCACAATCGAGATCTCTGAGTTGATGTGAGATCTCGGCCGTCTGGGAGGCATTTCAATCTCCTTTTGCGAGTCGGTATCTCAGCACGCATTAGCCTCCGGACTAGAGTGCCGCACTGACCGGTCCGCTGCCTGATGTTTGCGGTCCATGATGTTGCCGAGGGTCGATTTCAAGATTGTCCCGATGGTGGGTGACCGGGTATCCAAGCGCCCAGGACGGCCCTGGATGCCCGGCTGGGTCAACCTTTGGGGCACGGCTGAGGAGGGTGAGGTCCTTGCCTGGCCATCGTATCGAGCAACGAAGGTGTTGACGCTGCGTCTCCTTTGAGTGCTCACGTCCCCGGACTGACGGCCACGGTGTCCACACTGCTATCGCGGTGAAGGGTTCCAAGCCCGGTTCTCGGGTTCGTGTCCCGATGCGTGAGCGGCATCGCCCTCAATCACACGCAATACTCCGCAGTTCCCGGCAGGTCTCCGCACTGCACCGCTGAACTGTGGTCTGTGGATTCTGTTGTGGTGCAGTGAGATCGAGCGGGAGTTAGCGACCGAGATCGTTGCCCGCTCATCGCAATCACGCGTCGACGGACGGGGAAGACAATGTGGGCGGAACTCGGCAAGACGGTCCGCAAAGCTATGGATAGCTGGGGGCATACGCTGCGGCTGTGCGTATGTGCGTGCGTGCTCGGGTCGATCGCCGTCGCGATCCTCATTGTCACGGCCCTGTAATCCGCTGCCGGACGTGATTGTTTCGGAGAAGATAAGACCGATGAACAGCCCCACCGGTGATGCCACCCCGCGGCTCGCACAAGAGCTCGCGGCGCTGCGTCACCGCGTACAGGCCGACAAGACCGACCTGCCGAATGCCTTGCGCGGCACCGGCGATTCCCTCTCCGACGATACCGTCAGCAGGATCGAGAACGGCACCAATGTACGGGCGCGGTCGGTGTCGATGTACGTGAAGGCGTGCGAACGAATCGCCGCGCACAAGAAACTGCCGATCGACCCTGCATGGTTCGACCGACAGTACTGGCAGAGGCTGTGGAAGGACGGCAATGCCGCGCCCCCGTTCCCCACTCCTCGGAGTGAACTCTCCAACCCGTCACCTGTCCTCGTCGACAACGCTTCTGCATCGTGGACCGAACGGCTCGCACCGAACTGGGCGAATGCCGCCACTGTGCCATACCGGGCTTCGAAGGGGCCGGTCAGCAAGCCGGTCTGCGAATGGTCAGCCGAGGCTCTGCGCATACATGCGACGGTGGGTGGGACTCGAATGGTCGACTATGTCCTGCGCCCGCATGACACCGCCGTCCGACAAGCGATCGATGGCGCCCTCGCCGGGCGCGCAAGTCGGATGATCATCCTGCGGGGAGGTTCGTGCACCGGCAAAACCAGGTGTGCCGTCGAGGCCGTACGAAACCGACTTCCGGACTGGTCGCTGGTCCGCCCGAGCGGGAAGGATCAGCTCCATCAGGTCCTCGAATCGGACATAGCCGCGTCGACTGTGATCTTGCTCGATGACATTCAGGAACTTCTGGGACCTGGCGATGGTGAGGACAAAGTTGTTCCGCGGCTCTTCGAGGTCGCTACCACTAGCTGCGCTGTGCTTGTCATCGGGACGGTATGGGGTGATACGGAATCTGACGAGCAGCTCGATCTCGGGGTCGCGGTGGAGCGATTGTTCGACCTCAACGTCGAGGTGATCGCTGTGCCGTCAACCTTCTCCGTGTCGCAGATCGACGACGCACGCAGGATCCTGGGACCGGAGTTCGCTGACGTGCTTGATTCCGCCGCCGCGAGTGGCGAACTCGTGCAGAACCTCGCTGGCGGTCCGGCACTCGTACGGTCATATGAAGGCGCGGGTACTCGACTGAAGGCTGTGTTGACAGCTGCGATCGACCTGTTCCGAATCGGCCATGCACTTCCGATTCCGGACGAGCTGCTGCGCAAAGCTGCCGCTTGTTATCTCAGTTCACGTCAGCAACTGAGGTTGCGGGACGATTGGTTCGAGCTGGCAGTTCGGGAAGCGACCACGCCGGTGAAGCGGGCGGTTGCGGCTCTCGAGCCTGCCAGGACAGTCATCGGCGGTGAAGCTTTGGATGGCTTCATGCTCGCGGATTTCCTCGGCTACTACGGCAAAAGGCATCTGAACGAGCCTCCGCACGAGCAACTGTGGGGGCTTGTCGCGGATCAGGCGGTCAACCGATCGGCGGCCCGTGCAGTCGCGCTGGAGGCTCGGCGTCGTCTGCTCTATCCGGAAGCAGAGCGTTTGCATCGCCGCACCATCGAACTGGGCTGGATCGGTGGGTGGGCGGACCTCGCGCGATTGGCCAGAGACCATCATGATCTGTCATTTGCCGATGAATTGGTCGCTGCAGCACAGGCTGATCTCGGTGCGGCACACGGCTATCCCGGCTACCTCTGGTACGAGATCGCCCAGCTCTACTACACGGTCGATGACCCGACAACTGCCGAAGTTATGCTTCAGAACGCCAACGACGTTTTCATCAATTGGTCGGTCGTGGCGAAGTTGCGCGAGGAGCACGGAGATGGCTTCGGTGCGGACGAGGCCGCACGGAAAGACTGTGAACGAGAAGGTATCCCGGTCACATGGCACGAGCACCTCATTCCGCGCCGGGCCGCCTCTGGTGACTTCGTCGGCGCAGAACGCTCTGCAGAAGCTATGGCCGCTGCTGGCTTTCCCTACGGGTGGGTCGAGATCGGCAACGCACTTATGTTCTCGTATCACGACTACCGCGGCGCAGCGCGCGCATTCCAAGCAGCTGCTGAACGTGGCTATGAGAACTCGTGGCAGGACGTCGGACGAGCGCTGGCGTTGTTGGGGGAGTACGAGGCTGCCGAGCAGACAATGCTTCGTACCGCCCTCTCCGACGTCGACGAGCCGCAGTACGCCTGGGCCGAGCTTGCCGCGCTGCGGCACGAGCTTGGAGACACGCAGGGTGCGGAGGCCGCGGCCGAGCGAGGGGAAGGAATGGGATGGGCCCGTCTCGCCACTGAACGGGCAAAAGATGGAGAGTTCGACAGCGCGAAGATTGCTGCAGCCAACGCTGCGGGCCTCGGAGACGGAACCGGATGGGCGGAGCTAGCCGCCGAGTACGAGCGAGCAGGACTACAGGAGGAAGCCGAACACGCCGCACGGAACGCGGCGCCATTCGAATCCGGCGGACTCTTCGGCGGACAGGACGGATGGCGGCAAATCATCCGCCAGCGTTGTGAGATTGGCGATTGGGATGGCGCGAAGCGGGCGTGCTTGCAGTACCGCGGGATCGACGAGGATTACGTCCAGGAAGTCCTCGTGGCCATCTACGAACACTCCGGACAGACCGAGGACGTCGGGCGAATCGTGGCGCAGCGTGCGAAGCCTCCAAGTGTCCTCGAAACAGTTGAAAGCCTTGAAGGACAGGGTGATACGGACGACGCCGAGGAGCTGGCAATCCATGCTGCCGGGATACACGGCCAGGTCATTCTATGGTGGCATATTGCCGAGTTCCGAAAGAGGCGCGGCGACGCTGCCACCTATTGTCAGCTGAAACACTTCGGCCTACACCCCGACGGAACGTTGCGTGAAAAGGCCGCTGCCAGAGGCCCCGTCAACGGATAGCGCCACTTCTGCACAATCCGCATCTCACTGACTTCAAAGCTCGACGGATTCACCACAGCGACCCGACACATCGTGCGGACAGAATCCTTGAGGCGTGGACGGCGACACAGCCCCTTCCCAACGCCGCGGTAAACCGCAGTTTACCGCGGCTTTCGAGGACGAGAGTGTGTCCGGCAAGTGCCCGGATCGCCATGCTTGGTGTGCCGGACGAGACCTGGAAGCATAAAGGCGGCCGGGATCATGCTCCCCGCAAGGCTGTTCCCGCGGTGATTCTGGGACCCGCATCGAGGCCGGATGTGCGACGCGCCGACGTCAGGCTTGGCCGACGCCGGACACGGGGATCGGCTGTGCCGCTTTCCCCACCCCCTGCCATGCCCGAGCGCACTCTTGGCGGTGCATCAGCTGGGTACGCGCGTCAATCATGAAGGCGCACCACAATGGGTAAGAACAGTCCGATGGATCGCGAGTTAGCCGATCGGATCGCCGCAGCCGCCGAGAGGGATCCGCAATCCGACACCGCAACAAGCGGATTCGCCGATCGCGCCGACGCGGCGGCCAGTCGCGCAGAGCAAGACGACGACCAATAGTTGATGGCGGTGGGTGGTTGTCTCCTCCACCACCCACCACGCGGCTGGCCTGCGCAGGTATCGGCCGTTCCGCGGCGCGACACTCCCGATCGTTTTCGACCCGGAACTCACAGGCGCACAGCATCGTCCAAATGCGTATGGATGACACCATCGATCGCCAGGCACTCGTAGACGGTTGTCTCTGGATGCGGATGATGCGAAGCCACGAGGACAAACGGCAGCGTCGAATCGGCAACGGCCGAGCGTTGGTCCAACCGCCGGACGTTTCCCACTCACCATTTACTTCGACCAGAAGTGAAGCAAGTGCACTGATATCCAACGCTCTTTCAGCCGAAGCCCTCCGGGTGCACGCAACTCGGCAGCAGCGCTGACAAAGCTGGGACGGGTCGGCACTGCCAGATGGGACCGGGTTCAACAAACAAGATCGGACGGTATACGAGAGACACCAGTGGTAGACCTTCGTAAGCGAAGCACCGGCTCAAACTGGTGGATATGGGCCGGCATGCAGTGCACGACAACCCTTGTGGTGGTCGACTCCGTAGCCGGCTAAACGTGCCGGTGAGGAGGTCACGGTGAAAGCCTGCGGCGTAACTGTGACGATGCTGCCGGAGCAAAGCTGGGTGCCAAGTCGATCGATCCTTAGTGAACACGGGAACCATCCGAAACCGTTCCCGCAGTGCGGAATCCATCTGCAGGGCGGGATAGGCCCGTCGTCGGCCGAAGGTTTCGGATGGGGCGGAGGCCCCGGTCCGACACGAGGTCGCACGTTGTGAAATAGCAACGGCCCCGATGCAGCTCAGAGTACGATCGTTCGATCCTGGGGTCACTGAAGTACACCCGAATGGGTGCTGAGGGCGCTCGGCCGAAACGCTGGCCGTGACGACGGCGACCAGGGCAACACGTACACCGACGTGCGCGATCGCGCAGGGGGCTGATGATGGCGGGACTCGATTTCGGCAAGTTGACCAAGCGATCGGTCGTGGATTCCGCCACCGAACCGCGGCGAATATTCGCCGCGCTGCCGGCTCGCGACCCGAAGTACGCCCGACCGTGGGATGTGCAGACGCAAGTATGGGATCGCTGGCACGAGCGCCGCACCGAATCCGACCTGCTGGTCAAGATGAACACCGGCGGCGGCAAGACGGTCGTCGGGTTGATGATGCTCAAGAGTTGCCTCAACGAGAGCGCCGGCGCGGCCGTCTACATCACACCCGACATCTTCCTCGCCGACCAGGTTCGGGGCGAAGCGAAGGCCTTGGGCATCGAGACCACCGACGATCCTCGCTCAGGTCGGTTCCAGGCCGGGAAGGCCATCCTCGTCACCTACGTCCACAAAGTGATCAACGGCTTGTCGGTCTTCGGTGTCGTGGGCGACACTCGGCAACACATCGAGATGGGCTCAGTGCTTGTCGACGACACTCATGCCTGTTTGGCGACCTTGGAAGACCAGTTCACCCTCACCATCCCCCGCGGCCACGCAGCCTACAAACCACTTGCCAACCTGTTCGATCACGCCCTGCGGGACCAGTCGCCCTCGGCGCTCCGAGACCTGGCCGAAGACGTTCCCGGCGTCGCGCTGCGGATCCCGTACTGGGCCTGGGCGGATCACCGCGAACAGGTCCTCAACGCCCTGCACCCGCACCGCGCGAGCGACGAGTTCAAGTTCGTGTGGCCCCTCATCCACGAGGTTCTGCACCTGTGCGATGTAGCGATCAGCTACGACGAGATCGAGATCAAGCCTCCCTGCCCACCGATCGACAGGATTCCCAGCCTGGCCGCCGCCAAGCGCCGGATCTACCTGACCGCCACTCTGGCCGACGACAGCGTCCTGGTCACGCATTTCGGCGCCACACCGACCACGATTGCCACGCCGATCACCCCACAAACCGCCGACGACCTCGGCGACCGCATGATCTTGACCCCGCTGGAAACCCACCCTGGCACCACCGACGAGGAAGTACGCGACTTTCTGGTCGAGCAGGCCGAGCGGCACAACGTCGTGGTCATCGTGCCGTCGCGCCGCCGAGCCGCGTTCTGGAGGCAGGTTGCCGACGCCGAACACGACAGCCAGAGCATCCACGACGGCGTCCGGGCGCTGAGAGAGGGGCACGTCGGTCTGGTGGTATTGATCAACAAGTACGACGGCATCGACCTCCCAGGTAACGCCTGCCGCATCCTGGCCCTCGATGGGCTCCCCGAGGCATATAGCGCCCTAGACCGTATCGAAGCTCTCGCTCTGGACGAGAGCGACGCGATGATCACACGGCAGATCCAGCGGATCGAACAAGGCATGGGTCGCGGCGTTCGGTCCAACGACGACCACTGCGCGGTCCTGCTGGTCGGCTCGAAACTCACCCAACGCCTGCACAAGGCTGGCGGCGTGGCCAAGTTTAGCCCGGCGACTCGAGCCCAGCTGACTCTGTCTGGGCAGGTCGCCGACATGCTTCACGGGATGTCGTTTAGCGAGCTCGGCAGCGTGATCGACCAGTGCCTGGACCGGGATCCGGAGTGGGTTACGGCCAGCCGTGACGCCCTTGACGGCGTCACCTACCCAACTACGAGCACTATCTCGCCCATTGCCGTGGCCGAACGGGAGGCGTTCCGGATGGCTGAGCTCGGCCGCTACCGGGACGCCCACGCGAAGATGCGCGAGGCAATCACTGCCGCCCGCAGCGATCGGAGGCACGAGGGCTGGCTCAAGCAGCGGGCCGCCAGCTACCTGCACTTGGTGGACCCGGCTGCCGCGTTGCAGATGCAGAAGTCCGCGCAGACCGACAACAAGGCGGTGCTGCGCCCCCGGGACGGAGTCGAGTATCACCGTATAAGCAGCATCGCCGACCAGTCCCGGCAGGCCACCGAGTACCTGACCACGCGCTACGAAAATGGGAACGACCTGATCGTCGGGGTTGCCGCGGTCCTGGACGACCTCATGCCAAACCCGGACCCGGCCAGCGTGCCGATCTTCGAGCAGGCCGTGCATGAGCTCGGCCTGCATCTCGGGTTTGGTGCGCAACGACCTGAGCGCGACACCGGGGAAGGTCCGGACGTCCTGTGGTCCCTGGGCGAGTTGGCATATCTGGTCATCGAGTGCAAGAGCGGCAGCACGACAGACGCGATTTGGCGCCACGACGCCGAGCAGCTGTCTCACGCGATGGACTGGTTCGACGAGAAGTACGACCACACGTGCAGCGCGACCCCGGTGCTAGTCCACAACACCAACATGCTGCACAAGCAAGCCTCCGGCCGACCTGGGGCCCGAGTGTTCACCTTCGCCAAGCTCGCCAAGCTCCGCGAAGCCATCAGCAAGTACGCCGCAGCACTGGCAGCTGACAACGCCTACCAGAACACCGACAAGACCAGCGCTCAACTGGCGACATGGGGTCTCAACAGCAAGTCCTTCGTCCAGAAATGGGGCGTGACGCCGCGTAAGCCCTGACCGGTGTTGGGTTTGTGGCTAACGGCTGACCCAGTAGCCGTTCAGGTCCTCATTCGTTGGTCGCGGGCTTAACTGCTACGCGTGGTTGACCGGTCATGTCGGTGAAGCAAGAACTGACGGTCAACCTGATGTCGGTCTGCCCGAACACCCCAAATCCTGGCCGCCCGCGGAACTCGTCGGTGTCCTGCGGCCGTACCTGTAAGCGCAGCAAGCGTTTACCGGCTGCTCGCACCGAGGAGGAGCGATGTCCGAACCGCCGAACCGGGAGATCACGCTGGCTATCCGTATCGATACGGCGCGCCAGCATCCCTGGGCCAGTGTGGTATGTGGACCGGCGAACAATCTGAGCACTATGCCGTACTCATCAAAGAATTCGAGGAGTACGCAGCGGCTGACGATCCGAGCATTGCTGCTGTCGGTGATGCGGGGGTTGGGATGTTCACGCGGGCCAGAGAGGATTCTCTAGCGCGTGAACAGCAGCGCCGTATTCGAGGCGATGCTTGATTGACTGCAGCTCCCGACCCTGCGTATCCTGCCGGCCTATCGAACGGGCAAGCGCTTTAGGGGGTGAGCGTCCGGAAGAACTTTAAAAGCTGATCTCGAACAACATCGAATGGATTCTTCCCATCATCCACCAGACGCGCCATTTCGATCATGTCATCGTCAGTCAAAAACGCAATCAGCTTTCCATCCTTGACCCAAGCGCGTCGACGAGCGGCTAAGGCCGAAGTATTCGGACCCTTTCTGGACACGAGAAGGCCGAACATTCTAAACGCCTTAGACCACAGGTAGTCCGCAAGTTGGTTTACTTCGTTCTGGCCAATTTCGTCACTATAGTTCTTGAATTCAGCAACGACGAAATGAGTCCGGTAGTCCGCTCGAATCTGTGCCCATGACGATCCCGTTTCCGGGATGTCAAAGACAGCATCCATGATATCCAAGCCATCTTCAGTACGCGTCTGAATCGTGGGTGGGTCCAGATGCTGCACAAATATCTCGGTCAGCGACTGTGCCGCCAACTTTTCAAAAAGTGTCCAGCCAGACTTTCCGAGAGGAACCGTAGCGAGTCGTTCCGTCACTTGACGCTCGAACGTCAGTTCGGCCGATCCCTCAGGCTCTGCGAAAAGGTCGGAAAGATCTCGCGCCTCTGCTCGCTGTCCGATCAGCTCGGCAATATCGGGATAGCGATCCAGCAACATGTGCAAGTCAGTCCGACCCCACCACCTGATTTTATTTTCATCGAGCAACCATTGAGAGCTAGGCCCAAGATCCTGTGAAGCCACGTAGAAAACTTCGTACTCAGGAGACTGAACACGAAGCCGAGTCGCTACATCTACAACGTGCCGAGCAACCTGGGCCGATGCTGCTTTTTTTGCAAATTGCTTAACAATGACGACAGCACGCGTACCATCTGGCGCCGTCCCAATGGCGTCTACGCCACCGTCCCCTCCACGACCATGACGAGCCGGTACCGATAGCTCGAACCCCTCGCGCCGAAGCAGTAGTACCGCAAGCACCTCGAAGGTCTGCCAATCGAGGGTATCGAGATCAAGCACCGTATCCTCCCTTAGGGCCGCTGACGACTACTGAAGCCCAAGCGTCGGTAAGCCTATGACGTCACGCGACCCTGCGTATCCCGCATCCGCACCCCTCGTTCCTTGAGCCGTGCCCAGACCGTCCCGTGGTCAACGCCCAGCTTGCCGGCGATCCTGACCAGCGACCATTGCTGCTCGGCGTACAGCTCCACTGCCTCCTCGATCTGCTCATCGCTCAAGCCTGTTCGCCGCATCTCCACGCCCATCCGGTGGAGGTGCCGATGCCGACGTAGGTGCTTAATTTAGGCAGGCCGCGCCATCCTTTTGATGGCGGCCAGTCCGGCTTCACCGTGCCAGCGATCTATATAGCTCAGCCAGAACGCTGCGAATATCTCGTCGCGCCGCCCATTCCATATTGTCTCCGATTCCAGGTCGCTCAGAGCGCTAACCAAACCTTCCGCCTTGGCGAGGATGCCTTCACGTCGCGCTTCGTCGGCGTAATCTTCAGCTGAAGTGAACGATGACCATTTGTAGTGAACGAACCGGTTTCTATCTTCCGAAATACGATCGATGACTGCAATGAGATCGTCAGAAATAGGACGGAGATCTGCAACTTCCCACAAGGCCGTTAGTTTCGTGCGAAGCCTCAGCTCTCGCAGCAGTGAGACAATCGTTTCGCGGGAGTAATTCGCCCACTCAAGCTTCATGCGCAGCAGCGAATTCACATGATGCTCAACCCAGGTCGCATACAGCGTTACGGCCACATGCGAGTAACCTGCTTTAGCTTCGCTTCGCGCACGATCGAGTAGAGTTTGACGGTGGTCCAATACGATGCTAACGGCGGAGCTATCTCCAATTGAAGCCAAATTACTTTCGAGTTCCGTCACGATTTCCGCTACGGGCCTGTCGCCAATTTCAATGGCGCCGTCTTCCACGTTCGCTTCGATCACCATTTGAATGCCAGCGAACGTCAGGGCCGTAAACTTTGACGCCGGTTTTGTCTGACTCCTCATATGTTCGCAGAATTCCGTCAAATCCGCATCAGACATTTCGTTCGCTATGCGACTGAAGACTTCCCCGTGCTCACCCATCTGATCAGAATAAGGAAGACTCGGATCGGGCGTCCAGTGGATATACGTTGGTAAGCCGCCATACGGGCCTGATCCACCGCCCCGACCACGAGTTGTACAAGCAAGGCTCAGGCGTCCGTGGACGACGTGGGCGCCTCCAGCGAAGATGCACATGCGCGACTACCGCCCGCTAAATTCGGCGAGTGCTAGCCTGTCGGCGGAGTTAATGATCGGGGGTTCGTCCGTGGGCGAGTTTAGGTTCGAGCAGGACCTGGTGCGTGCGCTGCTGCGGGAGCCGCAACCGGATCTCGCAGACCTTGAACTGCGAGATGCCCTCTGAGGGCGATGTTCCGGTATTTATGCGACAGCGTCCTGGAACCAGTTGTCGTGGGTGCCGTCGGTGAATTCGGCGGCGAGGTCACGCAGGATGGTGCGGGGGTGGTCGATGATGTGCTTCCCGTCTGCGATCAGGTCGGCGAGGTCGGTGCGGGCCCGGTCTCGCAGGTCGCCGAGGAACCCGGGGGCCCAGCCGATACGGACCGCTCCGTCGAGTTCGTCCTGCCAGGCCCGGATCTCCTCTTGCAGGATGTCGGCGTCGAAGTGCGTCTTGCGCTCGCGCTCGCGGATTACGCGCGTCAAGGGGTTGGTGCCGCCCTTGACCGGAGCGCGCCGACACGAGAACAAACCGGACAGTATTCGAAATTATGTTCGAACCGCGCGGTATTCTTGATGGATGATCGTCCGTCTGCTCTACACCGTCGACGGCAAAGTCGTACCGCCCGATCAGCTCGTCCGCACCGAACGCGGATGGGTCGAGCCCGCGCCCGTGCGCTGCTCAGCGGGCCACATCCTCGGCGCCAACAGAGTTCTTGTCGGCTGGACCCCATGCGTCGCGCCCGGTCGGAGCGGGCACCGAACACACGCCTGCCGCCGATGCCGCGCCGTGGTCTACACCCCGCCGCTCGACCGCAATTGCTCGTGCTGGACAGGAGGAACAGTATGGAGCCAACCATCGAACGGTTAGTCACAGTGGTTGTTGACGCGATCCCGCCAGGCAGCGACCTCACGGTCGCCGAGGTCTATCGGGCGGTCTGCGCTGAGATGACCTCGCCGCCATCTCGGGAGCAAGTCGAGCAGGTGGTCGATTTTCTGCACACGCCTGGACTCCGGTACGAACCCGGCGATGTCGGATGGGCCGTCGTCTTGCGGCTGCGCGATCTGGAGTATCTGGCGGACCCGGCGCGGGCCTACGATCCGCCACCGCCCGGCGATGACTGATCGAGATCACCGATCCGCTTGTCGGCACGAAGCCGCGTAAAGGCGTTGTGTTTGGGTCGCAGCAGGTACCAGGCGGGATGTGACTACCGGCTCCAGCCTTGTTGATTCATGCGCTCGTAGTAGGCGTCGTCGGCGGCTTGGATTTCCTCTTCAGTCATCGCCGTCGGGGTGAGCGCCGTGGGCTCGGCCTGGCCGAGTGTTTCGCGGATTGTTCGCAACCCGGCCTCGACCCGGTGGTCTTGTGTGAGCGGACGCATCGCTCGCTCTACTTTCGCTGCTACGTCTTGCTCGGCGGCGGCGGTCGCTTGCAGGATCATGCTCGCGAGCTTGTCTCCCCATTGCAGGGCGCTGCGGCCGAGCTTGAGATCGCGTAGGTGCCCGCCCGAGTCGACGATCGCGGTGATGGCGCCGTTGGCGGCAGTGCCGCTGCCGCGGATCTTGGCCAGCGCTGCTTGTACTTGTGTGGCTTTGGTTTTCATCTCCTCGAGCGCGGCGTCGATGTCAGGGTCATCGGTCACAGCAGGTCCGCGAATTCGGCTTTGATGTGGGGTTTATTGGTGGTCTCACTGATGAAGTGTAAGGGGCTCTGAGGCGGGAAATAGTCGTCCTTTATCGTCGGTTTCGTAGGATCGGCGCCGCGGGCCCGCAGCAGCCGTATCGTGGCGACAGGGTCGCCGCCGTTGGCCGTGGCAGCCCAGTAGATCGCGGGCATCCCTTTTGCGGTAAGTGCGTCGACGTCGGCCCCGGCATCGAGCAGCCGTTCCACGGCCGCAGGGTTGGCTTCCTGTGCGGCGAAATGCAAAGGGGTCCAGTCGTCGTTGTCGCGGACGTTGACGTCCTCGGTGGCGAGCAGGTGCTCGATGGCGTCGAGATCACCGTGCAGGGCGGCGTAATGCAGTGGGGTGCGGCCCCATTCGTCGCGTTGGGTCATCTACTTCTGTTCCCTTCTGCCGCTTCGGTTTCCGGTTGAATCCTCGATGTGGAACCAGTCGGGGTGGCTGTTGACCTGTTTATCCAGCTGTTCCTGGGTCCAGCCGTTGGCTTGTGCGTCGGCGATCAGTTTCCGGTTCTCGTAGCCGCTGTTGTGGCCGAAGTCCCAGCCCGGCTTGACCGGGTATCGGACCCCGTTGGCTTCGTCGATGTAGTATTGGCCCTTCGGATCCTTGGGTAGCTGGGTGATCTCGGGGTGTTTGTCGTAGTTCTTCTCGATCGGCACTTTGACTCGGGGCTCGGACTTGACGGTATAGAAGTCCTCGGTGGCATCGCCAGGTCTTCGCCACTTTTCGGTGTTGTTGACGATCGTGTCCTTGGTCGGCTTCCACAGATTCGGGCGGCGAAGCTTCGCCCACGAGGTGAACGGCCCCGGCGCGACCGCACCATCCGCGGCGGCGAGTGCCGGTCGCGCCTCGATCAGCGGGATCAACGCTTCCGAGCCGCGGGCGAGGGCTTGGGACACCGCGACCGGAACGCGCACGGTCTCGACCACGCCCACCAGGGCGCGAATCATCGTCGCGATGCGCGCCCCGTAGACGCTGATCGCGATCGCCATCCCGCCCTGGGCCGCGAATGCCGATCCGCCGCCGGTGAACGGGGCCGCGATCCAGCCGAAGGCTTGATCTACCGCCACCAACGCTACGAGTTCGACGAGTGCGGGTTTGATCGCGCTCTTGGTCTGCTCAACCGAATTCGCATACGAGTCACAGGAAGTCGCGAGTTCCTCACACACCCCCGCCAGCGACTCGAACTCACCTTTGACGATGTCGGCCTGCTCGAGCGCCTGCTCGGTCTCCGGACTCTGCTGCGCCTCGATCAGCTCCCGCGCTGTCGGCAACGGGGCCGCCGATACACGAAGACCATTGGCCATCGTTCGCCACGCCGCGGCCATCTTGCGCAGCACATCCGGGTGACCGTTCGGCCACACCTCGCCCTGAACCCAGTCACGGACCAAGGACCAGCCCGTCGGCTCCGCGTCATGGCCGCCATACGCGGCCGGAGGCTCGGGCGGGTTGTA
Source organism: Nocardia anaemiae NBRC 100462 (assembly GCF_001612725.1). Taxonomy (GTDB): domain Bacteria; phylum Actinomycetota; class Actinomycetes; order Mycobacteriales; family Mycobacteriaceae; genus Nocardia; species Nocardia anaemiae. The sequence goes on along the minus strand of NZ_BDAZ01000021.1, from coordinate 15,227 downwards.
AACCTTGAGGGTTCCCGGCGGAAATACCAGGTCATTCGGGTTCGGTTCCGGCGCCGATTGCGAATTCGCGTTCGCGTGATTGGCGGCGGTGAACTGCAGCAGGTCATGCATCTGCCCGACCGCCAACGCGAGGTCACCGAGCGCGTCGACGGTGCTCCACGCGGCCGGGTCGTAGTCGTTGGTCCATTTCCGCCCGGCGTTGTCCGAGCCAGCGCTCCCACCCGCTGTGGCCAGCACCTTGCTCAACGTGTCGACGTTGTAGGTCAACGCGTTGTGCACGCCCTCGTACACGTCGGCGGCCTTGGTGAACCCTTGCGGGTCCACCTGCACAGGAGGAGCCATCAGGGCCACATTCCGGTGTTGGTTTCGATTGCGGCACTGTAGTTTTGGTGTGCGGTCTTGGCGACATCGCGGAGTTCGTCGAGGTTTTCCCGCATCTCATTCACCCCGGCCACCCACTTTTCGTGCGCCACCCGCTGCGCTGACGCCGCCTGGCTCGACCACGTCAGATGCAAATCAGCGATATGCCCATCGACCTCACCCAGCCAGTCCTCCACACTGCGGCCGAACTTGTCCATCGTGTCTATAGCGGCATCGAGCTGCTCCAGATCGACCCGGTAGCTGTCCTCACTGGTCACGGCAGATCCAACCCCTGCAACCCGGTAATCGCGTCACTGTTCGTCGTATCCCGCAGTTCGTACTGGATCGCAGCCTCAGACAGGCTCGCCGCGGACTGCTCCAACGCGGCGATCACCGTCTCGGCACCGTGCTTCCATTCCACCCACGACTCGTCGTAGGCGCTGGCCGCTCTTCCCTGCCAGCCGTCGACGAGCAGCTCTTTGCCGATCGTGTCGTCAAGTTTGCTGAGTTCGTCTCGGATGGTTTGTGCTTTCCCGGCGGTAAACCGCGCCGCCTCGCGTAGTCGGTCCACCTCGACCTGGAGTTCCCCGGACACCCCCGCCTCCCTCCGTCGTGCAGCTCGCCTCTGAACTATATGACGCAGCGCGCAACCGCCCGGTTCCACTCGACAGCCGGAGCGCCGATCGAGCATGCGATTGCCAGGACAAACACCGGACATCCACATGCCATCGGAGTGGCGCGCCAGCCAATACGGTCCTTTCCCTTGCTCGAAAAACGTTGCAGGCCAGCTTTTTACACAAACCTCATCGGCGACATCTTCGACAGTTGCACACTTTAGCCGTCTCAAGCTGGCTGACGGTACTGCTACGCAGCCTCTTTCGACGTCTGCGGCCCGCTTCCTTTGCCTACCTTGCCATCTGGCGTTGAGGACTCGCCGCTCTGTCGCCTAGCGAGTCGATCAGCTTGTCGATCTGGCAGCGGTAGCCGGCTTGTGGTATCTGCTCCAATTCGCTTTGGCCTATGGCCTTTTCGACTTGCGCGGGCGTTCATGGCCGCGACCAGTGCGAGCGGATCAACTCCCGCCTCGAGGGGCGGCGCGGTGCCGATCCAGCTGCGGGGTCGCAGAGGCCCGGATGATCTGGAACGCGCGTAGGCGGTCAATTCATCCTGGGACCAACCGGTTTCGCGGTGAGAGGCTGGGGTCGCCGCAAAACTACTTGATCGGTGTGCCGGTGCCGGGCAGGCTTTGCCGGTGACGAACAGTTCTGAGGATCTGCGTTTGTGGGATGCGGCCGCCGACAGCTATACAACGACGGTGTCGGGTCCTGCCGACAGCTTCTATCGGCGGATTCATGAGTTCTTGTGGTCGCACCTGGGTCCGGTCGCCGACCTCGATGTCTTGGACGTGGGGTGTGGGCACGGTTGGCTGGCCGAACAGTTACGACGGGCCGGAGCCCGCGTCACGGGCATCGATGGCAGCCAGGCTCTGTTGACCACCGCACGATCGCATTACCCCGAAATCGACTTCCACCAACATGATCTCATGCTCGGCCTGCCCGACCCGGGCTGCCGATACGACAGGATCGTCGCGCACATGGTTCTCATGGACGTGCCCGTTCTGGACCGCCTGCTCACCGATGTCGCGGCCGCATTGCGCGCCGGAGGCGTGTTCGTCTTCTCGATCCTGCATCCTGCCTTCTTCAGCCGCGACATCGTCGACGAAGGACCCGAGGGACAGCGCTACCGCAAGGTCACCGGCTACCTGGAGCACGAAACACGGTGGATCGAATCCTTCGGTGGGCACCGTCATTACCACCGCCCGCTGGCGTGGTACGCCGAGCAACTGACCGCCCACGGTCTGGTGATCACCGGAATCCACGAACCACCATCCCTGCCGCACAACGACATTCCAGGCACCGAGTGGACTGAATATCAGGAGTGGTTCAGCACCATCCCCACCATGCTCGCGATGTCGTGCAGCCCATCTGATCGAACAACGAAACTGCAGCGAGGCTGACTGTCGAGATGCGCTGCGGGCCCGCCACCCACCACCAGCGGGCCATGCGCCGGTCGAACTCAGCCACCACCGAACGTGCTCAACTCGGCTACCGGACATGCGGTCGCGGTCTAATGATCGGTCCGCATGAGGGATCTGGAACATGGAACCAGGTTCTGCCTGCCTTGTGACCGGGGAGGCGTCCGGCTTTGAGTTGCTCTTCGTACCAGCGGCGTGACTTGCGCAACGCGCAAGCTCCGACCGAAAGGGATATGTCGGCTCGTGCGGGACTGCGGGAGCCGGTTCGTCCGGCGGTAACGGCTGAGTGCCGGGTCATCTGTCATCGTCGGCTCTACCCCGGCAGCTCGGCGGCCCGAACCGTGCTTGCCATCGTCGCGTGTCCGGGTGACTGCGGGTAGATCGCCCCCTGAGCAAACGATAAACCTGTGTGCGTCAGGGGCATTGGTCGTACCTTCTTCACGAATTGCAAGGCATCGCCCTTTCCGATAGGAAGAGCAATTCATAATCCTCTCGTTAGCAAATTCCTTTAGGCGACGACTTCGAAGCCGATCCTTCCTTCCAGGATTGGTCCGGGTGTGACCTGTCGGTCATCGACGCTGCAACGTTGCTGGACTGATGGTTACAAGGCGTCGAGAGCGAACGGTAGCGCAATGGAAAGATCATCTGCGGCATCCACATCCGCGTCGTTGACTACTCGGATACGGCGTGTTGCACTCGCGTGTCTGGCTGCCGCACGGTGACTAGGGAACTGGGGGGCCGGAGTATGGCTTGCCGATTGCGGTGACGAGGTAGACGTCCAGCGCCTCGGTCTGCGGAGCGATGCTGATCCGGTAGGAGCGGAGCTCGCCGGTCGTGATGTCGCGGTGATGCAGAAGGTCGTCGGTGTCGCGGCCGTAGTTCACGGCAAGGCTGGCTGCCCACAGGCGTCGGCATTCCTTGTTGGGTCCGAGCTGCCGTATGAGGTCGCGGGCTTGTTGGGAGTTGCGGTAGATGCCGAGGATTGCCTTGTTGTAGGCGACCGAGTGAGCGGCCTCGCGGTTCCAGTCGACGAAGACCTTCTGGGCGACGGGGCTGAAAATCCAGGTCGGGATGGAATCGGTCTTCTCGATGCTGGGCAGGGCGGAGCGAAACAAGTTGTTGCAGGCCAGGATGTTCCACATCGGATCGACGTACGCTGCGAACACACCCCGTCGCTCGAGGTCGTCGAGGTGGCTTATCCAGTCGACGTTGCCGGTCACGCAGTGACGGAGCTTGTCCGTTGGGGCGAGATCCTCAGCCGGGGCGCGTAGTTCGCGCAGGTGACGTCCCAGGAGCGAGTCGACCTTGTAACCGTCGATGATCGTCTCGAGTGTCTCTAGTTTCGGCACATACCTATCGGTTTCTATCTCGAACAAGTATGAGGCGCTGATGCCGTGACGGTCGCGAGCCGTGAAGCGTGATAGACCCAGGTCGTCTCTGATTAGTCGCAACGTGGTTCCCAGTGTCGGGATGGACAGTTGCGGCCTTGGCCTGGCGTTGTTTGAACGGTGTGCGGGATTCCGGGTCACGGAGTCCCCCCTTTCCGATGTCTTCCGCTGTGAGATGAGCGGAGATATGATGATCGGTTGCCCCCATGCACCGGCTTTGTGTCTACCAGAACAGCTAGGACCCGGCAAGATCTTTCCACCTGAGAGAAACCGACGGTGTTGCTGCGTCGCGGGTTCGGTTGGCGTGCTTGCACATCGAATCATGGTGCCGCAGAGATAATTCCCGAAAAATCGTCTTTGACAATAGGGTCGTGAAGTGGTCGGCAAACGTCCTGGATACGGACGCTATTGCAACTTGATGATCCATTCCTTACCGAAAAATAGGAAAGCGTAAACCCTAGCGTTCCAGGGCGTTTCACGGTTTGGATATGAAGTGCAAGTCCAAACCGATTGAAAGGAAACCGCATTGGAGAGGTGTGCTTGTGAGAAAGAGATAAAGAGAGGAAGGAAGTGAGCTGAGTAGTAGAAGAAGAAGTGTAGGACGCGAGGAATGCGGGTGGGTGGATGAGGATGATGTGTGGAGACGTGGTGGGCTGAAGAGTGAGGAGGCATGGTGGTCGGGAGGGTGCTGGTGCGTGGGGCCGGGTCCGTACGCGCGGTCCCGGCCCCTGGCCGTCGGCGGCGCGAGCGCTCAGGTGAGTGGTGCGGCAATGCGCGTCCACCCGGCGGACTCGCAGGCGTAGTGACGGTCGTCGATGGCGACGACGTCGCCGACCGACAGCGACCGCAACGGCTTCGCAGCCCAAGCGTCGGCGTGGGCATGGTCGTCGGGGTGCTCGGGGTGGCCATTGAACGCGGCGAAGGCACGTTCGAGGATCACCGCGTCGGCCGAGGGACCTGCGGTGGGGACGGTGTACTCGTAGGCGAGGACCAGCGGCGCGGTGGGGGTGTAACCGTGGAGCAAGGAGTGCGGGGCGCGGTTGAGGAACACGCGCACGGTGACCGTGCGGCGCTGTTGTGTGAACGCGCGGTGCAGCATTCGGGTGAGGCGGCGGAGGCCGGTCGGGGGTCGGTGCATCACGTGGGCTCCTGAAGGTTGGGGTGGTGGACCGGTCCGCCGTGGGCGCGAGGCAGCCACGGCGGACCGGCGATCAAGGGGTTAAGCGGGATGTCGGGTCAGGCCGCCTGCGCCTGACCGGGGGCGGGCGGGGACGAGGCCGAGGTCGATCCGGCAGGTGAGGCAGTAGTTGTCGGAGTGGATGACGGCGTATCGAGTGCAGCCATCGCAGCGGCCGTGACGCTGATCGGCACCCAACCTCACCCGCCCCTTGCGCACGGTGGCGCGGGGACGCGGTGCTACCTCGGTGGCGGCAACCTCGGCGGCGAGCTGGAGCGGCTTGGCCGGGTTCGGGGTCAGCTCGGGATGGGTGGCGAGGAAGCGGGTGATGTGGCGGCAGATCGAGTGTGGTGCTGCTCGGTGCCAGACTTCGACGATCAGGGCATGCGCGGCGGCGGGATAGGTGGCGGCGAGGAATTCACAGCGAGAGACCACGAAGTCCTCGACGGTGAACTCCTCGGGCAGCGGCGCGATCCCGGGACGTCCATCCGCGCGGCAGTGATCGCAGAGCCCGTCATCGGAGACTAACTGACCGGCACGGATGTGGATGGGTCGCTGGTCGGTCATCGGGCGTTCGATGAAGCAGGACACGCACCGCCATCCCATGACCGGGACCATCGCGGCGTCGTCGTAGTCCAAGCCGTTGCCCTGGTTCGGGATCTCCGGTCGTGCGTCGTCCCGCACCCGCAACCCGGTGCGGGCATCAGCGAACGCCTTCGCCTCGTCCTCGGTGATCCGGCCGCTGCGCTGCGGCGCACCGCCCGGCCCGCGTCGGCGCGAGCGCCGACCCCGTGACGCGGTGTCGTCGCGGCTGTCGAAGTAGTCGCTGGTGCGTTCGTCCCACGTCTGGTCGGTGTGCTCGCCGTCGCGGTCGCGGCGGGCAGTCCAGGCGGCGCGGTGCTGGTTGTCGTACTGGCCCGCGACATAGTTGACGTAGACGCGGTCCCATAGCTCGGTGGCTTCGGCGTGGTCGCGGGCATAGCGGCGGCGCTGGCGCTTCTCGCGTTCCTCCTCGGAATCGGGATCGGGCACCGGAACTTCGATCGGGCGCTGCGGCGGTTCGGGCGCGGCGTCGGGGTCGGCGATGGTGGTGCCGTCGGTGAACATGCCGCTGGACACGTACCCGGTGATCATCGCCTCGGTCGCGATCGCATACGGCAGCAGGTGCGCACGGTGATCCCCGGCAATGCTCGGCGTCGGGACCGGGCGGGCCTGCGTGCGCGCGGCAACTTTGCCGGGGGCGTTGCGGGCGGCGTCGGTGGCTCGCGACGGGACGCGGTGGGTGATCAGCGGGCGGTAGCGGTCACGCACCGGCATTGGCGGGAGTTCGGCGGAGGTGTAGGAGACCTCGAAGATCTCGGGCAGCTCCCGGGTGTGCAGGCCCGGGTCGGTGTCGGGGGCGCAGCGGTTGATCAGCTCCCGGTGTTCGGCGTCGGCGGCCTTCCATATCGCGTCGAGTCGTTTGTGCGCGGTATCGAACGGGTAGCGGGTGAAGGTGTCGACGAGATCGTCGAGGAACGCACGTTCCTCGTCGGTGGCGAGAGCGAGCACATCGGGGAACATCTCACGCGCGAGGCGCGGGCTGTCGACGTGGAAGAGGCAGTCCAGATGGAACAGAGCATCGAGGAAAGCACTGGGCATGACGAATGTCCTGTCTCGCGAGGAAAAAGGAAACCCACCCCGGGAATCGCGTGCGCTTTTCGCAACACGAGGGGTGGGCGGCTGGTCGGGTGACCCGCCTGAAGGGCGATCGACCAGGGTGGTGAACGACGCGGCGGAGGGAACGCGCCGAAACGGGTGGGCGCGAATTTCCCGCGCACACAACCCAACCCACACCCAGCCCACTGGGCGTCGCGCCGGAGGGAAATTCGTGCACGCACGGGCGCGGGCACGCAGGCGCGGCGCGCGCCACCCTGGTAGCCCTTCGGTCAGGCGGGGCGCTCGACCAGACGAACACCCCGGACACCCGACCTGACCCTGTTGTGTTCTTCCTTCGCGAGATGGGGGTCAGGCCACCAACAGCGGACGATCCGCGAAGTAGGCGTCGGCGTCGGCTTGGAGGCGATGTGCGGCGTCGCGGGCACGGTGCCGCAGCACTACCGCCCCGGTGGGCGGTGGTGTGCGCCGAGCGCGGCGGCGCGCGATCGCCTCGGGCGTGGTCCGTGCCGCCTCGGTCGCCGCGGTCGGGATCGCGTGCAGGCGAAAGTCGTCGGCGAGATCACGGACCGGGGTCCGCGCCCACCGACCCAGTTCGACCTCCACCGGTACCTCGACGGCGTCAGCGGTCGCGTACAGGCCGGTATCGCCGTCGGTGATCTCACCGGGTTCGAGCTCGGGTGCGCCGAGTCGGGCGCGTGCGATCGAAACGACCCGTGCCAGCGCCGTTTTCGGGCTGTGGGCAAAGGCCCGGTGGATGAGTCCGAGAAACGCCCAGTCTTCGGCAGTGACGCCGTTGAGCGCTTGGCGGAACTCCAGGCGCGCCCGGTACGGTTCGGTGTCGATCAGCTCGGTGAGGGCAGCGATATCGGTCAACAGCGGGGTCACCGCGATCGCGGGACGGGAAGGAGAGGTCATAGTCACATCGGCTCCTGATCACGAAAGTGGAATGGATAGAGCGGGATTCGCTTCGGTGGACGACAAGTGCCCGGCGGCGTCAACCGCCGGGCACCGTGTGGTGAGCAGGTAGTTCAGAACTGGGGGTCGTTGTTGCCGGTGCCGCCGCCGAAGGAGCCCGCGCCGTTGACCGCCCACGGGTCGTCGGTCTTGCTGGTGCCCGCTGCCGCGCCGACCAGCTCTGCGGACCGGTTGTCGGAGTTCGGGCCAGCGTCCGAGCGCCCGAAACCGTTGTCGCCGTTGGTGCCCCGCCTGACGCGGTTGGGCTTGGCGGTGGCGTAGCGCAGCGACGGGCCGAGTTCGTCGACTTCGAGTTCGACGACGGCGCGGTTCTGGCCGTCGGGGGTCTGCCAGCGGCGCTGCTTCAGTCGGCCAGTCACAATCACGCGCGAGCCCCTGGTCAAGCTCTCCGCGGCGTTCTCCGCGGCGTCGCGCCAGAGGTTGCAGCGCAAGAACAACGCCTCCCCGTCTTTCCACTCCCCGCTGTTCGGGTCGCGGAAGCGGGGCGTGGAGGCGACGGTGAAATCGGCGACCGCCACACCATTCGGGGTGAAACGAAGTTCCGGTGCGGCGGTCAAGTTGCCTATCACGGTGATGACGGTGTCTCCGGCCATGGGGTGTGCTCCTTCACTATTCGCGGCGGATGTGGTGTGCGACCACGGTGTGGTGCGGTGGTCAGGGACGTGTGTGGGGCGCGGCGTCGACGGCGGCGATTACTTCGGTGACGGTGGTGACTGGGCGGGCACGGCCGTCGTTGATGGGCCGCGCACGATGCTCGGCGGGCAAGGCACCGATCGGCATCGTCGAGGGCCGGTAGTCGCCCCGATTCCACGACCGGGAGTGGTTACAGTGGCGGGACGCCGACTATGTCGTGTGTGAGCTGTGCGAGGGCTTCTCGCCAGGTCGGGTAGTGCTCACCGATGCGGTCGTCGCCGATGAGGTGACCCATCGCGTACACCCATCCGTCGCCATCGTCGCTGAGTGGCGCGACACAGACGATTCGGCGAGCAGATGCTCGAACGCCGTCCAGGTTTGTCCGCCGACAGCGATGACGACCCCGCGTGCGTACTCGATCAGATCGGAGCTGGCTTTCAGGTGGGGGCTGAGCGTGCGCAGCAGCAGGGTGTCGGCGTCCTGGCGGTTTATGGGGACTGAGCCCTCGGCATGTCACTGCCTCGGCTGGTCGTGGGGTGTGATGGCCTCGATGAACCGCAGCGGCAGCAACACCCCCGAACCGCGGCGATGGCCGATGACGGTGTGGTGGCGGTGCACCCCGTGGACACGGACACGGTCGTGGCTATGCCCGCCGACGGTGGTGATCGTGACCGCGGCGGCGGCGTGGCGGAGCCGGTGCAGTTCGACGGCGAACAACGCGATCACCGGATCGGGGTCGACATCGGCGAGGTGTGCGGTGTCGGTGAGAATGCTCAGCCGCTGGCGCAGCAGATCCCGGACGTGGGCAAGCTCGTCAACGCGGGTGCGGTCACTGAACCAGCCATCGATACCGGAGACAAGGTGGCGCAGGAACGCAACCTCGGTCACATCGACAGCGGGTGGAAGGGTGCCCTCGGCGCTCATCGCCGCACGCTCGGTGTGGGCCGCCGATGGTGCCGGGTCGCGAGCGCGGCGGTGAGGTTGTCGGCATCCGCGGACCCCAGATCGGCGTAACCCCAACCAATTCCCACGTCGTGCGCCTCACCCAACACCGGAGGCATCCCACGGCCGTCGGTGGCGTAGCGGCCGTCGAGACGCGACAGTTGCGGCAGGACGCATGCCAATTGCGGATAGGGCATGAGCAGAGCCTCCTTTCAGGAGAACGGGCAACCGAAGTGCCAATGCGCGGTGGACGCGGTACCGCAGCGGCACGGTTCGGCGCACGGCCGCGGGGCATGGTTGTGGGGGCGGCAGCCGCACGACCGAAGGTGGTGTCGGGTCAGCAGGTGGGTCCGGTGGGGCTGAAGGTCAAAAGGCCGCGCACCCACAGGGGCCGACCAGCCCTGCGCCTTCGCGGGCAGCATCCGGGTGAGTTGCCGCGCAACCGGTCACGGAAGTCAGTGACGACCCGGCCCGCAGCGGTGGGCGCTCAGGCCAGGTTGATCGCAGCTGCGCTCGGGCGGAAAGGGTGGTGCGCCCGAAGGGGAGGGGCGCACCAACCCCTTGGGGTGCCACGCGGTGCGCCGGGCAGGGGTTGGCGCTGGCGTGGACGTTGCACCGGGTGAACGCAGAAAGCGACCCCCAGGGACCCCCGACGAGTGAGCTTAGCTGCCCTGCCGGGTGCCTCGTGAGGGAAGCCCAAACTCAGGCCAGCGACCACACCGGTGCGTGGACTTGTCGTGCCGGGCGGCGGGGCTCAGGTCAGCGGTGATCGTGTGCGCTGGCGCAGCATCAAGGCGTCGGTGACGTCTTGATTGTCGGGTCGGTCCGCCGTCCGCAGATCACACAGGGTCCAGGCCAGGCGAAGCACGCCCTCGGCTCCACGGGCGGACAGACGCCCGACCTGCAGAGCAGATTCGATCGGGGTGGTCACCGCCGTCGGGTACGAGAAATCGTGACGCAAAACCGTGCCCGGCACTTCGGCGTTGCTGGTGTACCCATGTTCGCGCCACCGCCACGCCGCCGCTGCACGAGCTGCGCTCACACGCGCACGGACGGTCTCACTGGTTTCTCGGGCGGGGGCAGTGAGCCCAGTGGTGTTGTGGGACAGGTCAACCCAGATACCAACGTGATCGGTCCACGCACCGGCGAGTCGGTCGAGGTAACGTCGCCGGGTCACCGGAGAACAGCCGCAACCAGTTTCGGTGGCGGCCCCGCACGGGCACAGACAACTCGCGACAACGAGTTGGAATCGGGCCGGGTAGCGGGTGATGGCGTCGCGGCGGGCGATGCGCACTTCACCCTCGGTCAACGGTGCCCGCAGTGCTTCCCGTACGCGGGTGCCGAGTTCGGTGACGTCATCGAGGAACAACACGCCGTGATGGGCGCGGCTGAGGGCGCCGGGCAACGGCAGGGTAGAAGAGCCGCCGCCGAGCATCGCCGAGACAGAGCTCGAGTGATGCGCGGCGACATACGGCGGCATCCTGGACACGCCCTGGTCGGGGTCGGCTCCAGCGGCTGAGGCGATGGCGGCGACCTCCAGCGCCTGGGCATCGGTCAGGGGCGGCAGAATGCCCGGCAGACACTGCGCCAGAAGGGTTTTCCCGGACCCGGCACCGCCGAGTAGAGCGAGGTGATGCCCGCCGGCGGCGGCGATTTCCAGCGCCCGCTTTGCGTGTGAGTGACCAGTGATATCGCCGATATCGGTTGCCGGTAGCCGATATTCGGGGACAACCCGGTCAGGTGTGGTCAGTGGTCGTTGGCGGCGAAGCCACCCCACAACCGCACGCAGGTCCGGGGCGGCGAAGATGTCGATCCCGTCGACGGCGGCGACCTCGGTGAGTGTTTGCTGGGGGACGATGACGGTCCGATGGTTGTTCTGACGCGCGGCGAGCACGGCGGGCAGGAGCCCGCGGCAGCGGCGCAACCTCCCGTCGAGTGCCAGCTCGCCGAGGAACACCACGCTGGTTCCCCGGTCGGCGGGGACCGCACCGGATGCGGTGAGCACGGCAACGGCCAACGCAAGATCGTGCGCGGCACCCGACAACGGGACCGCTGCGCAAGCCGCAAGGGTCACCCGGCGGTCGGGCCAATGCTCCCCGGAGTTGGTGATGGCCGCGCGAATACGGTCACGCATCTCCGCTCCGATGCCCTCGATGCTCGCGGTGACCGACGGCAGGCCCGCACCGATGTCGGCGTGGACTTCGACGACCTGACCGGTCACACCGGACACGGCCACGGAGTTACTGCGCCCGAGCGTCATCAGAACACCTCCTACCGATGGCTGGGGAGCGAGCGAATCTGGTTGTGCGCGTACGAGACCGCAACGAGGGCGAACCTGATGGTGGTGGCTGGGGCGGTGAGGACGGGTTGTTCATGATCACCTCGAATCTGGATCAGCGGACACGGTGTTGGGCGGGGTGGTGATCAGGAGGGAAGGTTCGCCGACGGGTGCGGCGGTGAGGGCGATGCTGGTGACGCGGTCACGGGCTGCGGGTGTGTGAATGCGCACCTCGATACGCGCTGTGAGCGCGCCGGGTGCTGGGGATCCGGTGTGCCAGGGTTCGAATCGGTCCTCGTCGAGCGCGGGCAGGTTCGCTCGGATCCACGCCACGAGCTCGGCGGCGCTACCGATCACTACAGTGCGGTGTGGTCTGGAGCCGCACCGCTCGTCGGATCGGTGTCGAGGTCGATGCCGAGGTCGGCGGCGATCCCCAGGCCGCTATAGGCCAATCGACGCAGGGTGTCGGGGCGCATTCCGGTGTGTAGCGCTGTTTCCAGCAGAGTCGCCATGGAGTGTGTGGGGTCGGCGTAGAGAGCGGCCTGAAGGGCGATGCCCGCGAGGGGGCCGTCACCACGGATATAGGCGCTGTAGGCGAGAAGGGTTGCGGCATCGGCACGGTCACTGCCCGACAACGCTCGCGTCAGTGCGGCCCACAGGTTTTCCGCGGCGGCGGCGTGCTCGCCGACGGCTAGGGCGAACAGCGAGTCGCGCACGGTCCGATCGCGCAGCGCCGCAGCCAGTTCTGCGCATGCCGGGGCGGTGAGCGCCCCACCGGAGTCGGTGTCGGCGATCTGCCACAGGATGTTTTCGAGTGCGCGTCGGTGATATTCGTCGGGATCGCCGCGCCGGACCGCGGTCTCGTAGCGTTCGTGCGCGAGAGCGTGGGCGCTGTCGAGATGAGCCGTCACCTGCTGGACCAGTTCGTGGTCGGGGGTGACCAGATCGGTCAGCTCCGAGCGGTCGCCGCGGATCGGGCGCCCGTCGAGCACATGCGCTACCGTCACCATCGATGCCGCCGGATCCGGCAGCACCCCACGACGATTCGCCTCCAGCAGGCTCCACCACCGCTGGTCTTTCTCGATCGCACGCACGGCCCACGCGCCCTCGACGAACACCTCCTGCTGTGCGAGCCGCCGCGCGAACGAAGCGATGAGCGCGGCCCACGGCCCGGTACTCACCGCGCCCTGTCGGTGCGTGCGGCGCGATTCGCGCACCCGATCATCGACGATTACCGCGAGCACCTCCGAGGCCCCCTCCGCGGCACAGATCTGCGCCACAGCCTGTGCGTATACCGCGGCCAGACCACGCCGACTCCCGCCGTCGGTTTCGAGATCGAAGCGCAGCACCGCGTCGATGATCGGACTGCGGCCCGGATTCGGTGCATCCCGCAGCACAGCGACTACCAGGGACCGCTGCGGTACGAACCCGACCATGGCGGGCACCGCGACAATCAATTCCCCGGGGTCATCGACGTGCAATCGATCCGCGGCCGTATGGTCCTTGGAGGTGTGGCTGGAGGTTGGGGGTGTTTCGGTGCTGGCCGACCACGCGGCGTCATCCGTGTTGTTGTCGGGCATAGGTTTTCGTCTCCTTCGCAATGTAGGTGGTGGGTGCGGTTCGCCAGGGGGTTGGCCGTGCCAGGTCCGGCCGCTCGGCTCGAGGAATGCGACCGGTTGGCTCGATGCCGCGGCAGGAGGCGCGGTGGCCTCCCGGTAGGGCGGATCAGGGGTGCATGCGGCCGGTGGGGTGTGGCTCGACCGGTGGTGAGGATCAGCGGGCGGCCCTGACCTATCCAGGCGGAATGGACGTTGCGGTGGAGTGAAAGTCGGCCCTGCTCAGGCGATCCCCGGTGGAGGCGGGAAGCCCAGTCACGGCCGAGGAGGGCGTCGAACCATTCCGCGCCGACGGTGAGGCGATCACGATCGACGACGACGGCAAGGACGTCGGTGTGCGGGCCCGCTGCCCCCGCCTATCTGGATGTGGACGAGTTCGAGGTGTGGCGGGATTCGGGTGATCAGCCGTACTGCTGCAAGACGGTGGACACCGCGGTGCACCAGGCGGCAGCCCAGCGGCGCGCCCGCGCGGGCAGTATCCGGGCCAGACGCCGCGCCACCGGTCCTCGGCGCGGGCGTTTTCTGATCAGGTGTGCTGTGATCGGGTCATCGTCGAGGTCGACGCGGTAGGTGTCGCCGTCGGGTTCGATGACGTCGAAAACAGTGGTTGTCGAGTCGGGCGCACGAAAGATGTCGAACGCCGCGAACGCGGCCGAGACCGGATCATCAGCACTGACGTCGATCTCCCAGCGGACGTAACACTCGGGCACGATAGGGCTCCTGATCCGAGGGCAGGGGATTTAGGGGCGCAGCCGTCGGGGGCGCGCGCGGCTGTAGCGGAATCCGTTGCTGACGGCGCGGTGCGCTTCGGCGGCGGTGAATCCCTCGACGCCGATGTGGGCCGCGGCGGCGTCAGTGAGGACGGTGCGGGCGTCGTGTTCGCTGACTTCGCCGGCGGCCACGAGCCGCCCGAGGACCAACGCGGAGCGGAACAGGGTGTGGTTGCGCAGGTGCACCCGCGCGCGGGCGACTCGCTCGGCTTCACCGGCCAGGATCGCCGCCAGATACGAATCCGGCGCCACGGCCACCGACCCGCTCCAACCACCGCTCGGTGCCGGAGCCGGCGGAGGCGGAATGATCCGTTGGATCAGCATTTCGGGAAGAACGGCGACCGGCCGGTTCACGGCAACGGTGTAATCCCCGTGGGGCGTACGGGATCCGGGCGCGACGATGTAGCCGCCGTGCCCGCGGGAATCGATACCGTCGCCGATGCGTGCCACCGTGCACCGCAATATCGGCTCGTTCGGGGCACGGTAGTACACGTGCCAACCAGCTGGGGTGGCGATGGTCAGCGTCGGTGGCGCGGGATAGGGCAGATGGGCGGCGAGCCGGGCCAGGGCCTCGGTAAGGTCGAGCGCGGGCGGGCTCATATGACGCGCGTCGAGATCGATCACGTGCAGCCCGCTGGGCGGGCCGGTCTGGATCGCGACGTTGTAGCGCGGGTTGTAACCCCACCAGCGGTGGATGAGATCTTCGTCGGTGCTGGCGAGTTCGGGCCAGCGTTTGATCGCTGGTTTCTTCCTACCCGGGCGCAGCGGGAACACCGGCCAGCCGCGGGCGGCGGCAGCAAACGCCACCGCCCGCAGATCCGGGACAGCGGTCACGGGATGGACCTCCTACATGTTCGAAGGAAGGACAACCCCCGGCATGCCGGTACGCGCGCGGTAATGAACGGGGCCGCGCACCGGCATGCCGGGGTGGCCGGGGAGGTTGGTCAGGCGGCTTCGGCCTGCTCCTGCTCGTCGGGTTCGGTTGCGGCGGTGTCGATGTCGATGTCGTCGGAGTTGACCTCGCCGAGGGCGGCGAGTTCGACGGGCACGAGCGGGTGGCCGAGTTGGCTGAGGAATTTCAGGTAGTGGCGCACGCCGCGGTCGGCGTAGCGCCATAGAGTTTTCTCGCAGCGGCTTTCGTAGGCACCGAGGACGAGCGCGAGCACGATCACTTGGGCGCGGGCCGGTTTCGCCGTGTCGAGGTCGGCGAGCACCTCATCGCGACCGCGGAAACCCTTGATGCCCAACAGTTCCAGGGCCGTGCTGAAAGCGTGGTACTCGCTGAGCAGCCCACTGTCGGAGACCAGCGCCTGGGCAAGGAACACCGGAGCCTGCACCGGTGGGGTCTTGCGCGTCAACAGCCGCGCCACGAACTCGGTACGGGTGGTCTTGGC
>NZ_BDAZ01000020.1 GCF_001612725.1 Nocardia anaemiae NBRC 100462 | reverse complement strand
CGGCGGCTTCCGCCGCAGCCCGACGCGCGGCAGCGAGCTCGTCGCCCCCGCCGTGGCCGTCTTGTTCGTCCTGGAAGGCGTCGCCGGTGTCGGTGCCGTCGGCACCGGTATCGGTATCGGTGTCCTTCTCGCGCTCACGCAGACCGGCTGCCTCCAGCCGGTCGCGCGGCAGGAAGTATTCGGCGAGAATCTGTTCGCGTTGTTCGACCTCGCGGGCGTGGCGCAGCCCGTCGGCAGGTTCGGTATCGGGGTGCTCGCGGGTGTCCCAGTCCACGGTGTCGGGGTCGATGAGAGCGCCGGTGTCGACCTCGACCCACACCATGTCCTCGCCGACCTCCAGCCACACCAGCCAGAAACCGGGGTGGGCGTTGATGTGGCTGATATCGACGGCCGTGCCGTCGGTGTCGGCCAGGTCGGCCGCCAATACCAGTGGTCCGTCGTCGGTGAATTGCGCGTCGTCGGGGTAATTGGTGAGGATCCCGACTCCGGCTTCGGCGTAGGGCAACGCCGCGGCCAGGTAGGCACGCGTTTCAGTCCGGTCTTGCGCGATCCGGTTGGCCTCGTAGGAGAACCAGTTGCGGTTGGCGCGCATGAGTCGTTGCACGGCGTCGGTGTCGCCGAGGTTGTCGTATTCGGCGATGAGCGCGGCCTGTTCGAGGTCGTATTGGCCCTCGTCGACCAATCCGCGGGCAGTGGTAGAGGTTCCGATCTTGCCCGCGCGTTTGACGTCGTCGCGTTTGGTTTGCAACGCCTTCGCGACCCGGGTGACCGAGGCTCCGAGGTCGAGCATCTGCGCGATGCCTGCGGCGCGGTCGCCATCGGTGAGCGGGATTCGGCGGTCGTTGACGGTGATCTGCTCGGTGATGCGGTCGATCTCGGCCTCAGCGGCGTCCACCGAGGGGTCGAAGTCGGTGACCCACACCGGCACCTCGGACTGTTCGAACGCCAGCGCGGTCAGGATGCGGACCTGCCCGTCGCGCACGACGTGGCGTCCGCCGGGCATCCGGATCACCTTGATCGGGTTCTTCACACCGTGCTCACGGATGGACTCGGTAACATCGGAGTGGTCTTCGAGCCGGAAGGTCTTACGCACGTTCTCGTCGATATCGAGCTCGGCGGGATCCATCATCGGCCCCCGACCCGCCACCGGCGCAGCGGGCACCGCACTGTCGCACTCGGCGGCGACCTCACTCGCGTCGGGTGTTGCGTCGTCGATGGTGATGGTTGTGCCGGTATCGATGGTGTCGGGAGTGGGTGTGTCGGTGTCGTGTGACATCGAATATGGCTCCTATCGTGAAACAGGTAGGCACCGGCCAGCTTTGGACTGGCCGGTGCCTGAGCGGATATGCGAGGGGTGAACCGGTGGCGGGCCGCCCGAGGGGCGGCGCGGTGGATTCGGTTGCGAGGGTTAGTTCTTGGTGCGGGCTGCGACGTTGATCGGGCGCAGGAACCGCGCGCCGTGGTCGTCGGGGGCGCTGTAGCCCCAGTGCTTGGCTTTCCAGTCCGGGTGCTGCTCACGCCAGCGGGTGACGGTGGGTTCACCGAGAGCGGTGACGGTCCCGGCGGTACCGAAATGTTCGGCGCTATCGAACTCGGTGCGGGTGATGGTCAGGGTGTCGGGCATGCGGAAACAACCTCCTTGCGTGGCGGGGCCCGGTGAGGGCCCACAGGGGGATGGATGAGGGAGAACAACGACTAGATCCGGTCGGCGGGCTGTGCCACGGGCTGCCGGTGGCGCTCAAACGAGGGACATCGCTTCCAGGGCGAGGTCGTCGAGGGTGTCGGCGCGGACAGGGTCGGGGATGGTTTGGGAGTAGCTGGTGACGGCGTTGGCGATCCCGGCGGCGGTGAGCTGGCCGCCGGCGATGAAATGGTTGAGGATGCCGGTGCGTTCGTCCTCGGTGAACCCCAACTTCTTGGACACGACTTCGATGGTGCGTTCGGGGTGGGCGACGGGAGTCGCGGCATGTCGCTCCAACTCGGTGACACGGGCGGTCAAGAACTCCGGGGACAGCCACTCGGCGACCTTGTCGCGGGTTTCAGCGGTGATCACCGCCAGGCGTTTGCGGTAGGTGTCCTGCGACCAGCTGCCGCCGACCTCGAGACGATCCCCGATATGGCGTTTGGTGTAGGCGAACATCGGCAACGTGAGCCCGTTGCCGCAGATTTCGACCATCAGTTCCGGTTTCAATGTGACCGCGTGATGGCCGATCTCGGAGTTGGAGAACCGGAACCCGGCGAACACGATCGGCTCGCTGCCGGGACGATAGCCGTGGCCTTCGCGGGCCGCGACCGGGCGCCATCGATCCAGTTCGCCTGTGGCGCGGCGGCGTTCGGCTTCGAGGTCGGGGTTGGCGAACGGGGTTCGATAGTTCGCCAGGAAACTCGGTGCCAGCGCCCGCACCTTCGGTGAGTACACCTTGCAGTGCATGGAGGACTCGGTCAGATCACACGAACGGACAGACACATCCGCATCCGCTTGGCGGATGCCCTCCAGTACGGCGGTGAGGACGTCGAGGTTGTCGATGATCCCGTAGCGATCCGAGAGCACCGCCCGCAGTATCCCGGGCTCGTCGGGGACTCCGGAGGTGAACAGGCGCAGCAGAAACGACCGGTCATCACCCGTGCTGGGCAGGCGCGGGTCGTCGCAGCCGTGCAGCAGGCCGTTGATGTTGGCGTCGTACAGATCGGTGCGCGATTCCTCACGCAGCCACTTCAGGTACCCGACGGGGATCTTGAGCTTGGATCCGAGGTGGGAGTCGGCGGCGGCGGTGGGCCGGTAGAGGCCGTCGACGAGGGTGAAACCCCGCTCGTCCATGACCGGTTCCACCCCGGACAACTGCAGCAGACCATCACTGGCGCGCAACGCCGATGCCGGGGCAACGACATCGAGTTTGGCGGCCTGCTGAGCATTCAGCAGCCCGACCAGGTCCCCCAACTCGGCGTGACGCACACAGGTAGCGATCGACATGAGTGAAAACTCCTCTCCGACAGGCAGATACAGGTGACAGGGCAGGGAGTACAGGCGTGGGCCGCCGTGCGGGTTCAGTGCTGTTGGCGCAGTGCGGCCACCAGCGCCCACGACGCGTCGACCTCGGCGCGGGCCGTAGCGTGGCGGCGACATGCGAGTTGCTCGAGGGTTTGGATGGCCTCCAGGGCGCGGGCGGTGTTCTGGCGGCGCTGCTCGGCCGCCCAGTGCCGATAGCGGGCGGCGCGGTCATCGGTGAGGAATTCACCGGTGATCTCGGTGACGGTGTCGGACACCAGCTCACGGATATCCGCGTCGGCCGTGTCCAGCGGATACCCCAGATGCACGTTCAGGTAGCCGGGTTCGCCCAGACACACCAGCGTGGTCGCGCCGCGCCCGGTCGGGCCGGGTTCGAACCGGGCGGTGACACGGGGATTGCCGAGGCGCTCATCCTCGACGACGAGACCGAAGAACCGCAGCACCACCATCGGGCGGGTCTCGGTGACCTGGTCGATGACCGGGTGATGCTCGGCCATGTCGGCGAACACCTGCCCACGGATCGGGGCGTCGTCGGAGGCGAACAAGGTGTAGGCGGATCCGTAGTCGGTGGAATTGGTGTAGGCGCTGACGGCGAATGCTGGAGCGGGCATGACGAATACGGGTTTCCTTCCGATGACGTGGTGTGTTCAGTTGGCCGCCCGGACGGGGCCGGAGAATGGCTGCCCGATCTGGGTGACCGGCGCCCGCGACCGGCGGCGCCGCGCGATCGCGGTGTCGGCGAAGTCGTTGGTGACGACCGCGGTAGCGAGGCCGAGCTCAGGGGCGCAGGGCTGCGGGCCGGGTGCACTCGAACTCAGGGCCGGCGCCGATGTCGCGGCCGTGGCACCAGTTGGTCCAAGCGTCGGCGATATTCGGGCGCGAACCGCCCGCGGCGACGAGGACGGCGAAGGCATGCCCGAAATCGATCGCCTCCCCAGCACCGACCCCACGCGCGTCGCACCAGCCACGCACGTAGCCGATGGCCTCGAAACACATCAACTCCGCGGTCCGGTTCCGCATCGCGGCGGTGTACTGCTCGAACTCCGGCACCCGGCTCATCGGTCCGCTCCGGAAACGTCGGCGACCTCGCCACAGATCAGGCACGCCCGCCAGGAGTTCGGGTTCGGGGACAGGGTGGTGCGCCGCTGGGCGAGGAACTCCGGCGGCACTGGTCGTGGCGGCTGGTCTGCGGACATGGCGAACAACTCCTTCATGAGATCAACGAGCCCACCCCGCACCCATGCGGGGCGGCGGTGACAGGGTTTGTTTGTCAGGCCGCTGTGGCGGGCAGGTAGGTACGGGCCTCGACGATGACCCGGACCTGGTTATGGACCTCTTCGGGCCAGCACACCGGCCCCGACACCGGGAACTCGGTGACCGGCAGCTCGATCGGCTCACCGCGTAATCGGCCCGGTTCGCGGCGCTGCGCGCTCACCCGCACCACCCCCGGGTCGGTGACCGGCTCCGGTGGGGTGGCATACCAGCGGTCGGGGTGCGCCCACACCGCGGCGTATTCGAGGCCACCGATTTTCCAGTACCAGCGATCGGACTGCGGGCCGCGGTGATGGTCGAGTTTGGTCTTCCCGCCACGACGTTTCGGACGCGGCGGCAACGGGCTCGCGTCGAGGTCCTCGAAGACATCCGGGAACCGGTCGCGGGCTTCGGGTTCGGTCATCACCGCGGTGATCTCGTGGTAGCGCACGGTGTAGTCGGTGGTGACCTCGCGATGGCAGGTCTGCTTGCCGAGGATGGTGTGCAGCGGCGTGCGCTGTTGCGGAATGTTGGCCACCGACACCGATTTCGTATTCACGCGAGTGACCTGCCGCCACGCGCGGCCACCGACGCGGACGAAGTCACCGACGCTGAAATCCGCGGGCCCCCAGCCCGGCGTCAGGCCGTCGGCGATCTGTTGATCGCGGACCTGGTTCCAGTAGGCAATCTCACCGGCGCGCTGGGCCATCCTGTCGATGACTCGCTGCCGGTACTCACCCGTTGCGGGGGAGTGGGTTTCGGCGTATTGGACCTCACCGTCGGCGGTTCGGGAGATCACGCGCGTGTGACCGTCGAGGGTGCGTTGATCGCCGCGCTGTTCGGCCTCGAGGGCCTCGATACGATTCGCCACGGTGCGTGGGGCGTAGCGGTGATCGGTGGTTCGCGCCGCCGCGTCGGCGCGAACATGCGCGTGATCGGCGTCCCGACCGGCCTGCACCGACCGGTCCCAAGCATCCCACGACTTCTCGATCGCGCGCCGGTGACGGCGTTCGGAGTGATGGCCGATCTTGACCGGCTCACCACCCGGCGGCAACGCCTGATAAGCACGCTCGT
Source organism: Nocardia anaemiae NBRC 100462 (assembly GCF_001612725.1). Classification (GTDB taxonomy): domain Bacteria; phylum Actinomycetota; class Actinomycetes; order Mycobacteriales; family Mycobacteriaceae; genus Nocardia; species Nocardia anaemiae. The sequence goes on along the minus strand of NZ_BDAZ01000020.1, from coordinate 80,148 downwards.
GCGCGGAGTCGGCAGCGACAGCTTTCGCGTCCTTGCGGATCGCCTTGTCCTGCAACGCCTGCACCCGATCGGCTTGGCGTGCGGCGCGGTCGCCTTCCGCGAGCAGGGGCGGGCGGGCGGTGCGATCGATCTCGATCTCGACGTCGAACCCGGCCTCCCGCAACGCTTTCGCGGCGGCGTCGATGGCGAACTGCTTGGGCTGGCGATCACGTGAGGACACCACGATCCACATGCCCAGGCTGCGAGCCCACCGCCAATGCCCGACAGCCTTTCTCACTCCCGTCGTCACTTCACAGGTGCCGTCGCCACGGACCGTGCCTTCCAACACGGTGCCTTCCACGGCGGTATGGGAAATCGTCACCACCGTCACCACTACCCTTTCTTGAATATGAACATGCGCATGAATGCATATAATTGGCGTGTGTTGGTCTGCCGGCTGCCGTGCGCAGTGGATCAGGTCAATGGGCCCCTGACGGTTTCGGGCAGGACATAGTCGTGTGGCCCGGTCTGGATCAGTTCGTCACGGGTGAAACTGTCGACCACGTGCCCGACCCAATGGGTGGTCAAGCCGGGGGAGGCACTGTCACCGTGTAGCCAGGCGTCGAACAGGTCGTCGATCTCGAACAGACGGCCGGTCGCGGGATCCTCGACACCCAACCAGGCGTCGTCGCCGCAACGGACCCGCACCAACGCCAATCCGGTGGCGGTTTCGATATCGGTGAACAGTGATCCGATCCGCTCGGCGGGCACCGACGCCAGCTGTACCGCGCCGAGGCAACCGGCGAAGGCGGTGCCATCACCGAACGCCCGCACGGAATCGGTGAGTTCACGGCGGCGCGCCTCGGTCACCGCGAAGACCACATCACCGAGCACCTCACCGATACTCGAAGACTTGACCCGGGCACGGACCTGCCCGAGTTCAGCGCGGGTGAGCGTGCCACCAACCATCCCCAGCAGATCCGCGACCGTGATCACCGCCAGATACGGCGCAGCGGTCGTCCGTGCCGGTCCTGCGGTCACCTCGGCGGATCCGGTCTGGTCGGTGCGAGTATCGGGCTCCTCGGCGCATCCCCCGACCTCGATATAGGCGCCAGCGGTGAGGTCGTCGTTCCGCACCTCAACCAGCCTTAGTCCGCCCTCCGCGACACCGACCTGGCCCGTCGAATCGAGACCGGACAGCCAGCTCATCAGCTCGAAAACCTCGATCATGACTCACCTCTTTCTGTTGCGTGAGTTGGTATTTCGGCGTGGCCGTGGCATGCGGGGCGTCGCCGCAGCGGGCGCGTGGACCTCGACAGACGGTGTCGTGAAGTCGGTACAGGTCGATAACCAGTCGGCCGGAGCCGGTCGCGCGGATGCTGATCAGCCCGCCACCACAGGCGTGACTGATCTCGACGATCCGCTCGTCGGGGCCTTGGTAGCGGCTGGCGACGCAGTCGATGATCACTTTCGGTCGAGCCATGATCGGATATCCTCCTGTCCGGGAAGAGCGCAACGCGTTGTATCGCTGTCGATGTTCATGGGATCCTGCGCAGGGCCGGGCAGTGCCGCGGCAGGGTCAGGCGGCGCGCAGAGATGCCGAGGGGATGAATGTCTCGGCGGTGTCCTCGAGTGCCAGCAGCGTGGGATCGGCGTGGCCACGCCATCGGATCTCGAACTTCCCGCGCGCCTTATCAGCAACCGAATCAGGTGCCGCGACATAGAACTCCTCCAACCGCGGATAGCCCTACAACGATGCCGTCCGCGGCGCGCGGACCTGCTCGGGCCACCTCGACCAGCCGCACCCTCCGCTCGGCCAGCAACGGCAGGACGTGCTCGGCGACCAAATCGCAGGCACTGGACCACTCATCACCGGTCTGGGCGACAATCACGATCAGATTCGACAGATCCTTCCGCAACTCCGGCGGCCGGAACCCCGGATCCAACAACGTCCGCACGATCGCCGCAGTGCTCTTCACCCCGAGGCCGTACGACCAGCACACCGGCACAGCATCATCCGGGAACGCCCCAGGGAGAGGGAACAATCCATCGGCATGATCGATCATCGCGGTCGCTCCTGTCCAGACGTCGGCATGCGCGACACCCGTGCGGGGCAATTCCGACGTAGGCGTCGTGCAGCGGTGAGCTGGTGAAGATCCCATCTAGCGGGGATCGTCGAATATTGGCCGCCACGGCGGTGGTGTTGAGTCGTGGCCCCGATCAGATACGCGGCCACCGGGAATGGAGCTATGCACACCGGCCGCCGCGGAATTGGATACGGGAGGTGGGCGCAGTGGAGGCCGATACCCCACGAGTCAGGAGACCTGCCAACAGCACTGACCATGCAGCTGCTCAAAGCTGGTCAGACGCAAGGATTTGAGAAGCCTTCGACAGCAGATCACCCGCGCCGTACGTTGATTACAAGACGGATGCAATGGGAGGAACCGCGATGCGTGTCGATATCGAATTCACCAGTGGCGCAGTGACCTTGCGGGGTTGGCTGTATCGGCCCGAGCAGGCGTCGGGCCTCGTCCCGCTGGTGGTGATGACGCACGGATTCGCGGGCGTCAAGGAATGGGTCGCCCCGTTTGCCGAGGTGTTCAGCAAGGCCGGTTTGGCTTGTCTGGTCTACGACCACCCCGGATTCGGGACCTCCGATGGTGAACCGCGTTACGAGGTAGACCCTTTCGCGCAGATCGAGGGTTACCGTGATGCGATCACCTTCGCGCAGACCCTGGACGGTATCGACCCGGAACGTATCGGTGTCTGGGGAACCAGCTTCGCGGGCGGCCACGTTGTGGTGGTCGCGGCGACCGACCGGCGTGTGCGCGCGGTCGTATCGCAGGTGCCACTGACCAACGGGTGGGCCAACTTCCGTAGCTTGGTGCCGGCGATCATGTTGCCGACCGTGCATGCGGCCATCGCCGCCGACCGCCAGGCCCGCGCCTCCGGCAAACCACACCAGACGATCAAGGCGGCCTCCGACGATCCGACCGAACTCGTCGCCATGCCCGGTATCGAGGTCTACAACTGGTTGATGGCCAACGGGCCGCAAGTCCCGACCTGGCGCAACGAGGTCACCCTCTCCAGCATCGACAGGTTCCAGTCCTACGCCCCAGAAGCGTTCCTACGCCGTGTATCTCCGACACCCCTGCTGATGGTGATCGCCGATCAGGACAGCCTGACACCTGCCGATATCGCGTTGCAGAGCTACGCCGAGGCACTGGAACCTAAACAACTGGCCCTGATCCCCGGCCCGCACTTCGCTGTGTACGAGGAGCAGTTTCAACGAGCCTCCGGTGTCGCTCGCGACTTTCTGCTCGCCAACCTGTGCGGATAACGCCTGGATCTGGTTCCGAATTTGCTCGCAACCTGGATCAGGCGTACGCCGAGTTAGCTGAGCGGCAAGACTGCGGCGACCAGATCACAAGTGCTGGAGCACTGGTCGCCAGTCTGGGCGAGCGCAGGAATCGAAATCGACAGATCATCGTTGAAATACAACCGAGACATGCCACGCGAGTGCCGGAGTATGATCGATCGCGGGAGAATCAGCAGGCAGACCCGACTAGGAGGTCGGTCATGTCGTCGCGTCGTCCGCCGCGGTCACCGCGGACAGTTCGATCCCCGGAAGCCCTTGAGCGACTGGAACGCTCGCGTGCGCGTATTCGCAAACGCCGAGAACAGGCACGTCAGCGGGAACGAGCGATCACCGACGCGGTGAAGCGGTACCTCATCGATTGGCAGGCGATCACGACGTGTGAAGCCAAGCGTGACCAGGAAATCGAGGCGCTGCGCCAGCAGATCAGCGCAGTCGAATCACGAGCCACTGAGGAGATCGCCCGCCACCGCGCCGACCAAGCTGTTGCCGCCGCAGTGATCCGTGACCAAGGTCAAACCGACGAAGATATCGCTGATCTGCTCGAAATCAGCGTCAAACAAGCCCGGCAACTGATCACCGCCGCACGCGCAACCGGTAACACAATGTCGGCGAGTGCATCACTGAGGCCGACCGCCACACCAACCACCTCTTCCGACTCGATATTGGATTCAGGCGCTGGCGTAACCACCGGCGTTCCACACGAACCACCGGAAGTGCTGCGGCGCGAAGGCTTGTCGTGAAGGGATGCCCGGTGCTGGCGAGAAGGGCCAGAACGCGACACCGCATCGATGGCAGTAGAAACCGGCTTGCCATACGGCGTGAGCGCGTCGACGTCCTCGTACGATCTTCCCGTTGCGGCGAATACGACGTACAGCGACGCTGAGCAGGAGGCCGCCAGGCGTTGTCAGGACCACGAAGAAGATCACGGTGGAAAGAGCCGCGACCGATCGCGATACTCCGGGATACGGATCGGCGACCGAGATGATTGCCGGAACGATCCAGCACATCGCTGGCAACAGCAGCACAAGCGCAAAGAAGGTCAGGCGCCCGGCTGGAGTACGTGCGGGCTCGCGGGCCAGACTCCGTGCAAGTGATGTGGTGTGCGTGCGCTCAACCGTGGCAGTACCGAACACCGGGACCAGGCCGGTTGAAGCTACACCAACGCCGGAATAGACGTCCGTTCCGGAACTGGTCGACACACCATCCGCATTCAACGCGGGCACACTCTGAACCGAGTCGAGCTGGCGGCAGTGTGGACACGTGAGGTCGATGTCCATGCGGGGGACCCCCTCCCAAGCCGTCGCGCTGTAGCGGCGCGGTTGTGGTGCTGGTACCTGCAACGAAAGCTCTGTGAGGTATCCAACACCTTCAGCGACCCGCTGTCGAGAGGTATTGGCGTGCTGATGCATTGGTGTCCCTTCCTGGCTGAGGGCTGAGGGCTGAGGGCTGAGGGCTGAGGGCTGAGGGCTGAGGGCTGAGGCGGATTCGGGCGATCCAGCTGCACATGGCCCAGACCGCAATGTTGTCGCGCTTATGGCTCCTGCTCGATCGGTGAAACGAAGCCCTGGGGGCCGATTGTTGGGAGCGGCTGGAAGCGCCGCTCGAAACGGGTCTGCCATGGGTGAGGTCGCGCCGGTGAACTGCCCGCGGTGGGCGCGGTGGGCGCGGTGGGTGATGCTCGAAACCCGGATCGGGCAGCGCATATCCCGGGGTCGCCCCGAGGACCGGCATTCGTTGTGGACCAATGTCGAAGAGTTCGTCCCAGTGGCTATCGCCGGCCTCGGGGCAGACAATCTGCCTGACTCCGTCTTTATGTCGTCATATGGTTCTTCTTTGCTGGCGTGTCCGTTGTGGCAAGGGGGTGGGGTTCCCCGGTGAGGTGGGCGAGGGCGGATGCGACTTCGTTGATTGTTGCCGTGGTGTAGACGCCGGTGGGTCCGGCGCTGCCGAGGGCATGGCGGGCGAATTCGCGTGCGGTCGCGCCGCCGTAGTGGCGCTCGACCCAGGTGGTTGTGGTGTGGCGCAGCCAGTGGATGGAGATGCCGTGGGTGATGACCCAGGGCAGATATCGGCCGAGGCGCTCGAACAGGTAGTTGTAGCGACGGCGAGTGATGGGCTTGCCGTTGCGTGTACGCAGCAGTTGCTCGTTCGGTGCGGCTCCGCGTTGTTCGGCGTGGCGGCACAGCGCGCGCATCAGTGTGGGGGAGACCGGCTGCCACAGTTCGGTGCCGCCCTTCTCCCGTAAGAGAATCACCGACTGCACGGGATCGAGATCTTGGGGACGTAAGGCCAGCGCACCGCCACGGCGGCAGGCGGTTTCGGTGTGCAGGCGCAGCAGCAGGGTGTCGAGCTGCGGGTCGTTGCCGGTGGTAGCGGCGACGCGGTTGATCTCGGTGAGGATGTCTTCGGGGAGCGCGCGCCGATTGGATCGAGTGCGCCGGGGTTTGGTCAGCCTCGCGGCCGGGTTGTCGCGCGGGTCGATGATCCGGTTGTCTTCGGCGTGCTTGTAGACGCGGCGCAGCGCGTCGATGACGTGGCGGACGACTTCCCGTCCGTCGCGCCCGTTGCGGCGGATCAGTCGCTGGGTCTTGATCACCTCGCACAGCCCCTGCAACTCCACGGGAGTCGGCTCGTTCAATGCCCGGTCGGCCCACCCCGGCTGGGCAAGAATCTTCGTCCAGTATGTCTGGTAGTGGTCGCGAGTCCGGCTCGCGGGCATGCTGTCCCGGACGGCAGGGATGTAGTCACCGAAGGTCGGGACGCTCGTGGCCGGAGGAGTGTCGTCGCTGATCTGGGCGACGGTGAGATTGAGCCGGTCCATCATCATCCTGACGGCGGCGATGTCGGCGTCGCTGCGCGCGCTCATCGGCCCACCCCCTCGCAGAAGCGGCGAGCGGCCATCTCGTCGAGGACATGCGGTGGGAAAACCACCAGCAGGCGTTGATCAGGATCGGCGGCCAACAGGACCCGGTCGTGATGCTGGATGCCTGCGGCGCGTCGTGCATGGGCGGGCAGGGATAGATGCCCATGCTTGGTGATCCCGCGGCGGCCGTAGCCGGGGCGGGTGATCACGATCAGCCCCGCAGCGATCCGCCAGGACAGGAGGTCACCGGGGTGCCAATCCAGCGCTCGCAGAACGGCTTTGTCGACCACGCGCCCGTTGGTGTCGACCGGCCGTACGCTGTACACCGCGGTGTGTGCCGGTGGTTGCTCCACGGTCGCCATCGGCAGACCGGCACCGATTCCGCAGCCATCGCCGCCGACGAGCCCTATGGAGGAGAAGGAAGGGATCAGCGGAGATACTGTGTCATCGGTCACATCGACCACCACCAAACGGAGCAAACCCGCAGGTGGCGGTGTACGACCAGAACAGAGTGTCCAGGCGATGCCCGGACCCGGTTTTTGGGGCATAAATGCCACAGCTCTGTGTCCGGAGGGGGACTTGAACCCCCACGCCCGATAAAGGGCACTAGCACCTCAAGCTAGCGCGTCTGCCATTCCGCCACCCGGACCGGTGTTGCTGAGCAAGGGTAACGGATGGGTGGGGAAGTGTTGAAATCGGTTGGCCCAGATCGATGTGGCAGGCTGGCCGCATGCGTGTTGCCGTTGTTGCCGGGCCGGATCCCGGCCATGCGTTTCCGGCGCTGGCGCTGTGCGAACGGTTCCTGGCCGCCGGTGACGATCCGGTGCTGTTCACGGGACCGCGTTGGTTCGACGCCGCCAAGCGGGCGGGTATCGCGGTGCGCAGACTCAAGGGGCTGGCGCCGCGCACGGTCGACGACGATAGCGATGCCGGTCAGCGCATTCATGAGCGTGCGGCGCATATTTCGACCGAAATCCTGCCCGATCTGAGCGCGATGCTCCCCGAACTCGTGGTGTCGGATGTGCTGACCGCTGGTGGCGGGATGGCTGCCGAGCGACTCGGGGTGCCGTGGGTCGAGCTGTCACCGCATCCGCTGTATCTGCCGTCGAAAGCCTTGCCGCCCATCGGAAGTGGCCTCGCACCTGGGGCGGGGGTGCGCGGTCGCCTGCGTGACGGCATGTTGCGCACCATGACCGCCCGCGCCATCCGCAATGGTGTGCGTCAGCGCGAGCAGGCCCGCGAAAGCGTCGGACTGCCCGCCGTCGACCCGGGCCCCGCCGTACGCCTGATCGCCACCCTGCCCGCGCTCGAGGTGCCGCGCCCCGATTGGCCCGAGCACACCCACATAGTCGGCCCGCTGCTGTGGGAGCCCACTCCGAAAATCCTCGAACCACCGCCCGGTGACGAGCCGCTGGTCATGGTGGCACCGTCCACCGCGCACACCGGGGTCGCGGGCATGGTCGAAACCGTGCTGGCCGCGCTGGATGGAGCAGGTGTTCGGGTGGCAATTTCCATGCTCGATACCCCGCCTGCCGATCTGCCGCCGTGGGCTACCGCCGGACTCGGCCGTCAAGACGAACTGCTCACCCACTCCTCGGTTGTGGTTGGTGGCGGTGGCCACGGTCTGCTCGCGAAATCCCTGCTCGCGGGTGTGCCGATCGTGACGGTCCCCGGTGGTGGCGACCAGTGGGAACTGGCCAATCGCGCTGCCCGCCAAGGCAGTTCGATTCTGGTCCGCCCGCTGACCGCCGATGCGGTACGTTCCGCGGTCCTGGACGTGCTCGATACGCCCGACTATCGGGACGCGGCGCGACGAGCGGCCGCGGGTATCGCGGAAGTCGCCGACCCGATCCGCATCTGCCGCGACGTGCTCAGCGTGCGGACCCACTAGTCGCCCGTTCGCCCGGGATCATCGGCGCTGAGGGCAATCGAACGGCCCGAGTGAACGGCCGCATCGGCGCGAGTATCTTGAATACGGTGCGGTTGACGGAGTTCCAGGAGCTGTTGCACACCGAGTTCGGTGTGGCCCGCGGCGATGCGCTGCTCAGGGACCACACCATCCCGGCATTGGGTGGGCGGACGGGCGCCGCCGCCATCGAGGCGGGCATCGATCCGCGTGACGTGTGGCGGGCGCTCTGCGCCGACTTCGACGTACCGAGATCACGCTGGTGATGCACCGCAGCGAGGGCACGATGAACGCAGCATCGCCGGTCACGGCGGAGCCGAGCGGCAGCGCGGCGCAGCGGTGACCGACCACGGATACCGCTTCGACGAGCGGCTGCGCATGATCCCCACTGATCACGGGGAGCTGGCCGCTCGGGTCGCGGCCGCGCGACCGGTCGACTTCGCCGAATTCCGCAAGATCGGCATCGAGCTGATGCTGCTCGGCCGCTACGCCGAGGCTCTCGATCACCTCGATCGCGCCCTGGAACTCGCGGATAGCGACTATCGCCGGACGTCGGTCTGGATCAATCTCGGCGATGTCTATCGCTACTGGGGTGACACTGTCACCGCCGAAACGCTATATCGCCGAGCCGTGGACCGTGCCAGCGACTCCGAGGTGCTCTCCTTCGCGCTGCAGCATTTGGGCAAAGCCCTCGCCGAACAGGGCAGACTGTCCGAGGCCAGGGCGCGGCTGACCGAGGCATTGAAACTGCGCGTCGTCGAGGGAGACGCCGAGCTGATCGAATCCACGCGCACCACCCTCGACCTCCTCGACGATCTGCCGACGACCTTGCCGCCGAGGGTCGCCGCGGTGCTGGGTGACCATCCCGCCTGGTCGGAGGAACACGAGGGGATGAGCGGCGATGTCGCGCACGTCGACGGCGCGTACTGGGTCAAGCGGGGACCGAGGGCCGCGGCCGAGCTTGCCCGGCTGAATTGGTTGCGGGACAAGGAGATTCAGGTTCCGCGCGTCGCTGTTTTCGAAGAGGATGTGCTGGTTCTCGCCGACGCGGGACTGCCGAGTCTGGCCGCTGAGCCGACAGCATCGGTGGGTGCGGTCATGGGCGGGCTGCTGCGGCGTCTGCACGACATTCCCGTCGCCGAGTGTCCGTTCGACGCCGGATTGGATGTCATGCTGGCCCAGGCGCGGCGCCGTGTGCTCGAGGGTTTGGTCGTTGTCGACGACTTCGACGACGACAATCGAGGCTCGACGCCGGAACAGATTTACCAGCGACTGCTCGCCGAACGTCCGCCGGACGAGGATCTCGTTGTCGCGCATGGTGATTTCACCCCGTCCAATGTCCTGGCCGGTGGTCTGCTGATCGACGTGGGCGGCTTGGGTGTCGCGGATCGATACCGCGATCTGGCGCTGGTCGATCGCGATCTGCGCGAAGACTTCGATGCCGACGAACTGAGCGCGTTCTACGCTGCCTACGGGCTCGCCGAGCCGGACCGGCGCCGACTGGACTACTACCGACTGCTCGACGAACTCTTCTGAGCTCAGCCCTTTTTCGCGTAGTGGCGTGCGGCCTTGGTGCGATTGCCGCAGGTCGCCATCGAATGCCAGCGGCGGGTGCCGTTTTTCGAGGTGTCGTAGAAGAACAGCACGCAGTCCGGATGGGCGCACTGGCGGATCCGGTCGGGTGCCTGGGCCAGTAGTCGCAGCAGATTGTCGGCAGCCAACCAGCCTGGGAGCCAGGTGATTTCGGGTACGTCGACCATATCGGCGGGACCGGCATCGGTCAGAGTGCGTCGGATCCGGCCGTGGTCGAGTATCTCGTTGAGTGCGGCGTGCGAGGCGTGTTTCACCACGTCGTAGATGGCGGTGCGGGCGGCCAGTACCGCCTGCAGGGTGCGCTCGTCCGCCTTCGCGCGATCGTCGAGTCCAGCGGTGGCCAGCCAGATGCCGAGGCCCGCGACATCGGTGAGCAGATCCTGTGGTCCGTCCTGGTTCCACCGGGTGTTCAGCAGGTCGAGCGCCAGCGGTTCACCGAGGTGGGGGCGTGGATCGGGCATACCTGAGGGTAACGATCTCCCTTTCGCCTCCACGGCAACCACCACCGTTCTAACTAGCTAACTCGATTTTATAGGTTGACGCAGGTGTCGGCCGGGGTTATGTTTCTAACTGTTCAAACGCAAGACAATAGTTACAAATTCCCAGGAGGATCACCATGACGACAGCCATCGCGCCTCAGCTCGCCACCGGACATGTCGGACTGAATGTCTCCGATTTGGACCGATCGGTGGATTTCTATCGCCGCGCATTCGGTTTCGAGCAACTCGCGGCCAGCACCGACGACGACAGGCGCTGGGCCTTCCTCGGTGCGAACGGCAAACTGGTGCTGACCCTCTGGCAGCAGTCCGATGGCACGTTTTCCACCGAAATCCCTGGCCTGCATCATCTTTCGTTCCAAGTCGACACCATCGAACAGGTGCGCTCGATCGAGGCGCTGCTGCGTGAACTCTCGGTGAGTTTTGCCCACGACGGCGTTGTCGCGCACGGCGAGGGCGTCGCATCCGGCGGCATATTCTTCACCGATCCGGACGGCATCCGCCTCGAGGTGTACGCGCCCACGGGCGCCGAATCCGCTCCCGCACCCAGCGGTGCCGCCCCGACGTGCGGATTCTTCTGAGCCCGTAGCGCTGTCGAACAGTTCAGGAGGATCTGATGACCCCCTTCCATTCGGGCGAGGTCGCCGTGCAGCGGCGAATGGGCCAGGCGCATATCGCCGATCGGGTGGGGCGGATGATTCGCGCCGACATCCCGGATATCGCGGCGGGCTTCCTGGCGCAGCAGCCGATGGTCGTGATCGCGGCCGCGGACCCGGCAGGTCGGGTGTGGGCGGGTTCGTTGATCGGATCGCCGGGGTTCGTGCACGTCATCGATGCCGAGACGATCGCGATCGACGCATCTCCGGCCGCCGGGGATCCGCTACGCGAAACGCTGACTCGTCCGGTCCGGATCGGCATGATCGCGCTGCAGCCGGAGCGGCGCAGGCGAATGCGCGTCAACGGTTCGGCTGCCCCGACGGAGACGGGACTGCGGATTACCGTCGATCAGGTGTATTCGAACTGTCCGAAGTACATCTCGCGCAGGCAGATCGAGTCGTATCGCCCCGGTGTCGATCCACCAGCGCCCCGGCATGGCACGGACCTCGATGCGCGCCAGCGTGCACTGATCGCCGCGGCGGATACCTTCTTCGTCGCCACCGCGGATACCGATGGCAATGCCGATGCCTCCCATCGTGGCGGGAATCCCGGCTTCCTGCAGGTACTTTCACCTACCAGGCTGAGATGGCCGGACTACCAGGGCAATTCGATGTTCATGACACTCGGGAACATCGCGGTGAACCCACGCTGCGGGATCCTGATCCCGGACTGGACCACCGGCGGAACCCTCCAACTCACCGGAACCGCCGAATTGTCCTGGGCGCCGGAAACCTTCACTGCCGGAGCTCAGTGCTCGATCGACTTCACCATTACGGAAGTAATCGAAGTACCCGGCGCGGGCCAGCTCCGCTGGGGCCCCGCCGAACTGTCTCCGGTCAACCCCTGACCCCGTTACCCGAGAAGGGAATTGCAATGCGACCTCCGCTGCCGCTGTTCGACCTGGAATCCGCCAGGGCAAAGGTGCGGGCCGCCGAGAATGCCTGGAATACCAGGGATCCCGAGCGCGTCGCCGCCGCGTACACCGAGGATTCGGTGTGGCGCAACCGCGACGAGTTCTTCACCGGACGCGCCGCCATCGTCGAATTCCTCACCCGAAAGTGGTCCATCGAAAATGGCTACGCACTGCGCAAAGACCTCTGGGCATTCGAGGGCAATCGCATCGCGGTCCGCTTCCAGTACGAATGGCATGACGAATCGGGCCGGTGGTGGCGCAGTTACGGCAACGAGCAGTGGGAGTTCACGCAGGAAGGGCTGATGTCGCGGCGCGAGGCCAGCATCAACGATGTTCGCATCGACGAATCCGACCGCCGCATCCGCGGCCCGCGTTCGGAAGGCGACGAATCCGTTCTACCGCAGCGGTAATCGGTATTGTCGGGTACCCCGTCTCCAGGCCGGGCGCCGCGTGTGCGGGATGCCCGGCCTTGCGGCAGCACTGGCTGGTGCTCAGGCGACGACGGCTTCCGGCTGGGCCGGAACGTCGGTAACCCGACGCTGGCGGTGGAACAGACCGAATGCGATCACGCCGAATACGATCCCGACTCCGGCCGCGACGCCGAAGGCCGCATCCAACCCATCCACGAACCGCGCCAATGTCATCGGCCGACTGTCATCGGCGGCCTCGCGGAATACGGTGCCGAGCACCGCCACTCCCAGTGCGAGGCCGAGCTGCCGTGCGGTATTCACTGCGCCAGCGGCGATCCCGCCCTGCTGCGGCGGCACCGCCGCCATCCCCACCGCGACCAGCGCGGGCGCGTTGACGCCGATACCCGCGCCGATCACCACGAATCCGGGAAGCAATGCGGCCCATGATGATTCGGTGTCGATGATGGTGAGCAGCCCGGTGCCGATACCGACCAGCACCAAGCCCGCGCCGATCGTCCACTTCGGCGAAACGTCGTGCAGCAGTTTGCCGAACGCACCGGCGACCACGAATGCCGTCGCCGCCATCGGCAGCATGGCCAGTCCGGCCCGCATGGGCGACATATGCAACTGCTGCTGCAGCCAGAGCGAAAGCAAGGGAGTGGCGGCGAAGGCCGCGAACGTCTGGCCGGACGCGGAGACCAGGGTGGCACCGAAGTCGCGATTGCCGAGCAGTGTCAGCGGGAACATCGCTGCCGCGCTGCGGGATTCGATGAATACGAAGACCAGCAGCGCGACCACGCCCAGTCCCAGGGCGAGCAAGGTAGGACGATCGGACCAGCCGTACTCACCGCCGCGAATGACACCGTAGGTGACCGCCGTCGCCGCGGTGGCGAACGCGAGCATGCCCGGCACATCGATAGCTCGATCCGCGTGCCGCGGCGAGGGCTGGAACACGATGGCAGTCAATACGATCGCCAATACCGCGATCGGCAGATTGACGAAGAAGATCCACCGCCACGACAGCGCCTCGGTGAGCACACCGCCGAGTACCACACCGATTCCGGCCGCCGCACCCGAGACCGCGCCCCAGACGCCGAAGGCGACACCACGATCACGGCCGGTGTAGGTGGAGTTCAACAGCGACAACGTGGTCGCGAACATCGCTGCTCCGCCGATGCCCTGAAGTGCCCGCGCCGCAATGAGACTCGCCGAGGTATCGGCAATCCCGCAGATCAGCGATGCGAGCGCGAAGACGACGAGCCCGACCAGATAGGCGCGCTTCGCGCCGATCCGGTCGGCAAGCGAACCGAGTACCAGCAGCAGCGCGGCCAGTGCGAGTGCGTATCCGTCGATCACCCACTGCAGTCCGGACAGGCCGGTGCCGAGATCGGCGGCGATGTCGGGCAGCGCGACATTGACGATGGTGACGTCGATGAGCAGCATCAGCGTGCCGAGGCACGCGGCGAATAAGGGCAGCCATTTCCTCACGGGAGCCTCCGAGGCGATTCGAACGATATCGACACTCAGCGTGCGGCAGCCGTTGATATCCACATAGTCACGCGGCCGTTTGCGTTAGATTCCTCCTATGCAATCCGAAGATGGCGCGGATTCCTCCGTGCTCGATGTGCTCGACAAGCAGATCCTGCACGCGCTGGTGACCGATGCGCGCATCCCGTTCGCCAAGCTCGGCGCCATCCTCGGGGTTTCGGAGCAGACGGTGGCGCGGCGCTACCGATCGCTGCGGCAGCGCGGCATTTTGCATGTGGCGGGGCAGGTCAACGCGGTGCCGCTCGGGCATGCGCGCTGGGTGATCCGGCTGCGGTCCACTCCGGACAAGGCGGCCCGGCTGGCCGAATCGCTGGCGCGCTTTCCGGATCTGAGCTGGGTCACCCTGCTGTCCACCGGATCCGAGGTGACCTGCGTCAGCAGGCCGCGCTCGGTCGAGCGGCGCGACAAGCTGTTGATGCAGACGTTGCCCCAGGCCAGTCAGGTGATCGGATTGACGGCCCATGAGGTGATCCACCGGTTCCCGCTCGACGAGGAGTGGCCGCATTTCGGACACCTGTTCACCGCGGCGCAACTGCGCGAACTCGGCCCGCGGCCGTTGTGGCGGGCCGATACCGGACCCGAAGCGCCGGTGGAACTTTCGGCGCAGGACGAGGCGATGCTGGCGCTACTCGGTCGCGACGGTCGCGCGCCGTACGCCCAGATCGCCGCCGAAATCGGTTGGACCGCAACGAGAGTGGCGCGTCGCATGGCCGAACTCGTGGAATCCCGGGTGCTGTACTTCGATCTCGATTTCGCGATCGAGCGGATGGGGTACGCCGTGCGGGCGGCGCTGTGGTTGCGCACCCGACCGGCGGATCTCGAGGCCGTTGGCACCGCGATGGCGACCCATCCGGAGATCGTCTTCATCGCCGCGACCACCGGGCCGACCAATCTGATGGCATCGCTGATGTGCCGCGATACCGCGCACCTCTACCGATATGTCACCCAGCGGCTCGGTGCGCTCGATGGGATCACGGATGTGGAGGTGACGCCCGCGCTGCGGGTGTACAAGCAGGCGCAGACGTTGCTGGACAGCGATCGGATTTCGCTGGGGCGCTGATGGGGTGTTCGGCGCTCGGAAAGGGGCTGCGACCGGCCGTAGCGCGGTGGTTGCCGAGTTCGGAAAGTTCGGGTGCGTGTTGTCGGGCGCGTCGCTTGACTCGAACATCTGTTCGTCTAGGCTGGTCGCCAGAACTTGTCGGTGCCGCCCTCTAATGTGGGCGCCAACCAAGAACGAGACTTACCCGTCGAAAAGGGGATCAGGATATGGCACCACAGGCCTACGACCGTGACAAGGCGCTCGAGTTGGCGCTGGCTCAGGTCGAGAAGAGCTTCGGTAAGGGCGCGGTCATGCGGCTCGGTGAGGAGGCGCGCCAGCCCATTTCGGTGATCCCGACCGGATCCATCGCCCTGGACGTGGCGCTCGGCATCGGCGGTCTGCCGCGCGGCCGCATCATCGAGGTCTACGGTCCGGAGTCCTCGGGTAAGACGACCGTCGCACTGCACGCGGTGGCCAATGCCCAGGCCGCGGGCGGTGTCGCCGCCTTCATCGACGCCGAGCACGCGCTCGATCCCGAATACGCCCGCAAGCTGGGCGTCGATACCGACGCACTGCTCGTCTCCCAGCCCGACACCGGTGAGCAGGCGCTGGAAATCGCCGACATGCTGGTGCGTTCGGGCGCGATCGACATCATCGTCATCGACTCGGTGGCCGCGCTGGTACCGCGCGCCGAAATCGAGGGCGAGATGGGTGACAGCCACGTCGGTCTGCAGGCACGTCTGATGAGCCAGGCGCTGCGCAAGATGACCGGTGCGCTGAACAACTCCGGCACCACCGCCATCTTCATCAACCAGCTGCGCGAGAAGATCGGCGTGATGTTCGGTTCGCCCGAGACCACGACCGGTGGTAAGGCGCTGAAGTTCTACGCCTCGGTGCGCCTGGATGTGCGCCGCATCGAGACGCTCAAGGACGGCAGCGACGCGGTCGGCAACCGTACCCGCGTGAAGGTCGTGAAGAACAAGGTCTCGCCGCCGTTCAAGCAGGCCGAATTCGACATCCTCTACGGTCAGGGCATCTCCAAGGAGGGCTCGCTCATCGATATGGGTGTCGAGCATGGCTTCATCCGCAAGTCCGGCTCCTGGTACACCTACGAGGGCGATCAGCTCGGCCAGGGCAAGGAGAACGCCCGCAAGTTCCTGCTGGAGAACACCGACGTCCGCGACGAGATCGAGAAGAAGATCAAGGAAAAGCTCGGTATCGGCGCCGACGTGACCGCAGAAGGCGCGGCCGCCGAGGTCCCCGCCGACTTCTGATCCGATGACCCCTCGGCGCCCAGACCCACACCCCACCCGGGACGCACCCGATTCAACGCGACCCGATCCGGTAACCGAGGCCCGCCGACGCCTGAACGAACTCCTCTCCGCCTCGGGCCGCCAACCCGTCCCAACCACTACCGGCGAGCCCGAACTGGATCGGGTGCGGTGGTCGGAGGCTGAGGATTTCCGGTCGGATGCGCCCGGAGTGGGGCGAGGGGCTGAGCGGGATTCGGGGGGATCGGATTTTCGGGGGAGAGGGCAGGGGGATAAGCGGGTCCGGTCGGCCGAAGGTGGTTTGGCCGATTCGGACATCATGGGAACTCGGTCGAGCGCGCCCGATCCGCAGCGGGCGCGCTCGACTGGGTCCCGGCGCGGTCGCGGGCGCCGCAACGAGTTCCGGCGCAACGACTCCCACTCGGCTGACTTCCAGAGTTATGCAGGCCGATGGGCGGATCCGGTGGCGGCCGGATCCGAGGAGGGTGCGCAATACGCAGGTGCCGTTATTCCCCACGCAGGCGGGGATGATCCGCGGTCCCGTGCGGAGCGCAGCCCCCAAGGCGGGACGGTCGAGCAGGCAAAGGAGGCGTGTCTTCGCCTGCTCGCCGTCCGCGCCCGCAGCCGTGCCGAACTAGCGCAGCGTCTAGCGGCCAAGGGCTTTACGCCCGAAATCACCGAACGCGCACTGGACCGCTTCACCGAGGTCGGCCTGATCGACGACACCGCCTTCGCCGAACAGTGGGTCCACTCCCGCCACACCTTCTCCGGCAAGGGCAAACAAGCTCTCGCCCAAGAACTTCGCCGCAAAGGCGTATCCCAGTCCGACGCCGCATCCGCCCTGGAGGCCATCACCGCCGACGACGAGGAACAGCGCGCCACCGAACTGGTCCGCCGCAAACTACGCACCATGCCCGCGAACCTGGACCGCGACAAAACAATCCGCCGCCTCGTCGCCATGCTCGCCCGCCGCGGCTACAACCAATCCACCGCCTTCACCGTAGTGAAAGCCGAACTCGCACAAGCTCAATTCGACGCGGCGGACCCCGACTGAGCCCGGCTATAAGCCAGTCTGCCCCTGCAGCAGGTCTCGGTTGTGCGCCCACTGACGCGTTGCGGCGGCAGTCTATCTGTGTCGCATCGCAGCGGAAGCCGAGCTGTCCCAGGGTAATTCGAGGCGCCGGACTCCGGCTGAGCTCCTTGCTGTGCCCCGCACGGTTGGCGGGCTGGCCGTTCTTGGTCGCCCACATGGCTCACGGCACGTGTGCCGTGGTGAACAGGGCTGCCGGATCAGGCTGCGGCTGGCCTCGGCGGTTAGAGCTGGAGGGCGGGGGCCAGGACTTCTTCGCACCATTGGCGGAAGGTGGTGGGGGTTGTGGATCGGGGGGTGCGGGGTTCGGCGTTGTCGAGACCGTTCTCCTTTGCTTCCAGCATGTCGTACATGCCCTGGGCGAAGGTCTCGGACATGCCGGATTCGAGCATGATGGCTTTGTAGGCTTCGCCGGAGACTTGCCGGAACCGGATCGGGCGGGCCAGCACTTCGGACATGATTCGGGCCATGTCGTTGTTGGACAGGTCTTCTGGGCCGAGCACGGGGACGCTGTCGTATCCGCGCCACGAGTCGTCGAGCAGCAGTTCGGCGGCGACGGCGGCGATATCGCGGGTTGCGCAGGTGGGGCGTTTCAAATCGGGGGACAGCGGTGCGAAGAACATGCCCTGAGTCTTGATCGCCTCGATTTGCTGCAGAAAATTGTCCATGAACGAGGGCATCGTCAGCGCGCGGTAGTTCACACCCGTGCTCGCGATCAGCTCGTCCATCGCCAGTGATGCCGTGACCAGTCCGGCGTTCCCGACCGACGCGGCGCCGCGCCCGAGGGCCGAAACTCCGACCACGCGCTGGATACCCTGGCTCTTGAATGCCTCGCAGGCGGGCCGGGTGAAATCCAGAAACGCCGCGTCGAGACTCGCGGTCTGCCGATCGGGTGGAAGCAGCCAGAACACGGCATCGGCACCCGCGAATGCCTTGGCGACGACATCGGTATCCCCGTGCGAACCGACTACGACTTCGACGCGTTCGCGGATTTCGGCGGGCAAGCGTGCGGGATCACGCGCGATGACGCGGACCGGTACATCGCTGGCGAGGAGATGCGGGAGGACCTGACGGCCGATGGTGCCGGTAGGGGCGGTAACAACGATCATGACGACCTCTGCTCGAGTGATTTGGCACTGGCCAGTCAAGTCGGCGCGACACCGAACCTGAAGGACCGATTCGATAAGCGTTGATACCGTGGGGATATGAGTGATCTGGAGGTACGGCAACTCCGATACTTCGTGGCAGTCGCGGAGGAACTGCATTTCGGACGCGCGGCCGACCGACTGGGGATGGCGCAACCGCCCCTGTCGCGGGCGATCCGAGAACTGGAACGTCAACTGGGGGTGCAACTTTTCGAGCGCACCACCCGACACGTCGTACTCACCCCGCCCGGCGAGACTTTGCTGCGCGACGCGCGGACCGCACTCGATGCCGTCGCGGCGGCTGCTCAGCGCGCCCGCCACGTCGGCAGGCCCGCACCGGGGTTACGGCTGGCGCTCAAGGCCGACTACGACGCCGGACTCCTGCCGCGGATCCTCGAGACATATCACCTCGAGGAAGCGGCAGTCCCGGTGGAGTTGATATTGGGTGGTCGAGGCGAGCAGGTTCCGGCCCTGCTGCAGGGCAGTGCGGATGTCGCTCTGCTGTCCACCCCATACGACGACCGTGGCCTGGACGTCGAACCGCTGCTCACCGAACCCCGGCTGGTCGCGCTGGCCGCATCCGATCCGCTCGCCGCCCGAGCCACGCTGTGCCTGGCCGACCTGGCCGGTCGAACGCTCCCCGACGGAGTTCCCGCCGACCGGGAGGGCCTCGCGCCGCCTTCCGAAACCCGTCGTGTCGTCCGGGATCTGGCCCAGATCTTCAACCTGGTCGAACTGGGCAACAGCATCTGGTTCCCGCCCTCCTCGGTCGCCCGCCGCCACCCTCGCTCCGGCATCGCTTATCGTCCCGTCACCGACCTGAAACCGACCACACTCGCGGTAGCGTGGCCGCAGAACTGCCACTCACCGGCGGTGGCGGCCTTCGTCCGCGCAGCCACCTCGGTGGCGGCAGCCACCTATCCACCCGAGTCCGCCCCCCTCGCGCTCAGATCCGCCGGACTCACGGCTTCTGCGTGATATCCATCCCCGGAGTCGCATCGGTCAGAATCGAGTCGGCCGCCACGACGGCCGCGCCCTTGGTCCGCTTGCGCGAGCGCAACCGCTGCTCCAGCTTATTGGCCACGACCGTCAACGTGCTGTTCAGCAGAATCATCACGACGGCGACGACCATCAGTGCAGGCACCGTATTGCGTTCGGACGCACCGAGTTGCGAACCTTGACGCACGATCTCGAGGTAGGTGATCTGATAGCCGAGCGCCGAATCCTTCAGCGCCACAACCATTTGCGAAATCAATGCGGGCAGCATCGCGGTAATCGCCTGCGGCAGCAGGATCAACCGCATCAGCTGCCCCTTGCGCAGACCCAGCGCCACCGCGGCCTCGGTCTGTCCCTTGGGCAGCGATTTGATACCCGCCCGCACGATTTCGGCGATGACCGAACCGTTGTAGACGGTCAGCGCGATCACCACGGCCCACAGGGCGAGCTGATCGACCTTGAACACCTTGTAATCGGAGAAGACGTAGAACAGGAAGATCATCAGGATCAGCACCGGAATGGCCCGGGCCACCTCGACGATCGCGCCCGCCACCCAGCGCACCACCCGGTGATCCGACAGCCGCAGGATCCCGAAGACCATGCCGATCACCAGCGCGAACACGATCGACAGCAGCGCCGCGACCAGGGTGCCGCGCAGACCGGGCAGCAGATAGGTCTTCCAGACGTCCGCCTCGATGAACGGCTTCCACTTCTCGGCGGTGAATTGCCCCTTATCGGCAAAGCCGCGGTAGAACACCCAGCCGAGCGCCAGCACCGCGACAATCGCGATGACCGAATAGATTTGGTTTCGGATGCGCGCGCGGGGTCCGGGCGCATCGAAAAGAACCGAAGCTCCGGCACTCATCGGGCCACCTCGAATCGCTTGGCCAACCAGCCGAACAGCAGCCCGGTCGGCAGGGTCAGAATCACAAAGCCGAGTGCGAAGATGAAGCCGATGGTGATCAGCGCGGCCTCGTTCTCGTTCATCTTGGCCATCAGGGTCGCGGCCTCGGCGACGCCGATCGCCGAGGCGATCGTGGAGTTCTTGGTGAGCGCGATCAGCACGCTGCCCAGCGGGGCGATGACCGAGCGGAATGCCTGCGGCAGCACCACGATCCGCAAATTCTGGGTGAAGGTGAAGCCCAGTGAGCGGCCCGCTTCGGACTGGCCCATCGGCACGGTGTTGATGCCCGAGCGCAACGACTCGCACACGAATGCCGCTGTGTAGATGCTCAGTCCGAGTACGGCGTAGCGGAAGTTGTTCTGGGCCAGCGAGTTCGGGCCCTCCGGCGCGAGCTTCCAGCCCATGGTGGAGTAGAGGCCCAGTGAACAGAACACGATGATCAGCGTCAGCGGGGTATTGCGGAAGATGGTGACGTAGGCGGCGCCGAGAAAACGGGCGACCGGCACGGGGGACACGCGCATCGCGGCGACGAATGTGCCCAGGATCAGGGCCAGGACCGCCGACGACGCGGTCAGCTTGATGGTCACCCAGAAGGCGCCGAGGACGTCATACCTCGAGATCAGGTCGAACACGGTGCTCGCGTCCCTCCGATCGGATTGTGCGGCGGCCGGAGATCGTCCTTCCGCGCGCTGTGTACAGGTTGCTCGTAGCGAAGAGATCGGGTGGCCCGCGCGGGCCACCCGATCACGAATCTCAGTACCGGTTCACCGTCGGCGGCGTGGGCGCCTGGTAGCCGGAGACGCCGACCGTGGAGTCGAACGCCTTCTTCCACGACCCGTCGGCGATCATGGCCTCGATCGCGTCATTGACCTTGTCGCGCAGCTCCTTATCGCCCTTCTTCAGGCCGATGCCGTAGTTCTCCGTGGTGAACGGCTTGCCGACGACCTTGAACGTGCCCGCGCTCTGCGCGGCGTAACCGGCCAGGATGATGTCATCGGTGGTCACCGCGTCGTACGAACCGGCCTGCAGGCCCTCGAGGCACAGCGAGTAGGTGTCGTTGGTCTGCAGCTGCGTGCCGGGGTAGTTCTTCTCGATGTTCTGGGCCGGGGTGGAGCCCTTCACCGAGCAGACCTTCTTACCCTTCAGATCATCGGGACCGTTGATGCTGCTGTTGTCGGCCTTCACCAAAAGCGACTGGCCCGCGACGTAATACGGCCCGCCGAAGTCGACCTTCTGCTTACGCGCGTCGTTGATCGAGTAGGTTGCGACGATGTAGTCGACCTGACCGTTCTCGATCAGCGTCTCGCGCTGACCGGACGGGGACTCCTTGAACGTGATGTTCTCCGGCTTTACACCGAGTTTGCCCGCGACGTACTTGGCGACCTCGACATCGAAGCCGCTGTAGGAGCCGTCCTTGTTGCGCAGGCCGAGGCCCGGCTGGTCGAATTTGATGCCGACGGTGAGCTTTCCGTCCTTGGCGTTGTCGAGTGCGGATTTGTCGCTACCACCGCCACATGCGGCGGTTGTTGCGGCCAGCGTCAGGGCGACCGCCCCGATGCCGAGTCGAAGCGAACGGTTGATCCTCATCGTGTTCCTTCTCCCTCTGGTGATTTCGGTGGCCGAGGTCTTTACGGTTTGCGGTGCTTGCTCGGTTCAGTGGCTCAGAATCTTGCCGAGAAAATCCTTGGCACGGTCGGACTTCGGCGCGGTGAAGAACACCTCCGGTGTGTCGTCCTCGACGATCAGCCCGTCCGCCATGAACAGCACTCGGTTGCCCGCCTTGCGTGCGAACCCCATCTCGTGGGTGACGACCAGCATCGTCATCCCCTCCTTGGCCAGCGACACCATGACGTCGAGCACCTCGTTGACCATCTCCGGGTCCAGCGCCGAAGTCGGCTCGTCGAACAGCATCACCTTCGGGCTCATCGCGAGCGCGCGGGCGATCGCCACGCGCTGCTGCTGGCCGCCGGAGAGCTGCGCCGGATACTTCTCGGCCTGATTGGCGATCCCGACGCGCTCGAGCAGCTCCATCGCGCGCTTGCGGGCGTCCGCCTTCTTCACCTTGCGAACCTTCAGCGGCGCGAGCATCACGTTCTCGACGATCGTTTTGTGCGCGAAGAGGTTGAATGATTGGAACACCATGCCGACATCGGCGCGCAGTGCGGCGAGCGCGCGGCCCTCGGCGGGCAGTGGCACGCCGTCGATGGCGATATCGCCGGAGTCGATCGGCTCGAGTCGGTTGATGGTGCGGCACAGTGTCGACTTCCCGGACCCCGAGGGACCCAGAACGATCACGACCTGTCCCTTGGGGACTTCGAGATTGATATCGCGCAGCACATGCAGATCACCGAAGTGTTTTTCCACATTGCGCATCGAAATCATCGGCGCGCTTGTGGCGGTACTGCCCTCATCAGAACTAGCTGCCCCGGTTTTGGCCAACCCGATTGTGTCGGGCGCGGTGGCGTCGTCGGTCATGGTCCAAGACCTTAAGCGGAAAACGGCGATTTGCCCGGGTTTCGGCGACACACCGTCACGCCGCGCCGATACGACACAGCGCCGTAACCTTACCGATGCGACCCGGCCGGGGCCCGGGGCCTGCGCCGATGCGCTGAAAACCCGCGTTGCGCACCCCCGTACCCTGGACGGGTGGATTCGATCGGACAGGCAGTGCTGTCTCCCGCCCCTGCGGCCGCGGACGGTGCACGCAGTTACGAGGTCCGCACCTTCGGTTGCCAGATGAACGTGCACGATTCCGAACGCTTGTCCGGCCTGCTCGAGGATGCGGGTTATGTGAAGGCCGCGCCGGGTGCGACGGCCGATCTCGTCGTCTTCAATACCTGCGCGGTGCGCGAGAACGCCGACAACAAGCTTTACGGCACCCTCGGCCACCTCGCCCCGATCAAGGCCGACCGGCCGGGCATGCAGATCGCCGTCGGCGGCTGCCTGGCGCAGAAGGACCGCGACACCGTCGTGCGCAAGGCGCCGTGGGTCGATGTGGTCTTCGGCACGCACAACATCGGATCGCTGCCGGTGCTGCTGGAACGCGCGCGGCACAATGCCGAGGCGCAGGTCGAGATCCTGGAATCGTTGGAGGCGTTCCCGTCGAGCCTGCCCGCCAAGCGCGAATCCGCCTATGCCGGTTGGGTTTCGATCTCGGTCGGCTGCAATAACACCTGCACGTTCTGCATCGTCCCGTCACTGCGCGGCAAGGAGGTCGACCGCCGTCCGGGCGACGTGCTCGCCGAGGTGCAGGCGCTGGTCGATCAGGGCGTGCTGGAAGTCACGCTGCTCGGGCAGAACGTGAACTCCTACGGTGCGTCCTTCGCCGATCCCGACGAGGCGCGCGACCGCGGTGCCTTCGCCAAACTGCTGCGCGCGGCCGGGCGCATCGATGGGCTGGAGCGAGTGCGCTTCACCTCGCCGCATCCGGCCGAATTCACCGATGACGTGATCGAGGCGATGGCCGAGACGCCGAATGTCTGCCCCCAGCTGCATATGCCCCTGCAGTCCGGTTCGGACCGGGTGCTGAAAGCGATGCGCCGGTCCTACCGGAAGGCGCGCTACCTCGGCATCATCGAGAAGGTGCGGGCCGCGATGCCGCATGCCGCGATCACCACCGACATCATCGTCGGCTTCCCCGGCGAGACCGAGGAGGATTTCCAGCAGACCCTGGACGTGGTGCGGCAGGCGCGATTCACCAGCGCCTACACCTTCCAGTACTCCAAGCGGCCCGGCACGCCCGCCGCGGATATGCCCGACCAACTGCCCAAGGCGGTGGTGCAGGAGCGCTACGACCGGCTTATCGCGCTGCAGGAGCAGATCTCCCTCGACGCGAACAAGGCGCTCATCGGCACCGAGGTGGAATTGCTGGTCGCCGAGGGCGCGGGCAAGAAGAACGCCGCGACCGCCCGGATGAGCGGCCGCGCCCGCGACGGTCGACTCGTGCACTTCCGCCCCGAGGGCGCGGCGGAGAAGATCCGCCCCGGCGACGTCATCACTGTCGATATCACCGACGCGGCCCCGCACCACCTGATTGCCGACGCCCCGGTCAAAACCCACCGCCGCACTCGCGCGGGGGATGCCCACGAGCGCGGCATCACCCCAAAAACCGAGCCCATCGGCGTCGGCCTCGGCCTGCCCCGTATCGGTGCCCCCGCCCCCGAACCGGTCGCTGCAGGCTGCTCAACCGGCTGCGGCGCATGAATACCCGGCCGGGTGACGACGACCTGACGCGCGCTGGCGGAGCGGGTTCGGCACCCGGTGCGTCTAGAGCATCCTCAGAGCCGGATTCGGCTGGTGCTGAAGCGGATCGGCGGGTGCGTGCTGCCGAGGGAACGGATTTCGAATCCGGGCGTGCGTCCGATGTGTCTGGCAGCAGTACGCCGGAATCGGATTCGGTTGGTGTGCAAGCCGATGGTGGGACGCGTGCTGACGGGGTAGCGGATCGCGACTCCGGGGCGAGTTCGCGCGAGCCGGATTCGGGCGGCTCGCAGGCTGATCGCCGGGAGCGTGCAGACGCGAGCGCCGCGATGAGCGGTGAACGCAGCGAGGTCGCGCCGAGCTCGCCCGAGGCGGATTCGCAGGGCGGCGGGGCGCGTGCGGGCGATCCCGATAGTTCCTCGGATGTGGGCGAGGGCGGCGTGGACTCGCGATCGGGTGCGGGCGTTGCGAGTACTACCGGACGTAGTGGGGCGGATGCGGTGGATGGGGGTGGTGATGGCACAGTGGACGCGGGTATGGCAGCGAAGCAGGGATCAGCCGAAGGAGACGAGGGCGCAGTGAACTCCGTCGAGAGCAGTAATGACTTCGAGCAGTTCAAGGACGAACTCGATGCCGTCGAGCGGCGCATCGCGGGGGAGATCGACCCCGGGGTGCGCGCGATGGTGGTCGCCGGTGCGATTTTCCTGCTGCTGTTTTCGCTGGTGTTATCGCATGCGGGTAGTGCCCGCGGGTTCGATGTGCTGCTCGGTACCGATGCCGCGCGGGCCGAGCACATCGGTCTGCCGTCGCGGATCTTCGTCTGGTTCGCCGTGCTCTTCGGCATCGGCTTCTCGCTGCTCGCGCTGATGACTCGCCGCTGGGTGCTCGCCTGGATCGCGGTCGCCGGTTCCGCCATCGGCAGCGTCTTCGGTGTCTTCTCGATCTGGCACCGTCAGACCCCTGGCCTGGGCAACTACCACGGCGCGGGCCCCGGCATCGGCCTCATCCTCGGCGCCATCGCCATCATCGTCCTGACCTTCCACTGGATCCGCGTCGTTTGGAGCCGAACCGCCCTGCAACTCGCCGCCGAGGAACAGCGCCGCAACGCCGCGGCCGCCGCCGAAGAACGCGACCGCCGCCGCCTCACCGGCGACTCCTGACCCGGCCAGCGAGCAGACCTACGCTGAGCGTGCACCTTTCGCGACTACGCGGCTGAAAGGACCCGATTCGGCAGAACATTCGCTTGACGGGGTTTGCTCGACGCTTCCTGACTTTCCTACGCACCGTTGCAGTGAATGCCCGCTGGTGGACGGCGCCTCAGCATGAATTTTCCCGAGAGTATGGCTATCCCGGCAGCACGGGACGGAGCGCGCCCGTGCCGCGCACCAGATCCGTTGCGGCTGGACGATTCGTGGTGATCGGCCTCCGAGCTCACAGTGTCCGTGCCTAAGGTGCTCGAGCGCCCACGCGGATGCCGCTACATCAGTGCTGCGGCGCTGCCAGCCAGCGTGGAGGGCCACACGGGTGATGCGGCCGTACCGGTGCCGAACATCAGACCGGTTGTCCATTGGACGCTTCACGTTGATCGACCCCGAGGCGCTTGCCGTGCTCGAGCCCCGTGGTGCTGGCCTCTCCCGGGCCTAAGGCACATCGTCTCGCCTCCGAGAGGGCGAGTTCCATCGACGTCCAGACGGGTCGCACCCGAGTTCGCCAACGAGCTCTGTGACCCATCGGTGTGGGGCGTACCCGCGCAGGGCGCTACTGGATCAGCGGTTGCTGACCGCACCCTCTGCGGCTTCGGCCCACTCGCGCCACTGCTTGGCCTGCTCCAACGCTTTCTCCGCATCGCGCTTTTTGCCTGCGGCGGTTGCCTTGGCGGCCTGCTCTTCGAATTGGGCGACGCGCTCGCGGAATTGGGCGGCGCGGGCCATGGCCTCCGGATCGGTGCGGCGCCACTGGGCGTCGACCGCGTCGCGGACGCGCTTTTCGATGGTGCGGAGTTTGCCTTCGAGTTCCTGGATGCGTTCGCGCGGGACCTTGCCGATCGCGTCCCACTTGTCCTGGAGTTCGCGCAGGGCAGCGCGGGCGGCGTCCAGACCGGCGGCCGGATCGATGTGTTCGTAGGCGCGGAGCAGTTCTTCCTTGGCGGCGGCGTTGTGCTCGAATTCGGCGTCGCGCTCGGAGACGGCGGCATTGCGTGCGGCGAAGAAGACATCCTGGGCGCTCTTGAAACGCCGCCACAGAGCCTCGTCGGCCTCACGCGGCGCCCGGCCCGCGGCCTTCCATTCCGCGAGCAGATCCCGGAACACACCGGCCGTGCCGACCCAGTCGGTGGAGCCGGACAGCTCCTCGGCGCGCACGCAGAGTTCTTCCTTGCGCGACTTCGCCGCGGCGCGCTCGCGATCGAGTTCGGCGAAGTGTGCGCCACGACGGCGGTTGAACGCCTCACGCGCCTTGGAGTAGCGCTTCCACAGTGCGTCGTCGACCTTGCGGTCAACGCCGCGGATGGACTTCCACTCGTCCAGGATTTCGCGCAGCCGATCGCCCGCGGCCTTCCACTGGGTGGATTCGGTGGCGATCTTCTCGGCCTCGGCGCACAGCGCTTCCTTGCGCTCGGTGTGCTCGTGCCTGGCCTTTTCCTTCTCCTCCTTGGCGTGTGCCGCCGCCTCTTCGGAGTGTTCGGCAATGGCCTGCAGTCGCCGCGCCAGCCCTTCGACATCGCCGATGACCGCCGCGGTTGGCAGCGATTCGGCGATGGCGACCGCTGCCGCCTTGGTCTTGCGGGCATCCGCCCCGGCCGCCAGCCGCGCCTCGAGCAGCGCCACCTCGGTGGCCAGATCGTCGAACCGTCGGCCGAAATGGGCTAGGCCTTCGGCGGCGTCACCGGCCTGCCAGGATCCGACGACGCGCTCACCCTCGGCGGTCTTCACCCACGCGGTGCCGTCGTCATCGACGCGACCCCACGCACTCGGGTCGCTGACGGTCGGGACGACGACGGGATGCGGATGCTGCTGCGCGGCGGGCCCCGGGGCGGGTTTGACCGCATGTGGCTTGGGATGACCCGCCGACCCACCCGGTTTGGGAGTCGCGGCTGGTTTCGGGGCGGCGGAAGGTTTAGGCACGGCGGCCTTCGGGGAATCCGAGGGGCGCGGCGTGCTGCCGGGGGTCGCTTTCGCCGTTCCGTTGCTCTCGCTCATTGCTCCTCGTCCCTGCCGCGCGTCACGGCTGCCTGGTTACGCCCTAGCTCACTCCATTGAACCCGGTCCGAGCCCTGTAAACCATCGATCAATGCCCTCCGACTGATGATTCCCAGGGAAATCAACCCGTGATGACCTGGGTTGTAGCACCTCGAACACTATCAATCTCGGCCCAGTTTGCGGCAGAGACACTCGAACCTCGAGGTTGCGGACGCCGCGGCGGTGCTGTGGATCGCGCATTCGGCGAACGACTACGGTTACGGCGTGTTCTCCATTGCGGCCCTGGTCCCGTCGCCGCCGATCCTGGTGCCCGAGCTCTGCGGCGCTGTCGCGAACGCGGCCGGGTCGGATTCCGATGACGCGACGGCGGTGTTGCGCGCGGCCGCACTCACCGCGGTCGGTGCGCTGGCCGCGACGACTCGGCACTGGACCGTCGTCGGTGTGGGCCCGGCCGGGCAGGTGCTCGGACCGGATGCGGTCGGCACCTTCCGTGGTTTCGGTGCGGACGTGCAGGTCGGGCTTTCAGCGGACGCCTTGTCTCGCTCGCGCCACACCCCCGGCGCAGCGGATCCGCAGCAGCCGCTGCCCGCTCTGATCGCCGGGTGGTTGCGCGGTCGGGTCGCACCTGAGGCAGTGGCCGCGACGACCATCGTCGCCGCCGAAACCCCCGCCGACGAATGCGCCCGAATGGGCGCGCAGTTGCGCACCGCACTGGACGATGTGCCCGAGCAGGCGGGCGTTCTCGTTGTCGCGGACGGCGCGGCGACCCTGACCCGCAAGGCGCCGGGATTCCTCGACGAGCGCGCCCCCGACGTGCAGCGCGAACTGGATCGTGCTCTGGCCGAAGGCGATACCGCTGGACTGCTCGCCCTGGATCCCGACTTGTGTGCCGAACTCGTGCTGTCCGGTCGGGCGGCCTATCAGGTTCTCGCCGGACTGTTCGCCGCCGATTCGATCGCCCCATCCGTCGAAACCCTGTACAGCGACGCACCATTCGGCGTCGGCTATCAGGTGAGCGTCTGGCGCGCATCGGGAGGTGATCGGTGCTGAAGCCGATCGCCGTCGTCGGTCCCACCGCCACCGGCAAATCTGATCTCGGCCTCGACCTCGCCGAACGACTCGGCGGCGAGATCGTGAATATCGATGCGATGCAGCTGTACCGCGGTATGGACGTCGGCACCGCGAAACTCCTGCCTGCCGAACGCCGGGGCATCCCGCACCACCAACTCGATGTGCTCGAGGTGACCGAAACCGCCACCGTCGCCGCCTATCAGGCCGCGGCGAGCGTGAACGTGCGCGAGATCTTGGCGCGTGGTCGCACGCCGATCATCGTCGGCGGCTCGATGATGTATGTCCAAGCGCTGCTCGATGATTGGGAATTCCCGGCCACCGATCCGACCGTCCGCGCACGCTGGGAGGCGCTGTTGGCCGAGCGTGGCGTCGGTGCCGTGCACGAGGCTTTGAAAGCGGCCGATCCGGCTGCCGCGGCGACCATTCTGCCTACCGATGGCCGTCGCATGGTGCGCGCGCTCGAGGTCGTGGAGCTCACCGGCCGTCCGTTCGCGGCCTCGGCTCCGGTCATCGGAAAACCGCGCTGGGACACCGCGATCATCGGTGTGGACCGTGACACCGCCGAACTCGACGCACGCATCGAACGGCGCACCGCGCTGATGTTCGAGGCCGGTCTGGTCGACGAGGTGCGCGGACTGATCGATAAGGGTCTGCGCGAGGGCGTCACGGCGCGCCGGGCGATCGGCTACGCACAAGTCCTGGCGTACCTGGACAACGAATACGACCTGAACCACGCGCAGGAACGCACCCTGATCGGCACCCGGCGCTATGTCCGGCGGCAGCGCTCGTGGTTCCGCCGCGATCCCAGGGTGCGGTGGGTGGACGGCGCCGATCCCGATCTGGTCGCGACCGCGTTGTCCCTGCTCGAGAAGGAACGGATCCCGCAGTGACACGTCGTGTGAGCACCCGCAATGCCTCGGTCCAGGTGTGGCAGGCGTATCTGAACAACCGGACCAAGCGCCACCGCGACGGCCGCTTCCTGGTGCAGGGCGTGCGCCCGATCACCCAGGCGATCGCCAACGACTGGCCGCTGGAGACGATGCTCTACCGTCTCGGCGCGCCGGAACTGTCGAGTTGGGCGCGCGAACTATTGGAGACCAGCGGCGTGCCGCAGGTCGGCCTGGTGCCGGAACTGATGGCTGAACTCGGCGAAAAGGCCAGCGGCATACCGGAATTGGTTGCGGTCGCGATATCCAGGCAATCCGAGCTCGACACCTTCGAACCCGGTGAACCCGGTGCTGCCGCGCCACCGGTCGTGGTGGTTTTCGATCGCCCCAACTCGCCGGGTAATCTCGGCACGCTCATCCGCTCGGCCGACGCGTTCGGCGCCAGCGGAATCATCGTGACCGGTCATGGTGCCGATCAATACGATCCGCAGGCGGTCCGCGCATCAACGGGTTCGCTGTTCGCCATGCCGGTCTTCCGCGCCGCCGGGCCCGCGCAGGTGCTCGAATTCCGGGACCGGCAGGTCCAGCGCGGCATCCCTACTCGCATTGTCGGTACCGATGAGAACGGCGCGGACGCGGTCTTCGACTACGACTTCGCCGAAGCCACCATTCTGGTCGTCGGCAATGAGACCAGCGGTATGAGCGCGGCGTGGCAGCAGGCCTGTGACGATATGGTCTATATCCCGATGGGCGGCACCGCAAGCTCGCTCGGTGCGCCCTCGGCCGCCGCGGTCGCGCTGTACGAAATTTCGCGGCAGCGCCGTACGTTGGTTCGAGGACGATAAGCAGGGAGAATGCGCGACGTGTCGGATATCGAGTTCACCAAGGGCCACGGCACCGAGAACGACTTCGTGGTGCTGCCCGATCCGGAGGTCCGGCTGGACCTGACGCCGGAACGGGTCGCCGCGCTGTGCGATCGTCGCCGCGGACTCGGCGCGGACGGTGTACTGCGGGTGGCGCGAGCGGGTGCGCTGCGGGACGCGGGTGTGCTCGCCGAGATTCCCCAGGACATCGCCGAAACCGACTGGTTCATGGACTACCGCAACGCCGACGGCTCGATCGCCGAGATGTGCGGCAACGGGGTGCGGGTTTTCGCGCACTACCTGGCGGCTGTGGGGCTGGAATCGCGTACGGAGTACGTCGTCGGTAGTCGCGCCGGGGCGCGTCCGGTCACGGTGCATTCTGGAGGCCCGGCCGATGGCGAGGTCACCGTGGGGATGGGCATCGTTCGCGAGCTCGGTTCCTCGACCGCGACCATCGGCGGCTGGGCGCTGCCCGGCATCGGCATCGATGTCGGCAATCCGCACCTGGCCTGCGTCGATGCGAGCATGTCGGCGGACGCGCTCGCCAAACTCGATCTCAACGTCGCTCCCGGCTTCGACCCGGACCTGTTCCCGCAGGGCGTGAATGTCGAGATCCTGACCGGACTGGCGGACGGCGCGGTGGACATGCGCGTCTACGAGCGCGGTGTCGGCGAAACGCGTTCCTGCGGAACCGGAACCGTGGCCGCCGCGGCGGCCGCCTTGGCCGCCGACGGTTTCCACATCGCCAGCGATACCGGCGAGGTGCGCGTGCGGGTGCTCGGTGGCGAGGTCACCGTCCGCCTCGCCGCGGGCGCGGCCTGGTTGCGCGGACCGTCGGTGCTGGTCGCGACGGGGCGGATCGCCGAAAACTGGTGGTCGTCGCATTCGCGAGCTGAGTGCTGATACCCCTCGAAGGTGCACGCCGTGATGACCGGTGTGCACCGTGTCCAGGGATAACCGAATGCACATCGGTGAGCACTCGTGGCAGCATGGATGGTGTATGACGAAATCGAAGACTTTTGAATTCACTCCGGCCGCCGACGACAATGACCGCGTCGAGGCCGTCGAGGACACGACGGAAGACACCGGCGATGTAGTCGCCGAGCACGCCGCGCGGATGCGGCGGTCCGGGTGGACCGCCGATCCAACGGTCGGCGAGATGCAGCTCGACGAGCGCTCCTCGCTGCGGCGCGTCGCTGGTCTGTCGACCGAGCTCACCGATATCACCGAGGTCGAGTACCGGCAGCTGCGACTGGAGCGGGTCGTGCTGGTCGGCGTCTGGACCACGGGCACCGCGACTCAGGCCGAGGCGAGCATGGCCGAACTGGCCGCACTCGCCGAGACCGCGGGTTCGGAGGTGCTCGAGGGGCTGATCCAGCGGCGCGACAAGCCGGATCCGGCCACCTATATCGGTTCCGGCAAGGCCGACGAACTGCGCGCGGTGGTACTCGAATCCGGCGCCGATACGGTGATCTGCGACGGTGAACTCACCCCGGCGCAGCTGACCGCGCTGGAGAAGGTCGTCAAGGTCAAGGTGATCGACCGGACCGCACTGATCCTGGATATCTTCGCCCAGCACGCCACCTCCAGCGAGGGCAAGGCCCAGGTATCGCTGGCCCAGATGGAATACATGCTGCCGCGGCTGCGCGGTTGGGGTGAGTCCATGTCCCGGCAGGCCGGTGGTCGCGCGGGCGGCAACGGCGGCGGTGTGGGTCTGCGTGGTCCCGGTGAGACCAAGATCGAAACCGATCGCCGCCGCATTCGGGAGCGAATGGCCAAGTTGCGCCGTGAGATTCGGGAAATGAAGACCGCGCGCGATACCAAGCGGGCCCGCCGCACCTCCAGCGGTATCCCGGCGGTCGCCATCGTCGGCTACACCAATGCGGGCAAATCCAGCCTGATGAACGCGCTGACCGGTGCGGGTCTGCTGGTCCAGGACGCACTGTTCGCGACCCTGGATCCGACCACCCGCCGCGCCGAACTGGACGACGGCCGCGAGGTCGTCTTCACCGATACCGTCGGATTCGTTCGACATCTGCCGACTCAGTTGGTCGAGGCCTTCCGGTCCACCTTGGAGGAGGTCACCGGCGCGGATCTGCTGCTGCACGTCGTGGACGGTTCCGACGCGCTGCCCGCCGAACAGATCAAGGCGGTCCGTGAGGTGATCACCGATGTGATCAAGCAATCGGGGGCACCGGCGCCGCCGGAGCTGTTGGTGGTCAACAAGATCGACGCGGTCGACCCGGTCGAGCTGACTCGGCTGCGCGCGATGCTGCCCGATGCCTCCTACGTGTCCGCGCACAAGGGGACCGGCATCACCGAACTGCGTGAGCGCCTCGCCGAAGTGCTCGGCGGCCTCGACGTCGAGATCAGTGTGCTGCTGCCCTACACCCGTGGCGATCTGCTCGCCCGCATCCATGCGGACGGTCGTATCACCTCCTCCGAGCACGAGGAGGGCGGCACCCGGGTGCACGCCCGCGTTCCGCACGCGCTGGCGGCGGCGCTGTCGCAGTATGCGCATGCCGGTGGTTCGTCCGAGACGAGCGGCACGGGTTCGCCCGAAGCCAATGGTTTCGCATAATCCCGATCCGTTCGCGAACCGGCCGGTCGCTAGCGCATGTCCGGCACATCCGGTGCAACACAGGCGAATTCGTTGCGCTATCGTCATCGAATCGACATCAGGAGGGTTAAATGTCGCATGACCACTCCGGTTCGGCCGATTCGGGTGATCGGCGCTCCGGTGATTCGTCGCTCGCCGCCCCGGTACTGAGTGACGGTGCGCCACTGTCGGTTTCGCTCACCGACACCGATATTCGAGTGCTCGACACCCTGCTCGCGCCGCTGCGCGCGTGGACGAGTCCGCGGTTCTACGGATTGGAGAACATTCCGGCGCAGGGGCCGGTGCTGCTGGTCGGCAATCACAATCTGATGGGCGGTATCGACGCCCCGCTGTTGCTACCCGAAGTGCTGCGCAGGCGCGGTCGACTGATCCGCGGGCTGGCCGAAAATGTGCTCATCAATGTGCCCGGCATCCGTCAGTTGCTGCACCACTTCGGCACGGTGCGCGGCAACCGGCGCAATTGTCTGGCGCTGCTGGCCCGCGGCGAGGCCGTCATCGTATTCCCGGGCGGCGGTCGAGAAGCGGTGCGTCGCAAGAACGAGAAGTACGTCCTCAAATGGGAGGGCCGCTCCGGGTTCGCGCATATGGCGATCGAGGCGGGCGCGCCGATCGTGCCGGTGGCGATGATCGGCGTCGATGACGCCTACGACATCGTTTTCGACGGCGACCACCCGGTCATGCGACCGCTGCGCTGGGCCGTCGAGGCGCTGGGCTTGAACCGGGACCTGACCCCGCCGCTGATCCGCGGCGTCGGCCCGACCGGTATCCCGCGTCCGGAGCGCTTCTACTTCTCCGCCGGTGCGCCCATCGACCCGACGCCGTGGCGCGATGCACCCGATAAGCACGCTGCCGCAGTGGAATTGCGCGATGTGGTGCGTAAGGAGTTGGAGGAGGAACTGAAGTTCCTGTTCAGCGAGCGTGACCGTGATCCGGGTCGCACCCTGTTCGGTCGCCTGCGCAGTCTGTTCTGAGGCCGTTCTCGAGATCCAGGTGCGGCGTCCCGTCGATACCTCCATCCCGCGACTGATCCTGTAACGGCATCCCCGGCCGATGGGAACCTTCAGCGGCCAGCATGCCCTGCCCAGCGTCGGCGGCCTCGCCGATCAGGTCGCCATCGGCGGCGCACTCGAAGCCGCCGCCACCTGGCCCGTCCTCGCCAAGGGCCTCGGCCTGTCGACGCGACTGGACGATTGATCACCATTCAACGGTGCGGGCAATCGTCGAGAGCGAATCTCCATGAGCGCATTCTCGCCGTTGCGTGCGCCCTGGGTGGTGGGGTTTTGGGGTGGGAAGTGAACGGGGGTTCTTGTTGCGGGTAACGTAGGGGGCAACGACGGGTCGGTGTGGACCGGCCGTGGGGTTATTAGGAGGTTGGCGTGGAGCGCACACTGTTCGAGCCCGAACACGAGCTGTTCCGGGAGTCGTTCCGCAAGTTTCTCGATCAGCACGTCGCGCCGAATCATGCGAAGTGGGAAGAGCAGGGCATTGTCGACCGTGAGGTCTGGCTCGAGGCCGGTAAACAGGGATTCCTCGGCATGGCCATGCCGGAGGAGTACGGCGGCGGTGGGGTCAAGGACTTCCGCTACAACGCGATCGTCGCCGAGGAGTCGGTGCGCGGTCAGTACTCCGGTCTCGGCTTCGCCCTGCACAACGATGTGATCGCCCCTTATCTGCTCGAACTCGCCAACGATGAGCAGAAGCAGCGCTGGCTGCCCGGATTCTGTTCCGGCGAGATCATCACCGCGATCGCGATGACCGAACCGGGCACCGGCTCCGACCTCCAGGGCATCAAGACCCGCGCGGTCCGCGACGGCGACGACTGGATCCTCAACGGCGCCAAGACCTTTATCACCAACGGCATCAATTCCGATATCGTCATCGTGGTCGCCCAGACCGATCCGGACAAGGGCGCGATGGGCTTCAGCCTGCTCGTCGTGGAGCGCGGTATGCCCGGCTTCGAACGCGGCCGCAACCTCGACAAGCTCGGTCTCAAGGCGCAGGACACCGCCGAGCTGAGCTTCACCGATGTCCGCGTCCCGGGAAAGAACCTGCTCGGCACCGAGGGCATGGGCTTCATCCACCTGATGAACAATCTGCCGCAGGAGCGCATGTCGATCGCCGTCATGGCGGCCGCGGCCATGGAAGCCTGCCTGGAGATGACCATCCAGTACGTGCGCGACCGCAAGGCCTTCGGCAAGCCGATCGGCGCCCTGCAGAACACCCGTTTCGTGCTGGCCGAACTGGCCACCAAGACCACCGCCGTCCGCGTCCTGGTCGACCGCTTCATCGAAGACCTCAACGCGGGCAAGCTGTCGGTCGAGGACGCGGCCATGGCCAAGTGGTGGAGCACCGAGGAGCAACTCGATCTCATCGACCGCTGCCTGCAGCTGCACGGCGGCTACGGCTACATGAAGGAATTCCCGATCGCCAAGGCCTACATGGACGCCCGCGTGCAGACCATCTACGGCGGCACCACCGAAATCATGAAGGAAATCATCGGTCGTTCGCTGAAACTCAGCTGATACCAATGGCTTTCGCTGCCCCGCCGCTGGCTCCGGTCTGCGGCGGGGGGATCGAGCCTGTTGCGCCACCGCCCGAAGTTGTCTAGTCCTGTTATCGGCCAGCGCGGTTCGTAGGGCGAGGAGAAGGTAGGTTGGGCACAGTGACGGAGCAGGCCCTCGGGCAGGAGCACACCTTCGGTACGAGCGCATTCGCGACCACATCCGATGGCCGTCGACTGCACTACATGGTGCGCGGAAGTGGTGGGCCGACCGTCGTTTTCGAATCGGGGATGGGTTTCTCCCGGTCGATCTGGGGACTGGTGCAGCCGGTTGTCGCCGAGCGCGTACGCGCCGTTGTCTACGACCGCGCCGGGACCGGTCGCAGCGATGACGATCCGAACCCACGCACCCTCGCCCGGATGGCCGACGACCTTGCCGCGGTGTTGGCGGAATTGGGGGAGGGCCCCTTCATTCTTGTCGGCCACAGCTGGGGCGGCCCCATCGTCCGTGTCGCCGCGACCGCGAATCCGACCCGCGTCCAGGGAATCGTGCTGGTCGATCAGAGCGACGAGAATTGCGAATTGTATTTCCTGCCTTCGGCGCAGAAGCGGTACGCGATGACCCGCGTCCTGTTGCCCAAGCTCGCCCGCTGCGGCCGCTACCGTCTGCTCGGCAGCCGGATCGGCGGTAGGCAGCCCGCCGATGTAGCCGCCGACCACCGTGCCGAGGATTTCACCCCGCGTGCCGCGCGCACCATGATCGCCGAACAGGACCAGTTCAGCGCCGGTCTGCGAAATCTCCGCGACCAGCCGCACGAACTCGGTGCCGTGGATGTCAGCGTCATCACCGGCACGAAACTCCCTCGTCTCGACAAGACCACCCGCACCAGGCTGACCGCCGCCCACCGCCGCCGCTTTCCCCAAGGGCCGACTGGTCGAGGCCGGGCGCTCGGGTCACCTCGTCATGTTCACCGAACCCGATCTGATCGTCGACGAAATCCTGCGCATCGTGGATAACGTTCGCTAGGTCCGGTCACGTGGCCGCACCCAGCAGGGTGGCGATGGCCGCGGCGGTCCAGCCGAGGTCCGCGCCGGGACGGGTCGCGATGTAGATGGCGATCTCTTCTACGGTCCAGGCGTGGGATTCGGTCAGGCCCGCGGCGAGGTGGCGGATGTAAGCCGCCGACGGTGGGTTTCCCGGGAGGTCGGTATAGCGCCAAGGCGCGGTAATGGTGAGGACCGGATGTCCTTCGAAAGTCCCTGTGCAGACCAGTGTTTCATAGCGACCGGGACCGAGCGTCAGTCGGCCGTGAGTGATCGCCTCGCACACTTCCAGGTCGGTGCCGGGCGTCCGGTACATCTCCTGGGCGGCGATATCGCAGAACTGCTCGATGGTGACCAGGTGGGCGCGGGCGGCGGTTTCACCGGCGGCGTCGGGATCGTAGAAGGCGCGGCCGCCGGTCCAGGTCAGCGATTCGGTGGCGAAATATTGCAGGCCGGGGAGCGTGAGCGGTACCGAGCGCAGCGGTTCGGCCCCGTGGCGACAGCCGGGGAGCGTGATCGCGCCGCCGTCGGGTGTGCCACCGGCGAGATAGCAGCGCAAGCGGCTCGAATGCATATTCGAGCCGTATGACGCGTACCAGACGGTCTCGGTCATGGCGCTGGTCCGGGCATCGCACCCGCCTTCCGGTCGGAAATCGCCGATAAGACGAGCATGCCACGGCTAGGTCCACCGGGCCGTGATTTGACCCTGACGTTACGTCAGGCTCGACGATGTGCCGGTGAGCGAAAATTACCCAGCATTCGATATCAGTCCGGTTCCCGTACCGGGCCCCGACGCCGTGCCGCCGGAGCTTTTCCGCGGCATCTACGGGATGCCGATGTTCGTCACGGTGCCGACGGCCGATCTGGCCGCGTCGGTGGACTTCTGGACGCGCGGTCTCGGCTTCTTCGACCTGTTCTCCGTCCCCGGTCGAATCACCCACCTGCGGCGCTGGGCATTCCAGGATGTCCTGCTCGTAACCGCTGACCAGGCCGCGGCGGCAACCGAGTTGAGCGTGAGCTTCGCTTGCGTGCTGGGCCAGCTCGACGAGATCGCGGCCGCGTGTGAGCAACTGCTGCCCGGTTGCACGTCGGGGCCGCGGCCGATGCCGTGGACTACGGTGGATCTGGAGGTCCGCACGCCGGACAACACACGGGTGATCATGACCGCGGCGCGACCGTACGATCCGAACAGTCCCGAGGCCGAGCACTTGCGGTCCATCGGGATCGAGGCGCCGCGAGCATGAGCGTGCCTGTCAAACTGGACGGTGTGACCGATCAGGCCGATGCCGGTCGCACCGTCGGGGCGGCCGCCGCGCAAATGGGTGTCACGATCCGAACGCTTCATCACTGGGACGCGATCGGACTCGTGTGCCCGACCGAGCGCACCGAGGCGGGGTACCGGCTCTATACGAGCGCGGACCTCGCCCGCATCCAGCGCGTGCTCCTCTACCGTGAGCTGGGCGTACCCCTCGATGAGATCAAGACGGTCCTGGACGCACCTGCCGATGCGACCTCGTCGCTGCGCCGCCAGCGCGACGAGCTCCGCGAGCGCGCCGCCCGCCTGCAACAGATGGCCGATGGCATGGACCGCATGATCGAAGCCAGAGAGTCCGGAATCCTGCTCTCCGCGGAGGAACAGGTCGAGATCTTCGGGGAGCACTGGCAACCCAATTGGACCGCGGAAGCCCACGACCGTTGGGGTGACACCGCCCAGTGGGCCCAGTACGCCGAACGCGCCGCGCAAA
The DNA here is from genome assembly GCF_001612725.1 of Nocardia anaemiae NBRC 100462. Lineage (GTDB taxonomy): Bacteria > Actinomycetota > Actinomycetes > Mycobacteriales > Mycobacteriaceae > Nocardia > Nocardia anaemiae. The sequence continues at coordinate 41,831 of NZ_BDAZ01000020.1, read as the reverse complement.
GAACCGCCGAGGACTGGCAACAGATCGCCGCCACCGTCGACGCACTCAACACCGACCTGGCCGCCGCCTACCGCGCCGGAGTACTCCCGGGCAGCGCCGATGCCAACGCCCTCGCCGAACGCCACCGAGCCTCCATCAACACCTACTTCGATTGCACCCCCGCCATGCACCTCTGCATAGCCAACACCTACGTGACCAACCCCGCCTACACCACCTTCTACAACACTCTCGCCCCCGGCCTGACCCCCTGGCTCTGCGCCATCATCCACGCCAACGCCGAGGCGAGAATGCACTGAGGTAAGTCCGCTCTCGACGTTCGCCGCCACCAGCGCATGATCGAGGGGATCACCTGGTTCCCACGAGGGGGGTGCGGGCTCGGAATTCCTGGGGTGGGCAGCCTTGCCAGCGGCGGAATGCGCGGATGAAGGATGCGGCCTCGGCGTAGCCGAGGCGGGCGGCGACCTGTTCGGTGGTCATATCGGTATGGCTGAGCAGTTCCTCCGACATCATCTGGCGGACTTCGTCGAGCAGGTTGCGGAAGGAGGTGCCCTCATCGCGCAGGCGGCGAGACAGCGTGCGCGGGCTGATGAAAAGCGCTGCGGCGACGGCGATTTGGTCCGGAATCTCACCGGGATTGCGGACCAGCAGGTCACGCACCGCACCGGCGACACCGCTGCGGGCGCGGCGCGCGGTGAGCAGATCGCGGCACAGTTGTTCGCATGTCCCGCGCGCCCATTCGTTGGCCTGCGGCAGCGCGACATCGAGATAGGCACTGTCGAAGGCCAATTCGTTGACCGCCGCGTCGAATTCCGGCTCGACACCGAAGACGTTGCGGTAGCGGGTCGTATCCGCCGGAGCCCGATGGCGGAAGCTGATCCGGGTGACGGGCACACCAGCGGAGAACCGCTCCCGGCCGATGGACTGGATACCGGTGATGACGCGCTCGGTCAGAAAGGCGCGCACATCCTCCGGTATCTCCGAATCGTCGAAGATGAGCCGCGACTCGGCCGGTCCCTCATCGAAGATCAACCGGCCGAAGACCAAGGCCAGATCGACATAGCGCAGTGAAACCTCGATCACCTCGCGCACCGTACGACTGCTCAGCAGCGCCAGCCCCCACGGCCCGTACAGCGATAAGCGATATCGGTTCCCGGCCTCGACACCCAGTCCCGGTTCAGCGCCGAATCGCGCGAGCAGATTCCGCATGACGCGCACCTCTTGACGTGCCGTCACCTCGGCATCGGGATCGCGCACCGCATCGGGTACCAGTCTCGTGCCCGCGAGACAGGCTTCCGGCGACATGCCGCGTTCCTGCGCCAATTGCATCAGCACATGCACGCTGGAGGTAGTTCGCAGTAGATCCCAATCGAACACTGAACTGCATCCTCGTCGAAGCCGGTCCCGTCTTGCTATTGGCGGAACGTATCAATCATTTCTTCCCCATCGCAGGAAAATCGGAACACCCGGTGCCACGGCGGCGGAAATGCCACGCTGGAGGGCGAGGCACAGCACAGGAGGTGAGCCGGGTGAGTACGGCGCAACAGCGGGTCGAGATCGAGGTACACAATCCGGCCGACGGTAGCGTGACCGGCCGGGTACCCGAAGAATCGAGTGCGGCGGTGGCCGCGACGGTGCGCGAATTGCGACTGTTCCAGCCGGAATGGGAGGCGATTGGTCCGAATAGGCGCGCCGAATGGCTGTTTCGGCTGCAGGATTGGCTGATCGATAATGCCGACGAGCTCACCGATGTGGTCCAGTCCGAAACCGGCAAGACCCGCTACGACGCGGAGATAGAGGTGCCCGCCGCGGTCAACCTGATCAAATACTGGGCGCGCAATGCGGCGAAATTCCTGCTCGACGAGCACCCGGCTCCGCACAGTCCGCTCGGCCGGACCAAGCGACTGATCAAGACCTATCGGCCGCATCCGGTTGTCGGGATCATTACGCCGTGGAACTTTCCGCTGCTCAACGTGTGCTTCGACGCGCTGCCCGCGCTGATGGCCGGGGCCGCCGTGCTGGTCAAGCCGTCGGAGGTCACGCCGTTGAGTGCGGTCGCGCTGGCGCGAGGGTGGGCCGAGATCGGTGCGCCGCCGATCTTCGCGGTCGCGACCGGGCGCGGCGATACCGGACGCGCGGTGGTCGAGGCGGTCGATTATGTGCAGTTCACCGGGTCGACCAAGACCGGTAAGGCGATCGCCGCCGCCTGCGGCGCGACCCTGACCCCGTACAGTCTGGAACTCGGCGGCAAGGATCCGGCGATCGTGCTCGGGGACGCCGATATCGAGCGGGCAGCGGCGGGCATCGCCTATGGCGGGTTGTTCAATTCCGGGCAGGTCTGTGTGTCGATCGAGCGAGTGTATGTCGAGGCGCCGGTCTACGACGAGTTCATAACCAGCCTGACCGAAAAGGTGCGCGCGTTGCGGCAGGGCCACGATGGGCGCGGATTCGGCTTCGATATCGGCGCGATGGCGACCGCGGCGCAGCGCGATATCGTGGCACGTCACGTCGAAGAGGCGGTGGCCGCGGGCGCGCGGATCACCACCGGCGGCAAGGCGACCGGGGTTGGCACCTTCTTCGAACCGACCGTGCTGGTGGATGTGGACCATTCGATGGCTTGCATCACCGAGGAGACATTCGGTCCGACGATTCCGGTGCTGAAGGTCGCCGACGAGGACGAGGCGGTGCGCCTGGCCAACGATTCGGTCTACGGTCTCTCGGCCACGGTGTGGACCGGAGACCGCAAGCGCGGCGAGCGAGTGGCGCGGCGGCTGGAAGCGGGTGCGGTCAATATCAACGACGCCTTCGCGAATCTGTTCAGCTTCGCACTGCCGATGGGCGGGTGGAAGGATTCCGGGGTCGGTGCGCGCTGGGGCGGTGCCGCCGGAATCCGGAAATACTGTCGCCAGCAAGCGATTACGGTGCCGCGTGGACCGGCGATGAAGCGCGAGTTGACCTGGTATCCGGCCTCACGTGCGCGCGTGCGGGTGGTCGCCGGATTGATGCGCGCGCTCGACGCTCGCGGCAGGCGCAAGTTGCCGAAGTTATTGGGCGGCAGGCGATAAGGCATCGGCCGAACCGGAAATCGAACGCGCGACACGGAATCCGACATCGTCGATCCGGTAGGTCGGATGGCTGCGCCGTCGCACCGAGGCACGGCAACTCCACTTCTCATCGGACCAGCCGCCGCCGCGCAGCACCCGATACGAGTCGTACACCTCGGCGTCGTAGATGTCCCAGCACCAATCCCATACATTGCCGAGCATGTCGTACAGGCCCCATGCGTTGGGAAGCTTGCCACCGACCTCGTGCACATGCTCCGCGGAATTCCCGCGATACCAGGCGATTTCGTCGAGCTCACCGTATCGCGGTCCCGAAGTGCCCGCCCGGCACGCGTACTCCCACTCGGCCTCGGTCGGCAGCCGATACCCGTCGCTGTCGGCATCCCACTCGACCTCGTCGTCGTGCACGCGATACGCGGGCGGCAAACCCGCATTCAGTGACAAGCCATTGCAGAACCGGACCGCATCGAACCACGAGACACCCTCGACCGGCAGCCGATCACCCCGAGCCGCACTCGGCACGGTACCGGTGACCTGCTCATACTGCGACTGAGTAATCGAAAACGAAGCCAACCGAAACGCCGCCACCTCGACCACCCAACTGCGCTGGGTCCGCCGATCCGACAGCGTCACCCGCCCCGCGGGCAGCGCGACCATCTCGATTTCCGCAGGCACAGCTAGCCGATGGTAATGCATGGGTATCGCCGCGCGTTATCCGGCGCCGTCGCGGTGTGCCGGAGTCGGCCGTCGTCGTGGGAAGCGGTGTCGCCCAACACCGTTGACGTGCATCAGTGGCATCCGCCACGCCGCCGCACCGACGAAACGGAGCGTGTCGGCGAAAGTCTTGGCGCGCCGATGACCTCCGGCCTAGCCTGGACTCCCACCGCGCGAAGAGGAGACCACCGTGCCCGACGTCCGTGAAGTGTGGCAGAGCCGAGCCTGGGGGAATCTCGGGGCGCCGGTGTACGACTTCGTGCTCGACCATCCGCGGCTTGCCAGGCCCGCCGGACAGGTGATGTGGGGCTGCGATACCCGCCGGATGTATGCGGCGATGCAGGTGGTCAATCAGCTGCCGGAAGGTTCCGCACTGCTGGACCTGCCGGTCGGCGGTGGCGTAACCCTGCGTCGGCTCGAACCCGGTCGCAAGCTCCGCTATGTAGCGGTGGATATTTCCGATGACCAGTTGGCGGCGGCGCGTCGCGCGGCCGAGCGCGCCGGTCTGTCCGATATCGACTATGTGCGCGCGGATGTGGTCGATCTGCCGTTCGCAACCGGCGAATTCGATCTGGTGGTGAGTTTCGCCGGCCTGCACTGTATGCCGGATCCGGCCGCCGCGGTCGGCTCGCTCGCCCGCGTGCTCGCACCGGGTGGACGGCTGGTCGGCAGTTGCGTGGTGCGCGGGGTGCGGCCGCGTTTCGACCTGCACATGCGGGTGATGCGGACGATGGGCGTATTCGGACCGTCCGGTACCGCGGCCGAGCTGTCCGGCTGGATCGCCGCGGCGGGTCTGCGCGAGATCGAGCTGGTGCGCAATGGCGCGCTGGCGCAGTTCACGGCCGTGAAGGACTAGCGTCCCTGCTCGTAGCGCGGGCCGACAAGAGCGATGGCGGTATCGACCGCGACGTCGATGATGTCGCGGATATCCTTGCCCTCTTCCACCGTGGAGGCGATCAGCTCGCGGAACCCGCCGTAAAGGATGGTCGCCATCTGACGAGTCGGCGGATGCAGCCCGGGCGCCTCGAACTCCGGTGTGGCGGTGAGGCTTTGGATCAGATCGACGAAGGCCTCGGCCGCGTCGTGGTAGACCTGGCGAGCGGCCTCGCCGAGCGCGGGGGTGTCCCGAATCCAGGCCAGGGTGATCGTGGTGTCCTGATCGGATGCGTGGATCCAGGCCTCGATGGCCTGCCGGACCTGGGTGCGCCACGGCGCGGCCGGGTCGACGGCGTCGTAGATCTGCTGGATCGTCTCACTGTTCCGCTCGGAGAGCAGCGCGATGAAGCAGTCCTGTTTGCTCTCGAAATGTTCGTAGAACGTGCGGCGAGAGGTGCGCGCGTTGCGCACCACATCGGCCACCGTCGTTTCGCGATAACCGCGATCGCGCACCGACTCGGCCATCGCATCGAGGAGCCGACGCCGGAATGCGGATTCCGGCGTGCCCTCGGTGGCGGTACTGGCGGCGGGCTCGGCACGGGTCACGAGAATCAGGTTAGTTCGCCCCGCCGCCACCGCGATCATGACCTCACACGCACTGGAACATGGTCGGGTGCGGCAGCCCGGCTCGCGAACCGGATGGTGCCGTCCTCGATCCGCCCGTGGCGCAGTGCGAGCACATCGTGGGCATAGTTCATACCCAATCGCCACGGCCGTCGCGACCCGGCCCTGGGAAAGTGGTCGATGGAACGCTGGACGTAGCCGGATTGGAAATTCAGCAGCGGCTCGGTGGCGATGCTCGGATCCGGCCACGGCGTGCACTGGTCGTAGCCGTTGTCGTCCATATGCCGCAGCAACCGGCACACGAATTCGCCCACCAGATCGGCCTTCAATGTCCAGGACGCATTGGTGTAGCCGATGGTGAAGGCGAAATTGGGGACGCCGCTCAGCATCATCCCCTTATAGGCCATGGTGTCGGGCAGTGGTACAGCACGGCCGTCGACACTGAATTCGATTCCGCCGAAGGCGAGCAATTGCAGGCCGGTGGCCGTCACCACGATATCGGCGGGAAGGTCGGTGCCCGAGGCCAGCCGCAGGCCGTCGGCGGTGAACTTCTCGATCCGGTCGGTCACGACGGCGGCGCGCCCGCTCTGGATCGCCTGGAACAGATCCCCGTCCGGCACCAGACAGAGTCGTTGGTCCCAGGGGTTGTAGGTCGGTTTGAAGTGGACGTCCACCTCGTATCCGGTCGGCAGTTGAGCGGCCGTCTGCTTGCGGATGAACTCGCGCATCATGCGGGGACGTCGCTGGCTGAGTTGGTAGATGAGCGTGCCGATCAGCACGTTCTTCCAGCGGGTGATCGTATAGGCCCGGCGGGGCCCGAGCCGTTCGCGCAGGCGGATCGCCACCGCGTCCTCGGTCGGCACGGACATGATGTAGGTGGGGGAGCGCTGCAGCATGGTCACCCGCGCAGCCGTCTCGGCCATGGCCGGAACCAGCGTCACCGCGGTGGCACCGCTGCCGATCACGACGACTCGCTTACCCGCATAGTCCAGGTCGGCGGGCCACTGCTGCGGATGCACGAGTTGGCCACGGAAATCTTCGATTCCGGCGAATTCTGGGGTATAGCCCTGGTCGTAGCGGTAGTAGCCGCTGCATACATACAGGAAGCCGCAGGTGAATGTCGAGGTGGCACCATCGTGTTCGGCCGTCACCGTCCATTGCGCTGCTTCGGTCGACCAGGACGCCCCGATGACCTTGTGCCCGAATCGAATTCGTCGATCGATACCAGCGTCGGCCGCCGTGTCACGGATGTAGTCGAGGATCGATGGCCCGTCGGCGATTGCCGCGGCCTGTGTCCACGGGCGGAAACGGTAACCGAGGGTATGCATATCGGAATCCGAACGCACCCCCGGATAGCGGAACAGATCCCAGGTGCCGCCGATTGCCGTGCGCGCCTCCAGAATTGCGTAGCTGCGCTTCGGGAAGGCCGTCTGCAGATGGTGTGCCGCGCCGATGCCGGACAGGCCGGCGCCGACGATCAGCACATCGAAATGCTCGGACCCACCTGTCTCTCGGCGGCCACCCGTCGTCGAATCGTCGCGCGATGCGCTCATGCTGTCACTCCCGCGTTCGCGCGGGCGCGCAGCCGTCGCTCCAGTACCGAGAATATGTCGTAGTAGTGCGTCGGCGCGACGCGTGCGAGCGCATCGAAGACGTAGGCGTCCGGCCCGACCAGGATGCGAGACTTCCCGCGCTCGACGCCGCGACAGATGATTTCGGCCGCCTTGTCCGGTGAGGTCATCGTGATCGCCTCGAATTCCGCCGCCATCTGCTCGTGCGAGCGGCCGCGCCCCTCGGGATCCTTGCGCACCCGAGCATTGCGCGCGATGTTGGTGGTGATACCGCCGGGGTGCACATTCACCGCGGACACTCCCGTGCCCCGAAGTTCCTGGCGCAGTGCGTCGGTGAAGCCGCGCACCGCGAATTTCGCGGCGCAGTAGGCACTTTGATTTGGCATGCCGAGCAGTCCGAATACGCTGGAGGTATTCACGATGGTGCCCTGGTTCTGTTCGACCAGGATGGGCAGAAACGCACGGGTGCCATTGACCACACCGTCGAAGTTGATCTGCCGCAACCATTCATCGTCTTCCGGAACCGCGTCGAGCACAGACGAGCTCACCGCCACACCGGCATTGTTGAATACCGCCGCCAACGGCTCGGTCAGCCAGTCCTCGACCTCGGCGGCGAAGGCGAGTTGATCGGCGGCGTCGCGCACATCGAGCACCCGGACGAGCACCGGGCCGGTGAGTGTGGCGGCCGTCTGCTTCAAGCCGACCTCGTCGATATCGGCGATGGCCACGGGCGACCCACGGCGGGAAAGTAATTGGGCGAGACTGCGGCCGATGCCGGAGGCGGCGCCGGTGATCATGACGGGATGGCCGGACAGCGGCCTAGCGGTGCGGGGCATCGGTGCTCCTGGCGGTGCGGATATGGGTGTCGATGAGATCGGTGAGTGTCGGCCGGACGCCGATGGGCAGGTCATGGCCCATGCCGGGCAGGATGTGCAGGCGCGCACCCGCAATGGCGCTCGCCGTGACGGTGCCGCCGGTCGGATTCACCATCAGATCGCGGTCACCGTGCAGAATCAGCGTGGGGGCGATGACCGCGGCGAGTTCCGCTGTGCGGTCACCGGATTTGAGGACGCCCGCGAGCTGGCGCCCGACGCCCGGTGCCGGATGGGGATCGCGGTCCCAGGTTGTCGCGGCCGCGGCGCGCACCGCCTCCTCGTCGAACGGATAGCCGTGCGAGCAGATGTGGCGGTACATGCGCACCGAGTGTTCGATGTGTTCGGCACGCGTTCGGGCCGGTCGGCCGAACATCAACCGCCACGTCGACAGCGCAGGACGCCCGACCCGCGCCGCACCCGTGGTCGACATGATCGAGGTCAGCGAGGCGACCCGGGCCGGATAGCGGGCAGCGACGGTCTGCGCGATCATCCCGCCGAGCGACATCCCGACCACATGCGCGCAGCTCAGCTCCAGCGCATCGAGTAGCCCCACGGTGTCGGCGGCCATATCCGAGATGTCGTATTGCGCTGTGAGCCAACGCTTTCGCAGGAAATCGAGCGGACCAGGCGGCGGGAAGCCGAAGTGCGTCGACTTGCCGACATCGCGGTTGTCGAAGCGAATGACTTCGTAGCCGCGTGCGACGAGGAGTTCACAGAGACCGTCGGGCCAGTCGTGCAGTTGTTGCCCGAGTCCGGCGACGAGCAGCAGCGGAGTGCCGCCTTCCCCCAGGCGCTCGTAGGCGAGTGTGACGCCGTGCCCGACATCGGCGAATTGCTCGCGCCCGCCCGTCACCTGACCACCCCTCATCGAATCGCTATGCGATGCTGTGCTCATCGGTTACCTGTTCGGCTCTGGCCTCGGCCGTAATGGGCCGGGGCGCGCGGCGATACACCACGGCGCGGCCCTTCTTCGCGGGCACCAGCGCGACACCGCGGAAGTGCGTGCGCTCATCCGGGGCGGCGGTCGGTTCGAGCGTGAAATCCCGTAGCAGCGTGCGCAATACGACGTTCATCTCCATGGTGGCGAAGGCCGCGCCGATGCAGCGCCGGGCCCCGCCGCCGAATGGAATCCAGCTGAAGGTGCCCGGCCGGACACCGACGAAACGATCCGGATCGAAGGTGCGGGCGTTCGGGAACAGTTCCTCATTGTCGTGCATGAGGCGAATGCTGATCAGCACATTCTGTCCCTCGGGCAGGGTCCACCGACCCAACTGCATCGACTCCGCACGGATCTTGCGGACCGTCGAATCGATGACCGGACGCACCCGCTGCACCTCCAGCAGGGTGGCCTCGCGCAGTGCCGAACCGCCCTCGTCCACCTCGGCGACCAAGCGCCGCAACACTTCCGGATGTCTGCGCAAACGCTCGATGGTCCACGACAGTGTGGTCGCCGTGGTCTCGTGGCCCGCGGTGAGCAGGGTGAGCAGTTCGTCGGCGATCTCGCTGCGGGTCATCGCGGTGCCGTCGTCGTAGCGGGCCTGCAACATCATTGCCAGCACATCGTCGCGGTCGGCGAGGTGCTCGTCGGCGGCGGCGCGGTCGATGAGTCTGCCGACGATTTCGTCGTAGTTGCGGCGGTGTGTGGCGAAGCGGGCCCATGGGCCATACTGCCCCAAGAACTTTCGCGGCACCGGCAGTGCCGCGAGCGCCGACCCGACCAGCACCAGTTTCGGTAGCAGCTCGCGCAGTTCGTCGAATTCCTTGCCTTCGGCGCCGAATACGGCGCGCAGGATCACATTCAGGGTGATCCGCATCATCGAATCCATCGTCGCGAACTCCCGGCCCTGCGGCCAGGTGGCCAGTTCGCGCACCGTCTCCTCCTCGATCAGCGTCTCGTAGACCGCGAGGCGACGACCGTGGAACGGCGGAGTCAGCAATTTGCGCTGCTTGCGGTGTTCGGCGCCGCGCAGCGAGAACAGTGAGCCGGGACCGAGGAACTGGCCGAGATTGACATCGATGTTGTCGGCCACATCGGAGCTGGCGGTGAACAGCGCCTTCACCTCGGCCGGTTCGGATAGCACCACCATCCGCCCGAAGCGCGGTAGATAGACCGTGAACGCCGAGCCGTAGCGCCGGTGCAATCTGCGCCATGCGCGGGTGCGGCCCGCCAACACCTCGATGGCCTGTACGAAGGCCGGAGTTGTAGGCCCGTCGGGCAATTCCACCGTGGTCATGCGGCACCTCCCAGCGTGGTACATCCGTGTACCACCAGTACGGTACGCGCATGTACCGAGGTGTGGCAAGGGTCACTTTCGGAATTGCCGCCCACTTCAGCGATGCGGATGGTTAGCGTGAGCGCGTGCGCAAGCATCGTTGGATGACAACGGGACGCCGGGTACGCGGCCCGTATGAGCTGCGCGGATTGCCTGATCGGATGGCAGCACGGGGCTGGGTCGCGATCCTGGCGTCGGTCATCGTGCTGATCGGCGTTGCCGGACCGACTCCCGCCCAGCCGGTCGCCGCCGATCTCGTCATCGTCGAGACCGGTCAGTTGCGCGGCACGGTGGCCGCCGAGCATCGGTTGTTCGCGGGCATCCCCTACGCGGCCCCGCCGGTCGGCGAGTTGCGCTGGCGGCCACCGGCTCCGGCCGCACCGTGGCCCGGCATTCGGGATGCGACCGTGGCCGGGCCGAGCTGCCCGCAGGACAACGACTTTTTCGGGGTGGTCGGTGCCAACCCGACGAAGTCGGAAGACTGCCTGTATCTGAACGTTTCGACGCCGCGCGAGCTGCCCATCGACGGTGCTGGACTACCGGTGCTGGTGTGGATCCACGGCGGCAGTTTCGTCACCGGCTCGGGTGACGTTTACGGCGCCGAGCCGCTGATCGCGCACGGTGACGGTGACCTGATCGTGGTCACGATCAACTACCGGCTCGGCACGCTCGGCTATCTCGCCGCCTCGGCGCTCGACGACGGTTCCGGTCCCGGCAATTACGGATATCTGGATCAGCAGGCCGCTTTGCGCTGGGTCCGGCGCAATATCGCGGCATTCGGTGGTGATCCGGACCGCGTGACGCTGGCGGGGGAGTCGGCGGGTGCGACATCGGTATGCACTCAGCTGGCCGCACCGAGCTCGCGCGGGCTGTTCCGGGCCGCGATCATGGAGAGCGGACCGTGCAGCGCCGGTGTGCCTGCCTCGACGGCGGTGGCCGATGGTGACGCATACGCCGCACGGCTCGGATGCGCCGGACCCGGCACCGCGGCGTGCCTGCGCGCGCTGCCGGTGGACACGTTGGTGAATGATTCCATCACCGCAACGGTATTCGGGGGCCAGTTCCTGCCGTCCGGACCACGGGCGGCCGTGCGCGACGGTGCCTTCGCCGACGTGCCCACGCTCGTCGGTGCGAACAACGACGAGATGTCGCTCTGGGTGTACATGAAATACGGTGTGCCCCTTGGTAAACCGCTGACTGCCGCCGGATACCGCGACGCACTGGCCGCCGCCATGCCCGACCTGACGTCGGAACAACTCGACCGCGTCGAACAGACCTATCCGGTCGCCGCCTATCCGGAGCCCGCACTCGCACTGTCGCGCGCCTGGACCGACCGCATCCTCACCATGCTGGTGGTCGAATACGACGGGCTCGGTCCGCGCACGCCCACCTACACCTATTCCTTCGACGATCCGGCGCCGCTCGGCCCACCGAATATCTTCCCGCTGGGCGCATACCACGCCAGCGAACTGGCATCACTGTGGAGCCTGCGCGACCTCGGCTGGCTCTACGGCGCCGTGCAGACACCGGACCAGCAGCGCCTCGCCGCCGAAATGCGAAGGTACTGGGCCCGATTCACCATTGCTGCGCGACCGGATCCGGCCGGTCTCGAACCGATACCAGCCTACGATCCGGCCGCGCCGCTCGTCATGTCCTTCCGGCCCAGCGGAAATCGGCTCATCGACACCTATGCCGCCGACCACCGAGCCGACTTCTGGGCGCCCATGCTGCCGCCGCTCTGAACCGTTCGACCGGGGTCAGATCTTGCGGATGACCGTGACGACCTTGCCGAGGATCCGCGCGTCATTACCGGGAATCGGTTCGAACAGCGGATTGTGCGGCATGAGCCAGACATCCTTACCGGTGCGCTTGAACGTCTTCACCGTCGCCTCGCCCTCGATCATCGCGGCCACGATATCGCCGTTATCGGCGACATTCTGCTGGCGCACGACCACCCAGTCGCCATCGCAGATCGCGGCGTCGACCATTGATTCACCGACGACCTTGAGCAGGAACAGCGAGCCGTCGCCGACCAGTTCGCGCGGCAGCGGGAAGACATCCTCCACTGCCTGCTCGGCCAGGATCGGACCACCGGCGGCGATCCGCCCCAGCACGGGCACGAAGGTCGGAACGGGCCGTCCGGTCTCGGCGTCCTCGGTGGTCGGCAGGTTGGTCACCGCGCGCACCGCCTCGTCGAGGCCCCGAACGTCTACGGCGCGTGGGCGATTCGGGTCGCGGCGCAGATAGCCCTTGCGTTCCAGGGTGCGCAGCTGATGTGCGACCGACGAGGTGGAGGTGAGTCCGACCGCATCGCCGATCTCGCGGATGCTCGGCGGGTAGCCGCGCTCGCTCACCGAGGTGCGGATGACTTCCAGGACCTTGCGCTGACGCACGGTGAGATCCGCCCCGGTACCGGACGGATCGTTGCCGACTCCGCTCTCGTCGCCCGTGTCGTCTGTGTGGCTCACCGCAACCGCCCTTCTATGTCCCCATTGATTTCGTTCTACGAATCTAGTCCGGTCACGCCGATGTATCAAACATCTGTTCGAGGCATGTCGGCGTTTTCTGCTGACTTTGTCGGTGCAGCGTGGTAGAAATCGAACACAAGTTCTTCGAACATTTGATCGAACAGCTACCCCACATCGTCTCGCGACATACCTGAGCACCCAATACACCCCTTCACGGAGGTTTGTCCGATGAGCACAGCGATCAGCGCCATGAGCACCGACCTCGAGGACGGGGCCGACGTCGATCTCGGCTTCGAATCCGTTCCGCGCGTGCAGCGCCCGCATCGCGGTGGTGTGCGCGCCCTGGAGGTCACGCGCGCCACGACGGATCGGCGTCCGCGCGACAGTCGGCCCGGTGGTGCGGTGGTGCGGTACGACCGCGGTTCCGTTCGAACGCCCGCATCACCTCGGGCGCGGGGGCCGTATCCGATGGAGCGGGTCGAACAGGCGCAGGTCGGCTACGCGGTGCTCGCCGTTGCCGCGTTGTTGAGCGCGCTGGTGGTGACGGCATTGATCGGGTTGGCGCATTGGCGCGCCGGAACTTTCGGCGGCGACACTCCGACGATGGCGCCCGCCGTGGTCGAGCGGCAGTCGGTTCCGGACGGTGTGGGAGTCGGTGTGCCGCGGTAGCTGGTCGAAAGCGGTTGTGGCGGATGGGGACCGGCCGATCCGCCAGGAAGCGTGGCCGAAATTGTCGATTGCAAACTAGAACATGTTGCTACTGTGCCTGAAAACGTGACCTAGGCAACTCTTGCCGACGAACGATTTCGGGACACCACGCAATGACGCATCGCTCCACCGCTGCACACGCCGTCCGTCTGCTTGCCCGGATCGCCGGGCTGCTGGCCTGTCTTATCTTCGGGCTCACCATGATTCCGGCCGCACAGGCGGCACCCGCATACCAGCCGTACCTGGATCTGCCCGCGCTCAACGGGGACGGTGCCGGTGGCGGTGGACTGAATCCCGCACTGCCCCTGGATGAATCGACCTTGCGTGCGGCGCTCGACCAGGCCAGGGCCGACGGGGTGGCACCGAGCCGCTATGCCACACTGCTGCACCAGTATTGGCTGGTGGTCTCGACCCGCAATGCGGATATCGACCTCGCGGCCTGGGTTCCTGCGCTCGGTGTGCGTGCCAACCAGCGCACCTTCAGTCAGGTGTACGTCAACTACTTCCGGCTGGCCAATCAACATCAGGAGTACTGGTGGGCGGGCCTGGCCGGAATCGCGGGCGGCTCCTTCGCCTCCGGCTTCTTCGATCTCGGCGATGTCGGGCTGGTGCTCGATGTGCCGGGCATCCATCAGCTCGGCGATGCGGTCGCCGACCTGTTGCGCGGCACCCCACCGGAATTGGTGGCCGAGGTGCCCGCCGACATCCGGCTGCTCGCCACCGAGGGTTCGCGCCTGAGCGCCGAGGATGTTGTCTGGTACCAGACCCGGCTGATGATCATGCAGAAGCACATCTTCACCGATCTGGTCCCGATGCACGAGGCCTATGCCGCACTGGGGATGGCCGGAATCGACGAAATGTATGCGGCCGGGGTGATCGATGCCGATATCCGCACCGCCTGGCAGTCGATCGATTCCCATACCCGCGACGGATATGTGGACGCGCTCATCCGCATGACCGATCGTGAGCAGAATCGCGTCATCGCCGACCAGTGGGATGTCACCTCGGCGGGCCGCGGCTCGATGGGCCGGGTCATGACCTATGTCAGCACGGTGGCCGGTAAGCCCGCGGTCCCTGGCGTCCGCGCACCAGGTGTCTTCGCACCTGCCACCGTGAGCGCGGATATCGCGGGACGCACCATTTCGCTACGGACCCCGTTGCCGGACTTCAACTGGGCCGACCGCGATACCCGCTGGACCTATATCACAGGCGATCTGGTGCTGCGACACATCGATATGGAAAGCAATCGACCGTTCGCCGAGGCGGTGCTCGGTGAATCGTTCTGGAGCAAGCTCGCGCACGGCCGGATGATCGCGCGCATCCCGGATCTGATCGCCGATCTGACGACGCAGTGGCAACTCGGCTGAGCGTTTCGACGGGGTAGTTGGGACGTGTGAGACAGTTGATGCCCCCTCCCGGGTATCCTGGACCTGATATGGACGTATCGGTCTAGACCCCTGTACACGTGCTCGCCGGATCGGGACTGGCGAACCGAGCCGATTCGGACGCGGGCGCGCGCATCGACGAAGGATCTCTCGGATGCATTGCCCCTACTGCCGACACCCCGACTCGCGGGTCGTCGACTCGCGTGAGGCCGAGGAAGGCGCGGCCATCCGCCGTCGGCGTTCCTGCCCGCAGTGTGGGAGACGATTCACCACCGTGGAGACCGCGATCCTATCGGTGGTCAAGCGCAGCGGCGTCACCGAACCGTTCTCCCGGGAGAAGGTCATCCGCGGTGTGCGCCGCGCCTGCCAGGGCCGCGAGGTCGCCGAAGACGCACTGAACCTGCTGGCCCAGCAGGTAGAGGACGCGGTGCGCGCCAAGGGGTCCCCCGAGGTGCCCAGCCACGAGGTCGGCCTGGCCATCCTCGGTCCGCTGCGCGATCTGGACGAGGTGGCCTACCTGCGTTTCGCCTCGGTCTACCGCTCCTTCACCTCCGCCGACGACTTCGAACGCGAAATCGCCGACCTGCGCAAGCACCGCGAGGAAGCGACGGTCACCGCCGCCGCCGACTGATCCAGCGGTCAGAGACAAATCCCTGGCGGGCACGAGCAGCCGAAGCTGCCCATCGCCTGCCCGGGACAGATGCTGACCGAACCGGTATCGAGCAGCCGAACCAACTGCCGCAGCACATCGCTGTCGGCACGTACCGGCGCGGGCTGAGGCGCCTGCGCATCCGCCCAAGCCGTTGGGGCGAGCACGACGGCACCGGCCGGCGAGGATCGGCGCGAGGAATTTCCGCATGGGCGAACACCTCTTTCGATAGTCACGTCGGACTGCCGAACCGACGCGGTTCCGTACTGTCAGCGGCCACAATGTTCTTGCGCGCCATCATGTCCGGCGACTGTATCGCCAGATCTCGCCTCGGTCGCGCCCCCAGAACTATCGTTGCGAGTTCAGCCAGCGCCCGATCGGGCACGCTGTCCGCCTCAGCGGCGCATGGCGGCGATGGCCCTTTCGATGCGTTTGAGCGAGACCGGATAGGGGGTGCCCAGTTTCTGGGCAAAGAGGCTGACGCGGAATTCCTCGATCATCCACCAGATTTCGGTGACCTCGGTGGCGTGCTTGCGGGTTTCGGGCAGCGCGTTGACGAGGCGGTCGTAGGCGGCGAGGACGCGGTCGATTTCGACCATGCCCTGTCGGTCGCGGACCGCGGAGCCGGGTAGCGACTCCAGGCGGATGCGGGCGGCCTCCAGATAGCGGGGGAGTTCGCGCAGGCGAGCGCCGCCCCACTCCGAAATGAAACCGGGGAAGATCAGGTCGTCGAGCTGGTGGCGGACATCGTCGGCGATATCGCGTTCGGCGGTATCGGCGAGCGCGGACGAAACCTGGTGCGCCTTAGCCAAAACCGGCACTACCAGGCGCACGATGCGGGCCACGGCGGAGACGAAGTCGGGGCGGATCCTCGCGACCACAGCGTCGAACTGGCTCGGGCTGCGCACCGGTCCACCGGCGGCGGCGATCAGTTCATCCGCGGCGGCGGCACGGCAGTCGTCGATGAGCGCGTCGAGCGAACCGTACGGATTCTGGCTCAGCGCGAGCCGATCTCGCGGTGGCAGACTCGCGGTGGCGGTGCGGACCGAGGTGGGAATGGCGCACAGAACCAGTGTGCGCGTGCCCGCCCGCATGGCGGCGGCCTGTTCGGCGGGGGAGCTCAGCACACGCACCGCGACACCGTCGCCCTCGGGGACCAGCGCCGGATAACCGGTGACGGTCTGTCCGGCCACCTCGCTGCGCACGGTCGGCTGGACCGTCCCCAGCGATTCCGAGGTCCACACGGTGGCGGGCGCACGTTCCGCACCCGCGGTGGCGCGCGCGACGGAGGCCGAAACCTGCTCGGACAGATCGGTTTTCAACTTGGCCAGACTCTTCCCACGCGCCAGTACCCGGCCGCTGGCGTCGATCGCGGCGAAGGTCATGCGCAGATGGTCCGGCAGCGCGGCGGGATCGAGATCGCTCGGTGCGATGCTGACCGAACCGAGCCGTGACAGCTCCCTGGCCAGCCCGATGCGCAGAGGTTCGGCGCGCGGTGTGAGCGCGGCGAGTGCGGCCGCGGCGAAGTCCGGTGCGGGAACGACAGTGCGGCGCAGCGCCTTCGGCAGCGTCTTGATCAGCGCGGTGGCCAACTCTTCGCGCATACCGGGCACCAGCCAGTCGAAGCCGACGGCACGAACATGCGCCAGTTGCTCGACCGGGATCCGCACGGTGACACCGTCGTCGTCATTGCCGGGCTCGAATTGGTAGGTGAGCGGAAAGCTCAACTCGCCTTGCCGCCAGGCATCCGGGAAGTCGGTCGGGTCGAGGGTCGCCGCAGCCGCGTTGACCACGGTATCGGTCGAGAAGTCCAGCAGCGCAGGGTCTTTGCGCTTCGCGCCGCGCCACCAGCTGTCGAAATGGCGCACCGAAACGATATCGGCCGGGATGCGCTTGTCGTAGAACTCGAACAGCACCTCGTCGTCGACGAGAATGTCGCGGCGGCGGGCGCGGTGCTCCAGATCGGCGACATCGTCGATCAGTTCACGATTGCGGTGGAAGAACTCGTGGCGGGTCTGCCACTCGCCCTGTACGAGGGCATGCCGGATGAACAGCTCTCGCGACAGTTCCGGATCGATTCGGCCGTAATCGACGGCGCGGCTGACCACCAGCGGTACGCCGTACAGCGTGACCCGCTCGTACGCGCGCGCGGAACCACGCTTGGAGGACCAATGCGGTTCGGAGTAGGTGCGCTTCACCAGATCACCGGCCAGCCGCTCGGCCCACTCCGGCTCCACCCGGGCCGCCATCCGGCCCCAGAGCCGGGAGGTCTCGACCAGTTCGGCCGCCATCACCCAGCGGGGCGGCTTCTTCGCCAGCGAGGATCCGGGGAAGATCATGAATTTGGCATTGCGGGCACCGAGGAATTCGCGGGTCTCGGCCTCGCGGACGCCGATGTGGGAGAGCATGCCCGCCAGCAGTGCCTGGTGGATGGCGGTCGAATCCCACGGGGTGCCATCGTTTTCGAGTGCCTCGGCGGCCTGTTGTCGCGAAGCGGCGGTGTTGTCGCGCGCACGGCCACGGCGGTTCGCCTTCGGGTGAGACGAGTCCGCGCGGTCCGAGTTGGCGCGCGGTGAATCGGCCTCACGCCTCTTGCGCTGCCCACCGTTCGAATCACGGCCGTCCGCAGCGGGGCGCCCACGGCGCGAACCGCTTTCGGTGCCGTCCGGGCCGTCGGCGTGCGTAGACCATCCGAGCCCCCGCGTGATGGTCCGCAGCTGTCCGTGCAGGTCCTGCCACTCCCGGATCCGCAGATAGTGCAGGAACTCGTCACGGCACATGCGCCGGAACTGATTGGACGACAGTGACTTCCGCTGTTCGGTCAGGTACTCCCACAGCCGCAGGTAGGCCAGGAAATCCGAGCCCTCGACCACGAAGCGGGCGTGTTTGGTGTCCGCGGCTTGCTGATGGTCCGCTGGACGTTCGCGCACATCCTGGATGGACAGCGCCGCGACGATGATCAGCACATCCGCCAGCACGCCGGTGCGGTGGGCTTCGACCAGCATCCGCGCCATTCGCGGATCCACCGGTATCTGTGCCATTTCGCGCCCGGTGGGGGTCAGCGTCAGCGTCGCATCGGATGTCTGTTCCGCTGGGATCCTTTCGGCCGAAGTGCTGCTCGTTCGGTCCTGGACCTCTTGCGAATCAGCTTGCCGCCGAGCGGGTTTCGCGGTGGCGCGTGGAGCGAGCGCGCCCAATTCCTCCAGCAGCGCGATACCGTCGCGAATGGCCCTGCGATCGGGCGCCTCCACGAAGGGGAAATTCTCGATATCGCCGAGTCCGAGCGCCGTCATCTGCAGGATGACGGCGGCCAGATTGGTCCGCAGGATCTCCGGTTCGGTGAAGGCGGGCCGGGATTCGAAGTCCTGTTCGGAATACAGGCGGATGCAGATGCCGTCGGCGACGCGGCCGCAGCGTCCCGCGCGCTGGCGTGCCGAGGCCTGCGAGACCTCTTCGATGGGCAGGCGCTGCACCTTGGTGCGCATCGAATAGCGCGAGATGCGGGCGGTGCCGGGATCGATGACGTAGCGGATGCCGGGGACGGTCAGCGAGGTCTCGGCGACATTGGTGGCCAGCACGACTCGTCGCCCCGGATGCGGAGCGAAGACACGATGCTGTTCGGCCGTCGACAGGCGGGCGTAGAGCGGCAGGATCTCGGTGCGCGGAATCTGCAAGTCGCGCAACGCATCCGCGGCATCGCGGATCTCGCGTTCACCGGATAGGAAGACCAGCACGTCACCGTCGCCCTCGGCGAAGAGTTCGCGCACCGCCTCGCCGATGGCGTCCACCGGGTCGCGGTCCACGATCCTGGTGTCCTCGTCGTCGTCATCGGTGGCGACGGGTAGCTCCAGCGATAGCGGCCGGTACCGGATTTCGACCGGATAGGAACGGCCGGATACCTCGACAATGGGTGCGGGAGTGCCTGTTTCGTCGGCGAAGTGTTCGGCGAACAATTCGGGGTCGATTGTCGCGGAGGTGATGACGACCTTGAGATCCGGTCGGCGCGGCAGCAATTGCTTCAGGTAGCCGAGCAGGAAGTCGATATTGAGGCTGCGTTCGTGTGCCTCGTCGATGATGATCGTGTCGTAGCGGCGCAGCAGCCGGTCGCGCTGGATTTCGGCGAGCAGGATGCCGTCGGTCATCAGCTTGACGAGGGTGCGATCGGAGGCCTGATCGGTGAAACGCACGGTGTAGCCGACGACATCGCCCAGTTCGGTGCCCAACTCCTCGGCGATGCGCTCGGCGACGGTGCGCGCGGCCAGCCGACGCGGCTGGGTGTGCCCGATGGTGCCGCGGATGCCACGGCCGAGTTCCAGGCAGATCTTCGGAATCTGGGTGGTTTTACCCGAACCGGTCTCACCGGCGACGATGACGACCTGGTTTTCCATGATCGCCTTGGCGATATCCTCGCGGCGCGCGGAGACCGGTAGCTGCTCCGGATAGCGGATTTCGGGTACCGCGGCGCGGCGGGCCTCGACGCGCCGCTCGGCCGCCGCGATCTCGGCCGTGATGCCGGTGAGATCGCCGCCGCGCGACCGGTCCAGGTTGCGGCGCAACCGGTGTTCATCGCGGAGGGTTACGGCGGCCAGGCGGGTCCGAAGCTCGCGGAGATTCGCGTCGGCTGTCCTGGTCATTGTGTTCACCAGGGTAGCGAAACCAGCGCGTCGAATCCGAGTCGGGCGACTCTCGCGACCGGCGCTGGCCGGTGATCCGCGCCGCCGACACCCTCTACCTGCTGATCACCGGCGTCGTCTACGCGGTACTACTGGCGCCCATCTCCGTGCGAGTGAGCAGGGTGGGTGGATGACGTGCTGCAGTGCGTCATGCCTATCGTGATGATCGTGGACCGGGTGCTGGCGCCGGTCGTGCTGGTGTATTTCCGGCGGCTGATCGCGGGCTGGCCATGATGGGCCTCGTGGTCCGGGTGATCGGATTCGCGCTGGGCGGCCGTCGGCGCGGTGCGGACGAACCAGTGGAGCGACGAAGTGACGTGGTTGTCGAGTAGAGGTGGTTGAGATGGGCGCGCTATGGCATGGGTTCGCCGATATGGGTGCCGTGGAACGCGACGGCGCGTTCGTCGTCGCGCGTGGCGAGGGTGCTTATATCTACGACCGGGCGGGTACCAGGTATCTGGACGCGACGGCCGGGCTGTGGTTCACCAATGTCGGGCACGGGCGCGCCGAGATCGCCGATGCGGTCGCCGCACAACTGCGCACGGTCGCGCACTATTCGAACTTCGGTGATTTCGCCGAGCCCGCCACCCAGGAGTTGGCGGAGAAGTTGGCGAGCATCGCACCGGTGCCGGGCAGCAAGATCTTTTTCACCTCCGGTGGCTCGGATTCGGTGGATACCGCGGCCAAGTTCGCCCGCCGCTACTGGCATGAGCTGGGTCGGCCGGATAAGACAATCGTGATCGGCAGGCAGCGCGCGTATCACGGAATGCATGTCGCCGGAACGGCTTTGGCGGGTATCCCGGTCAATCGCGAGGGCTATGGCGAGCTGATGCCCGATGCCCGCACCGTCGAATGGGACGATGCGAAGGCACTGCTCGCGCTCATCGAGGAGATCGGCGCGGAGCGCATCGCGGCCTTCTTCTGCGAACCCATCATCGGCGCGGGCGGAATCTACCTACCGCCGGACGGCTACCTCACCGAGGTCCGCCGCATCTGCCGCGATCACGACATTCTCTTCGTCGTCGACGAGGTCGTCACCGGCTTCGGCCGCATCGGCGGATCCTGGTTCGCCGCAACCCGTTTCGAGCTCGAACCCGACCTCATGACCACCGCCAAGGGCCTCACTTCCGGCTATGTCCCGATGGGTGCTGTCTTCATCGCCGCGCACATCGCCGAGCCCTTCTTCCGCGGCGGCGTCTGGTGGCGCCACGGTTACACCTACGGCGGTCACGCCGGAGCCGCCGCCGCGGCCCTGGCCAACCTCGCCATCGTCGAACGCGAGGGCCTACTCGACGAGGCGAAGCGCCTGGAATCGACCCTGCACACCAAACTCGCCGCGCTCGCGGACCACCCCCGAGTAGCCGAGGTCCGCAGCGGTCTCGGCGCGGTCGCCGCGATCCAGCTCGTCGACCCCTCCGAGGGGCTACCGCTCGTGAAAACCCTACGGGAGCACGGCATCTCAGGACGTGCGGCGGGCCAGGGCGCAATGCAGATCTCGCCGCCGTTCGTGATGACCGACGACCAGGTCGACGAACTCGTCGAGGGATTCAACCGCGCTCTGGGCTGAGCCTCGATGCGATGACGCGTGGGCCGCGACAGTCCGCGAAATGGCTTGTGGAGGATCAGCCCAGCCGGGCGCACAGCAGCCAGGCTGGAACCGACTTGCGGCCACCGGGTTCGTCGCGGATGCCCTCGAACCGGAACGTCGGGCCGCCCGCGGGCGACTCGATGTCGCCCGTTGGCAGATTGCCATGGATTCGTGCGGGCCTGATCTCATCGATCGTCCAGTACTTCTGCACCGCCGCACGGAGTTCGTCGGAGGTGACCGGTGCTGGTCCGGGCCCGGGCACTTCGGGCAGGGCCGCCCGGTCGAAAACGAGCGCGAAATACGAGGCACCCGGCGCGGCGGCGCGCACGATCGACTGCTGGTATCCCTCGCGCGACTCGACCGGGATCGAATGGAACAGCGTGCTGTCGACGATGGTGCCGAAGCGGCCGTCGTAACCAGTGAAGGAGGTGATGTCGGCGACCTCGAAGGAGGCGTTGACCAGGCCACGCCTGGCGGCCTCGGCGCGGGCCAGCTCGATCGCGGTCGCCGATAGATCCAGCCCTACCGTGGTGTAGCCCCGCTCGGCCAGATACAAGGAGATCGCCGCCTCCCCGCATCCGACGTCGAGCACATCGCCATGGAATTTGCCCTGCTCGATCAGCGCGGCGAGTTCGGGTTGGGGTTCCCCGATGCTCCACGGCGGTTTGACGCCCGGCCCGAACGGGCCGCCCGTGCCTCGATAGATGGCTTCGAAATCGAAATCATCCGACGCAGTCATAGCTCATGAGTATCACGGCAGCGCTGAAATTGTCGTCAGCCACACGGCCACGATCCGGATGAGCACGCGGTGGGCTGTCGGTCGATGCCGACGAGTGGCGAACGAGCACTGCCACTCGTCGGCATCGCGGCTATACCGTGGTGACAACCTCGTCGTAGGTCAGGCGGGGGGAGCGGGGGAACCAGGCGTCCACGCCGGGAGTGCCGATATTGACGACGACCAGTGCGCTGTGCGTGCCCTCGGGGAAGAAGTCCTTGTCCAGCCCCTCGGCGTCGAATCCGTTCATCGGGCCCGCGGCCAAGCCCGCGGCACGGATGCCGAGGATGAAGTAGCCGGTTTGGATGAGGGCGTTGAAGCGGGCCGATTCGGCCCGATAGCCGGGGTCGGCGAAGTAGTCCTTGGCTTCGGGGGCGTGCGGGAACACCTTCGGCAGGTTCTCGTGGAAGTTCAAGTCGGCGGCCAGGATCGCGGTGAGCGGCGCGGCCGCGGTCTTTGGCTTGTTGTTGTCGATCATGTGGTTGACCAGGCGGGCCCGTGCCTCGGGGCTACGAACCAGGACGATGCGCAGCGGCTGCTGATTCATCGATGTGGGGCCGTACTTGATCAGTTCGTAGATATCGCGGATCTGGTCGTCGGTGACCGGTGCGTCGCTGAAGGTGTTCGCGGTGCGCGCCTCCCTGAACAACAGGTTCTGGGCTTCGGCGGCAAGGGTCAGCAGGGTTTCTGGCTGCGCGGTGTTCACGTGGTTCTCCTCGAAAGATGGTCGGGGACAGCGGATTCAGTCATGGGCGACGCGCCGCGACCGGGTCAGCAGGTTGCCATCCACGCGGACGAGCACGTCGTGCACGACGCAGCTCGGCGCGATTTCGGGCTTGCTGTTCGGCCGGATCTTGACCACGAGGCAGTAGGCGGTGGAGACGATGGTTCCGTCGTCCTGCGGCTGCAGGTTGATCATGTTGAACCAGTGCCTGCGCTGCATCGGATCGGCCTCGAAGCGCTGGTGGAATTCGACCAGGTCCGAGACGATGCCCGCCCTGGTCCGGGCCGGTGGCCGACCCGGTGTGTGTTCGAATTCCGCGTCCTCGGTGAAGGTTTCGGCATAGCCGGGAATATCGCGGTTGTCCAGCCGCTGCATCTGATCGGCGTAGAACTGCTGGACCTCGGCGTACAACTCGGTGCGGCTTGCGACGGTGGTCATGGTGGCTCCTCGGTGCGGCGGGGCGCGGCTGCACGCAACGCTCGCCGATGCCGCTAGAGGCTGGCTCGAGCCGCGCACGGGTTGACCGGGGCTATAGGACCCGGGACGAGTCTTGAGGTCGATATGCCCGGCGAGTACGGAAAGACCGATGGAGGAGTCATGGCGGAAACTCAGCGCGTCGCGCTGGTCACCGGAGCGACCAGCGGTATGGGCCTGGAGATCACCAAAAGCCTTGCCGCCCAGGGTATCGCGGTGTTCATCTGCGCTCGCGATCAGCAGCAGGTGACCGATACGGTCAAGAGCCTGCAGGACGACGGTCACGAGGTCGACGGCACGGTCTGCGATGTCGTCGACGCCGCGCAGATCCGGGATTATGTCGACGCGGGCGTGCGGCGTTACGGACCGATCGACATCCTGGTCAACAACGCGGGCCGCAGCGGCGGCGGCGTCACCGCACAGGTCACCGACGAACTGTGGTTCGACGTGATCAATACCAACCTCAACAGCGTCTTCCTGATGACCAAGGCGGTGCTGACTGCGGGCGGCATGCTCGAGCGCGGCAGCGGCCGCATCGTGAATATCGCCTCCACCGGCGGCAAACAGGGTGTCGTACACGGTGCGCCGTATTCGGCCTCCAAACACGGCGTGGTTGGCTTCACCAAGGCACTCGGACTGGAACTGGCCAAGACCGGGATCACGGTCAACGCGGTATGCCCCGGCTTCGTGGAAACCCCGATGGCAGAACGGGTTCGAGAGGTGTACTCCGGTCTGTGGGGTGTGGATACCGACGAGGTGCACGCCAGGGTGAGCGCGCGCGTGCCGATCGGACGCTATGTGCAGCCGTTCGAGGTCGCGGCGATGGTCGACTATCTGATCGGCCCGGGTGCGGGCGCGGTCACCGCACAGGCGCTGAATGTCTGTGGCGGACTCGGCAATTACTGAGAGGCCTGGGCAATGACCGCAGTGGAGGAGAACACAACCGGGCACGAGGAGTACTTGCGAGTGCTCGAAGCCATTCAGACCGGCGCGCTGCAACTGCTCGCGGGCTTCCCGCAGCAGCCGAGCGCGCTGCGGGTCCAGGTAGGCGAGGTGACCATCGAGGCCGAATGGCAGGTTTCGGCGGCACCGGTTACCGCCGCGCCCGCGACAGTGGAAGCCGTTGTAACACAGGTTGAACCGCCGCTCGGAGCGGTCTTCCGCGCACCCAGTGTCGGGGTCTTCTACCGAAGTCCGGAACCCGGTGCCGATCCCTTCGTCGAGGTGGGCGACCGCGTCAGGGCCGGACAGCAGATCGCCATCGTGGAGGCGATGAAGTTGATGATCCCGGTGACCGCGCAGGCCAGCGGTGTGATCACCGGGATACTCGCGCAAGACAATGAACCGGTCCAATTCGATGACCCCCTATTTTCGTATTCACCGGAATAGCAAGGGATTTCAGGCGGGCGGGCCGCAGCGGCGCCAGGTCAGCACCCGGCGCTGCATCCGCCCGCCGACCTGGGCGGCCCCGATCAGCGTGAGAATGTCGCCGCTCAGTGACATCTGGCGCACCTGTTCGGTATCGGCCCAGGCCGGGTTCGAGCACACGGTGATCGCGTGCACCATCTCCGTGCCGCACCTGCGCCAGGTTCCCGCATAGCCCATGAAAGGCGGCGTGCCCGTCGCCGCGTCGGTGCGCATCATGCTCACCGACATATAGCCGTGCGCGCCGTAGATCAGCAGGCCGCGGGGTGCGTCACCCAGTGGCCCGGTGCTGGTGGCATCGTGTTCGTCGATATCGAAGTAGGACAGCAATTCCCAAGTTCCGACGAGATCGGTCGCGTTCATGACCCCCACGATGGCGGCCGCCGCTCTAATCACGCTGTAGCCGCCCCGCGCGCGAATCCGTGGCTGATCCGCACCAGCCGCCAGACCACCTCGAGTTCGTCGAGATCGCGTGGCCCGTAGACCATTACCAGTGTCTGCGGCAGAAAACGCTGACGCGCCATGGGATGCAATTCCGCCCATCCCTGCGCGATGGCCTCGGCCGCAATGTCTTTCGGCAGACACATGTGCAGGCTGCCGTCATCGTATCCGTGCAGATGGGCGAATTCGGTGCCGGCCAGATAGGCCTCGCCCGGTCCCTTGGCAATGGTCGGGCGCAGATGCAGCGCACGGGTATCGGGCAGCGAGACACCGCTGTGGCCGAGTAGTACGCCGTTCAGCGCGGTCATCCGCGACCACAGGGTTTCCTGTAGATCCGGTGGCGCCAGCTGGCTGAGCTGCTGATGTGGATTGTGTGCCCGGGTGCGTGGCCGGTCGCCGGAGCGGCGCGGCAGATCGATGCGTCCGTCCACGGATGTCGTTGTCATGACTGTGTCCCTTCGGTTTTCGATCGCGGTGCTGCGCGGCTGCGGCTATTGCTCGCTCACCGCGCTCGCTCACGGACCCTGGTTTCACAGTACTTTCCAAAGTATAGTACTTACCAAGTGGAAAGTGAGGACCAATGACAACCACCGTGGATCCGTGCCCGATCACTCCGGTGATCGACCTGGTTTTCGGCCGCTGGTCCACCCAGGTGCTCTGGGTGCTGACCCATGACGGTCGCCTGCGCTTCACCGAACTCGAGCAGCGCATTCCCGGCCTCACCCCCAAGGTGCTGACCCAGCGCCTGCGTCAGCTCGAACGCGACGGACTGGTCTCGCGCACCTACCACGCCGAGGTGCCACCGCGCGTCGAGTATGAGGCAACCCCGCTCGCGGTCACCCTTACCCCGGTCTTCGCGAGCATCGTGGACTGGTCGAGCGCACATCTCAGCGAAGTGCTCGCCGCCCGCGCCGCCTACGACGCGGCCGAATCCTGATCCGCCCCGGCGTGGGCGGGATCAGGCGAGACTGGTCCGCGGTGCCAATGTCAGCAGGTGCCCGGCCAATTCGCGCGGCATGGTGATCATGCAGTCGTGTCCGGTCGGCAGCACGTGCAGGCGGCCGGGCGGCAGGTCGGCGGGCGGCAGCGTGCGCGGCATGGCGGCACGCATGGCCCGGTAGGCCTCGCCGCCCTCGCTGCAGTACACATGCGTGACCGGAATATCCGCCAGCGCAACGGGATTCGTGAGCAGCATGCGCTGCTGGAAGGTCTCCAGTGACTGGGCGGTCATCATCGAGGCCGCCCAGCTCAGATCGGGCTCCTGGGTTATGCCATACAGACCGCCGTCGCCCATTGGCTCGGTCTGCGGCGGAACGCGCCAGCCGTCACCGTATTCGGCGGCCGCGGCGGCGAAGGCGTCGACCATACCGGGCATGATGTCGGCGACCGCCTCACCGTCGCGCGGGACGAAGGTGTCGATGTAGACGAGTTCGGCGATGCGGTCGGGGACGGCGTCGGCCAGCGCGGTCACTACGATGCTCGCGTAGCTGTGGCCGACCAGGATGACGTCGGTGAGATCTTCGGAGATGAGCAGTCCGACCAGGTCCTCGACGTGGGTATCCAGGCCGACCTCGGGGGTCAAGAGATCGGCGCGATCGCCGAGGCCGACCAGGGACGGGGCCAGCACGCGGTGTCCGGCGTCCTCGAGCAGCGGCACCACCCGCTGCCAGGCCCAGCCGCCGTGGAATGCGCCGTGGACGAGCAGATATGTCGACACGATCAGTTCTCCCTGAATTCTGTTAGGGCAGTGACGGTTCCGGCGATATCGGCCGCCGGTGGTACGTGTTCGGGCCGGATGCCGAGCCCGATCACCCGGGCGACCAAACGGGGTAGGCGGGGAAAACGCCGCAGCATACGCACCAGCAGTGGTTTATCCGTGCCCGGCCGTCCGGCATTCGGATAGAGATCCGACAGCAGCCGCAGTTGCGCGAATTGGACTACCCGCATGGGGAATTCACGCCGAGTCTGCACGGCACGCAATTGCCCGACGCTCGGTCGAGCACCCGCGACGAGGATGGGCGCGAGCAGCCGGGCGGCCGCGATCGCGTCCTGTACCGCGAGATTGATGCCGACTCCGCCCGCGGGCGACATGGCATGGGCCGCATCGCCGATCGCGAGCAGACCGGGTCGGTACCAGCGGCGCAGCCGATCCACCCGAACATCAAGGGGTTTCACGTCATCCCAAGTGCGGATCTCGGCCGCCAGATGCTCGGCGAGGCTGGGATAGATCGCGGCGAGGTCGGCGCGGAAGTCGGCGAGTCCGGCGGCCCTGACGGTCGCGAATCCACCCTTCGGGATCATGTATGCGACCTGTAGGTAGTCACCGCGGTCGATGCAGACGATGAAGAACCCATTGCCGCTGCGCACGGTAGGCAGCCGCTCGCCGTCGGGTTTGCTGACCCGGAACCACAGCACATCCATCGGCGCCGCGCTGGCCGCGACCTCCAGCAGGCCGCCGCGCACAATCGAATTGCGTCCATCCGCGGCGATCACCAGTTGGGACCGGACCTCCAGCGGCCCCTCGGGTGTGCGTACCCGCGCGCCGACCACGGTGTCGTGCTCCAGGATGAGTTCGGTGACCTCAGCCCGCTGGATCAGTCGGAAGCCCGGATATCGCGCACCCGCCTCGGCCAGGAAATTCAGCACATCCCACTGCGGCATGAATGCCACGAAGGGGAAACCGCCTGGCAGAGAACGGAAGTCGGCGAATATCACCGGTCCGCTCGCGGTGGCCATCGGTAGCTGCGGCAGCTCGACGTGCGGGAGCGCGAGGAATTCGGTGGCGAGGCCGAGTTCGTCCATCGCACGCAGTGTGGACGGATGCACGGTGTCGCCGCGGAAGTCGCGCAGGAAGTCCGGATGCTTTTCCAGCACAAGCACTTCCACGCCCGATCGGGCCAGCAGCAGACCGGTCATCAGTCCTGCCGGTCCGCCGCCGACCACGCAGACCTGCACCGATCGGCTTGTTACGCCAGACATGTCGGCACCTGCCCGTGGTTGTACACGATCATCTCGTCGAAAATCGACAGCACATCCAGCGCTTCGCCGAGCGGACCGCCCGCCCACTCCGCATCGGCGCGGTACAGATTGCCGACGATGCGCTCTTCATCGACCAGATCGGCGAATTCACCGTGATCGGCATCGAGCGCGATGGCCAGCGGGGTGAGCCCGAGGGAGCGGCCCTCGGCGGCCAGCTCCTGCACCCAGCGCAGATATCGCAGTGTCCGATCGAAGGTCTCCGGTCCGGTCACCGGACCGTGTCCGGACACCACCGTTTCCGCGCCCAGTTCGGCGAGCCTGTTGATCGCGTCGATCGACCCCCGCACTGAGCCCATCAGACAGAACGGTGCCGCGCCCGACATCACCAGATCCCCGGCGAAGAGCACCTTCTCCTCGGGCAACCACGCCACCACATCGTTGGTGGTGTGTGCGGCCGGTCCGAGGTGGATGAGTTCGACGCGGCGTTCGCCGACATGCAGGGTCAGCTGACTGCTGAAGGTGACGCTGGGCAGGGTGACCCGCACATCGCCCCACTGCACCTGCGGCCACAGTTCGGTCAACGCGAGTCCGGTCTCGATCATCTCCGGTCGGATCCGATCATGGCCGATGACGACCGCGGTGGGGCCGAAGAGGTGATTGCCGAAATTGTGGTCGCCGTGGTGGTGGGTGTTGACAATCGTTCTGGCCGGGCCGGTGTCGAGTCCGTCGACGAATTCGACCAGCGCGCGAGTGCGCCGCTCGGTCGCCAGTGTATCGATCACCACCGCGCCGTCCGGACCTGCCAGCACACCCGCATTGCTGACACACCAGCCGCCTCGACTGTGTGTGTACGCGTAGACCCGATCGGCGATTTCGCGCACGACCGGACCTGCGGCCACCCGCGGTAGGTTGGTGGCGGTCATGTCGGTGACTTCACGGATTCGGCATACCGCACCGCGCACAGCAGCGTATTGCGACTGTTGGTCGACAGCGCCTCGGTGAGATATGCGCGCGCGTCGGCGAGATCGGTATCGGCCCCGAGGATTTCGCGGGCGGCGACCGGATTGATCGCGACGGTGTGCCGTGCCGTCACCACCGCACCGTCCGGACCGTCCGCGAATTCCCAAGCGCCGCTGTGCCCGAAGAGCATGGCAGGCGGCAGCAGCTGCTTGTAATCGATGCGCTCGTTGGTGAAGCACACGCGCACAGACTTGGTGGTGTGCGCAATGCCACCCGCTGTGACGGTATCCATCTCCATCAGCTGTACGCCATCGCCGTCTTCGTCGAGTTCGATCCGGCCGACATGCGGGACGTGTTCGGGCCAGCGCTCACTGTGGTAGATGAAGTCGTACGCCTCGGCCGCCGAAATATCCAGCGCTACAGCGTCTTCGAAGGTGTGCACGACCTCGTCGACCGGATGGCCCGCCTCCGCGATGCGAGCCAGCGCCGCCAACTCGGTTTTGCTATTGCGATCCACCGCACCCGCGACCAGATCCGGATCGGCACCGTCCACGACGGTGAAGCGATGATCGAGGGTGACCTTCGTGGTACCGGGCTCGATTTCGCGGAAGGACCAACCGCCGCCCATGGACGCGATCGGCGCTTGACTGCGCTCCTGTTCGAACACGATCCGCTGCTGCGCCGCATCGAGCACTCGCCGCGAGGTCCAGTTCTTCACCTCGCCGTTGACGGTGGCCCACAATCGGAACCGCTCCTCATCGGGTCCGCGGTGCAGATGGCGCACCAGCACGCTCGGCGCGAAGATCACCGGCCATTTGGTGACATCGGCCACCAGGTCGTAGACGACCTGGGGCGGCGCCTGTACCACCTTGGTGTGGCTCATCACCTGGGTATTCATGCCGCACCCTGCAATTGGCTATTGACGATATCGACCAGCTCCTGCGGCGTCTTGACATCGATGAGCTGTTCCTCCGGGATCAGCACGCCGAAATCGCGTTGGATCCGCGCGGCCGTTTCGATGAGCGCCAGCGAGTCGTAGCCGAGCTGTTCGAAGTCGAGTCCGGCGATGTCTTCGGCGATATCGTCGCCGCCCGCGCAGTCCACGAGGATCCGGCGCAATTCGGTGATGGTCATGGTCATGATCGGCTCCCTAGGTTTGGTCGACAGCGCGCACGACGACCGCGGAGTTGAAACCCCAACGGCCACGGGCCAGGACGAGGGCGGCGCCGACGGTGGCGGGCCGCGGTGCACCGAGAACCAGATCGATCCGGTAGTCCTCGGCGAGGGTGGTGGTGTAGGCGGTCGGCGGAATCACCGAATCGCGAATGGACAGCAGGGCGGTCACGATGTCGAGCGGGCCCGCGCCCGAGAACAACCGTCCGGTCAGGGGTTTCGACGCCGTGACCGGCACGCCGTCGGCACCGAAGACGGCCTCGATGGCCGCGGCCTCGTCCCGGTCACGGTCGGGCACGCCCGCCGCGTCGGCAAAGACGATATCGATATCACCCGGCCCGAGACCGGCATCGGCGAGTGCGAGTTCCGCTGCGCGCCGCAAACCCGAGGGCCTCCCGGTCTTCGGTGCCGGATCGAATGTCGATGCGTACCCGGCGATTTCGCCGTGCACCTTCGGCACGCCGCGAGCGCGGGCCGCCGCGGCGTCCTCGACCACCAGCATCGCACCACCCTCACCGGGCACATATCCGGCGGCCGCGGTATCGAACGGTAGATAGGCTCGCTCCGGGGCGTCCGAGCCGCTGACCTCGCCGCTGGCCAGATGCGAGGCCCAGCCCCAGGGATCGAGCGCGGAGTCCACCCCGCCGGTGACCACCAGCGGGGTGCCGCGGTTGACCGTGCGCCGCGCGTGCCCGACCGCGTCCAAACCGCCCGCCTGCTCTGCGACCAGCGCGCTGCTCGGCCCCCGCATACCGTGCCGGATAGAGATCTGCCCGGTATTCACCGCGTAGAACCAGGCGAACGATTCGTACACACTCACATGCTCGGAACCGAGCGACCACAGCTTATTGAACTCGCGATGGGTGAATTCGAAACCGCCGGAGGCATTTCCGGTGACTACACCCATGTCGTAATCGGTCAGTGCCGCCGTATCGACCTTGGCATCGTCCAGGGCCCACTGCGCGGCCACCAATGCCATCCGCGTCGATATATCGGTCTGCGGCAGCAATCGGCTCGGCAGATGTTCGGCCGCATCGAAATCAGCGACCTGTCCGGCCAATCGCGCGGTGCTGCGGCTGGTATCGAACCGGGTCAGCGGTGCGATACCGCCCCGCCCGTCCAATACCGCATCCCAGAAGCGTTCGACACCGAGTCCGTTCGGCGCGAGCACGCCCATGCCGGTCACCAGGATCATGCCGCCACCGCCTCGGGCTTACGCAGCACCATCGCGCTCTGGAACCCGCCGAATCCGCTGCCGACGGTGAGCACAGTGTCCATCCGGTGCCCGCGCGCGGTGAGCGGCACATAGTCCAGATCGCATTCCGGATCGGGTTCGTGCAAATTCGCCGTCGGCGGCACCACTTGGTACTCCAGCGCGAGCAGGGAGGCCGCGATCTCGACCGAGCCGATGGCTCCCAGCGAGTGGCCGACCATCGATTTGATGGAACTCATCGGTGTCGCGTAGGCGTGCTGGCCGAGACTGCGCTTCACGGCGGCGGTTTCGTGCCGGTCGTTCTGCCTGGTGCCCGAGCCGTGCGCATTGATGTAGTCGACGCCGGTGGGGTCGATGCGTGATTCGTCCAATGCGACTCGGATCGCCTCGGCCATCTCCCGGCCGTCGGCCTTGAGCCCGGTCATATGGTAGGCATTGCAGCGCGTGGCGTAACCGGTGATCTCCGCGTAGATATGCGCGCCACGCTTTTGCGCGCTCTCGTACTCCTCCAGCACGAACATCGCCGCGCCCTCGGCGAGCACGAAGCCGTTGCGCGAGTTGTCGAACGGCCGGGAGGCGTGTTCGGCATCGTCATTGCGAGAGGTGGTGGCCTTGATCGCATCGAAGCAGGCCACCACGATCGGGGTGATCGGGGTATCCGCGGCACCGGCCAGCATCACATCGGCCGAGCCCTCGCGAATCAGCTGCACGGCGTGGCCGACCGAATCCAACCCGGAGGTGCAGCCGTTGGAGACCATGGCGACCGGCCCCTCGGCGCCCACACTCCAGGCCACCTCGGCGGGCATCACGCTGGGCACCATGTAGTCGAACATGTGCGGGGAGAGGTAGGTCTGGTCGACCAGCCAGTTTTTACCGGAATCGGACAGCACCAGATATTCCTGTTCCAGGCTGGTCGCCGCGGCAACCGCGCTGCCGAGGCTGACGCCGAGCCGGTGCGGATCCAGCGACCCGATATCGATTCCGCTGTCGGCCACCGCGTCCCGTCCGCAGACCACGGCGAACTGCACCGCCCGGTCCATGCGCCGAATTTCTCTGGGCGACAGGCCTTCCTGAATCGGGTCGAAATCGGCCTCACCCGCGACCTGGGACCGATAGGGCGCGGGGTCGAAGAATGAAATCCGGCGCGTCGCGGTGCGGCCCTCGGACAGCAGCTTCCAGAACTCGTCCTTGCCCGAACCGCCGGGCGCGCGGACACCGAGTCCGGTGACGACAACGCGGCGGCTCATACCGCACCACCGGATGCGTTGGGGTTCATGGCGTTATCTCCCTTCGATCGTGGGGTCAAGCATCGAAGGCCGTCCTCGAACCTGACTCGAGCGGCGGAGTCGAGCTGTTCTCTAGCGGGTGCGCGCAGGCTGAGCGCACCTTCCCCCAGCACAGGAGACATGCGTGATGAAGTCAGCACACGGCCTGGACGGTGCCGCGGACTGGGTGCTCTGCCCGGCCTGTCTGATTCCGCTGTACGCCAAGCGGTTCGCCCGCGACCTCGGCGTCTGCGGCGAATGCGGTAGACATACTCCGGTCACCGCCGAGCAGCGCATCACC
Organism: Nocardia anaemiae NBRC 100462; assembly: GCF_001612725.1. Lineage (GTDB taxonomy): Bacteria > Actinomycetota > Actinomycetes > Mycobacteriales > Mycobacteriaceae > Nocardia > Nocardia anaemiae. Next base: position 8,638 of record NZ_BDAZ01000020.1, on the reverse strand, counting down.
CAGCTCGCCGACGAGGGCAGGTTCGAACCACTCGCCGTCATCCCCACCGACGACGATCCGCTGACCTTCATCGATACCAAGCCCTATCCGGACCGACTCGCCGCGGCACGGGCACGCACCGGCATGCACGATGCCGTGCTGTGCGCATACGCGGCGATCGACGGCAATCCGGTGCTCATCGCGGCCATGGACTTCCGCTTCCTCGGTGGCAGTTTGGGCACCGCGGTCGGCGAGATGATCACCGCCGCCGCGGAAACCGCACTCGCCGAACGTATTCCGTTGCTCATCGTCACCGCCTCGGGTGGTGCGCGGATGCAGGAGGGGCCGCTGTCGCTGATGCAGATGGCGAAAACCAGTGCCGCGCTGGAACAGCTGGACCGCGCGGGCATCCTCACCATCACGCTGATCACCGACCCGACCTACGGTGGGGTGGCGGCATCGTTCGCCACGCTGTCGGATGTGCTGATCGCCGAACCAGGGGCGCGGCTGGGTTTCGCGGGTCGCCGGGTGATCGAGCAGACTATCCGGCAGGAGTTGCCGCCGAAGTTCCAGACCGCCGAATTCCTGTTGGAGCGTGGTCTGATCGATTTGATCGTGCCGCGTGCCGGTTTGCGGCAGGCGCTCGGTTCTCTGTTGCGCGTGGCCGGTCCGGTCGAGCCGACCGGCGATGCGGTGACCGAACTGGACGCGGGAACCATCACCGACCCGGCTCGGGTTCCCGAGAACGAGCCCTGGGCGCAGGTTCGCCGGGCACGCACACCGAGCAGGCCGACCGCGCTCGATTACTTCGCCCTGGCCTTCGATGGCTTCCAGGAGTTGCGCGGTGACCGCATCTCGGGGGACTGCCCGGCCATTGTCGGCGGTACCGCGTGGCTCGGTGACCAGCCGGTCGTGGTCATCGGACACCAGAAAGGCCATGAGCCGAAGGAGCTGATGGCGCGCAACTTCGGCATGCCGACACCGGCGGGATATCGAAAGTCCGCACGGCTCATGCGTTTCGCCGAAAAACTGGGGCTGCCCGTGATCACGTTGATCGACACCCCTGGCGCTTACCCGGGCGCGACCGCCGAAGAGCAGGGACAGGCGGTAGTGATCGCGGAGAATATCCGGCTGATGTCGGCGCTGCGGGTTCCGGTGATCAGCGTGGTGATCGGGGAGGGCGGCAGCGGTGGTGCGTTGGCGCTCGGCGTCGCCAATCGAGTGCTGATGTTCGCTAACGGGACATACTCGGTGATCAGCCCGGAAGGGTGTGCAGCCATCGTCTGGAATGATCCAGCCGCGGCACCGAAAGCCGCTGCCGCGCTGTCACTTACCTCCGCGGACCTGCTGCGGCTGGGTGTCGTCGATGCGGTGCTGCCCGAACCCGGCGACGATGTCGGCGCCGCACCGCTGGCGGCGGCGAATCAACTGCGAAGTGCACTGGCGGCGAGCCTGCGCGAATTGACCGGCCGCGGCGGCGAAGACCTCGCCGCCGAGCGGCGCGCCAGGTTCCGCCGGTTCGGTGCGCGGCAGCAGGTTCCGGTTCGGTCGGTCGCGTAGAGAGTGCGGGAAACCATGTTCGACAAGATTCTCATTGCCAATCGCGGCGAGATCGCGCTCCGGGTCGCGCGCACCTGCCAGGAGCTGGGAGTGCGCACGGTCGCGGTGCATTCGGTCGCCGACGCCGAGTCGGCCGTCGTGCGGTTCGCCGACGAATCGGTGCAGATCGGGCCCGCCGCGGCCAAGCGCAGCTATCTCAATGCCGCCGCCGTACTCGCTGCGGCCGAGACGACCGGCGCCGATGCGATCCATCCCGGATACGGATTCCTTTCGGAGTCACCGGATTTCGCGGATGCCTGCCGCGCGGCGGGGATCACCCTGATCGGTCCGCCCGCGGATGTGATGGCCCAACTCGGTGATAAGCAGTCGGCACGCACCCTGATGGCCAAGGCCGGGCTACCGTTGCTGCCGGGCAGTCTGGATCCGCTCGAACCCGAGCAGGCGCACACCTTGGCCGACTCGATCGGCTACCCGGTGATCATCAAGGCCGCCGCGGGTGGCGGCGGACGAGGCATGCAGGTGGTGCGCGAGAGTCGCGCATTTCGACACGCGTACCAGGAGACGCGGGCAACCGCGCGAATGTTGTTCGGGGACAGTCGAGTCTATCTGGAGAAGTACCTCGAGGGCGCCAGGCATGTCGAGGTGCAGGTGCTGTGCGATGGCTACGGCAACGGTGTGCACCTCGGTGAGCGCGACTGCTCGGTGCAGCGCAGACATCAGAAGCTCATCGAGGAGTCGCCCGCGCCGCGGCTGCCGGAGGGTCTCGCGGCGCGGATGGGCAAATCCGCGGTGGACGGGGTATTGGAGGCCGGGTACGTCGGGGCCGGAACCGTTGAATTTCTGGTGGATCCGCAAGGGAATTACTATTTTATGGAGGTGAACTGTCGAATACAGGTCGAACATCCGGTGACCGAAATGGTTACTGGAATCGATTTGATCGCCGAGCAGATCCATATCGCATCCGGGCAACCGCTCAGCATCGAACAGTGCAATATTTCCCTCAACGGTGCGGCAATTGAATGCCGGATCAATGCCGAGGACCCGGCGGCCCAATTCTCACCGGCACCCGGAATCGTGGCCGAATTCACACCGCCCGGCGGTCCGTTCGTGCGCGTCGATACACATGTGCATGCCGGATATTCGATCCCGCCGCACTATGATTCGCTGCTCGCCAAACTGATCGTCTGGGCGCCGGACCGGGACCAGGCGCTCGCACGCATGCGACGAGCCCTGGCCGAATTCCGGATTTCGGGTGCGCGCGTGGCGACGACCCGGGATTTTCTGCGGGAAGTACTCGACCACCCGGCCATGCGGTCGGCGACGCATTCGACCGCACTGGTGGACGAGATGTTGCGGGCGGACTAGGCCGGTTTTGCTCGAGCCGAGCGGAATTCGGGGGAGTACCAGCCGATGAGGTATCCCGCGTGTCGACTGTTGAGCATGGCACTGACCGATACATCGGAGGCGGCGAGGATATCCTGATGCAATTTCTGCAGCTTCTGGCACGGATCCAGCCCGAGTTCGCGCTGCATCGACCTACTGAACCGCTGGTAGGACTCCAGTGCGCGGGCGCGCTGCCCCGCCCGGCTCAGCGCGAACATGTAATACGCCTGCAGCCGCTCGTGCAGCGGGTGCTGCATGGTGAGTCGAGCCAGGTCGGGGCAGGCTTCGCGATATCGGCCGAGCCGCAGCTCGGCCTCGACGCGCAACTCGATATTGGTCAGCCGGAGGTGATCCAGATGCGAGATCTCCGCGGCGAGCGGAATGCCGCCCTCCACATCGACCAGCGCCGGACCGGTCCACAGCGCCTCCGCGGCGGTGAACAGATCCACCGCCCGATAGTCGTCGCCCGCCTTGGCGGCACAGCGCGCGGCCTCGGACATGCTCTGGTAGTCGCGCAAATCGAAGACGCAGTCCTTGACGTCGAACGAATACCCTTTACTGCGTGTCCGGAGAAATCGTTCGGCCACCTCCGCCTGTCCGATGCCGAGCTGCTCGGCCATCTTCTTTCGAATTCCCAGCACATAGGTTTGCACGACGGTGACGGCGCTGCGCGGCGGATCGTCGTTCCACAACTCTTCGACCAGTGTGGTCACCGGAACGACGGTGTCGTGTCTGACGAGTAGTAAGGCGAGCAGCTGGCGTTGTTTCTGCGCTGTCGGCGTTGCGTTGTGATTATTGAGAGCAAGCGTCAATGGACCTAACACGCGAGCGCACACTGGGTATTTCACTTGGAGTTCTCCTACGGGCGTTATGCCCCCCGACCGACGTGAGTTCTCGAAATCCCACCTCGCTGTAGGCGATATCAACACTATCGAAAATCACGTATCAAGTCGATGAATCTTGAGTTATATCCGAGTTAACTCGGCTGGGAGGATACGCTAATTCTCCGTTCTACCAAGCAGATTCGCGCATCAGGACAATTGGGGATGGCGCTGGCTCCGGGTTGCGCGTAGCTGGCGATTCGCCTCCGAATGGATTTCGCACTCGGAGCCGTCCGGCTGGGCCGCGCAGCCGCGTGGCCGCCTCGCTGAACTTGCAGTTTCTGAAAAATTGCAGTCTGTGCTACTTTGGCGGCATGTCCAACGACGAGCGCCCGATCGGATTGCGGGAGCAGAAGAAGCGCCAGACCGAGCTCGATCTCTGTCTTGCCGCACGACGGCTCGCGGTCGAGCGTGGGCTGGACGCGACGACCGTCGAGGACATCGCGAGAGCGGTCGGGGTCTCGCCCCGCACGTTCTTCAACTACTACGAGACGAAAATGGACGCGGTAGTCGGGCCGATCGGCGAGATCGGCACTCCGCAGTTGCGCGAGCAGTTCATCGCGGGCGGGCCGAGCGGCGTGCTGATGGACGACCTCACCTGGTTGTTCGTGCACGGATTCGAATCCGAAAGCGAGGTGCGCGAGGGCATCGCGCTGGTTACCGAGATCATCAAGACCGAGCCGCGAGTGCTCGCGGCCTTCGTCGCCTCGGGTGCCCGCTTGCAGAGCGTATTCGCGGACCTGCTCGCTGCTCGGCTCGGCAGTCCGGTTTCTCCCGAATTCGCCGGTCTGGCAGCGGGATTCGTGACAAACATCACCACGCGGGCAGCGATGACCACGGTCGGAGATCCGACCGCATCGCTGGCGGCGGCAGTACGCGAACACTGCGCAATGGCGGCGCGGCTGTTCGAACAGCACGACGGCAAGAAAGAGAGACGCGAGAGATGACCATCACGGCTGAATCGCCACCTGCGCCGATTGTCCTGACCCAGAAGCGGATCTGGCTCATCTTCGGCGCGCTGATCGCGGGGATGTTCCTGGCGAGCCTGGACCAGACCATCGTCGGCACCGCGATGCCGACCATTGTCGGCGATCTGGGCGGCATCTCCCATATGGCTTGGACCGCAACGTCATATCTGCTCGCGACCACCATCATGATGCCGATCTACGGCAAATTCGGTGATCTGTTCGGGCGGCGCTGGCCGTTCCTGTTCGCCATCACCATCTTCACCGTGGCCTCCGTCGGCGCCGCCGCGTCGACGAGTTTCTGGGAGTTCATCACCTTCCGCGGCCTGCAGGGCGTCGGCGGTGGCGGACTGATGATTCTGGCGCAGGCCATCATCGCCGATGTAGTGCCCGCCAAGGACCGGGGCAAGTACATGGCCCCGATGGGTGCGGTCTTCGGCATCACCTCGGTCGCGGGTCCGCTGCTCGGCGGCTTCTTCGCCGACCAGCTGGGCTGGCGCTGGTGCTTCTGGATCAATGTGCCGGTCGGAATCGCCGCGCTGTTCATCGCCTTTCGCTACCTGAGCATCCCCAGCCATCGGCCCAAGACCCGGCCCGACTATCTCGGTGTGGTGTTGATGTCGGCTGCGACCACGCTGCTGATCCTGATCACCGACTGGGGTGGCAAGCAATACGCTTGGGGCTCAATGGTTATGGTCACGATGATCGCGGCGTTCATCGTGGTGGTCGCCGCGTTCGTACTCGCGGAGGCGCGCGCGGAAGAGCCGATGCTGCCGCTGTGGTTGTTCCGCAATCGCACCTTCGTGCTGACCTCCGCGATCGGCTTCGTGGTCGGCCTGGTGATGTTCGCCGCCCTCGCCTTCATCCCGACCTATCTGCAAATGGCAACGGGCGCTTCGGCTTCGGTATCGGGTCTGCTGCTGATTCCGATGATGGTCGGTCTGATGATCGCCTTGGTCGCCTCCATGACGATGATCACCAAAACCGGCCGCTACAAGCTCTATCCACCGCTCGGCGCGGTCCTGATGTTCGCGGATCTGCTGTGGTTGACCCGGTTGGACGCGGACACTGCTATGTGGGTCGTCTCCGCCATGCTGTTCGTCATGGGGGCGGGCCTGGGTCTGATCATGCAGATCATCGTCCTGGTCGTCCAGAATGCCGTTGCCCCCGACCAAATCGGCACCGCCACCAGCGCCAACAACTATTTCCGCGAAATGGGCGGCGCACTCGGTGTGGCGATTTTCGGCTCCATCTTCACCAACCGCCTGACCGAGGGCCTCACCGATGTCTTCGTCTCCCACGGCCCGGAAGCCGCTGCCGCGAAGCTGGATCCGGGCGCGCTGGTGCCCTCGGTGGTTAGGCATCTTCCCGACGGCCTACACGATGCCATTGTCGGCGCCTACGTGGACGCGTTGGTCCCCGGCTTCTGGTACCTGATCCCGGGCGCGGTAATCGCTTTCGTGCTCGCCCTGTTCATCCCCCATCTGAAACTCGCCGATGAGGCAGGAATGGTCGCGCGCGGCGAGGCGGTCATGGCCGAAGACGTGGATCGACAGCTCGTCGGCGAACACTGACGGTATGCGAAGGGGCCCGGGCGGAATCCGCCCGGGCCCCTTCGCATCCGCGAATCCGGTGTCAGCGAACGACTTCGACGACGTCACCGGGGTTGAGATAGCGGTAGGTCGCTTCGGCACCCTCCGGGGTCATGCGGATGCAGCCGTGTGACTGCTCCTCGATGGGGCCGATATGGGTGGCGATATCGCCGTTGAAGAAGACCGCCCACTTCATCGGAGCGTTGTGCATGGTGCTCCAGAAGTCTTCGCGCTTGAAGGCGACCTTGAAGACGCCGGGCGGCGTCTCATATCCGGGCCGCCCGTGCGAGATCGGGGTCGGACCATAGGTGACCTTGCCGTTGTCCATCAGCCAGGCCTCGTTCGTCGACAGCCGCATGCACATACGCGCGGTCTCGCCGCATGGTGCGTAGACCGGGGCGGGCGGAATCGGCGGGATGATCGCCGGTGTGCCGATATCCGGTCCACCCGGCCACAACGGTTCGGCCTGTGCCGTTCCCGCCATCAGGAGCCCGGCGGAAACGGCACCGACAAGCACCGCGGATCTGACCGACAACTCTCGAAAACGTCTGCTGTTCTTCACGCTTCTGACCCCTTTTAACCGGTGGCGGCACCCTGGGCGTTGGTCGCCAGGGTGGAGATGGGACCAACCTCGTCGCGACAAGCATAGAACCGGCGCGGGGTGAAAGTGATCATTTCCGTTTTCGTACCTCGGGCCTCTGCGGAACCGGACCGGCGCCGCATAAGCGATGGATCCGGCGGCATAGACTCCACCGGAACGAAGGGATCCGCGCGCGCATTGCCCGGGTCCCAAGTACGCTCGGAGTGTCGAAATGTGACGCGACAGATTGGTTTCCGTATTAAGGGGGAACAGTGGACGCGCTGAAGCTCGACCCGGCGGCGATGGCCGCCTACACCGCGATCGCGAATACGGTGTCACAACAGCTGGCCTCGGCATCGGCGGTCGCGGGTGGCGCGGTGAATCCCGAGCGGCTGGTCGCCGACCTCGGTCAGGTCGGCGCCGGATTCGTGGCCCGGTTCACCGAGAAGGTGAACGAACACGTGCAGGCGCTCTCGACCGCGGGACAATTGGTCGCCGCCTACGGGCAGGTGCTGGGCGACTACAGCGCGAACATGCAGGGTATCGATGTCGATTCCGCGGGCGCACTTGCCCGGCAAGAAGAGGCACTGCACATGCCGGAGCAGAGCGTCAGCGAGGCGCGGGCATGAGACGACTGCTTCGACGGCGCCCCGCGAACAACGCCACCGATACCCCCGCAAGCACGCCTATCGATCCGCATGTGGATCCGCCGATCGTGGCGGCGCTGGTCGAACCGATGCTGCAATTGCGCGCCTCGCTCGGTAGCGGCGTCGCGACTCCGGACCGGTCCGTCGTCGACGCGCTGTCCGCGGCGTCCACGCAGGCGGCAGATGCCGAGGGCCCGCACCGCGAGGGCCTGCACGCCCTCGAATCGACCTGGACCTCCCGCGCCGCGGACGATGCCGTTCCGGCGCTGCGCACCACACAAACTCAGATCGGTGATATCTCCGATCGCGGACCCGAGTACCTGTCGGTGCTCGGGGACGCCCATGCCACCAGCGCCCGGGCCGCGCAAAAGGTGGACCAGATCATCGCGGACTTCCGTCGCGACGCGAAGCAGATCATGAGCACCGCGAGCGCGTCCTCCGATACCGACGCGGTGATCGCGCGGGCGACCCAGGCGCTACGCGACGCGGTCACCGCGGTCAGCACGGCGCAGTCGGAAATGGATGGCCACACCGCCCGGCTGGATGCGATGGGACCGCTCACGGTGACCACACCGCAGGGTGTCGGCACCACCCAGCAAACCGTCGTGCCGGGTACGACGAACGGCACGACCACAACGGGCGTGACGACGACAACGCCACTGGATCCAGTGCAGGCTGCCCAACTCCAGTTGCAGCAGTATCTGATCAACGCGGGCGTTTCGGTCGGCACCGCCGCCATCGATGCCGGGGTCAATATCGGCACCCACCTCATCGATAAGATCGCCGAAGTGGGCATGCACGCCATGGATACCGCGGCCGCGTCCGCGGACAAGGCCATCGACAAGGCGATACCCGAACTCATCCATCCCGGCAGCACCACGAATTCGCCCACCGGTGGTGACAGCCCAGGCAAGCCCTCGAATGTCATCGATTTCGGTGGCGGATCGGGGCAGTCGAAGCCCATGCCGAATACCGGAACCAACTCGGCGTTCCCGCTCGGCGGCTCGACCGCGACGAAACCCGCGCCCGCGCCGACCCCGGCGCCCGCGCC
>NZ_BDAZ01000019.1 GCF_001612725.1 Nocardia anaemiae NBRC 100462 | reverse complement strand
GCGGCGACACGCCCGGGCGCACGCGTCGACGCGCCGGGCGGGCACAGGGGGTGCCGGGCGGCCGCAATCGCGGGGCAAACTGACCGGGTGGCGAATCATCAGGTTGGCGCCGTCGTCTGTGCGCTGATCGCGGCATTGCTCTTCGCGGTAGCCGCGGTCGCGCAGCAGCATGCGGCGGCCGCGGTCGCACAGGACGAGTCGCTCATGCGTGCACTGCTGCGCAATCCGCGGTGGTGGGCCGGAATCGTCGGGGACACGGGCGGTTACGCGATGCAGGTCGCCGCGTTGGCGCTGGGTGCGGTGCTGCTCGTGCAGCCGATTCTGGTCAGCATGCTGGTCTTCGCGCTCCCGCTCTCCGCGCGACTCAATCACCGCCGCGTCACCCCGCGCACCTGGGCGACCGCCATCGCCCTCGCCGCTGCCCTCGCCTGCTTCTTGATCGTCGGCGATCCGACCCAGGGCAATTCCAATGCGCCCCTGCGTGATTGGATCCCGCCGCTGGCCGCCCTGCTCGGCCTGCTTGCGGTGGCCACGGTCATCGCCGTCGCGACCTCGGACCCGACGCGCCGCGCACTCCTGTTCGGCGCCGTCGGCGGTGCACTGTTCGGCTTGGCCGCCGCACTCACCGACTATGTGACCGAACTCTTCGAAGGCGGCCTCATTCACGTGCTGGGCAGCTGGCAGACCTGGGCCCTGGTCGCTTCCGGCGTGATCGGCCTCTATCTACAGCAACGCGCATACCAATCCGGCCCCCTCGTCGCATCGTTGCCCGCCGTCACCATCGCCGAGCCCCTGGCCGCCGCCTTCATCGGCATCACCGTCCTCGACGAACGCCTCCGCACCACCCCCCTCGGCCTCGCCGTCATCGCCGTAGCCGTAATCATCATGTGCGCCACCACAATCCAACTCGCCCGCGCCCAAGCCGACGCGTGACAACCGGATCAAGATCAGGTGGAATCCATGGCGGCATCGGTCGAGAAACCCCGCCACCAGTGCCACCTGATCTTGATTCCGAAGTCCGCGGCGCGCGTTTCGGGCGAGGTGGGGACCGAATGCTGGGGGATTGCACGGGAGTACGGCGCACCGGTTAGAATCGGTTAAGTGCAGTTTCTCCCTGGTCATCAGCCGCCGTACGACCTGACCTACGACGACCTCTTCCTCGTCCCGAATCGGACGGATGTCGCGTCACGGTTCGATGTGGATCTGTCGACCGCAGACGGGTCCGGCACCACCATTCCCATTGTCGTCGCGAATATGACCGCGGTCGCCGGACGCCGGATGGCCGAGACGGTCGCCCGTCGCGGCGGCATCGTCGTCCTGCCGCAGGATCTCCCGATCGCCGCGGCATCGGAAACCATCGCCTTCGTCAAGAGCCGCTCGCTCACCGCGGATACCCCGGTCACGCTGGATCCGGAGCGTTCGGTCTCCGAGGCCGTCGCGCTGATGCACAAGCGCGCACACGGCGCGGTGGTGGTCGTCGACGGCGGTAAGCCGGTCGGTGTGGTCACCGAGGCGTCCTGCACCGATGTGGACCGCTTCGCCCGGCTGCGCGATGTCGAGGTCACCGACTTCGTTCAGGCACCGGCCAGCACCTCGCCGCGCGATCTGTTCGATCTGCTGGAGACCAAGCACGCGCAACTCGCCGTGCTCGTCGCCGAAGACGGCAGCCTCGCTGGCGTGATGACCCGCACCGGCGCCATCCGCGCCGGGATCTACCAGCCCAATGTCGACGCCGACAACCAGTTGCGCGTAGCCACCGCGGTCGGCATCAACGGCGATGTGGCGGCCAGGGCCAAGGCGCTCGTCGACGCGGGCGCGGATCTGCTCGTCATCGATACCGCGCACGGCCACCAGGCCAAAATGCTCGAAACCCTCAGCGCCATCCGGGATCTCGGCCTCGGCGTGCCGCTGGTCGCGGGCAATGTGGTATCCGCGCAGGGCACCCGTGATCTGGCCGCGGCGGGCGCGGACATCATCAAGGTCGGTGTCGGCCCCGGCGCCATGTGCACCACCCGCATGATGACCGGCGTCGGCCGTCCGCAGTTCTCCGCGGTGGCCGAATGCGCCACCGCCGCAAAGGAACTCAGCGTGCACATCTGGGCCGACGGCGGTGTCCGGCACCCGCGCGACGTCGCTCTCGCACTCGCCGCGGGCGCGTCCAATGTGATGATCGGCTCGTGGTTCGCAGGCACCTACGAATCCCCCGGTGACCTGCGCGTCGACCGCGACGGCAATGCCTACAAGGAGAGCTTCGGCATGGCCTCCAAGCGCGCCGTCGCCGCCCGCACCGCCACCGACAGCGGCTTCGATCGCGCCCGCAAGGCACTGTTCGAGGAGGGCATCTCCAGCTCGCGTATGCGTCTGGATCCGGAACGCCCCGGCGTCGAGGACCTCATCGACCACATCTGCTCCGGCGTCCGCAGCGCGTGCACCTACGCGGGTGCCCGCAGCCTCACCGAGTTCCACGACAAGGCGGTGCTCGGCGTGCAATCAGCGGCAGGTTTCGCGGAAGGCCGCCCGCTGCCGAGCGGCTGGTAGGCCCTCGACAAGGGCAGCTCAGCCGATAGCTCCTCGCGAATGGCAGCCCAGCCCCACAGACGGTAGTCCCTGCTCAGCGACGGATAACGACGAAGGCTGCCCGCCACAACCGACCACAACGGAGCGAGTCTTACGCGCGAGGAGTTCGCGGCGCGTCTCGCGTCCGCGCGCAGGCGCCGCTATCGGGCACAGCCAAGCCATCGAAGCGCATGCCGCAGGCCTGGGACTCGACCACCGGCACGCGTGCACCAAGTGCCGAACATCCCGCCATCCCCAACCACCACGGAGCGAGTCTTACGAGCGACCGTTCGCGGCCCGTCTCGCGTCCGAGTCGTCGAAGCGCATGCGACGAAGTCGCGAGTCTCGACGGCTCGGACGCGAGACACCAGGGGGCCGCGAACACGCAGCGCCGAAGGCGCTGCCATTAGACACAGCCGGTAACATAGTGGTTGCCGGTTTCCGGCTTCAGGAACCCATTTGCCGAGAGGAACAAGTTGTCACCCGCGTCCGAGGGCGCCGCACAGGAGGGCTCCTCTACCGAGCCGGGTGACAAACCCGGCGCTCTCCGTCCCACAGCCGCCCGATCCGATTCAGCTCATCGTATGTTTCGCAGGTGGTGCTGACGATGTCCGTCGTGCTCACCGTGCTCAGCCTGATCGGGTTCATCGCCCTCACCGTCGGCACCGCATTGTTCGTTGCCGCCGAATTCTCACTCACCGCATTGGAACGCAGCACCGTCGAATCGCATGTGCGCACCGTCGGGGATGCCCGCTCGCGCATGGTGCGGCAGGCGCATACCACGCTGTCGTTCCAGCTCTCCGGGGCCCAGCTCGGTATCACCATCACCACCCTGATCACGGGTTATATCGCCGAACCTGTGCTGGCCCGACTCCTATCCCCGCTGTTCACCCCACTCGGCCTGAGCGAGGGTGCCGCGCAGGGCATCTCGCTGACACTGGCGCTGCTGTTGGCCACCTCGCTGTCGATGATCTACGGCGAGCTGGTCCCGAAGAACATCGCGATATCGAAGCCGCTCGGCACCGCCCGGGTGACCGCGGGCCCGATGGTCGCCTTCTCGGTGGTGTTCAAGTGGATGATCCACTTCCTCAACGGCACCGCGAACTGGGTGGTGCGCCGCCTGGGTGTGGAACCGGCCGAGGAATTGCGTTCGGCGCGCTCCCCGCAGGAACTCGGCTCGCTGGTGCGTACCTCCGCACTGCGCGGTGCACTCGATCACCGCACCGCGCAGCTGGTCGATCGATCGCTGCAATTCGGTGAGCGCAGCGCCGAGGAGTTGATGACGCCGCGGGTGAAGATCGAGTCCCTGGACAAGTCCGACACCATCGCCGACCTGATCGCGGCCGCCAGCCGCACCGGTTACTCCCGCTTCCCGATAATCGACGGCGATCTGGACAACACCCTCGGCGTGGTGCACGTCAAACAGGCGTTCACTCATCCGGCGAATGTGCGCAACACCATCCCGCTGCATATGCTCGCCCGGCCGGTGCCGATCGTGCCCGCCAGCCTCGACGGCGACGAGGTGCTCGAGCGGGTGCGCGCCGACGGCATGCAGGTCGCGCTGGTGGTCGACGAATACGGCGGCACCGCGGGCATCGTCACAATGGAGGATCTCATCGAGGAAATCCTCGGCGATGTCCGCGACGAGCACGATGAGGAAGAACGCGATGTCCGCCGGGTCGCCGACGGCTGGGACTGCTCGGGGCTGCTGCGCATCGACGAGGTGTCCCGCGCCACCGGCTACGACGCGCCCGAGGGCGAATACGAGACTCTCGGCGGTCTGGTGCTGACTCGGCTGGGCCGCATCCCGGTCACCGGTGACGAGGTGATCCTGCCGAATCCACGATCGTCGCACCGCTATCCGGATGACGAGGAGGGTGGCTGGATCGCCAAGGTCGAACGGATGGACGGGCGGCGCATCGATCGAATCCGGCTGGTCCCGGTCGCGGCCGCGGTGCTGAACTCGCACAATGCCAAGGAGAACAGCCATGGGTGATCTCCTCGGTGTTCTGTTCACGGTGGTGCTGCTCGGCTGCAATGCCTTCTTCGTCGCCGCCGAATTCGCCCTCATCTCCGCGCGCCGCGACCGCCTGGAAGCGCTCGCCGCGCAGGGAAAGCGCAAGGCGAATACGGTCATTCGGGCTGGAGAGAACCTATCGATGATGCTTGCCGCCGCACAGCTCGGCATCACCATCTGCTCGATCCTGCTCGGCCGGGTCGGCGAACCCGCGGTGGCGCATCTGCTGGAGGGGCCGTTCGAGCTGGTCGGCCTGCCCGAACAGCTGCTGCATCCCGTAGCCTTCGCCATCGCGCTGGCGATCGTGGTGATCCTGCACATTCTGTTCGGCGAGATGATTCCGAAGAATATCGCGCTGGCCGGACCGGAACGCAGTGCGCTGCTGCTTGTTCCGGTGCATCTGATGTGGTTGCGCTTGGCGCGCCCGCTCATCGCGCTCTACAACTTGGCCGCGAATCTGTCGCTGCGCATGTTGCGGATCGAGCCGAAGGATGAGCTGCAGGCGACGGTGTCCAGTGTGGAGCTCGCCGAGATGATCGGTGAATCCCGCTCGGAGGGACTGCTCGACGAGGAGGAGCACCGCCGCCTGACCCAGGCGCTCGGCACCTCCGATCGCGTGGTCGGCGATGTGATGGTGCGGCTGTCGACGACCCGCTCGGTGCCGTTGCGCGGTAACGGCACCACGCTCGGCGATATCGAAAGCGCGGTCGCCGAAACCGGCTTCTCCCGATATCCGGTGCGGGCGAGCGACGGTTCGCTGGTCGGGTATCTGCATGTCAAGGATGTGCTCGACAAGGTCGCCGACGAGAGCGCCGGACCGAATACGCCCATCCCGCGCACCGATATTCGCCCGCTGCCGACGGTGAGCGCTGGTACGCCGCTGTACGAGGCGCTGGCCCGCTTGCGCCGCACCAACTCCCACCTCGGCCGCGTCGTGGACGCCCGCGGCAATACGGTGGGCATTGTGGCGCTGGAGGATCTGGTGGAAGAGTTCGTCGGCACCGTGCGCGACGGGACGCACCGGGTGATCGAATGATCGTGCTGGCCGAGTCCGAGTGGCGGGCCAGGGCCGCCGCCCACCGGGCTCGGCTGGACGAACTCGTCGGACCGTATCTCGAACGGCGCGCGGCGGGTTCGTCACATCCGGTCATCGATTTTCTGTTCACGTACTACGGACATAAACCCGCCCAGTTGCGACGCTGGCACCCTGGATTCGGTGTCGCATTGACCGGAGCGCGGGAGTACGACGGGGCTCGCGGATATCACCAACATGGCGCGGCTGTCTACACAGCGGACCCCGCGTTCATCGGGCGACGTCGTGACACCATCGAATTCATCGCAAAACTGCTGCGCGCCACCGCCTCCCGCCCGGCGCAACTGTCCTGCTTCGGCCTGCACGAGTGGGCGATGGTGTACAAAACCGACGAGGTCCGCCACCAACAGGTGCCGCTGCGCCTGGGCGGCGCCGGTACCGACGCGGTCGTCGAGTCGATGTCCTTGCGCTGCACCCACTTCGACGCATTCCGCTTCTTCACCCCGGATGCCGTCGGCCGCAACGCGGAATCGTTGACGCGCGCCGACCAGGTCGCTCGCGAACAGCCCGGTTGCCTGCACGCCAATATGGACCTCTACAAATGGGGCTTCAAACTGACCCCGCTCCTCTCCTCCGACCTGCTCCTCGACTACTTCGAGTTCGCCTGCGCCGCACGCGAACTCGATATGCGCGCCAGCCCGTACGACCTGACCGATTACGGCTATGAGCCGGTCCGCATCGAAACACCGACGGGGCGTGCCGAATACGTCCGGGCGCAGTCGGCATTGGCCGAGCGATCGGTGGGACTCAGACAGTCCCTACTCGACGTCTGCACATCGCTGCTGACATACGACACCGCGACGCTCACCGCCAGCTGAGCATCACAGCGCGCCCCACGGACCACCTGGCATTTCGCCGAAACCTCCGCGTAAGTTACTGCGCATTACTACCATTCAGTCAGTTTATGCTCCGTCTGAGTCGGCGCGGTATGTGCCCATGATGAGGAAAGTTGGGATGCAACGATGCACCCGAAGCTGACATTGCGCCGTGCCCGGCCGTTGACTTTGTTCGCCACCGTGGTGGTGGCCGCGATGATGTTGCCGAGCAGCGCATCGGCCGATCTGCAAGACGATATCGCCACGGCGGTTCAGGAGTTCCTCGATGTGGGCCGGACCTCGGTACCCCGGGCGGACTGCGGACCCGGGTCGATGCCGGAAACCGGGCTGCAAGGCGATGTTCCGGCCGCCGACCGCGACAATCGGCGCAGCACTCAGGGCTACACCTGCAATATGTCGATGGTCGGCAATTACGCAGGCCGGGGGGCGGGGATCACCTCGACCAGCTTCGATCATTGCGCGTATATGGGTTCGTTCTTCCCCGGCGACCTGATCAGCGAGGGCCGCGGTGTCCAGGTGCTCGACGTCTCCGATCCGGCACACCCGCGCCCGACGGTCACCCTGACCGAACCGGCGATGCTCGCGGGCACCTGGGAGAGTCTCAAGGTCAATACCGAACGCAAACTGCTGGTCGGCACGGGTGTGCCGGTCGGCGAGGGCGTCGGCTATCTGTCGGTCTACGACGTCTCCGATTGCGCGTATCCGAGGCTGCTCAATCCGGGCCCCGGTACGAATCTGCTGATGCCGCTGCCGATCACCACCCACGAGGGCGGCTGGTCCCCCGACGGGCGCACCTACTGGGCCTCGGGAATCGCGCCCGGTTTCGTCAGCGCGGTCGATCTCACCGATCCGACCAATCCCCACGTCATCTGGCAGGGGTTGACCGGGATCGAGGCGCACGGCTTCGGCATCAGTCCGGACGGCAACCGCATGTACCTGTCCGCGCTCGGCGGATTCACCGTGCTCGATATCAGCGCGGTGCAGCGCCGCGACCCCAATCCGCAGGTCACCCATATCGGCCGCACCTTCTGGACCGACGGCTGGGCCACCCAGCACAGCATCCCGGTGACCTACGACGGCAAGCCCTACCTCTACACCGTCGACGAAGGTGGTTCCGGCGGTGTGAAACTCATCGATATCTCCAACGACACCGCACCCAAGGTCGCCGGGAAGGTGAAGCTGGAGATCAACCTGCTGCAGAACATCGACAGCAATATCGGTAGTTCGATGGGCGGTTCGGTCTTCGCCTACGAATCGCACTACTGTGCCGCCGACCGTCCGGACGACCCCACCGCACTCGCGTGCGGCTGGATCTCCTCCGGCATCCGGGTTTTCGACGTCCGTGATCCGCACAATATTCGCGAGATCGCCTACTTCAATCCGCCCGCGCGAACCGGCCAGAACCTGAGCCTGTGGAACTCACCGCACGCCCTCGCCTCGATCATCGGCGTGCCGTTCATGAGCGCACCACCGGCCGCACGCGCGGTGTTGGAGGGGCAATTCAATCCGATGGACGCACTCACCCCGCGCACCGGCAAGCTCGCCTTCGGTGATGTCTCCACCGATTGGTGCTTCTCGCCGCCGGAGTGGCGCGGCGATCAGCTGTATGTGGCTTGCTCCGATAACGGATTCATGGTGCTGCAACTCGAGAACGACGTGTATGCGGTGCCCGAGAATCAGCAATCGACCGTCGGGTCGTAGCCGTGTCCCGTTGGTTCCGAGTCGCGGCGCTCGCCTCTGTTGCGTTCACCCTGATGGCGCTCGGGGCGGCGCTGCGTCCGCTCGTGCTGCCCGAAGGGCATACGGCCGCACCGGTTCTCAGCGCGGTCGAGATCGGATTCGCGCAGGATATGACCGCACATCATCAGCAGGCGCTGATCATGGTGCAGCGCTTGGATCGTGGCGTGGATCCGACCGTACTGCGGTTGGCACAACAGCTTTCGGATGCGCAGCGCATCGAGATCGGGACCATGCTGGGGTGGCTGCGGTTGGCCGATGCATCGCCGCTTTCGTCGCATCCGATGGCGTGGATGCACGCCGATTCGGCTGCCTCGCAACATCATCCGAGTGCGAACCCGTCGGACGGCGATGCGATGCCGGGTATGGCGACCACCGTCGAACTCGATGCACTGGCCGCGGCCCGCGGCCGCGACGCCGAAATCCTGTTCCTGCAAATGATGTTGCGTCATCACCAGGGCGGATTGGTTATGGCTCGTGCCGCCGATGAACTGCTGCCCTCGGGTGCGGTCAAGGAGACCGCCCGCTCGATGTTCCAGAGCCAGAGCCAGGAGGCCGGTGTGATCAGCGTGCTGCTCGCCCAACTCAGTGGTCAGGCACCGCAATAGCCGAACCGTGCCCCGTCGGACGCGGGTCGGCCACGCGGTGCTACTTCAGAGTGCCGGGTGTTCGGCGCGGTCGGCTCTGTGGAGACGATGATTCCGATGTGTCCGAAGCCGGGGGTAAGGTCGATCCGAATCGACGGCAGAGGAAGGCTCGAGCGACACGTGATCCGGACCGAGACAGTCACCGTTCCCGAACACGTGCACGGATACCCCGACGTCGCATTCGGCGGCTACGTCGCTGGTCTGCTGGCCGGGCCGTGCGAGGCCGCTGAGATACGCGTCGACTTCCGTGCCAGGGTGCCGCTCGAGACCCCCATGTCATTGCGTCCGAACAGGTCCGGTGGATACGCGCTCACCGACACCGACGGCGCGTTGCTCGCCGAATCGACTCCGGCGGATCTGACCATTGATGCGCCGAGCGCCCCGAGTTGGGCCGAGGCGAAGGCCGTCACCGACGCGGCCATGGTGTCGCGGCGTGTCACTGAATGCTATGGCTGCGGCGCCGCCTGCGCACCCGGTCGTGGGCTACGCCTGCTCACCTGGGACACACCGGATCACGATCTCGTCATCGCCGCTTGGACCCCCGATCCCGGGTTGGCCGACGAATCCGGCCGACTCCCACCGCAAGTCGTCTGGTCCGCCCTGGACTGCCCCGGCGGCTGGACCGCCATGCGCAAACAAGGCATGGGCTTCGGCGGCGTGACCGCGGCCCTCACCGCCACCCAACTCCAGCCCATCTACCCCGACTCCCCCTATATTTCCTACGCCTGGCCCATCGCCCACCAGGGTCGCAAACACACTGTCGGCATAGCCCTCGCCACGGCCTCCGGTGACCTCTGCGCCGTAGCCGAAGCGCTCTGGATCCAACCCAAACCCTGAACGCGCTGGGGCTACTTCATGGTGGCCAGGTTTCGCCACAGGTTCCGCAGGCTGTCGGTACCGCCGAACAACGTGGTGAAGTTGGTGGAATCGATCAGCACGATGTCCCCGGCACGCCCGTCGGCGGGCGGCATCCAGATCAGCGCATTGAATTCCGTGTTGCCCGCGGCGGTGAACGGATGGGGTCGCTCGGGGTCGACACGCTGGCGGCCCAGGACGCGGAGCGAGTCGGATTCGGGCGCGGTGAGCTCGTAGTGCGGTAGATGAGGGTGGAAGTTGAATGTCGTGACGTTGTCCAGCAACCGGGGTGCGTCCAGATCAGGGAACCCGGTCAAGGGTGCGATCTCATCGGTGCCGTCGACGACCGCGGGTCGCAGACCCCATTTGTTGTGCACCGGAACATCGAGGGCCCGCATGAGCGAGCGTGTGTACTGGCCGAATCGTTGCTGCCGCGGCACCAGCGGGTCACCGTGATGCTCGAATTCCATTTGTCGCTGGGCGTAGTCGTCGGTGCACCCGACGTCGTGGTGCGGCGCCAGCAGCAGACAGGTGCCTTCGCGTTGCAGCCAGTCGCGGATCGCGTCGCACTCCTCCGAGGCGGCTTGCTGCTCGGAGAGAACGTGATCGAGCCCGAAAACCATCAGGGTGTCGGTATCGGCCAGAATCCGCTCGTCGATCGGCAAGGTGTAACCGGCCTGGTCGATGCGCTGGAATACCGCGACGGGGTGACCGGTGGCCTCTTCGGCAAGTTGTTGAAACGCCAGCGTCGAGCGATGGAACAGCTCCAGGGTGCCCGCGATGCCCTGTAGGAAGTGCGCGGCGTCGTATTCCGGAGTTTCATAGCCCGGCCACAGCACGTTGCGGACCTCGGTCATCGTCGAGAAGCGGTTATACATCTCGGCGGGATCGCGTTGGGCCTCCCACGGATAGCTCCACGTCCAATAGATGCTGATCCGTCGCCGCCCGTCGTGGTCGCGCGGCATGTGGCTCTGGTTGTAGGTGCGTGCCAGCGGACTGGTGCTCATGGTGTCACCTCTCGGCTGTCGAGCGTTGCCAGGTATCGAAGCGCGCTGATACTCGGAAGGAAGAAGTACGCGCCGCCTCTGAGCGTGGTGAAGGCGGGCAGTCCCGCGAGCACCTTGCGAATGGGTCGCTTGGGGATCGTGAAGTCGTAGGTGCCGTCCTGGGTGCCGCAGATCGGGTCGTGTTCGTTGCCGAGTTCGTGGAATGTCTTGTCGTTGATCCAGACGTTTTGGGCGAACTCGAACTGGCGGACCAGGCTGGCGCAGATGATGAACGCGGCGATCCCGCGGTCCACCCCGTCGTCGGGGGCATCCTCGGGTAGCGCGGGACCGTAGGTGGCGCCGCGGCGAATCATCCTGCGGCGGTTCATATTTACCGCAGTGTCGCGAGGGTTGAGGCGCCGCGCATGCGCGCCGAGTGGGACCGCGTAGCCGTGCGGATCCATTGCCTTGTAGTCGAAGTCGTTGTTGCGCATGGGATCCGCGCCCAGCGCCGGATCATCGCGATCAGGAGCCAAAACCAGGGGTGCACCGCTGCGCCAGCGCCCCATGAGCTTCGCGGCGAGCAATTCCTGCCCGTCCGGGGTGTCCGCGTGCTCGCGCAGATAGTTCCGAAACGCGCCGACGTGCTCTTGCAGCCGCCGGTAGGCCATATAGCTTCCGTTGCGGAACAACACCTCCGGCCGCGGCAGCGCTCGGGGTGGCCCTTCCTCGTCCGGATAGCCCAGGATGAATTCACCGGGTTGCAGCGCTGCTCCCGAGCCGGGGGTAGGTGTTTCACCGGATCCGGCGATCACCGGCTGGGACAACCGGTCGCGGAACCCGAAGTGATCGTGGGCGTAGTCGAAGGGTGGCGTCGCATTCAGATCCAGGAACGACAACACGCGCACACCCGAGCAACGAGCGACCAGTTTCCGGTGTTCGGCTGTGCAGCGCTTGTGCTCGGCATCGGTGCGGGCGAACAGAATCGCGATGGCATGCAGTTCGTCACCGGCCAGCCCGCCTACCCAATTGTCGGGATGAGCAGCGCCCGTGTCGCCGAGGATATCTGCGCGTGCGGCCATACCTTCGCGGAACTCATCCGGGAAGGCGGCCAGCGTTTCCTCCTGCACGCCGAGCGCCCGCAGCCCGTGCCAGGTGAAGGCCAGCGTGACCCAGCGGTCGGAACTGTCCATCGTCGCGCGCACGTCCGCGGCCGATTGCACGCGGTCCACCAGCGGAGTCAACCAAGCACGAGCACCCGCGGGATCGTCGAACGACAGGAACTCATAACGGCCGGTCACCGCCGGGGTCCGGGTCAGCAGGATGTGCTGAATATCGTCGAGTTCTAGCATGGGCCAAGGTAATTACTGCATCTGATCGAGCATTTCGGAGAACGCCGCCTTCAGTCGCAGCGCCTTTTTGATCTCGACGCCGGTGACGTACGGATACTCACCGTATTCGAGGAAGCTCGGAAATTGGTGCTCGCGGACGTATTTCACGAACGATGCCGGATTTTCCTTCCAATCCTCCGGGAACCCCTCGAGATTCGTGAAAACCGTTGTTATGCCGGTCTGCGAGAACAGCGTGACGGCATCCTCGGTGTATTTGTCGAAATCGGTGTCGAAGATGCCTTGATATTGGAAATGCAGACCCGATCCGACATCGAACAGCAGCCACCGCAGATAGTGCAGTCGCAGCGGTGCCAGTACCTCCGGATCAGCCGCTATTGCGGCTTCGAGTTCCTTGCCGTGCGCGCGAATGGCCTCTTCCCGGCCGGGTTTTACCTTGGCGATGATCGAGAATCCGTAGCAGGACGGCGTCTGGGGATAGATCGGACCGTATCTTCCCCGCTCCAACTCGAAATAGCCCTCCGCCGGGATGGCCATCGCCGCCGGTTTACTCCAGTCACGTTCGGTTATCGACATATCTTCACCCACCTTCCATCACAGTAAGGCCGGACTTTGCTCATGCTATGCCTTAGGCCCAGCACACCGAAACCTCCGATAGCAGTGGTAATCACCGAGGTAGGTGCGGTGAAAGTGCGCCGGTCATCCTAGAAAATTCAACATGATTGCAATTCCCGCCCACCAACGCTCGAATTTGACAGAATCACATCATGTCGACATCGCCGGAACATACCGAGTCGGCGCCGACCCCGCGCCGGTTATCGACACCGCGAGCCGCCGCACTCGCCGGAGTGGTCTTCGCGGTCCTTTTCGGTACCACGCTGATCTTGATCCGTATCGACATGCCTGGCGGCATCGAAGGCTCGACTCATTGGCTGAACAGCCAGCGCAACTCCATCAGGACAGCGACCGTGCTCATGCCCTTCGCCGGAATCAGCTTCTTATGGTTCATCGGCGTCGTCCGTGACGGACTCGGGCGCTACGAAGACCGGTTCTTCCTATCGGTATTTCTGGGCAGTGGACTGCTGTTCCTGGCGATGATGTTCGTCGGCACGGCCGTGGCCGCCGGTCTGGTATCCAGCAACCACGACGTGGCCGAACCGGCCGCCCGCGCCGAAGTGGTCGACTTCGGCAAGATGGTCGTGGTGTCGGCGAGCCAGACCTACGCGCTGCGGATGGCGGCGGTATTCATGATCTCGCTCGCGACGATCTGGCTGAAGACCGGGCTCATGCCCCGCTGGCTCACCGTTCTCAGCTATCTGGCGGCCCTGGCACTGCTGATCGCCAGCGAAACAAGCGAGTGGCTGACGCTGGCTTTCCCGGCGTGGGTGCTCGTGGTCAGCGGTCTGATCCTGGCTCGCGCCGGTATCAAAGAACATTCGCGTGCAGAGCACGACTGAGCCCGTGGACGAGCCAGCCGCCCGCCCTTCCGCCGATCTGGAGTTGGTCTACCAGACCGTGGCGGACCGACGTCTGCAATACGAGAACCTGCTCTGGCAGGTTCCCACGCTCAGTCTGACCGCCCAGGCGTTCCTGTTCAGTATCTCCATGGGAGCGGGAAACGATTCCATCGCGCGGATAGCCTCGTCGCTACTCGCGCTGATCGTGTCGATCATTTCGATCATGCTGATGGCCAGCCATCGCCTCGCCGAGCGTAAGGACGCGCTGTGGCTGGAGCGGTTCGAACAGCAGCAGATCGGAGCGGGCACCTGGGGTGCACACGGCACGGTCTTCGAGACCCAGCAGGAGGATGTCGATCTCGACGTCGGCTGGCTGGACAACCTGATACCGATGCGGCAGATGTTCACCGTATGGGTCATCGGACTGGCCTGTTTCGGTATGGCCGCCATCTTCATGATCATCCGGACGCTGGTCGGTGTCGGGCACTGAGCGGCCTGGGTCGATCGGTCAGGTCTTTTCGGTGAACCGGTACCAGGGGCCGTGGAAGGGTTCGTAGCCGATACCGCCCGGTCCGGCGGGACCGGTGCTCGGGGCACTGTCCGGGAAGTAGGCGAAGCCTTCGGAATTGGTGGCTCCGCCACTGACGTAGAACAGGCAGGCGCCGTCGCGGCGGGTGATATAGGTGACGGTGTAGACGCCGAGGCGGGTGCGGTGGCCCGGGTTGGCGCAGGCGACGGCCTGATCTTCGAGGATGGGACGGGACAGCCGCCAACCGGTGGTTTCGGGGACCTCGTACCACACCAGCGCGGCGAGCGCGGCGATCAGTAGCGGTGCGGTCAGGCTGACGAGGACGGCGTGATAGCGGATCAGGCCGAGGATGGCGAAGACGATCGCGACCAAGCCGACCACCGAAAGTCCCACCCACAGCAGCACTTTGGCCGGAAAACTGCCCTGAGCAGCCAATTCCCAGCACAGCGCGGCGCAGAGTAGCGCGATGACGGTGGTGATGGCGCCCATCCAGAGTTCGAACCACAACGGTGTCGGTCGGGTGCCGCTGCTCATGCCAAAGAAGATACGTCGACCTGCCCTGTCCCCGAAGGGAATCGGTGCACCATCTGGTGGAAATATTTCACCGGACGAAGGAGACCCCCGGCACCGGCATCCCATCGAGGGGCCAGGACCGGGGGTCGTCGTACCAGATGTTCAGCTCGGCTGTTACAGCGGCGGGAACCCGGCCGAACCGGTGGCCATCCAGTTCCAGAACATCGCCGCGCGATTCACAACCAGGGCGAATACATCAAGGACAACGCTTCCCATAAAACTTCCTCACATCCGACTACCTCGTGCAGCGCCCAGGGTAACGGATCGTTATGTCGGTCGAAACCAATCATCCGCCCCGTCGACGGCCGTCGTGTGGTAAAGAAATCGCCCGCCCGGCACGCTCCCGGGCGGGGGATTTCACGAGTTACTCAGACCCGCAACGCCTTAGACGCAGGCCAGCGCCTTGGCCTCGCGGCGACGGCGGTGCAGGATCGGCTCGGTGTAGCCGTTCGGCTGCTTGGCGCCTTCCAGCACCAGCTCCTTCGCGGCCTGGAACGCGATGCTGCTCGCGAAGTCCGGCGCCATCGGCCGGTAGTTCGGATCGCCCGCATTCTGCTTGTCGACCACCGGCGCCATCCGCTCCAGGCTGGCCACCACCTGATCGGCGGTGACCACGCCGTGACGCAGCCAGTTCGCCATCAGCTGACTCGAAATGCGCAGGGTCGCACGATCTTCCATGAGACCGATATCCCGGATATCGGGCACCTTGGAGCAGCCGACGCCCTGGTCGATCCAGCGCACCACATAGCCGAGGATGCTCTGGGAGTTGTTGTCCAACTCCTGCCGCTTCTCCTCATCGGTCCAGTTCGGATCGGCCG
Source organism: Nocardia anaemiae NBRC 100462 (assembly GCF_001612725.1). GTDB lineage: Bacteria > Actinomycetota > Actinomycetes > Mycobacteriales > Mycobacteriaceae > Nocardia > Nocardia anaemiae. Next base: position 140,549 of record NZ_BDAZ01000019.1, on the reverse strand, counting down.
CAAGCGGAATCTCCAGGATCTGATCGACGGTGGCACGACGACCGCCCGCGGCGATCTCCCGCTGCCGCTCGAACACATCGACCTGGTGGTAGTGCGTCGCATGCAGCGTGGCCGCGGTCGGCGATGGCACCCAGGCGGTGTTGGCACCCGAACGCGGGTGGCCGATCTTCTGCTCGAGCATGTCGTGCATCAGATCCGGCATGGCCCACATGCCCTTGCCGATCTGCGCCTTCCCGGGCAGCCCTGCGACCAGACCGGTATCGACGTTCCAGTCCTCGTAGGACAGGATCCACTGCTGGGTCTTCATCTCGGCCTTGCGGACCATCGGCCCCGCCTCCATGGAGGTGTGGATCTCGTCGCCGGTGCGGTCCAGGAAGCCGGTGTTGATGAACACCACGCGCTCGGCGGCGGCCTGGATACAGGCCTTGAGGTTGACCGTGGTGCGGCGCTCCTCGTCCATGATGCCGACCTTGAGGGTGTTGCGGGCCAGGCCGAGGACGTCCTCGATCCGGCCGAACAGTTCGTTGGTGAAGGCGACCTCGTCCGGGCCGTGCATCTTCGGCTTCACGATATAGACCGAACCGGTGCGGCTGTTCTTCAGTTTCGTGTCGCCGAGCAGACTGTGCTTGGCGATCAGCGAGGTGATCAGGCCGTCCATGATGCCCTCGGGCACCTCGTTGCCCTCGGCATCGATGATCGCGTCGGAGGTCATCAGGTGACCGACATTGCGCACGAACAGCAGCGACCGGCCGTGCAGCACCAGCTCGCCACCGCCGAGCGCGGTGTAGACGCGGTCCGGGTTCATGGTGCGGGTGAAGGTCTTGTCGCCCTTGGTCACCTTCTCCGCCAGCTCGCCCTTCATCAGGCCGAGCCAGTTGTGGTAGCAGAGCACCTTGTCCTCGGCGTCCACCGCGGCCACCGAATCCTCGAAGTCCATGATCGTGGTGACCGCGGACTCCAACACCACATCCTTGACCCCCGCCGGATCGGTCTTGCCGATCGGCGAGGCGGAGTCGATCTGGATGTCGATGTGCAAACCGTTGTGCTTCAACAGGATCGAGGTCGGCGAGGCCGGGTCGCCCAGGTAGCCGACCAGTTCCGCGCCGTCGGCGGCCAGCGTGGTGACCCCGTCGTCGCTCAGCGTGACCGCCAGCTTGCCGCCATCGATCGCGTAGTGCGTCGAGGACTGGTGCGAGCCGTTGGCCAGCGGGGCGGCGGTATCGAGGAACTTGCGCGCGAATTCGATCACGCGGCCACCGCGAATTGGGTTGTAGCCGGTGCCCTTTTCGCCGCCGTCGGCCTCGGAGATGGCGTCGGTGCCGTAGAGGGCGTCGTAGAGCGAGCCCCAGCGCGCGTTCGCGGCATTGATCGCGAAGCGGGCGTTCATCACCGGCACCACCAGCTGCGGGCCCGCGGTGGTGGCGATCTCGTCGTCCACATTCTGGGTGGCGATCTGGAAGTCGGCCGGTTCCGCGCGCAGGTAGCCGATATCGCCGAGGAAGCTCTTGTAGGCGGCCTTGTCGTAGTTCGCGCCGGGGTGTTCGGCGTGCCAGGCATCGAGCTTGCCCTGGATCTCGTCGCGTTCGGCCAGCAGGGCGCGGTTGCGCGGAGCGAGGTCATTGATGACCTGCTCGGCTCCGGCCCAGAACGCGGCGGAATCTACGCCGGTTCCGGGGAGCGCCTCGTTCTCGATGAACTCGTGGAGAACGCTGGCCACCTGGAGCCCGCCGACCTGAATCCGCTCTGTCATCTACTGCCTCACTTTTGAGAAAGCCGGGTGGGAAAAATCGCAACCAATGTTACCCATCGGTAGTGATGTGACGGTGTGTCGGGGCCTTGATTGTATCGTCCGGCGGAATTAATGTACTGGTTGGAACATTACCGGCAGCCGGAGCAATGGAGCGCAATGCCAGGACAGTCGTTAGCGGATAAGGTCGCGCTGGTCACGGGCGGTAGCCGCGGGCTCGGTCGCCAGATGGTGCTGGCCTTCGCAGCCGCCGGTGCGGATGTGGTGATCGCCGGTCGCAAGCTCGACGGGTGCGTCGAACTCGCCGATGAGGTAAAGAACACCCATGGTCGGCGCGCATTGCCGGTGGCGTGCAATATCAGCGACTGGGCGCAGTGCGATGCGCTGGTCGAGGCGGCCTACGCGGAGTTCGGCAAGGTCGACGTGCTGGTCAACAATGCCGGGATGTCGCTGCTGTATCCGAGCCTGGATCAGGTCAGCGAGCAGATGTTCGACAAGGTGATCGCGGTGAATCTCAAGGGCCCGTTCCGTTTGTCGAGCTTGATCGGTACCCGGATGGCCGCAGCCGGTGGCGGTTCGATCATCAATATCTCCTCGATCGAGGCGACGCGACCGGAACCGCTGGCGGTCCCCTACGCGGCCGCCAAAGCCGGATTGGCCAATCTCACCAGCGGACTCGCGCAGAGTTTCGCACCGACGGTGCGGGTCAACACGATTCAATGCGGTCCGTTCGAGACGGATATAGCCAAGGCGTGGCCCGATGAGCTGCGGACGGAACTGACTCGCCATATGGCGCTCGGACGGATCGGTCGCCCGGATGAGATTGTCGGCGCGGCACTGTACTTCGCGACGGATGCCTCGGCGTATTGCACCGGCGCGAACCTGGCACTGGACGGCGGGTGGCGATGAAGGCCCTGACTTACCAAGGACCACAACAGATCGGGTACACCGAGGTACCCGATCCGATACTGCCCGGCCGCGACGGCGCCATCGTTCGCGTGACCGCCGCCGGAATCTGCGGAAGTGATCTGCACATCTATGCCGGGCACGGCTTCACCGACGGCACCGGATACAGCGTCGGGCACGAGGCGGTCGGTGAGATCGTCGAATTGGGTTCGGACATACAAGGATTCGCGGTCGGTGAGCGGGTGCTCGTCTCCGCGTCCGTCGGCTGTAACCGCTGCGCCAAATGCAAGGCAGGCATCGTGGCGGCCTGCGAACGCCATCCGATGCCCGCCGATGCCTGCTACGGACTCGGCGGCTCGCTCCCAGGTGCGCAGGCGGAATATCTCGCCGTACCCCATGCCGAGGGAAATCTGGTACGGCTTCCCGATACGGTCAGCGATGAGGCGGCGATCGTGCTCACCGATAATGCGCCGACCGCCTGGTACGGCGCGCGCCGCACCCGCATGGCACCGGGTGACACCGTGGTGGTGATCGGACTCGGACCGGTCGGGCTGATGGCCGTGCAATCGGCATTCGCGATGGGCGCTTCGCGGGTGCTCGGCGTGGATCTGGTGGCCGAGCGCCGTAAGCGTGCCACCGAATTGGGTGCGGAGATAGTCGAATCCGCCGAACCGAAGACCGTCATCCGCGAGATGCTCAGCGGCGGTGCGGATGTCGCGATCGAGGCGGTCGGCGCCGATGCGACCATCAATCTCGCCATCAGTGCCGTCGGACATCGCGGCCGAGTCGGCGTGGTCGGCGTCAGCCATAACCGCGCCTTCCCCTTCCATATGCAGCTGGCGCAGGTCAAGGAGCTCGAGTTCCATATCGGACTCTGCTCGATCCAATACGAACTGCCCGCCCTGCTGCGGCTCACCGCGGCCGGACGAATCCGGCCCGAAGCCGTTGTCACACATCGCTTCCCGATGTCGGACGGTGCGAATGCCTACCGCATGTTCGCCGACCGTGCCGACGAGGTTTCCAAGGTCGTCCTGGATCCACGCCGATGACCGCGGCATCGCGCAGCGATTCGACGAGGGATGGTGGCCGGGTGACGGATTTCGCTTCACCTCGTCGTCGCGGTCGTCCACCGGCCGCGGAGACCACCGCCGAGGCGACCAGGGCGCGCATCGTGGCGGCGGCGGTGGAACTGTTCGCGGAGCAGGGTTTCCACGGCACCGGCGTCGCGGAAATCGGTGATCGGGCCGGGGTGCAGCGGGGCGCGCTGTACTACCACATCGGTTCCAAGGAAGAGCTGCTCTGGCAGATCCTGCGCGATTACATCCAGCTCATGCTCACCGACGCACAGCGGATCTCCCGCGGCATCGACGACCCGATCGTCAAGTTGCGCAAGCTGATCCACAGCCACGTCGGGCTGATCATCGAGCATCGGCGTGAGGTCGCCATCCAATTGCGCGATGTCACCGCGCTGACCGGCGAGCGCGGCGAGGAACTACAGGAAATGCGGGACGAAATACAGGCCTGCTGGCAGCGCGTCATCGATGCCGGTCATGCGGCGGGCCTGCTGCGCACCAGCGATCACGTGGTCACCAACAGTGTGCTCGGCATGCTGAACATGGTGACCTTCTGGTACCGCCCGCACGGCGGGCGCTCCCCCGACGAAATCGCCGACATTGTGGCGTCCACCGTTCTCGACGGCATCACCGACACGAAAGGCTGACCATGGCTTGGGATTTCGAAACCGACCCGGAATACCAGCAGAAGTTGGACTGGGCGGCGGAGTTGGTCCGCACCGAGGTGGAACCCCTCGATCTGCTCTACCCGAATCCCTACGACCGCACCAATACCGAGGCGATGGCGCTCATGCGGCCGCTCAAGGAGAAGGTGAAGGAACAGGGTCTGTGGGCCTGCCATCTCGGACCGGAACTGGGCGGCCCCGGCTACGGGCAGCTGAAACTCGGCCTGCTCAACGAGGTGCTCGGCACTTCGGTGTGGGCGCCATCGGTATTCGGTTGCCAGGCACCGGATTCCGGTAATGCGGAAATCCTCGCGCATTACGGCACCCCCGAGCAGAAGGCCAAGTATCTGGAGCCCTTGCTGGCCGGGGAGATCGGGTCCTGCTATGTCATGACCGAACCGACCGGCGGCTCGGATCCGACGCTGTTCAAGACCCGCGCGGTGCGCGACGGCGACTCCTGGGTCATCAATGGCGAAAAGTGGTTCAACTCCAATGCGCAATTCGCCAGCTTCCATATCGTCATGGTGGTCACGAATCCGGATGTCAGTCCGTACCAGGGCATGTCGATGTTCATCGTGCCCGCCGACACCCCCGGCCTGGAGATCGTGAAGAACTTCCACGTGCACGGTTTCAGCGAGCACGAGGGACATCTGCGCTTCACCGATGTCCGGGTGCCCGCCGACCACCTGCTCGGCCAGGAGGGTATGGGCTTCATCGTCGCGCAGACCCGCCTCGGGGGCGGTCGGGTACACCACGCCATGCGCACCGTCGCACTGGTGCGCAAGGCCTTCGACATGATGGCCGAACGCGCCGTCTCCCGGCCGATGCGCAAGGGTCCGCTCGCGGGTCTACAGATGACCCAGGAACGCATCGCCGACAGCTGGATCGAGATGGAGCAGTTCCGCCTGCTCGTCCTGCGCACCGCCTGGCGCATCGATAAGGAGCAGGACTATCTGAAGGTGCGCAAGGACATCGCCGCCATCAAGGTGGCGATGCCGAAGGTGATGCACGATATCGCCCAGCGCGCACTGCATCTGCACGGCGCCATCGGCGTCAGCCAGGACCTCCCGTTCGTCGACATGATGAACTACGCCGAGGTCATGGCCATCGCCGACGGTCCCACCGAGGTCCACAAGATCACCCTCGCCAAGGAAGTACTGAAGGATTACACCCCCGGCGACCCGGTCTATCCCAGCGGCTACCGTCCCGCGCTGCGCGAACAGGCCCGCGAACTGGTGGCCCGCCGCCTCGAACACATCGTCGGCAACCTCTGAGACCCGCTGCTGAGCGGTCACCGGGTGAACGCTCAGCAGCACGGCCACGCGGCTCCTGGCCGACGGCTCTATTGTCTGCAGCTGGCCTGACGGCCTGGCCTCACTTCAGGTGCCGGGCGAAGAACCGGTTCGCCTCCTCTCCGGCGTACTGCGGGACGCCGGTGTGCCCGCCCATATTGGCGTGCAACGTCTTCTCCTTGGAGCCGAAGGCGTCGAACAGGTCCAGGGCCACCTGCCGGTCGTTTCCTTCGTCGTCCCACTGCAGCAGGACATGCAGCGGAATGGTGACCTGCCGGGCCTGCTCGAGGATGGCGCGGGGCACGAAACTACCGGCGAACAGAACAGCGGCCGCGATGCGCGGCTCGACCACCGCCAGCCGGGTGCCGATGGAGATCACCCCGCCCGAGTAGCCGACCGGGCCGCCGATCTCGGGCAGCGCGAGCAGGGCGTCCAGGGCGGCCCGCCATTCCGGGACCGCCTTGTCGACCAGCGGGAGGATGAGCCGGTCGACGATCTCGTCGTCGACCGGCCCGCCAGCCGCCAGCGCGCGGTGCAGGTCGGTGAGGGCCTGATCGGCGGCGGCCGAACGGGGCCGGTCACCGCTCCCGGGGAGCTCGATGGTGGCCACGGCGTAGCCCTCCGCCACGGCGTGCTGGGCCCTGACCAGCAGTCGCGGGTACGCCTTGCGCAACCCGAGGGGAGGGGGGCCGACCAGGATCAGCGGCATCGGTTCGGCTGCGGATCCGGGCGTCCACAGGATGCCAGCGATTTCGCCGAGGGTGAATTCGCGCTCGAGGATGTCGTCGTCGAGGCGCTGTTCGGTAATGAATTGCACGGTCGTGCCTTTCGGGAGTGCTGTTGAACGGCGCTCCCGGACGACCTATCGCCTGACCGTGACCCCGAAGGGGAGCACCCATGTCGATACTGCGTTCACGGATACCACCTCCTCGTTCTCTGGCACGGCCTTCGGAAAGTTAGCAGTGGCCGCAGTCATCCGCAAACGGGTTTTTGCGGTGGCTCCGTGGCAACGTAGTTGTCCCACAACGGTGGCGAACGGCACTAACCTGGATGCCCGGAGGTAACCGAGTGATCGCATACGAAGTGCGACGGGTGCACAGCTGCGAGTTCTGCGGCACCGACGATCAGGGTCTCGGAACCGACAGCTCGTTGGACCGGGCGAAGTCGATCGCCGAACACGACGCGGGCCGCACGCTCGAATGGGCATGGTTCGCCGACGGAGAGTGGCCGCTGAGCGCCGATCCGGGTGACGGCGTCTACCGCTACTACATCTACGCGCGGGAGACTTCCGCGTAATGGTCACGAGGCACGCACGACCGGATCCGCATATCCCGCAACAGGACTCAGCAGCAGCACCGAGGGCATTCGTCGGGTGAGGGCAGTCGGGCCGGTGAATTCCACTCGGCCGGTTCGCATAGCGTGCGAGAGCGGAATGCGTCCCAACCAAACCTGGTACAGCGATTCGACATCGGAGCTGATGGTGACGTCGACCGGGTAGCCGGGATCGGCGTCGCACACCGAAGGCACACCCGATTCGATGACGATCCAATAGCGCCGAAGATCGTCGGTCAACCGCACGCACAACACATGGCGCCTACCCGGAAACATGGACGTATCCAGACGTGAGTGCATCCACCACACCAGCAGCCCGGCATCCAACTCCTCGGGCCGCGGTTCACCGAAGGTCCGGCGTGCACCCCATTCGCCGAGGCCGAACAGGATCGGCTCCAATTCCCGCCCGGCCGCGGTGAGCAAGTATTCGCTGCCCACCTTCTCGATCAGTCCGGCCCGCTCGAATCGGCGCAGCCGCTTGGCGAGCAGACTGCGTGAAAGACCCGGCAGACCGCGCGCCAGATCATTGAAGCGAGTTGTACCGATGAGCAGATCGCGCAGGATGAGCAGCGACCAACGCTCACCAACCACATCGAGCGCACGGGAGATCGGACAATATTGGCCATAGCTTGCGGTCGTGCTGGTCATGGTCACCTCGCGAACCGGGGTCCATTTTCTGGACCGTTGGAGTCCACTTTCTGGACTATTCGGTTATCGCGGCCGTTCCTAACTTCGAAACATGACGACTATCGCCCATGACATCACCACCACCGACTGGATCGCCCTGGCACGCCGGGCCGGGGAAACCCTGCGCGCCGATGTCGCCGCCCGCGACCGTACCGGCGACATCTCCGTAGCCGCCTTCGACCTGCTGCGGACCTCAGGACTCGCGGCCGCCCTGGTACCCATCGAGTTCGGGGGCGGCGGTGTGTCGCATCGCGAGATGGGCGAGATCCTGCGCGAACTCGGCCGCCACGATCCATCCACCGCCGTCGCCTTCGCCATGCACAGCCATCTGGTCGCCGCACAGGTTTGGCGGCACAACCACGGCATCGACGCCTCGGCGGTCTTCCACAAGGTGGCCGCGGGCGCGATCCTGGTCAGCACCGGCGCTTCGGACTGGGTCGAATCCAACGGCCGGGCCGAGCGTGTCGACGGCGGCTTTCGGGTGAGCGCGCGCAAGGCACCCGCCAGCGGCTGCGAGGTCGGCAATGTGGTGGTGACGAGTATCCGCCGCGGTGATGCGCCGGACGGACCCCAGGTGCTGCACTTCGCGATACCGTTGGACGCGCCCGGTGTTCGCATCGAAAAGACCTGGGACACTCTCGGTTTGCGGGCCAGTGGCTCCCATACGGTGGTCTTCGAGGATGTCTTCGTCCCCGATGCCGCAATCTCGCTGACCCGCCCCGCCGACATATGGCCCCCGGTGCTGAATGTGGTGATCGGTGCTGCCATGCCGCTGGTAATGGCGGCCTACCTCGGCATCGCCGACGCCGCAGTCGAATTGGCCGCCGCACTTGTCGCCGACCGCGCCGAACCACATACCTTCCAGCTCGCGGGCGAGATGATGAACGCCTACACCACCGCTGCGGATTCGATCGCCGCCATGTTCACCGATTCGGACAATCTGCGCTTCGACAATACCGACGGCCATGGCGCACGCACCCTCAGCCGCAAGACCGTGGCCGCCGACGCGCTCGTCGATACCGTCCGGCTGGCCATCGAAACCGTTGGCGGCGTTGGCTTTTCGCGCAGTTGCGAGATGGAGATGTGGTATCGCGACGTGCACGGCTGCCTGTTCCACCCGCTGCCGCGGGCCAAGCAGACGCGATTCACCGGTCGAGTTCTGTTGGGCCACACCCCCATCGATTGACCAACTTCTCGAACGGCAATGCTCGAAGCCGGGACGAAGGCCCGCCGATCGGGGTTCAATGGATGGGCACACGATGATGCACGGGAGGGAGTCATTGGTGTCCTGATCACCACACAACCGTGGACGAGGCGGTGACTGCCCCTCGGACACGATGAAGGAGTCGCGCACCCCCTCGCCCGCGGCTCCTTCATCCCGGCGCGCCGGGCGAATCGTCGGTATTGCCACATTCTGTTAAAAATGTTCGGCATTTGTCTCGGGTTGTTCCCGCATCAACCCCTGGTCAGACCGTACGGTTGTCTCCGACGCGACGACAGGCAGTCGCGTACGGCCCCCGGCCGCTTCGGAACTAGCAACACCGAGGTGTGGACCATGTTTATGCGCAAGATGATCGGCGCTGTGGCAGGAACCGTCATGGTAGGTGCGATGGGCGCCGTCGGCGGCGCCGGTACCACAGCCGCGGCCCCCGCTGGCTGCCCCGACCTCTATGTCGTGGCGATACCCGGCACGTGGGAGACCTCCGACGCCAATCCCGGCGAAGGCATGCTGGCGAGCGTCACCGATAACCTGCCGCGAAATACCCGCACCGACTACGTGACCTACGCGGCGACCGCTTTCCCCTGGGAGACCGATGTTTACGGCCGGTCCAAGCGGCAGGCCATCGATAATGCCCGTGGCCTGGTCACGGCGATGGCCCAGCAGTGCGCCGAGACCAAGATCGCGCTGATCGGCTACAGCCAGGGCGCGGATGCGGCGGGCGATCTCGCCGCCGAAATCGGCACCGGATTGAGTCCCGTTCGGCCCGAAAGCATCGCCGCGGTCGGACTCATCTCGGATCCGCGCCGCTCCCCGACCGACGCGCTCATCGGCCCGCCGGTCGACGGTGCCGGTGCGGGCGGCCCGCGCATCGGCGGCTTCGGCTTGCTCACCCCGAAGACCCGGACCATCTGCGCCGTCGGTGACCTCTACTGCGCCGCGCCGCCCACCGACTTCGCGACCCGCTTCGCCGGATTCCTGGCCCAGGCCTCCGATCCCGACCCGGCCCAGTTGTGGCGCTATCAGCAGGAGGCGTTCGCCATCTTCAACGACCTGATGGCGACCGGGGTGGCCCCACTCATCCAGAACCAGCTCGCCGATCCGGAAATGAACGAACGCAAGCAGGAATTCGAGCGGTTCTACAACTCGTTCGTGCACCAGAACTATCCGACCTACGTCGTGGATGCCAGCGGCGCCACCGCCACCTCGTGGCTGCGGCAGTGGCTGGTCGGCCTGGCCTGAAAACCCTTCGCCAGCGGTGGGTGCGTTGTGCCACCATGGATTTCGACGATGATCACCCGATTCCGCGGGTGCTCACGAGCATGAGGAAGGAGGCGGCGGCCGTGACCATTGTCGTATCGAGCCCGCGTCGGTATGACGCGCGCGTCGAGCAGAAACCGCGCCGCCTCCTGGCCGGTAACTGACCGACCCTCGCCTTCGGATCTGCTCGCTCTCTCGAAACATGGTGACTCCCATGACGTTCCACCGTGCCACCGATCCGGTGGTGTCGACTGTCGACAACTGGATACACGCCCGGGTACTGGTGTTGAACGCCAGCTACGAGGCGCTCACCGAGATCAGCGCCGACCGGGCCGTGGTGCTGCTCATGGGCGGAGCCGCGGAGTCGATCGCGGATCGGGAGCCGCGCTTCCCGATTCGGTCCAAGCACCTCGAGCTCGCGCTGCCGGAGACGATCCGGCTGCTGCGCTACGTCTACCTCGACCATGTGACGCGAATACACGACGGCAGCCGCGCGACGCTGGCCGGTGTGCTGCGTCGCGACAACCACCGGTGCGGGTACTGCGCGTCCTGGGCGCGCACCGTCGACCACATCCGGCCGCGCAGCCGGGGTGGTCCGAATACCTGGGACAACCTGATCGCCGCGTGCGCGCCGTGCAACTCGAGCAAGGCCGACCGGACGCCGGAGGAGGCGGGTATGCGGTTGCTGTGGCAGCCGAAGGCGCCCGATCACCTGGCCAAGCATCAGCGGCGGATCTGGAAGCAATTGGCCACCACTTGAGCCGAGAGAGAAAGGAGAAGGCTCGAAATGACCGTCGAATTGGAGACCAGCGCGGTTGTCGATCTGACCGACCTGCTCCCGCTCTCGGATTCCCGAGAGTGGCATCGGGCGGCCTGTCGAGGTGATCCGAATCACGAAGCGTGGTTCCCGTACCCGTCACAGGACTTCGAGTACGCGCGTGAAGTTTGCGCGGGCTGCCCGATCCGGGATGCCTGCGGTGAATTCGCCGCGCGCACCGGACAGTCCGGAGTCTGGGGCGGCCACGAGTTCGACCGCGGACGGATGATCCGACCCTAGTCGGATGTCCGCGCCACGCCGTGCCGGTGCGCCGCACCGGACACACCGGCACGGCAAATCTCGCGTGAACATACACTGAGGATCGTGGGCACACATCGCAGCGGAACCAGGTCCCGGGGCGTCAGCAAAGGTCCGGTTATCGCAGTGGTTGCCGTTTTGCTGCTAGTCGCGGCGGTCTTCGCGTTTTTTCAACTCAGTGATCGCGCCGCGAACCGGGACAAGTCGGCCGCGGCGGAATGTAAGGAGGGGCCGTCGACGCTGTTCGTGACGGTCGATCCGGATATCGCCGATCCGGTGCGGGCCGCGGCGGAGCACTACAACGCGACCAATCCGAAGGTGCGCGATCATTGTGCGAAAGTTGTGGTGACGGCCCAGCCGTCGGCCGCCATCGTAGCCGGGTTCACCGCGGGCACGCCGTGGAACGGTGCGCTCGGCCCGCAGCCGGGGCTGTGGATCGCCGATTCGATGCGTTCCATCGAATCCATGCGGGTGCCCGGCCTGATCGAGGGCACACCGGCGCCGGTCGCGTTGACCCCGATCGTGGTCGCCGTTCCGGACGATCTGCGCAACGCGCTCGAGCAGGCCAAGATCACCTGGGCGGATCTGCCACGGCTGCAACAGGGTTCGCTGGATGAGCTCGGCCTGTCCGGGTGGGGTGGGTTGCGGATGGCGCTGCCCGCCGGGGATTCGACACTGGCGGCGGCGGCAGCGGTCGGCTCCGCGGTGTCGGGGACCGACCCGCTCACCGATGAGGTCGCGCAGTCCGGTCAGGTTGTCGCGGCGATCTCCGGTCTCGCCGCGAAGGCGCCGCAGGCGGTGGACACCACGGCCGCATTGGCCGCGATCGGTGCGGCGAATTCGCCCGTTCACGCGGTAGCCGCTACTGAGCAGCAACTGAAGGCTCTCGGTGGTATGTCGGCGTTTCGGCCCGCGGGTACCGCCCCGGTCGCCGATCATCCCGCCGCCTTGATGTCCGGCGCATGGGTGGACAAGACCCAGAATCTGATCGCATCGCTGTTCGCCGACTACCTGCGCGCACCTCAGCAGTCCTCGGCCTTCACCGCCGCCGGATTCGGCGCTGCACCGGCCACCGCCGCACCCTCGGCACCGCGGACCGCTCTGGACAAGGTGCGCGCGACACTCGCCAATCCTGTTCTCGGCGTGCAGGCTACGGTGTTGCTGGACGTATCGTCCTCGATGGGCAATAGCGACGGGTCCGTCACCCGGCTCGCTAACGCACTCGGCGCGATCCGCTCCACGATGAATGTGATGCCGCCGGACTTCGGACTCGGCGTGTGGACATTCGGCAAAAACCTCGACGGGACAACGCCGTACAAGATCCACACTCCCACCGCGCCACTGAACAATCAGCAGCGCACTGCGTTGGATACGGCGCTGGAGGCGGTCAAGCCCACCGAATCGCGCACCGACCAGGCATATCCGTCACTGATCGCCGCCTACCGCTCAGCTATTCGCGGATACACCGCGGGGCTGACCAATTCGGTCCTGCTCATTACCGACGGCCCGGATGACGACTCGACCATCACCGGAGCGAAACTGCTGACCGAGCTGACCTCCGCCGCCGATCCGGCCCACCCGGTTCGCATCGATGTGATCGTCATCGGCGGCAATGGCACCGAGACCCTCCAAACCGCCGCTCAGCGAACCGGAGGCACATACACCCGGCTGCCCACCTCCGACGACGTCAGCTTCGGAACCGCGATAATGCACGCGCTGACCACCCCGTGAGCATCGGTCGTATCGATTGCCTCGCATAGACATTGGCTATCGCGCACAAGGTATACGTTGTGCGAGGTAGGAACTGCTTGTGCGGCAAACTGTTTTCACGCAGATTGCTCGCCTCCCGTGGCGCCGATCTGCTACCCGACCGAACCGCTGACCACGCAATACACGGTCCTTGCGGGTGATGCCGGACCGGACGCGGCACGCGGTGGTGGCTCTCGAGCACCGATCGGGGCACAGTGGAGCACCCCGCAATGCAATGATGACCCGGTGACTTCCTGGCTTCCGCTTCTCAGCTCGCTCATCGTCGCCGCCGCGGCGCTCATCGGCGTCCTGATCAACAACCGGACGAACCGCAACGCGATCACCGCAGCCGACGAGCGCAACCGGACCACACTCGATGCCGCACAGCAGAATATCGAGGCAACCCACGCCGCCGCGCAACGCAACATCGACAACGCCAACGCCGCCGCAGAACGCCGCGAACAGGACAAATGGCGACGCGACTCGATTCTGACCGCGATCTCCTCGGTGCTGCTCGCCGCCGCCGACGTCCGCCAAACCCTGTGGGACACCCTCGATTGGAAAGCCGAATCCGTCGAGGAGGTGGACAGTTTCGGCAAGGAAGTACAGCAGAGCATCTCCGCGTGCAACGGCTACATCACCCGGCTGCGCGTCCTGTCGAACCCCAAGATCCCGGCGCGCTGCGAAGATCTGCTCCGCACCCTCACCGCGGCCCAGAGCATCACCGTGCAGCGCCTCAAGGTCGAACTCGACCACGAGGCAACCATGGACGACGTCAACGCGATCCGCGCACTGTGGCACAAGGCAATTGCTAATACCGTCCAGGACGAACGCGCCGTCATCGACGCAACGCGGTCGGAACTGGGAATCGAAGCCCTCAGCGAGATCCCGGAAATCGAACCCGAGTCGGTGCCGGACCCGGCCTGACCCCGCTCGGGGCGGCTCGGATTCGGCCACGACCTCCGGCATGGAGCCACTCGAAGGCAGTGGACAGCCACACCTTCCGTAAGCGTAAACTTACGGTTCGTGGAGGCTTACCGAGATGCCGCGTTGGATGCCCTGGGGGATCCGATGCGGCGCGCGATCTTCGAGCGGCTCGGGGAAGGGCCGTGTTCGGTTGGGGAACTGGCTGAGGGATTGCCGGTCAGTCGGCCCGCGGTTTCCCAGCATTTGAAGGTGCTCAAGGCGGCGGGGCTGGTTACCGATGTAGCGGTGGGAACCAGGCGGGTGTATCGGCTGAACCCGCAGGGAATCGATGGACTTCGGGAGTACTTCACGCAGTTCTGGTCGACGGCGATGTCGGCCTTTCAGGACGAGGTGAACCGGCGGGTCGCGACCGAGCGAACGGCGGACACCTCCGCGAAGGAGAAGTCATGACACAGCAATTGAGCGATAAGGAAGTTCGGGTCGAACTCGTCGTCGACGCACCGATCGAGAAGGCGTACGACGTATTCACCAATGGGATCGACAGTTGGTGGCCGCGAGCACATCACATCGGCAAGGGCGAACTCGCACAGGAGGTTATCGAGCCGCGCGAGGGCGGGCGCTGTTTCGGCAGGGAAGCCGACGGCACCGAATGTCCTTGGGGAACCGTGCTCGTCTGGGATCCACCGCGGCATTTCGCGTTCTCCTGGGAGATCAGCCTGGCCTGGCAGCACGAAACCGATCCGGACCGCGCCAGCCGCGTCGATGTCACCTTCGCAGCCGTCACCGCCGACCGCACAGCCGTCACCCTGGTGCATTCTGGCTTCGAAAAGCACGGCGCGGGTTGGGAATCCATGCGCGACAGCGTGCAGAGCGAGGGCGGCTGGCCGGATCTGGTCAATACCTACGCCAAAGCGGCTGCGGCACAGTGAAGGTGGCTGCCGAGCCGCACCTGCAACGGGGTCGAGGTGCGGCTCGGTAGCCTTCAGTACGCGTCCAGCGGCGGGCAGGAGCAGACGAGATTGCGGTCACCGTAGGCGCCGTCGATGCGCCGGACCGGGGGCCACACCTTGCCCCGCGCCGGATCCAGCCCCTGCGGATACACCGCGACCTCCCGGCTGTACGGGTGCTCCCACTCCCCGACCAGGCAGGCCGCGGTATGCGGAGCACCGCGCAGCGGGTTGTCTTCCACCGGCCACACACCCGCGGCGACCTGATCGATCTCGGCACGGATCGCCGTCATAGCGAGGACGAATTCGTCGAGCTCGGCCAGGTTTTCGCTCTCGGTGGGCTCCACCATCAGCGTGCCAGCCACCGGGAAGCTCATGGTCGGCGCGTGGAATCCATAGTCGGCCAACCGCTTTGCCACATCATCGACGGTCACACCGGTGTGCTTGCTGATCTCGCGTAGATCCAGAATGCATTCGTGCGCGACCATCGAATTCTCACCGGTGTACAGCACCGGGAAATGCTCGTTCAACCGGCGCGCGATGTAGTTGGCCGAGGCGATCGCGGTCAACGTGGCCTTGCGCAGACCATCCGCACCCATCATCCGGATATAGGCCCAGGTGATCGGCAGGATCGACGCGGAACCGTACTTCGCCGCCGACACCGCGTGCGAACCCTGCTCGAGCGGGTCACCGGGCAGATACGGCGCCAGATGCGAGCGCACCGCAACCGGACCAACGCCCGGCCCGCCGCCGCCATGCGGAATGCAGAAGGTCTTGTGCAGGTTCAGATGGCTGACATCGCCGCCGAATCGTCCCGGACGGGCAAGGCCGACAAGGGCATTCAGATTCGCACCATCGACATACACCTGACCGCCCGCATCGTGCACCAGCGCGCACAACTCGGCGACCTCGTGCTCGTACACCCCGTGCGTGGACGGGTAGGTGATCATGATGCAGGCCAGCCGGTCGGCGTGGTCGGCGATCTTGGCGCGCAGATCATCGAGGTCCACATCGCCGTTCTCCCGGCACTTCACGACCTCCACGCGCAATCCGGCCATGGTGGCCGAGGCCGCGTTGGTGCCGTGCGCACTGGACGGAATGAGGCAGGTATCCCGGTGGGTATCACCACGGTCCAGGTGATAGCGCCGAATGGCCAGCAGTCCGGCGTACTCGCCCTGACTGCCCGCGTTCGGCTGCAGGCTCACCTGGTCGTACCCGGTGATGGCCGAGAGCCAGTCCTCCAGATCGGTGATCACCCGCAGCAGTCCGGGCGCATCCTCGACCGGCGCGTACGGATGTATCCGCGCGAAACCGGGCCAGGTGATGGCCTCCATCTCCGCGGTGGCATTGAGCTTCATGGTGCAGGAGCCCAGCGGAATCATGCTGCGATCGAGCGCGATGTCCTTATCGGAGAGTCTGCGCAGATAGCGCAGCATCGCGGTTTCGGTGTGATAGCTGGTGAAGGCCGGGTGGGTGAGGAATTCCGAGGTGCGGGTCTCGATCGAACCGTCGGGTACGCTCGGCGCATCGCCCGGATCGCCGACGCCCGATGGCAGTCCGGTGCTGAAGGATTCCAGCACCGCGGTGACATGCGCCTCGGTGGTGGCCTCGTCGCAGGCGATGCCGACGTGATCGGCATCCACCAGCCGCAGATTGATCCCGCTCGACTTCGCCTTCGCGACAACAGATTCCGCACCGCCGGGCACGCGCACCAGCAGGGTGTCGAAGAAATTCTCGTACACCACAACACCATCGAGCCCGGCCGCGATGGCGGCGGCGCGGGCATGAACGCGGCGGGCGATCGCACGTAGCCCGTCGGCGCCGTGATAACTCGCGTACATCGCGGCGACAATGGCCAGCAGCACCTGTGCGGTACAGATATTCGAGGTCGCCTTCTCCCGGCGAATGTGCTGCTCCCGGGTCTGCAGCGCGAGCCGGTACGCCTTGTTGCCATCAACGTCCACGGACACCCCGACCAACCGGCCGGGCAGCTGCCGCGCATGTTTGGTGTGCACCGACAGATATCCGGCATGCGGACCGCCGAAGCCCATCGGGACACCGAAACGCTGTGTGGTGCCGAAACATACGTCGGCGCCCTGCTCCCCCGGCGGCGTAATCAATGTCAGCGCAAGCAGATCCGCGCCCACCGCCACCAATGCACCACGCTCGTGCGCCGCCTCGATCACCGGCCGCCAGTCCACGATCCGGCCGGACGCACCCGGAACCTGAACCAGCACGCCGAAGAACTCGCCATCGGGCAACTCACCATCGGATAGATCCGCCGAGACGATCTCGATGCCCAGCGGCTCGGCCCGGGTGTAGAGCACGGTCTTGGTCTGCGGGAACAGATCGTCGTCGATGAGCAGACGCGCGGACTTGGACTTACCCGCGCGGCGCAGCAGGGTCATCGCCTCGGCGGCGGCGGTGGCCTCGTCCAACATGGACGCATTGGCCACCTCCATCCCGGTGAGATCCGAGACCATGGTCTGGAAGTTGAGCAGCGCCTCGAGCCGCCCCTGGCTGATCTCGGGCTGGTACGGCGTGTAGGCGGTGTACCAGGCCGGATTCTCCAGCAGGCTGCGCACCAGCACCGGCGGGGTGAGCGTGTCGTAGTAGCCGAGCCCGATCATCGAGGTGGCGACGGAATTGGCGTGCGCGAGCTCCGCGAGTTCGGCGAGCACCTCGTGCTCGGTGGCCGCGGGCGGCAGCACCTCCAGGCCGGAGCCGTCCAGAATGCTCGCCGGCAGCGCCGCGGCAGCGAGCTCGTCCAGCGAGCCGACGCCGACGACGTCCAGAATCCGGGCGAGTTCAGCCCGGTCGGGTCCGATATGGCGGTCGGCGAATGATCGAGTCACGGCAGCTCCAAGGTCGGGCGGGGTCGACCAACGCGGTCGACGGGTACCAGCCCTCCCCCTCTGTCGTGGAGCCTGAGAGATTCGGACGCCGCGACACCCTGTCTCGAACGGACAGGGCCCGGGACCCCTTTCCCCATGGGCGGGCGATCGCCGCGTTGTGCGCCAAACACCACTTTCCAGAGACGTCGAAGCCCGTACGGTCCGTTTGCCTGAGAGATTGACGGGGAGGTGCTGCTCCTTCGGCGCCCGAACTCTTGTGAAGTCCGGAACTCTCCCGCACGGCGGCGACGCATCGCCAGTTTATGTCGCGCGCGCAACGAATGACGCCACCGGACCCCGGAATGGCGTGTAGCGCTCATCACTCCGGTAAATATGACAAGTGCCCGCCGCGATAGCGACGGGCACTCGAGACGAGATCTAGCCGGTCTTCCGGTTCATCCGAGCCTTACGCCGGAAGGACAGTTCGTCCTCCGGACGTTCGCTCGCACTGCCGCTCACCGCGCGCTCGGCCGGGAAGTTGGCGATGGCTCCGGTCAGTTCCCGCATGGCGCCGCTGACCGCGATTCCGAAGACGCCCTGCCCACCCTGCAGTAAATCGACTACCTCCTCGGGCGAGGTGCATTCGTACACCGACGTGCCATCGGAGAACAGCGTGATACCCGCCAGATCCTGCACGCCGCGGCTGCGCAGGTGATCGACCGCGATGCGGATGTTCTGCAGCGAGATGCCAGCGTCCAATAGTCGCTTCACGATTTTCAGGACCAGAATGTCCTTGAACGAATACAGCCGTTGACTGCCCGACCCCGCCGCACCTCGAATGGAGGGCACGACCAGTCCGGTCCGCGCCCAATAGTCGAGCTGGCGGTAGGTGATCCCGGCCACCTGGCATGCGCTTGGCACACGGTAGCCGACCAAATCGTCGGGTACCGAATCATCCGGGAACAGGCCTGGCTGTACCACATCCTGCGATTGCTCTGCCACTGACCACTCCCTTGCTTCGCCGACGCCTTGCCTCATCGATGACCCGGCTCCGTAACGACCAACGACCGGCCATAACGGACGTGGCCCAACTATCGAGATTACTCCCCCTGATTCTCCCGGGAGCCGCATCATCCGACCAAACGCGACGCGCGGTAAGAGTCTCGACCTCTACTTTAGAGCGAGCAGAAATATGGGCACGCCGGACCGACAACGCCAGTCTGCCAAGAGAACTCAGCTATCGGTGGCCTTGAAATCGTCCGGCGAGACCGACTCGAGGAACTCCTTGAACTTCTCCACCTCATCCTCGCGTTCGTCCGGCATGACCAGCCCCGCCTCCTCGAGCACCGGCTCCTCGGCATAGATCGGGCAACCGACCCGCAAAGCGATCGCTACCGAATCCGATGGCCGCGCCGAGATCCGCAGATCGTTGTCGAAGACCAGATCCGCGTAGAAGGTGCCCTCCTGCAGATCCACGATTCGCACTTCCTTGAGGGTGTGCCCGAGGTCGGCGATCAAGATCTTGATCAGATCGTGAGTCAGCGGACGGATCGGGGTCACCCCCTCTTGTTCGAGCACGATCGCGGTCGCCTCGGCCTGCCCGATCCAGATCGGCAGATACCTGTCTCCGGACACCTCGCGGAGCAACAGCACGGGCTGGTTCTGTGGCTGCTCGACACGAATGCCGATAACGCGCATCTCACTCATCGCACTGCCTCCCAATGACTCGCCGGCCGCCCGGCATGACCGCTGCAGAGCTCGCCGTACCACGAGTCTAAGCGAAGCCCGAGGCGTGCAGCATTCCCTGTGCACAGCCGAAATCGGCGTGTTGTCCGTCTGGAACGCAAAACGAACTTCCCAGGCACCCGCCGAACTCAGCCGCCGAGCGAGGATCGCACCGACGCTTTCACCAGGCAGGTGTGCAGTGTCAGCGACAATGCGGCCAACTCGCGCACCGTCTCCTCCGCACGGGCCCGCGCACCGGCATCACGACTCTTGGCGATCGGGGCGGCGATCTGCGCCACCAGTGCGGCCTCACGATCCGCCGCCAGCTTGAAGGCCCGCAAATGCCTTGCCTCCAGGCCGAATTCGGCCATCGCCTTGGCGGTCTTGGCCAGCGTCACCGCATCCTCGTCGAAGAAACCAGCGGCGCCCGGCGTGATCAGATTGGCCCGGATCAGATCGGCGAGGAACTTCTCATCGATCTCGGCCCTGGCGAGCAGATCGGACCGGGTGAGCCGGATTTCGTGATCGAATCGCAGCTCGTCGGGCGAGATTTCACCGGGCACGACACCGAGTCTGCGCGGCACCGCGGCACGTGCGGAACTGTGCGCCGCGGGTGCGGCGGTGGACTCGGAGTCGAGCAGCGGGTGCCCGGACTCCGGCGCACCGTTGCGGCCGGAGTGCGCTCGGGCGCGGGCTTCCCGCACACCGAGCGTCGCCGCACCGCTGTCGATCGCTTCGAGCTGCTCCTTGATCACCTTCAAGGGCAGGTACTGATCACGTTGGGCGGTCAGCACGAATCTGAGCCGCTCGCAGTCCGCGATCGAGAACCTGCGATAACCCGACGGTGTGCGCTCGGGTCGGATCAGCCCCTCGGCCTCGAGGAAACGGATCTTCGAGATGGTGATATCCGGAAAGTCCGGTCGCAGCAGGTCGAGCACGGAGCCGATCGACATGCCTCCGCGAGCCCACTGCGCCGCGCCCGTCATAGCACCGAGTCTTTCATGACACAGCGTTCTTCCCTGTCAACAGTCCCGACACGCGAAATCCGTGCCGTTGATGTCACAGGCTGCCCGCACCTGCCGACGAATCGCTCGACTCGACCCGCGGACCGGTGAGGAACACGAGGCGGAACTTGCCGATCTGTACCTCGTCACCGTTCTGCAACTCCGAAGAGTCCACCGGCTCCCGGTTGACATAGGTGCCGTTGAGGCTGCCCACGTCGACCACCTGGAAGGAATCGTCGTCCTGCCGGAATTCGGCATGCCGACGGCTGACGGTGACATCATCGAGAAAGATGTCACTGTCGGGATGGCGGCCCGCCGACGTGGTCGGCTGATCGAGCAGGAACCGCGAGCCCGCATTCGGGCCTCGCTTCACGACCAAGAGGGCAGCACCAACCGGCAGACCCTCGACCCCTTGGACCGGCTGTTCGCCGGTCGCCTCAGCGGAGCGCGACGCGTCGACCTCGTTCAGGAAATCCGCGCGGAAGACCGACGTCGTCTCGGCCGCGGTCTCCCCGTAACCCGGGTCTTTGTTCTCGCTCACCGTTTCTCTCCTCCTCGAACCTGATTATCCATGCAAGCAGGTGCTGCCTTCACCGCCACGACCTGGGGATCCTGGCGCTAGAACACCGGCTGCCAAGCACCGGCACATCTGTTGGCATTGACCGTACCCTGCTAGGGCGTACCCGTGCAGGTAGAACTGGGAAGGCTGGGTCAGCCCCCGATAACTCCTTGATAACCGGCGGCATCCAGCAGTTCACCGAGCGCGGCATCCACGCTCGTCTCGTCGCTCAATTCGAGCTCGAAGATCCACCCATCGCCGTAGGGATCGGTGTTCAGCGTTTCCGGCGCCGAGTCCAGAACATCGTTCACCGCAACGACTTTCGCGGCGAGCGGGGCGTAGATATCGGACACACTCTTGGTCGACTCCACCTCGGCGATGCTGTCCGCGGCGGCCACCTCTTTGTCGACTTCGGGCAACTGCACGAACACAACGTCACCGAGTTGAGACTGGGCGTAGTCGGTGATGCCCACCCGAACCCGGGTCGGCCCGATCCGCCGCACCCATTCGTGCTCCTCGGTGTAGCGCAGATCCTCGGGGGTCTGGGTCACAGGCCGTCCTTTCGTCGTCGACTCGACGCAACTCTAATCGCTACTCACCACGGTGTGGCACAGCCGGTATCGCTCGCGCGACGGCGAAAGCCTTCCAGATGTAGAGCACGCCGGTCCACACATACACCGCCGTGCCCCAGACCAGGAATGCCCCACCGAAGGCGCGGCCGAAACCTGCCAGCGCCCAATCCATCTGACCGGCCAGCAACCACGGCAGCGCCGACATCAAACTGAAGGTGGCGGCTTTACCCAGGTAGATGACCTCGGGTGGGTCCAGGTCACGGCGTTTGTACACCGAAAGAGTCAAGGCGAGGACGGCGTCACGGGCGATCAGGATCACTGCGACCCACCAGGGCAGCAAACCGCGGATCACGAATGCGGCCAGGGTGGTCACCAGGTACAGCCGATCCACGAACGGGTCGAGCAGTGCGCCCAGTCGCGACGACTGGTCGAGCAGGCGGGCCAGCTTCCCGTCCAGGAAGTCGGTGACGCCGCTGAGCACCAGCAGGGCGAATGCCCAGCCGTCGGCGCGCACCACCAGCAGCAACCACAGAAACAGCGGCACACCGGCCAGTCGCAACACGCTCAGGATGTTGGGGACGGTGAAGATGCGGTCGGCGAAGACGCCGCCCGCGGCCGGATCGCCCGCATTTCCCGGGTTGTCCGCGCCGGAGCCGGCGCGCTCGCCCGGTTCCGTTTGCCCCGATTCGGTTGTCACAGCCCGTGCATACCGCACCGACCCGGTTTACGCCATCCGGGCACGCCGTCGCGCACACTCTCGGGTACCGACCTGCTGTGTGATACGCCGCACCGACCGGGATGACAGAATGAGTGCGAAACCATCTCACATGGTTGTCGCACGGTTCAGAGAGGGAAACCATGCCAGCATTCGACTACGACGTGGTAGTGATCGGCTCCGGATTCGGCGGCAGCGTCAGTGCGCTGCGCTTGACCGAGAAGGGCTACCGGGTCGGGGTGCTCGAGGCCGGGCGGCGCTGGCCCGCCGAGGATATTCCGAAGACGAATTGGAATGTGCGCAAATCGATCTGGGCTCCGCGACTCGGCTTGACCGGACCGCAGCGGATCAGTGTGCTCGGTAAATGCGCGGTCTTCTCCGGTGCGGGTGTCGGCGGTGGTTCGCTGATCTACGGCAATACCCTCTACGAGCCACTGCCGAACTTCTACACCGATAAGCAGTGGGCCCATATCACCGACTGGAAGGCCGAACTGGCGCCGTATTACGACCAGGCGCAGCGGATGCTCGGCGTGGCCCCGAATCCGCGGATGACGCCTGCCGACGAGGTGATCAAGGAGATCGCCGACGATCTCGGCGTAGGCAATACCTTCCACCCGACCAATGTGGGCGTCTTCTTCAACGAGGCCGATCCGGGCGCCGAGGTCGAGGATCCGTACTTCGGCGGCGCGGGTCCGCACCGGCGCGGCTGCGTGCATTGCGCGCAATGTTTCACCGGCTGCCCGAACAATGCCAAGAACACCACCACGACGAATTACCTGTATCTGGCCGAAAAGGCCGGAGCCGAGGTACATCCGCTGACCACCGCGACCGCGGTTCGGCCGCTGTCCGGCGGCGGCTATGCGGTCGACACCGAGCGTTCGGATCGCTGGATCCGCAAGCAGCGCAATACCTTCACCGCCGAACAGGTGGTATTCGCCGGTGCGGCGCTCGGCACGCAGAAGTTGCTGCACAAGATGCGCGACGAGGCGATACTGCCGAATCTGTCTCCGCGCCTCGGTGAATTGACCCGCAGTAATTCCGAGGCGATCCTCAATGTGGTCAGCCGCTCGCGCCGCGATTTTGCCGAGGGCATCGCGATCACGTCCTCGATCCATCCCGAGGCCGATACCCACATCGAGGTCTGCCACTACGGGAAAGGCCAGAATGCGCTGTTCCCGATGTCGGTGCCGATCGTGGACGGCGGCGCGTTCCGATTCCTGCGCTTCCTGCTGGCAATCGTTTTGCACCCGTTGGTATTCCTGCGCAGCCTCAATGCTCGCCATGCCTCGGAGAAGTCGGTGATCCTGCTGGTGATGCAGTCGCTGGACAATTCGCTGACCTCCTACCGCAAGCGCGGGCAGTTGAAAACCAAACAGGGCACCGGCGAACCGAATCCGACCTGGATTCCGCTGGCGCACGATATCGGCCGCCGGTTCGGCGCCAAGGTGAACGGCGATACGCACGGCCTGATCATGGATGTGCTGAATATCCCGGCCACCGCGCATTACATCGGCGGTTGTGTGATCGGCGAGGATCCACAGGCCGGTGTGGTCGATCCGTACCAGCGGGTATTCGGACATCCTGGCTTGCATGTCGCGGACGGTTCGGCGGTGACCGCGAACCTCGGTGTCAATCCGTCGCTGACGATCACCGCACAGGCCGAGCGCGCGATGGCCTTCTGGCCCAATAAGGACGAGGCCGATCCGCGCCCGGAACTGGGTTCGGTGTATCAGCGGATCTCCCCCGTCGCGCCGAAGCATCCAACGGTGCCCGCCTCCGCCCCGGGTGCGCTGCGACTGCCGATCACACCGGTCGATCCCGCAGTGCCAGCTACCTGACCGATCCGGATACATCAGAAGCACCGATACCCGCCTCCGCGACCACCACGGAGCGAATCTTACGAGCGAGGAGTTCGCGGCCCGTCTCGCGTCCGAGCCGTCGAAGCGCATGCGCCGCAGGCGCGAGTCTCGACGGCTCGGACGCGAGACATAGGGGGCCGCGAACACGCAGCGCCGCAGGCGCTGCAAAATAAACACAGTGTTGGACAGTGGTATCGATCTACGCTCGTATGTTCCTGCCGAGGACGTCCGCGCCCGCGGGCGGGCGCTGCGTCAGCGGGTTCCGGTCAGTGCCCGGGATCGAGCGGTGACCTGGTCGACGCGACCGGAGGTGCTCGACTTCATTGCCGCGAGCAATGCCGGTCGGTTGCCGCATCTGATACCGCTGCGGATCGGTCGGATGCTCGCCTCGCCGTTCACCTTCTATCGCGGTGCGGCCGGGCTGATGGCCGCCGATCTCGCGGGCAGTCCGGACACCGGGGTGCCCGCGCAGATCTGCGGTGACGCGCACGCCGCGAATTTCGGTCTGTACGGCACGCCGCGCGGCGAAATCGTCATGGACATCAATGATTTCGACGAAACGATCGTCGGCCCGTGGGAGTGGGATCTGGAGCGCCTTGCGGCCAGTCTGGTGCTGGCGGGCCGCGAAGGCGGTGCGGCAGAGGACGATTGCCTGCGAGCCGCGCGGGATGCGGCCCGGTCCTACCGCCTCGCCATCGATCATCTGGCCGAGCAACCGTTCATGGAATCGTGGAGCGCGCTGCCTGACGAATCGATCATCAGCAGGGCCAGGGCCGATGATCTGCTCGACGACTTCAAGAAGGCCGCGAAGAAGGCGCGCAAGAACACCAGCGCCAAGGTGGTCGAAAAGTGGACCGAACATCTCGAGGACCACGAGACCGGAATCAGCAGGCACCGATTCGTCAGTGACCCACCGATTCTCACGCCGGTCGACCCAGAGGTCGCCGAGGAGATCATCGATGGGTTGGAGCGCTACGGCGAAACCCTGCGCGAGTCCCGACGCAATCTGCTGGCCCGATTTGCGGTGTCCGACACCGCCTTCCGCATTGTCGGCACCGGAAGCGTAGGACTGCACAGCTATGTGGCGCTGCTGCACGGCAATGATGGCGAGGCGCTGGTGCTGCAGCTGAAACAGGCAAACCCTTCGGCCCTTGCGCCATTCCTGCCCGCACCGCCGCCAGCGCATGAGGGTGAGCGAATCGTGCAGGGCGCCAGACTGGTTCAATCCGAGACCGATATTCTGCTCGGCTGGACCACACTGCGCTTGCCGACCGACGAACTGCCGTTCACGGTGCGCCAGTTCCGCAATATGAAGGGCAGTATCGATCCGGCGGAGCTGTCTTCGGACGATCTCGACGATTACGGCAGGCTGGCCGGTGCGCTGCTGGCCAGGGCACATTCGCGTTCCCTCGATCCGCGCCTGCTCGCCGGGTATTTCGACGGTGACGAGGCGTTCGAGGATGCCATCGCACGCTTCGCCGTTCGCTATGCCGATCGAACCGAGGCCGACCACGCCGAATTGGTCGATGCGGTGCGGGCTGGAAAGATCGACGCCGAACAACCGCAGTGACACGCCGCGTCTGGTCATAGGCGCGGCGAAGCGGGCCGTGTTGTCCGTATCCTTGCCACCATCGAGTGATGACGTGAAGGGCGGTCGCGAATGCTCGTGCGAGTACAGAACCCGGCAGGCACCAATGCCGAGCGGGCGCTGATCGACTGGCTGCGCACCTGGAAGGATCCGGTCAGCCCGCACGGCGTCGCCACGGTGAATTGCAGTCTGTTCCACAACGATCGGCTGCATCAGTTCGACGCCGTGGTCTGGACCCCGACCAGTTGCGTGGTGATCGAGGCCGAGGCACTGGTAGCGCGGCAGGACGGCGTGCTGGAGGTGCCGCTCAGCGGTCCGTGGACGATCTCCGGCGAGCCGGTCGCCACGGAGGGCCGCGACCGCCGCACCCCGCTGGACAAGTCGCGCGAACATACACTCGCACTGCAGAATTGGCTGGCCGCACGCGGTCTCGGTCAGCGCGCGGTGCACGGTGTCGCGTTGATCGTGCCGCTGCGCGGCGCCGAGCTGTCGGTCAAACAGGAATGGAGCGATCCGAGTTTCGATGTGATCCTCGGCAGCGATCCGGAACGATTGCGGCACTATTTCGAGACGCTGGCCGAATCGGAGAAGAATATCCATCTATGGACGGCCAACGATGTCGCGGTGGCCTTCCGCAGCCTGGGCATACTGCCCTATCTGCCCGCCCCGCAGGAGCTGATCCAGGAGGGGTTCCTCGGCCCGATCGATATCACGCTGTGGCACGGCGGCCCGAACCAGGCGCAGGCGGAGGCCTATGCCGAGGAGTTGGCGCAGGCCGAAAAGGATGCCAACGCACCGGCCATGGTCATCGAGGCGCCCTGGTACAGCCCGTGGAAGCTGTATCCGCGGCAGCCCGGCGATATGGATCTCGGCCGGGCATTCATGCGGATCACCCTGGCGGCGGGCATGCTCATCGCCTTCGCGTGGGTGATCTGGTTCGTGGTCACCGCGGTATTGACCTACGGGCCGGGGTGACGGCACGCGTCGGCTGCCCGCGACCGGTGGTGTCTGTTCGCGGGTGCCCTATCGTCGAGCGGTGATCATGAAACAGGAGGGGTGGCTCGCCCGGGTGCGGGCGAACCTCGTCGCGCTGTGCGCGGTGCTCGTCGGCCTCGCTGTCGCGATCACGCTGCCGCTGACCTTCCCCGGCGACGGCGCTGCCACCGATCTGGATCGCGCGCTCGCCCAGCCGATCCACTCGGCGCTGGACGACCATCCCGGCGGCTACCAGGCGCTGGTGATTCCGAGCAACGGCTACATCCTGATCCCGCTATTGCTCGCGGCCGCCGCCTGGTTCGGCCATCGGGGGCAGTGGCGGCGGGCCGTGGCGATGGTGGTGATTCCCGAGGTCGTGGTCGGGCTCAACAGCTGGGTGCTCAAACCGCTATGGGATCGACCGCTGCACGACTATCTCGCGTATCCGAGTGGGCACACCGTGCATCTGGTCGCGATCGCCACCGCGTTCGTCGTGCTGGCCGAATCGACGCGGGCGCGTGTCGTCACCATCGTGATCGCCACCGTCGCACTGGTCTGCGCAGCGGTCGGCATGATCGGCCTCGGCTATCACCTGCCGACCGACATTCTCGGCGGAGCGGCGGTGGCGATCGCGCTCGTCGTCGTGTGCTGGAAGCTCGCCGCGCGATTTCTCGCGGAACAGACGCGTGTCGACCGCTAGATCCGCTACACCGTGGTATGGCTGCCGACCCGATCGAAGACACTCGCATCATCCAGCAGCGCCGCACGCAGCATGCCCTCGGGCACCCCCATGCCCTCGACCAGCGTCAGCGCATCCGGTCGCAGCCGGTCGACCAGTTCATTGACGCCGCGACGCACGGCCTTCGCCCGTTCGACCGACATGAACCGGTGCATGATGAACCACGCCTGGTTCTCCTCGAGCATCGAGTAGACGTATAGATCGCAGACGGTCTCGGCGAGTTCGCGCGCCGCCGGATCCTCGATTCCGGCAATACCTTCGATAAACGCCTCGAGAATCAGTCGGTCGATGTGTGCGGTGCCCGCGGCGAGGATATGGTCCTGCGCATTGTTGAACGCCTCGAACGGTGTGGTGTCCTTCGCGCGGGCGCGCAGCCGGTATCCGGCGGTGCGCACCAGATAGTCCTCGCGGTCGGCGAACAGCTGCAGCTGCACCGAGCGGCGGGACAGGTCGCCGTCGTCGACCGTGTCGTCACTGCGGTCGCGCAGCGTCTGAATCAGTTGCCGCACACCGGAACGCTTGCGCACCACATCACCGGCCATGGTGGCGGCGAAGCGCACCCAGCCCAGCGCGTCCAGATCACGGATCTC
Organism: Nocardia anaemiae NBRC 100462; assembly: GCF_001612725.1. Lineage (GTDB taxonomy): Bacteria > Actinomycetota > Actinomycetes > Mycobacteriales > Mycobacteriaceae > Nocardia > Nocardia anaemiae. The sequence goes on along the minus strand of NZ_BDAZ01000019.1, from coordinate 112,510 downwards.
ATCGGAGTAGGCGGTGAGCAGTTCCTTGGCCACCAGCTGGGTGAGCACGACATTGTCGCCCTCGAAGGTGGTGAATACATCGGTATCGGCCTTGAGCGTGACCAGGCGGTTCTCGGTGAGATAGCCTGCGCCGCCGCAGGCTTCGCGACATTCCTGGATGGCGCGGGTGGCGAATCGGGTCTGCGCGACCTTGAGTCCGGCGGCCCGCTTCTCCAGCGCGCGCTGCGCGCCGGGATCGAGATCCTGGCCGGTCTGCACCAGATGCATACGCCGGACCAGATCGTTCTGCGCGAACGCGAGCGCGTACGAGCGGGCGATCAACGGCAGCAGCCGTCGCTGATGGCTGCGGTAGTCGAGCAGCAAGGTCTCCTGGCCGCTGTCCGGATCCGAGAACTGGCGGCGCTTCAGCGCGTATCGCGTGGCAATGCTCAATGCGACCCGCGCACCCGCCGCGGCCGCACCCCCGACGCTGACCCGCCCGCGCACCAAAGTGCCCAGTGTGGTGAAGAATCGACGGCTCGGATTCTCGATATCGGAGCTGTAGGTACCGTCGGGCGCGACATCGGCGTACCGGTTGAGCAGGTTCTCCCGGGGAATACGGACCTGATCGAAGACGATGCGGCCGTTGTCGACGCCGAGCAGACCGCCTTTGAGGCCGTCGTCGTAGGTGGTCACACCCGGCAGGTCGGCGCCGTGTTCATCGCGGATCGGCACCAGGAAGCAGTGCACGCCCTGACTGGTCCCCTCGGTGATCAACTGCGCGAAAACCGCTGCCATCCTGGCATGTTCGGCCGCGCCGCCGATGTAGTCCTTGCGCGCCGACGGTGTCGGCGAATGCACGACGAATTCCTGGGTCTGCGGATCGTAGGTCGCGGTGGTCTCCAGATTCGCGACATCGCTGCCGTGGCCGGATTCGGTCATCGCGAAACAGCCGAGCAGATCCAGTGATATCAGCCGCTTGACCACATCGCGATGCCGCTCGGTCCCGAGGTTCTCTACGGCCCCGCCGAACAAACCCCACTGCACGCCCGATTTCACCCATAGCGACAGGTCGGCATAGGCCAGCATCTCCAGACCGACCACCGCCTCCCCCGGTTCCCCGGTGCCGCCGTTCTCGCGTCGGAAACCACGCTCCGCGTAGCCCATCGACGCGATCGTCCGCATCTGCTCGAGCACCCGCGCCCGCGCCGCTCGGTAATCCAGAGTGGGATCGCCGGTGAACTGATCTCCGGCCAGCTGCACCCTGGCCTCGGCGCGTACCGCGCGCCATGGCCCGTCGAGTGCGTCGCGGAGGTGGTCCGATGTCGAGACGGTCTCGGTGTCAGGCATACCCCCGACAGTAGCGTTTCGCGGACACCTGGCGGGGCGCCTGGGCGGATCGGATGTTCCTGGCGTCGACCGCCACCGGGGGTTCTGACCAGTGGATTCAGTCGGGAAAAATATCGTGACACGACATCTTCGTAAAGCTCTTGCCTTGCGATTGAACGCGTGTTTAACATACTAAACATGTGTTCAACCAGAGAGCCGTATCGCAAGGATCCGCCGCGCAGCTACCCATCAGGCATGGCAGCGCCATGGACCTGAGTTCGCCCGACCTCAGCACCGCTGCCCGAATTCGCGATGCCGCGATCGAAGTCTTCGGTGAGCACGGATTCCAGGTCGGTGTGCGGACCATCGCCGCCGCCGCGGGGGTCTCCCCCGGACTGGTGAACCATCACTTCGGCTCCAAGGATGGGCTGCGAGCCGCCTGCGATGAGCGGGTGCTGCAGCTGATCCGCGATCAGAAAACCAAGGCGATCACGGCGCCGTCGGTGGCGAAAGGCATGCTCACCGCACTGGCCGAGATCGAGGAGTACGGTCCACTGGTCGCCTATATGGTGCGCAGCCTGCAGGCAGGCGGGCCCATGGCGCAATCGCTGCTCGAGCATATGACCGCCGATGCCGAGGTCTACATCCAGCAGGGCGTCGACGCCGGAGTGATCAAACCGAGTCGCGATCCGGCGGCGCGTGCCAGATACCTGATGATGCTGAACGTCGGCGCGACCGTGCTGTACATGCAGATGCGCCAGCAAAGCGGCGAAAAACTCGACTACCGCAAGGCAATCCGTGAGCTGACCGAAGAGCTCACGCCCCCCGCCCTGGAGTTCTACACCCAGGGATTACTCACAGACCCCACGATTTTGGACACTCTCAGCAAGGAGATCTGATGTCCGACATCATCGAAGTTCGCGACCTGCACAAGAACTTCGGCCACTTCGCCGCCCTGAACGGGCTGGAACTCGCGGTCCGCGAAGGCGAAATCCATGGCTTCCTCGGCCCGAACGGCGCGGGTAAGTCGACCACCATCCGTATCCTGCTCGGCATCCTGCGGGCCAGTTCCGGCGAGGTCCGGCTGCTCGGGTGCGACCCGTGGACCGATGCGGTCGAACTGCATCGCGAAATCGCTTATGTACCAGGCGATGTCACGCTGTGGCCGTCGTTATCCGGCGGGGAGACCATCGACCTGCTGGCTCGAATGCGCGGGGAAATCAATTCCCAGCGCCGCGCCGAATTGATCGAGCGGTTCGATCTCGATCCGCGCAAGAAGGCACGCACCTATTCCAAGGGCAACCGGCAGAAGGTCGCCCTGATCTCCGCGCTCGCTTCCGATGTGCGCCTGCTACTGCTCGATGAACCGACCTCGGGCCTGGATCCGTTGATGGAACAGGTTTTTCGCGAATGCGTGGAGGAGGCAAATCAGCGCGGCACCACAGTTCTGCTGTCGAGTCACATCCTGTCCGAGGTGGAGGTGCTGTGTGACCGGGTGACCATCATCCGGGCCGGGCGCACCGTGGAGAGCGGATCGCTGTCGGATATGCGGCATCTTTCGCGTACCTCCATCACCGCCGAATTGCTCGGCGACCCAGGCGATCTCAGCCGGATCCCGGGCGTCGAGGATATCGAACTCGACGGGTCGACCCTGCGCTGCCAGGTGGAGGGTGAACATCTCGGCGAGCTGATCCGAGTCCTCGGCGATACCGGTGTGCGCACCTTGACCAGTGCGCCGCCGACATTGGAGGAGCTGTTCATGCGGCACTACCACGTCGACGGCGCGACCTCCGAGCAGGCGAGGGCGACCATGGAGAAGGTGGGATCATGACAACCGCAACCGCGGGCGGCCGCCATTACGCCGCACCCGCCGTGCGCGGGTCGTCCGACTTCGCCGGTACCGCCCAATTGCTGCGACTGTTCCTGCGTCGCGACCGAATTGTGTTGCCGCTGTGGGTACTTGCCTTCGGGCTGCTGCCCGCCTTCTACGTCAGCAGCGCCAAGGCCGTTTACACCACACAGGCCGATCTCGATCATGCCGCGAAGTCGGTGATGGAAAGCCCTGCGCTCGTTGCCATGTACGGGCCGGTGTTCAGCACCGATCTCGGCTCGATCGGTCTGTGGAAGGCTGGGCCGTTCTACGCGATGATCGCGATCGCGACGATCCTCACGGTCATCCGGCACACTCGGGTCGAGGAGGAGACCGGTCGCGCGGAATTGGTCGGCGCCACCAGTATCGGCCGCTATGCGGGGTTGACCGCCGCCATGATCATGACAGCGACCGGCTGTCTGATCGTCGCCATCCTGAGTGCCCTCGCGCTCTACGGCAGTGACCTGCCCGCAGCTGGTTCACTGGCCTACGGCGCGACACTCGGCTGCTCCGGTCTTGCCTGGGCCGGAGTCGCCGCCGTCGCGGCACAGGTGAGTGTGGGTGCGCGGGTCGCGCGCGGGGTGGCATTCGGCGCACTCGGCACCGCCTTCGCGCTGCGCGCGGTCGGCGACGCCGGAAACGGTGTGCTGTCATGGGTTTCGCCACTGGGCTGGTGTATAAACATGCGGCCCTACGCGGATGAGCGCTGGTGGGTGCTGATTCCACTGCTCACCGTCGCCATTGCGACTACCGGCGCGGCGTACCTCCTTCTGCGGCAACGTGATACGGGTTCAGGTCTGCTCGCCGAGCGACCGGGCGCACCGGTAGCGGCGTCCACACTCTCCGGTCCAGCCGGACTGGCGTGGCGGCTGCAGCGCGGCTCGCTGCTGACCTGGTCCATCGGTTTCGTGCTCTACGGATCACTGATGGGCGGCGCTATCAACAGCGTCGGCGATATGCTCGACAACAGCAAGCAGGTCCGCGACGTGATCAACCGGATGGGCGGCACCGATGTGCTGCAGAATTCGTTCATCACGTTCGCCCTGAGCATGCTGGCCATCGCGGCATCGGCCTACTCCATCTCGGCGGTCCTGCGGCTGCACGAGGAGGAGTCCAGCCAGCGCGCCGAGGCCACGCTGGCCGGATCGGTGAGCCGAGAACGCTACGCGCTCAGCCACATCGGCATCGCGCTGCTCGGACCGGTGGTGCTGTTGTTCCTCGCGGGAGCGGCGGTCGGAGTCATCTACGGCATCTCCGACGGCGATCTGGCGGGCAAATTGGGCGACTGCCTCGCAGCCGCGGCGGTACAACTGCCCGCGGTGTGGGTGCTCACCGCGATCACGGTGGCGATCTACGGGCTCGCGCCCCGCTACACCCCGGTCGCCTGGGGCGTGCTGAGCACGATGATCATCATCTTCGTCATCGGCGCGCTCGACGGACTCCCGCAGTGGGTCCGTGATCTGGTTCCTTTCGCGCACCCGCCCAAGCTGCCCGGCTCATCCTTCGAGGCCACACCGATCCTGTGGCTGCTCGGGATCGTAGTGGTACTGCTCGGGGTCGGGATCGTGGGCTTCCGTCGCCGCGATCTGCGCTGAATTCGGATAACCATCGCCCTGCAACGAGTTTCACCGCTCGTTGCAGGGCGTCTTTCGATGTCCTCAGTGTCCGCGCCAGTGCGCCTTTCACCAATGGGAACATCCATCAGCTGTGGGTAACGTCTGCTCCGTTATCAAAGCGAAATAGGCAGAGGAGGCGAATGGCGAGGATGACCCGAAGCTTTACCCGACTCACCGCTGCCGCTGCTGCGGGCTTGATCGGACTCGCCGTGGCGGCGCTGCCCGCGCAGGCACAGCAGAGTCCGGGCAACCCGCAGTATGCGCCGACCATGCTCATTCTGGACGCGTCCGGCTCCATGCAGCGCCCCGATCCGGCGGGCACCATGATGGATGCCGCCAAGAATGCCGTGCGGAACTTCGTCGGCTCCGCACCCGCGGAATCCAAAGTGGGACTGACCGTTTATGGCACGAACACGGGAAATACCGAGGCGGAGAAGGTATCGGGTTGCCGTGACGTCCGGGTGCTGCACAAACCCGAAACCCTGGACCGGATCGCACTGACCAGCGCGGTCGACGGAATCAAGGCCAGTGGCTGGACGCCGATGGGCACCGCACTGCGCCAGGCCGCCGAGACCCTGCCGAAATCGGGACCGCGCTCGATCGTCCTGGTCTCCGACGGCGACGACACCTGCTCCCCGCCCGAACCCTGTGAAGTCGCCCGCGAATTGAAAAAACAGGGGTTCGATCTCATCGTGCACACCATCGGATTCGCCGTCGACGCCAAGGCCCGCGCCCAGCTGACCTGCATGGCGCAGGCCACCGGCGGTACCTACAGCGACGCCGCCGACGGTCCCGCACTCGAACGTACGCTACCGCGCATATCGTCGGCCGCCCTGCGCAATTACCAGGCCGTCGGCATACCGATCACCGGTGCACCCACCTACGGCGCGGCACCGGTCGCCGCCCCGGGCCAGTATCTGGACACCATCGGACAGCGGGAAAAGCGGTATTGGGCAGTCGATGTCCCGGCGGGTGCGACGGCATATTTCAGTGGCACCCTTTCCTTTCCGCGACTGCGTGATATCTCCGCCACCGATGATCTGAACACGCTGCAAATGCGGATCTTCGGCGCGGACGGCGAGGACTGCAATGTCTTCGAATCCGAGCTCTCCACCAAATCCAGCGACGGCGCCGCACTCACGGTGGCCAAGGCTTTCGACGGTGCGACCAAGGAACGCAAGGGCAACAGCGGCTCCGATAAATGCAAGGGTGGCGGCCGCTACTACTTCCAATTGACCTGGGAGAAGGTGTCCGCCGGTGTGCCGGAACGACTTCCGGTCGAACTGATCGTCGGTATCGAACCTGCGGTGACCGGCGCCGGTCCGGTTGCCGTCGCACCACCGACGACCTTCGTCGAACCGAGCGGTGCGGGTACACCCGTATCCGGCGGGTCATCGTTCACCGTGGCCGGTACGCTGTCGGGCAGCGGTCGCTACACCGATACGCTGCAGCCGGGTGAATTCGTGTTCTATCGCGTCAGATTGGACTGGGGTCAGGGCCTGGCGTATCGAGTTCGGTTCGGGGCCAACGGCGGTCGCGGACTCGACAATCTCTCCAATATCCGGACCAGCCTCTACAGTCCGATCCGCGAAGAGATCGATTCCGACTTCTCGGCCTATACCGGCACCGAGGGTGTCCTTCCGGCGAATAAGCCGATGGCCACCGTGCCGATTCGGTACAACAACCGCAAGGCCGACCAGTTGGAGTCACGGCGGGAGGCGGTGGCCGGTTGGTACTACATCGCAGTCAAACTCGGGTCGACCTTCGAACAGGGCGAAAACCACCCGGTGTCGGTGCAATTGGATCTCACCGTCACCGACACCAAGGAGAGCGGTCCGACGTACGCGAGCACCATCGGCGATGGCGTTTTCGGCGAGAATTCCACCGGGGTGAAGACGCCGACGAGCCGCACGCCGGGTGCAGCCCCCGCGGTGGCGGAATCGAGGGCGTCCGAATCGGATTCGTCGACCGGCTTGATCGCGATCGGTGTGATCGGCGTCGCGATCATCGGCGTGGCCGGTGTGCTGATCGGATTGCTCGTAGCACGCAGGCGACGCGGTTAGCGGAAAGCCCGCCGACACCGCTCGGTATCAGCGGGCTGCTTCGAGACCGAGCTTCCCGGCGAGACGGCTCAGGTATGCGCGCACGTCATCGGCATCGCGATCCGGCAGGCCGAAAACGGCCTCGGTAATACCCAATTCGGCCCACCGCGCGAGCTGCGCCGCATCGTGCCGTCCGGCCAGTGCGATGATCTCCGGGCTGCCTTCGCGCTCGTGCTCGCGCCACACCCGGTGCAGCAGTTCGATCTTCGCTCCGAGGCCGTCCTCGGTGGGGGTGGTGAGCCAGCCGTCGGCGTTCTTGGCCAGCCAGGTGAACGACTGCTCGGTCCCGGCCGCACCGAGAATCACCGGAATCCGTTTCTGCACCGGCTTGGGCCAGGACCAGCTCGGCCCGAAATTCACGAATTGCCCCGCGAAGCTGGCCTCCTCCTCCGACCACAATGCGCGCATGGCATCCAGATGTTCGCGCAACACCGTCCTGCGCTTATTCGCGGGCACTCCGTGGTGCGCCATTTCGTCGGTATTCCAACCGAAGCCGACGCCGAGACTGACTCGACCGCCGGACAGATGATCCAGCGAGGCGAGCGTTTTGGCCAGCGTGATCGGATGGTGTTCGGCGGGCAGGGCGACCGCGGTGGACAGCGTGATCCGGCTGGTGACCGCCGCCGCGGTGGCCAGCGCGACCCACGGGTCCAGCGTGCGCAGATACCGGTCGTCGGGCAGGCTCGCATCCCCGGTGCGCGGATGCGCCGCCGCTCGAACCACCGGAATATGGGTGTGTTCTGGCACGTAGAAGGCGTCGAATCCGGCTTGTTCGGCGGCCGCGGCCGCATCGGCGGGCGTAATGCCCCGGTCACTGGTGAACAACACAATTCCGTACCGCACCGTGCACGCTCCCATCTGCAAATTAGAACAAGTTCTATCACTTTTGGCGGCTTCGACCAAGTGTCCGGACAACCGTCCGGCCCTCGAGAGGGTGCCTCGGACCACCATGGATGCGAACCCCGGCCTCGGTTGACTACGGTCGCGCTCATGGGTCCGGACACATTTCCAGGAGGAGACGACACCGCCCCGGGCGATCAAGCGGCCAGGCGGCCGCGCTTGCGCTTCCTGCGAGCGCCCCGCGTTCCGGTCGTCAAACAGGCGGTCGACCTGCTGGTCGCCGACCGTCCGGCCACCGCCGACCACATCGTCGCCGCGCCGACGCCGCTGCAACCGATCGATCTCACCGACGATGCCCGCGTCGCCGAGGTGCTCGATCTGGCCGTGCGGGTGGGCGAGGTGGTGCTGGCCTCTGGTACCGGCGTCAACGACACGATGACGCAGGTGCGCTTCATCGCCGCCACCTACGGTCTGGCCCGCTGCGATATCGACGTCACCTATGACGCGATCAGGATCTGGGCCGACCGCGGTCCACTGCTCCCGCCCGCCAGCAGCATGCGAGTGGTCAAGTACCGATCCCTGGACTTCACCCGCCTCGCCGCGGTCGACCGGCTCACCCGCCGCATCCGCAATGAGGTCGTCCCACCTGGGGACGCGCGCGCCCGCCTGGACGCGATCACCTCAGCGCCGCATCCGTACCACCGCTGGGTCGCCACCTTCGGCTGGTCGCTGCTCGCCGCATCGATCGCGGCACTGCTCGGCGGCGGCTGGCTGGTCGCCGCGGTCAGCTTCGGCACCACCCTGGCCATCGACCGTGTCAATCGCGTCCTGAATCGCTACGGTCTGCCGTTCTTCTTCCAGCACGTGGTGGGCGGCGCGGTCGCGGCGACACCGGCGCTGCTGCTGGCCACCCTGGCGGCAACCCTGCATATCGATGTCGACCCGACACTGGTCATCGCCGCCGGAATCACCGTGCTGCTCAGTGGATTACAGCTGGTCGGTGCGGTGCAGGACGCGATAACCGGCGCGCCGATCACCGCGACCGCCCGCATGCTCGAGGTCATGATGATGACCGGTGGCATTATCGCGGGCATCGCGATGGCACTGCGGATCGGCGATATCCTCGGCGCCACGATCCCACCGGTCTATCTGACCTCGAGCCGCGATATCACCGATCTCCCGATCAAGATCGCGGCCGGTGCGGTGGCCGCGCTGGCGTTCGCACTCGCCTGCTACGCCGAACGCCGCGCGCTCGCCGCGGCCGCGTTCGGCGGTGCGGCGGGCACGATCTGTTTTCTGCTCGTACAGCATCTCGGCTTCGGTCCGGTGATCTCCTCCGCGGTCGCCGCGACGCTGGTCGGTCTGGCCGGTGGTCTGATGGCGCGCCGAGCGCTGACTCCCCCGCTGGTCGTCGCGCTCGCGGGCATCACCCCGCTGCTGCCCGGTCTCAAGGTGTATCGCGGGCTCTATGCCCTGCTCAACGACGAGTTGTTGATCGGAGGCAATCAAGTCCTCGCGGCGGTCGGCGTCGGCTGTGCGCTGGCCGCGGGTGTCACCCTCGGTGAGTGGTTCGACCGCACCGTGCGCAGACCGCGGATCCTGAGCCGATTCGGTTCGATCCGCCGACCGGTCATCGTGCACCGACGCCGATTGCCGCGCCCTCCGCATCGTCGCGAATCCGGTCGCTCGACGAAGGACAGCGGGCCTTCGCGCTGAATACCGCGGTATTCGCCGAACTCGCCGCCGAATTCCCAGCACGGCGCCCGAGCTGACTCTCAGTACGCACCCTCCCCGCGCGTACCGCGCCGATCGTCTTGACGACCAACAGCACCGACGGCAGGCTCTGGACCAGCGGAGTCGGACACTGCTGCGGCCACCAAGGGTGAGATTCGCTCACCCTCGGGTTTGCTGGGCGATCCCTGAGGTTCCTGTTCTCCGGGGCGCGAACACCGGAAAGTTATCCGTGTTCCCGTTCCCGATGCCCCCGGAGGAATACCAGCTATGCAGCCGACCTACGTTCATCACGTCCGGCGGCAGGTCTGTGCATACGGGGATACTCGGTCCTACATCTACCTGCGCGAAGCCGGGCGCGAACTGGTCGAGGAGCGCGTCACCTACCGCGAACTCGATCGCGACGCACGGGCCCTCGCGGCCTGGTTGGCGACACGTCCCGAGTCGGCCGAGCCGGTGCTGCTGCTCTACCACGACGGCATAGCGTTCCTGCGGGCATTCCTCGGCTGCCTGTATGCCGGTGTCATCGCCGTACCCGCGCCTTTGCCGCACGACGAGCGCAGCGCGCGCCGGGTCGCCGGGGTGATCGCGGACTCCGGTGCCCAGTTGGTGCTCACGACCGAGGACGTGCAGCCGCTCGTCGCGGCGGCGACCACCGCAACCGTGCTCGCCACCGACCGGCCGCTCGGCGATCCCGATGCGTGGCGGATGCCCGCCATCGATGCCGCGACGATCGCCTTCCTGCAGTACACGTCGGGTTCGACCGGTACGCCGAAGGGCGTGGTCGTGACGCACGGCAATCTCTTGCACAACGAGGCCGCCATCGCCGAACTCGGAATCGACGATTCCATGACGAGCGTCAGCTGGATTCCGCAGTTCCACGATATGGGCCTCATCGGCATGCTGCTCGGGACGATCTACCACGGCGGAAATCTGGTTTTCATGGCGCCGACGACGTTCCTGAAGCGTCCCGTCCGCTGGCTACGGGCCATCCACGACTACCGCGCGAACCTGACCGCTGCCCCGAATTTCGCCTACGACCTGATCGTGCGGCGGGTGAGCGACGAGCAGTTGGCCGAGTTGGATCTGAGCACCTTGCAGATCGCGATGAGCGGGGCGGAGCCAGTGCGCGAGCGGACCTTGGCGGCAGTACTCGAGCGATTCGCACCGGCCGGGCTGCGCCCGTCGGTCTTCCTGCCCGCCTACGGTCTGGCAGAGGTGACCTTGCTGGCCACCGGTGGCGGGATCGATGCGGCGCCGGTCTACTTCGATACCGAAAACGGTGCCCGGTTCGTCGGATGCGGCAGTGCGGCACGCGGTCTGGACATTCGCATCGTCGACCCGCACACGCGAGAGCCGGTGCCGGACGAGTCGATCGGCGAGATCTGGATTCGCGGCGCGAGCGTCGCGGCGGGCTACTGGAACCGTCCGGAGGAAACCAGGGACACCTTCGAGGCTTATATCGACACCGAAGGGCCGTACCTGCGCACCGGTGACCTCGGCCTGCTGAGCGCGGGCGAGTTGTTCGTCACCGGCCGCCGCAAGGATCTGCTGATCATCAACGGCCGCAATTTCTATCCCCAGGACATCGAGGATTCGGTGCGCGAATTGCATCCCGCACTCGCGGGCAGCGTCGGGGTCGCGGTGTCGGTGGACACCGGCGGTCGGGAGCGGTTGCTCGTGGTGCAGGGTGTGCAGCCCGCGCTGCTCGGCGACACCACCTTCGCCGAATTGACCTCCACGATCAAGGCCGCCGTCGCGCGCGGTTTCGATGTGCCCGCGCCGAATGTCGTTCTCGTGGAACGCCGCGCGGTGCATCGCACCACCAGCGGCAAGGTGCAGCGCGGCTCGATGCGCACGGCGTTTCTGCAACACCGCATCGAGGGTGTCCTGCACGAAGATCTCGAACCGGCACTGCGTCGGTCACTGACCGTCTGAACAGGAGCGAATTTGTTCACCACCACCGCATCCCGCCCGAGGACCATCGAGTACTGGCTCGTGACCCGCGTCGCAGACTACACCGACCGTGCCCCGCACGAGGTGGATCCGACGGTCCCGCTCGCCGAACTCGGCATGGACTCCGTTTCGGCGGTGAGCCTGTGCGGTGAAATCGAAGACCGGTGGCCGCTCGATCTCGACCCGACCATCGTGTTCGAGTACCCCACCATCGCCGATATCGCCGACTACCTGACCGCCGAACTCGCCGAAGCCGCATGACCGATATCGCCATCGTCGGCCTCGACTGCCGATTCCCGCACGCCCCCGATCCCGCCGCACTGTGGCAGTTGCTGCTCGACGGACGAGATGCGATTTCGGAGGTGCCCGCGAACCGCTGGCACGCCGACGACTTCCACGATCCGGCCGGTGCGCCCGGCACCATCAACACCCGCAGCGGCGGCTTCCTCGACGACGCGGACGCGTTCGACCACGAATTCTTCGGCATCGCACCGCGCGAGGCAGAAGCGATGGATCCGCAACAGCGCCTGCTGCTGCAGGCCACCTGGCGCGCCTTCGAGGATGCCGCGCTCGATCCGCGGACCCAGAGCGGTTCGCGCACCGGCGTTTTCGTCGGCGTGATGGCCAACGAGTGGGCGAATCTGCAGATGAGCGATTACGCCGCGATCACGCCGCAGCACGGTTCGGGCAATGGCTACTTCATGACCGCGAACCGGCTGTCCTATCAGCTCGATCTGCGCGGTCCCAGTATGGCGGTCGACACCGCCTGTTCCTCATCGCTTGTCTCGATCCATCTCGCCTGCGCCGCATTGGCTTCCGGCGAATGCGATCAGGCGGTCGCCGGTGGCGTGAACCTCGTGCTCACTCCGGCCGTGGGTGTGTTCTATACCCAGGCGGGCCTGTCCGCGCCCGATGCCCGCTGTAAACCGTTCAGCGGCAATGCCGATGGAATCGTGCGCGGTGAGGGTGTCGCCGTGCTCGTGCTGCGGCGTCTGGCCGATGCGGTGGCCGAGGGGCTGCCGGTCTACGCCGTGATCAAGGGCAGCGCGGTAAACTCCGACGGCCGCAGCAACGGCATCACCGCGCCGAACCGGTGGGCACAGCAGCAGGTCATCAGCGAGGCGTATCAGCGCGCCGGAGTACGGCCGCAGGACGTCGACTTCATCGAAGCACACGGCACCGGAACGATTCTCGGTGACATGATCGAGGTCAAGGCGCTCGGCGCACTGCACGGATCGAACCGCGCGCAGCCCTGCGGCATCGGCTCGATCAAGGGCAATCTCGGCCACACCGAGGGCGCCGCCGGCGTCGCCGGACTGATCAAGGTCGCGCTCGGTCTGCACCACGGTGTGGTCGCGCCGACGAGATTCGCCGAGCAGGAAAACGCTCGTCTGCGGCTGAGTCAGCATGGTCTGCGCCTGGTCGCCGAACCGATGCCGCTGCACGGACCGGCGCTCGGCGGGGTCAGCAGCTTCGGGATCGGTGGCACGAATGCGCATATCGTGCTGGCGAGCGCACCCGCGAAGACAGCTGCGGCGGCGCCCGGTGGTGGTGTGCTCACGCTGTCGTCGAATGACCAGGAAGGGTTGCGACGCAACGCACTTCGTCTCGCCGATGCATTGACGACCGCGCCCGAGGACCGGTTCGCGCAGCTGTGCTGGACCAGTAACCAGGTCAAAGCCTCGGGGCGCACTCGACTCGCAGTCGTCGCGGCCGATCGTGCCGAAGCCATCGCCCGCCTGCGGGACGATCCGGAAGTCGGTGTGGCACAAGCGGTCCACACCGGGTGGATGTTCACCGGTCAGGGCTCGCAATTCGCTGGCATGGCAAGGGCATTGGAGGCGGCGAACCCTTCGTTCCAGCACGCCCTCTGGGCAGTCGACGATTGCATGATCGAATACCTGGATCGATCGGTGCGCGACCTGCTGCTCGATGAGAGCACCGATATCGACCGCACCGAGCTGGCCCAACCCGCCATCTTCGCGATGGAATACGCGCTCGCCCGGGCACTCGCCGACACGGGCGTGCGGCCCGCATGGCTCATCGGGCACAGCATCGGTGAATTCGCGGCAGCGGCCGTCGCGGGAGTTTTCGACCTCGACGACGCCTGTCGACTGGTGGTGGCGCGCGGTCGGCTGATGCAGCAGCTGCCGGAGGGCGGCGCGATGCTCGCCGTGCGCGCCGACGCGGACACGGTCGCCGATCTGATCGCGGACGAACCCATGGTCGCGATCGCCGCCGTCAACGCGGGCGCGGAACTCGTGCTTTCCGGTCCCGGCGCCGCGCTCGACCGGATCCGGGCCGCGCTCGAGGCACGCGGGGTGACTACCAAGGCGCTCAACGTATCCGATGCGTTCCACAGTCCACTGATGGAACCGATGTTGGCCGAATTCGAGGCCGTCGCCCGCGGTTGCAGCTACCGGCCGCCGAGCCTTCCCATCTATTCGACTGTGCACGGCCGCCTGCTCGACGAGTCCGAAATGATGGATGCCGGGTACTGGACCGAACACATCAGTGCCACAGTACGTTTCGCCGATGCGGTCGAGGCCGCGCTCGGCACCGAGCCCAGCCATCTGATCGAGATCGGCCCGCGCCGCATCCTGACCACCTTGGTCGGCCGGATACGGCCCGAGATGACACCGCGCTGCCTGGTGCCGAACCCGGGACCGGGTGCGACGGGCGCCGAATTCGCGCAAACCGTTGCCTCGCTGTACCGCGACGGTTTCACCCCCGATTGGGATCAGCTCTACGGACCGGCGCAACGAGTCCGTCACCGCCTGCCCACCTACGAATTCTCGACCGCACACCGATTCTGGCTCGAACCACGCACCCAAACCACGACTTCCACACCCCCCGAGGCAACAACCACTATGGATCAATTGATCGCACTCTTCCGCGAGCAGGCAGCCGTATTGGCAAGTATCGCAACGGCATCCACCGACGTCCGGACACCGCTGCCGGATATCGAGCGGACGGCCGTCGCCCCAGAGGCGGTCGCTGGCATGGTGCGCGCGGAGATGGCCAGGGTCAGCGGCTTCCCGGCCGACCGACTGCGGGACGACCAGACGATCACCGATGGCCTCGGACTCGATTCGATCATGCTCACCGACCTGTTCGGCGGACTCGTCCGCAAACTTCCCGGACTGCGCATCGATCCGAGTTGGTTCACGGCGGCGACGACACTCGGTGATGTCATCGGCTATGTCGCTGCTCAGGTCACCGGTGCGCCCACGCCCGAACCCGAACCGGAACGCGTCGCCGTCGCACCGGAGTATCGGATCTCCGAATTCGCCGAGGTGCGGGCGATCGCCGATCGGCTCTCCGGCGCCGAGGCGCTCGGACTGTCGAATCCGTACTTCCTGGTCAACGACGGCGTCACCCGGGACACCTCACTGATCGACGGCGCGCCGGTGCTCAACTTCTCCAGCTACAACTACCTTGGCCTGTCCGGTCATCCGGCGGTCGTGGCGGCGGTGCAGGATTCGGTCGCCCGCTACGGCAGTTCGTGCTCGGCCAGCCGCGTGCTCTCCGGCGAGAAGCCGGTGCACCGCGAACTGGAGGCCGAACTCGCCGGTCTGCTCGGCACCGAGGATGCGATGGCACTCGTCGGCGGGCATTCGACGAATGTCACGATCATCGGCCATATCGTCGGCCCGCAGGATCTGGTGATCCACGACAGCCTCGCGCACGACAGCATCCTGCAGGGCTGCAAACTGTCCGGCGCGACGCGGCGGCCGTTCCCGCACAACGACCATGCGGCACTCGACCGCCTGCTCACCGAGATCCGGCACCAGTACCGCCGCGTGCTGATCCTGATCGAAGGCGTATACAGCCAGGACGGCGATATTCCGGATCTGCCCGCGATCATCGAGGTCAAGCGCAAGCATCAGGCGCTGTTGATGATCGATGAGGCGCACAGCATCGGTGTGCTCGGCGCCGGTGGTGGCGGGATCGGCGAATATTTCGGCGTCGATCGCGGCGATGTCGAATTGTGGTCCGGCACCATGTCGAAGGCACTGGCCGGGTGCGGCGGGTACGTGGCGGGCAGCGCCGAATTGATCCGCTTCCTCAAATACACCACGCCGGGATTCGTCTACAGCGTCGGCATGACTCCGATGAACGCGGCCGCCTCGGCGGCGGCGATCCGCCAACTGCGCGCCGACCGCACGCCGCTGGATCGCTTGCGGCGCAACGCGGAGCTGTTCCTGCGCTTGGCTCGCGACGCCGGTATCGACACCGGCGACAGCGCGGATACCCCGATCATTCCGTGCATCATCGGTGACTCGATGCGGACGCTGACACTGTCGAACGCGCTGCTGCGCCGCGGCATCAATGTCAACCCGATTCTCTACCCTGCGGTCCCGGAAAACCTTGCCCGCCTGCGCTTCTTCGTTACAGCGTGTCACACCGAGGACCAGATTCGCGACACGGTGAAGGTTCTCGCCGAGGAGTCAGCCCTGCTTCGGTCGGCTGACCGAGCCGAACTCACTACCGATTTCGGCGAGTAGCACCGGGGCATCGGCGCCGAAGGTGACCGCGGCGGTATGCAGCGCTGCTATCGCCGCGGTCAATGCGTCCGGATCCATCGCGTGCTCGATGACGCTCAATGCGAAGTGGGGGCGATGCACCGGACCGATATCGAAGGGATTCGTCTGGAAACGCCTCGACGCGCCGAAGGTCGCGACAAGCTGCCGCGAGCTGTCCTCGGCAGGTCCGAACTCCTCCTGGTCCAGACGCGCGAAGGCGGTCGCCATGTCATCGAACGGCGCGGGTAGTGGTCGCCCTTCGCGTAACGCCGTCAATGCCGATGCCACCCAGGGTCTTTCGGCGATACCAGCCAATTCGCAGGCCTTGACCGCGCACCGTCGAGCCAGCCGCCGCAGGGTCGGCTCATCCATGGCGGCGATCGTCTCGGCGAGCGGGCGATCGAAGCGTGCCAGTTCCGCGGTAGAAAGATGTTCGCGCAGTTCCGGTATCGGTTCGCCACCCCATTCCGTGCGCGCGACTTCCGCCTCGAGGTCAGTGGCCCGGATGCGTCGGGAACCCTTGGAGTCCATCAGGACAACCCAGTCCTCATCCACGAAATCCGCCGCCGTGGTTTCGGATATCGGCACATTTTCCGGGATGCCGTATCCGGGCATATCCCACTGCCGATGCGGCAGGAGATCACCACCGTCGTCGGGCCACAACCGGATCCGCCAGATATCACCGGGCGTCGTGGTCCCCGGCCATCCGTAGCTCACGAACCCGCGTCCGCTGACTTCGATCAGATAATCACCGGGCGGAACCGGACACGGGTCGGCCCAGTAACCAGGCGGTGACGAAATACTCAGCGCTCCATCGGAATCCACGCCGAGCCGAGCCTCGCAGACCTGCTCCCAGCCATCGCGATCGTTCGGCGGCCTGCCGTCCCACACCTGCACCGTGATCGACATCTCGAAGTTGTTCTGATGCGGGCTCAGCACGAGCAGCGCGGTACCGTCGCCCGCGCACGGTCGGTGCGCGAATGCCTGATCGAGGAGGTCGAGTTCGGCATCCGGATCACCGAAACCGCCGTCTATGCAGAACTGGCCGTAGTCCATCATCAGCTCGACCGTTTGCTGGGCAATTCGGTTCGCGGCGTTCGTCATTCGGTCATCCTGGCATGGCCCAGCCGATCCGCGAATCGGCTATCCGACCAACCGCTCCGCCGCGATGGCCAGATCCTTGTCGCCGCGACCGGAAAGGCCGACTACCACGATCGAATCGGCGGGTAGCCCACCGCGCTCGGCCAGTTCGAGGATATAGCCGACGGCGTGGGCGGATTCGAGGGCGGGAATGATGCCTTCGGTGCGGGTGAGTGCGTCCAGACCTCGCAGAGCCACGGCGTCGGTGGCGGTGCGGTAGGTAACGCGACCGGTGTCCTTGAGGTAGCTGAGTTCCGGGCCGACGCCCGGATAGTCCAGCCCGGCGGCGATGCTGTGCGTCGGCGTGACCTGTCCGTCGTCGTCCTGCAGCAGATAGCTGTAGGCGCCATCCATTTCGCCGGGACTGCCCGCGCTGAGGGTGGCCGCGTGATCACCGGTTTCGACGCCGAGCCCCGCTGCCTCGACACCGATCAACTGGACCTGCGGTTCATCGACGAAGGGATGGAAAAGGCCGATGGCATTGCTGCCGCCGCCGACACACGCCACGAGGTAATCCGGTAGTCGGCCTTCGGATTTCAGAATCTGCAGTCGGGTCTCGCGCCCGATGACGGTCTGCAGATCGCGCACGATCATCGGATACGGCGCGGGTCCCGCCGAGGTACCGAAAAGGTAGTGCGTGGTGTCGAGATTCGACACCCAATCGCGCACCGATTCGCTGATGGCCTCCTTGAGTCGGCGACTGCCGGTCTCCACCGGACGCACCTGCGCGCCGAGCAGCGTCATCCGCATGACATTGGAAGCTTGGCGGCGCATATCGTGCGCGCCCATATAGATGACGCACGTCATGCCGAGCATCGCGCAGACGGTCGCCACCGCGACTCCGTGCTGACCGGCACCGGTCTCGGCGATGATCCGGGTCTTGCCCATCCGCTTGGCCAACAGGCCCTGGCCCAGTGCGTTATTGATCTTGTGCGCACCGGTGTGCGTCATATCCTCGCGTTTCAGATACACCCGCACGCCCGGCACCGCGAGCAATTCGGCGAAGCGCGGCACCTGATGCAACAGCGTCGGACGGCCGACCCGGGTGCGCAGCAATTCGCGCAGTTCGTCACGGAATCCGGCATCGGCCCGTGCCAGCGCATAGGTCTGTTCCAACTCCAGCAGCGCCGCCATCAGTCCTTCGGGTACATACCTGCCGCCGAACTCACCGAAGCGCCCGCGCTCGTCCGGAAGTGTGCTCGATAGCAATGCGCCTCGCAAGACCTGATCAATAACCATCCACACCAACGCTTCCTGCCGCGAGTCCCCAGTATCTGTCTACTTCGACTCGCCGCGCGGCGCGCGTCCGCTACGGATTAGTTAACAGTCTCTTTAGGTTTCCGATTCGGAATTCACCGCATCGGCAGTTCGGTGCAACGGCCAGTTCAGATGTTGTCGCCGATGGCCAGCGTCATTCCCCTGCTCGCGGGACCGGCCGAACCGGTCCGTTTTCACCAATCCGAATACTCGCGCCAAACCACTGCGACCGGCTTCTATCTGTTCGACGGCTCGCTGTTGCAGCGGATCCCGCAGCGCAGGTGCATCGTCCCACAGCTCGTCCAGCGCCATGGTCAATTCCTGTTCCAGTTCAGGATCGTTCAGATGCACCTCGATGTGGGCCAGCTGGCTAATCCGTTGTCCGCCCGGCGATCTCGCCGCTGTAAGCCGCACGCAAAGAGGCTCCGGCGAAGGCCGCGCAATAATCGATGAGATTGTCCATCGGCACATCCAACCGGCCGCCCTGCTTCTCCACGATCACCCGCTCCAGCATCCCGACCACCGACAGCGCGAAGATATCGATGATCTCCGCGGGCGGCTGAACATCCGGCCGCGCCTCGGTGGCCGTGGCCGCGACCAATCGCGCGAAGCGCCACAGCGCCTCGCGCATCCGATATTCGGCACCCGCAGCGGTTGGTTCGACGAAAACGATGCGCAGCTTGCGGGGGTCCTCGGCCAATGCGGTGAGATACGTGCCGATCCCGGCCCGCAGTTTGCGGGTCCCGCGCGGCTCGGTCGCCTCGACCGCCGTGGCAACGGCCGCGAACAACTCATCGATGACATGGTCGAAAACCGCCGCGAACAGATCCTTGGTACCAGCGAACGATTCGTAGAAGTACCGGTCGGTCAATCCGGCTGCGCGACATAGATCCTTGACGCCGGTCGCCGAGTATCCGCGCGTACCGAACAGCTCCAGCCCGGCTTCCAGGAGTTTGCCGCGCCGCGCCGCGACTCGGTCCTCCGCGCCGATACCGCCATAGGTCCGCACCGGGCGTCGCTGCAACGTCATCTTCGCATTGTCTCCCATCCCGACCCGCGATCTGATAAATATGACGATCGAGATAGTCAGATTTAGGGGTCGTGCAGTGACAACTCAGCATCGGGACAACCAGATCAGCAGGCGGTTGCTGCTGCGCGGCGCGGCCGCGGTGGCGGGCACCGCGGGATTGGCGACATCGACCGGAATCGCGGCGGCCGAGCCGAGGCCGCGACGCCGAAAGGGCCCGGCGCGCAATACCGTCGCGGTCCTCGGCGCGGGCATCGGCGGTCTCACCGCGGCGCACGAATTGGCCGAACGCGGCTTCGCGGTAACCGTCTTCGATCGCAAGGAACTCGGCGGCAAGTCCCGCACGATTCCGCTGCCGGGCACCGGAATCGGCGGCCGCGCGCCGCTCCCCGGCGAGCACGGCGCGCGCGGTTTCACCTCGTTCTATCACCACGTGCACGACACGATGCGCCGGATTCCGCTGCCTGGTACCCGAAAGTCGGTGTACGACAATCTGATTCCGTTCTCGGTGAGCGATCCGCGCTACCCGCGCTCCGGCAATCTGCCCGACGGCTTCCCGCTGATGTTCGGGTTCTACTTCGATCCCGCGCAGGCGCTCACACCGGAGGGGTTGCAGCGCATCCTGGTCGAGGTGTTCATGAAGAACAATCTCGTTCCGCTGCCGGAGGCCATGTATATGGCCGGGCGGGTCGTCACCTATCTGACGTCGAGCGAGGAGCGTCGCCTCGGCCAATGGGAGTACGTCAGTTGGTGGGATTATGTCGGCGCGGCGAGCAGATCGGCACAGTTCCAGGCGCTGGCCGCCACGGGTCTGACCCGAGCGCTGGTGGCGGCCAAGGAATATGTGGCCAGTACCAGGACCATGGGCAACATGATGGAGGGCTTCTTCATCGCACTGCTACAGGAGCTGACCGGCGGCCCGAAGGTCTACGAGGTGCTCAACGGACCGACCAACGAGGCCTGGCTGGATCCGTGGATCGCGCTGCTGGAGGGCATGGGTGTGCAATTCCGGCCCGGTCACGCGCTCGCGGAATTCGTCGTGGCCGATGGCCGCATCGGTGGTGCGCGCATTCGGCGCCCGGATGGCGGCACCGAGGTGTTCGACGCGGATTGGTATGTCTGCGCGGTGCCGACCGACCGGGCGCGAGGGCTGTGGTCACCGGAGATTCGCGAGCTGGATCCGGCACTCGACCGAATGGACGCGCTGACCGTCGACTGGATGAACGGCATGCAGATGTTCGTCACCGAAAAGCTGGACCTCGGCAAGGGATACAACATCTATCTCGACGCGCCATGGCGACTGACCTCCTATACCCAGCGAGTGTTCTGGAATGTCGATTACGCCGCGAAATACGGTGACGGATCGATCGTCGACGGCCTCACCATCGATATCGCCGACTGGGATACCCCCGGCATTCTGTTCGGCAAAACCGCCAAACAATGCACCCGCGACGAGATCTACCAGGAGACCTGGGCGCAGATGACCGCGGCGCTGAACGACGACGGCCGAATCCAGTTGCAGGACGGCATCGTCCGCGAGTGGATGCTCGATCCCGGCATCGAGTGGGCGAACGGACGGAATACGAATGACGAACCGCTGCTTGTGAATACGATCGGATCGTGGGCCGACCGACCGACCGCGCACACGCAGATCCCGAATCTGTTCCTGGCCGCCGACTACGTGCGGACCAATTTCGATCTGGCGACCATGGAGGGCGCCAACGAGGCGGGCCGCACCGCGGTGAACGCACTGCTGGACGCAGCCGACTCCCCCGCCGCCCACGCCCAACTCTTCACTCGCGATTCGATTCCCGCTTTCGAACCGTTCCGTCACATGGACGCCGCTCGTTATCGGGCCGGTCAGCCCAATCTATTCGATCTCGGCTAGTGCCTCTCACCCTCCGGCAGCTCGCCGAGCATCATTCCGCGCTGATATCGCCGACATCCTCACCGACACAATCGGATCCGGATAGCGACTCGTTGGATCGATCCGCACAGACCTGCCCGCGCGTGGACTACACGGGCGCGCTCAGCGCGTCTTTCACAGTCGGCGCGGGCAGTCTGATCAGGCGCTATTTGAGCGGTTCGGACAGGTCGGTCTTCAGGTGTTCGAGTCCGGCCCGGATCCGGGATTTCACCGTGGGGAGACCGACGCCGAGACGCTCGGCGACCTCGGGATAGCTGAGGCCCGAGTAGTACGCGAGCGCGATGGATTCGTGCTGGAGCGCGGTCAGATGGGTGAGGCTGCGACGCAGGGCATCCCTCTCGTCGTGCCGCATCGCCTCCTCGGCCACCACATCGGTCGGCGGCTGATAATCGCGACTGCCCCAGGAGTGATTGTGGTCCGTGGTGGCGCGCTCGTGCCGGACCCGGTCCACAGCCTGGCGATGGGCCAGCATGCGCAACCAGGTGAGCACCGAACCGCGGCGCTCGTCGAACCCGATCGCACAGCGCCACACCTCGAGGTAGACGTCGTGACAGGTCTCTTCGGCGTACCCACGGTCACGCACGATCGCCAGCACGCGGCGATAGACCAGACCGCGAGTGCGGCGATAGAACTGAGCGAAGGCCTCTTGATCGCCGTCGCCGATGCGATGTACCAATTCGGCATCGACAGCATCGGATTCGGTATCAATCCGATTACGAACCGGACGAGCGACGGACCGTAGACTGGTTGGAAGTCGTTCAGACCGATGCGAATTGCGTTCGGACCGAGATGAAACGAGCAAGATCACGATTGCCCCCAGACAACAAGTGATGCGACAAGCGTATTGATTTCGACGAATGACGCAGCGTCGAAGCAGACCGTCGAGGACATGGACGGACCTGGCGGAGAACGGGATCCGGCCGGGGACTGGGGCCGATAATCCAATTCCACACTACCCCGCGGGCGCACGTGCCCGTGCACTTTCCCGGAGGCAATGGGTCGACTCAGACCCGCAGGCCGAGCTCCACGATCCCCTTCGCCACCGCATGTACGGCGACCCGATTCTTGCGTGCATGCGTGCGGATCAGTTCGAAGGCGAGCTCCGGCGTCGTCCGCCTGGCATTGGCGATCACACCCTTGGCCTGTTCGATGACGATCCGCGAATCAAGCGCATGCTGCAATTGTGCGGTCAAACGCTGCTGACGACGCAGCATGTGGGAATTGACGATGTGGCCGGTCGCCATGCTCGCCAGCAGTCCGCCCACCGAGAGATCCTGGTCGGACCACACCCGCGGGCTCGGACCGTACAGGCCGAGCGCGCCGACCGTGGTCTCACCGACCCGCATAGGAATCTCGGCCAGCGAGGACAGACCATGCCGGACCGCCTCGGCGGTGAACTCCGGCCAGCGCTCGCTGTGCAGGCCGATATCGTCGATCGCGATGGGTTTGCCAGACCGGAATGCGTCCACGCTTGGACCGCGCTCGCTGCGATGCTGACAGAGTTCCATCGCCACCAGCTCGTCCGGAGCCGCGGCGGCCATCCGGGAGCTCTCATCGGTCGTGAGCGTCTCGTCCGGCATCAGCATGACGGTGCAGCCGACCAAGTCGAGCGCGACGATCGCGCTGTTCATCAGCTGGCGAACCATCTCTGCTGTGTCACCGATCGCCGGTAGTAGTTCGGCGAGCCGCGCTGCCGCGGCGACCAGCACCTCGTTGTCAGACACCCGAATCACCCCGCACGTGCGAAAGTCGGTCGTCCCCTCAAGTCCCGCGCCGCACTTGCTGACCTTCCCATGGTATGGCTAAGCGAAGTTACACACCACAATTTCGTCACGACCATCCTCCCTTGAATTGTCCAGCTACTCATCGGATTCCGTTGACCGGCCGTCCCGCAGTGGTCGACATGACCACTATCCGGATGCCACCATGGACAACATGCCCGGCCTGACTGTGCGCGATGATGCGCCCGGTGAGGCCATATTTTCGCTGGATTCTCTCCGTTGAAATGTGCCGCATTGCGGCGAGTAGCAATCACCGCGACCGGGAGACTGCAATGGCGCCCCCATTCGACGATCGGCAGCACGACCGATCCTCCGAGCCGCTGCCGGATTCGATCCAGTTATTACGGTCACTTGTGCGCGCGGTCGACTCGCTGGCTAGCGATTTCGACGTTGTCGAACTATGTCAGCAGCTACTGGAGGCCTGTACCGATGTCACCGACGCGAGTGATGCCGGATTGTTGCTAGCCGACCAACGCGGTGAGCTACAGGTACTCGCCTCAACCAACGAGTCGTCGCGACTGCTCGGTTTGTTACAGCACGAGGGACCCGGTCTGGATGCCTATCGGAGCAGTACCGCCGTATCGGTCCCCGACCTGTCTGCCGCCGGGGACCTGTGGCCGGAGTTCGCACATACGGCATCGGCCGCCGGGTATCGCTGCGCCTGTGCTGTGCCATTGCGGCTGCACCGCGACAGCATCGGCGCGCTCACGGTCCTCGCCGACTCGGCCGCGCCGCTCGGACAGCTGGATCTGCGCATCGGGCAGATCCTCGCCGATATCGCGGCCGTCGGCATCGCGCACCATGTGCTGCGCGCGCAGGGTACGACGATCCAGGCGCAGTTGCCGACCGCGCTGAATACCCGAGTGGCCATCGAGCAGGCCAAGGGTGTGCTCGCCGAGCGCGGCGACCGGGATATGGATCGCGCATTCCAGATCATGCGCGATTACGCCCGCGCCACCGGACGGCGACTCACCGATATCGCCGGTGACATCGTCGAGGGACGCATCGATCTGCGCGCCGACGCGACGGACTGAGTCAGGCGTCGAAGCGGAGCCGGTTGTCCACGACCAGCGCCGCGACCTCGGCCAGCGACAGCCCGTGCGCGAAGGCATAGGCGCGCAGCCGCGCATAAGCGTCGGGTGC
Source organism: Nocardia anaemiae NBRC 100462 (assembly GCF_001612725.1). Classification (GTDB taxonomy): domain Bacteria; phylum Actinomycetota; class Actinomycetes; order Mycobacteriales; family Mycobacteriaceae; genus Nocardia; species Nocardia anaemiae. The sequence goes on along the minus strand of NZ_BDAZ01000019.1, from coordinate 88,286 downwards.
GCGAATGTCCAACTGCGCGAGCACGATTCCGGCCGCCTGGTGGATCGTGCGACTGGTCAGCGGCTGATCCCACCATTGCGCGGCGGCGTGTACGGATTTCGCCGATCCGGCCACCAACTGTGTGATGACCAGATCGGCGATATGCAGCCCCGCCGAAATCACATACGGTTCCGGCTTGCCCGGTTCGGCCCGATACAGATCGAGCACACCGAATCGCACCACACCCAGCTGTAACGGCACCGCGACCATCGAACCCGCCACCATCGCCCCGGCCACCGCTACCCGGTTCAACTCATCGGCGAAACCCGGCCACCGCACATCGGTTTCGGCCAGATCGGCGACCAGTACCGGCACACCGGCGACGACGGCGTCCACGGCCGGGCCCTGCCCCGCGGTGGCCTGCACCGCCTCCACCCGCGCGGCCACCGAATCGCTCGTGGCCCACGGCTGCAGTCCGGCATCGCGCTCCTGGATCAGAATCGCCGCGCGCTGCACCGGCAGCACCCGCACACAGGCGCCGCACAGGGCGGTCATCCCACCGCCTTCGGCCGACAGCTTCGTCAGAAACTCGAGGGCCGACAAAAATTCATCGGTCAACTGATCGAACTGCCCCACACCATTCCTACGAACTCTCACGACCGTTGTCCCTGCCACGAGGTCGACGGTCCCCTTGTCCGAGGATTCGTCACGACACCGGCACTGGACCGCAACTACGCCGCGGGAAATACGGCGGGTCGGCTCCGCAAGAATACGAAACAACGATCGTCCACACCAGGGCCGAACGTCCCACGGTTCGCGGTAGGCAGGGCGAGGGTGCGGGGTCAGCCCATCATGGGATCTGTCACCAGTGCAGACCGGGGATTACCCGGGTGACCCGCGCGGCCGGGCTCGGCAACGCCATCAGCGGCAGCACCACGGGTGCGAGGTAGGACAGTGCGTTGCGACCGGAATCCTGATCCGCCTGCGCCTCCTCGACCGCGTCGGGCGCCACGGTCTGCTTCCCCTGCGCCGCATGCGATTCACCGAACCAGCGGAACCCCTGGTGCATGATCGTCCGCTTGACCGACGGCATCAGCAGTTCGACGGCCTGGGCGAAGGTGCCGACCGGAGTATCGATGCGGTGCGGGCGATCCTCGATGGCGCGCACCACAATGGCGGCGGCGCGGTCGGGATCCGGTACCGGCAGCGAGCGGTAGATGTCGGTCGGCGCGATCATCGGCGTGCGCACCAATGGCATGCGCACCGAGGTGAAAGTGATTCCCGCATCCCGATTTTCGACCGCAGCAATCTCGCTGAAGTTGTCCAGCGCGGATTTGCTCGCCACATATGCCGCGAAGCGCGGCACCTTGGTCTGCACGGCGATCGAGGAGATGTTCACGATATGTCCGAAGCGCCGCGCCCGCATCGACGGCAGCAGCCCGAGAATGAGTCGCACCGCACCGAAGTAATTGACCGCCATGGTTCGCTCGAAATCGTGCATGCGGTCGGTGGAATTGACCACCGAGCGACGAATCGACCGTCCCGCATTGTTCACCAGATAATCGACATGCCCGTGATCGGCGAGCACCGCGGCGACCAAATCGTCGACGCCGTCGGAATCGGTGATATCGCACGGATAGGCATGGGCGACACCGCCTTCGGCCCGCACCGACTCCGCTGCGGCGTGCAGATCGTCCACACCGCGCGCCACCATCAGCACGGTCGCACCGCGCTGCGCGACGGCATGGGCGGTGGCCAGTCCGATACCGGAGGACGCACCGGTGATCAGGACGACGCGCCCGTCCAGCGGATCATCGCTGTCGCTGGGCAGGCCGCGGTTGGGGTCCAGGTTCTCGGCCCAGTACTGCCACAGTCGCTCGGCATAGGTGTCGAACGACGGCACCGCCAGACCCGTCCCGCGCAGCTGCGCCCGGGTGGAGTCGGAGACGAATTCCGCCGCGAACGAGGTGTGCGGCGCGACCTCCGCCGGAATTCCCAACTGCTCCAACAGGAAATCGCGAACGGTGGACACACCCGGGATGTGGGCGAGCCCGTTCAGCGCCAGCCCGCTGCCGGGCACCGTACCGATTCCGGTCGGCGCGCCCGCCGCGGCCGCGAGCGCGGCATAGATCTCGCCGAACGGCTGCGGCTCGGGGTTGACCAGGTGGAATGTGCGTCCATCGAGTCCCTTGCGGCGCACCAGCTCGACCATCGCACCCGCCACATAGTCGACCGGCACGATATTGGTCGCGCCCAGATCCGGCAGCAGCATCGGGAGTTCGGCGGGCAGTGCGCCCAGGCGCGCGATGGCCGGGAAGAAGTAGTACGGACCGTCGATCTTGTCCATCTCACCGGTGCGCGAATCGCCGACCACGATCGCGGGCCGGTACACCCGCCAGCGCACGCCCTCGGATTCGCGGACCAGCTTCTCCGCGGCGAATTTGGTCCGGTGGTACGGCGAGGTCAGCCGCTGACCGAGGTCGAAATCCTCCTCGAAGAACTTGCCCTTGTGGTCACCGGCCACGGCCACCGAGGAGACGTGGTGCAGCACCGCGCCCAATTCGCGGGCCAGCTCCAGGACCGAGCGGGTACCAGCGACATTGGCCGCCTGCGCGGTCTCCTCATCGGCGGTCATGTCGTAGACGGCGCCGAGGTGGATGATGTGGTCGGCCTGGGGTGCGTCCTCGATCAGACCGAGGCCTTCGGCGGTCAGATCACCGAGCATCGGAAAGGCGCGTTCGCCACCGGTCCAGCCCGCGGTGAGTTCACTGAATTTCGCCACCGACGCGGTGCGAACCAGCACATGCACAATGGCTTCGGAATCGGCTGCCAGAAGTTCCTGAACCACCCGACGGCCCAAGAATCCGGTTCCGCCCGTCACGATGAAAGTCGTCATCGCATTTCCTCCTGCTGTCGCACTCGAATTGAGTTGTCACACAAGCGCGCCCGACATGCAGCAGTGAATGCGGACATCATTGATTCGGCTATCAGCCACCAGTTTGCTGAGCCAATGCAGGAACACCGTTGCCCTACTGGTGGGTAACTTTAATGGGCGCAGCTAGTCCCGGGCAAGCGAATGACGGCTCGGTGCGATGTGTGACTGGTCACCAATGGGTGACGCTAATATTGTGTGTTACAACAGTTTTCAGATAATGCCGGAACGCGAAATCTGAATCAGGACACCGTGTTTGCCCGTCGACTCAGCGCTTCTCGGCGCGGGCAGGCGGGGATTCCAGCGGCGGACGGCCCTTCAGATAGGTCTCGAAGGCGTCGAGATCGGCGGGCCCGACGGTTTTGTCGGTGCCTTCGGTGAAGACGCTGAAACCGTCGCCGCCCGAAGCCAGGAAGCTGTTGGTGGTGATGCGGTAGGTGGCGACCGGGTTGAGCGGTTGGCCGCCGATGCGCACGCTGTCGGCGACCACTTTGCCGCCCTTGGGACTCGACTCGACATAGGTGTAGGTGAGCCCGGCGGGTGAGAGCACGGTCGCCTTGCCGTTGCTCCATTGCTGTTCGAGCAGGCGCAGAATCTGGCTGCCGGTCATGGTGACGGTGACGACCTGATTGCCGAACGGCTGCACGCTATAGATATCGCCGTAGCTGATCTGACCCGACTTCAGATCGGTGCGCACACCGCCCGGATTCATGAATGCCGCGACCGCCGACGCGGGCGCGGCCGCGGTGGCCGAGAGCATCGAGTCGGCGATGACATCACCGAGTGGCGATTCACCGGAGCCCGCCGGTTCGTGCGGCAGCGGCGCCGCCGCGATGCCGACCGGGCGCTCCGCGCGCGGCTTGGCCTGCTCGCCGTAGAAGTCGACCAGCGAGGTGGTCGCCGCGTCCGGAGTGACGTCCCTGGTCACTACCCGATTGACCGCCGATGCCTGCACACCGTCGGTGCCGAAGCGCAAGGTGACATCGGTGATCAGTCGACCGTAGGAGGCGGCCTGGGTGACCACCTTGCCGTCGATAGTGCAGACATAAGGCTGGTGCGAATGTCCGGTGAACAGCACCCGCACCGCGGGATCGACACCGGTGGCCAATGCGGTGACCTCCGCGGAGATATTCGCGCAGCCGTTGTAGTCGACCGCGGCATTCTGTGCCGGTTTCTGCACCCCGCCGTCGTGTAGCAGCGCGACCACCGTCTGCGCGCCCGCCGACTTCACCTCGGGGACATACCGATTGATCGCGGCGACCTCATCGCCGAAGGTGTAGCCCCGAATGCCTTCCGGAAAAACGATGCTCGCCGTTTCCGGCGTCACGGTGCCGATGACGCCGATCTTGTGTCCGCCGACCTCGAGCATCATCCACGGCCGCAGCGTGGGCGGCAACTTGCCGTCCGCATCGGTGACATTGGCGGCCAGGAACGGGAACTTCGCGCCGGTGAACGGCGTGCCCGGCGAGCATCCGGCGGGTGCGCATCCACCCTGCTGCAGTCGCGCCAATTCGATGACGCCATTGTCGAATTCGTGATTGCCCACCGAGGATGCGGCCAGTCCGATGGAATTGAGGAAGGTGATGGTCGGCTCGTCGTGGAACAGGCCGGAGACCAGCGGGCTCGCGCCGATATTGTCCCCGGCGGACAGCACGGCGCTGGCCGGGTACGCCTTCTTCAACCGAGCCAGATGGGTGGCGAGGTAGGCGGCGCCGCCCGCGTCGTATCCGGCGATCTTGCCGGTCGACCCCGCGGGTGGCTGCAGGTTGCCGTGTAAGTCGTTGAGCCCGAACAGATGTACCTCGTCCGACTGCGCGCCGCGCAGATCGTCGGTCGAGATGAGCGGGATCACCCCCGGCGCCGTCGAGGCGGTCGGGTGAGCGCTGTCGGATGCGGTACCGCAGCCCGCCACCAGGGCGATGCTCACGAGTCCCGCAATGATCATGCCGATGCGACGGTGCGCTGTCATATTCCGACTGTGCCATGCCCTGGTGCCATCGGCATGAATCTCGTGCGAACACACCGGCGGCGGGGTCGGTGCTCGACCCCGCCGCGCGGATTTCCCGGTTAAACCCGGCTCGCCGCGAAATCCGCGGCAGGCCACAATGCCCACCCGTAGTTCCCGTGCTGGTTCGGGTCGAGGCCGCCACCGCAGACCGGATCACCGCCGGTGCAGTAATCGGCGGTCTTCCAGGCATAGTTGCCTGGGACGCCCCAGCCGATCAGGCGGAGGGGATCACCGAACAGCAGGACCGCGGACACCTTCCACTCGAGATCGCCTGGGAGCACGTAGATCCCGGGCAGCGCGGTCACGATGCCGGTGCCGACGACACCGTGCACGACGGCCGCACCCTGTGAGTAACCGACCAGGATGAACTGCTGATCCGGGCACATTTGCGACTGCCGAATGACATGGTCGGTCATGTCCTGGGTGCCGCGGCTCAGCGACGTCGGGTCGAGCAGGTCCGCGGGATAGTCGACCCGGTAAGCGCTGCTGCTCACCGGAAGTGCTTGCAGCAGTGTGCCATACAGCGGATCGCCGACGACGGTGCCGAGCCACCCCGGTTCCCCGGTGCCTCTGGCGACGACCACATCGACCGCGGCACAGTCCGCCCGTGCCTGCGCGCCGATGCTTGTCACCACCCCCGCCGCGGCGACCAGCAATAACACAGCGAATATCCGTGCCAGCCGCCACTTCTCGAGAATTCTTACCGTCCGGATTTCCATCGTGATCACCTCTCACGCCGTTGTGAGAAGCCGAGTGACGTTTGTCAGCGACAAGTGTCACCCGGCTATACCCGCGAAGGTAAGAACGGTAGAGAGTTGCGTCAAGCAACTCAGCGGAAGCGAGACCAGTTCAGTGCTGAATCGTGTCCTGGAATCCGTTCGCGCGCACGGTGATTCGGGCGCTTATGGGATGAGAACCGCTGCGCCGGTGAAACGTCCGTGTTCGAGATCCGCGAGGGCTCGATCCGCCGTACCGAGGGAGTACCCCGTTGTGGTCACATGTATACGGTGTTCGCCCGCCAGCGCGAGGAATTCGCGCGCGTCCGCGCGGGTATTGGCAGTCACCGAGCGAATCTCGCGCTCCTGGAACAGATGCCGCTGATAGTTCAGCGCCGGGATATCGCTGAGATGAATGCCCGCGATGGCGAGGATGCCGCCGCGATCGAGCGCCTCCAGCGCGGGCAGTACGAGCTCGCCGATCGGCGCGAACAAGATCGCCGAATCCAATTGCACCGGAGGCCGATCCGCCGCGCCCTGCACCGAGGCGGCGCCGAGCCCGGCGGCCAACTCGCGTGCGGCCGGATCCCTGGTCATCACATGCACCTCGGCACCACGAGCCAGCGCCACCTGCGCGGCGATATGCGCGCTGCCGCCGAAGCCGTAGATGCCGAGTCGTCCACCGCTCGGCAGATCGGCACGTTGCAGCGCCCGATAGCCGATGATCCCGGCACACAGCAGCGGCGCGGTTTCCATATCGTCGTACCCATCGGGTAGTCGATGCGCGTAAGCCGCTGGGACAGTGGCATATTCAGCATAACCGCCGTCCGCGTCCCAGCCCGTGTACGCCGAATTCGGGCAGAGATTCTCCGCGCCGCGCAGACAGTACCGACAGACGCCGCAGGTGTGGCGCAACCAGGCAATGCCGACGCGTTCGCCGACCGCGAACTCGGGAGCCGAAGAGCCAAGTGCCCCAGCCGATCCCGGTCCCCGCTCCACCACCTCTCCAACCACCTCGTGTCCCGGCACCACACCGGGCCGATGCACCGGCAGATCCCCCTCGGCAACGTGCAGGTCGGTGCGACAGACCCCGCAGGCCAGCACCCGCACCAAGAGTTCACCGGCCGCGGGTTCGGGCACCGCCTCGCGAACGAAGTCGAGCGGTCCGCCATCGATCGGTCCCGGCCGTCGCACCCGCCAGCCGGTCATGCCCGTGCTCGCATTCATACCGGTCACTCCTCACCCGACAGGGGGAACGGTCGCTTCGGATTATCCCTGTCGACGTCGCTGGTTCACCCGTTCCGCCGAAGGTGAGTCGGGCTTCTGATACATTTCTGTATTGAATACAAGGCTGTATCGAAGGAGACCGCAAACCCGAGGAGGTGTGCGTTGGCATCGACCACCGATGCGCAAGCCCCGGTGCGCCGGGTGACCCGCCGTCGCACCGAAACCCGCAAACGCCTGCTCACCGCCGCGTATCAGGTCTTCGCCGAGGAGGGCTTCGGCCGCACTTCGGTAGAGCGGGTCTGTGAGCGGGCCGGGTTCACCCGTGGCGCCTTCTACTCCAACTTCACCTCGCTCGACGAGTTGTTCCTCGCGATGTGGGAGCAGCGATCGGCCGCCATGATCGCCGGTATCCGCGCGACCCTCGACGGCTTCTCGGTCGACGGCGTCGCCGATATCCGCGCCGCGGTCGAGCGCCTGGACCGCGCCGTGCCGATCGATGAGGACTGGTTCCGCATTACCGCCGAGTTCACCTCGCACGCGCTGCGCACCCAGGGCCTACGGCAGGTGATGGCCGGACGTGAGGAGGCAATCGTCGCGGCACTGATGCCGACGATCGTCGACGCACTTGCCCGCGTCGGCCGGACCGTGCCCGATCCCGTCGCACTGGGTCAGGCCCTGGTCGCGGTGCATGACGGCACCGCCGTGCAGGTGCTGATGGAACCCCGCAGTCGCACAGTGCGCAGCCGACGCACCGACCTTTTCTGCCACATCGTGCTGGCCTACAGCACCGAAACCGAAGGATGACCATGACCGAGCCCAGTCCCGAATTCACCCAAGAGGCAGATGTCATCGTCGTCGGTGCGGGCCTGGCCGGGCTCGTGGCGACCCATGAACTGGTCAAGGCGGGCCGCAAGGTCCATGTGCTGGACCAGGAGAATCGCAATAACCTCGGCGGTCAAGCCTTTTGGTCGCTCGGCGGCCTGTTCTTCGTGGACAGTCCGGAGCAGCGCCGCCTCGGCATCAAGGACTCCTACGAACTGGCACTGCAGGATTGGTTCGGTTCGGCGGGATTCGATCGCGAGGACCAGGACTACTGGGCTCGCCAGTGGGCGCGCGCGTATGTCCGCTTCGCGGCCACCGAGAAGCGGGATTACCTGCACGAGTTGGGTTTACGGGTGACACCGCTGGTCGGCTGGGCCGAGCGTGGCGGCGCCTTCGCCGACGGCCACGGCAATTCGGTACCGCGCTTCCACCTCACCTGGGGGACCGGGCCCGAGGTGGTGCGGGTGTTCCAGGAACCGGTGCTCGAGGGTGAGCGTCGCGGACTGGTCGGCTTCAGTTTCCGGCACCGGGTCGACGAGTTGATCGTCGAGAACGGTGCGGTGGTCGGCGTGCGCGGCAGCGTACTCGAGCCGACCGATCTGGAACGCGGTCGGGCTTCATCGCGAAATGTGGTCGGCGACTTCGAATTCCGCGCCAAGGCGGTGATCGTCACCTCCGGCGGCATCGGCCACAATCACGAGCTGATCCGCCGCAACTGGCCCACCGAACGACTCGGTCCGGCGCCGGAAACCATGATCTCCGGTGTGCCCGCTCATGTGGACGGGCGGATGCTCGGCATCTCCGAGGCCGCGGGCGGCGCCATCGTCAATCGCGACCGTATGTGGCACTACACCGAGGGCATCAACAACTGGAATCCGATCTGGCCCGATCACGCCATCCGGATCATTCCCGGACCGTCCTCGCTGTGGTTCGACGCCAATGGAAAGCGTTTGCCCGCACCGTGTTTCCCCGGCTTCGACACCAATTCGACCATGAAGGAGATCCTGGCCACCGGCTACGACTACTCCTGGTTCGTACTCACCCAGTCGATCATCGAGAAAGAGTTCGCGCTATCGGGCTCGGAGCAGAATCCGGATATCACCGGTAAGGATCTCAAGCTCACCCTCAAGAGCCGGGTGGCCAAGGGGGCGCCCGGTCCGGTCGAGGCGTTCAAACAACACGGGGTCGACTTCGTGGTCGCGAATACCTTGCGCGAGTTGGTCGAAGGCATGAACAAGATCGCGCGCGGTCCGCAGCTGGACTACGACGAATTGGAGCGACAGATCGTCGCCCGCGACCGGGATATCGCCAATAAGTACTCCAAGGACGCGCAGCTGATGGCGATCAACAACGCGCGCCAGTACTTCGGCGACAAGGCGGGCCGGGTGGCCAAACCGCATCGCATCCTCGATCCGGCGAGCGGGCCGCTGATTGCGGTGCGACTCAATATCTTGACCCGCAAGACTCTCGGCGGGCTACAGACCAATCTGGATTCGCAGGTGATGCGGCCGGACGGCACGCCGCTGCCCGGACTGTATGCCGCGGGCGAGGTCGCCGGATTCGGCGGCGGCGGTGTGCACGGCTACAACGCGCTGGAGGGCACCTTCCTCGGCGGCTGCATCTTCTCCGGCCGCGCCGCGGGGCGGGCCCTCGCAACGAATCTGCGCTAGTAGTGCGTCCAGATCGCTTGTTTGCGCTGGGCAGCTCGCCGAGCGCAGTGATATGGCGGTCTAATTCCGCGTGGGCGACCACCATTCGACTATGTTCGACGGAACCCAGTGCGGCAGAAGCTATCTGGGCGCGGCACTAGCTCACACAGCCCGTGGCGGCGACGCTGGACGGCGGCTGCGGTGTCGTGGCCGCGAGATCCGGCGTCGGCGCGGGCGGCGGTTCCGGAACAGGCTCGGTGTAGAGGCTCATACCGGTATACCGCTCGCCCGGCTCCAGGGAGATTCCGGAGATCTCCACCTGATGCCCGTGCACATCGGTGACTCGTGCCGAGAATGGTCCCCGCCCGGCGCCGCGGATCGTCCAATAGTTGTCCATGCCGCGATTGAGCTCACGCCACGGCTCATCCGCCGCGGACCGCAATGCGATTCGCTGGATGGGATTTCCCGATCCGGTCACCAGCATGGCCAGCCAGGAGGGTGAGGAGTCGGGCTTCAGCTCATAGACCAGCTCGGGTGCGGGGAGCGGATCGCGGACCACCGCATAGCGGATCGGTGCGACGCCGTCGAACCGATCCGCGATCTGTTCGAAGGCGGCCGCACTCAAATCCAGTTGTCCCGGAGCACATCCCGGGCAGCGATCGGCGATGAGTACCCGAACATCACCGTGCGGACCGTGCACATCGAGGTACGCACCGCACAGATCCGCACGACCGTATTCCCGAGTGGAGACGCCCACATAGAAGCCATTCGTCGGCAGTCCTGCGAACGAACAGGCGGCACCGGGGCCGAACGAGTAGTACCGCGCCTCCCCCGGCCGTGTGGGCGGCGATCCGTCCACCGTATGCCAGTTGGCAATGCCGGTGCTGCTGCTGGCCACCATCATTCGCGAGGTTTCCGTCCCGGTATCCGGAACCGCGGGTGTCGCCGTGCAGGACGACTGCTGCTCGGGTCTAGCGATCCAGACCACGACCGCCACGGCGGTCAGCATGACGCCAACGGATGACCACAGCCACCCCGAGCGGAAATGCTGGTGTTCGATCGGTATTCGGTGCACCGCTGTCCCCGACTTCCGGCTCACCCAACTCGCGGACTCTCCATCCTGACTCCATCAGGAAAGCAGGCCGACCCGCGCGGCATGACTCGAACGAAAAATCTCCGTAGTGAAACAGGCACACACCGGCAATCTCATGGCAAATAGCCAGCATTCGACGACGCAGATCGGAAAAGATCCGTTATCAAGAGGTGGCCCTTGCCGGTTCGGCGTCCACACCCGAGAGTTGATGATCCATCCGATCGCGCTTGGCGCGCAGGTAGCGGATGTTGTGTTCGCTCGGCGTCGCCTGCAGCGGCAGCCGCCGCACCACCGTGACCCCGTATTGTTCCAGGTCCGCCTGTTTGGCCGGGTTGTTGCTGAGCAGCCGAACCGACCGGATACCGAGATCGGCGAACACCTGCGCACCCGCCGCATACCTACGGGCATCGACCGGCAACCCGAGTGCGAGATTCGCTTCGACGGTATCGGCACCGTGATCCTGTAATTCGTACGCACGCAACTTGTTCAGCAATCCGATGCCCCGCCCCTCCTGTCCGCGCAGGTAGACGACCACGCCGCTGCCCTCCTCGGCGACCGCGCGCAATGCGGCGTCGAGTTGGTCGCCGCAGTCGCAGCGCAGCGAGCCGAGCGCGTCACCGGTGAGGCATTCCGAATGCAGCCGGGTCAGTACGGATTCGCGGCCGGGCGCACCGAAAACCAGTGCGAGGGTTTCGGTACCGGAGACGTCGTCGCAGTATCCGATGACGCGGAATTCGCCGTATCGAGTGGGCAAGCGGGTCTCCACGACCCTGGTCAAGGTGCGTTCGGCACGGCGGCGGTAGGCGATCAGATCGGCGATGGAAATGATCGGTAGTCCATGGGTTTCGGCGAAGTCGAGCAGTTGCGGCAGCCGGGCCATCGAGCCGTCGTCGTTCACGACTTCGGCGATGACACCTGCCGGGCGCAGTCCGGCCAGCCGGGTCAGGTCGACGGCGGCCTCGGTGTGGCCCGCGCGGCCGAGCACACCGCTGGGGTGTGCGCGCAAGGGGAACACGTGGCCGGGTCTGGTCAGTTCGTCCGGTGTGGTGCGCGGATCCGCAAGCGTACGCACGGTGTGGGCGCGGTCGGCGGCCGAAATCCCGGTGCTCACACCGGAAGCCGCGTCCACGGACACGGTATAGGCCGTGCCCTTGGGGTCCTCGTTGACCGGTGTCATGGGCGGTAGCTGGAGCCGATCCAGATCCGTGCCGGGCAGCGGTGCGCACAGCACCCCGCTGGTGTGGCGGACCATGAAGGCGATGGCCTCGGGCGTCGCGGATGCGGCCGCGAGGACCAGATCACCCTCGTTCTCCCGATCTTCATCGTCTACGACCACGACCATGCCGCCCGCGGCGAGGGCGGTCAGTGCCGTCTCGATCGTGTCCAGCGGACGCTGCGGTGCGAATTCGGTGCGCATATAACTAGTAGAAGTATTTCTATTAGTCATAGCAAGCGCAATCCCGCTCAGTGAGCGGGATCAGGAAGCGCGGCGCGCTCTACCCTTCGCGGACTTCTTCGGAGCGGGCTTTGTGGCGAGTTTGTCCACGTCGGCGAGCAGCGCTTCGGCGAAATCGCGCTCGGCTTCGTAATGCCGTATGCACCAGCGCAATACCGCGCCCGGATAGGCCCAATTCGGATTCTCGTCGGCCCCCTCGGCATCGACCTCGGCCAGTTTGCGCATCCGCTCCGCGTATTCGATGTGCTCGGAGAGGATTTCGCGCAATCGGTCCGGTTCGGCGAGATGCCCCAGCCAGGCCCGCAACATGACACTGTGCTTGAGCACCGGCGCCTCCACCGGTGCGTGGTTGACCCACTGCGCCGCCGCCGCGCGACCGCTCTCGGTAATGGCGTACATGCGCTTACCGCGCACGCCGTCGTCCTGCAGCACCGTGCGCGAGGTGGCGTAACCATGTTTCTCGAGGCGTTTGAGCTCGGCGTAGATCTGGCTGAACGATGGACTCCAATAGAAGAATTGGAGGCTCCAGTCGGCCCATTTCTTCAGGTCGTAGCCGGAGAGTTCGTCGGCGTGCGAGAGCATGCCGAGCACGGCCCAACTCGTCGTCGGCAGGTCGGGCACCCCGGGGCTCGCCGGAGACTTCGCTTCGGTCACGATGGGACTATACCGCTTAGGCATATTTCGGGTGCAAAGTCCGGCTGAGTGGGACACGCCCCGGTGATCGGCGCGCTGACGCCGGGAGTAGTCTCGCCGCATGTCGCGTACGCGCATTATTCGGATCGCCACCCGATCCAGCCCGATGGCCCTGGCTCAGGCCGAACAGGTCGCCGGACTGCTGGCCGGGCTCGGCGTCGAGAGCGAGCTGGTCAAGGTAACCACGGCGGGCGATCGGTGGATGGGCGATCTGTCCAAGCTCGGCGGTAAGGGCGCCTTCGTCAAGGAGATCGATCGGGCACTGCTCGATGACGAGGCGGATCTGGCGGTGCACTGCCTCAAGGACATTCCCGGTGATATTCCGGTGCCGGAAGGGCTCGCCTTCGCGGGCTATCTGCCGCGCGAGGACGTGCACGATGCGGTGATCACCCGCACCGGCGCACCACTGGCCGAACTGCCCGAGGGCACGGTCGTCGGTACCAGCTCGGTGCGCCGGACCGCACAGCTGCGGCTGCACTATCCGCATCTCGCGGTGAAACCGTTGCGCGGCAATGTCAATACCCGATTGGCGCGCCTCGAAGAGGGGCACATCGACGTGCTGATCGCGGCCGTCTCCGGCCTGCACCGCGTCGACCAGACGCACCGGATCACCGAAACCCTCGACCTGGACACCATGTGCCCGCCGATCGGGGCCGGCGTGATCGCACTGCAGTGCCGCGACGACGACACCCAACTGCTCGATCTCGGTGCGCGCCTGGACGATCCGGCCACCCACCGCCATGCCGATGCCGAGCGGGCGATGCTGCACGCACTGCAGGGACACTGCAACTCCCCGATCGCCGGGCATGCGACGACCGACCCCACCGGACGACTCACCTTGCACGGCAAGGTCTTCAACCTCGACGGCAGCCAATGGCTGGACGCCAAACACTGGGGCGTCCCGGAGGACCCGAGCGCCCTCGGCTTCTTCGTCGGCGCGGACCTGCTGCGCCAGGGCGCACGCGCGATCATCGACTCGATCCCGCACTGAACGCTCCTGCTGTCGCATACCCACTGCCTACCTCGCATAGGGCACACCATGTGCGAGATAGGCCCTGGGCGTGCGACAGCGGCGGCGAGGTGTATTGCGACGCAACGGAGATCAGCGCCATCTGGCGTGTCGGGGGAAGAGGGCGCGTCCGGCCTCGTGTGCGACCTCGACCAGCACTCGTGCCAAACGGGCGGTGTCCAAGGCTGTTCGGTCGCCGCCGATTTGGCCGGACAGTGACAGCGCACCCACTGCGGCGCCGCGCCCCCGAATCGGTACCGCGACGCAGGAGATTCCGGTCACCGATTCCTCGTTGTCCACGGCGATGCCCTGCCGATGGCGGATCCGGGTCAGCTCGCGGTGCAGTTCCGCCCGGTCGCAGATGGTTCGCGGCGTCAATTGCGGCAACCGATCCCGGAAGGAGGTCTCGATAATGCTCGGCTCCAGCGAGGCCAGCATCGCCTTGCCAATGGCCGTACTGTGTGCGGGCATCCGGCCGCCGAGGCGAGTCGGGATGCTCGCGGCGTAGCGGCCACCGGCCTTGTCCAGGTAAAGCACCTCGCGTCCGTCGAGCACGCCGAGGTGGCCCACCATGCCGGTGCGCTGACACAGATCGTGTAGCAGCGGACTCACCACATCGCGAATCTCGTGATGGTCGGCGGCGAGTCCGCCGAGTTCCAACGGACGCAGGCCGAGTCGATAGCCGCCGGGCGCGTGCGCCAACCAGCGCAGCCGGATCATCTGGTCCAGGATGCGGTGCACGGTGGACCGCGGCAGACCGGTTCGCTCGGCCAAACCGAGCAGCGTCAGAGTCGGTGTCGAACCGTCGAAAGCGTCTAGGATCAGCGTCATTCGCTCGATCATGGAAACCGGCGGCTGCGTGGGCCGGGTGGTCGGACGCCCCGGACCCGATAACAGCTCGTCGGATCCCGGACCGGTCAGCACCTCGACCGTCATGGCGCACCTCCATTGTGTAGCCCATACAGCTTAGAAGTATTTCGATTAGGCATGTCCGTTTTCGGCATACCTTCTTGTGTCCCCAATCACAGTGCCGTCAGGCGAACGGCGTCGAATCCCGGAAACTACGGAGATCGCTACGGATCTTCTCGGTAGCCGGAACCGATCATTGACAGCCCACCGCGCACGCCGCGTACCTTCATGGCGAAACGGAATATTTCTAATAGAAACTAGGAGCGCCATGGCCGTCGCACTCGACTTCAAGGCCGTCCTCGGCCGGTTCGCGACCGGAGTCACCGCGATCACCGCCCTGGACGGCACCCAACCCGTCGGGTTCGCCTGCCAGTCCTTCTCCGCACTATCGCTGGATCCGCCTGCTGTTGCGCTGTTCCCGGCGCGGACCTCGACCACGTGGCCGCGGATCCGGACGGCACACAAGTTCTGCGTGAATGTGCTCGCCGCCGATCAGGAGCAGGTGTGCAGACAGCTCGGCCGCAGCGGTCCGGACAAATTCGACGGTCTCGATTGGAGCCGCTCCCCCAACGGTTCACCGCTACTGGATGGTTCCATCGCGTGGATCGATTGCGAGCTCGGTGGGGAGTTGGACGGCGGCGACCACACCATCGTCATCGGCCATGTCACCGCACTCGGCGCAGGCCGCGACGCCGATCCACTCCTGTTCTACCGCTCCGGATTCGAGCGCCTTACCACGTGATGAACCGTCTCCCGACCAGTGAGACCACTCCTTTGCGCGCCCATCAGCGCGCCGAACCATCGAAATGACACCCCGACGAACGTGGAGGAACCATGACCGACGATCAGGTGCGCGTGATCGACACCGGCGCCCCGCCCACCCGGTATGCCCGCGGTTGGCACTGTGTCGGCCTTGCCGACAGCTTCCGCGACGGCAAACCGCACACCATCGAAATCTTCGGCACCGAACTGGTGGTCTTCGCGAGCGCGGACGGCACGCTCAATGTGCTCGATGCCTACTGCCGACACATGGGCGGCAACCTCGGTGACGGCATCATCAAGGGCGATTCCATTGCCTGCCCGTTCCACGATTGGCGCTGGCGGGGCAATGGCCGTTGCGCCGCAATCCCTTACGCGCGCCGGGTACCGCCGCTGGCCCGCACCAAATCCTGGATCACGCTGGAGCAGAACCGGCAACTGTTCATCTGGAACGATCCGGAAGGCAACCCGCCGCCCGCGGATATCATTATCCCCCGCATCGAGGGCGCGTTCAGTGACGAATGGAGCGACTGGACCTGGAACCAGATCACCATCGAGGGCGCGAACTGCCGCGAGGTCATCGACAACGTGGTGGATATGGCGCATTTCTTCTACGTGCACTTCGCATTTCCGACCTACTTCAAGAATGTCTTCGAGGGTCATATCGCCAGTCAGTACATGACCTCGATCGGACGCGCGGACGTCCACGGTGAATTGGCCAAGGAGGCGGGCGCGGGGAACACGCTGCATTCGGAGGCGCACTACTACGGCCCCTCCTACATGATCGATTACCTCGTCAACGAATCCAGCGGGCAGACGGTCGAATCCGTGCTCATCAACTGTCACTATCCGGTTTCGCCCACGAAGTTCGTGCTGCAGTACGGCGCGATCGTGAAGAAGCTGCCGGGCCTGTCGCCGGAGGAGGCCGATGCGATGGCGGTGCGGTTCGCCAATGGACTCGGGCGCGGTTTCGAGCAGGATGTGGCGATCTGGGAACGCAAGACCCGCATCGACAATCCGCTGCTGTGCGAGGAGGACGGGCCGGTCTATCAGCTGCGACGCTGGTACGAGCAGTTCTACACCGATATCGCCGAGGTGGAGTCGAAGATGACCGACCGTTTCGAATTCGAGGTCGACACCACCCGTGCCGTCACGGCGTGGGAGGCCGAGGTCGCCGAGAATCTGGCCGCGCAGCGCGCGGACGCCTGAACGGATCTGTCATGGATTTCATCACCTGCCATACCTGCCGAAATCAGGTGTCGGTGGTCAAATTCAGCCCCGCGCACACCAGTGTGCAGTGGAGTTCCGCCGCCCGTGCGCAGTGTGCCGAGTTCACTCGCAATGACGGCGGCCCCGTGCGCGGGTGCGCGGCATTGCGCGACAGCATCGAAAAGGCGGTCACCGCAGGCGAAGTCGGGTTGAGTACCCGTGACGGGGATCTGCTGTGAGTGCGGTAACGCTGCGAGTCGTTCGAGTAATCGCCGAAACCCGGGATGCGGTCACGCTGGAGATGGTCGCCGAACCGGAGCGGCAACTCCCTTATCGTCCAGGCCAGTTTCTGACACTGCGGATACCCAGCGAACAAACCGGTTGGGTGGCACGCTCGTACTCACTGTCCAGTGCGCCGCACGAGGGCCGACTCGCGGTCACCGTCAAGCGAACGGCGAGCGGATACGCTTCGAACTGGCTGTGCGACAACGCTGTTTCCGGCATGACGATCGACGGCTTGCCACCCGCGGGAATTTTCACACCCGATTCGCTCGACACCGATCTGCTGCTGTTGGCTGCGGGTAGCGGGATAACACCGATGCTGTCCATCCTGAAATCGGTATTAGCGCAGGGCACTGGACGGTGCACGCTGATCTACGCCAATCGCGACGAGGAATCGGTGATCTTCGCCGATGAACTGAAATCATTGACCGCCGAGCACCCGAACCGGCTCGTTGTGCTGCATTGGCTGGAGTCTGTTCAGGGCTTACTGTCGGTGCCCCCGCTGACCGCTTTGCTCACACCATGGACCGAGCGCGAGCTATTCGTCTGTGGCCCAGCACCTTTCATGGACGCTGTCGTCACAGCCGCCGACAGCCTGGGCATGGACCGGGTGCACGTCGAGAAATTCGTCTCGCTCTCCGGTGATCCCTTCGCCGAAACCGCGGTCGAAGACACCGACGACGCTGCCGTGGTCGAGGTGGAACTGGACGGCACCACAAGCGAATTCGACTGGCCGCGCAATACCGTACTACTCGATGTGCTGCTCGCGCGCGGCATGGAACCTCCGTACTCCTGCCGCGAGGGCGCGTGTAGCGCATGTGTCTGTCGTGTCGTGGACGGCGAAGTGAAGTTGCTGCGCAATGAAGTTCTGGAACGCGAAGACTTGGCCGACGGCTATGTACTGGCCTGTCAGGCGGTGCCGGTCACCGATACGGTCCGGGTCACCTATGAATGAGGAGAATATGGCAATCATCAGCTCGCTCGGATATGTGCGGGTCGCGGTCAGTGACCCGGACGCTTGGCGCACCTTCGCCTTCGATGTGATCGGTTTCGCCGAGGGCACCGGCCCGGATCCGGACGCCATCTATCTGCGGATGGATGAGCATGTCGCACGACTGGTCCTGGTGCCAGGTGCGGTCGACAAGGTGCTGGCCATCGGCTGGGAGGTCCGCGACCATCGCGCACTCGCCGCGGCGCGCGCAGCCGTGGCGAAGGCCGGTATCGAGGTCACCGCCCTCACTCTGGCCGAGGCGGATGCCCGCAGCGTGGAGGAGGCGTTCACCTTCCGCGATCCCGCTGGCACCACCGTCGAGATCTTTCACGGGCCGGTCCTGGACCACAGCCCGGTCGTCGGCAAGTACGGAAACCGTTTCGTCACAGCGGGACTCGGGCTCGGCCACGCGGTGCTTCCGGTCCCCGACCTCGACGGCGCCTTCCAGTTCTATACCGACGTACTCGGGTTTGCGCCGCGCGGTGCGTTCCGGCTGCCCGCACCGCCCGAATACGGTCCGGTGCGCATCCGCTTTCTCGGTGTGAATCAGCGCCACCACAGCTTGGCGCTGATCCCCTCCGGCGGTAAGGAGGGCTCGGGGCTGGTGCACGTCATGGTCGAGGTCGACAGTCTCGACGATGTCGGTCGCGCACTGGACCGCGTGAACAAGGCCGGATATCACCTGTCCTCGACGCTCGGCCGCCACACCAACGACAAAATGATCTCCTTCTATGTCCGCACACCGGGCGGCTGGGATCTCGAATTCGGCACCGAGGGCGTGCTGGTCGATGAGAACACCTACACCGCCGAGGAAATGACCGCCGATAGTTATTGGGGTCACGACTGGGATCGCGGCTGACACGATCACGGGCACGGACCCACGGCCGGAAACCCCTGACTATCGTCGATAGCGACGGAAGGGGTTTGGCGATGGCATTGCGCACCGAGTTCACCGACCTGTTCGACATCGAGCATCCCGTGGTGCTCGCACCGATGGGCGGCGTCGCGGGTGGCGAATTGGCGGCGGCGGTCTCCGAGGCCGGTGGACTCGGCATGATCGGTGGTGGCGGCGGCGACGAGGAACTCCTCGACCGCGAATGTGCGTTGCTCACCGCTCGCACCGAAAAGCCTTGGGGCATCGGTCTATTGAGCTGGGCCATCGATCTCGATACCGTGCGAAGGACGGTGCTGCGCCAACCGCATGCGATCCTGCTGTCCTTCGGCGACCCCACCCCGTTCGCCGCCGTGGTCCGGGACGCCGGGATTCTACTGCTGGTCCAGGTCACCACCACCGACGAGGCGACCCGCGCCTTGGCGGCGGGGGCCGATGTGCTGATCGCGCAGGGCGCGGAGGCGGGCGGACACGGCGGTGGGCGCGCGACGCTGCCGTTCGTTCCCGCGGTCGTCGATATGGCGGCGGGTACGCCGGTGCTGGCCGCAGGTGGGATCGCCGATGGACGCGGACTCGCTGCCGCACTCGTACTCGGTGCCGCGGGCGCACTGATCGGGACTCGTTTCGAAGCGACCCACGAATCGTTGCTCTCGGCCGAGGAGGCCAAGGCCATCATCGCCGCACGCGGCGGCGATACCGAACGCAACCGCATTATCGATATCGCCCGGGAATCCCCGTGGCCCGCCGAGTACACCGCGCGCACCCTGCGCAACCGATTCCTCGACGAATGGGCCGGACGGGAGGCCGAACTCGCGGCCGATCCCGTTGCCCGGCAACGCTATCGGGAGGCAGCCGAGCAGGGCGATCTCGACTGTGCGCCGATCTGGGCGGGCGAGAATATCGACCTGATCGGCAGTCTCGAATCCGCCGCGGACCTGGTGCGGCGCATCAGCACCGATGCCGAACAGGTACTGCGGCGAGCCGCGGCGCAATGCGAGTAGCGCGACAGCATGGTTCCTATACGACTGAAACCTCGCTCGACCTCAGCAGCTCGATCCGACGCTCGAGTTGTCCGCTCAACCACAACGGATACAGCATCACGCCCGACAAAACGGCGAAAAGTGTTGCCTGGCCCCAGTACCACGCTGACGACGTGATCGCCTGGTATGCGTAGGAAACGGCAAGGATCGCTTCGATGATCGATAACGTTCCATATGTCCATTTGCCGCGTTTCAGCCGAGCCGATCCGCGGCTGGCGATCGCCAATGCCGCGCGCCGAATCTCGGGATCGGACGGTACCGGCCCACGTATCGCAGCGCGCTTGGCCAACCGATAGGCACTATTCGAGAGCGGGCCGATGACGGAGTTCAATTGCCGGAACTGACGTGCGGTGACCGGTCCCATGACTGCCCCGAATATGATCCCGCCGACTACCGCCGCGACGGCACCGCCGCCGATCTCACCACTTGAATACTCGTGGTTCACAATCGGCCAAAGGACCGCCATCCAGATGGCGAATACGACACCGAAATAAAGCGACAGAGCCCACCAGGGTGCATTCCGCAAAACGATATTCACAGCACCATCTTCTCGGTGCACCAGAGCTCTCACCAGCACACTCAGGGCTTGACTTCACCCACCCCCCGCTTGCTGCGAGCAGCTGATACCGACACTCGCGCCACGATCATCGTGAACGCGCTGCACTCGACTTACGGCTGTCGTACTAGTCGGCGTGTTCCTCGGTCGAGGCTCGGAGCAGTTCGCGGGTGTAGCGCTCGGCGAGTAGCGGCAGGAAGTTGTGGATGGTGGCTTGGTCGGCGAGGTGGTCGTAAGCGGAGTACAGCCACCGTTCGATGGCTTCGTCGCGGGTGCTTTCGAATTCGCGTTCCAGGCGGCGCGCCGCGGCCCTCAGCGCGAACTGTTGATCGAGGGATGGTTCGTGTCGGGGCGGGTGGGTAACGGGACCTTCGGTCATCACGGACTCCTGGTCGGGGAACTTCCAGTGCGGTGGATGCGGTCGAAACCGTGTCCACTCGATCGAGTACCCGATGGGTCGGCGGCGAACACCCGGGACATCGGCCGCATCAAGGACTACCATTTCGATATATGTCAACAGACTTACGAAGGTCGACGGAATGAGCGAGAACCTGCTCTGGGTGCCCGATGCCTGCACATTGCCCACGGCCGAGCAACCATTGCGCGTAGCCGAATTCACCGACCTCTTCGCCGCCGCACTGCATCGAATCGAACGCATCGCGCCGACCCGCCTGCGGCTCGAGCTGGCCGCAACGCATGAAGACACCGCTCGCGACCTCGCCATCCGCGAAAGCTCCTGCTGCGGATTCTTCGGCTTCAGCTTCATCGCCGCGGGCCCAGACATCATTGCGATGGATATCGAGGTACCCGCCAGTCGGATCGCCGTACTCGACGCGTTCGCGAACCAGGCCGCCGCAGCGCAAGAAAAGTAGAACAGGTTCTTGTCTGCGGCTCCGGCAAATGCCAAGCTGAACGGATGGATCTCGCCGCCACCGAAGCCGTCCGCCAGCTCAAGTACCGCTACTTCCGGACCCTCGATCTCAAACAATGGGACGACTTCGGGGATACCCTCGCCGTCGACGTCGCCGGTCGCTACGGCACCCACGCCCTCGGTGAACCGCTGACCCTCGACGGCCGCGACGCCGTCACCGCCTTCATGCGCGAGAACCTCGGCCCCGCCGTGGTGACCACCCATATCGCGAACCATCCGGAGATCACCGTGAACGGCGATACCGCAACCGGCTCATGGGCTTTCGAGGACACCGTGATCGCTACCGAATACGGCATCCTCATCCGCGGCGCGGGCTACTACTCCGACACCTACCGACTCGATCCGGACGGCCACTGGCGCATCACCTCGACCAGCTACCAGCGCATCTACGAATCGATGCAGGCCCTCGCCGACACCCCCAGCTACCAACTGCTGAGCAACATGTGGGCCACGCAGCAATAGGACAGCGCGCCGGATTTGAGGCCACTATCTTCCCGGTGGCACTCGACCGGAGCCACAGCGGCGGCGCAGGGTGGGAGCATGCCCTCCCTTGCGCCCGCTGAATTCACGACCGAAACCGCCTACCTGAACACCGCATCGCACGGGTTGCCCGCCGCGCGAACATTGGCGGCATTGCAGGAGTTCAACGCGCTCTGGGCGGCGGGCCGTGCGGCACCGACGACGCGGGACTATCTGGTACCCGAACTGCGTGCCGGTTTCGCGCGACTGCTAGCGGGCGCTTCGGCCGACGATATCGCACTGGGCGGCACTGTCGCCGGGTTGATCGCGCCGGTGGTCGCCGCGCTGCCGCCCGGGGCGGAGGTATTGCTCGCCGAAGGCGAATTCTCCTCTGTCTCCATGCCTTTCGTGCATCGTGGCGATCTGAGTGTTCGGTTCGTGCCCTTGGAGCGCATCGCCGACGAGGTCCGGCCGGAGACGGCGTTGGTAGCGGTGAGCGTGGTCCAGTCGAAGGACGGTCGAGCCGTCGATCTGCCGATGCTGCGCGCGGCCACCCTGGCGCATGGTGCGCGACTGCTGGCCGATGCCACCCAGGCCGCCGGTTGGGTGCCACTGCGTTTCGTCGATGCCGACTACTGGGTGTGCGCGACGTTCAAGTGGCTGATCGGCGCGCGCAGCGTGGCCTTCTTCGCCGCGCCGCCGGAAGCGGCCGCGCAACTGCGCCCGATCAGCCCCGGCTGGTACGCGGCGGCTGATCGGTGGGCCGAGCTGTACGACCCGATCTCGCTGCCGACCACCGCACGCCGTTTCGATTCGACACCGGACTGGCTCGGCGTCATCAGCACACTGTCCGCGCTGTCGTTGATCGAAGAGCTGACCGTCGACAGGATCGGCGCGCACAACCGCGATCTTGCCACCCGATTCCGAAAGGGATTGGCGGATTTGGGTTTCCAGTCGGTACCGGCCGATTCGGCGATCGTCGCGGTGGCGGGAGCGGGCGATGCGGCACCCCGGTTGGAGGAGGCAGGCGTACTCACCTCCGCGCGCGGCGGTGGGCTCCGCTTCTCGTTCCACCTTTACAACAGCCCCGCCGATGTGGACCGAGCCCTCGCAGCCTTAGCCCAGTAACAACCGCTCACTCGGGGATTCACACCTCGGGTGCGAATCCCCGAGCGACTACGCCGGGCGAGTAGCGGGTGCCGTGATGAGCGGCAGGTCGAGGGCGGTGAGGATGCCCGATGGCGCCTGGACCACGGCCGGGACGGCATTGACGATGCGCATGGCAGTCGCAAGCAGGGTGGCGTGGTTGTGGTCGCCATTGCGGCTCGAGGTGACCAGATCCATCGCGTAACTCGGCTCGCCGGTGATCTCGACGCGGTAGGAGCCCTCGTGGTGGGCGGGTTGCGGCCAGTCGGGGCACAGGTCGGGACGCAGCCGCGTGACGTGCTCGAGCACCGTCACGGGCTCGTCGCCGACCATGCCGCGGACCTCGAAACGCAATGCGGCAGCGGTACCTTCGGCGATATGACCGGTGGCGATATCGAAGGATTCGGAAGCGGGGATGCGCTCATAGGTCTCGGTGACGGCGTCGAGCGTGACGCCGATGCCCGCCGCCAGCTGGCGCACGGTGCCGCCCCACGCGAGCGATAACACCCCGGGCTGCAACAGCATCGGGATTTCGTCCAGCGGTTTGCCGAAACCCATGATGTCGAACATGACCTCGCGGTTGTCGTAGCTGGCGTAGTCGACGATCTCCAGACATCGCAGTTGATCGATGCGCAGGCAGGTGCCCGCGAGCGCGAGCGGCAGCAGGTCATTGGCGAAACCGGGATCGATGCCATTGACCCAAAGCGACGAATTCCCCTGTGCCGCAGCCTCTTGGATCGGCTTCAACAGTTCGTCGGGCAGCACGCCGTACGGGTACTGGAAGAACACCGGTGCGCACGCCACCACATTGATGCCCGCGCTGAGCAATCTGCGCAGATCCTCGACCGCCTCCAGCAGGCGATTGTCGGTCATCGAGCAGTAGACGACACAGTCGGGTTTCGCGGCCAGGATCGCCTCGGTGTCCGTCGTCGCGGCGACACCGACCGGATGATCCAGTCCGGCAATGGTTCCCGCATCGAGCCCGTCCTTCTTCGGACCCGACACCCACACCCCGACCAGTTCCAGATCGGGATTCGCGATCACACCCGCCAGCGCATGGGCACCGACATTGCCGGTGCCCCATTGGACTACGCGGTAGCTCATGACAGATCCGGAAGCGGGAGATCGAGATTCGGCGCGATCAGGCCACCGTCGGGTTCGAGCACCTTGCCCGTGACGTACTTCCCGGCGGGCGACACCAAATACAATGCGGCGGCGGCGATATCCTCAGGTTCGCCGATGCGGTGCAGCGGAGTCTTGGCCTCCAGCTCGGTACGCATCGCATCATTGCCCGCCACGATCTCCAACGCGGAGGTCAGAATCGACCCGGGCGCAATGGCATTCACCCGGATGCGTGGATTCAGATCCATCGCCGCCAACCGGGTGTAGTGCGCCAGCGCCGCTTTCGCCGTTCCGTAGGCGACGAAGGCGCGGCCGGGGAGGCGGCCCATGGTCGACGTGATATTGAGAATCGAACCGCCACCGGCGGTTTCGAGGATCTTCGGCACCGCCGAGCGGACCAGCGCGTGCGCATTGGTGACGTTGAAGTTGAACGCCTCGACCAGCGCATCCGGCGTGGTGTCGAGCAGCGGGCACGGCAGCGCACCGCCGACATTGTTGACCACAATATCGAGCCGCCCGAAGCGTTCCACGGCCGCGGCGGCCAGCCCGGCCGTCGCCTCGATATCGCTGAGATCCGCGGGCACCACGTGGGCCTGGCGGCCCGCCGCCGCCACCTGTTCGGCGACCTCGTCCAGCTGACTCTTGGTGCGGGATGCGATGACGACATCCGCACCGGCCTCCGCGAAGGCCACCGCGATCGCCGCACCGAGGCCGCGCCCCGCGCCGGTCACGACGGCGACCTGTCCATCGATTCGGAATCTGTCCAGGATCATGCGCGCTCCCACTGTCGAATATTCGACGCTACCTGTTGTAATATTCGTCATCGTAGAGCTGTCCCGTGGAACCGCACAAGGGGTTGTCAATGTCGGACCGGTCCCCATCCCCGCCGACCCGCCGCGTCATCGATATCGTGTCGCTGCTCGCCGCATCGCCGGAGCCGATCAGCGTCGCGGGCATCGCCGACCGCCTCGATATCGCCCGCGCGACCGCAACGGCGATCTTGGCCGAACTGGATTCGGCGGGTTGGGTGCGACGCGACTCCAGCCGTGGCTACGGGCTCGGTCCGACGCTGGCGAACCTGCACGGCCCCGCATTGCCGCACGCGCTCGGCGATATCCTCGCCGGACTCACCGTGCGGACCGGCTACGGCGCGACGTTGAGTCGCATCGAACCCGATCACCTCACCGTGCTCGATGTGCGCCACGGACCTGAACGCGTCGTCCCCGGCATCCCGGTCGGCCATCGCATCCCGATGCAATTTCCGGCCGGGGCCAGCGTGATGCCGTGGCGTTCGGCGGCCGAGCAGAACACCTGGCTGGCCACCGCACCCGACTCCGACCGCCGCATCGCGAGCGGACTGCTCACCCTTGTCCGCGATCGCGGAGTGGCCCTGTTCCGTCCACGCACCGACGACGCGGGCACGGTCGAACTCCTCGCCGACCTGCTCGGCGCCATGGGTACCGAACTCGTGCAGCCACACCTGCGCACGCGGGCCCTGCGCCGCCTCGCATTTCTCACCTCGCGGCCGTTCACCAAGGCCGAACTCGACTCCGATGCCGAGCTCCCGCTGAGTTACCTCGCCGCACCGGTTTTCGATGCGAAAGGCATGGCCGCGTATGAAGTCCAATCCGGCCCGCTGCGGGCATCGACCAGCAAATCCGAACGCGACGAATTCATAGCCGCCACAGTCGAAACCGCTCGGGCGTTGACCGAGGCGTTGGCATCCTGAGCTACTTCGTCAACGCATGAACCGCACCCCGATGCAGGGGCACCGGCGCGGTAATCGTCGCGGAATCGCGATTGATCCCTTTCGCGGCCGAATTGGCCTGTTCCAGTTGAGGTTTCCGATCGAACAGTGTCTTGGTGAGGACACACGCCAGATTCGCGTCCAGATCGTCTCGCACCAGCAACAGATTCGGCACGACAATGGTCTTCACATCGGCGGGCAGTCCATAGACGGTGGCCGGAATCGTGCCCTCCTCATAAACCGAGTTGACCGCGTGCATGCTGCCGGTGAGTTCGGCGATATCGAGGAAACGCACCTTGCCGTTGGTGGAGGTCAACAAGTCCGTGATACCGGGTGTCGGCAGGCCGCCGGAGAAGAACATGGCGTCGATGGAGCCGTCCTTCATACCGTCTACCGTCTTGGTGAGATCCAGGCGCTGGGCCTGGATATCATTGTCCGGATTCAACCCGGCCGCCTGCAGCACACGCTGGGCGATCACCTCGGTGCCGGATTTCGGCGAGCCGGTGGAGACCCGCTTACCGCGCAGATCGGCGGCCGTTTCGATATCGGCATCGGTACGCACGATCACCTGGGTGTAATTCGGGTACAGTCGCGAAAGTGCCTGCACCGGTTGCTTTTTGCCGTCGAAGCCTGCATTGCCGAGCACCGCGTCGGCGGCGGTATCGGCCAGGGAGAACGCGACCTGATAGGTGCCTGCCACCAACTGCTGGATATTCTGCACCGACGCACCGGTTTCGGCCGCGGTAGCTTTCACCTTGCCGCCGGTGGCCTGCGAAATCTGGTCGGCGTAGGCATTGCCGAGGGCGAAGTACACACCGGTCGAATTGCCGGTCGCGATGCCGACGCGGGTCTCGCTGTTCACCTCGCAGGTGACCTCGCCGCCGGTGTCGGACTGCGGCGTGTCGCGGCGGCCCCCACATCCGGTCAGCAATCCGGCCGACACCACGGCGACGGCGAATCCTATGGCAACTCTTCTCAAGTCGTCCTCCTTCGTGCGAGCAGCGTTACCCCGACGGCCGCGGTCAGCGCGACCAGACCGACGACGAGCGCGCCGGGTTCCAGGTACAGCAGCGCCAGTCCGGCCACCGCGGCTAGCAGCCGGGCCGGGATCCCGGCCGGGCCGATGCCGAGGATCCAGCCGCCGGTCGCGGCGGACAGTCCGGCAACACCGACCCCGGCCACGATCGTCGTCCACAGCACACCGAGCACCGGGCCGTGTCCGAGCAGATACTCGCC
Source organism: Nocardia anaemiae NBRC 100462 (assembly GCF_001612725.1). Taxonomy (GTDB): domain Bacteria; phylum Actinomycetota; class Actinomycetes; order Mycobacteriales; family Mycobacteriaceae; genus Nocardia; species Nocardia anaemiae. Next base: position 61,423 of record NZ_BDAZ01000019.1, on the reverse strand, counting down.
GGGTCCGCTGAGCACGAAGACAATCGGCACCAGGAAGGCGGGCAGCGCGTACTTCAATGCCTGCCACATGGTCGGCACCGCACGCGCACCGGTGATGGCGGCCGCGCCCACCGCGGCAAGGGCGGTCGGTGGCGTCACCTCGGACAGCACCGAGTAATAGAAGACGAACATCGCCGATGCGGGCGGGGATACGTCGAGCGCGAGCAGAGCGGGACCGATGATCGCCCAGCCGATGATGAAGGACGCGGTCACCGGAACAGCGAGTCCGAGCAGCGCGAGTGCGATCGCGGCGAGCACCACGGTGCACGCCAACACCACGGTGTGGTTGTCCGACAACGCCTTTCCCGCACTCACCAGCAGGGATGCCAGTTGCGCGCCGAGTCCGGTCTTGGTGGCGATCGCGGTGACCACCCCCGCCGATGTGCACACCGCGACCACCGGCAGCGCCGAACGCACACCGCTGCCGAGCATTTGGAAGATCCGTAGCGGTGAGCGCGCCTCGGCGCGGATGCGCGAATCGAGGAAGGCGAGCACGAAGGCCAGGGCGGTGGCGTACACCACGGCGCGCGCGGCACTCACGCCGATCAACAGCAGCACCACGATCGCGATCAGAGACAGGAAGTGGTAACCGAATCGGGCCAGCAGCCGCCCCACCGAGATGGTCCTGACCTCGACCGACTCGGCACCGAGTCGGCGCGCATCGATCTCCACCGCGAGCAGAATTCCCAAGTAATACAGCAGCGTTGGGATCATCGCCCACCCGAGCACCGTCACATACGAGACATCGAGATACTCGGCGACGATGAAGGCGGCGACGCCCAGCGTCGGCGGTGACAGGATGGCACCGACACCCGCCGCGGCGAGCACACCCGCCGCCTGTTCCGGCGGATATCCGGCACGACGCAGGATCGGCCAGGTGACCGCGCCGACCGTGACCGCGGTCGCGGTGCCCGATCCGGAGACGGTACCGAGCAGGAATCCCGATGCGACGGTGGTGCGTCCGGCCGCGCCACGGGAGCGCCGGAAGGCCGCGACCGACAGATCGACGAAGAACTGTGCCGCACCGGAGAATTCGAGTACGGCGCCGTAGAGGGTGAACAGCACGATATAGCTGGCCGCGACATCCAATGGCGTTCCGTAGAACCCGCTGCCGGAGTTGTAGAGCGCATCGATGATCTGCCCGAAGTCGAGTCCGGCGTGCGCGATGGTCCAGTGCTGTGGCAGATATCCGCCGTAATAGCCGTAGGCGATGAACACCAGGCATACCCCGGGCAATATCCAGCCCGTGGTGCGCCGACAGGCCTCGAGCACCAATACCAACAGCACCGAGCCCATGGCGATATCGACCGGATCGAACAAACCTTGCCGATCCAGGAACGCGTTGTATCCGCCCCCACCGGATCCGATCGTCATCGGCAGCACCGGATACAGGCACACCACCAGCGTGACCGCCGCCAGCAGCCAGTCGAGCGGTCCCGGACCAGCCCGTCGATCGAACCATCGCAGCCCGGACCGATAGGCCAGGAACACCACCGGCAGCGTCCCGGCCAGGAAGATCACCAGGTAGTACTGACTACCCTGCGCCAACGGCCGAAAGACCTGCCACAGCACCAGCAACGCGACCGCGAACGCGGCCGCCGCAACCACCCCCTCGGCCCATCCGCGCAGGATCCGCGCGGGCTTCTCTTCGTCGTCGACCTCGATCTTGTCCGGAACTGCACGGTGCGAATCGCCCCCGGGCCGCACGACTCGGCGGTCGGCGGGAGGCTCGGCTGCTAGATGAGCGTCCCGCGTATCCGACATGGCGCGACCATATCAACGCACGACCGTCCGTATACGGCTAACAAATATGTAGCTGAGAAAAGTGGAAAGGCGGTCGGTTTGTCGCCCTAAGCCGACCTCGTCGCCCGCCCACCCAGCGGCACCCGATGTGCGATCACCCGGCGATAGGAGATGCGCCAGCCGATTGCCGTGCGCACGACCACATCGTCGTATTCGACGCTGCCGCTGGTCCCGTCGGCATAGATCCCGATCCCCTTCGACCGTACTCGAACCGCACCGTCCACCTCGGCGATGATCACATTCGTAATGTGGTGCCCGACCGGATTCCCATTGCCGAGCGCGACCGCGGCCTCCTGCAGCGCCGAAATCCCGTGTAGCTGACCGGATCCGAAATCGCTCACGTCGTAGGTGATTTCCGCGGTGAACAGCTCATCCATCCGATCGAGCTCACCCGCGTCCATCAGATGACCGTGCAGCGCGATCAGCTCGCCGATCTCGATCCGATCCTGCACCGACAATGCCATGAAGATCCTCCTGCCGCCTCACACTCCTGCCGAAGACGAAGGCATAGTCCGGTTATCCGCGAGGTTAATAGACAAGCGACTGTTCACGCGCCTGCTTTAACCCGCTATGCGGGCGCGGTGGTCCGGGCCGATGGACGGCGCGACATGATCCAGCGCAGCAAGCCGACCCATGGGGACGGGCGGGCCGGGGTGACGGGTGGGTGGCCGAGCGAGACCGCGGTTCGGTCGAGCAGCGCCTCGATCATCGCGTCGTGGATCCAGCGGATGGCCAGCGGCCACAGCAGGTAGCCGATACCGCGCAGGCGGCCGTCGATCTCGTGGCGCAGGATGCTGCGGTCCGGCGACGGGCCGTCCAGCACCTCGAGGCTGTGCGTACCGACCAGGAACGATCCCGGCGCGAGAGTGAACTCCACGCGGCGGCCCGGCACCCACTCGGTACACCGGTACCGGATGATGCCGTGTCCACCGTCGGCCCCGACTCCGAGTGGCCGGTCGAGAACAAGTGCGGGCCAGCCGGGCGGCCACACCGGACTGTTCGGCTCGGCGGCCCCGGCGAGCAACGCGCCGAGCTGGTCCGCGGGCACCGGGTACTCCCGCTGGTGGATATTTCGAACCATGACCCCAACTCCATTCGCTACCGTATGGAACACTGCCCATACGGTAGCGTATGGAAGCCGGGGCGCGAAGTAATCCGAGCCACATTCGCCCGTTATCCGGCGGACGGCTCGTACAGGACGATCGCCCATGACGATTCTCGGGACGGACGGACCGAGGTACGCCGTTCATGCGGTCCGGTCACCGGATCGTCGGCCGGAAAACCAGCGGCACGCAGGCGCGCGAGGGTCGCGTCCAGATCGCCCACTTTGACAGCGAGCGAGGGGATGTCGCGCTCATCGGCACCGGCGAGCATGACCCGGGTCGGTCCGATATCGAATTGCGCCCACCGATCACCGTCGACGAAGGTTGCCGTGGTGCCGAGTACCGCGGTGAGCAGATCTATCGCGGCAGTGAGGTTGTCGGTGGGGAATATGGTGCCGAGACGTTCGACGGTCATGGCTTCTCCAATGCTCGGCGCATTGCCGAAAAAGCTTGGTCGGCGGCTTCTTTCGCATCGGACAGGTTGTCGGCCATGCTGAAGAAGCCGTGGAATTGGCCGTCGTAGCGGATCGTGACGGTTTCGACTCCGGCATCCCGCAGCCGCCGACCGTAGGCCTCGCCCTCATCGCGAAGTGGGTCGAATTCGGCGGTGATGATGTAGGCGGGCGGCAGGCCGGACAGGTTCGTCGCGCGCGGCGGTGCGGCGTACGGGTTTTCGGCATCGGCGTCCGAGGCGAGGTATTGCTCCCAATACCAGCGCAAATGGTCGTCGGTGACGAAGTAACCGTAGGCATTCTCCCGGTAGGAGGCGGTGTCACGGGCCGGGTCGAGCATCGGGTAGATGAGCAGTTGATGGGTGATGTCCGGGCCATTGCGGTCCCGGGCCAGTAGTGCCGTGACGGCTGCCAGGTTGCCGCCGGAGCTGTCACCGGCTACCGCGATGCGAGCGGGATCGCCGCCGAACGAGGTTGCCTGGGCCGCAATCCATTTCAGGACAGTGTAGGCATCCTCGGCCGCGGCAGGGAACCTGTGTTCCGGGGCCTGCCGATAATCGACCGAGACAACGATTGCACCGACACCATTGCTCATCGCACGACACAGCTGATCGTGACTGTCGAGGTCGCAGATCACGAATCCGCCGCCATGACAGAACAGCACGACCGGCAGATCGGCACCGGACGCGACGGGCCAGTACATTCGGACCCGAACCTGCTGCGCCCCACCAGGTCCCGATACCGAACGCTCCTCGACGCGCCGCACCGGAATCGGATCGACCTCGGGCGCCGGACGCGCGGCAAGTATCCGACGCACCTCGGCGGCATCGAGTACTGCGGTGCCCAGCGCGGGAAACGCCGCCGAGGCGAGGTCGACGATCGCCTGCGCTTCGGGCTTCAGCGGCATGCCTATCCCTCGCCCGCGGCTCCGACCGGCGGCAGCGCACTCGGCGGAATGAACTGTCCCGCCGACAATCCGCCGTCGATGGCCAGTTCCGCTCCGCTGATGAACGCGGCCGCATCGGAGGCCAGGAATGCCACCAAATCCGCTACCTCCGAGGGCAATCCGACGCGACCGAGCGGTAGCGAGGGAAAGCTCCCGGGACCGGTGCTCAACCCGAGATGCCCGATCATCGGTGTCGCGATCGGCCCCGGATGCACCGAGTTGACCCGGATTCCGAGCGGACCCAACTCGAGCGCCGCCGTCTTCGTCAAACCACGCAGCGCCCATTTGGACGCGCCATAGGCGGAATGCCCCATCAGGCCCTGCAATCCGGCCTGCGAGGAGATATTCACGATGGAACCGCCCGCCGTCCGCATCGGATCCACGACGGCCTGGATGCCGAGGAACGAGCCGATCAGGTTGATGCGCAGGATGCGTTCGAGCTCGGCAGCGGAGGTTTCGACAAGCGGTTTGGCGGTGTAGATCGCCGCATTGTTCACCAGCACATCGATGCCGCCGAATTCGGTGATGGCGGTGTCGACGGCGGCGGCCCAGTCGGCCGCACTGCTGACATCGTGCGGGACGAAACGCGCTGAGTCACCGATGGATTCGGCGACGGCCTTGCCCTCGGTTGCCAGCACGTCGGTGAGTACGACGCGTGCGCCCGCCGCCGCGAACACGCGCGCTTCCTGCTCGCCCTGGCCACGCGCGGCACCGGTGATGAGGGCGACTTTGCCGGTGAGATCGGTCATCTCAAGCTCCTACGAATTCAGTTGTGCGCTCGGCGGCCCGGAAGTGTGGGATGACCTTCTCGCCCCAGTGCCGGATGGTCTCCAGACATGCCTCCTGCGGCACCGTGCCCATCTGGATCAGGCACAGGATCTCGTCGGCACCGGCCGCTTGCAGCCGCTCCACATAGGCGATGGCGTCCTCGGGGCTGCCGTACGCGTGCTCGGCGTTGAAAACCGAAGTGGCCCCGGCCTGCACCGGAATCTTCGCCTCGTGCAGATACGCCACATGCTCATCGGCGGCCTCGCGAATCTTGGCCACCTCGTCCACCGTCGGGTCGATGGCCTCGTCCGGCACCGGACCCGCGCCGTACCAGTGCTTGATGGACTGTGCGAAGAACCGCTGCCCACGCGCGCCGATCTGCTGCGCCCGCTCCCGATCGTCGAGCACGATCGTCGGGCACAGGGCCGCGAAGTGGTCGTTGACCACCGTGGAGACGAACTTCTCGCCGGTCCGCTCGGCAATGGCCGCGTCATAGGTGCGGCGCAGTTCGGCGATCTCTTCCACACCGGCGAAACCCAGTACCAGCGCGCCGATTCCGTAGTCGGCGGCCAGCTTCAGGGTGTCCTTCTTGGTGCACGCCATGAACAGTGGCGGATGCGGCAGCTGCACCGGACGCGGCAGCATCGGATGCGGATCGATATCGAGCAGCTCTCCGTGCCATTCGAATTCGCCCTCCGGATCCTGCCATGCCTTGCCGATAATGCGCAGCGACTCCTCCACTTCCTGATAGGTGCGGTCGGGATCGACACCGCACATGGAGGTTTCCTGCGGCGTGGCGCCGCGACCCGCGCCGAGATTCACCCGCCCGTTGGAGAGCACATCGAGCATGGCCGCGCGTTCGGCCGCGCGCACCGGGTGATTGAAGTTGAACGGCATGCACACCACGCCGTGACCGATCCTGATCCGCTCGGTGCGCGCGGCCACCCAGGTCAGGAAGATCTCCGGGGCGCTCATATGCGCGTACCACTTCAGGCCGTGATGTTCGACCGCCCAGACGGTGTCGAACCCCATCTGCTCGGCCAGCACCGCCTGCTCGACGCAGTCGCGCAACACCTGCCGTTCGTGATCGGCCGACGGGTCGGTCATCTGTGCCTCGAAGATCATCGAGAACTTCATGCATCGCCTCCATTTCTCAATATGCCTAGTAGAAATATTTCCGATGCTCTCGTTGAGGTCAGGTGCATGTCTCGGTGGATGGGACTATTCCGGTTCGGGCCGACCCCGCGCCCATAGCGTCGATATCGCACACGGCGTCCGAACCGACGCCGGAGAAAGGACGGACCTGACGTGGGTCGACTCGATGACAAGGTGGCGCTGATCACCGGCGCGGCGCGCGGGATGGGCGCCGAACATGTGCGCCGATTCATTGCCGAGGGTGCGCGGGTGGTGTTCGGCGATGTCCTCGATGAACAGGGCGAACAGTTGGCCGCCGAAACCGGCGCACGCTATCTGCACCACGATGTGACCAGCGAGGCCGACTGGGCGGCCGCGGTGCGGACCGCGGTGGACGAGTTCGGCGGGCTCGATGTGCTGGTCAACAATGCGGGCCTGCTGCGGTTCCAGCGCATCGCCGAGATGAGCCTGGCCGACTTCACCACGATCATGACGGTGAACGTCACCGGCACCTGGCTCGGCATCAAATCCGCCGCGCCCGCGATGACCGGCGGCGGCGCGATCGTGAATATCTCCTCGGTCGAGGGATTCGTCGGCGCGGCGGGCCTATCAGCTTATAGCGCAAGCAAATTCGCGATTCGCGGACTGACCAAATCGGCGGCACGCGAACTCGGTGCGAATGGCATCCGGGTCAACTCCATCCATCCCGGCGGTATCGCGACGCCGATGACGGCGGCGGCGGGCTCGGGTGTCGACGGCAATGCCTTCTTCGCCGGATTGCCGATCCCCCGCTGGGGACAGCCCGGCGAGGTCTCCGAGGCGGCGGTCTTCCTGGCCTCCGATGCCGCGAGCTATTGCACCGGAACCGAGGTCGTCATCGACGGCGGCATGCTCACCGGCGCCGGTTACTAGGAAAGGGAGCCTGATGTCCGAGGAATACACCTACGACGTCGTGGTCGTCGGCTCGGGTGCGGCGGGTATGACCGCCGCGCTCACCGCCGCCTACCGCGGGCTTTCGGTGGTGCTGATCGAAAAGAGCGGCAGCTTCGGCGGTTCCACCGCCCGCTCCGGCGGCGGTGTATGGATTCCGAACAATCCGGTGCTGGTGCGCGAGGGCGTGCCGGACAGTCCGGACCTGGCCCGAGTCTATCTGAAATCCGTTGTCGGCGACCGTGTTCCGCAGGCCAAGCAGGATGCCTTCCTGGACAACGGCCCGCGCATGATGACCTATCTCGGCGCACGCACCGACCACCTCCAATTCGTCTACGACCGTGGCTATTCCGACTACCATCCGGAACTGCCCGGCGGACTCGCGCAGGGCCGCAGCATCGAACCGGCGATTATCGACGGCCGCCTGCTCGGCAAGGATCTCGAGCTGATCAACCGGCCGACCATGTCCGGGCCGAAGGGAATCGCCTTCACCGTCAGCGACTTCCACGATTTGAACATGATCGCGCGGACCTGGAAAGGGAAGCGCACGGCGCTGCGGGTCGCCGCCTCGGCGGTGCTGAACCGGATTCGGGGACGGCAACCGCTGAGCCTGGGCAAGGCACTGGTGGCCCGGCTGTGGTTGGCGCTGCGCGACGCGGGTGTGCCGGTCTGGCTGAATACTCCACTCACCGAGCTGATTACCGCCGACGATGCGGTGGTTGGGGTGCGCGCCGAGCGCGATGGGGCGCCGATCGTCATCCGTGCCCGGCGCGGTGTGGTGCTCGCGGCTGGCGGCTTCGAGCACAACCTGGAAATGCGCAAACAGTTCTTCACCGCACCGGTCAGCACCGACTGGACCGTCGGCGCCACCGAAAACGTCGGCGACGGCATTCGCGCCGGTGAAAAGCTCGGTGCCGCATTGGATCTGATGGACGATGCCTGGTGGGGTCCGTCGGTGCGCAATCCGGACGGGCCGCCGTTCTTCTGCCTGGCCGAGCGATCCCAGCCCGGCGCGATCATGGTCAATGATGCGGGCGAGCGGTTCACCAATGAATCGGCCAGCTATGTCGATGTGGTGCACACCATGTACGAGCGGCATGCGACCGGTGTTGGTCATGTCCCCGCGCACTTCATCATGGACCAGCGCTTCCGCGATCGATACCTGTTCCTCGGCACCTTCCCGAAACAGGCCATTCCGCAGAAGTATTTCGATGCCGGGATCATCAAGAAGGCCGACACCCTCGCCGAACTCGCCACAGCGATCGGTATTCCGGCCGATTCCTTGATCGCAACGGTGCAGCGGTTCAACGGTTTCGCGCGCGCCGGGCGCGACGAGGATTTCCATCGCGGTGAATCCGCCTACGACCGCTACTACGGCGACCCCACCGTGCAGCCGAATCCCTGTCTGGCCCCGATCGATCATGGACCGTTCTACGCGGTCGAGATGGTGCCGGGCGATCTCGGCACCAAAGGCGGGCTGGTCACCGACGAACACTCCCGGGTGCTGCGCGAAGGCGGCGCGGCGATTTCCGGACTGTATGCGGCGGGCAACAATTCGGCCGCGGTCATGGGCAATAGTTACGCGGGCGCGGGCGCGACCATCGGACCCGCCATGGTCTTCGGCTATATCGCGGCCAATCACATCGCCGATCTCGAAATCACCGCAGGAGTATGACGTGGGAAGAGTAAGTGGCAAGACGGTCATCGTGACCGGCGGCGCGCGGGGTATGGGTGCGGCATTCGCCCGTCGGCTGGTCAGCGAGGGTGCCTCGGTGGTCGTGGCGGATGTGCTCGTCGACGAAGGTAAGGCGATGGCCGCCGAACTAGGCGACCAGGCGGCGTTCTGCACCCTCGACGTCACCGACGAATCGGCCTGGGCCGCAGTGGTCACCGAGGCGGAACGCACCTTCGGACCGGTCTCCGGGCTGGTCAATAACGCGGGCATCGTGCACGTCGACCCGATCGAGCGGCTCGCCGAGGCGGATTACCGCCGGGTGATCGATGTGAACCAGGTCGGAGTATTCCTCGGCATGAAAGCCGTCGTGCCGTCGATGCGCCGAGCGGGCGACGGCTCGATCGTCAATATTTCCTCGATCGGCGGCATCATCGCCTTCAGCAATATCCTCGGCTACGTCGCCTCCAAATGGGCGGTGCGCGGGATGACCAAGGCCGCCGCCCAGGAGTTCGGGGCCGACGGCATCCGGGTCAACTCGGTACATCCCGGCGTGGTGGCCACCGAAATGACCGCCGACTCCGATCGCTCGCACTCGATGGCGCACGACCAGCCGCTCCCCCGTGCCGCGGCGCCGGGCGAGCTGGCCGATCTCGTGCTGTTCCTCATCTCCGATGAGGCGAGTTTCTGCACGGGATCCGAATTCGTCGCCGACGGCGGCTACACCACCAAATGACCAAGGACAGCTGCTGTGAAGAACTTTGAGGACAAGGTCGTCGTCATTACCGGCGCGGGTGCGGGCATCGGCCGTGCCCTCGCGGTCGAGCTCGCGGACCGCGGCGCGCGGCTGGCATTGTCCGGGCGAAATCTGGACAATGTCGCCGAAACCGCCGCGTTGTGCGAGAAGGCGGGCGCGAACGCACGGGCCTACAAGCTGGACGTCACCGATCGTGCCGCCGTCTACGCCCATGCCGAGGAGGTCCGTTCCGACTTCGGCCCGGCCAATGTGGTGGTCAACAATGCGGGCGTCTCCCTCACCGCCAATATCGAGGAGCTGACCTGGGAGGACTTCGAGTGGATCGTCGATATCAACTTCTGGGGCGTCATGTACGGCACGAAAGCCTTTCTGCCACAGGTGATCGCCTCCGGTGACGGTCACATCGCCAACGTCTCCAGCATGTTCGGCCTCGCCGCCTGCCCCAGCCAAGCCGCCTACAACGCGACCAAATTCGGGATCCGCGGCTTCACCGACGCACTGCGCCAGGAGATGAAGATCGCGGGCCATCCGGTCGGGGTCAGCAGCGTCCACCCCGGCATGATCAAAACCGAAATCGCATGGAAGGCCCGTGCGGGTGGCGATCGTGACCGCGACGCCCTGGCCGCCAACTTCGACCGGCTGGCGAAGACCACACCCGAATCCGCGGCGAAGACCATCCTGCGCGGCATCCGAAAGGATAGGGCCAAGATTCTCATCGGCACCGATGCCCGCGTAATCGATTTGCTGCCAAGGATCTTCGGCTCGGGCTACCAGCGCATCATCACGGCGCAGATGCGCAACGAGGTGTAGACCGGTCGGCACTCTGCCGACCGGGAACCGGGCTTGACGGACCGGTTCCGACTAATTCTTCGGAAGTGGTTGCTCTAAAACTGCTGTGCTGTCAGGATATTCTCCACGCGACGACTCCGGACGCGGAGGAACTCGCCGTTGCACCGCGAATCGAGTTGTGTTTCAACTACTTCAAGGGAACACCTTGTGAAATATCGGCACCAACCACGCCCGGCGCCGTTCGGGCACGTATCGCAGTTCAGGACCAGATCCACGCAGTACACCTGCCCGTCATGGGTGCAAATCGTGCTCGCCCTCGGCAGCCTATTCGTACTGGCCGTCATCGTCGCCACGCTATATGGCACACCGAGCCCACTGGCCGAAACTCCGCGCGCTGTCACGGTTGCTACGACCAATCATGTTGCCGCGCCTGCCTTTTCCGCGCTATCTCGCTGATGGCATTCGGACCATTCCCGCATTCAGATAAATGCCCGTCAATTGACGCGCCTGTGTCCAGTGCATCGGCTATGCGGAAATGATGGGTCTCCAACTAGTTGCCGTGTCCAGATAGCTTCTGCTGCCGCGGCTTCCGTCGAACGTAGTCGAATGGTGGTCGCCCACGGCGAATTCGACCGCCATATCACTACGCTCGACGGGCTGCCGGATAGCGCAGCAAGCAATTTGGACGCGGCACTAGTTGCCACGCACGCGATGGCGGGTCCGGGGAATTGCGCAGGTGGGAGTCCGACCCAGCTCAACCCTGCGCTCAACTCGCTCCGGATGCGCGCAGCAATTTCGCGCCGAGTTCGGCGAGCATTTCCGCCATCTCGGGCGGTTCTCTGACCTCGAATTCGAGGCCGAGGTGGGCGATTCGCACGGCGGTCCATTCCAGTGAGTCGGCGGCGGTCCGGAGCAGACAGGATTGGTCGTCGATGGGCTCGATTTCCTCGGGGCGGACTCGAAAGGTTTCGATCAGTTGCGCGGCCGGAGCGTGGACGAGGAAAACGACTCGGCGCAGCGGTCGGGACTGCGCCAGGGACTGGGTGACGAAGGCGGCCGCGTCTTCAGTAGGTAATTGTCTCGAGGCACTGCGTACTCCGATCGGTTGCGGAGAATCGATGCGGTCCACCCGGAAGGTGCGCCAGTCGGTGCGGTCGAGATCCCAGGCGACCAGGTACCAGCGGCGACCCGCCGAGACAAGGCTGTGCGGTTCGGTCAGTCGGCGGGTCTCGGCATCGCCCTTATCGCGGTAGTGGAAGCGGATGCGTTCCCGGTCGCGGCAGGCGGCGGCCAGGACGACCAGGGTTTCCGGGTCGACCATCGGTCCGGCGGCCGGACCGCCCAGCGATACCGTCGCCGACCGCACCGCTTCGACTCGGCGGCGCAGTCGGCCGGGCAATACCTGTTGCAGCTTGACCAGCGCGCGTGCCGATGACTCATCGATACCCTCGACCGCGCCCAGCGCCGCATTGCGCAGCCCGAGCGTGATCGCGACGGCCTCTTCGTCGTCGAGCAGCAGCGGCGGCAGTGCCGTCCCGGCCTCCAGGCGGTAACCGCCGATCGAACCGAGACTGGCACGCACCGGATACTCCAGCTCCCGCAGCCGCTCGATATCGCGGCGCACCGTTCGGACCGTCACGCCGAGGCGTTCGGCCAGCTCCGGGCCGGTCCATTCGCGGCGGGTCTGCAACAGGGACAGCAGTTGCAGCAGGCGGGCGGCGGTTTCGGTCACAGCCCCCAGTATCCGCCGCAATGAGGACCGATTCTGACCTCATTGCCACCTACCGTGGCGATGGTGAACGCAGACCGAGACACCATCCAGATCATCGGGGCCCGCGCGAACAACCTGCGCAATGTCTCCCTGGCCATCCCCAAAGGCAAGATCGTCGTCTTCACCGGCGTATCCGGATCGGGCAAATCGTCGGTGGTCTTCGGCACCGTGGCCGTCGAATCGCAGCGTCAGCTCAATGAGACCTTCACCTGGTTCATCCGCAACCGACTGCCCAAATACGAGCGACCCGAGGCCGATGTGATCGACAATCTGGCCCCAGCGGTGGTGGTCGACCAGAAGCCCATCGGCGGGAATTCCCGCTCCACCGTCGGCACCATGACCGATATCCAGTCCATTATTCGAGTGCTGTTCTCCCGGCATGGCGACCCGAGTGCGGGTGAGGCGACCCGCTATTCGTTCAACGACCCGTTGGGCATGTGTGCGGAGTGCGGCGGGCTCGGCCGAGTCGTGCGGCCGGATCTGGACAAGCTGGTCGACACCTCGAAATCGCTCAACGAGGGCGCCATCAACTTTCCACCGTTCGCGGTGGGCACATTTCAGTGGCAGATCTACGCGGAGTCCGGACTGTTCGACCCGGACAAGCCCTTACGCGACTTCACCCAGGATGAATGGCAGTTGTTCCTGCGCGGCAAGGGTTTCCGGGTACCGCGCCCGAACAAGACCGGTTCGATGGGTAGCAACGCCTACGAGGGCCTGCTGGAGCGCTTCGACCGGCTCTACATCAAACGCGACCTCGGCGCGCTGAGCGACAAGATTCGCGCGGCGGCGATGGAAATCGTTCATGCCCGGACGTGTCCGGAATGCGGTGGCGCACGGTTGAATTCCGCCGCGCTGGCGAGCCGGATCAACGGACTCGGCATCGCCGACTTCGGCCGCATGGAGGTGTCGGATCTCATCGAGGTGCTCGGCGAGCTCGATGAAACCGCCGCCGCCCAGATCGCCGATGCCGCCATCGCCCGGTTGCGCCGGATCGAAGAGGTCGGGCTCGGCTACCTCGCACTGGATCGCGAGACAGCCACACTTTCCGGTGGAGAAGCGCAGCGACTCAAGGTCGTTCGGCATCTCGGTTCCAGTCTCACCGGGATGACCTATATCTTCGACGAACCCAGCGTCGGCATGCATCCGCGCGATATCGGTCGTTTGAACAACCTGCTGATCCAGTTGCGCGACAAGGGCAATACAGTGCTGGTGGTCGAGCACTCCCCCGATGTCATCGCGGTCGCGGACCACATCGTGGATATGGGGCCGGGTGCGGGCGGGCACGGCGGTCAAGTCGTCTTCCAGGGCACCGTCGAAAAGTTGCGCACGTCCGGCACGTCGACCGGTGAGCGGCTACGGCGGGTGCAACCGGTCAAAACCGCGAGCCGCACCCCGACCGGCTGGCTCACCGTCACCGGCGCCGATTCGTACAACCTGAAGAATCTGACCGCGCGGTTTCCCACCGGCGTGCTCACCGCGGTCACGGGTGTGGCGGGTTCGGGCAAGAGCACGTTGGTATCGGGCGCATTCGCGCGCACCTACCCGCGGACGATCGCGGTGGACCAGTCCGCCATCGCGGCCTCCCGACGCTCGAGCCCCGCAACCTATATCGGCATCATGGACCCGATGCGGCAGGTTTTCGCCAAGGAGCACGGCGTCAAGCCGGGGCTGTTCAGCTTCAATTCCGACGGCGCCTGCGCCGAATGCGGCGGTGCGGGAGTCATTTTCACCGATCTGGCGTATATGGATCCGATCACCACTGTGTGCCAGAGCTGTCACGGACGCCGCTACCGTGCCGAGGTGCTGGGCTACACCGTGCGCGGTGCGTCGATCGCCGATGTGTTGGATATGACCGCGGAGCAGGCGTTGGATTTCTGGAATGGCCAGGCGGGCAGCAAGATTCGGACTCCGCTGCGGGCATTGAACGAGGTCGGTCTCGGCTATCTGTCGCTCGGCCGGTCGCTGAGTTCACTGTCCGGTGGTGAACGTCAACGCATCAAGCTCGCCGATCACCTGCACCGCAGCGGCGGCATCTATGTACTCGACGAGCCGACCACCGGACTGCACATGGCCGACGTCGATGCCCTGGTCGCCCTGCTGGACCGGCTGGTCGACGCGGGCAATACGGTCATCGTCATCGAACACGATCTCGAGGTCGTCAAACGAGCCGACTGGGTGATCGATCTCGGACCGGACGGCGGCAAGCACGGCGGCGAAATCGTCTTCACCGGAACACCTTCGGCGTTATTACATGATCAGCGCTCCATCACCGCCGACTATCTGCGGCGCAGCGTCGGATGACGCCCGGCCACGCCCCCTCGACGCGACCCCTCGGACCAGATTTCGATACGACAACCGCATCCAGAGCTTGCCGACACCCGCACCGGACAGACGCGGCATGACAACCGAACGACCCGTCGTCAGCAATAGCAGGTCGGCGATGCGACCACGTACCTCGTCTCCGGCGCCGACCGCCCAGTCGGTGTCGGTCGCGACGAGCCGAAATCCCGCCAGCCGGTGCTTCGCCCAGAATGGCCACCCCATGGTCCAGACCCGAGTGGCTGCCGTCGCCGCGGCTTCGATGGGGAGCTCGATCTGTCTGCCGGTCGGGATCGCGATGTCCTGACCGTGCACCATGATGTCGTAGAGGATATTGCGATAGTTGGTGACCACCGGCAACTTTCGCGATGCCGCATGCGCGCGGATCTCGGCCGCGAGATCATGTCCCGCATCGGCATAGCGAGCGGACACATCGTGATTCAGCCGATGGAACCGCCCGCGCGCCCGCAGGCCTTCGCGAAGCATATCCAGCGGTCCTGGCGGCTGCGACGCCAACGCGATGTGCGCGGCCACATCCCGAATTCGCCAGCCCGCACACAGCGATGGCAGCTCCCACTCGCTCGGCGTGAGGTCGTCGAGCACGTCGGCGACGGCATGTCGTTGCTGCTCGATGACCCGCCACTGCGCATCCCGGTCCATATCGGCCTCCGATGTATTTGGTCAGCTTCTCTGACTACTATAGTCAGCGAAGCTGATCAACTCAAGGTCGGACTGCTCAGGCCATGCGGTCGCGACTGGTTCGGTAGCGCCCCGGAGTGGTGCCGATGATGGTGGTGAAGGCTGCGATGAAGCCGCTGGGATTCGCCCATCCGCAGGCATGGGCGACCTGGGTGGTGTCGTGGCCGTCGGCGAGCAGCACGAGTGCGTGATAGATGCGTAGTTGGGTGCGCCACTGATAGAAGGTCATGCCGAGTTCGTTGTGGAACAGTCGGCTGAGCGTGCGGGCGCTGGCGCCGATCTGCTGCCCGAGTTCGGCAAGTGAGCTGTTGTCCGCGGGCTGGTGGTAGAGCAGCCGCGCGATCGCTTGCAACCGATCGTCATGTGGTTCGGGCAGTTGCAAAGGCTGCTCGCGTGCTTCGCGGAGCTCGTCGACGAGGACCCGGCGCAGGCGTGCGAGCGCGGCGCGATCGAATTCGCGTGGGCCCGTGAGGGTCAGCAGGATTTCTCGGGCGAGGCCGGAGACCATGAACACCGTGGGTTGCTCCGGTGCGAGCCGGGCCAGGGATGCCGGTAGGAACAGGATCCGCATATCGGTGTGGCTGTGTGCCCGGTGGTAGTGCGTGAATCCGGCGGGAGTCCATGCGACCCGATTGGCTGGAACGATCGACGTGCCGCGTTCGGTGTGCACCGACAGGACGCCACGGGCCGCGTACACCAGATGGCCACGTGGATGGGAATGCACTGTGCTTGTTCCCCCGGACGGCCAGAGATGCACTCCTCCGGACGGCCATAGACGTGACGTCCGATCGGGCTGGGAAGTTTGGCGGCCAACGGGCATATGTTGGCATTCTATCGGTAGCCAGCCACACGGCCTTCCCGCGACAGTGAACGCATGCATGATCTGCACTCAGCCGATATCGGCGGCACGATGTCCCGGACAAACTCACCCGTCGAGGTGAGTACGACAATGCGAGCGGCGGTCTGTGTCGGGCCCGGTGGCCCGGAGGTACTGAAGTTCCGTGAGCTACCGATACCAGCGGTTCGGGCGGGCTGGAGCCTCGTGCGGGTGCACGGCGCGGGCTTGAACCGATCGGAACTGAGGACCCGTCAAGGGCATTCCCCGAACGTGCGGTTCCCGCGTGTGCTCGGCATCGAATGCGTCGGAATCGTGGCAGCCTCAACGGATCCCACGCTGCCGGAAGGGACGACCGTCGCGGCGGTGATGGGTGAGATGGGCCGGGAGTTCGACGGCGGCTACGCGGAGTATGCGTTATTGCCGAATTCGCTGCTCATGCCGGTCACCACCACGTTGCCGTGGGACGTACTTGCCGCGCTGCCCGAGACCTACTTGACCGCACAGGGCTCGCTGGACGCATTAGGCGTCGTGCCGGGTGGTCGGGGGCGGCTGCTGATCCGTGGCGGGACCTCGTCGGTGGGGATGGCGGCCGCGTCGATCGCCTCCGGCTACGGCATCGAGACCGCGGCCACGACCCGGCGGCAAGACAAGATCGACGCATTGACCGCGGCTGGCGTCGACCACGTCCTGCTCGACACCGGTGAATCGCTGACGGCGCGCGTGCAGGCGGTATGGCCCGAGGGTCCGGACTATGTATTGGATCTTGTCGGGACGAGCACGGTGGTGAACTCGCTACACCTGGTCCGTCGTGGTGGAACGGTGTGTGTATCGGGCTCGCTCAGCGGCTGGCTGATTCCGGACTTCGAACCGATAGCGATGATCCCCTCCGGAACCAAACTCACGGCCTTCCACAGCGACGATTTCAAGGGCAGCGCGGGCACGACCGTATTGCAGCGCGTCATCGACCAGGTCGAGGCGGGCGTCTATCGACCCAATATCGACCGTGTCTTCGGCCTCGACGACATTGTCGCGGCCCACCGCCACATGGAAAACAACCGAGCCGCCGGAAAGGTTGTCGTGCTGCCATGACCACTCGGCGCATCCTGCTGACCGAGACGTCCAGTACGCCGGAACCGAGCGGGACGGCAGGCTGAAATCGGGCTGCCCGCGGTGTGCGCTGCGGGGTTGCGCCATTGCCAGGGCGTTCGGGCCAGCAGCCCGATGATCTGCCCCTGACATGCGCCGGGTGCGTGATGGCTGTCGATGACCGAAGGAGTGTTATGACGATCGGAGTGGAGCCGGTGCGGCGACCGGGGGCCGCCTTCGGGACGGCCGGTGCCGGTGGTTCGGTCGTTGTGGAACTCGATGGGGCGTGCGGACTTTCGCGGGAGCGGATCGGCGGCAAGGCGTGGAGCGTCGATCATATGCGGAGGTTGGGGTTGCCGGTGCCGCCCGCATTCGTGCTGACGACCCAGGCCTGGGCGGAATTCGGGATCAACGGTGGGGCGCTCGACGCGGAGATCTGGGCGCGGGTCCGCGACGGCATCGCCGCGTTGGAGCGCGGCACGGGGCGACGGTTCGGGGGCGCCGAGCGTCCATTGCTGGTGTCGGTGCGGTCCGGTGCCGCGGTGAGCATGCCGGGGATGATGGATACCGTCCTGAATCTGGGCATGAACGATTCGGTCGAGCGGGCGCTGACCGCCGATACGCGAAATCCGGGATACGCCAGTGATACTCGGCGTCGGTTCGTCACCCAGTATCGGGAGATCGTGCTGGGTGATCCGAATGGCGTTGTGCCGCAGGATCCATGGGAGCAGTTGCGTGGCGCGATCACCGCGGTATTTCGTTCATGGGATTCCGCACGAGCCAAGACCTATCGGCGTACCCGGGGCGTTTCCGATGCGCTCGGCACGGCGGTCACGGTGCAGGCCATGGTGTTCGGCAATCTCGACGCGCTCTCGGGGACCGGCGTGCTGTTCAGCCGGAATCCGAACACCGGCGACCGTGCGGTCTTCGGCGAATGGCTGGTCGGCGGGCAGGGCGAGGACGTCGTCTCGGGACGCACCACCCCGCGCCCACTCGACGAACTCGCGGTGACACTGCCGGACGTGCACCGGCGATTGCTCGACGCCGCCGAACTGCTCGAGCGCGATGGCCGCGATATCCAGGACATCGAGTTCACCGTCGAATCCGGCCGCCTGTGGCTATTGCAGGCGCGACCGGCGAAACGCTCTGCGCGTGCGGCGGTTCGCGCCGCCGTGGCCATGGTCGACGAGGGGCTGATCGACCAGAACGAGGCACTGCGCCGGATCGCGGCCGACCAAGTGCGCACAGTCCTGCTGCCCGCATCGGGCGACCACACCGGGCGGCAGCCCTTGGCCCGGGGCGAATCCGCGTGTCCTGGACTCGCCTCCGGCATTGTGGTCACCGATCCCGACGAGGCCGAAACCCGTTCGGCCGCAGGGGAGCAGGTGATCCTGGCACGCCCGACTACCAGCCCGGACGATCTGCACGGAATGATCGCGGCGCAGGCCATCGTCACCGAACTCGGCGGGGCCACCTCGCATGCCGCGCTGGTCAGCCGGGAGCTGGGCCGTCCGTGCGTAGTCGGCTGCGGCCCCGGCATTGTCGAGGCATTGGTGGGTCATGTCGTCACCGTCGATGGCGGAGCGGGCACCGTATGGCCGGGACAAGTGAGCGGAAAGGCGGTGGATGCCTCGGTAATAGAAGATGTCGAGCGACTCGCACAATGGGCAGGGGTCGAATCGGGCGAGCTGCCCGCGTTCCTGTCGACACCGGACGAAGATCGCTCCGCGGCAGATACGGAAAATTCGCCGATGGCCCGAGAAGCCAACGGCAACAATGTTTCCGAACTCGCCGTCCTTCGCCTGATCGGCATCAAGGGTCGAGTACAACCGGAGGCCATCGCAGCCAGCCTCCCGATCGCCGAGGCCGAAGCCGCCTCGCGCACCGCTGATTTCGTGACGCGCGGGCTATGCGCCAGCACACCCGTCGGCGTCCGCCTGACCCCGCAGGGCCGCGAACAACTCGCCCAATTTCTCGAACACGAGCGCGCCGATCTCGACCGGAGCGCGCTCGCTGCGGCCTACGATGAATTCTGCGAGTTCAACGCCGAGCTGAAGGCAGTCATCACGGCCTGGCAGATGAAGGACGCGAGCACGGTGAACGATCATTCCGACAACGTCTATGACGCAGCGGTTTTGGCACGATTGACCGCACTGCACGCTGGCGTAACTCCCCTCGTCGAACGCATCGGCACTATCGCGCCGCGCCTCGCGCCCTACACCGACCGTTTGGCCCGCGCCGTCGAGCGGATGAACGGCGGCGACCACAGCTGGGTGGCTCGGCCGGTCATGGACAGCTATCACACGGTGTGGTTCGAGTTGCACGAGGACCTCATCGGGCTGTGCGGGCTCAGCCGCGCCGACGAGGCCGCCGCGGGCCGGGCCCACTAGCGCGATGTTCACCGATAACGCCCAGCGGCGATGGGTGGAGTTCGCCGAGATCGACAATGTCCGCGACCTCGGCGGGCTTCCGGTGACCGGCGGCGGCACAACCAGATTCGGCGTCGTCTACCGATCCAGCACACCGCAGCATCTCACTGCGGAGGACCTGGCCGTCCTGACCGGCCCGGTCGGCCTGCGCACACTGATCGACCTGCGCAACCCGGACGAGGTGCTGCGCGAGGGTTACGGCCTGCTGACCGGCAGTGCGGCAGTGCGCATGGTCAATCTTCCGGTGCGGAAGGCGACCGAAGTCGTCGCGACACCCGCCGAGCTGGTTCCCGACGGCAGAGACTACGACCTGGTCGCTCTCTACCGCGAACTTCTCACCGGCAGTAGCGAATCCATTGTGGCGGCGGCGCGGCTGATCGGCGACGCCGAGCGGCACTCGGTCCTCTTCCATTGCGCCGCAGGCAAAGACCGCACCGGCATCCTCGCGGCCATGGTGCTGGACGCGGTGGGTGTCGCCGCCGAGGCCATCGCCACCGATTACGCGCTCACCGGCGAACGCCTGGAACGCATCCGCGAACGCCTGGACGCGCTGCCGTCCTATCACGGGCTGCCGCCGGTCCGCACCGGCATTCTCGGCGTCGATCCGGATGTGATCATCCGGTTCCTCGACGAATTGCACACCACCCATGGCGGAGCGGCAGAATGGCTGCGCGCCAACGGATTATCCGGCACGGAACTCGCCAGGCTCCGCGCGGTGCTCGTCGGCTAGTTCCCGCGGTGGCGATTGTTCACCCGGAATTACCGCCCAAGGTCCAGTATGGTCACCAACGTGCACGACGATGTCGACTACGCGAAGCTGGTCACCCCGACCGAGAAGAAGAAGTTCGCCAAGCAGAACAGCTTGATGTACGGCGGGTTGATCGCCATCGGCGTCGTCATCCTCCAGGGTTTCCTCACGGCCTCGCCGCTCGGCACATCCGGGCGGATCTCCATGATCGCCTTCGCGATCTCGCTGCCACTGCTCGCGGTGCTGCTGATGCTCGACGAATGGCAGTCGGGCGAACAAGCGCCGAACCCGAGCATGACCGATGAGGCGGCCAAGGCCATTGCCCTGCTCAGCTCACTCGTCGGTGTGGTCGCGGCGTTCTGGCATATCGACTGGAGCGCGGGTGTCGCGGTGATCGCGGCCGGGGTAGTCGCGCTCGGCGTCTACGG
This sequence comes from Nocardia anaemiae NBRC 100462, assembly GCF_001612725.1. Classification (GTDB taxonomy): domain Bacteria; phylum Actinomycetota; class Actinomycetes; order Mycobacteriales; family Mycobacteriaceae; genus Nocardia; species Nocardia anaemiae. The sequence goes on along the minus strand of NZ_BDAZ01000019.1, from coordinate 40,712 downwards.
AACGCATTTCAGCAGTACAAGTTTCAGCCAGGCGGTGCTGCGGCGTAACCAGCAGCGGGCTGCCGCGCGCGAGGCGACAGAATCTCAGTCGCTAGCTCCGCAACCACCAGTAGCTCAGTCCACTGCGCCCCAGCCGACAGCGAACCAGCCTGAGGCGCCCCAGCCCGCAACGCCGAAGCCAACGACACACGAGCCGATAGCGACCGAGTCAACGACGCCCGAGCCCACAGCACCGGAGTCAACGACACCCGAACCCACAGCACCGGAATCAACGACACCCGAACCCACAGCACCGGAATCAACGACACCCGAACCCACAGCACCAGAGCCGACGACGCCCGAGCCGACCGCTCCCGAGGCAACGTCGACCGTGCCCACAGCGCAGGATTCAACGGCATCCCGGACCACGGCGCCCGAAAAAACGGCACCCGCGTCCACAGCGTCGAAGCCGACGACGCCCGAGCCACCGGCACCTTAATCCTCTGCTCCCCAAACCCCAGTGGATCAGCTCGAGGCAGCACAGACCGCCTGAGCCATCGACACCCCTGTCCACAGGCCTGAGCCAAACGACATGCGAGCCCGCAGTTCCCGAGCCAACCTCGTAGCAACGGGACACCGTCCTCGAGCAGCCGAAGCCCAACAACCATCACCTGATATTCCGAAGACACGGCCCCGAAGCACCCACCAGTCCACTGACCCGCGACATCCCGATGCTCCAGACCTGACCTCAACGAGGTCCGCGCACGTCATCATGAGGTGTATGGCGACGCGCGAGGTGGTGAGAGCGGGCGCGTTCACGAGGATCTACAACCCCGGCGAGGGTGAACAGCATCCCTGGTATATCAACGACCACACCATCGTCCGCGACGAATCCGGCCGCTGGCACCTGTTCGGCATCACCCATCCCGAACCCGCCGACCCGTTCCACGAAACGGAATTCGCCCACGCCACCGCGGAGGAGATGCACGGGCCGTGGAGCAAGCGGCCATCCGCCCTGACCGTCGATCGGGACTACGGCGAAACACATCTATGGGCGCCGCATGTCATCGGCGTCGACGGCCGCTACTACATGTTCTACGCGGGCGGCGGCCCCGACCGCACCGCCGCCACCATCAACCTCGCCACCTCGACCGACCTGTTCCGCTGGACTCGCAGCCGCGCCGGACCGCTGTTTCGCGACGGCTACGACGCCAGGGATCCCATGGTCTTACGCATCGGCGAGAAATGGGTCATGTACTACTGCGCAACCAGCACACCGAGCGGCGGGCACCATGTCGTCGCCTATCGCACCAGCGGCGATCTCCGGCATTGGGGCGACCGCCATATCGCCTACACCGACCCGACCATCGGCACCGAAGCGGGCAACACCGAATCACCGTTCGTGGCGCACCACGGTGGCTGGTGGTACCTGTTCATCGGTCCGCGGCCGCATTACGTCGGCACCGACGTATTCCGCAGCGACAACCCCTTCCGGTTCCGCATCGGCGACAAGGTCGGCCATATCGCCGCGCACGCCGCCGAACTCGTGCGCGACGACGACCGCTGGTGGATCACCAGCGCGGGCTGGGCACAGGGCGGCGTCCACCTCGCACCGCTCGACTTCCCCACCCCGCGCACCGTCACCGCGGCCGTTCCCCGCTGAGCGATCGAACCATGCCCGCCACCAGCACCCTGATCTGCTCGAACGACGCTTCGGACACCGCGGGTGCGCCGACCACCGTGCGCATGACACCCAAGCCGAGTAGCAGCGCACCGATCAATTCCGCGCGCAATGCGCCGTCCGCACCGCCCAGGCGCGTGGCCATCTCCCGCAGATAGCCATCGCAGAGTTGCGCGCGCAACTGGTCGCGCATGACTTCATGACCGGCCGATCGCAGCCCCGCAACCAGTGGATGCTCACCGCCGAATTCTGGCCATTCCGCGAAGACGACATCGCGTAGCAGGGCATCCGCGATCGAAACGACGGGTCGATGTCGATCGGCCGCAACGCCTTTCGGGATCTCGATATGCATCGCCTCGGCATAGAGCCGTTCCTTCGACCCGAAGTACCGGAATACCAGCGCCGGATCGACGCCCACATCACCCGCGATATCGCGGACTCCGGTGCGGTCGAATCCGGTCGTGGCGAACCGGATCCGGGCGGCGTCCAAGAGTGCGGCTCGGGTGGCGGCACGGTCGCGCCGACGGCCCGGCGCTGCGGTTTCGGTCATTTGGTCAGCATAAGTCACCAAATGTTGACTTGTATCTCGAAGACTTCCTAGCCTCGATGTCATCGGCCGATGACTCATCCGAAAACGATTCGAGGAGAAGCGATTCGATGCGCACCTACGTGATAACCGGCGGTACCGACGGCATGGGCAAGGGTCTCGGCCTGCACTTCCTCGGCCGCGGCGACCGTGTGCTCGCGGTGGCCAGTGGCGCGGTCAAGGGCGCCCGATTCCTGCGCGAGGCCGCCGAACTCGGCGCCGCCGATCGAGCCAGCTTCATCCAGGCCGACCTGAGCACACTCGCGGGAATGCACCAGGTCATCGCGGAAGTCGCGGCGGTCACCGAGACCGTCGACGGCGTCGTATTCGGCGCGCAGAACTTCCGGTCCGCACGTCAGGAGACCGCCGACGGCTTCGAATACACCTTCGCCCTTGCCTACCTGAGCCGCTACGTCATCGGGCACGGGCTCTTCGACGCACTGGAACGCGCCGAAGCCCCGGTCATCATGAATATCGCTGGTTCGGGTGGACTGCCGGGCACCATCGAATGGGACGATCTGCAGCTGCGTACGGGATATCGCGGCATGCGCGCGGCCATGCAGTCCTCGCGCTGCATCGACCTGCTCGGCGTGGCATTTTCGCAACGTCATCCGGGAGCCCGCACGCGATATGTGCTCTACAACCCGCTGATGGTGCGCACCGCCATGGCCGACTCGCTGCCGACGGCGCACCGCATCCTCACCAAGACCTGGCTGCGGCTCGCCGGGCAACCGGTGCACAAGGCGATCGTCCCGATCGCCGAACTGATCGACCATCCGCCGACCGAACCGCTCGCCGCCTACCGGCGCCGCACGCGACTCGCATTGGCGGGCAAGGATTTCGATCCAGAGAGTGCCCGGCGACTCGATGCGATCACCGCGGAATTGGTCGACAGCCGGGTCACCGGCCGGTAACGACCTCGGCTCCGCTCGCCCGAAGCCGACCACCGGCGGCCCCCTTCGGATAGATAATCCTGGAGGGGGCCTGCGGGTTGGGAGGCGGTCGGGATGGCGCGGATCGGAGTCATGAGCCTGTCCGATGGGCGTGATTATGTGCACGCCGGGATAGCGGAGTTCATCGAGTCGGCCGAGGATCGGCTGGTCACAGCGTTGCGGGCGGCCGGGCACGAGGTGGTTCGCGGCCCGACGCAGATCAGTAGCAACGCACTGGCCGGATCGGTGGCACGCGAAGTGGCAACCGCCGGTGTGGATCTCACGGTGCTGCATTACGCGGTCTGGGCGTTCCCGCATTTCACCATGCTGGCCGCGGGCGCGACACCGGGTCCGCTGCTATTGCTGTCCAATATCGATCCGGTGCAACCGGGCATGGTCGGCATGCTGGCCGCGGGTGGTGCGTTGGATCAGATCGGCCGCGCGCACACCCGGTTGTGGGGCAATCCGGCCGATACCGAGCTGATCGAGGCGATCGGTACCCGGGCGACCGCTGCGGCCGCCGTATCGGGCTTGCGCGGCAGCACCTTCGGGCGCTTCGGCGGTCGGCCGATGGGGATGAATACGGCGGTCGCCAATACCGATCAGTGGCAGCGCCTGTTCGGCATCGATGTCGAGGAGATCGACCAGTGGGAGATCGTGCGCCGCGCCGAACAGGCCGATGCCGGTGAGGCGAAGGGCGCGCGAGAGTGGTTGGAGCGCAATACCGCCGGTGTGCACTACGACGGTGTGAAGCTCACTCCGGAATTGCTGGAACGCCAGATTCGCTCGTATCTGGCGGTGCGTGAGCTGATCGAGGAATGGCGGCTGGACTTCTCGGGCATCAAGGGCCAGCCCGAGCTCACCCAGTATTTCGCCACCATGGATATCACCGAGGCGTTCCTCAACGATCCCTATGATTGGAACGGCCCCAAACAACCCCATGTGTGTGCGACCGAAGCGGATATGGACGGCGCACTCACTATGCGGCTGCTGCAGCAGATCGCCGACACCCCGGTGCTTTTCGCGGATGTCCGGCATTATCACGCGGACCGCGATATCTGGGATCTGTGCAACTCGGGCCAGCACGCCACCTGGTTCTCGGCACGCAGCGAGGAGCCGACCGAGAATCTCGCCAACGTACATCTGTATCCGGAGGTGTTCTTCTTCCCGGCGGGCGGTGCCTCGGTGCATCATTTGGCCGCGCCCGGCCGCATGACCCTGGCCCGTCTCACCCGCAAGGACGGCGACTATCGAATGCAGTTGATGCTCGGCGATTTCGAGACCTATGACCAGGCGACCAATGAATCGCTGATGAAACAGTCCACCTGGGAATGGCCGCATGCCTTCGCCCGATTGGACGCACATGCCGAGGATTTCCTGTCCCGGTTCGGCGCCAACCATATACACGCCGTCCCCGGCGACCATCGTGCCACCGTTCGGGCGGCCTGCGATCTGCTCGATATCACCCTCGACGAGTTCACCCGATGACGAGCGCATTCCTCGGCGTCGATATCGGGCCCTCCAGTTCCAAGGGTGTCCTGGTGCTGATCGATGATCGATACGGCCGGCCGTGACCGTCCCGGGTTCGGCATCGGAACTCTGGCGGCTCGACGCCGCACGGACCCGCTCGATCAGTGCGGAGAATCCGACCGGCTCCCCCGGTGCGGGAGCCCGCGCGATCGAGGGCACCGGCGCACATGCGGCACGGCTGCTCGGGCCAGGCTGGAAGATCTCTCCGTCGATTCACCTCGACGCGGGCGAAACCGTCACGCTCGCGGATATTTCCGGCCCCGGTGTGTTGCGCCATTGCTGGCTCACCACCGACCGTGCGGTGCTGCGACAGCTCACCCTGCGCATGTACTGGGATCGCGAACCCCAGCCATCGATCGACCTGCCGCTCGGTGATTTCTTCTGCAACGGCTGGGACGAGCTCGCGTTGGTGCGCTCCGAGATGGTGGTGGTCGCTCCCGCCGGTGGTCTGAACAGCTTCTGGCCCATGCCTTTTCGTGTGCAGGCCAGGATCACACTGCACAATGGCAGTGATCGTGCGGTGCCGGTCTACTACCAATTCACCTATAACGAGGAAGACGTCCCGAACTCCGCCGGATATCTGCACGCGCTACGACGCCAGAGCACGCCACTCGGCGAGCCCACCGTGCACACAATTCTCGACACCGTGCCGGGTCCCGGCCGATACGTCGGCACTTATCTGGCGATTCGCCCCGGCGCGCCGGGCTGGTGGGGTGAGGGCGAGCTGAAGTTCTACCTCGACGGCGACACCACCCATCCGACCCTGTGTGGCACCGGCACCGAGGATTACTTCGGTGGCGCATGGAATTTCGACCTCGACGGCGCGTACCGGACATATTCGACGCCCTACCTCGGCCTGCATCAGGTCCTGCCGCCCGATCAGATCTATCAGCCGGATCAGCGATTCGGCATGTACCGCTGGCATATTCGTGATCCGATCTGCTTCCAGGACGAGTTGCGCGTGACGATGCAGGCGCTCGGCTGGCACGACGACGGCACCTATCTCCCGCTGGCCGAAGCCGATATCGCGACAACGGCGCTGTGGTACCAGAGCCGCCTAACCTCGGTCTAGCTCGTCATCATCCGGAAGTTCCATGGCGAGTAGCTCGTCGGCGCGGCTCAACGCATCATCCATCGCCGATTCGATACCGTCCATGACCGAAAGTCCGTCCAGCAGACCGGACAACTCGCGCCGGGCGGCCTCCAATTCCGCGACCGCCGGATCGACGCGATACCATCCGACACTGTCGCGCCACCAAGCGTTTTCGTCGATCCACGACCACATGACATCACGCACCAGCTCGGCATCGGGAGTGTACATCTGGAAGCACTCCGCCGATCCGGCCGCGCGGTGCTCGAGTTCGTACACACCGTCGGGGAGCAGGCGAGCCTGGATGTAGGCGTGCTCGCCGCGTTCGACCACGATCGCCGGATATTCCGGGTGGGGTGGTTCGCGCAGCAGATCATCCAGCAGCGGATCCGTCAGGGCGGGCAGTGTGGTTCCGTCGCCCGTGCGGACGTGCACGTCGACGTGCCGGTCCGGGTCGTCGTTCACCGCGACAGTCTGCCTCATCCGGAAATCCGCGATGCGGCGGGGCGAAATGCCACGGGGCGGCGGGGTTCGGGTGCAAGGTAGTGCTATGCGCGCGGTGGTGATCGAGAGGCCTGGGAAATTCGCGGTACAGAACGTGCCGGATCCGACGCCCGACCCCGGTGAGGTCGTGGTGGGGGTGGACACGGTCGGGATATGCGGCACCGACGTGCATATCGCCGATGGCGAATTCCCGCCGACGCAGTATCCGATCGTGCCCGGTCACGAGTTCGCCGGTTCGGTGGTGGCGCTGGGCACCGGGGTCGACGGTGTGCGGGTCGGCGATTCCGTCGCGGTCGATCCGTCGTTGTTCTGCGGGGCATGTCATTACTGCACGATCGGGCGCGGGAATCTGTGCGAACGATGGGGCGCGATCGGCGATACCGTCGACGGCGCGATGGCCGAATACGTCGCGGTGCCCGTCGCGAATTGCTATCGGCTGCCCGAGACGCTGTCGTTGACGCACGGCGCGCTCGTCGAGCCGCTGTCGTGTGCGGTACACGCGTTCGATGTGCTGCCGCATGCGCTCGGCGCGCATTATCTGCTGTACGGCGCGGGCACGATGGGTCTGCTGATGTTGCAGCTGGCGCGAGTCGCCGGGGCCGCGTCGGTGTCGGTGGTCGACGTCAACACCGACCGGCTCCCGGTGGCCATCGAGCTCGGCGCGGATGCCGCCGCCACCACCGCCGACGATTTCGACCGGTCGCGGGGTTGGGAAGTGGTCATCGACTGTACGGGCGCGATCGCCGCGATCGAGGACGGACTCGGCCGGGTGCGCCGGGGCGGGGTGTTCCAGCAGTTCGGGGTGGCGCCGGGTGCGGCCACCGCGTCGATCTCACCGTTCCGTATCTACAACGACGAGATCACCATTGTCGGTTCGATGGCGGTGCTGCACAGCTTCGGTCGCGCGGTGGAACTCATGGGCCGGGGCGCGATCGATGCGAACACCATCATCACCCACAGTTTCGGATTGGACGAATTCCCCGATGCGTTGGAGACATTCCGCGCTGGCATCGGGCGCAAGATCCAGTTGCGGCCGGGTGCGTGATGGCCACCGTCGCGGGGGTGGACAGCTCCACCCAGTCATGCAAGGTCGTCCTGTGCGATGCGGACACCGGCGAGATTCTGGACCAAGCGCATGCCCCGCATCCGCAAGGAACCGCGGTGCCCGCCGAATCCTGGTGGCAGGCATTGTGTTCGGCGGGCGAGGGATTGTTGGACCGGGCCGATGCGGTGGCGATCGCGGGCCAGCAGCACGGTTTGGTCACACTGGACGCCGACGGTCGGCCGGTCCGGGATGCGTTGTTGTGGAACGACATTCGATCCGCTGACGCGGCGGAAGAACTGATCGCGGAACTAGGCGGCCCGCAGGTATGGGCCGATGCCGTCGGCAGCGTGCCACTGGCCGCATTCACCGTCGCCAAGCTGCGCTGGCTCGCCGATCACGAACCCGAACATGCCGACCGCGCACACCGGGTGCTGCTTCCGCACGACTATCTGACCTGGCGGCTACGAGGTGGGTCATCCGATCCAACCGTCGAACCGACCACCGATCGCGGCGACGCCTCGGGCACCGGCTACTGGTCGCCCGCGACCGGTCGATATCGCCCAGACCTGCTCGCCCATGCCTTCCGAGGACGGAACCCCGAGCTGCCCCGCGTCGCCGGGCCCGCCGAAGCGGTCGGACGCACACCCGCGGGCGCGCTGGTCGCGGCGGGCACCGGCGATAATGCCGGTGCCGCATTGGGTTTGGGCATCACGGACGGCGATGTCGTCATCTCACTCGGCACCAGCGGCACCGTCTACACCCGCGCCGCCGCACCCAGCGCCGACGCCACCGGAGCCATTGCCGGATTCGCCGACGCGACCGGCGCATTCCTACCGCTGGCCTGCACGCTCAATGCCGCCCGCGTATTGGACGCCACCGCCGAACTGCTCGGCGTCGATAACAGCGGCCTGGAATCCCTTGCGCGCCAGGCGCCGCCGGGGTCGGAGGGCGTCGTCATGCTCCCCTACCTCTCCGGCGAACGCACACCGAACCTGCCGCAAGCCACTGGCAGTCTGCACGGTCTACGACCGGAAACCCTGCGCCCCAGCCATATCGCGCGCGCCGCTGTCGAGGGCATGCTCTGCAATATGGCCGATGCGCTCGACCACCTGCGCGCCGCGGGAATCCCGATCCGGCGCGTCCTGCTCATCGGCGGCGCGGCCCGCTCCGCCTTGGTCGCCGAAATCGCCGCCCAGATCTTCGGCCTCACGGTCACGGTCCCGGAGCCGAACGAATACGTCGCGCTGGGGGCCGCCCGACAGGCCGCGTGGGCATTGACCGGCACTGCACAGCCGCCGAATTGGCCCGCACGTACCATCGCCGAGATCCGCGCCCCCAGCGATGGTGGCGCGATCGGCAAGCGAATCCGGGCTGCGTACGCAAGCACCCGTCAGACCCTCTACGCTCGATGAATACGTTGCCGCGCTCCACCGGCCCGCCGATGAACTCGCCGACGGGTACCGCCTGGACGCGGGTCGCCTGACCAGTGCCACCTGATCTTGGTCGTGTTCAGTGCTCGGGTGAGTGGGCGGCGGCGGTGCCTGCTTTGCGGCCGAAGAAGGTGGCGTCGCCCAGGGAGGTGCCACTGATGTAGCCCTCGCCGTGGAGGCCGGAGGCGGCGCGACCGGCTGCGAAGAGGCCGGGGATGGGATGGGCGTCGAGGTTGAGGACTCGGCCGTCGAGGGTGGTGTGCAGGCCGCCGAGGGTGAAGACGGAGGCGCCGGTGCCGCGGCGATTGCCGGATTCCGCGGGCGGACGGACGCCCGCTTTCACGTCGATGGCGGCCAACGGCGGCGTCAGTGCTCGCAGCCAGCGCGGTGCCTTGTGGAAATCGGGATCGGTTCCGCGGGAGGCGAATTCGTTGTAGCGGGTGATGGTGGCGGCGAGGGCGCCGGGCGGCAGGGCGAGTAGTTCGTCGAGTTCGTCGATGGATTCGGCGACGTGGGTCGGGCGCACGCCCCAGCGTTCGCGTTCGGGCACCTCCTCGTAGCCCTGTTCGTCGAGCACCACCCAGACGTTCATATCCTGACCGAATAGCGCGGCCTGGCCGATGCGCCCGGGATAGGTGTCCTCGTTGACGAACCGTTGGCCGCGATGGTTGACGATCATGCCGCGCGCGGCGAAACCGGGAATCAGCGAGGCGCCGACCTGACCCGCCGACATATGCCGTACGGCGGCCCCGGCGGCCTGTGCGATGCGGATACCGCTGCCGTCGTCGGTACCCGCGCTCACCTTGGTGTGGCCGAGCAGTCGCGGCGCGTGGGCGGCGAGCATATCGTCGTTGTCGACGAAACCGCCGGTGGTGAGCACACATCCGCGTCGTGCCCGAATGGTGAACTCCGTGCCGTAGCGTCGGGCAACCACACCGACCACCGAACCGTCCTCGCCCAGGATCAGATTCGTCGCATAGGTGTCGTATTGCGCTGATACACCCGCTGATTCGGCCGTGGACACCAGACAGTCCAGCAGCAGTCGACCGCCGAAGTCGTTCGCGGTGGGACGGTGCCCGCGCGGGGCCGGGATCGCGATTTCAGTGAAGGGCCAACTGTTTTCGCCGAGCCACATGAGACCGTCATCGGTCGGCGGCACCCAGGCGGGGGCATCCCAGAGGCTGGGTTTGAACGGCACACCGCGCTCGACGAGCCAGTGGAAATGCGCCACGCTGTGCTCGCTGTAGTGCGCGATCTTCGCCACATCCGCGCCCGGCCCGAGCGCCGCCACCAGGAATGCCGCCATCTGCTCGGGACTGTCGTCGAACCCGCATGCCCGCTGAATCGGCGTACCGCCGCCGAGGTAGATCTCGCCACCCGACAACGCCGACGCGCCACCCGGCCCACCTGCCCGATCCAGCACCACAACCTCGGCACCGGCCTTCGCGGCCTCGAAGGCGGCGCACGCCCCCGCACTGCCGTACCCGACGACCAGCACGTCGGTCTCGATGTCATAGGACTTCACCTCGGCGGCGGCACGCGGCGCGACCGATTTCCGGACCGTCATGGCATCGAGGCTGCCGCCGGGCCGGCAATGCCGGAATCGATCATCTCGGTGGTCGAGCCGGGTACTCCCGTTCAGTGGGACTGGCACCGATCGCGGCGTCCCGCACTCGCGATGGTGTGTGAACGGCGTCACGTTCGCGTATCCCGGCGCCAGTGAGGAGAGGAAATCGATGCGGGTCCTGGTCACCGGAATCACCGAGCCGAGCGGTCGCGCGGTGGCGCGCATGTTGCTGGCCGCCGGGCACGAAGTGGCCGGGCTGGACCAGCGGTGGCATCGGTATATCGATCCGCGGGTGCGTTTCACGACCGACCACACCGCCGCAGTCGACGGCTGCGCGAGCGTCGTGCATCTGGCCGGAAGTGGACTCGTCGAAATCGCCGCCGCCGCAAGTGAAGCCGGTGCGCGCATGGTGGTTCCCCACTCGACGCGGCTTTCGGATCCGACGGCGGTGCTGCGTGCCTCGGGTGCGGACAGCGTGCTGGTGCGCACCGCACCGATAGCCGGTCGCCGGATCGGGCACGAAACCCGCCAGGCTCTGGAGCCGATCCTCGGTTCGAAGTCCGACGACGGATTTCAACTGCTGCACAGCGACGACCTCGACCGCTTCCTGGTACTGGCCGCCACCGCACTGCCGTCCGGTCACAGCGACGATGGGCTCGAGATCGTCGAACTCGCGGCACCCGGCGTTGTCACCACCGACGAGGTGCGCCGCATGATGCGGGAAGCGGGCCCACGCTACTCGGCCTGGGTACCAGGCTGGTCTCGTCGCCAGCCCCTCCTGGATCCCACTGTCGCACAGGAGAAGTGGGGATTCCGCTGCGGCTGGACGGCACGCGAGGTCATCGCCGATCTGGTGCGCGGCATGGTCGGCCGCAAGCCCGACGGCGGCGGCTTCCGCACGCGCCGGGGCGCAATCCCGCTGCCGTCGCACGTCATTCCCACCCGGGCCGCCACCTCGGACAACCATCCGCTCACCGATGTCGCCCCCGAGGGCCTCGAGGGCGAATTCGATGATCGGGTCGACGAGCGCTATCCGGTGCACACCGCAACCAATACCTCTGAAGCATTGCCCGGCCCGATGACACCGCTGACCATCGATCTGCAGGCCGGTGCCATCCGCCTCAGCAACGAGGCCATGGGCGAGATGATCGCACTCGACGGAATCGCCTTGGAGCACTGGACGAGTCGGGTCACCACCGTGCTCGGCCACCACATCTACATCAATGCCTCGATCGGTGTACTCGCCGCCGAGAATATGCCGGGCTGGGATGAGGAGAGCATCCGCCGCGACGCCTACGGCAATATTCCGGCCGAAATCGCCCTGCAGCCGCACGGCAAGCCGCCGATGCCGACGGGACTGGCCAGCACGCTGGCAACGGCGCGCGCGACGTCCCGAGTCATCGCCACCGCCCGCCGCTTCGGCAAGACGGCCGAACTGATCAATGCCGCATCGCATGCGGAAGCGTTGAACGCGAACGAAATCCACGCACTGTCCGATGAGCAGCTGCACGTGCGCGCCATGCTCTGGCGCGATCGTCTGCACCAGGCGTGGCAGGCCGCGGCGATCGGTGTGATGATGACCGGCGCCGCCACCGCCATCCACGCACGCGGCAAGAATGCGGGCGAGGTTCCGATCGATCTGAATCGGTTGGAATCGGCGAAACCCATGCTCGCGGTGGAACGCCTGGCCGAATTCTGTCGCGCCGACCCTGATCTCGCCGAGCTGGCGCGCGCCGGTGATATCGATGCGGCACGGGCGAAATCACCCGCCTTCGCCGCCGCGCTCGACGAGGAGTTGGCGAAGGTCGGACACCGAGGTCCCGGTGAATGCGAGCTGATCAACCCGACATTCGGTGACCGCCCCGCCCTGTTGCTGAGCGCCGCGGCCCGCGCCGCTCAAATGCAGGCTCCCAAGCGCGAATCCGTGGATTCATCGCCGAGCCGCACCGCGCGAATGGCCGCCGAAGCCACGGTTGCTCGGGAACGCGCACGCGACGGCGTCGTCCGGATCACCCACTGCCTGCGACTTGCCGTGCGCGAGTGGGCCGATCGGCTCGTTCGCACCGGACGACTGCGCGAAATCGACGATGCCTGCTATCTCACCTTGGACGAAATCTTCTGTCTTCCAGCGGATGCGGCCGACAAGGTGGCTCGCAGGCGCGCGGAACGCAGTCGATTGCAAACCATCAGAATGCCCGATGTCATTGCCGGACAATGGGAACCGGTCCCGGACGCGGCGGCCCTGACCGCCGATGAGAGCCTGACCGGCATCGGCGTATGCGCCGGTGTCGTGGAGGGCCGAGTGAAGCTGGTGCTGTCGCTGGATGACGATATCGAGCCCGGCGACATCCTGGTCGCCGCGGTGACCGATACCGGCCACACCGCCATGTTCGCCTACGCCGCCGCGGTGATCACCGATATCGGCGGCTCCGCATCCCATGCCGCGATCGTCGCGCGCGAATTCGGCATTCCCTGTGTTGTCGACACCAAGACCGCGACCACCAGGCTCGCCGACGGCCAGCGCGTGCGCGTGGACGGCGCGGCCGGAACGGTCACGCTGCTGGCCGACTGAGCGCAGCCCGAACTTGGGTCGCCGACCATATGCGGCCCTTGATGAAAGGAACACCCCTCGTGAAGAATTCGCGCGCTTTCCGCGGCACGATCGCGGCCGCGGCCGTAGTGCTGGTCGGCGTTCTCCCGGCGCTGGCCGGTCCAGCGTCAGCGGGTCCGGCGCTATCGGGTCCGGCCGTGCCGGTGCTGCGGTCCCCGGGCCAGGCCGATCGGCCGCTGGGTCTGGCGCATGCGCCGAATGCCCGCGATATCGGCGGCTACCCTGCCAAGGGCGGCAGCAAGGTGGCGACCGGTGTCGTGTACCGCGCCGACGCGCTGGCCAAACTCGACGCCAGCGAACAGCAGAAACTGGTGTCGCTCAATATCACTCAGGTGATCGACTTCCGCAGTCCCACCGAAACCGGCCGCGATCCCGATCGGCTCCCGGCATCGATTCGCCGCACCGAACAGCCGATCTACGACCCGGCCAATGACTTCTACCTCATGGTGGCGCGCCTGATCCAGGCCGGACCGACGGCACAGCAGGAAGCGCTCGGCGACGGCAAGGCCGCCAAGATCATGCGCGACTACTACGCCTGGTTCGTGTCCAATCCCACCGCACGCGCCCAGTTCGCCCAGGCCTTCACCGACATCGCGACCGCGCAGGGTGCGGTGCTCTACCACTGCACGGCGGGTAAGGACCGCACCGGCTGGATGACCGCGATCCTGATGAGCGCGCTGGATGTGCCGAAGGGACAGATCTACAACGACTTCCTGGACTCCAACGACAACTTGGCAGCCGGTAACAAGGCACTGCTGGACGGACTCGTCGCCCAGGGCTTGGTGACCGATCGCGCGCTGTGGGAGCCGCTCCTCGGTGTGCAGCGCGAATTCCTGGACGCGGCATTCGACCAGGTCCAGGCGTCCTACGGCTCGTTCGACCGGTTCGTCGCCGATGGTCTCGGCATCGACGGTGCGACGCTGGACGCGCTGAAGGCGAAGTTACTGACCAATCACTGAGCCTGTGCCGGTGTCACTGTGCGGGTGGCACCGGCCCGGTGAATCTGTCGGCCGCGTCGCCACGCAGACTCCCTGCGGGCAGGGTCCGTCCGCACAACACCAGCAGCAGATCCTGCGCCGAACCCGCGAGCACCGAACCCGAGCCGTAAGTGAAATCGAGATCGTCTGCCCGCAGTTCGATCCCGTCCAGGTCGACCCCGAAGAAGTTGACGCTCCTCGGTGAAAGCGCGCCGAGCACCAGTCGCATGCGCTCGGCTGGGATGACGCGGTCGAGCCCGAGCGCCACGGTGATATCCAAACCGTGGATGACATCGTGACTCAGCGCACCCGCATATCCGCCACCCGGCGGCTTCCACGGGTGATTCACATTGTCCCGCACCGCGGCGACCAGCTCTTCGGCCGTCAGCACCGCCGCGTCCGACCGCGCGCTCTTATCCGCCATCTTGTTGAAATTCCCACGCGCCTTGAGCATTTCGAGCGCGAACCGCGGCATGGACATCCGAAACGGCATGGTGATATGCGCGACCACCTCCCGCACCCGCCATCCAGCACACAATGTCGGCTCATCCCACGCCTCGGGCTCCAGCCCGGCCAGCATTTCCGCCAACTCACCCCGCTCCGCCTCGATCGCCACCCGCACCTCGGTCTCGCTCATCGCATCTCCTCCAACCCCTGGCCACCCCCTCCACCACCTAGGACGAATCCCCACCCCGAAACTCATCGGTCGACGAGGAAGCGATCAAGATCAGGTGGCACTGGTGGCGGGGGCTTCTCGCGTTTGCCGCCAAGGATTCCCCGTGATCACTTGTCCAGCTGGGGCGGAGCGTTGTTTCCCAAGGGTGGCAAGCGAATAACTTTGCGTGCTGGGGTGGCGGCGGCGACCATGCATGTTCGCTGCTGTTCGGCGGATCGTGCGGGAAGGTGAGACGGATGCGGCTGATCATGATCGATGGTGAGGCCGATGGCGGCGACGCCCTCGCACAGGGGCTCGAACTGCACGGTCATCAGGTGGAGCGCAAGCATCGTGGAGCGGATCTGCTCTTGGCGCATCATGGCTATCACGCCGTAATCCTCGATATGGGCCTGCCGGATATGGACGGGTTGCAGGTGTTGCGCAAATTGCGCGAGGTGAGTTCGGTGCCGGTGGTGATACTCGGTGAGCACGCCGATGAACGTTCGATTGTGCTCGGACTGCACAGCGGCGCCGACGACTATTTGGTCAAACCCGCGCGCATCGGCGAGTTGGCCGCGCGCCTCGAGGCGGTCACCCGTCGGGTCGGCGTTGCCAGTACCGCCCGGGGTAAGACGGTGACCAGCGAAGACGTTCGCGTAGATCTCGCGGCGCGCCGGGTGGAGGTGGCCGGGAAACTGGTTCCGCTCACCCGGCTGGAGTTCGAGCTGCTGCGCGTACTGGTCGAGCGCCCCGGAATCGCGGTCAGCCGTGAGCAATTGATGGACTGCGTCTGGGGTGACTCGATGCTGGCGGTATCGCGGAAACTGTATGTGCATATGGCGTCGTTGCGCGCGAAATTGGACCGCCCCGGATTGATCACGAATATCCGCGGCTACGGCTATCGCTGGGGTCCGGATCATTACGAAACCAACACCGAATCGAATTTGCTGCACGCGGTATAGCCGCCACCTCCGAGCGTTCCGATCACCGGGACTTGTTCCCGACGCGCCGCCACGGCCGCCATAGCGTCGAAACTATGGCGTCGTCCGGCACAACCGGTCGCGAGAACATAGGAGGACTCCCATGGGCCCAGCATCGCGCAGCGATTCGATGAGGGGTGGTGGCCGGGTGACGGGTGGGCCCAATAAGGTGCTCGATCGGGTTCGGGATCTGGTCCCGGCAATCCGGCAGCGAGCCGCGGACACCGATCTGCAGCGGCGGGTTCCGGTGGCGAGCATCCGGGAACTGACCGAGGCGGGGGTGTTCCGCATGCTGCAGCCGTCGCGTTTCGGCGGCGAGGAAGCCTCCCCCGTGGCGTTCTACGAGGTCATTCGCACGATCGCCGCGGCCTGCCCGTCCACCGGCTGGGTTTCCTCGGTGCTCGGCGTGCACCCCTGGCAGCTGGCGCTTTTCCCGTTGCGGGCGCAGGAAGAAGTATGGGGCGAGGATTCCGACACGCTCATCTCCTCGTCGTACGCGCCGACCGGTCGACTCACGCCGGTCGAGGGCGGTTACGAGGTCAGCGGACGATGGAGTTTCTCCTCCGGCTGCGACCATGCGCAGTGGGCATTCCTGGGTGCATTGGCCCCGGACGAGCACGGCAATCCCAAGGACTATCTGACAATCCTGGTGCCGCGCAACGACTATCGCATCGATGACGTCTGGCACGTGGTCGGCCTGTCCGGCACCGGCAGCAACGATATCGTCATCGAGAAGGCCTTCGTTCCGCATCACCGCGCCTACAGCGCCACCGAGCAATCACAGCTGCGCGGGCCGGGCCAGGAGGCCAATCCCGCTGCGCTGTACCGGATTCCATTCGCGGGCGTCTTCTCCAACACCATCACCGCACCGATCATCGGTGCCGCGCAGGGCGCGTACGAGGCGCATATCGAGCGGATGCGCGAGCGGGTCCGACTGTCCTACGGCGGGCAGAAGGTGGCCGAGGACGCATTCGCACACGTGCGGGTCGCCCGCGCGGGCTCCGAAATCGACGCGGCCATCCTGCAAATGGAATACAACATCTCCGAGCAACTGCGTTATGCCGAAGCGGGCGAAGAGATTCCGTACGAAATCCGGCTGCGCACCCGCCGCGATCAGGTACGCGGCACCGAGCGCGCGATCCAGGCGATCGAGCTGCTGTTCGACAACTCCGGTGGCCACTCGATCCGCAAACCCAATCCGATCGAACGCCATTGGCGCGATGCGCACGCGGGCAGCGTGCACGTCATCAACGATGTCGAGCGCGCCCTCGCCATGTTCGGCCGCGGTGAGTTCGGGCTGCCGGTCGAAGATCGGATGGTCTGATGGACGCGGCGGATACCAGTCGCCACATCACCGTCGACGGGCTGAAACTGCGCTACCACGAGGCGGGTTCGGGCCCGCCGCTGGTGCTGCTGCACGGCTCCGGCCCCGGTGTGTCGGGCTGGGCCAACTTCGGTGCCAACCTGCCGGTACTCGCCGAACACTTCCGCTGCCTGATCCTGGATCAGCCGGGCTTCGGCGCGAGCGAGCGACCCGAGGTGTACCAGCGCAACTATCTGCGCATCGCCGCCGACGCGGTGCTCGCACTGCTGGATCAACTGGAACTGCCGTCGGTGCACCTGCTCGGCAACTCCATGGGCGGTGCGGTGGCGACGCTCGTGGCGCTGGAACACGGCCAGCGCATCGATCGACTGGTGCTCATGGCGCCGGGCGGTGTCGGCGCCAATGTGCTGGGACCCGAACCGTCCGAAGGGATTCGACGGCTGCTCGACTTCATCGGCGAGCCGACCCGGGACCGCGTACTCGCCTGGCTGCGGACCATGGTCTTCGACGAGGCGGTACTCACCGACGAACTCGTCGAGAGCCGATGGGCCGCGGCGGCGGATCCGGCCGCCATCGCCGCGATCCGGGACGCCTACGCGACGTTCGCGAATCCCGCCTTCGCGGAACCTGTTCCGCTGTGGGCACGGCTGCGCGGATTGCGCAATGAGGTGCTGCTGCTGTGGGGTCGCGATGATCGGGTCACCCCGGCCGAGGGCGCGCTGCTGCCGTCGCGTCTGTTGCCGAATGCCGATCTGCGGCTGTTCGGGCGATGCGGACACTGGGTGCAGGTCGAGCGCAAGTACGCCTTCGAGCGCGCGGTCATCGACTTCCTGAACTCCGGCCTGTAGCGCCGATGCCGAGGCGACATAGGCATCACTATGTCCGGTCGATGTCGCGGTAATTCACGAGATCCGGTCGCGGGTTCGGAGCTACAGTCGGCCGGTGACGTGGACCGCACCCGAGATCACCAGAACCAAGCCGCCGCTGGTCGCCGACGAGCGAACCATGCTGCAAACCTGGCTGGACCTGCACCGCCGCACCCTGCTGTGGAAATGCGCCGGGCTCGAGGCCGAACAGCTGAAGCGGCGCTGCGTCGCACCCTCGACGCTATCGCTGCTCGGCCTGGTCCGCCATCTCGCCGAATGCGAACGCGGCTGGTTCCGCATCGCCAGCTGCGGTGAACCGCTGGATTACCTGTACTGCAGTGAAGACAACCCGAACGGCGATTTCGACGATATCGCCAATGCCGATGCCGCCGCGGATCTGGCGACGCTGCACGCGGAGATCAAGTCGGCCGACGCCGCCGTCGCGGGCCTACCCCTGGACCACGTGTTCACCCATCGCAATACCGAATACAGCCTGCGCTGGGTCTATGTGCACATGATCGAGGAATACGCGCGACACAACGGCCACGCCGACTTCCTGCGCGAACGCATCGACGGCGCGACCGGCGACTGACCCGTCAGATCTCATTCCGGCTGACCCATGCGGCGATCTGGGTCCGCGAGGTGAAGCCCAACTTGGTGAGAATGTGGTCGACGTGACTCTCGACGGTCCGAATCGAAATCACCAACTCACTCGCGATGCTCTTATTGCTGTGACCCGCCCCGATCAACCGCGCGACTTCCCGTTCCCGCCGGGTGAGCACATCCGCCGCAACGGTTTTCACCGGCGCGGTAGGCAGCGGGGTGCCGAGCGCGAAAGCGACCGCCTCCTCCAGTCCCAACGCCGCGCCCGCATCGAAGGCGGCCTGGAACTCCTTCTCGCCCATCGCATCGCGTACCTGCAGGCGCACCTTGTCGCCGACGAATTCGGTCATCTCATGGGCGAGTCGCTGGGTGCTGCCGCGGCGCACCGTCGATGCCGCGCCCATCAGCCGCGCCGCACGGTTCAGATCGCCCGCGGCCGAGGCCACCCACGCGAGTCCATCGAAACCGGATGCCGTCCATACGCACCGGTCGAACAGGCTGAACAGCTCGACCGCCTTGTGTAGCTCCGCGATCGCCTGGTCCTGCTGACCTTTATGCCAGCGGTCGGTGCCAACGGCCCAGTGTCCCAGACCGCCCAACAGGTGCGAGCCGTAGTCCTTGGTCTTGGCGAGGAATCGATCCGCTATCGCGCCCGCCCGCTCATCGTCGAGCACCAGCGCACACACATACGCGAAGGCCAGACTCTCCATCTCGACACCGTGGTGGGCGCAGGCTCGCGCACGGTCCGATGCGGCTTCGGCGATATCGAGTGCCCCTCTGGGTTCGTCGTTGGCGAATGCCAATAGTGCGGCGAGCAGGGCATGTTCGACGAGCACATCATCGGCATCGAGTTCGGTTGCGATGTCCAGACATTCGTCCGCGAATCGCGTCGCGGTCTCCGGATCCGAAAGCATGGCGGCGATCACCGAGGCGGCGGCCAATGCCCGCGCTCGATCCTTCGAATGGTCGAGATCCTTCTCCAGCGCCTCCAGCAGCCAGCGATAGCCCTCCAGCAGGAAGCGGTAATGCTCCCAGAACGGTCGCAGTTCCGTCGCGATCTCCAGTGCGCGATGGGCGCTTTCCGGATCGGCGAGCGAGAACTGCAGTGCCGCACGCAGATTCGGATGTTCGCGAGTGACGTCACGGAACCAGGTGACGTCCTCGCTCCCCCAATACGCGGTGCGTCCCCGCGCGGCGATCCCGTGGTAGTAGTCGCGATGACGCAGCCGCACCGCCCGCTCACCACCCCGGGCGACCAATCGCGCCAACGCGAACTGACGCAATGGCTCGAGCATGGTGTAGCGCCCGGTACCGTCGCTGTTCTGCCGGTGGCCGAGCACCGACTTGTCCACCAACCCGGTCAGTGCGTCCAACAGCGCGTCCGGGACCGTGCAGACCGCCTCCGCGGCCTCCAGATCGAAACCGCCCGCGAAGACCGACAGCTGCTCCCACAGCCGCCGTTCGTCGGGGGTGCACAGGTCGTAGCTCCACCGGATCGCGGCCTCCAGGGTCTGCTGGCGTTCCGGTGCGGTGCGCAACCCCGCGGTGAGCAGCCGCATCGCATCGTCCAGACGCGCGAGCACCTGATCCGGCGTGAACATCCGCAACCGCAGTGCCGCCAGCTCGAGCGCCAGCGGTATACCGTCCAGGCGACGACAGATCGCCGCCAGCGCCCCGCGATTGGCATCGGTGACTCGGAAGTCTGGATTCGCGGCGACGGCCCGATCGATCAGCAGCCGCAACGCATCGCTGTCGACGTGCGCCGGACGTGTCTCGTGCTCGTCGACCTCCGGCACCGCGAGCGGTAATACCGGCATGACCTGTTCCCCGGAGACCCCGAGCGGCTCGCGGCTGGTCGCGAGGATCCGCACATCGGTGGTCGCCGGAATCAACCGGTCCACGAGTTCGGCACACGCGCCGATCAAGTGCTC
This sequence comes from Nocardia anaemiae NBRC 100462, assembly GCF_001612725.1. GTDB lineage: Bacteria > Actinomycetota > Actinomycetes > Mycobacteriales > Mycobacteriaceae > Nocardia > Nocardia anaemiae. Next base: position 20,421 of record NZ_BDAZ01000019.1, on the reverse strand, counting down.
GCAGTTGTCCAGGATCAACAGCAGGCTCTTGTCGGCGAGGAATTCGGTCAGACCGATGACGGGGGAAGTGGTGTCGTCGCGCAGACCGAGCGCCTGCGCGACGCTCAACGCCACCAAGTCCCCATCGTGCACATGCGCCACCTCGACCAGCCAGACGCCGTCGGGAAAGGCGCGGCGCACCGTCTCCCCCACCCTTCGGCTGAGCCGAGTCTTCCCGACACCGCCCGGCCCGGTCAGGGTGAGCAGCCGGGTACTGGACAGCAGCTTGCGTGCCGTGGCGACCTCGGCGTCACGACCGACGAAGCTCGTCACCTCAGCGGGGAGGTTCCCTGTCACGTGCCGCACCACGCTGCATACCTTTTCATGCGCGGCCGCCGTCCCGGGCATTTTGACCGAGATGTCGTATTGGTACCCGTTAGGAGACTATCGCGTTCGCGGCTCGGATGACGGCGGCCAGCGATGCGGTGTGGACGGAATCGCCGCGTCCGCAGGCCCATCCGGTCCGTGCGCCGATGCGGTACTCGAGGTAGGTGATCGCGGTCCCGCCGATGGACTGTTGGGTCGAGCCGAGTACCTGGACCGGATAGCCCACCCGAGCCAGTGCCGCGGTGAGCGCCTCGATCGGACCGACACCGCGATGTTCGCTGCGCTCGGTGACACCACCAACGCTCAGGGTGATCTCGGTGAACGCGTCGGTCGTGCGCCATCGGGTCAACTCGACCGATCTCGCCTCGGTGTTCAGATAGGTCGCTTCGAACAGCTCGTACAGTTCGGCGGCGGTGATCTCCAGACCGGTGTCGTCGGTACGCGCCTGCACTTGCCGCGCGAAATCGATCTGGAGTCGACGCGGCAATTCCAGGCCGTATTCGGATTCCAGAAGATATGCGATTCCGCCCTTGCCGGACTGCGAATTCACCCGGATCACCGCATCGTAGCCGCGTCCGATATCGGCCGGATCGATCGGCAGATATGGGACATGCCAATCGAGTTGGCGTTCATCGGTACCGGTCGCGGCCGCCCGTTCGCGATGTTCGGCCATCCCCTTCTTGATCGCGTCCTGATGGGTGCCGGAGAACGCGGTGTGCACGAGATCGCCGACGTAGGGATGCCTTTCGTGGATCGGCATGCGCGTGCAGAACTCGACGGTCCTGCGGATTTCGTCGATATCGGAGAAGTCGATCATCGGATCGATGCCCTGGGCGTGCAGATTCAGCGCCAGGGTGGCGATATCGACATTGCCGGTGCGTTCGCCATTGCCGAAGACGCACCCCTCCACGCGTTGGGCTCCGGCGAGTACGGCCAGTTCCGCGCACGCGATACCGGTACCGCGGTCATTGTGCGGGTGCACGGACAGGACGACGCTCTCGCGCCGGGCCAGATTCTTGTGCATGTACTCGATCTGGTCGGCGTAGACATTCGGTGTCGCGATCTCCACAGTGGCGGGCAGATTCAGAATCACCGGCCGCTGCGGGGTGGCGTCCCACAGGGTCGTCATGCGGTCGCAGATATCGAGGACGAAATCCGGTTCGGTCAGGTTGAATACCTCGGGCGAGAATTCGAACCGCACATTCGGCAGCGCACCGGCGAACTCGAGCACATCGCGGCCGCCGGATACGATCAGCTCGCGGAGTTCGCCGGTGTCCTTGCCCAGCACCACATTTCGCCACACCGGCGCGGTCGCGGTGTACATGTGGATGACGACCTCGTTGCGGATACCGCGCACCGATTCCACGGTGCGTTCGATGAGATCGCGTCGGGCCGGGGTGAATACCACGATCGTGACATCCTCCGGCGCGATATCGGTGCGCGCGATCAGGCGGACGAAATCGAAATCGGTCTGCGATGCGGACGGGTAGCCGACCTCGATCTCCTTGTAGCCCATGGCTACCAGCAGTTCGAAGAATCGCTGCTTCCGCACCGGATCCATGGGTTCGGCCAGCGCCTGGTTGCCGTCGCGCAGATCGACCGGCACCCACAGCGGTGCGTGGGTGAGCCTGGCATTCGGCCAATCGCGTTCGGCGAGTGGCACTTCCACCCGATCGTAGACACTGCGATAGCGGTGCGACGGCATCTGCGAATGCCGCTGCCTGTTCCAGGCCGAGACGGCACCGGCGGGCGTGGCAATGGTGGGGAACATGGTCATGATTGCTGCTTCCTGGCCTTCGCGGCCGTCACAGAGAACGGTGACCGGCCACGACGGAGCCCCACGGCGGGCGGCCGGTCGTCAGGCCCCGCCGTGGCGGCTAAGCAGAAGCATGGTGCGCATGATGGCTAGACTATACACAACTCCTCAGACAAGTAGAGAGGTTCGGATGGTCTCGCAGGTACGGCGGCATCCACTCGCGGCACAGGCGGCGGAATTACTGCTCGCCCGCATCCGCGACGGGGAATGGCCACTGGGACATCGCCTTCCGGGTGAGACGACGCTCGCCGCGCAACTCGGCGTTGGCCGCTCGACGCTGCGCGAGGCGATCCGCGAATTGGCGGGTAAAGGCGTGCTCGACAGTCGTCAGGGCGCGGGGGTTTTCGTAACCGCGCTGGATGTCCCCGAAGACTGGGATGTGGTGCTGCGCCGCGCCTCCATAGCCGCGGTCATCGAGGCCCGCATCGCCATCGAGGCCGAGGCCGCCGCCCTCGCCGCGCAGCGCCGCACCCCGGCCGACCTGCGCGCCATCCGGCGGGCCCTGGCCGCGCGCGAGGCGCACGGCGAACCGATCGCCGACCATGTCGATGCCGATATGTCATTCCATCGCGCGGTCATCGTCGCCGCCCACAACGATGTGCTCACCCAACTCTTCGACAGCTTCCTTCCGCGCCTGCGGGTCGCCATGATCGATATGCTCAGGATCCGCCCGGTCCCCTCGGAGCCCGCCGACCACGACGCGCACATTCGGCTCGTGGATGCGATCGCACATCGAAATCCCAGTGCCGCAGCGGAATTCAGCCGAAAGCATCTGACGGCTTTGAAAGACGCATTCACGTGATGACCGAACGGAGATCTCCCGTGCCCGAGACCCCGGTGCTGCGACTGACCGACGTAACCTTCCGCCGCGAAGGCAAGCAGATCATCGACGGCATCTCGCTGACCGTGCACGCGGGCGAACACTGGGCGCTGCTGGGACCCAATGGCGCAGGCAAGAGCACCCTGCTCGGCTTCTGCGCCGCGGTGACCTTCCCGACCTCCGGCACCGTCGACATCCTCGGCCAGCGGATGGGCCGGGTCGATCTGGCCCCACTGCGCCATGCGATCGGCCATGTGAATCCGCGCCATCCACTGCGGTACTCGCTGACCGTCCGCGAGGTCGTGCTCACCGGCATCACCGCCACCATCGATACCCCGATGCGCTGGACGCCGACACCGGAGGATCTGTGCCGCGCCGACGCCATGATCGACACCGTCGGCCTCGAAGGCAAGGCCGAGGAGATCTGGCCGACGCTGTCCCAGGGCGAGCGCGGTCGAACACTGATCGCGCGTGCCCTCATCGCCGAGCCGCGCCTGCTGCTGTTCGACGAACCGTCTACCGGCCTCGACGTTGCGGCCCGCGAACAATTGCTGGAGACCATCGACGCGCTCGGCGAAACCCATCCCGAGGTCGCCTCGATTCTGGTCACCCACCATCTCGAGGAACTGCCGAGCACCACGACCCACGCGCTGCTCATCGCCGACGGCCGAACCGTTGCCGCTGGTCCCGCCGCGGAAACGGTTACGACGGACACGGTGAGCGCGGCCTTCGACCACCCGGTGGCGGTCCGCTACGACGACGGCCGCTGGAGCGTGCGCGCCTGGCCCACTCAGCAAACTTCCGGAAGAATTTCCGGGAGAATGTCGATTCGAGCCGAAGCCGTTCGATGCGTTGAGTGAGGGTCGGACGAGCCGACCACCGAACGAAGGATGGCCAGATGCGACACATGATGCTGATCCGAGTCGATCCGACTGATGCGCCGGTTCCCGACGATGCGCTGATCGAGCAGGTCAACAAGGTGATCGAGGAAATGACCAAGGCCGGGGTGCTGCTGGACACCGCTGGCTTGCATCCGATCACCGAGGCGACCAAGATCACTCAGAGCGGTGGCAAGCAGACCGTGCTCGACGGCCCGTTCACCGAATCGAAGGAGGTCGTCGGTGGGTACTGTCTGCTGCAGACCAAAACCAAGCAGGAGGCGGTGGAATGGACCTCGCGCTTCCTGAGCGTGCACGGACCGGAGTGGACTATCGAGGTGGAGGTTCGTCAGGTCGCCGAGGGCTGATCCGATAGATGAGCCGGTCGCCCGAGCAGACTCGAGATGCCGTCGAAACCGTCTGGCGGATGGAATGGCCGCGCCTGGTCTCCGGGCTGACCCGGGTCGTCGGCGATATCGATGCGGCCGAGGAGCTGGCCCAGGACGCGCTGGTCGCGGCCATGGAGCAGTGGCCGCGCGACGGTGTGCCGCCCAATCCGGGCGGCTGGCTCATGCTCACCGCGAAACACCGGGCGATCGATCGGGTGCGGCGCAATCAGAACCTCGCGCGGAAACTGACGCTGGTCGGCAACGAACTGCGGACCGCTCCCGAGCCCGAGGTGGCGCAGGATATCGAGGATGATCTGCTGCGCATGATTTTCACCGCCTGTCATCCGGTGTTGTCGCAACCGGCCCGGGTGGCAATGACGCTGAGGCTGCTCGGCGGATTGACCACCGAGGAGATCGCCCGCGCCTTCGTGGTTCCGGAATCGACTGTCGCCCAACGTATTGTGCGGGCTAAACGCACCTTAGCCGCGAGGCGCGTGCCGTATGCGGTGCCGCACGGCGACGAGCTGGCTCGGCGTTTGGATTCGGTGCTCGAGGTCGTCTACCTGATCTTCAACGAAGGCTATTCGGCGACGGCGGGCGAGGATTGGATCCGGGTCGAATTGTGTGAGGACGCATTGCGATTGGCACGGATGCTGGCGAATCTGCTGCCCGATGAACCGGAAACACACGGCCTGGCCGCACTGCTGGAATTGCAGGCCTCGCGCTCGGCCGCACGGATGAGTCCCACGAAAACCGTTGTCCTGCTCGCTGATCAAGAGCGTTCGCGGTGGGATCAACTGCTGATTCGACGTGGTTTCGCGGCGCTCGGCCGGTCCCATGCGGCCAGCCGCACTCGCGGGATGCGGCCGGGTCGCTACGCGCTGCAGGCCGCGATCGCCACATTGCATGCCATGGCTCCGAGCGCCGAGGAGACCGATTGGCGGCGCATCGCGGGCCTGTATGCGGTTCTGGCCGAACGCTTTCCGTCACCGATCGTGGAACTGAATCGAGCCGTCGCGGTCAGCATGGTGCACGGCCCCGCCGCGGGGCTCGAACTCGTCGACGCGCTCGTCGCCACCGGTACGCTGGACAACTATCACCTGCTGCCCGCTGTCCGCGGCGACCTGCTCGACCGGCTCGGTCGGCCGGACGAGGCGCGCGCCGAATTCGCCCGTGCGGCGGAGCTGACCGGAAACAATGCCGAACAAGCGTTGCTACTGGACCGCATGGCCGGATGTGAATAGTGCTCCGGAAGATGATCACCATCCGCGACACCTGCGACCAGAAACTGCTACCGACGTAATGCGTTGGACGTGTATTCAAAGGTCACGGCATCATCGTCCTCGCCGAGGACGACGGTGCGGCTGGTGATCGACACCCAGGTCGGCCGGGCTGAGCGTGGCACCCATCGTGCCTGGTTATCGGGATACCACCGTGGCGCGCGCCTCGGCCTCGGCCAATTCCTTCAGCGTCAGCAACTGCTTGCGCATCATGAGCACATCGCCGAGGGCCAGCACGCGGGCGATGATCCACGGTGCGCCGCAATGCATTCGGACCGTCAGACGGGTGCCGTGCGCCTCGGGGCGCACCGCGTAGGTGACGCAAACCTTGCCGGAGACCAGGGTGATATGGCGGCACAGCACGAAGGAGACGAGGGTGAACGCGGACATGAACCGCTGTCCCACTTCCAGTTCGGTCAGCGCCGGATCACGGTGGCGCGGGCTGCGCCTGCCGAAGTTGTCGAGCAAGTCGTAGCTGTAGGGCGCGACCCGCAATTGGCACAGCCAGCCATAGACCACGCTGGGTGGCGCGTCGATGCTGATGGCCCGATCCGCCTGCACCCCACCGGGTTGCACCTCGTCGCAGGGCAGGGGAAGCTCGCATTCGGCCTCGGTGGCACCCCACACCAAACCCGGGATCATGCCGCGGCCGCGATTCGGCGCAGCATATCGCGCACCACGAGCTTGTGGCCGCCGGTCCCGATGACCAACGCGCGGTAGATCTTTCCGTGTAGTCCGGGGAATTCGGCCCAACTGCGCGCCCGCACCAATGTCCGGCTCGGCCCCTGCTCATCCAATTCGAAGACCAGCGCATAACGCGAGAACCAGTGCCGCCCGCGCAGCGCCAGCCGAGCGGGCTCCTCGGCGGCTTCGAGCACGAACCCGGTCGGCGCCTTCGACGGATCATTGGGGTCCTTGCAGACAACTTTCAGCAAGGCTTTCCACGCCCGATCGCGATTCGCGTCCACCGATCTGGCATGCTCATCTATGTAGGGCAATCGCTCCATATAGAAGGAACGTACTAGTACATGGCGCCTCCCCGCAAGCACGACACCGACGTGATCCTCGACGCAGCGCGCACCCTCGTGCTCACCGACGGTCCCCGCGCCGCCAGCGTCGCGGCGATCGCGGCGGCCAGTGGCGCACCCGTCGGCACCCTCTATCACCGCTTCGGCAACCGCAACGGCGTGCTGACCGCGGCTTGGCTGCGTGCGCTCGAACGCTTCCAGGACCGGGTCAAGGCCGCGGCCGCCGAGCCGGACCCGGTCGAGGCCGGTGTCGCGATGGCCGTCGCGAGCATCCACTTCGGTCGCGAATTACCCGACGACGCAAGACTTTTGCTGAACCTGCGCCCCAGCGATCTGCTCGACGGCGGACCGGATGCGGAATTCCGTGCCCGCCTCGACGAGATGAACGCACCGCTCATCGAGCACCTGCGCCGCATCGCCGCCGCCCGCTTCGGCCGCGACGGCGACCGCGAGATCGATGCCGTCAGCCGCGCGGTAGTGGACCTGCCCTACGCCGCGCTGCGCCGCCACGCCCAGGCCCCCGCCCTGCCGACCTGGCTCGAAGCCGACCTCACTGCCGCCGCCCGCGCCCTGCTCGAGTCCTACCACCCGTGAGCCGCGCCTCGAGATCCGCGCCTCTTACGGTCCCGACATCGAAATCGGCGAGTCGGTCTCACTCCCCGGCGACGATCTCAGGGGTCAGTTTGTCGAGGGTGTCGATCACCTCGGCGGCCAAGGCAAGGGCGTCCGGCGCGGGCGGATATTCCGGGCGCGGCGCGGCGATCACGCGCATACCCGCCGCGTGTGCGGCGCGCAGTCCATTACTCGAATCCTCGACCGCGGCGCATTCGGTGGACTTGTGTCGCATGAAGGCGGCCGCCGCCACGTAGACATCGGGCGCGGGCTTACCCCGATCGACCTCCTCGGTCGAGAAGGTGACGCCGAAGAATTCGATCAGGCCGGTGCGACCGAGCACCGTATCGATCAAGGTGCGCGGCGACGAACTGGCCACCGCGAGCGGCCAGTGTTCACTGATGCGCTGCACTGCTTCGACCGCCCCCGGCAGCAGTGGCACCGCCTGTTCGTAATGCCGCGCCATGCGATCGATCACATCATTGGCCACGGTATCCGGCGGCGCACCGACACCGAGTTCAGCGCTGAGATAGTCCGACCACTCCCCCGTACTCATCCCCATCAACCGCTGCTGCGTATCGGGTAGCCAGCGCCCGCCCTTCTCCGCCACATACGCGCGGCGCACCTGCTCCCACACCGGCTCCGAGTCGATCAGAACGCCGTCCAAATCGAAGACAACAGCAGCAATGTTCATACGGGACAAAGCCTTTCGCCAGGCAACACCGTTCGGCGACGACCCGATGGCCGACCCATCGACCGCCCCGCGGTGGGGATTTCGGAAGACCTGAATCAAGAACAAGTACCCACACTAGGCCAGCCCACCCCGCCCCCGCACGCCACCACCATGTCGCCGCCCTATTCGGCGGCTTCGCCCGATTCCGGCCCATCACGCTGGCCCAGCGAACGAGCATTCGACCCGTAACCGATAACGTGTTCTATATGAACGATGAGCAGGTCGGTAACTCGCTGCCGAGCGCGGAGCACCACGAGGGCGGGTTCCGGCCGATGTCGGAGCTGATCGACGCACAGCTGGACGACCTCGATATTTCGCGCGGCGGCCCGCACTACGGCGCGTTCATCGAACAGGTGCGCAGCCTGATGGATCGGGCCCGGCTGGCCTGTCCGACCGATGAACTCGCGCTGGAGACGATCGGCGTACTCAAGCAGCTCAACGACAAGCTGGACGCCGCGATCGTCGACGAATGGTCCGCGCCGACCTGGACCCGCGCCGACCTGCCGTCGCGCGGCAATGTCACCCTCCCACCGTTCACCGTCGACAAGGCGAGCCGGGACGGCGTGCATGCTCGGATCACCTTCCGGACCTTCCACTTGGGCGGCAATAAGGCCGCCCACGGCGGACAGATCGCGGTCGCCTTCGATGATCTGCTCGGCATGGCCGCGGCAATGCACGCGGGCGAGGTCACCCGCACCGCCTCGCTGACCGTCGACTACCGCGCCATCACCCCGCTCGACACCGAACTGCGGGTGCACGCCTGGACCGAACGGCAGGAGGGCCGCAAGGTCTATGTCCGGGCCACCCTGCACGACGGCGAACGCCTGTGCGCGGAGGCACACGGGCTGTTCATTGTGCTCAAACCGGGACAGCAGTGAGTGCCGAGCTCAAGTGATTACACCTGAGCTCGGGTACCCCTAGCTCGTCGGGAAATGTTTGTTGCGGTATTCGGCGAAGCGCGCGTCGACCTGATCGGCGGTGAGGCCGAAGTCCTCCAGCGTGTAGCGGTGCACGGGACGGGCCGCACCCGAGGTGCTTTCCGCATGCAGTGCCGTCATCGCCCCTTCGGCCTCGGGGCTCAGCTCGATATCGAAGTGCCGGTAGATCGATCCGACGGTGCCGATCGGGTCCGCGACGAAATCGTCGTAGTACACATCGCAGAACTGAGCGGCATTGTGCCGCTTGCGATCCGCGAGGAACTTATCCGCACCCCTGGCCCACAGATCCAATTGCCCCGCACCGACGACCGGACCGCGGAACTTCTCCGACCACCCTGCCGTGGCCTGCTCGTTCAGACTGCACACCGAGGCGATGATCGTGCGCGGATCCCGGTGCATCTGGATCACCAGCGCATCCGGATACACCTCGAAGATCGCATCCAGCGCGAACAGATGACTCGGATTCTTCAAAACCCAGCGCCGGTCGGCATCGGGCATCCCGATCAACTGCAGGTTGCGCCGATGTCTGCGATAGGCATCGGTCCAATCCTGTTCGCGCAACCACTCGGAATATCCCGGCACATAGCCCAGGCATTCGTAGGACACCGACATCAATGACTGCCGCAGCAGCTGCCAGCACTCCTCCACCTGATCCGCCGAAATATGGTGCACCCCCATGAATTCCGGATGTTCCACATGATGCTGTTCGAATGCCGCCTCGATCCGCTGATACACCGGATTGTCCGCCCAGGTCTCGCGCGGCGGCCGCGGCTGCGGCATCTCGGTGAGCCACATCTCCAGGCCCTGATGCGCCGGATCCGCGTTGAGCAGCCGATGCACCGCCGTGGTACCCGAACGCGGCAGCCCGGTCACGAAGATCGGGCGCTCGATCGCGACTTCGGCATGTTCCGGAAAGCGTTGCCACGCCGCCTCACTCAGCAGCCGGGCAATCAGCGCACCGCGCAGGAAGGCCCGATTGACCTTATTGCCGAACGGCGTCAGCTCGGCTTCCTTGGCATAGGACTCGAGCAGCACTGCCAGGCCCTCGCGGTAGCCGTCGTCGCCGAAATCGGTCAATCCGACGACCTTGGTCGCCGAGGCGTGCAGATCGTCGATGGTGCCGACGTCGTCTCTGCCGATCACAGTCATCTCCTAGTGGTGGTATTCGCCGCCGTTGACATCCAGGCATGCGCCGGTGATCGCTCGCGCCAGGTGCGAGGCGAAGAACACCACGGCATCGGCGATCTCATCGGGTTCGGGCAGCTTGCGCAGATCGATTGTTTCGGCAGTTTCGGCATACACCTCTTCGGGGCTGATTCCGCGCTGCTTGGCCTGATAGTTGAAGTACCACTTCAGGTTGTCGGCCCAGATATATCCGGGCGCAATGGTATTCACCCGAATGCCCTTCGGCCCGAGTTCGGTGGCCAGGCTCTGCGCCAACGCCAGCAGGCTCGCCTTGGCCATCTTGTACGGCCCGAAGGTGCGCCGCGAATGCCGCAACACCGCCGAATTGATCATGACCACCGAGCCCTTGGACTCGGTGAGCGCGGGCACGAACAGACGCGTCAAGCGCAGTGCGGCAAGCACATTCGTCTCGAAACCGGCGCGCACGTCATCGAGGTCGACATCGGCCAGATCGGTGATCGGCGGAATCGCGAAGGCATTGTTCACCAGGGTGTCGACATGGCCGAACGCGCTCTGCGCCGTTTCGACCAGATTCGTCACGGCCGCTTCATCATTGATATCGGTCGGCACCACCACCGCGCGTCTGCCGAGTTCGGTGATCTCCTTGGCCACCTCGGTCAGCCGCGATTCGGTACGCGAGGCCAGCACCACATCGGCACCGGCGCGCGCACTCTGCACCGCGATGGCCCGGCCGAGTCCCGGACCGACCCCGGAGACGACAACTACCTTGTCCTGCAACAACATCAGCCGAGCATCCTTTCCGCCACGGCAACCTGACGCGCCGCGATCCGCGCCTTCCATTGCTCGGGCGTGACCCGAGCCTCCTGGTAGTAGGGCAGTCGCTCGGGCAATTCGGTGACCGACACCACCTCCACCGTCGGCCCGTCCTCGGGCTTCAGATCCCGCGACAGCTGCTGCCAGCGGAACTGCAGGTACCCGCGCGCATGCCCGGTGCGCTCGATCCAGTTGGCCAATCCGGGATCGCGCTCGCTGATCACGAGCCGGATCATCCCGTCCGGATCCACGCGCGCCTGATCGGCGGTGAGGCTGGTCTGGTGGTTGATGTAGTCAAGCGACAGGTACCACATGCTGCCGAGTTGGAAACCCTGGTACGGCGCATCCGATTTCGGCACCGTGAGGATCATCGCTTGATCATCGTCGAGTTCGTAGTGACCGACGGAGGAGAACTGGGTGGTGAGTCCGCCCGGGGTGGAGCGCGGCTCGGTCATCGTATTGACCGGCAGGTTCAGATAGAACCACTTCGGGAACGCCAGGAAGGTATTCAGCCGCGAGACCAGCATCTTCCCGGCGATCTCATATCGCTTGCTCATCAGGTCCTTGGTCAGCGGCGGCGGAGCGTCGCCGATCGTATCCACCCGCTGGATGCGAATCGTGCCCGGCTTCTCGGTGGCCCAGTCGCTGTAGACCTCGCGCACCACGAGCATCGCGGAGTCGGGCGCGAGATGGACATAGCCAGGGCGCGCCGCACCGGGGCCGAGACGGAGCTCGTAGGACCCGTCGGCCGCGATATCGAGGGCGCGGGCATCGAAGGCGGTCTCGCTGTCGGGGACGTCCACCGGCGAGTAGTTGCCGTTGAGCACCTGGAAGCTGAGGTCACGGGTGGTGCCGCGGGTTCCGGTCACCACGTACTCGGCGTCGGGGCGCAGATATGAGTGGAAGTAGAGGGTGTCCGGATTGTCCAGACCCATCTTGGTGTACGGCCCGGTGGACATGACGAAGAACGGAAAGTCCCGTTCGAAGGCCCACGCCATCTGGATGGAGGCGCGAATACTGCCCGCGAGGTAGTCGTAGCCCTCGACGAGATCCTGTTCGGTCCGAATATGCGGTGCGCCGGTGATGATTTCCTCGGCGGCGGCGATGGCTTCCGCGAACGGCTGTGTCAGCAAGAGGCTTCTCCGAAGTAGCTGTTCCAAATATGTACCGCTCTGGTACATTTCGATATGAGCAAGATTAGAACCTGTTCTAGGAGTTGTCCATGGTTGCCCGCAGATCCGCCCCGACGGCACGGGTGGTCCAAGTGCTGGATTTCTTCGTCGAGCGGCGCGGCAAGCGCTTCGGACTCTCCGAACTGGCCCGCGAACTCGACCTGGCCAAGCCGACCTGCCTGGGCATCCTCACCGAACTGACCGCGGGCGGCTATCTCATGCGTGACCCGAACACCCGCACCTACGGCCTCGGACCTGCGCTTATCGCAGCAGGCCGGGTCGCGCAGGACAGCTTCGCCATCGCCAGCATCGCGCGCGCCGAACTGGAGAAACTCACGGCCCTCTACCGCACCACCTGTACCGCCTCTGCCGTGGTCGGTGAGCAGATCATGGTGCTGGAGAGCACCGGTCCCGGCCTGGTCAAGGTGGGTGCGGCCTACCATTTCGCGCCGCCGGTCGGTCTGATGTACGTGCTCTGGGATACCGACGCGGCCTTCGACGCCTGGTTGCGCAAGCCGCCGACGGTGCCGCTGCGCCAGGACGAGGCCAGGCTGCGCCGGATCGTGGCGGAGTGTCGTGAGCGCGGCTACCTGGTCGAAAGCCTGACCGCGGCCGGTCGGCGGCTGTACGCTCTGCTGGCCGGGGTCGCGGCCAGCGATCTGCCCAATGAAGTGCGCGAACTCGTCGGCGAACTGGTGACCAGCCTCGGCGAGCGGGTCTATCTCGGCACCGATCTGCGCCCGCGCAAAGAACATCCGGTCAGCCTGCTCGCCGCACCCACCTACGGCGGCGACGGCAGGCAGAACATGGTGCTGACGATGTACGTCGGAGCTTCCATCACCGGCGCCGAGATCGACCGTCGCGGAACGGCACTCGTGGCCGCCGCGGATCGGGTGACCGCCGAATCCGGGGGTCACAAGCCGGTTTCCACCCATTGACCAATGACCGAAACGTGTTCTAGTTTTGGGGCGTGAGCCAGTACGCGAAGTCGACGGCGAGCACCTACGAGCTGCCTCATCTCGAGGCGCTCGAGGCCGAGTCGGCACATATATTCCGGGAAGTCGCCGCGACCTTCGAACGGCCGGTGCTGCTGTTCTCCGGCGGCAAGGATTCGGTGGTCATGCTGCACCTCGCGGCAAAGGCCTTCTGGCCCGCACCGCTGCCGTTCCCGGTGCTGCATATCGATACCGGACACAATTTCGACGAGGTCATCGAATACCGCGACCGCACCGTCGAGCGGCTCGGCTTACGTCTGGTGGTCGGCAGCGTGCAGGACGATATCGACGCGGGGCGGGTGAAGGAGGAGACCGGACCGCGCGCCTCCCGAAACCGTTTGCAGACAGCCACTTTGCTGCGCTCGATCCGCGAGGGCGGATATGACGCGGTATTCGGCGGCGCGCGCCGGGACGAGGAGAAGGCACGCGCCAAGGAGCGCGTATTCAGCTTCCGTGACGAATACGGGCAGTGGGATCCGCGCAATCAGCGACCGGAACTGTGGAATCTCTACAACGGTCGGCACAGTAAAGGCGAACACATCCGGGTATTCCCGCTGTCCAACTGGACCGAGCTCGATATCTGGCATTACATCGCCGCCGAGGGCATCGAGCTGCCGCCGCTGTACTACGCGCACCGCCGAAAGGTGGTGCAGCGCGACGGAATGTTGTTGGCGCACACCCGGTTTCTCACCCTGCTCGACGGCGAGCAGCCGTATGACAGCACGGTGCGATTCCGGACGGTCGGCGATGCCACCTGCACCGGCTGTGTCGAATCGACCGCGGCGACCCCGGCGGATGTGGTCGCCGAAGTCGCCGCAACCCGGATCACCGAGCGCGGCGCCACCCGCGCCGATGACCGTATTTCCGAGGCAGGCATGGAAGACCGCAAACGCGAAGGGTATTTCTGATGACGACCACCACCCTGTTGCGCCTGGCCACCGCGGGCAGCGTCGACGACGGAAAGTCGACACTGATCGGCCGTCTGCTGTTCGACTCCAAGACGATTTTCACCGATCAGCTCGCCGCGGTGGAGCGGACCAGTAAGGCACGCGGCGACGACTATCCGGATCTGGCGCTGCTCACCGATGGGCTGCGCGCCGAACGCGAACAGGGCATCACCATCGATGTGGCGCACCGCTACTTCGCCACGCCTCGGCGCAAATTCATCATCGCCGATACCCCCGGCCACATTCAGTACACGCGCAATATGGTCACCGGCGCCTCCACCGCCGATCTCGCGCTGATCCTGGTGGACGCGCGCAAGGGCGTCGTGGAACAGACTCGGCGGCATGCCTTCCTGGCCAGCCTGCTCGGCATCCCGCACCTGGTGCTGTGTGTGAACAAGATGGATCTGGCCGGGTGGTCGCAGGACCGGTTCGAGGAGATCAAGGAGGAATTCGTCGGCTTCGCAACGAAACTCGACGTCGCCGATCTGTCCTTCATCCCGATGTCGGCGCTGCACGGCGACAATATCGTGCACCGCGGCGCGAGCATGCCCTGGTATGAGGGCTCGCCCCTGCTGCACCATCTCGAGGAGGTGCATATCGCCTCCGACCGCAATCTCATCGATGCGCGATTCCCGGTGCAATACGTAACCCGCAGGCACGCAGAGGATTTCCGTGGTTACGCCGGTACCGTGTCCGGTGGCGTCTTCAAGCCGGGCGACGAGGTCGCGGTGCTGCCTTCCGGATTCACCACCACGGTCGAGGCGATCTGGGGTCCAGGGGGGACGCCGATCGCGGAAGCCTTTCCGCCGCAGGCGGTTACCATTCAGCTCGCCGACCAACTCGACGTCTCCCGTGGCGATCTGATCTGCCGTCCCGCGAACCGGCCGCATGTCGGACGCGATCTGGACGCGATGGTGTGCTGGTTCGCCGATGATTCCGAACTCACCCCCGGCGCCACCTACACCATCCGGCACACCACCCGCACCGCGACCGCCGAGGTGCGCAGCCTGGACTACCGGCTCGACGTCAATACCCTGCACCGAGACGAGAGCGCTAATTCGCTGTCGCTCAACGAGATCGGGCGCATCCAGCTGCGCACCCGCCAGCCCCTGTTGTTCGATCCGTACCGCCGCAACCGCACCACCGGCAGCTTCATCCTGGTCGACGACACCACCAACAACACCGTCGCCGCGGGCATGATCACCGGACCGACCCTGCCCTCCTCCCGCGTCGTCTGGCACGCCACCGCCGTCGGCCGCGACGAGCGCCCCACCGCGGGACTGACCGTCTGGCTGACCGGCCTGTCCGGCTCCGGAAAGTCCTCTGTCGCAGTGGAATTGGAGCGGCGCCTGGTCGCGGCGGGCCGTCCGGCCTTCCTGCTCGACGGTGACAACCTGCGCCACGGCCTCAATGCCGATCTCGGCTTCGGCGCCGCCGATCGCGTCGAAAATATCCGTCGCGTCGGCGAGGTGGCTCGACTGTTCGCCGAAGCCGGTGTGGTCGCGGTGGTTTCACTGATCAGTCCCTACGCCGCCGATCGCAATAAGGTCCGTGCCGTGCACGAGGCCGCGGGCATCCCCTTCGTCGAGATCTTCGTGGATACGCCGCTCGAGGTCTGCGAAGCCCGCGACCCCAAGGGCATGTACGCCAAGGCCCGTGCGGGTGAAATCCGCGGTTTCACCGGCATCGACGATCCCTACGAGGCGCCCACCCGAGCCGACCTGGTGCTGCGCCCCGCGGACGGCGATCCGACAGCCATGGCCGCGGCCATTCTTGCCAAGCTGGCGGATCTGGACTAGTTCGCCCGCAATGCGGCACCGAACCACTCGAACACCGGTCCCAAGGTCGGCGGGACCGGCCAGCCGTTGATGATCGAGAGAAGTTGCCAATAGCGTTCGGCGCGTGGATCTCCCGCGACATCGAGGCGGGTCAGCAACCAGTTCCGTAATTCTGCGTCATCAGGCCGACTGAATGTCGACGCGTATGCCGCGGCCAGCTCGTCGACGATGGGTCGAGCCGCAGCCGACGACGGTGCTGTTCCGGCCGCCAGCGCCCGGCCGACTCGTTCGCGCACGAGTTCGGTCAGCTCATGGTGCAGGCCGGTGGTATCGCCTTCGGCGCGCTGCGCGGCCTGGTACTCGGCCATGCGGCGCACCGATGCGCGGAAATCAGGATCCCGGGTGAGTTCGGCCAATTCCACCCAGGCCCGCACCTGGGTGGGTTCCGGATCGTCGGGCAGTTCCGGCATCGCCGAGCGGATGAGGTCGACGAATTCCGGGTTGGCATCGATGCCGCCGAAGGTGTTCTCGATGAATTCCGTGATGAGGCGGCGCTTTTCGGCGTCGGAGAGTTCGACGAGCTTGTGCATGAGTTCCATCTCCTCGGGAGTCGGGCCCCGCTCGGCTATCGCTCGTAACACCGTGCGCCGCACTCGAAGTGTGCTGATCTGGAACTCCAGTGCGTCGGCATGTGCGGCCGCGACCTCGGGCACCGTCAGCTTGCGGTCGAGCACCTGTCGGATGGCGGGCAGGTCGATGCCGAGTTCGCGCAGGGTTCGCACCAGTTGCAGGCGGGCGAGTGCGTCGTCGTCGTAGAGCCGATAACCGGCGGGGCTGTGGCTGGTCGGCGGCACGACACCGGTATCGGCGTAGAACCGGATGGTCTTGACCGAGAGGCCGGTCCGTTCGGCCATGGTGCCGATCGGATAGAGCGTGTCGCCGTCCATACCGCTACCCTCCTGTCTCCACTTGGTGGAGACGCAAATCCCGGCGTGATGCTACGGGTCAGCCGATAGTGCGGAAGAACTCGCGGATATCGCCGATGAGCAAGTCGGGGACCTCGAGCGCCGGAAAATGGCCGCCGGAGTAGAACTCCGACCAGTGGGTGATGTTGTGCGTCTTTTCCGCGAAGCGGCGGATCGCGTAGTCGCCGTCCTTGAAGACCGCGACACCGGTGGGCACGGTGCCCTTCGCGGCGGGTGCAAACATCGCGGCATCGTGGAAGCGCTCGTAGTAGAAGTTGGCCACGCTGCGGGCGGTATCGGTGAACCAGTAGATGCTCACATTCGCCAGCATGCGATCGCGGTCGATGCCCTGTTCCGGCAGCTCACGCGACTGGTCGATCCACTCCTTGTACTTCTCGACGATCCAGCCGAGCTGCCCGGCCGGTGAATCGGCCAGCAACTGGGCGATGGTGTTCGGACGCGAACCGTTGAGGTTCATATAGGCCGAACCGTCCTTCTGGAAGTTCTGCATGCGTGCCAGCCGCTGCTGCTCGGCCGCGGTGAGCGCGGCCATATCGGCCGGATCCCCGGTTGGGAAGGTGACCAGCGCATTGACGTGCACGCCCAACACATGCGTGCCATCGACACGGGCCAGCCGCGGGGCCAGGAACGCACCGTGGTCGCCACCGTGCACCCCGTACCGGTCGTAGCCGAGGCGAGCCATCAGCTCCGCCAGCGCCGCCGCGACCCGGCCGTCGTGCCAGCCCGCCGCGGTGATCGGACCGGAGAAGCCGTGGCCCGGCAGCGACGGAATGACCAGGTGGAAGGCGGGCACGTCGGCGTGACCGTGCGCCTTCGGATCGGTGAGCGGTTCGATCAGGTCCAGGAAGTCGACCACCGACCCGGGCCAGCCGTGCAGCAACAGCAGCGGGGTGGCATCGGCTTCGACGGAGCGCACGTGCAGGAAGTGCATGCCCTGCCCGTCGATGGTGGTGCTGAACTGCGGGTATGCATTGAGCTCGGCCTCGACCGCACGCCAGTCGAATTTCTCGGCCAAGTAACCGGCGAGCTCGCGCAGGTAGGCGGTGGGCACGCCGCGTTCCCAGCCGGTGCCGGGCAGGTCGTCGATCCAGCGGGTGCGGGCCAGCCGCTCGCGCAGATCGTCGATAGCGGCCTGCGGGATCTCGATGTGGAAGGGGTGGATGTCGTTGTTCGTCATGGGATCGACTCTGCTGGTAACACGGGTGCCGACGAATCACGAGAATTCGTTATCTTCGGGTCCGCGGCTCTTTACGTTGGCACTGTGCCCGTCAGCCGGGCATGATCGCGTGGTGTCGATCGTTCTCGGGGCCTTTGTCGGGCGAGCGGCAGAGGTCGCCGCGCTCCAGCGGGCGTACGAGGACGAGTCGGTGCATACGGTACTGATCGCCAGTGAGCCCGGTCTCGGGAAATCGCGGCTGGTCAGCGAATTCACCTCGCGGCTCGGCGCGGATGTGCTCGTGCTGACCGGCCGGTGTCCGGAGTTCGGCGCGAGCGGGGTGCCGTTCGCGCCGTTCGTCACGATCATGCGCACTCTGGTGCGGCGGATCGGACTGGACGAGCTGTCCGCGCTACTTCCGGTCGAACGCCCCGCACTCTCGCGCTGGCTGCCCGAGCTGGCAATGCGCACCGGTGCGGCCGAGCCCGAAAGCGATCCGATCCGGTTGTTCGGCGAGATCCTTGCGGTGGTCGAGCAACTGGCGCATCCGGTGGTGCTCGTCCTGGAGGACCTGCACTGGGCCGATGATTCGAGCCGCGAACTGTTGGCCTTCCTCATCGCGAATCTCACCCAGCGCGATCTGCTGCTGATCGGCACCTACCGGCCCACCGATTCGGAACCGCTGCGTCGGCTCGTCACCGGGCTGCGCCGCGATCCCGGTGTGCGCGTGTTGAATCCGGAGCCACTGACCAAACACGAGGTGGGCCGTCAACTCGCCGCGGTGCTCAACCGCGAACCCGAGCCGGGGGTGACCGCCCGAGTCTTTCAGCGCAGCAAGGGAATTCCGCTCTTCGTCGAGGCACTCGGACGAGCGCTGCAGGAAGATCCCGACCGCGTGCCCGCCGATCTATCCGATCTGCTGCTCGGGTACCAAGCCGGGCTCCCCGAGGATGCCAAGGCGCTCTTGCGACTCGCCGCGGCCGCAGGTTCGACGGTGCGGGCCACGCTACTCGAATCCGCGACAGACCTGACCGACGACGCGCTGCACCTGGCCCTGCGCCAGCTGACCGACCAGCGGTTACTGCTCGTCACCGAGACCGGCTACGAGTTCGGGCACAGCCTGATTCGCGATGCCGTCTATGACGATATGCTGCCCGTCGAGCGAAAGCGCTTGCACAGCAAGCTCTCTCGGGTGCTGCTCGCCGAAGATGCAATGCAGGCCGGTGACCAGCGGATGGGCGAGCTGGCCTACCACGCGTACGCCGCGGGCGATCTGTCACGCGCACTCGTGGCGTCCTGGGGTGCAGCCAATGTAGGGGCACAAGGCGAGCGCGTACGCCGACTGGACCGCGTGCTGGAGCTGTGGGATCGAGTGCCCGACGCGGCCACGCTGATCGGGGCCGATCGCCGCACGGTGCTGGAACGCGTCGTCGAGGCCTGCTTTCACGGTGGCATCGTCGAACGCGGTGTGACGGCCGCCGGTGCGGCGCTGGAACTGCTGGATGTCTCGGAAGCACCCGAGCGGGCGGCGCGTCTGTACTACTACCGCGCGGGTCTGCGGAATCAGAGCAGCGGCGGATCCGTCGATGACTTGACCAGGGCATTGGAGTTATTGCCCACACAGCCGCCGAACGTGCTGCGCGGCGAGGTGCTCGCAGCACTCGCCGCCTCCCGCGTCTTCAACGGTGACGCCGACGGGGCCGCGCGCGACGCCCGTGCCGCCGTGGAGATTGCCGAACAGACCGGCACCCCAGCGCTCGCCGCGCACGGCTACGCCTACCAGGGTTTGGCGGCTGTCGCCGGAAATGGTTCCGCCGTACGGTATTTCGAACAGGCGCATGCTGCGGCGAACGATCCGCAGACGTTATTGACCGTGGTGCTGTGGGAGTCGGCGGCACTGGTCGCGGCGGGCGAATACTCTGCGGCCATCGAGGCCATCCAGCAGGGATTGCGGGCCGCCCACGAAACCTTCCGTTTCGCCGATGCCGGGCCCATCCTATTGGTGAAATGGGCCCAGGCGTTGGCCGCGCTCGGACGCTGGCCGGAGGCGCTCGGCCTCATCGATGAATCGCTCACCGGACACCTGCCGCCGTTGAGCAAGGCCGCGCTGCTGCTTTGTCACGCGAGAATCGCACTGGCTCAGGGCTCTTCGGCTGCGGCAACAAGCAGTGCGGACGCCGCTGCGGAACTGTTGAGCGACGGACCGTGGGCGCGCCAGTACCAGTTCCAATTGCGTACGGTGCGAACAGATATCGCGATCGCTGACGGACAAACCGGATGTGCGCGCGAGATTGTCGCCGAAACGCTGGCGGCCGACGATCTCACCACGCACCACCATGAGGTGTGGCCGTTGGTCGCGACCGGTGCCCGGATCGCGGATCTCACGTCCACCGCGGACCAGTTACCGGTGACCACCGCCGTCGACACGGCCTACCGTGGTGTCTGCGCCGCGATCGGGGAGAGCGATCCGGCCGCCTGGTACAGGGCGGTATCCGCGTGGCGCGCCATCGATCAACGCTACGACCTGGCCCGCAGCCTACTGAGCGCGGCCGAAGCCGAACTGGCGGT
>NZ_BDAZ01000018.1 GCF_001612725.1 Nocardia anaemiae NBRC 100462 | reverse complement strand
GGCAATCGCGCCGCCGCCCGCGAGCCCCTGCGCGAAGCCGCCCAACTCGCGGCGGAATTGGGGGCGCCGCCGTTGACCGAAGCAGCCGAGAGACTGGCCGAGCGCGCCGGGGTCACACTCCACTCAACTCAGCCGGAACCGGTGAAGCATCCGCCGCGTACCTTCGGTCTGACACGACGCGAGCTCGACGTATTACGTCTGGTCGCACAGGGATTGAGCAATCGCCAGATCGCGGCCGAGCTGTTCATCAGCGGCAATACCGCGGGCGTGCATGTATCACGGATCCTCACCAAGCTCGGTGCCGCGACGCGAACCGAAGCCGCCGCGGTGGCCCGCAAACACGGCCTCATCGAGCCCGAATGAGGCGGCTGTTCGGGACTCGCAGCATGACCCGAACTGCTTCAACCGCCGCTACCACTGGGTCACGCGAATGGTCAACAGCCGCAGGGCCAATCACGGACTCACCGCAGCCGACTGGAACGACGCCATGTCCATCGAAGTACGGCCCGTCGGCATCGACCTACGCACCGGGGACGACAGGGCCTGGCTGTAACGCGCCATCGATCCCGACCTCCTCGTCCTCGGCCCCCTGTACAAGCTCCACCGAATGAACCCGAACGAAGAACAACCCGCCCGAGACATCCTCTGGGTACTCGACGGACTCCGCGAATGCTACGGCTTCGCGCTCCTCACAGAAGCGCATGCGGGCAAAGCAACCACCGGTGACGGTCGCCGCAACATGTCACCGATTGGCGCTAGCCTCTGGCTCCGATGGAGTGAATTCGGATTCGGGCTCGCCCGCGCCGCAGAGGACCCTGGCAAAGGCCGCGCCGAAATCGTCGACGTCGTGTCCTGGCGTGGATCCCGAGAAGAGCGCGACTGGCCCTAGAAACTTCAGCACTCGCCGATTCTCCCGTGGATGCCCGCGGACCCGGACTACTACGACCAGGTAAGGAAGTCGCAGTGAGCGTCGCGCCACCGCCCAACGACGGGCACACCATCGTCCGCGTCGTCGAAGCCTTCGCGCGCAACTGGCCCCACCTGAAACCGCCGAGTTTCCGGGCCGCGGACGTTCTGCCGCTACTGCACGGCGACGACCGTGAATACGCCGCAGCGTCAGCGCTGTTAGAGGCAGGCCGCGTCTGGTACCCGGACGGAGAACAACCCTGAGACGTTCACCCGACCAGCTCTCCGGCTATTCAGGGCAGCCATCGGTCACCACCGGCACCGGAACCTACGTGCGTATCACCTGACACCAGACACGCTCAAACAGCAACGCGCGTCATTCATTTCAGGACTGCGCGGATGGTTGCCAGTCGGTGTGACCGGCTCCCAGTCTTGCTCTCGGAGGGTGATCACGCAGACTTCGGCTCGTAGTCTGCATAACGGCGTGGCGAATTAGCCATCGCCGTTGCGGTGATCTCGTCTGCGGCCTTCATCAGCAGGGCAATCGCTGGATGCTTCGGCGTACCCGCGATCGCGTGAAGATCCTCCACAACCGCCTGTATCCGGTCACACAGGTCGCGCGACTTATCCATATCGAGGCCATTGGCCTGGCTGTCGGACATGTTCGCCTCTCTCATCTGCTAGGGCATTGACTGGACGGTATCTCGCGCACCGTCGAGTAGTCACTGAACGCGAAGGGTGTCCCGTGAAGGCGGCCGAGGATGCTCACAGCCATTCGCCAGCGCCCCGCGTAGCAGGCGGCGGAGACTTCGTAGGTGGTGAAGCCCGGCGCGCTCGGGGGGATGCTGCTGTCGGTCTTGGAAGAGGCCGTCTCCCATCGCCCGTTGTTGTCGTATTGCAGCGCGAGGGTCAGGGTGTGCTCCTCGGGCGGTGCGTCGCACTGCGCCAAGCCTCGCGCGGTGATCTGTGGTGTAAGCACCATCGGCAGGGACCGCGAAAATTCGAACCCGCAGGACTTCGCTGAAGCGTTCGCGGGACCGGTGCCGTCGGTCAGGTTGCCCGCGCCCATGGTCAAGATGAGGGAGCACGCCGCGAGCGCTGCTCTGATGATCTTCATTTTCTTTCCTCCATGCGGGTACGCGAGCGAGCAGGGCGAACTGGACGAGACCGAAGTAGCGGCGGACTCCGGCGTCGCGCGCGTCCGGGCGGTAAGCGGCGGCCATCGACATCCGGTTTGCGGGGATCCTCACTGATCGGCCCACTCGCGGACTGCGTCTGCGATGCGCTCGACCAGCTCGACTGGCGGACCCACGGGCGCTGGCGGCCCGACGAACGGGATACGTTGCGGCAGTGCGGTATCGATGACACACGCGGCGTCGATGTCGATGAATCCCACCCCCAACGCGGCAGTGGTTTCCAACTCAGGCGTATCGATGGCGTCCAATTCGTCGACCCATCCATCGTCACCGAGGAATCCGAACGTGCCGTCGCCGAACTCGATCACCCCGCTCACCGGACCGCTTCCCGCGTGGGCTGAAGCTTGCCCGCCTCAGCGCGGACCCAGTAAGCAGTGTTCTTGGCGTCGCAGATCTCGCGACTGCACTCGAGGTGTTCTTGCAGGACGTAGCCAGCTTCTTCGACGGTGTATCCGCCGGGAGGTGCGGGGTGGATACGCGAGGATTCACTGGCTACTCGCTCGAGGATGTCGGTTGCTGGGATCGCGTCGTCCGGGACGGAATCGGAACGGAGCAGGTAGGGCAGGCCGTAGAAGACTAGCCACAGGAAGAACATGACCGTGGCGGCGACAACCATGACTGTGACGAGTTCAGCGGGCATTGCGTAGTCCCCTTGGATACATGTGCGGTTGAGTGCGCACGCATCGCGGATCTCGAATCGCTGCGGTGCCAGGGCCGCGGCGTCTAAACGATGTCGTGCGCTGACTGGAACGTTCGCACTCCTCGACGCCGTCGAAGTATCACCAAAGTGCCACCGCATGACACTGAAGTGTCAATGGTGTTGACACCGCGATGTCGCTACCCTGGGTGGAGGCATGGGGGCAACTTTCAACTTCAAGGAATTTGAACCATGGCAATGGGTCTCGGCATAGGCAAGCGAATCGCCCGAGAACGTCGCGTTGCCGGAATGACACAGCTGCAGCTGGCTCGGGCTATTGACTACAGCCCCTCCATGGTGCGCAAGGTCGAGCAGGATCTGAAGATCCCGACGCCAGGATTCATTGCTGCGGTCGCTCGCGTATGCGACATCGACCAGGAGGTACTGCGTGGCACGCCATTCCGGGACACCCTCGAAGAAGAGGGCCCACTCGAGGGCATCGCCGAACTGCGCGCGATCCTCTGCGAAGGCGAATATGTGCGCGCCGTAGAGCCTCCGCCGCTCGCTGAGTTACAGGCAGCGATGAAGGTGATCAACGACGACGATCGCAAGGGCAAGAGCCGTCGCGCGCTGGCGAATCTGCCAGCGTTGATCCGACAGGCATATGGCGCTTTACGTGACAATCCAAGCCCTGAGGTTTACGACCTGCTTTGCAGCGCATTCAATGCGGCTGATCGGATGTGTCGACGCTTCGGGTTCATGTCGTTGACTATTCCCGCAATCGACCGATATGACTGGGCTGCAGCACATTCGGGCGACCGCCTCGCCGTCGCCGTCGGCAAGGTGATGCGTACCCGGTTGCTTGTCTATCAAGACAGCACCGACCTGGCGCTGAT
This sequence comes from Nocardia anaemiae NBRC 100462, assembly GCF_001612725.1. GTDB lineage: Bacteria > Actinomycetota > Actinomycetes > Mycobacteriales > Mycobacteriaceae > Nocardia > Nocardia anaemiae. The sequence goes on along the minus strand of NZ_BDAZ01000018.1, from coordinate 129,551 downwards.
GCTCGTCGACAAAGCGCTGGTCGAGGCGCAAGGCGACAGCGACGATGCCCTTTCGGTTATGGGGGCGGCACACCTTGCGGGTGCCGTTGCCGCCGCCCGCGGGCTGCGGCTCGACACGGCGCGGGATCATATCGCCGAGGCGCGGCTGATCGGTTCGCGGTTGGGGTTCGAGACCCGCGCGTACGAGACGCTGTTCGGCCCGGCAAATACCGAAATCCATTCGGTCGGTGTCGAACTCGAAGCGGGCGACCCGGGACGGGCGGCACGTGAGGGTTCCGCCCTTATCCTTCCGCCGTCGATCGCGAAGACCCGCGCGGGCCATTTGTGGCAGGACATCGCCCGCGCCTGGGTGATGACAGGACAGCCGGATAAGGCGATCAAAGCACTCAACGTCGCGCGTACGGTTGCTCTCCAGCAGACGAAGCTGCATCCGAGCGTGCGAGAGACACTCGGTGCAATCGCCGCCGCAGAGCGGCGCAGCACAGGAAGCACGGCAGAGTTCGCACGCTGGCTGGGCGTCTCCGTTTGAGGATCTCGATGTCGTTTTGTCGGCCGCCGCGATACCCGCAACAGGACATGTGATCACGTGGAAACTGTGGCGGCATCGGCCGAGAAGCCCCCGCCACCAGCCACCTGATCTTGATCACTTCACGTCCAGCACCGTAGGGAGCTGAATCCGATAATGGTCGGACTATGATCGAACCCCTGCTCCACCAGCGCTTCCCCGAACTGGCCAGCGCACTGCCGTTCGCCCCGCTCGGTGTCGCGCCGACGCCGGTCCGCCCGCTGGAGCTCGGCACCGACAGCACGGTGTGGTGCAAGGACGAAAGCGGGTACGGGTCCGGCGGTTGGGGCGGCAATAAGATCCGGAAGCTGGAGTGGCTGTTGCCCGAGGCCCGACGGCGGGGTGCCCGCACCATTCTGACCTTCGGTGGCACCGGAACCAACTGGGGTCTGGCCACGGCGCTCTACGCTCGGGAGTTCGGCATCGACACCGCGCTGGCGCTGGTCGACCAACCGGTAGACGAACACGTCCGCGAGCAGCTGCGGAGACTGGAAAACACCGGCGCCACTTTGCATTTCACGCACAGCAGGCTGCGCACCATCTTGACCGTCCCGTGGCTGCTGCTGCGGCATTTGCATGGACGCACCCCACCGTATCTGCTGCCCGTCGGCGGATCTTCGCCGATCGGCGCGCTCGGCTATGTCGAGGTCGCATTAGAACTGGCGGCGCAGATCGCCGCGGGCGAACTACCGCAACCGACACATCTGGTGACCGCCGTTGGATCCGGAGGCACGGCAGCGGGTTTGGCCCTCGGCCTACGGCTTGCCAGACTACGCACCCGCGTCGTCGGCGTCGTCGTCAACGACTCGCTCCCCCTCGACGCGCGACACATTGTCGAGCTGGCGAACCGCGCCGCGACTGTGCTGCGCGCCCGCGGCGCGGAATTCACCGTGCCCGAGCTGCGCCCGGATGACGTGACGATGGTGCGCGACTGGCTCGGTCCCGGCTACGGCCATGAAACCCCGGCCGCCATTGCCGCGCAGAAGCTCGCCGCGACCAACGGGCTGGAATTGGAAACCGTCTACACCGCAAAGGCTTTGGCCGGACTCCTGGAGATGGATACCCGCGGCGACTTCGGCAACGGACCCGTTCTGTTCCTCAATACCTACGGGCCGCGCTGATCCCGATCCAGCCCCAGAATGACCGCCGACACCGCGCGCAGCCACGCTGTGTCGATGACTCTCATAGCGGCCGAAAGGTCCGCTCTTCGCCGGAAACCGGTGCCGTGCCGACCACCTCGCACAGCACCGCACGCACTGTGGCGACCTGGTCCCCGCCTACCCTGGCGATCAGCCCGCGCTCGTAGGCGGCGTGGAATTCGCGCACCGTGGCCAGTAGGTCGCGCCCCCGGTCGGACAGGTGCAGCAGCTTGGCCCGCTTGTCGGCCGGATCTGGGCGCCGCTCCACATACCCGTGCCGCACCATTTCGTCGACGACCTTGGCCGCTCCCTGCGCGCTGATACCGAGCCCTTCAGCCAGTTGACTTGCGGTGCGGGCGTTTTCGTCCAGCGAACGCAGGACGTAGCCGTAGGACGCACCGAGTCCCCGGTATCCGCGCTCGGCCAGGTGGGCGTGTAACTCTCCGACCAACTGCTGATATGCCCTCCCGAGCAGGATCCCGAAATCCATCTTGACTCTCCTTGCAGCAATATGTTCAACTGTAGTTGTACACCTTAGTTGAACACCTCGGTTGAAGATTAGGAACCACGATATGCCACACATCACCGCGGACAGCGCGCCACACTTCGAGAACGACCACGCGACGTTCGTCGGCCTCGCCGCACCCAGCCGCGGCGCCACCGAGAACAGCGCCTGGCGACTGACCCTGAAGCCCGGCACCGACGCCCCCGCACACGCCCTGGACCGCGAGGAGATCTTCATCGCGCTGTCCGGAACGATGACCGTCACCATGGGCGACGAAACGTTCACCGTCACGGCCGGAGACGCACTCATCGTGCCCGCATATCAACAGTTCGCGATGTCCACCCCCAGCGATGAAACCTTCGAGGCAGTCGTCATATTGCCCGTCGGCGGACAGGGACTCATCCCCGGCCAACCCCCCATCGTCGCCCCCTGGGCCCGCTGACCATTCGTCGTGGACGACCACCATTCGACTACATTCGACGCACTCTTGCGACGACCGCGACGTGCGGGCGCAGTGAACGGCTAGGGACTGCCCTGATCCGGGTCGAGTCCCAGAATGACCGCCAGCACCGCGCGCAACCGCTCCACATCGCCGCGAAGGCCGGTCACCGCATCCTGATACAGGAAGGCCTCGATAAGCCTGACCAGCGCATAGGCGAAGGTGTGGGTGTCGACCCGGTTCTGGTAGCCCTCCACCATCGCGGTGTCGAGAATGTCGGCGACCACGCCGACCACCTTCGGCTGTACCGGCCCGTCGCTGGTGGTGATGATGCGGCCCGCGGTGGCCTGTTCGGTCGCGATGAAATAGCGGTAGGCCTCGCTGCGCGTCAGCCACTGCGCCACCCGGTCCAGCAGGGCGAGTACTCGCGGCGCGCCCGTGCCGTCGGCGCGCGTCTGCGCCGCCACCACCATCCGCTCGAATTCCGACACCATGACCGCGCCGAGCAGACCGTCGCGCGAACCGAACCAGCGGTAGATGGTCGCGCGTGACAATCCCAGCTCCGCCGCGATGGCCTGCACATCGACCCGCTCGCAGGCCAGGAACTGGGCGCTGGCCGCGGCGAGTACCTGGTCCTGGGAGGCGGCCGCGGGACGGCCGACGGGTCGGGCACCGGTGGTTGTGGTCATTCCAGCCCCGGGATCGATTCGCGACACATGGGTAGTAACGTACCAAATCGACCCGAGCGAGTACCGCGCCCGTCTGGGCCAGTGCTCCGCCACCGCGAGAGGATGTGCCCGTGCGCTCGAACCTGATCTCCCGTAGGGACCTGGACTTCCTGCTCTACGAATGGCTGCGGGTCGAGGAGCTCACGGCGTTGCCCCGGTTCACCGAACACTCCAGGGACACCTTCGACGGCTTTCTCGACCTCTGCGAGGATCTGGCCACCCGACACTTCGCCACCCACAACAAGCGCAACGACAGCAATGAGCCGACCTTCGACGGTGAGAAGGTCACCATCATCCCCGAGGTGAAGGCCGCGATCGAGGCCTTCACCAAGGCCAATCTCATTGGCGCCGCGATGGACGAGGAGATCGGCGGGCTGCAACTGCCCGCCACCGTGGAGGCGGCCGGATTCTGCTGGTTCCAGGCGGCCAATGTCGGCACCACCGGATATCTGTTCCTCACCGTCGGCAATGCCAATCTCCTTGCCGCGCATGGCACTCCGGAACAGATCGACCGCTTCGTCAAGCCCATGGTCGAGGGTCGTTTCACCGGAACGATGTGTCTGTCCGAACCGCAGGCGGGTTCGTCGCTGGCCGATATCGTCACCCGCGCCGAACCCCAGGCCGATGGCACCTACCGCCTCTTCGGCTCGAAAATGTGGATCTCCGGCGGCGATCACGAGCTGACCGACAATATCGTGCACCTGGTGCTGGCCAAGATTCCGGGCGGACCGGCCGGAACCAAGGGCATCTCGCTGTTCGTCGTGCCGAAATTCCTGGTGGCCGAGGACGGTTCGCTCGGTGCGCGCAACGATGTGGTGCTGGCCGGGTTGAACCACAAGATGGGATATCGGGGCACCACGAATACCGTGCTGAATTTCGGTGAGGGCAAGCACAATCCGGACGGCTCGCCCGGTGCGGTGGGCTATCTCGTCGGCGAACCGCATCGCGGCCTGTCCTACATGTTCCACATGATGAACGAGGCACGCCTCGGCGTCGGTCTCGGCGCAACGGCATTGGGCTACACCGGATACCTGAAATCACTCGAATACGCCCGGGAACGCCGTCAGGGCCGCGCGATCACCGCCAAGGATCCGTCCACACCGCAGACACCGATCATCGAACATCCCGATGTGCGGCGAATGCTGTTGGCGCAGAAGGCTTATGTCGAGGGCGCGCTCGCTCTGCTGCTCTACTGCAACCGCCTCGTCGACCTGGAACGCACCGCCACGGATCCGGCGGCCCAACGCGAGCACACCCTACTGCTGGAAATCCTCACCGGCGTGGCGAAGAGTTGGCCCTCGCAATGGTGTCTGGAGGCCAACAGCCTCGCCATCCAGGTGCACGGCGGCTACGGCTACACCCGCGAATACGATGTCGAACAGCACTACCGCGACAACCGCCTCAACCCGATCCACGAGGGCACCCACGGCATCCAGGGTCTGGATCTGTTGGGCCGCAAGGTGATCCAGCACGATGGCGCGAGCCTGCGGCTGCTGGCCGCACAGATCGAGCGGACCGTGCTCGCGGCCACCGAGGCGGGCGGCGAGTGGACCGAATTCGGCGGACAGCTCGACGCGGTCTGGCAACGGCTGCTCACCGTCACCGGCTGGATGTTCGCCTCCGGCGATATCGCCGCCGCCATGGCCAATTCCAGCATCTACCTGGAGGCCTTCGGGCACGTCGTGGTCGCCTGGATCTGGCTGGAGCAGGCCCTCGCCGCGCACGGCAAGGAAGGCGACTTCTACGACGGCAAGCGTGCCGCGGCCCGCTACTTCTTCCGTTACGAATTGCCCAAGACCACACCGCAATTGGATCTGCTCGAGCTGATGGACCGCACCACGCTGGAAATGCGGGACGCCTGGTTCTGACCCGTCAGACGACCAGCGGCTGCCGCCCCGGTCGGGTACGACGCCAGGCCACCGCGAGGAAGACCAGCAGGCCGATCAGCGGCAGGGTGCCGATCGTCCAGCTAAGCGGCAGCGGCGGTCCGGGCTGGTCGAGCACCGTGACATCGCCGAGGGTCCCTTCGCCGTGTCCGAGCGGGCCGTCGATCGCGAAGGTGAAGGTGTAGGTGCCTGGCGCGTCGAAGGCCTTGACGTCCAACCCCCAGGAGTCGCGTTTACGGGGATGACGAACCAGCGGCGCGGCGCGGCGGCCGGGTCTGATCGCGGGTCCGGTCAAGCGCAGCGTCCCGGATTTGTCGGCGATGCCGCCATCGGGCATGAAGGTGAAGTCCAGCGACTTCATCGCCCGGATGGGCCAGGTGGAGAAGCCGACGGTCACGCCGTACGGGCCGACCTGGACGCGCTCGGTGTGCACGATTTCGACCGGCGCGTACGCGGCGGCGGGGGCGACGGCCACCAGCGACAGCGTGATCACGGCCAGTACGGAGACGGCGAGCCTGCGGAGTACCGACATCACGCATCCTTCATTGCGGGCAGCATGGTGGTGAACCGACCGCCGAGGAATCCGGCGAGCAGGCCGAGCGGAATGCCGAGCAGCGTGATCGTCGCGATGTCACCGACGGCGATGTGCGAGACGCGGACCAGATTCAACTGCAGCGGGAATGTCATGCCGATGATCACGCCGGTGACGGCACCGGCGACCAGCACCATCTTGCGCGCATCGAAACCACGTTCGCGCGCCAGCCAGAACAGCGCCTCGACGGCGACGGCCGCGAAGATCAGGAACATCGGCATCATGGCGGGCAGATCCGGCGGACGGCCGGTGAGACCGTCCCGCAGCGGCAGGCCGATCGCCGACGCGTAGGTGTGCGTGGCCCAGGGCGAGAACCACCACAGGATCGCCTGCAAGGCGCCGAGTGAAACCGCGATGGCAATCGCCGCGCCCGCTCGGGCCAATAGCGCCGCGCCGAGGATGAGCAGCAGCGGCCCGAACACAACGGAGCCGAGGATGGTCGGATCGACGGGCAGATGCAGATTGTTCAAGGCAGTGGTGGGAATCGGGGCGAAGGTGATCAGAATCGAAATCGCGACCACAATGCCCATCCGGCCCCACCGATGGTCGCGGTGGGCGGCGAAAACAATGATGCTGCCGATCATGGTGAGCGCGTTGGACAGGAACAGCGCCACATGTGAGGGCGTATTGAGCACCGCGTCGAAACCGTAGATCGAATGCCACTCCAGATCGAGCAGGCCGTAGAGCAGGAATAGTGCCGCACCGGCTCCAGCGATCATATAGCCGAGCGGTGCGGTCAGGTTGCTGCCGAAGACTCGGATGGGAGTGCCGCCGAGGCGGGGCACGGGCTTATCGGCACGCTGGGCGGAGGTCGCGATGAGAACCATTGCCAGACTGGCGAATCCGGAAATCGCGCTGCCGGAGTACAGGAACAGGTGCGGCAGGGTGAAGAAGGTGTCCGGACCGACTTCGTTGTGCCACTGGATATCCCAGCTGAGACCGACCAATGTGACCGCGGTGCCGAGTAGTACGCCCCAGGCACCGATGCGAGCCGCGGTGCTGTCATCGGAGATGTTCGGTCCGGCGTCGACTTCGACCGGCGCTGATGTGCTCATGGTGTTCATTCCTCCTGAACTGTGCATGTTTTCAGCCGCCGACCCAGATCGGCACCGCGAGTTCGTCAACGCTGTCGTGTTCGTCGATCGATAAGCGAAGCTCCCACGGGCCGGTCATCATGAGTGGTACCGATGGGGCATGGAAGTGTCCCGGACCGGTGGCCGCCGCCGCGATGGGCTGTCCGGCGTGGCCCATGAGCGGTTGGTTCGCCTGAATGCGCACGGCGGCATGGTCTTTCGTCGCGCCACTGCGGTCGGTGACGGTGACATCGATTGCGGTGCTTCCGATTCGGACGCTATCGATGGAGATGGTGACGAGATGTTGTGGGGAACCGGTTCTCAATACGAGCGGACCGGATGGGCGCGGCCAGACGAACCACGCGATGGCGGCCAGCACGATGACGACCACCACTCCCCCGGCGAGAACACCTTTCCGAGATGTGGCAGTGTTCTCCGCTTGCTCGCTCATGGCCGCGCTCCGGCCGCGACATCGAGTACGACGGGGACGGTGAGCACGGTGTAGCGCCGTTCGACCTGGATCCAGAGGCGATAGCAGCCCGCGAGGGGGAAGGTGTAGGTGAACGGAACGTCGGGACCGTACGCGGCGACCGTCTCATCGGGTGCGCTTTCGCCATTGGCGGGTGGCATGAGCATAATGCCGTGGCTCGCGGCGGGTTCGGTCATATCCATACCGTGCATATCCATATCCGGCATGTCCTGCATCGATGTCGCACCCATCGAATGCCCGTGTCCCCAGATGGGTGAGTTCTGCACGGCCGCAGCGATATCCGGGTCGCTGGGTACTGGACCGGACATGATCAGATGGCCCACCATACCGAGCCACGGTTGCAGATCGGCGGCATCGCCGAATTCGGCGGTAATCGTGATCGGTGCTCCTGCCACCGGAGTGGTCGTCCTGATGGTGACCGGATTACCGTCGACAACGGTCGACGCGGTCTTGTCACCACCACCGAGATGCACTGCGGCACTGGCTGATTCCGGTGCCGCGACACCGGGTAGGACAGTGAACCCAGCTGTCGCGCGAACCATTTGCACACCACCGCCGCGCCGCGCCAACTCCGCCGACAGCGCATACCGCCCGGCCTCGGGGGCGGCCAGATGAACCTGATACCGGCCGGTTCCGATCCGGATCGGGTGTAGATGCGACAGGCGGCCGCTCGGGCCGACCATCAGCAGATGCATGAGCGCACTGTCGTGCACGACCAGATCGTCGACGGTTGCGCCGGTGGCCGCATCGATCAGAACGAGGTCGAGATCGCCCGGCTGCCCGGCGTTCACGGGCCCACCCGCGACCGTGAGCAGTACCGGCGGCCGCGAAAAGTCCGAAATCAAAGGCTGATTCACCGCATAGGGATCGGTGACATTATCGAGCGTGGGATCGAGCTGACTGCCTGGTTGCGGCGGCAACGGCAACGATGCCGAAAGCAGTGCGGCAGTCACCGAAACCGCCACCCCGGCCACCATCCCGGCGGCCGGAACCAGCGCCCACACGCTGCGCCGAGCACGAATCGCGATCACCACGGCGACGGGCAACAGTACGCCCGCCACCAGAAACCCACCGTAGACCAGGCGCTCGGGCGGCGAGGTCACTTGTGCGGGCACAATGAACGGAATCCGCGCCACCCGAGTGCCATCGCCGACGGCCAGTTCCCATGGCCCGGCGCGGTCCATTCGGACTGTCGCCGAGTACATCCCGGGCGTGCCGCCGAGTTCGACAACCGCCTCAGCCGCGGGCGCTCCCGGCGCGGGCTGCATCGATTGCGTCGAGACCCCTGTCGGTGTCGCCGCGAGCCTGAGTTGCCCGGGCGCGGTACCGGCATGGGTGACCACATCCACCCGCAACGGCCCCGGCACGCTGGTCACCCGACGCAGGATGATCGTGAGCTCCCGATCGCCGAGCGACTGCGCGACCGAAATATCCGCACCGGAGGACGCCGAATCCGCCGATACGGAACCCGCCCCGATCGACACCAACAACGCACACACTCCGGCGACCAGCAGAGCGCGACCAAAACCGGCGACAACAGCCACGCCCGCCATGGTAGGGATGCGTGCCTGCCAGAACATCACCCCCAGTGGGGATTTCGCCTCCCTCGCCGGAGTGATGCCGCCCTGATACCGGCTTACGGATAATCCCCCGGCTCAACCACCAGGCGCCCACCCCACGGGCCATCACCCTGGTGCCACCACGCCCGAAGAAGAGCGGCGCAATGGCCGCACCCTCGGCCGTGGACACGCCGACTGTGAGCCGCCCGGCGACAGATGAATCGCCTAGCGCGATTCACCATCGTGACGCCAGTCCGATAGCCAGGAGCTGCGCTATCCGAACGGGATCGGGCATCGTGGTCGGCGTGCTGGCCATGGTGGGTGCCGACCCGGCATTCGAATCTGTGTGATCGAAACTCATCGGCCGCGAACAGGGTGGCGCAATGGCCACTCCGAGACTCATCCGCACAGGTCAGAGCAGGTTGGAGGCGGCGCAATAACATCCGCTGATTTGGACAGCTCGAATGTTGGCATTCGGGCGGTCCAGCGCCAACTATCGTCGCTGTCCATGCAGGTCAGCGAGAGAAAGGTGGCGGAGGTGGGAGCCGAGGCGACGCCCGTGCGACGGTTGCGGGCCGACCAGGCGCGCCGGATAGCCGACGTGCTGCGTCATCAGATACATGCGGGGGCCTTCGACGATGTGCTGCCGAGTGAGCAGGAGTTGGTCGCGGAATACGACGCGTCGCGCAATACCGTGCGCGACGCGCTCGCGCTGCTCAAGGACGAAGGGCTGATCGATCGGGTGCCGAAGGTGGGCACCAGGGTCGCCCGACGCAAATACGATCACGGGCTCGACGCGCTGCTCGGACTGCAGGAAACCCTCAAGGGCCACGGCACGGTGCGCAACGAGGTGCGCGCGGCAATGCACATCACCGCGCCGCCCGCCGTCGCGCGCAAGCTCGGGCTGAATCCCGGTGAGCGCGTGGTCTATATCGAACGTCTGCGCTATCTGGCCGACCTGCCGCTGAGCCTGGATCTGACCTATCTCGCACCCGATATCGGCACCGAGGTCCTCGGCCACGATCTCGAGACCAACGACATCTTCGTACTCATCGAACAGATCAGCGGCGGACCGCTCGGCTCGGCCGACCTCGCGCTGGAAGCGATTACCGCGGACGCGCACACCGCCGCCACCTTGGAAGCGCCCGAGGGCGCGGCGCTGCTGATGCTCGAACGGCTGACCCGTCTCGACGACGGCAGACCGGTGGATCTGGAATACATCCGGATGCGCGGGGACCGAATCACCATGCGCGGCAGCCTGATCCGCAGCACATCCGAATGGAAGGTCATCTGATGGCACTGGCGAACCAACGCACCGACATTCCCGTGACCATCGACGAATCGCTGTGCATCCAGGGTTGCACGCTATGCGTGGAGATCTGCCCGCTCGACTCGCTGGCCATCAATCCGGAAAACGGCAAGGCCTTCATGCACGTGGACGAGTGCTGGTATTGCGGCCCGTGCGCCGCCCGGTGTCCCACCGGCGCCGTCACCGTCAATATGCCCTATCTGTTGCGCTGAACGATCCGGAAGTCCAATGAAGAAACGCCTCGCTCCCCTGCTCGTCGCCGTCGCACTCGCCGCGGCAGGCTGCTCACTGCAGAGTTCGGACAACACTCCCGCCGGAACCGTCAAGGTCGTCGTCGGCTACCAGTCCAAGACCATCAATACCGTCACCGCAGGCACGCTGCTACGCGCACAGGGCTACCTCGAACAGCGGCTACAGCAGATCACCGACAGCGGTGGCGCCAAGTACCAGGTGGAGTGGCAGGACTACGACACCGGCGCACCGATCACAGCGCAGATGCTGGCCGAAAAGATCGATATTGGATCGATGGGCGATTATCCGTTGCTGATCAACGGATCTCGCACCCAGTCCAATGAGCGCGCCAAGACGGCACTGGTATCGGTGACCGGCTACAACCCCAAGGGCGCGCTCAATATGGTTGTGGTGCCCCAGGATTCGACAGCGACCGGAATCGGCGACCTGGCCGGGCAGAAGATTTCGGCCAGCGTCGGCTCGGCCGGACACGGCACCCTGGTGCAGGCGCTCTCGCGGGCGGGCGTCGATCCGGCCAAGGGCGTCGAGGTGCTCAACCAGCAGCCGCAGATCGGCGCGACCGCATTGGAATCGCATCAGGTCGGCGCGCTCGCGCAGTTCGTGGCCTGGCCCGGACTGCTGGTCTTCCAGAACAAGGCGAAATTGCTCTACGACGGTGCGGAATTGGGTGTGCCCACCTTCCACGGCGTGGTCGCGCGGCGTTCCTATACCGCCGATCATCCCGAGGTGCTGCAGGCCTTTCTCGCCGCCCAGCTCGATGCCACGAAGTTCCTGAACGACAAGCCGTTCGAGGCCGCCAAGATCGTCGCCGACGGTTCCGGATTGCCGCAGGAGGTGGTGTATCTCTACAACGGGCCCGGCGGAACGTCTTTCGATACCACGCTCAAGCCCAGTCTGATCAGCGCGTTCAACGGCGATGTGCAGTACCTGAAGTCGATCGGCGACTTCGCCGAACTCGATATCGATAAGTTCGTCGATCCCGCACCGCTGCGCAAGGCCTTCGCCGACAACGGCGTCGGCGATTATGACCAGGCGGTGGCCGCGACCGTCAACCCCAGCCGCGTCACCGGCACCGATCCGGTTTGCGCACGTCCGGTGAGCAATGCCGCGCAGGCTGGTGAGCTCTGGCTCGACGGCACGGATCGACCGCAGCCCGCCGCCGATCCGACCTGCCTGCTGCGCGCGGTCCAAGCCGCCAAAGCGCAGGGCAAGGTGATCCGCGCGGCGTATGTGCCCGATGCCGAACTCGGCACGCGCTGGTTCGCGGATAAGGCGGTGTGGTTGCGCGACGGCGACAGCTTCCTGCCGTTCACGACATCGGCTGCCGCGCAACGCTATCGGCAGGCGCACCCGGCCGCGACGGCGATCTCCTACGACCAGGCCGTGACGGAAGTTCGACCATGACAGCATCGCGCAGCGTTACGTTGAGGGGCGCGGGCACGGCGGCCCTGGTGGGCCCCGCCGTGGCCGACAACGACGAAAACACCTGGGCGCGTGGACGTTCCACATGGCGTACCCGTGCGCTCCAGGTGGCGTCGGTCGCGGCCGCGATCGGACTGTGGCAGCTGCTCACCGCAAATAATGTGCGATGGTGGCTGCGCTTCGACACACTGCCGACGGTCACCGAGATCATCCGCGAATTCGGCAAGCAGCTGCGATCGGACCAGTTCTATGTCGATGTCGCACAATCGCTGATCCGTATTCTCACCGGATTCGGACTCGCGGCCGTGGTCGGGGTGCTCGCGGGCATCGCTCTCGGCCGCTCCGGGCTCTTCGCGGCGGTGCTCGGACCGCTCACCGAATTGGCCCGGCCGATTCCGGCGATCGCGCTGGTGCCGGTGGCGATCCTGCTGTTCCCGAGCGACGAATCGGGCATCGTCTTCATCACCTTCATGGCATCGCTGTTCCCGGTGCTGGTCAGCACCAGACACGCGGTGCGCGCGCTGCCGACCATTTGGGAGGACGCGCTGCGCACGCTGGGCGCCTCGCGCACCGATGTCCTTGTGCGAGTGGTCTTTCCGGGCATCCTGCCGGGAGTATTCAGTGGTCTGTCGGTGGGCATGGGTGTGGCATGGATCTGTCTCATCTCGGCGGAGATGATCTCCGGGCGGCTCGGCATCGGCTACCGGACCTGGCAGGCCTACACCATCGTCGATTATCCGGCGGTATTCGTCGGCATGATCACCATCGGCATCCTCGGCTTCGTCACCTCCGGAATCGTGGAATTGGCCGGACGTCGGATCACCCGCTGGCTGCCGAGGGAGGTCGCAGAATGACCACGACAACCGCACCCGCCACCGCCGCTGCCACCGGAATGCGGTTGAGCCTGAATGGGATTCGCATCGCATACGGCGGCAAAACAGTGCTCGACAACCTCGACTTGGACATCACGCCCGGCGAAATCCTGGTTGTGGTCGGCAAATCCGGCTGCGGCAAGTCGACGCTGCTGCGTGCGATCGCCGGACTGCGCGAGCCGGACCAGGGTGTGATCCGCGCCGACGGCGTTGCGGTAACCGGACCGTCCGCCGATCGCGCCCTGGTCTTCCAGGACGATGCGCTGCTGCCGTGGCGCACCGCGCGCCAGAACATCGAGCTGGCACTGCAATTGCGCAAGGTGCCGCGCACCGAACGCAAGGCGGCCGCCCGGCACTGGGTGGACGAGGTCGGACTCACCGGCTACGGCGAATATCTTCCGCGTGATCTCTCCGGCGGCATGCGGCAGCGAGTTCAGTTGGCGCGCAGCCTCGCCGGATCGCCGCGTGCGGTGCTGATGGACGAACCGTTCGGCGCACTCGACACTCAGACCCGGACAACCATGCAGCGCTTGCTGATCGATACCTGGCGCGCGCACCCCACCACCGTCGTATTCGTCACCCATGACCTGGACGAGGCACTGCTGCTCGGCGACCGCATCGCGGTACTCGGCGGCGGCGTACTGCACACCCTGGTCGATGTGCCCGAGCCACGCACACCGGCGGATCGCCGGTCGGTGAAGGCCGAAATCCTGGAGAAGTTGTGAATATTCCCGAGCTATCCGATCGGATCCGGCTCGACTGCGATGTGCTCGTCATCGGCGGCGGCACCGCGGGGACCATGGCCGCACTCACCGCCGCCGAGGCGGGCGCCGATGTGCTGCTGCTGGAGAAGGCGCACGTGCGCCACTCCGGCGCCCTGGCCATGGGCATGGACGGGGTCAACAATGCCGTGATTCCCGGCAAGGCCGAGCCCGAGGACTACGTCGCCGAAATCACCAGGGCCAATGACGGAATCGTCAACCAGCGCACTATATATCAGACCGCCACCCGCGGCTTCGCCATGGTGCAACGACTCGAACGCTACGGCGTGAAGTTCGAGAAGGACGAGTACGGCGAGTACGCGGTGCGCCGGGTGCACCGTTCCGGGTCGTATGTGCTGCCGATGCCCGAGGGCAAGGACGTGAAGAAAGCGCTGTATCGCGTACTGCGTCAGCGCAAGATGCGCGAGAAGATCCGCATCGAGAACCGGCTCATGCCGGTGCGGGTGCTCACCGATGCGGGCCGCGCGGTTGGTGCGGCCGCATTGAATACGCGCACCGGTGAATTCGTGGCGGTAGGTGCCAAGGCGGTAATCCTGGCGACCGGGCCGTCCGGCCGATTGGGACTGCCCGCATCGGGTTATCTGTATGGCACCTACGAGAATCCGACCAATGCTGGCGACGGGTACTCGATGGCCTATCACGCCGGTGCGGAGCTCAGCGGTATCGAATGCTTCCAGATCAATCCGCTCATCAAGGATTACAACGGTCCGGCCTGCGCCTATGTGGCCAATCCGTTCGGCGGGTACCAGGTGAACGCGAAGGGCGAACGCTTCGTCGACTCCGATTACTGGTCCGGACAGATGATGTCGGAGGTCAAACGCGAGATCGAATCCGCGCGCGGGCCGATCTATCTCAAGGTGTCACATCTGCCCGACGAAACGCTCACAACGCTCGAAGGCATTCTGCACACCACCGAACGCCCGACCCGCGGCACCTTCCACGCCAACCGCGGCCACGACTACCGCACCCACGATATCGAGATGCACATCTCCGAAATCGGTTTGTGCGGTGGACATTCCGCCTCCGGCGTATGGGTAGACGAACATGCCCGCACCACCGTGCCCGGACTATACGCGGCAGGTGATCTGGCGTGCGTGCCGCACAACTACATGATCGGCGCTTTTGTCTTCGGTGATCTCGCCGGTGGCCATGCCGCATCCACATTGCCGGAAGTCGCCGCACCCGTTGAACTTCCGGAAGACCAGCTGGCCGCGGCACACGAGCTGATCTACCGGCCGTTGCGGCAGCCGGACGGCCCGCCACAGCCGCAAGTCGAGTACAAGCTGCGCCGATTCGTGAACGACTATGTCGCGCCGCCGAAGACGGCCGCGAAGCTGTCGATCGCGGTCGAGACCTTCGAGCGGATGCGCGGTGAGATCGCCGAAATCGGGGCCCGCACACCGCATGAGCTCATGCGCGCGGTGGAGGTCTCCTTCATCCGCGACTGCGCCGAAATGGCGGCGCGTAGTTCGCTGACCCGCACCGAGTCACGGTGGGGGCTCTACCACGAACGTGCCGATCTACCGCAGCGCGACGATAATGAGTGGCGCTATCACCTGAATCTGCGCAAGAACTCCGATGGCGCGATGGAATTCCTGAAGCGGCCGGTGGCGCCGTATCTGGTCCGGGTGCCGGGTCTCGACGACCTACCGTCGACCGACACCGCGGTGGTCCCGGTCGCGCAGCCGGAACTCATCGGCGGCCGCGCACCGGCCGACGCACCGCGCACCGTCCGCACCTCGACCACACCGCCGTCACCGCGGCTGGTCAACCTGCTCGCTCTGGATTCGCCTACGGTACAGGATCTTTCGACCTATCTGTCCGACGCCGATGCCGGTGTTCGGGTGGCGGCACTGTCGGTATTGACCGAGAACACGCCCGAGGGATTCACCTCGGTACTGATCGGCGCGCTCGACGATGACGCGGCATCCGT
This sequence comes from Nocardia anaemiae NBRC 100462, assembly GCF_001612725.1. Lineage (GTDB taxonomy): Bacteria > Actinomycetota > Actinomycetes > Mycobacteriales > Mycobacteriaceae > Nocardia > Nocardia anaemiae. Next base: position 114,005 of record NZ_BDAZ01000018.1, on the reverse strand, counting down.
TCGCGCGACGGCCGCGGCGAGTCTGCGCGAACTCGTGGAGGTGCTTCCCGACTCGACCGGTCTCGCCGATCGACTCGACTCCACCGACCCGGTCGTCCGGGCGACCGTGGTGGATCTGCTGCGCGCACTGCGAGCCGGATCGGCCACGCAATTCGGTGCGGCGCTGACCGATTCGGATCATCGGGTGCGCATCGAGGCCGTCCGAGCTCTGGTATCACTCGACGACTGGCAGACCGTCTCGACCGCGGCGACCGATGACAACCGCGAGGTGCGCATTGCCGTCGCGCACGGGTTGTCGGCGATCGGCGGACATGGCACCGAAACCGCGCGCGCTCTGGCCGAGGATCCGGATCCACTCGTGCGCGCGGCCGCCTTGGCGGCATTCGCGAAACTCGGTGTCGCACAAGATGACACGGCCCTGCTGGTCGATGCTCTGACCCACTCCGCCTGGCAGGTTCGAGTGGGCGCCGCACGAGGTCTCGCGGGCGCGGACCCCGACATCGGCGTAACCCCACTGTCCGAGGCATTGCACGATCCCCACCTCGATGTGCGCAAGGCAGCGGTATTGTCGCTGGCCAGCTGGCCACACAGTGGGTCGGCGCATGACGCACTGAAGCTGGCGATCGATGACACCGATGCGGATGTACGCGCCTATGCCCGCCGCGCGTTGGACAGTGCGCACCCGCTGTCGTAGTCGCAAACCGCTTATGCGGGATGCGTCGTCGCAATCGGGGTACGGCACTGCGCCGCTGGCCGAGGGAACTTCTCAACAGCGCCCTACCAAGGCCGCATCGCCGCGGATTGCGGGCTGCCGCGGCCATCGACCGCACCCACTGGGTTGAGTCGAATCGATTTACGCGCAGCGGAATTGGAAACCGGCGACCGGTGTGGTGCCGGGTGCCACATCGACCTGGACGTAGGCGATGCTCGCCAGCTCGCAGCCGGACGGGACGGAGGTGACCTGCGCCTGATAGCAGCCGCTCGGGAAGGCCTGCGTCACGGTTCCATCGCCGCCGGTGGTCAAGGTGGCAAGCACCGGACCGGCGGCGCACGTGGTGATGCCGACCCCGACACCGGTGACCGGCAGTTGATCGGTGCCGGTGGTCGCCCGCACCTTCAGCGGACCGTCGCCCGGTGCCTGAGCACCCGCCGCGCCAGCAGGCAGCATCGCCACCAGCGTGGCACCGAGTACGGACGTGACGAGCAGCGTGTTGCGCAAGCGGGTCTCCTTCGGCCGATGTGAGCGGATCCGGGTGATCGCCCCTGCCACCGTATTCCAAACCGACGGGCACGGCTATGACCCGCAGTCACCTGCCGATCAGAGGCGCCTGTCTGCGGGTCGGCGGCAACACCGTGTCGCCGGTCTATCCGTTCGCTATCGCCGAACCGGTGAGGGTTTCGCACCTTACGCGCGATGGCGATCCATAGTCGCGCCGCGGATCAGGCCTGGTCCGCGATGACAACCACGCCGCTGGGCGCATCGACCAGCGAAACCGTACGCGCGGCAGCATCATCCACGTGCACGCGCGGATGATCGGGCAGCTCGGATTCGTAATAGGTACCTGGACCATAGAATTGCCCATACTTCACGACCACGCCGCCGATCTCGAGTACCGCTGCCTCATGTTCCTGGATGACCGCACCGCGACCGGCGGGTGGCTGCCACGCAATGCTCTGGGCGAGAAAGCGTTTCGCGCCCGCGGACTGCGCGGCGGCGATCAGATTGCTGGTGCCCTCGGAACGGATGCGCGCATTCGCACCGGCGAGTTCCGGGAGCAGCACGACATCGTCGGGGAGATCGGTGAGCTGATGCATCACCAGATCGGGGCGGAAGGCGCGGACCGCCGCGGTGAGCGCGTCGAGGTCGTACACATCGCAGACCACCGGTTCCGCACCGGCCGCCCTGACCTGGTCGGCCTTGGCCGCGGACCGAGTCATCCCCGCGACCTCGTGTCCGGCCTCGATCAGCAAGGGCAACAACCGTATTCCTATGACGCCGGTCGCACCGGCCAGATAGATCCGCACCGACCCACTTTAATTCCCCGATCGGCCCGCGTAGCTGGTCGTATGCTCTAGGCCCAGCGGTATCGAGGGAGATGGAGAATCCATGGCGGATCGGGAAGTGTTGACCTGGGAACTATTCGGTACCGCGAGCCGCGAGCTCGCCACCGAAATCGCCAAGGACGGGTTCGAACCGGATCTGATCCTCTCGATCGCACGCGGCGGGCTATTCGTCGCGGGGGCACTCGGATACGCACTCGACGTCAAGAACCTGCATGTGATGAATGTCGAGTTCTACACCGGTATCAACCAACGCCTCGATCTCCCCGTCATGCTGCCGCCGGTTCCGCAGGCGGTCGATCTGGCCGGTGCGACGGTCCTGATCGCCGACGATGTGGCCGATACCGGCGCCACCCTCAAACTGGTGCGCGACTTCTGCATCGACCATGTCGCCGAGGTGCGCTGCGCGGTCGTCTATCAGAAACCGCATTCCGAGGTCGATTGCGAATACGTCTGGCGACGCACCGACCGCTGGATCAACTTCCCGTGGTCCACCGAACCGCCGGTGATCGATCGGCAGACCCGAGTGTTGGACGCCTGAGCCACACGACTCGTCACGCCGCACGCTCGGGCCGGGTCTGCGGATCGAGTACGCGGTGGGCGGGCCAGTCCGGGCTGGTACCCGGCGTACCGCCGCGTCGACGGTGGCTACCTGCTCGAGCGCTGGGCCGTGGCGGACTCGAGCCGGGCGCCGAGCGCGTTGACCTCGTCACGCAGTCGGATTAGGTGCTCGATCGGATAACCGACCTCGGCCATCACGGCCTCGATCATCTGTCGGGCCTGCGGCTGCAATGCGCGTCCGGCCTCGGTGGCGCGCAACTCGACGGCGCGGCGGTCGTTGGTGCTGCGGACGCTCTCGACCAGACCGTGTGCCTGCAGTCGCTGCACGAGCGGTGAGACCGTGCCATAGTCCAGCCGCAGCTGCTCACCGAGTTCCTTCATGGTCATCGCGGGCCGCTCCCACAACACCAGAAGTGCCAGATACTGCGGATAGGTCACCCCCATCCCCTCGAGAAACGGCCGGTACGCCGCGGTCATCGACCGGGATGTGGAATAGAGGGCAAAACACAGCTGTGATGTGAGCGAGAGCAGGTCGGCATCGGACACCCCGGCGGCCGCGGCGACACCATCGGCCCCCGCGGCCGCTCCGACAGGCACCACTGGTGTGGGATGCGCTTGTTCGGACATGGATCTGACTGTACGCACATGTGTGCGCCTGATATCACTATCCCTCGCCGACCGGACAACTCCGGCTAGCTGATATCGATCGTCCCGTCGAACACCAAGGGGGTCGGGCCCGGTTTGCAGTCTTGGAAGGAGCTCGTCGGCATCGGGACGCCGTAGCCGATCATGTTGGGCGCACCGTCCTGACCCTTGGTGACGGTGATCTGGATCGCCATCGCGTCAGGTGCGAAAACCATCACCGGTTCGGCGGTAGTGATCGGATAGACCAGCGACACAGTGTTGCCGTCGACCCGCAGGCAGGTGACAGGACCGGTGACCCTGATCGGCAGCTGCATATTGCCGAATCGGCCGGTAGCGACATAGGTGCCGGTCGCGGGACCATCGCCCTGTCCCTGCGCTTCCACGTGCAGGACGCTCATGCCCATCACCTGCATATTGCCGTTGATGGACACACTGGCGGGCTCGGCCGCCGCCTGCCCGGCCGTCGCGACCACCGCTGCCCCGGCCATAGCCACGGATGCGGCGAAACGGATAACCGAACTTGTCATCACAACCTCCTCTGTTGGCTGTGCGGTCGGATACCCGGCGCAGCACCAACCATGCCCGGCATCGCCGACGCAACCGCGACCGCCTCGCCGCAGAAGTAGCGCCGGTGCGCGTTTCACCTGTGGCGCGGGCCTTTTCTGGTCAGCCGCAGGCCCCACACTTCAAGGGTTGTCGCGATCGCCATGTATTGCAGGTAGGCGGCGATGACGAGCTCGGCGCCGTAGTCGCGCAGCCATCCCCGTAATGGCAGCAGCGCCGCCACACCGAGGCCGATCAGCAATGCCCCCAGCACCAGTGCCGGGATCCTCAGCGGCGCGAGCTGCTCATCAAGGAGAAGACGGGCGGACCGCCTCGAATCCGGCGCGGACCGCGAGTTCGGCTGGGCGGCGGCAGGAATACCGGCACTGCCTGTATCGAAGGGGTTGGGTATGGACGCTGGGTTAGCCATAGCGTTCTCCGGGCCGACACTCCGATCGACCAAGGTAGCGATTCGATATGGAAGATGGCGCAACACGGGTGATCGCCGTGATCGACGACCGATCCGTCCTGTCATGCGGCACAACTGCCGCTCCCCGACGTTTATGAAGGCTAACTATTAGCTGGCGCTCGCGTGGCGGTAATTGAACCTCGAAAAGGACCGATTGCTCAGACGACTCCAGGCTTTCGCCCGAGACCGAATCGTGACCTGCCGCAGATATGGCCCTGAACTCGAAAAATAGCCGCCCGGTTGACGGAATTGGACAGGCGCGCAAATTGCCGTAGTTACCGAACCGATATCCAATGGCGAATTGGACGATTGACCTGCTCAGATGTTCGAGACCCATTGCGGCACAGCCGATTGACCGACCACATAGTCGCGCAGACCAGCATGCCGTCGCACGCTGCCCCGCCGGGCCTCCGATGGCTGCATCGCCATGGTCAGCAACACCGCGCGGCTGACGACCGTGGCCGCCAGTTAGCCGCGGGCACCGATGACGATAGGCAGCAGATACCTGCGCGCGAACTCGGCGAGCTCCGCATCGGACCGGAGCTGGGCCATGCCATGGGGGGCGAGGATGAGCGAATGGACTACGCGGCAGACGATTTCGGCACGAATCACCAAATCGTCGGATTCGGCGAGGAGTCCGCACGCCACCGCGCGGTCGAGCGTGGTGGCGGTCGCGGTGACGCACATGGTGAAGGTGGTGGCGCCGTCGACGGTGAGTTTCATGATCACCCGCTCCGGTTCGATCGCCAGCATTCGTTCGACCATGGGATGGGTGCGCCAGCGCGTAACGACCGTGGCGAATATATCGGCGACGAGATCGTCGATGCTGTTGTGTCGTTCGGGCATTGCGGCGAGTTCGGCCAGCAGGGTCGCGACCTCGCGGCTGATCACGGCCTGCACGAGATCGTCGCGTGAACCCACCCGCCGGTAGACGGTGACACGATCCACCCCGGCCTGCCGGGCGACGTCCTCGATCGTCGTCTTCTTGACTCCGACCTTCGCGAACTGCACGAGGGCGGCGTCGAGGATCCTCGTCTCGGGATCGTCCGCATCCTCGCGGCTCAGGGAGGCTTTCGACGCCGTCTTCACGCGTTCGACGCTAGCAGACAACCCACATGGTGCAACAATTCCAGTGAAAATGTTGCCTGCAACATTGCAATGCAATTTGTGGCACTGTACGGTCGCCGTATGGCTGACACGGTTGGCGCGACGAAGCGCACCTACGGCGACGACGCGCATGCGATCAATGCGCGCGATGTCCATTTCGAGTTCGATTCCGTGCCCATGCACTACATCCCCGGTGAGGTGCTGGCCACGCACATCGTCAACGTCATGCATCTGGTCCTGCCCGAAGGTGAGCGGGCCATGGCGCAGGCCTTGTCCGAGGCCCTGCCGCATATCCACGACGAGCGGCTGCGGGAGGAAGTGATCGGATTCGTCGGACAGGAGACCATGCACGCCAACAGCCACGAGGCCGCGCGCAGGCATCTGCAGTCGATCGGCCTGGACGTGGACTCCTACGTCCGCAAGGTGGCGTGGCTGGTCGACCGCATCCTCGGTGATCACGGTCTGACCGGACGGGCGAAGGAGCAGTGGCTCAAAGAACGCCTCGGCCTGTTCGCCGGTATGGAGCACTACACCGCCGTGCTCGGCGAATGGCTGCTCAACGCGGACATTCTCGAGGAAAAGGGCATGCACCCGGCCATGCTGGACCTGGTCCGCTGGCACGGCGCGGAGGAAGTCGAGCACCGCAGCGTGGTCTACGACGCCTACATGTATGTCGACGGCAGCTACGCACGCAAGGCACGGACCGCGATCCTGGCGAGCCTGTCACTGCTGCCGCTGTTCATCGTGTCGACGGCGTACATGTACCGGAAGGACCCGGATGCCGACAAAGGCCGATTCTGGTTGCGGCAGTTCGCAAGTGCCACCCGCCGCGGCGTGATCCCCAGTTGGACGGTGTTCCTCACCGAAATCCCCCGCTATCTGCGGCCGGGCTTCCATCCCTCACAGCTGGGTCCGATGGATAAGGCACTGCGGTATCTCGGGCACTCCCCCGCCGCACGGGCGGCGGGTCACTGATGGGCGAGCCGACCGATAGCACGCCGGTGAGTCTGCGGGCGCTCGGCGCGATTATGGACGTCTATAAGAGCGTCTTCGTGAAAGGCGGCGCCGCGCCATTGCTGTCGCGGCCGAAGCCGGTGCGGCGCACCGGGTTCGAGCTCGATGTGCGCATCGAGAGGGTCGAACGCCAGACCGCTGATGTGGTGAGTCTGACGCTACGCGCGGCGGCGGGTGGCCCGCTGCCGAAATGGCGACCGGGCTCGCACGTGGATGTATTTCTGCCCTCGGGACGGCAGCGACAGTATTCGCTGTGCGGGGACCCGTCGGATCGGTTCCGCTACCGGATCGCGGTGCGCCTCATCCCGGACGGTGGCGGGGGCTCACGGGAGGTGCACGAGGCGCTGCGCACCGGCGATGGCCTGCGAATTCGGGGCCCGCGCAATGCATTCACCTTCGTCGACGCCCCGTCATATCTTTTCCTCGCCGGTGGCATCGGCATCACACCGATCCTGCCGATGGCGCGAGCGGCGGGCTCGCGTGGTCGGCTGGTGTATGTCGGTCGATCGCGCGACACTATGCCGTTCCTGCACGAGCTGCCCGGCGCGGATATCCGGCCCGACGACGAATTCGGTGTCCCGGATATCGCCGAACTCATCGCTCGCGCGAAACCCGGTGCGGCCGTGTATGTCTGCGGACCGCCGCCGATGCTGTTGGCGGCGCAGCGTTGCATGTTCGAGCTGAATCCGACCGGGTCGCTGCACACCGAGCGCTTCTCGGCGCTGCCGGTCGCCGATGGCCGCGCCTTCGATATCACCCTCGCCCGCACCGGCGGCACCGTGCACGTCGCCGCGAACGAGACCGCGCTGACCGCGCTGCGCCGTCGGCTCCCGGATATCGCCTACTCCTGCCAGCAGGGCTTCTGCGGCACCTGCAAGGTCGGCGTCGCCGCCGGATCCGTCGATCACCGCGACCTGCTGCTCACCGAATCCGAACGTGCCGATCACATGCTGGCGTGCGTATCGCGCGCCACTGGCGACGAACTCGTACTCGACCTCTGAACGGCCGGAGACCATGAACGTAGAACACACCCATATAGCCGTCATCGGTGCGGGATTCGGTGGTATCGGGCTGGCGGTGAAACTGCGGGAGGCCGGATTCGAGGACTTCGTGGTCCTGGAACGTGCCGACGATCTGGGCGGAACCTGGCGCGCCAATACCTATCCCGGTTGCGCGTGCGACGTCCCTTCGCAGCTGTACAGCTACTCGTTCGCGCCGAACCCGGACTGGTCACGCACCTACGGCAAGCAAACCGAGATCCTCGCATACCTCCGTTCGGTGGCCGTCGACCACGATGTGGTCCGCTCCATTCGCTTCGGCGCGGAGGTGCTCGACGCCCGTTGGGACGAGGCCGCATCGTTGTGGCGCATCGAGACCACCCGGGGTTCCCGCACAGCGGACTTTCTCGTGTCGGCGACGGGCATCTTCGCGGAGGCGAAGTATCCTGACCTACCAGGACTGGACACATTCGCGGGCAAGAGCTTTCATTCACTGCACTGGGATCACGACCACGATCTCACCGGCGAGCGCGTCGCGGTCATCGGCACCGGTGCCTCCGCCGTGCAGTTCGTGCCCGAGATCCAGCCCCGGGTCGGCAAACTGCTGCTGTTCCAACGCTCCGCGCCGTGGATCGTGCCGCGCATGGACCGCAGGACGCTGCCAGCCGAACGGTATCTGCTGCGCAATATTCCACTGGCGCAGAAGGCCGTTCGCGGTCTGTGGTACTCGGCCATCGAGGCGTTCGGGTTGATCTCGCTGGTTGACCAGCGCTTTCGGCATCCCTATGAAGGCCTGGCCCGGTTGCAGCTGTTGCGTCAGGTGCGAAACCCGTTGTTACGCAAGAACTTGACACCCGACTATGTAATCGGCTGCAAGCGCGCCATCTTCTCCGACGCCTATCTGCCCGCGCTGGACCAGCCCAATGTCGAGGTCGTCACCCAGGGCATCGCCGAGGTGCGGCCGCATTCGATCGTGCTGCGCGACGGCACCGAACACGAAGTCGACACCATAATCCACGGCACCGGGTTCACCCCGATTCCCACCGCCTACGAACGGCTCATCGGCCGCGACGGGGTCTCACTCGCCGAGCTCTACCACAAGCAACCGCAGAGCTACCTCGGTGCGGCGGTCGCCGGATTTCCCAACTTCTTCTGCACGCTGGGCCCCTTCGGCGCGGCCGGAAACCAATCGGCCATCTATATGATCGAATCGCAGATCACCTACATTGTCGATGCGCTGAAATCGGTGCGCCGCAATGGAGTTCGCCGTATAGAGGTGCAGCCAGAAGCCCAGGAGAAGTTCCTCGCCGAAATGGCGCGTCGTAGTTCTACCAGCGTCTGGCTCACGGGTGGCTGCACGAGCTACTACACCACACCCGACGGGCTCAATGCCGGACTGTATCCGAACTGGAGTTTCGAATACCGCCGTCGCACACGCACTTTCGACGCCGACGCTTATGAGGTGACCACATGATCGGAAGCCGCCGCTACGACGTGGACGGTAAGGTCGTGTTGATCACCGGGGCCGCGCAGGGTATCGGTCGTGAACTGGCGGATATTCTGCACGCGCGGGGCGCATCGGTCGCGCTGGTCGATATCGACGGTGCGGGCCTCACCGCGGCCGCGACCGCCCTCGGCCCGCGCGCTCTGCCGTTCGCCGCCGACGTAGCGGATCGAGCGGCCATGAATCGGGCGATCACGGACACGGTCGATCACTTCGGCTGTCTGAACGTGGTGGTGGCCAATGCGGGTGTGGTGCCGCGTCCGGCCACGCTGCGCACCATCGACGGCCGGGACTTCGACCGCGTCATCGATATCAACCTGACCGGCGTGTTCAACACCGTGCGCCCGGCGCTCGATCATGTTGTGACGGCCCGCGGCCATGTCGTGGTTGTGTCCTCGTGCGCGGCCTTCGCGCCGGGGATGGCGGGTGCGCCGTACATGATCAGCAAGGCTGGTGTAGAGCAGCTGGGACGGGCACTGCGCGTGGAGCTTTCACCGTTCGGCGCGACCGCCGGGGTCGCCTATTTCGGCATCGTCGACACCGCCATGACCCATGCCACCCTCGATGATGACCACCTCGGTCGCGCCCTCGACGAACTGCTCCCGTGGCCGCTGAGCCGCCGGATCACCGCGGCACAGGCCGCGCGGGCAGTCGCCGACGGCATCGAACAACGCGCCCCGCGCACCATCGCACCCGCGACCGGCTGGGGACCATACGCGCTGCTGCGTGGTGCGATGAATGTAGTGCTCGATACCCGTCTCGCGCGCGACCCGCGCGTGCACGAGCTGGTGCGTGCGGTGGAAGCTCGGGTGCGGCCATGAACATCGACGCCCTCGAATCGACTGCCGCACAGGCCATCTGAAGAAAGAATAGTCATGAGCGCTCTCCGTTTCGACACACTCTGCGCCGCCTTCCAACACAACGCGGCCCTCGATCCCGACGCCGTCGCGGTGCGCACGGTCGGCGGTACCCAGGAGCTCACTTGGAGTGAATACGCCGCGCAGGTGCGTCGTATCGCCGCCGGTTTCGCCGCGCTCGGCATCGGCCGCGGTGACACCGTGGCCCTGATGATGGGCAACCGGATGGAGTTCTACCCGATCGACGTCGGCGCACTGCACACCGGAGCTACGTCGTTCTCCGTCTACAACACATTGCCGCCGGAGGGAATCGCCCATGTGCTGGGCAATGCGGGGGCGTCGGTGGTGGTCTGTGAGGCCCGATACCTCGACCGCATCCGACGCTCCGGCGCGGCCCCCGCACACATCGTCGTATTGGACGGCGATCCGATCGAAGGCACGCTGACCCTGCGGCAGTTGCAGACGCTCGGCACCACCGACTTCGATTTCGAGAAGTCCTGGAAAGACGCAAAACCCGATGATGTCGCCACGCTCATCTACACCTCCGGTACCACCGGGAACCCCAAGGGCGTCGAAACCACCCACGACAACTTGCTGTTCGAGGCCTATGCACTGGCCCAGGTGCTGCCGATCGAATTCGGTGACCGGATCACTTCGTTCATGCCCTCGGCCCATATCGCCGACCGATTGACCGCGCTCTATCTGCAAATAGTCTTCGGCACCCAGGTGACGGTGGTAGCCGAACCCGCGCTCATCGCGGCCGCGCTGCCGGACTGCCGCCCGACCATCTGGGGCGCGGTACCGCGGGTGTGGGAGAAGCTGAAGGCCGCGATAGAACTCGGTGTCGCCAATGAACCCGATGCGGCGCGCGCCGCAGCCCTGCGCTGGGCGCTCGACACCGCACACGCACGCATGGATCTACTCCGCGCCGGAACCCCCGTTCCGGCCGACCTGGCCGCCGAATTCGAGAAAGCCGATGCCGCCGTACTGTCGGCGTTGCGCGCGAAACTCGGCTTCTCCGAACTGAAATGGGCCATCTCCGGCGCCGCCCCGATCCCCGCCGACACCCTTGCCTTCTTCGCGGCGCTCGGACTGCCCATCTCCGAAATCTGGGGCATGTCCGAACTTACGTGCATCGCCAGCGTATCTCCGTACGACCCAACCGAACTCGGCACCGTCGGGCGTCTGGTTCCGGGTATGGAGATGCGGCTCGCGGACGACGGTGAGCTGTTCGTGCGCGGCCCCCTGGTCATGAAGGGCTATCGTGGCGAACCGGCGAAGACGGCCGAGGCCATCGACACCGACGGCTGGCTGGCCACCGGCGATGTGATGACCCGCGACGACAACGGCTGTCTGCGCGTCGTGGACCGCAAGAAAGAACTCATCATCAATGCGTCGGGAAAGAACATGTCACCCGCCAATATCGAGAACGCGGTGCGCGCGGCCTCCGGTCTGATCGGCACCGTCGTCGCCATCGGCGACGCCCGCCCCTATGTCACCGCCCTGGTGACACTGGATCCCGACACCGCCGCGAGTTTCGCCGCCGACCATGGCCTGCCGTTCATTGCCACCGGACTCGTCGAGCATCCAGAAATCATCGAACGAGTCTGCGCCGCTATAGATTCCGCAAATCAAGTCTTGTCTCGCGTCGAACAGATCAAACGCTTCCGCCTGCTCCCGACCTTCTGGGAACCCGGCGGCATCGAACTCACCCTCACCATGAAACTTCGGCGCAAACCCATCAACGAGACGTACGCCGCCGACATCGACCTGCTCTACGCCGACCCGCAACCCGCTGGGGTACACACCCCCACCACTATGGAGACCGTCTCCCGATGACCCACTGAACTACTGAGTCCACAAGCCCCGCATGAGGTTTCGGTGGCTGGGGCGGCGCACCGACTCGTAGCATGGGGCGATGCGATCGGGCAGACATGGACGTGGCGCAGGAGTCGGGGAGGCCGAAGCCTGGGATATCGCGCGGCCGGTGCGGCAGGCCGGGCCAGCTGGGGTTGCCATGGCCGGGTTCCGCGGTCGGAACACGGCTCCGGTCGAGCTGCCGGTTGTCCCGCATCCCGCCGTCACGCTGGTCGTTGCGTTCGGTGACGGCCCCATGGTCGTGGACGACGCCACCGGTCGTCGCGGGTTGGGCGGCCTGGTCGCCGGGCTCGCGCCCCACGCTGTTCGTTTGCGAGGGCGGCGCATCGAGTGCGTCGAAGTACGGCTGTCCCCACCGGCCGCCCACATGGTGCTGGGAGTCTGTCCAGGGGAACTGGACCGTGCCGTGGTCGCCCTCGACGACTTATGGGGTCGGGACGGGTCCCGGCTTCGTGAACAGTTGGGTGATGCCGCGTCCTGGGAGGACCGTTTCGCGTTGGTGAATGCGTCGCTGGCCTGTCGAGGCACCGAGGGGCGGCCGATGGACCCGGAGGTGATCTGGGCGTGGGACAGCATCGTCGTGAGCCGGGGCGGGGTTCGGGTCGAAGACCTGGCGGTGGAGCTCGGGTGGAGTCGCAAGCGGCTGTGGACCCGATTCGCCTCGCAGGTGGGTCTGCCCCCGAAACGCGCCGCGAGTCTGGTGCGGTTCGATCACGCTGTGCACCGGTTGGCCGCTGGCCACACCGCGGCGCGGGTCGCGGCCGACTGCGGGTACGTCGACCAGTCCCATCTGCATCGCGACGTTGTGGCGTTCAGCGGTACGACGCCGATGATGTTGGCCGGTAACAAAGAGTTCGCCGCAGATCATCTCGCGTTCGCGAAGGAAGGAACATTAGTACAAGACCTGCGCCCCTGACGTGGGCCAGGATCGGGCCATGCGCGTTTACGATCCAATCGCCGTTGCCCGAAATCGCTCGTCATTCGAGTTCGTGCCCGAACTCGCGCCGCTCAACGGCATGGCGCGCGATCGGAGCAGGTGACATGGACCTACAGGGCGCGAAGGTGCTGTTGACCGGGGCCACCGGCGGGATCGGACAAATCCTGGCGCAGGCCTTGGCCGAGCGCGGCAGCGAGATGATCCTCACCGGCCGCCGCACCGACCTGCTCGAGCCACTGGCCGAGAAAGTGGGTGGCCGGGCGATCCCCGCCGACCTGACCGATCTGGACTCGATCTTCGAACTCTTGGTCGAGATGGGCGAGATCGACGTGCTCGTGGCCAACGCCGCGCTGCCCGCGACGGGTCTGCTGGCCGACTACACACTCGACCAGATCGACCGCGCTCTCGGCGTCAACCTCCGTGCACCCATCGTGATGGCCAAACTCGCTTCCCAACAGATGGTTGCCCGACGTCGCGGGCACCTGGTCTTCATCTCCTCGCTGTCCGGCAAAACCGCCTCCGCGCAAGCGTCGCTCTACAACGCCACTAAATTCGGGTTGCGCGGCTTCGCCCTCGCCCTGCGCGAAGACATGCGTCCCCACGATGTCGGCGTCTCGACGATATTCCCCGGCTACATCAGCGAGGCGGGAATGTTCGCCGACTCCGGCGCCACCCTGCCACGTGGAGTCCGCACCCGCTCGCCGCACGACGTCGCCCGCACGACCATCCGAGCAATCGAGCACAACCTCGCCGAACTCGACGTGGCACCGCTGAGTCTGCGACTGATCGCCCGGCTCGGCGGTATCGCCCCCGGTCTGTCCGCCGCGATCCAACGCCGTAGCGGCAGCGACAAAGTCACCGAACAGCTCGCCGACGGCCAACGCTACAAACGCTGACACACCGAGTCCGACAATCACTCCGACGCATATGCCTCTGACCTCGGCGGCCGGACGCCGAGCAGTTCGAGAAAGATGGAGAGGACACTTCTGTCGGCGCTGCGACAGAGCTGATCGACTACCACGGTCCTCGAGTGCCGTCGTCGAGGATTCGCGCAGCTGATACCGATGTGCCGCGACTACCTATGACGAGATGATCTGCAGACTGTAACCCTCGAATCGAACAGGAAGCACAGCATGACCAGACGCAAGGTGACCGCGAACATCAGCCTCACCCTCGACGGGCGCTACCACGGCCCAGGTGGGCCCGCTGATATGGGCGCGATCATCCCCTACGCGACCACCGAAGTCGCACGAAACCACATGAACCGCATCTGGGACAACGCCACAACGGCCTTGCTCGGCCGACTCAATGCCGAAGGCTTCCTCGGGTTCTGGCCGACGGTCGCCCAGGACGAGAATGCCGATCCACGTGACCGCGGATACGCGAAATGGCTGGTCGATACCGAAAAGGTGGTCTTCTCGACCACCTTGACCGACGCGCCGTGGGAACGAACCCGCATCGTGAACGCCCCCGCTGCCGACATCGTCACCGAACTGAAGACCACCGGCGCGGGCGATATCCTGGTCAATAGCAGCCCGAGCGTCATCAAACCGCTCCTCGCGGCAGACCTGCTCGACCGGCTCTATCTCATCATCTGCCCCGAAATCGCCGGAGGCGGACCACGACTGTTCGACGACGGCCTGCCAGCTTCGAAATGGACTCTCGCACACCAGGAAACCGGCGAACTCGGCGAGATCGCGCTGGTCTACGACCGCGCCCGCTGACCGACCACAACCGGAGTTCAGCGTGCCGCGGCAAGCACCCTATCCGTCGCCGCGGCATTGCCGACGGTAATCCTGATACCTGTGCCGCAATGCTTGACCTGGATTCCGTCGCGCACGAAAGCCGCACCGAGCCGGTCGATTTCGGCGGGACGGCAGGTATCCAGGTACACGAAATTCGCCGCGCTCGTCGGCACCGCGAACCCCAGCTCGCGCAACCCTTCGGTGAGCCGACCGCATTCGTGGGTGATCGCCGCGGTGCGTACCGCCAATTCCGCTTCGGCGTCATAACAGGCCCGCACACCGGTCTCGGCCAGCGCGGTCACCCGGAACGGCAACTGCCACCGTCGAATTCGCGCGATTACCGGGACCGCGCCGATCGCGTACCCGACTCGCAGCGCCGCCAATCCGTACGCCTTCGAGAAGGTCCGCGTCACAACCAGATTCGGATACCGCGCAACCAAATCGGTCGCGCCCAACCGATCCGTCACCGCGACGAAGTCGATATACGCCTCGTCGAGCAGGACCGTCACCGACGGATCGGTCCGATCGAGGAAACCCTCCAGTTCGACCTGTCCGATGCGGGTGCCGGTCGGATTGTGCGGACTGCACAGCACAACCACTCGCGTGCAAGCATCGATGGCATCGCTCATGGCGTCGAGATCCTGCCGACCGTCCGCGGTGAGTGGAATCTGCACCGCCCGACCGCCGATGGTCTCGGTCAGCAGCGGATATCCGTCGAAGGTCGGCGTCGCCATCACGACGCCGTTGCCGGGCGCGAGGAACTCTCGCAGGATCTTCGTGATGACTCCGGTGGCACCCGCGCCGACCACCACCTGCTCGGGCGGTATGCCGAGCCGTTCGGCGATCATCCCGGGCAGCCTGCGCGGCAGGTACTCCGGATACCGATTCGGCACTATTCGTGCGCCCCGTAACGCGGCACGCACGGATGGCAAAGGGCCATAGGGACTTTCGTCCAGCGCGAGCCTATGCTCCAATTCCGAGGTCGGCGACATATCGAATCCCTCGCTCAGCGTCGATGAACGCCCGCACGACTTTTCGTACGGGCGCTCGATTCGAACGGATGGTATGCGGTCGCTAGAGCACGGCATTCATGATCGTGCCCGCACTGGTGGCGACCGCGCCACCGGCCATCGCACTGGCGATCATCTTCGGCGACTGCAACCCGCCCCCGGACCATTTCTCCCAGGCGAACCGACCGCCGCCGTAGGTAATGGCGGTGACTCCCGACAACTGAATCAGCCAGGTGAAATACCGACCCATTTGCATCAGTTTGTCCGCCAGCGGCGGCGCCTCCGGTGTCGGATTACTGACCTCGGCTAGCACGGTGTCGTGTAACGCGGCGAGAATCATGCTCACTTCATGCTCCTTGTCGCATGCCGGTGCTGGGGGAAGAAGAGACTCCACAGATAAGAAGAGACTTCGCAATGGACCACTGCAGCGCCTTGACCTCATAGATTCAACCTCATCAAGATCACGTATTTGGGCCGACACACCGGAATCGATCCCCTAACGCCGTCCGAATCCCAGCATGCCGGACCGGCGCCGCACCTATCCTGAGCGAGCAAAATTCGCCGAAGAGGGCCGCCGACCGTGCGGCGGCCCGGCGGCGGCGGGCACCCGACGGCCCGCCCCGCCACAGGAGGGAATCGTCATGCCGGATAACTGGGCCGAAACCGCCACTGGGTTGCCGACCAAAATCGACACCAGCGTGGCTCATGAAGCTCGCGTTTACGATTATTGGCTCGGCGGAAAGGACAATTACCCGGCCGACCGGGCACTCGGCGATGCGATAGCCACCCATATTCCGGCAATTCGCAGTATGGCCCGCGCCAATCGGGCGTTCCTCGGCCGCGCCGTGCGCTACGTCGTCGATGCGGGCGTCACCCAGTTCCTCGATATCGGCACCGGTATCCCCACCGCGGGCAATACCCACGAAATCGCCCAGACCCTCGCCTCGGACGCGCGCGTGGTCTATGTGGACAACGATCCCGCTGTGCTCGCGCATGCGCGGGCGCTCATGTCCAGCACCCGTGAGGGCAAAACGGCCTTCATCCATGCGGATCTGCGCGATCCGGCCTCGATACTGCGCGATCCGTCCCTGACCGCGACCCTGGACCTCAACCGTCCGGTCGCCATCATGCTGGTCGCGATCATGATGTATTTCCGCGACAGCGACGATCCGCACGCCATTATCGAGAACCTGCTGGAGTCGGTCCCCTCCGGCAGCTATCTCGTGATCACCCATCCCACCGCCGATTTCGACGCGCGTGCCATGGCCAGGGTGGTGGCCTCGGCCGAATCCGCCGGAATCAACTTCAATCCGCGCAGCCGGGCCGAAACCGAAACCCTGTTCGCCGGAACCGAAATCGTCGAACCGGGCGTCGTTCCGGTCGTCACCTGGCATCCGGAGTTGATCGGCGACCTATCGGATCGAGCGCAAGCCATCCAGGCCGATCCGGAATCCGCGTGGTACTGGGCGGGCATCGGCCGCAAGCCATGACCGACGTTTGGGTCGGCGTCGGTCGGCAACTCCATCCATGAGGTGATCGATCATGGTCAACGATCTGGAGAAGCGGTGGACGGCGGACGAGCGGACCTTTCGCCGGGTGGCGATCTATGTGGCGGCGGTGCTCGTGGTGGCCGCGCTCGTCTTCGTGGTCACCGCGATATGGGCGGCCGACCGCAGGGCATGCGCGGCCGCGGAGACGATGCTGTGTGACACCCCCGCGAAAACCGCGATCCTGACCGGACCGACCGTGGTGCTGATGCTCGGCGGCATCTGCGCATTCGTGCAGACCTTTCGCGTGTGGCGGCGCGGCCGGAGTTGGCCGATCTGGCAGGGCGCCGGCTGGTTCCTGTTCACCATCATGATCGTCTACCTGGGCATCGGCGGCGGCAGCGTCGCAGGCTGAGCACAGGTGCGGGCCGGGTGTGACATGAAGCATGCCCATTTGGTTGTGCACAATTTAATTGTCCACTACCGTAGTGCACATGACCGATCACCTCACTCTCGACGAGCAGCTGTGCTTCCGGCTCTATGCCGCGTCGCGGGCGATGACGGCGGTCTATCGCCCGAAGCTGGAACGCCTCGGGCTCACCTACCCGCAGTACCTGGTAATGCTGGCACTGTGGGAACGCGACGGTCGCAGCGTCGGCGACCTCTGCGAGGCACTGCTGCTCGACTCCGGAACGCTGTCACCGCTGCTCAAGCGGCTGGAGGCGGCGGGGCTGGTCGAACGGCGCCGGGCAGCGGCCGACGAACGTCGCGTCGATATTCAACTCACCGAACGCGGCCGCGAACTGCGGACCGAAGCCCATTGTCTGCCAACGGAAATGGGCGAGGCCAGTGGCCTGTCCCCCGACGAATTCATCACCCTGCGCGAAACCCTTCGGCGACTAGCCGATGCGCTGATGTCCCACCCTCGATCGAAAGAGAGTCAGCCATGACCGCCCTGTACACCGCCGAAGCCCTCGCGACCGGCGACGGACGCAACGGCCACGCCCGCACCTCCGACGGCAAGATCGACGTCGCGCTGAACACCCCCAAGGAAATGGGGGGCAGCGGCGTGGGCACCAACCCGGAGCAGCTCTTCGCGGCGGGCTACGCGGCCTGCTTCCACAGTGCGCTGCGCCTGGTCGGCAAGCGCGAAGGCGCGAATGTCGACGATTCCGCGGTCGGCGCGAAGGTCGGCATCGGCCCGAACGACGCGGGCGGCTTCGAGCTGAACGTCACCCTCGAGATCTCGCTGCCGCATCTGTCCCCCGCCGAGGCGCAGACCATCGCCGACAAGGCACACCAAGTGTGCCCGTACTCGAACGCGACCCGCGGCAATATCGACGTCCAGGTCATCCTCGCCGACGACTGACGAAAGGAATTCACCATGCGTGCTGTAGTCATCGAAAGTTTCGGCGAGCCGAAGGATGTGCTCACCACCGCGCAGCGGCCGACGCCCGAGCCCGGGCCGGGACAGGTGCGGATCGAGCTGATCCTCGCGCCCATTCACAACCACGATCTGGCGACCATTCGCGGAGTCTACGGCTACAAGCCCGCCCTGCCCGCCGTTCCTGGCACCGAGGCCGTCGGCCGCATCGATGCACTGGGATCGGATGTGACCGGACTGGAAGTCGGTCAGCGCGTCAGCGTTTCCGGCATTCACCAGGTGTGGGCCGAGTATTTCCTGGCCAAGGCGACGCAAGTGGTTCCGCTGCCGGACAGCATTTCCGATGAGACGGCGGCACAGTTGCTGGCGATGCCGCTCAGCTCCCTGATGCTGCTGGAGGATCTGCGGGTCGAACCGGGCGACTGGATCACGATCAATGCCGCCAATGGCGCGGTCGGTCGCCTGGTGAATGTGCTTGCGCGGCAACGTGGTGTCAATGTGCTCAATCTGGTTCGCGGTCCGGCTTCGGTCAAAGCGTTGCGGGAGTTGGGTTTCGAACCGGTCGTCGATACCGAATCCGATGGCTGGCTCGACCGGGCCGTCGCGGCGACGGCGGGTGCGCCGATCGTGCGAGCCGTCGACCAGGTCGGTGGGCGGGCGGCCGATGCGCTGCTTTCGCTGCTCGGCCAGAACGGTGAGCTGATCTCGTTCGGTGCGTTGTCCGGTCAGCCGCTGTCCGTCAATCCCGGTCCGCTGATCTTCAAACAGGCTGTGATCAAGGGCTTTTGGGGTTCCAAGCGCGCCGAGCAGACCAGCGGTGAGGATATGCGGCGCCTCATCGGCGAACTCGTGGGGATGGCGGCGACAGGTGCACTGCGCCTCGACGTCGAGGCAGTCTATCCGCTGGAATCCGCCGCCGATGCCGCCGCAGCGAGCGAAACACCGGGACGGTCGGCCAAGATCGCGCTGTCGCCGCAGCCGGTGTAATCCGATCCGGGTCCGCTACCCGACCCGCACTACGAGTTTGCCGAAGTTACGGCCCTCGAGCATGCCGATGAACGCCTCCGGCGCATGCTCGAGGCCTTCGACAATGTCCTCGCGGTAGCGGACCCGGTCCTCGGCGATCCAGCCGGACATCTCACGCAGGAAATCCTTGTACATCTCCCGGACGAATTCGGACTGGATGAATCCGCGCACCGTGAGACTCTTGGTCAGAATGCGACCGTAGAAGCCGGGCAGGCGATCCGGCCCTTCGGGTGCGCCGGTCACGTTGTAATTAGCGATAAGCCCGCAAACGGGTACGCGCCCATAGATATTCAGCAACGGATACACCGCGTCCGCCACCGCTCCGCCGACATTTTCGAAATAGATATCGATGCCATCGGGTACGGCGGCGCGCAGTTGATCGGCGAAATCCGGTGCGCGATGGTCGATTGCGGCATCGAAGCCCAATTCCTCACGCACATAGGCGCATTTCTCAGGACCACCCGCGATACCGACCGCCCGGACACCCTTGATGCGGGCGATCTGGCCGACGGCGGAACCGACCGGGCCACTGGCAGCCGCGACCACCAGGGTCTCGCCCGCCTTCGGCCGCCCGATCTGCAACAGCCCGGAATACGCCGTGAACCCCGGCATGCCGAGCACACCCAGCGCGGTCGATATCGGCGCTTTGTCCGGATCCAGCTTGCGCAGGCCCGACGCGGCCGCGACCTGATGTGTCTGCCAGCCCGAATAGGCCTGCACCACATCACCTTTCGCGATCGACGGATCCCGGGATTCGAGCACCTCGGCGACGGTCCCGCCGACCATCACATCACCGATCGCCACCGGCGCCGCATACGACTTGGCGGCACTCATCCGCCCACGCATATACGGATCGAGGGATAAATACAGGGTGCGCAGCAGCACCTCGCCCTCGCCGGGCTCGGGAAGCGCCGCGGTTTCGATCCGGAAATTCGCCGCGGTCGGTGCGCCCTCCGGCCGGGATGCCAGCACAATCCTCGTCGACTCCACCATGTGCCTTACCCTAGCCCGGCCGGGGCGTCGATTCACCAGGCTTGCGCCTTGGGCCCGAGATAGAGTCCGCCGTTTACCTCGAGGGTCTGCCCGGTGACCCAGCGTCCGTCATCGGCGGCGAAGAACGCCACCGCGTCGGCGATATCAGCGCCCTGACCGACCCGATCCAGCGCGGTGATCGCCGCAATGCCCGGGATGGCGTCATCGGTCTCGTGCAGCCAGGAATTCATATCGGTATCGGTGACGCCCGGCGATACGGTATTGACCGTGATGCCGCGGGATCCGAGCGTATTGGCCAGGGACCGGCCGAGCACATTGAGCGCACCTTTGGTCATCGAGTAGACGATCTGTGGCGTCGCGAACCAGGTGACACCGGAGGAGATATTGATGATCCGGCCGCCATCGGGGATCAGCGACAGCGCCCGCTGAATGATGAAGAACGGCGCGCGGACATTGATCGCGAACTGGCGTTCGAACTGCTCGGGCGTGGTCTGGTCGATGGTGGACTCGTAGGTGATGATCGCGGCATTGTTCACCAGGATGTCCAGCGGCCGCCCAGCCAGACCGTCCTCGAGCCCGGCGAACAGGTCGTCGACACCCGTCGCGGCGGCCAGCTCCGCGCGCACCGCGAACGCCGATCCGCCCGCCCGTTCGATCGCCGCCACCGTATCCTTCGCCGCCGCATCATTATTCGCGTAGTGCACCGCGACCAGCGCACCATCGGCGGCCAGTCGCTCGGCGATGGCACGTCCGATGCCGCGTGAAGCGCCCGTAACCAGTGCGGTCTTACCTGTCAGATCGGCCATGTCCAGCTCCTTCGAACTTGTTAGGGAACGATCCCTAACAACTAGTGTCGGGGTTAGGCTATTCCAGTGGAAGGAAAACGTCGCGCCGCCGCCGATACTCGCGCCCATGTGCTGCAGGTCGCGCGTGATCTCTTCTATGAGAACGGCATTCGCGCGACCGGCGTCGACAAGGTGGCGGCCGAGGCTGGCGTGGCACCGACCACTCTGTATCGCCTGTTCGCGTCCAAGGACGATCTCGTCGCGGCATACCTGGACCGCGAGGACCAGCACTATCGGGAGTGGTTCAGCGCCGCCGCCGATCCCGGCCTCGACCCGAGGGATCGCATTCTCGCGGTCTTCGACGCGCTTGTGGAACAGGTGCGCCCCGATGTGTGCCGCGGCTGTCCGTTCCTCATCGCACTCGGTGAACTGCCGGATCGAGATCTCGCCGGTCACCAGGGTGCGGTGGCCATGAAGGTGTGGGTGCGGGGCCAGTTCACCGATCTGGTGGATGAATTGGGCAAAACGGTCAAGCTCGCCGATCCGGCGATACTCGCCGACCAGCTGATGCTCGTGATGGAAGGCGTCTACGCTACTGTCCAGGCGTTCGGCGCGAACGGCCCCGCCGCACGGGCCAGGGACCTGGTGGAACAGCTTGTGCCCCAGCCGGTCGCGACCGATCGCACGTCCCGCGAAAGCTAGGCACGCCAACGGTCACCGGTATGCCACCGATGGGACTGTCGACAGCCAGATGACAGTCCGAGAATTCACACCTGTTCGAGTTCGACTACGACCTGTTCAGGAGTCCAATTGACACGGCTGATTCGCACCGCTTCCGGATCGCACGCGCGGGCGGCACTCACATCGACCACCGCCGCACTGGCCCTGCTGCTGAGCGTCGGCCTCGGCACCGCAACGGCACGCCCGGTCGGTCCGTTCGACGTCGGGGGAGCCATCGAGGTCGAATACGACCAGGTGGGCGGCCCCGGCGCGCTCGGCGACCCGACCGGGCCCGAACTCGATGCCGCCAACGGCGGCCGGTATCAGACGTTCGAGCGCAATGCCTCGATCTATTGGCATCCCGATACCGGCGCGAATGAGGTCAGCGGCGCGATCCGCGACAAGTGGCGCGACCTCGGCTGGGAGACCGGTGTGCTGCGCTACCCCGTCACCCGTCAGCTGTCCACGCCGTCCGGGTCCGGCGCCTACAACGTTTTCCAGGGCGGCTCCATCTATTGCTCCCTCGGCACCGCCGCGCACCAGATCGGCGGTGCGATTCGCGATAAATGGGGTGCCTACGGCTGGGAAAGCGGCGCACTCGGGTTCCCGCTCACCGACGAGGCGGCCGCGCGCACGGACAACGGGCGCTACAACTTGTTCCCGGGTGGCGCGATCTATTGGTCCCCGCGTTCGGGTGCGCATGTCGTTTGGGGTGCGATCCGCGATCTGTGGGTGTCCAATGGCCAGGAATCCGGACGGTACGGGTTCCCGACGGGCGAGGAATACGACTACGAGGGCGGGAAGGCACAGGACTTCCAGGGCGGTCGGATCACCTGGCAGCCCTAGCAATACGGTGTGACGCTTACATTGCGCCACACCGCATTTCGACGGGAAGCAGGTGAGTTTTCGTCGACTGAGTGCCGTCGCCTTTTCGCGCGGTGGAGCTGGCCGTGACCCTCAGCACGTCCTTGCCGCGGCGCGGCATACGGTCCAGCCGTCGCCGTCGGGGCGCGGTACCCGGGTCCATGTCGTCGTGCCGCTGGTGCGGTTGCCGGAAGTATCCGTGCTCGACTCGTTCTGGCCGCGGTATTCGCGCAGGTTGTTCTGTTGTTCATTGCGCCGCAACGAATTCTGCGGGGTGTGGTGGTAGCCGAACGGATCGATGTGATGCCAGCCGGTGGTATCGCGACCGCTGGTGCCGCCCCGATTGTTCGAGTGGTCTGAGCGCGCGTCTGGACTCGCGGATGCCTCGCCCGCGCCGATCACCGTGCCCAAGGCGATGGCACCGACGAGCAGTGCGAGCGCTCGTGCGCCACCGCGGTTGGTCGTGGTTGTTGTTCGATGCATCATGGCCCCTTTGCCTCGGTGCTCCAACTACTGACCTCAATAGTAGATGAAAATCCTGGGAGAATTCTGCACCTTGCCTAACAGTGGCTTTCAGCACAACTGTGACGGCTACCACGTACCTATTCAGTAGATTTGCGTCGGCCCAGGCACCAGACACCCGGGCGGCACCCCAGGTACGGGCACCCGGCCAGGAGGCCCGCGAGGTGACAGCACAGGAGATCCCGACCGGTCCGGTGCCGAAATAATTCCGTGCGGGAATAGCTGCGGCCGCGATACGTTGCTTCGGGGTGGTTGGTGAAGCGAACGAGAGGGGCCGGTCGGTGGCAACCGAGGCAGTGGAGTCATCGGTCGGTCTGCGATCCGATCGAGGCGCGATCCTTGCTTCGCTGATGCTCGCGACAGGCCTGGTCGCGCTGGATTCCACCATTATCGCGACCGCGGTGCTGACCATCACCGACAGCCTCGGCGGATTCTCGCAATTCCCGTGGTTGTTCTCGATTTACTTACTGACACAAGCGGTTACTGTTCCGGTGTACGGCAAGGTCGCCGATACGCTCGGGCGCAAGCCGGTAATCCTGTTCGGCATAGCGGTTTTCGCGCTCGGTTCACTGCTGTGCGGTGTGGCGACGAGTATGTTGGGCCTCATCATTTTCCGCGCGGTGCAGGGTATCGGCGCGGGTGCCATCATGCCGATGACCATGACCATCGCGGGCGATCTCTACACGCTGACCGAGCGCGCCAAGGTTCAGGGCTATCTGGCCAGCGTGTGGGCGATCTCGGCGGTGGTCGGGCCACTGCTGGGCGGACTGTTCGCCGAATACGTCAGCTGGCGTTGGATCTTCCTGATCAATATCCCGCTGTCCGCACTCGCGGGGTGGATGCTGGTCCGCAACTTCCTGGAGAGCACGCCACGGCGCAAGCAACGCGTCGACTATCTCGGTGCGGCATTGCTCACCGTCGGCGCGGGGGCGCTGATTCTCGGATTGCTCGAAGGTGGACAGGCCTGGGCCTGGTCGTCGCCGACCGGCATCGGCATCTTCGTCGGCAGCGCACTCGTGCTGGTGTTGTTCGCTCTGGTAGAGCGGCGGGCCGCGAATCCGATTCTGCCGCTGTGGGTTTTCACGCGACGGGTCATCATCGCAAGCAGCCTGGTTTCGGTGCTGGTCGGCGCGATTCTGCTCGGGATGACCTCGTATGTGCCCACTTTCACCCAGGGCGTGCTCGGTACCGGGGCGCTCATCGCCGGTCTCACCGTCGGTGCGCTCACCCTCGGTTGGCCGCTGGCCGCATCCCAAGCCGGAAAGGTGTACCTACGCATCGGTTTTCGCGCCACCGCACTGATCGGCAGCACGCTGGCCACGCTAGGTGCCGCGACCACGCTGCTGATCGATGAGCATTCCACGCTGATCCAGGTCGCCGCATCGTGTTTCGTGATCGGCACCGGCATGGGCCTCGTCGCCACACCCACCCTCATCGCGGCGCAGACGACCGCGGAGTGGTCCGAGCGCGGCGTGGTCACCTCGGCGAATATGTTCGCCCGGTCATTGGGCAGTGCGGTCGGTGTCGCGATATTCGGCGCGATCGTGAACTCGCGCGTCGGCGACACCGACCATCCGGCTCCGGCACTGCTGTCCTCGGCGGTGCATCTGGTCTTCCTCGCGGTCGCCGCGATGGCCATGGTCATGGTGACCGCCTCCGCGATGATGCCGCGCCGGGGCACTAACGCCGCCTAGCGCAACCGAAAAGCTATGGGGCACTCCGCGCGGCGATTTCGGCCAGGGCGCGGTCACGCTGCTCGGCGGGTAGGTGTTCGGCGGCGGCGCGGACGGATTCGACCGCGGATTCGGAGAGCGCGTTCAGTGTGCCGCGGTATTCCGACCAGAGGTCGTTTTCGGCGGTGGCACGCAGCATTTCGGTGAGCTTGTCGCGCGAAGCCAGGTTGACGAAGCGTTCCAAATGCGCGGGATCGTCGACGAGGTAGGCCGAGCGGACGAGTGCGATGCCATCGAGTGCTGATTCGGTGGCGCGGGCCGCAGTATCGGAGATCGAGACGACCAGATCACCGAGGGTGATCCAATCTTCGCGTGCCGCAAGCTCTTTGCCGACCGCGACAATGGTCGGCTCGGGCAGACCACCGATAATTGCGGCGCAATGGCGCGGATCGAGTCGGGCGGCGATATCGGCGAGGAAGTCGACCGGCAGGCGCTTGGCGACATCCACCGCGTGCGACGGATCGAGCACGCCCGACATCCGGGCCGCGAGTAGCGCACCACGGCTGCGCGCCACCATTTTCGCGGTGATGGGCGTCGGAATCACCTTGGACGCCTGGGCGACCCGCCGCAATCCGGCCTCCTGTCCGGCCACGAACAGATCCGTGACCTGACGGCGGAATTCCCGCAGATCCGCATCCGGCACATCGGCGAGATAGGCGAGCTGCTCGACCGGAACGCCCAGCGTCCGTGCGAGTTTCAGCAATTGCGCCGTCACAGTCCGGCCGCCTTCTTGACCGGGCCGCGCAGGAAGCGCGGCAGGAAGTCGAGCATGCCGAAGGCGGCGGCCTTGAGTTCTTCGGCCTCCCGCCATCGGGCATCGACGACCGCTTGGGCGAGCTCGGCTTGATGCTCCGGGCTCAGCGCGGCAATGCCGGGCGGTAGGTCATCGGATATCAGTTCCGCCAGCGTGTGCTCTGTCATGGTCGCCTCCGTCGGGCACATCGGTTTCATGATCACAGTGCGGTTCGGGGTCATCGACGCCGGTCGTGTACCGGTCTCAACGTCGGAGCATACGACCGAGTCGTCAACCGAGCGGTCAACGCCATCCGGACAGTCTCGCAGAAGCCGATATCAGAAGCGGCCCCGCCGGAAGGCCTCGGCGACCGCCGCTCGCTCGGTGCGGATCTGGCGGCGGCGGTTCGCCATGGTCTCGGCTATCGAGGTCTGCGCGACGAGTGCCCGGTAGAGGGCGACGGCGTCTTCGATCGCATCGCGAGCGCCCACACCCGCGGCGGGGCTGATGGCGTGATCGGCATCGCCACAAAGGATCACATCGTCTCGGGGCGGGCGCGGATGACTCAGCGGCACATTGCGGGCATTACTGACGTGCACCGTATCGGTGATCGAGAGCAGCGAGTCGATCAGTCCCGGAATGGCGGGCAGCGCGGTGTGGATCTGCGCCGCCCAGGCCTCGACGGGATGGAAACCATTGTCCGCCACCGGGATCGCCGGACGACGGATTCTGGCGAACCACACCGCCGTCTCGTCGTTCCACAAGTGCCCGAAGGCGTCGGTCGGCTGGGCGTTGCCGGTGCGATGGAAGTGCAGCACCGATTCTTCGGTGGGCAGGGTGATCGGGGTCGTGGTGACCCCGTAGATGACGACCTGACCCGCGTAGACCGCGGGCCGGTCGGGTTCCAGGCGGGCGCGCACGAGCGAGTCGATACCGTCCGCGGCGATCACCGGGCCGTCCGGTGTCACCGATTCACTTGCGAGCCTGAGGGTTCGGCTCTCGATGTCCAGATCGGTCACCGGACGGTCGTAGTGGAACTCCGCGGCCGTGGCGTGGGCGAAATCGGTGAGCACTCGTAGCAGATCCGGGCGGAAATAGAGCCGCCGTCCGGCACCCGGTTGGGCGCGATACCCGGTGAGGC
Source organism: Nocardia anaemiae NBRC 100462 (assembly GCF_001612725.1). GTDB lineage: Bacteria > Actinomycetota > Actinomycetes > Mycobacteriales > Mycobacteriaceae > Nocardia > Nocardia anaemiae. The sequence goes on along the minus strand of NZ_BDAZ01000018.1, from coordinate 87,288 downwards.
CGTGCAAACCGAGCGCGCGCACCTCATACGAGGCGGCGGATAGGTCATCACGGCCGATCCCGAGTTCAGCCAGCGCCGCATGCGCCCGACTGTCGAGGGTGAGAAACGCACCGGCGTCGACCGTGGACCGCCGCTCGTACACCGTGGTCGGAAGTCCCGCGCGCGCAACGGCTCCGGCGAGTACCGTGCCCGCGATACCGCCGCCGATGATCGTGACCATGTGCCTCCTCAGGCCGGTGCGGTCCGCTGTGCGGACCCACCCCGTCGGTGCCATCCCCCTATGCCACCGGTTCGGTTACCGCGCTGCCTTGCCGAGCTTGGTCATCGCCAGATAGCCGCCGCAGACCAGCACACCCCAGACCGCTCCGACGATAATCGCGGTGCGCCCACTGTCGGTCCAGAACAACAGGACGACAACCAAACCCAGGAAAGCCAACGCCAACCAGGTGGTGATCGGAGCACCCGGCAGGCGGTAATCGCTGGCGGGCAGTTCACCACGGCCGACCTTGGCGCGATAGATCAAGTGGCACACCAAGATTACGCCCCAGACGAAGATGATGCCGATGGTGCTGACCGAGGTGATGTAGTTGAACGCCTTATCCGGCGAGACCACATTGACGATCACACCGATGACCATCGCCGCCGCCGAAGCGGTGATGCCGACATATGGCACCGCGCGCGAACTGAGCTTGTTCAATCCCGCGGGCGCCTCCCCGTGCAGCGACAGGGTGCGCAGCATGCGGCCGGTGGAGTAGATCCCCGAATTGCACGACGACAGCGCCGCGGTGAGAAGTACGAAATTGATGATGCCCGCCGCGCCCGGAATGCCGATCTGCTGGAATACCTCGACGAACGGACTCTTGCCCGCGTGGAAGTTGCGCCAACTGGCCACCGACATGATCACCACGAGCGCGCCGACATAGAACAGCCCGATGCGGAACGGCAGGGTGTTGATCGCCTTGCGCAGCGTCTGGCGCGGATCCCGCGCCTCGCCCGCGGTCACGCCGACCAGCTCGACGCCGACGTAGGCGAACAGCACGATCTGCAGCACAAGCAACGACTGTCCGAAACCGTTCGGGAACACACCGCCGTCGGCCCACAGGTTGGTGACCGTCGGGTTGGCGGCTTGGCCGAAGCCGATCGTCAGCACCCCGATGCCGATCAGGATCATCGCGATGATCGCGGTGACCTTGATCGCGGAGAACCAGAATTCGCCCTCGCCGAACAGCCGCACCGAGATCAGGTTGGCGCAGAACATGACCGCCAACACCACCAGCGCGGTCAGCCACGGCGCGATATCGAACCAGTACTGCACATACTTCCCGGCAACGGTGATCTCGGCCATACAGGTCGCCACCCACACCGCCCAGTACGACCATCCGGTGACGAATCCCGCGAAGCGTCCGAGGAATTCGTGCGCGTACTCGGCGAAGCTGCCCGAGATCGGCCGATAGGTGAGCAGCTCCCCCAGCGCCCGCATGATCACGAAGATCGCCAGACCCGCCGCGAGATAGGCCAGGATCAGTCCCGGCCCGGCCTGCTCGATCGCGCCGCCCGCACCATAGAAAAGACCCGTGCCGATCGCCCCACCGATCGCGATCATCTGAATGGTCCGCGGGCTCAGCCCCCGGGAATACCCCTCTTCACCGGATAGGTCAGTGGGCGCCGAATCAGCTTGTAGCTGACGGTCGGAGGCTGTCATGGATCCTGCGGTCCTTCCGTTATCAGAGTATGTGCGTGAGTTGCACGTTCGTCGGTAGTCGCGTGATTGCTCATGCTACGTTCACCTCGGGGGTGTTCCCGTGGCGGTGGCCGTTGCCAACGAAGCTGGTCTTACCTGGCCTTCCATCGGGCTCGTTTTTCGTCGCCCCGCAACTCGGGGAGGACGCGCTGTGGGGGATCCGGCTCGCGAGCGCGGCCAGATTCCGGGCGGCATTCAGGTCGCGATCCGTGCGATAACCACACGCATCACAGCAGAACAGTCGATCGCTCAGGCGTAGTTTGGCTTTCACTACGCCACAGGCATTACAAGTTTTCGAGCTCGGATACCAACGATCGGCAACGGCGACTACCCCACTGCGCCACCCCATCTTGTATTCCAGCTGGCGGCGCAGTTCGGCCCACCCGGCATCGGCGATGCCTCGTGCCAGCCGCCGGTTGCGTAACATACCGGCGACGTTGAGGTCCTCGACCACAACAGTGCCGAAACGGTCGGCCAGCGCGGTAGTGAGCTTGTGCAAACCGTCCGCGCGGCAGTTCGCAACTTTCGCGTGCAGTTTGGTGATCTTGGCGTTGGATTGCTGCCAGCGTTTCGACGGCTTGGTTCCGGTACGCCTGTCCGGACCACGGCGACGGGCAGCCTCGCGCTGCAGTCGCCGTAGCGCGCGTTGCGCGTGTTCGAGATGGCGTGGATTGGCAACCATGCCATGGCAGTCCGAGATGCCGGGGACCGGTTGCGACAGCACCGCCAGATGCGTGATCCCCAGATCCACACCGACCACCTCGCAGTGTTCCGGTGGTCGGACCTCGTGGCGCTGGACTTCGACGGAGAACGACACGAACCAGCGACCCCGCGTAAAGCTCACGGTAGCCGACCGGATCCGGCCCGTCCCGCGCTCCAGGTGCCGGGCCGGCTTCCGGGTCGACTCGTGTGTGCGGATCTGGCCGATCCTGGGCAACTGCACATGTCGGCGGTCGGTATCGACCAGGCCGAACGCACCGGTGGTGAACCGGCACGACATCGCTGAACGCTTAGATTTGAACCGCGGGAAACGCACTCGCGCCCCACCGCGGTTCCCGGATCGAGACTTCGCCCAATTCGATAGCCCCGCAGCCAGATTCGCCAGACCCGAGGAGTACGCCTCGTTGGAATTCTCCCGCCACCACGGCGCAACGATGTCTTTGGTCTGATTCCACCCGTGCCGCAAACCGTACGCCGACCAGCCCACCAGCGGCGTCAGCTCGTCCTCGCCGAGACCGTAGGAGCGCTCTGCGGCGCGCTGGTCGAGATTTGCCTTCACCAATCCCAAACGCCAATTGAACGCCTTGCGCTGCGCCCCACAATGCGACCGCAGCATCGCCTCCTGCTCGGGGGACGGATCCAACGCGAACCGATACCCCTGCAACACCGTCATATCCCCCGTCACGCCACCACCATGGCATAGACCACTGACACACGACGCATCCACACCTGAACGCACTCAACGCGCGGCAATTTGCACCCCGCGAGCTCGAGATCCTCTCCGCCGCGCGATCCGAACCACACCGCTCAGTGCAGGCGGAAGCCGTGATTCGTCAGGGACTCGCGGAGCCGGTGGCGGCCGTTGAGGCTGGCGGCGGAGGCCAAGCGGGTCAGGACGCGCTCGGTCCAGGAATGCGAGAGCTGCTGTTCGGCGTAGAACTCGGCGATGCGGTTTTCGTAGGCCGAGATGTGGGGGCGTTGAGTGGGCAGGTCGTAGGTTTCGTGGTGCAGGACGGCCGGTTGCGGCAGGCGTGGTTTCACGCGGGCGTCCTCAGTCGGATCCGGGTGTCCGACAACGAGACCGAAGACGGCGAATACCTGCTCGGGCAGTTTCAGTTCCGCCGCAACCTGTTCCGGATTGTTGCGGATCGCGCCGATGTAGACGGTCCCGAGGCCGAGGGATTCCGCGGCGACGAGGGCATTCTGCGCGGCGAGTGCGGCGTCGATGAAACCGACGTAGCTCGATTCGAGGTAGTCGGCTCCCGCCAGCGGCGCTTCGCGGTCATCGGCGAGTTGGCGCAGCCGGGCGAAATCGGCGGTGAACACCAGGAGCACCGGCGCCTGTTCGATATGTGCCTGCCCACCGGCCAGCGCGGCGAGGCGGGCCTTGCGCGCCGGATCACGTACCGCGATGACGCTCCACACCTGCAGATTCGAGGAGGTCGGCGCGGACTGGGCCGCGGAGATGAGCAGGCGCAGGGTGTCGTCGGAGACCGGATCGGGGAGGTAGCGGCGCACCGAGCGGTGCTGGTGCAGCACCTGCAGCACCGGATTCCACTCGGCGGGCTCGGTGGGATTCGGATCCCGATAGCGCTGCTGGACGGCGTGGGCGGCGCTCGGCACGGTCTGTGTCATGCCGATCATCCTGTGACAGGTACGGCGCGCGCGTCTGCGGTAACCCTCAGCATGAACCGAACCAGGTACGGTTGGTAAGGCAAGCCTAATTAGCAATTAGTGGAGGTTACCTTGGCACGACCCCGCACCACCCTGACGGTGCAGCGCACCGAGCGGCTGACCCCGCATCTGATCCGGGTGTATTTCGGTGGACCCGGCTTCGCCGCGTTCCGGCCGAGCGAGTTCACCGACTCGTATGTGAAGTTCATTTACCCGCGCGACGGGATCGATGTGCTGCGCACCTATACCGTGCGCTCGGTCGATCCGGATGCCGGTGAGCTGGCCGTGGACTTCGTCTACCACGGCGATGAGGGCATCGCCGGTCCGTGGGCCGCCTCGGTGCGCCCTGGTGACACCATCGACTGCTTCGGACCGGGCGGAGCCTATGCGCCACGCACCGATGCCGACTGGCATCTGCTGGCCGGTGACGAGGCGGCGCTGCCCGCGGTCGCGGCCGCGCTGGAGGCGATGCCCGCCGATGCGGTCGGGCAGGCGTTCGTCGAGGTCGCCGGACCCGATGACGAATTGAAGCTGGACAAGCCGACCGGCATCGAGCTGACCTGGCTGCATCGCGGCGTACGCGAGCCGGGCGATGTGCTGGCCGAAGCCGTGCGCGCGGCGACCTGGCGCGAGGGCCAAGTGCAGGTCTTCATCCACGGCGAGGCCCGCGCCGTCATGCAGGACCTGCGCCGCTACATCCGCCGCGAGCGTGGCGTCTCCGCTGAATGGGCGAACTCGATCTCCGGCTATTGGCGGCGCGGGCGCACCGAGGAGGGCTTCCGCGAATGGAAGGCCGAATTCAAGGCCACGGACACCGAGGACGCACCGACCAGGTGAACGGCCGAAATCCCATGGCGATCGGATGTTCGCCGGTCGCCATGGGATTTCGTGGTGTCGCTACTGCTGATTCGCGCGCAGCGCCTCCTGCACGAACTGGGTCGTGTAGGTCTTGGACAGATCGATGCGGTCCTTGACGGGCGCCACATTCTTCGAGTACTTGCCGAGCACGTTCAGCACATTCTCGGCGCCTTCGGATTTCATCAGGCCGGTGCCGTTGAACATGCCGATCGAGTCGCGGATGGACTGGACGTAGAGATCCCGGCCCGCGCTGGCGTATTGCGAGGGCATCTTGTCGGCGATCTCCTGGGCGGTGTGGGTCTTGATCCACTGCAGCGTCTGCACGAAGGCGGTCGCGATCTTCTGCACGATATCCGGATGCGCGTCGACGGTGTCGCAGCGCATGTATAGCGAGGATGCCGGATACAGCCCGCCCAATGCCGCCCGGGTGCCCTCCTCGGTACGCATATCGACCAGGATCTTCGCGTCACCGGAGTTCACCATGGTGGCGACCGTCGGGTCGGTGGTCATGCCCGCATCGATCCCGTTGTGGTTCATACCCGCGATGAAGGTCTGTCCCGCACCGACTTTCACCCGCGTGTAGTCTGCGGTGGTCATACCGGCCTGCCCGGTGAGCGCCTGGGTGAGGAAGTCGGTCGAGGAGCCCAGCGAGGTCACGCCGAGGTTCTTGCCGCGCAGATCCGCCAGTGAATTGATACCGGCCGCGTCCGCTTTGGAGACGAGCTCCACTTCACCTGGCACATCGGCGAATTGGACCACCGATTTCAGGCACTGCTCCTTGGCCTGCAGGTCGATGGTGTGGTCGTAGAAGCCGACCACGGCCTGCACATCGCCAGTCAGCAGCGCGGTTTCGGCGCTCGCGCCGGACTGCTCGCCGAGCAGTTTGACGTCGATATCGTTCTTCGCGAAGAAGCCGAGCTTCTCGGTGAGCATGGCGGGCAGGTAGATCACCTTCTCCAAACCGCCGACCATGATGGTGATCTGGGGTCGACCGTTGGCCATCGGAATGGTTCGCGAGTCCCGGCAACCGGTCGCCAGCAGCAGTGCCGCGATGACCCCGACAATGATCGCCAGATGTTTGACGTATCGCATGATCAGATCCCGTGGCTCGAAGTCGCCTGCGACGGACGCCATTTCAGTAGTCGGCCCTCCGCCGCACTGATCGCCCATTCGGCCAGCAGCGCGATGACGGTGATGATGATCATGCCCGCGTAGATACCGGCCGAATCGAAGGTGCCCTGTGCATTGCTGATCAGCAGACCCAAACCCTTGCTGGCACCGGCATATTCACCGACGACCGCACCGATCAGCGCGAAGCCGAAGGCGGTGTGCAGGCTGGACAGGATCCAGGTCGTCGCGCTCGGCAGCACGATCGAGCTCAGCACTTGACGCTTGCTCGCACCGAGAATGCGGGCGTTATTGATGACATTGCCGTCGACCTCACGCGCACCGGTGAAGGCATTGAAGAATACCGCGAAGAACACCAGCACCACGACCGTGGCGACCTTCGAACTGAGCCCGAGACCGAACCAGATGATGAACAGCGACGCCAGCACGATACGCGGAACGGCGTTGAGCGCCTTGATGAACGGCGCGAGCACCTCGGCCCAGTACCGGCTGCGGCCGAGCAGCGTGCCGAGTACGACACCGGCCACCGCACCGATCACGAAGCCGAGCACCGCTTCCTGCACGGTGGTGTACATCTGCAGCCAGATCGAACCGAATTGCGTTCCCTCGGTGAACCATTCGACCAGCCGGTCCCAGATCAGCGACGGCTTGGAATAGAAGAACGGGTCGATCCACAGCGTGGCGGTGAGCTCCCACGCGCCCAGCCACACCGCGATCAGCGCGATGCGAAGGCCCCAGGTGCGCAGCCGGTTGCGCCGGAGGTTGGTCCGCACGCGCGCGAGAATCTGCTCCTCGGTTTCGATTTCGACCTCGGGCGCGGACTTCGCCACATCTTCGAGCACGTTATGCGACACGGGAGGCTCCCTTGCCTCGGGCTGCCTCGACCTGATCGCGCAGCGTTTCCCAAATTTCCTTGTAGATATCCCGGAACTCGTTGGTGAGCCGGACCTCCTCGACATCGCGCGGACGATCCAGCGAGACCGGGAAGTTGCCGCAGACCGTGGCCGGGCTGGCGGTCATGACGACGACCCGGTCGGCGAGCACGATGGCCTCCTCCAGATCGTGGGTCACGAAGATGACGGCCGCGCCGGTGCCCGCCCATACGCGCAGCAGTTCGTCCTGCATGAGCTGCCTGGTCTGCACGTCCAGCGCGCTGAACGGCTCGTCCATCAGCAGGATCTCGGGATCGTTGACCAGGGTCTGCGCCAGTGCGACGCGCTTGCGCATACCGCCGGAGAGCTGATGCGGGTAGTAGCTTTCGAATCCGGCGAGACCGACCTTGCGCACCCAGCCGCGGGCCTGTTCGCGTGCTTCGGCCTTGGACTTGCCACGCAGGCGCGGGCCGAGGGCGACGTTATCGATCACGCTCTTCCACGGCAGCACCGCGTCCTGCTGGAACATGTAGCCGATGCCGTCCGGGATGCCGTTGACATCCTTGCCGCGCACCAGCGTCCGCCCGGCCGAGGCCGGTTCCAGCCCGGAGACCAACGACAGCGTCGTCGACTTTCCGCAACCCGTCGGGCCGACCACGGCGACGAATTCGCCGGGTTGCACCGCGAGGTCGAGATTGCGGACGGCGGTGTGGATTCCGCCGCCGGTGCCGGGGAAGCGCTTCGTCGCGCTCCGCAGCTCGATGAGTGGTTCGGTCATTTTTCTTGCTCCTAGCGGATCAGGTAGAGCGAACCTACGTGTGCCGGGTCACACTTCGAGGCTTATGCGCACAACCGGCGCAAACGAGGCGATTCGAAGGTTGTGCGCATTCTGCTCACGCCCGTCTGCGTGGTTTATGCTGCGGAAATGGCCAGCGACGGCAGAGCACAACGGCGCGCGACCGGACACTTCCGGTTGCGCACCCAGGTGCTGCTGCTGCAGATCGTGATCGTCTCGGTGACCCTCGGCGCGGCCTTCGCGGTATTCGGCTACGTCAGCGGCCAACGGCTCAACGATCAGTACGGCCAGCGCGCGCTGGCCATCGCGCGCAGTATCGCGGCCGAGCCGGTGGTGCGCGAAGAGGTCGCCCGCTACGCGCCGGGCACGGTGACCCCCGAGCTGCGGGCACAGCTCACCGTGGGGCCGCTGGAGCGGATCGCCATCGATACGACGGATCGCACGGACGCGCTGTTCGTGGTGATCACCGACGATGCCGGAATCCGATTGGCGCATCCGGACGAGGCACGACTGACCGAACATGTGAGCACGGATCCGTCGGAGGCGCTGGCGGGCCGAGAGGTGATCGTCAAGGAGCGCGGCACGCTCGGACCATCGGTACGTGCGAAAGTACCTGTGGTGGCGCTTGATTCGGATCGCATCGTCGGAGCGGTGAGTGTCGGCATCTCGACCACCGCGATTCGCGGGCAATTGCTCTCCGATCTGCGCACCGCGGCACTGTTCATCGCCGCGGCGCTACTGATCGGCATCGCCGGTTCGGCATTGCTGGCATGGCGATGGCGCGGGTTGACGCTCGGACTCGAGCCCGCCGAACTGGCCGAACTCGTCCAAGGTCAGGCGGCGGTGCTGCACGGTATCGGCCGTGGCGTGCTCGCCGTCGATTCGGCTTGGCGCACAACGTTTGTCAATGACGAGGCGCGGCGGCTGCTCGGGATTAGCGCCGAGATCGGCAGGCCGGTCGACGAGATCGGTTTGACGCCGCGGGTGCTGGAGGTTTTCCGTGCGCTCGACGAACAACCGACACCGGCCACCATCGGCTCGCATATCGTGGTGGTCGCGGCCCGGCCGGTCACCCGTGATGGACGCGATCTCGGCGCCGTGCTCACCGTGCGCGATCGCACCGATGTCGAGGCGCTGACCCGCCAACTCGACGCCGTGCAATCGATGAGCACCGTGCTGCGCGCCCAGCGCCACGAGTTCTCCAACAAGATGCATCTGCTCAGCGGCCTGCTGCACGGTGGACGCACGGAGGAGGCGTCACATGTCATCGATGAGCTGATCGGCGCGGGTCCACTCGGCGCGGCAACACCGGGCATCGATGCGATCCACGACGCGTATCTGCAGGCCTTCCTCGCGGCCAAGGCCGCGCATTCGCGCGAGAGCGGCGTCGAACTCGTACTCGGCCCGAATACCTGGGTGGACGGCAATCTCGCCGAACCCGTCGACGTCACGACTGTGCTCGGCAATCTGCTCGACAATGCGATCGAGGCCGCCCGGATCGCCGACAATCCCACCAAGCAGGTGGAAGTCGAACTGGTGCAGGAGGATTCGACGCTGCACATCACTGTCGCGGACAGCGGTGACGGTGTCGCACCCGAAATGATCGACACCCTGTTCACCGAGGGCACCTCCACCCGCGAGGATCACGGCGTACCGGGCGGGCGCGGCGTCGGCCTCGCGCTGATCCGCCAGATCGCCCGTGCGCACGGCGGCGATGTCCGGCTCGCCAGTGCGCGCGGTGGTGCGCCGCCGCTCACCGGCGCCGAATTCATCGCCCGAATCCCCGGAGTACTGGTAGACAGCGAGATGCCATGGCCGCAACAGATCTGACCGTGCTGGTGGTGGACGACGACTTCCGAGTGGCCAATCTGCACGCCGGAATCGTCGAATCCATCGCCGGTTTCACCGTCGCGGGTACCGCGAACACCCTGGCTGGCGCGCGAGAAGTCAACGACGTCAACGCGATCGACCTTGCGCTGGTCGATGTCTACCTGCCCGACGGTTCGGGCATCGATCTCGTGCGCGAATTGCACTGCGACGCCATGGTATTGAGCGCCGCCACCGAAAGCGACACCGTCCGATCCGCATTCGCGGCAGGAGCGCTCGCGTACTTGGTGAAACCCTTTCCACACACCATGCTCGCAGCCCGCCTGGCCGGATATGCCCGCTACCGCCGCACTCTCGCCGCACCCCAGATCGATAACGCTGCCATCGAGGCCGCACTCCAAGCGCTGCGCCCGACCTCGACGCCCGCCGCGGCCACCGTCATCGCCTCCCCCACCAAAGACCTTGTCCTGCATACGATCCTGGAGGCCACCGTACCTCTGTCCGCCGCCGAGGTGGCCACCGCCATCGGCATCTCCCGCGCGACCGCCCAGCGCTACCTCGCCACCCTGGTCGCCGCGGGCACCGTCCAGATGCGTCTGCGCTACGGCACCACCGGCCGCCCGGAACAGGAGTACACCGCCGTACCGCGGCGCCGCTGAATCGCCCTGTCGATCTCGACCGAAATCGGAGACACTAGCATTAGGCGTGCCTAACCTTAACCAGGTTCGGTGAGTTGTGTGAGTGAGGATCGACGATGCAGGGCCGTGATGTGGAGCGGGACCGATGACGGCGCTGATGGGTGGGACGCGAACTCGGCGCGGTTTCGCGATTCGGACCGTGGCCACCTGCGCCGCGCTCGCCACGGCGATCTGGTTGTCGACCCGATTGCACTGCGCACCGGCGCTGCATCACGCGGCCTTGCTTATCCACTTGGCCTCGCTGGTGCTGGGTTTCGGCGCGGTGCTGGTGGTGGACTATTTCGCCATAGCCTGGGTTCTACGCCGCACATCCCTGCGCGAAATGCTGACCGTCGCCGATCGCCTGCAACTGCCCATCTGGCTGGGCGTCATCGGCTTGGTGGCCAGCGGCGTACTCCTCGAACCGAATATCGCCAACCACACCACCCAGACCAAAATGGCGCTGGTCCTCGCCCTGACCCTGAACGGCCTACAAGCATCCGCCTTCACCGATCGAGTCGCGGCCCGCGGCGGCATCCTCGACCGACCGTTGATCGCCCGTGGTGCGCTCACGCTCGTCATCTCTCAGGCCTGCTGGTGGGGTGCGCTGTGGATCGGCTTCTGGAACACCACCAACCACGCGTAATCCTCAGTCGGTACCGCTGAGCGCTGCTGGCTGCGTTCGCGGCTGCTGCGGCAGTCGACCACCACCCGCATGCCCCGCGATCCAGCAACCGGGCAACGGCCGCGCCGATGCCTCTGCTCGCGCCGGTGATAAGGGCGACCCTGCCGTCCCGGGCGACGGTTCGTCGTGCTGTCTCCCACTGTTCTCAGCGCGACCGCAGCCAGTCGCGAAAGTGGGTGGTGCCCAGGCGGGTGCCTTCGGGCGGGATGAGCGCATTGCCCTTGACCGCGGCGAAGAGGCCGGCGGTCTCGTCGGTTACGACGCGGCGGCGGTCCCCTTTGGCCGCCAGAACGACGCGGCCCAGGTCGTCGAGGGCGTAGATCTCCGGACCCGCGATGGCGCGAATACCGTGCAGTGGCGGGCCGACGGCGACCTCGGCCACGGTGGCGGCGACCTCGGCGGAGCTGACGGGCTGGATAGCGGTGCTCGGCAAACGCACGGCATCACCGTCTGTGGTCCACTCCAGTGCTGCCACGACGAACTCCATGAACTGGGTTGCGTGCACGATCGAGTACGGGATCGGCCCGGCCCTGACCAGGTCTTCCTGCAGCGTCTTGGCCTGGTAGTAGACGAGTCCGGGCACTTGATCGACGCCGACGATCGACAGTGTCACGATGTGCCCGACGCCCGCCGCCTGCGCCGCGGCCAACAGGTTTGGCACCGAAGTCCGGAAGAAATCGGCGGAGGCCTCGTCGAAAGTCGGTGAGTTGGCCACGTCCACCACGACCTCGGCGTCGCGCAGTGCCTCGTCGAGCCCGTCGCCCGTGATCAGGTCGATGCCGGTCGAGCGGGAATGCCCGGCGGCATCGTGTCCGGCCGCAGTAAGTTCGCGCACCACCTGAGAGCCGATGAGGCCGGTGCCGATGACCGAGACTTTCACGAAATCTCCTCTCCGCCGGGCACCCGCCCAGCAAACCGGGATTCGTTGCATCCAAGATGCTACGCGCTGGCCGCGGCGGTACATCAGCAAACTCCGAGAAACACACATCGGCATCGGCATCGGATTCGCTGAGCCTCCAGCACCCGGTCGGTCAATTACCAATACGTTGCGCTGCAATGGATTTGAGGCGATCGCGGAGGGCTTCGCTGTCGGGTCCGAAGATTTGTTCGTCGGTGTCCACGACGATGCGGATGGCGCGGCGGGCGAGGGTGCGGCCCTCGGGGCTCACTTCGATGCGGAGGATGCGGGCGTCGTGGGGGTCCGGGCGGCGAGCGAGGAGGGCGCGGTCTTCCAGGACTCGGATTACGCGGGAGCCCATCATGCGGTCGGCGCCCGCCATATCGACCACCTGTTGTTGAGTCGGTGGTTCACCCTGCCTGCCGAGCCAGCCCGCCGAGGCGAGCAGATTGAATTGGGTGAGGGTGAGACCGAGGGGGCGCAGGTTGCGCTCGACGGTGGCGCGCCATTCCAACGCCGCGTGATGCAGCCAGAAGCCCGGACTCATCAGCGGGCCTTGCGGTTCAGCCACGTTCGGCTCCCAGCCGTCGCGCTTCGAGTTCCAGCGCCGCGATGGTCAGCTGCATATCGGTGCGAATGCCGCGCTCCCAGATCAGGCGGAAGATCGGCCGGAACGGGCCGTGTACCTCCATCCGCTTCGCGACACGCACGGTTCCGTCGCCGAGCGGTTCATAGGTGTAATGGCCACGGATCTTGCCGAACGGAATCCCGGCCTCACTGGTCCACGAACGTCCCGACTCGACGGCGGTGATGGTGAACGGACCCGCCGGCGCGCCTTTGGGTTTCACCCATCCGGCGGTTCCCGGCGCGAACGGTCCGTCGATCCGAGCCTTCTCCTCGTGCGGATCCCACGACGGCCAGTTGGCCACATCGGTGGCGGCCTGCCAGATCTCCTCGATCTCACCGGCGATAACGGCTTCTTCGTAAATCACGTACATCGGAACACTCCCTGATTGCTACGGGTTGTTGTTGCGACAACGATATCTGTTGTCGCAACAACAAGTCAACAGGTGGCTGCCCCCGGTCGGCCGCGGGGCGTCATCCGCAAACGATTCGCGTCATCGGATCCCGGTCGAGAAAGACCTCCCGCGCCCGGCTCACCGGTAGCGTCGGAGCGATGAGCAGCTTGCAGGTCGCCATTGTCGGGTACGGATTAGCTGGATCGGTATTCCACGCGCCGCTGATCGCTGCGCAGCCGAGGATGCGGGTGGCGACGGTGGTCACGCGGTCATCGGAGCGGGCCGAGCAGGCGCGGCGCGAGCATCCCGGGGTGCGGGTGCTGGCGAGTGCGGAGGAATTGTTCGCCGATATCGCGGGCCTCGATCTGGTGGTCATCGCGACGCCGAACCAAACACATGCGCTGCTGGCGCGACAGGCGCTGGACGCCGGGCTGTCGGTAGTCGTCGACAAGCCGTTCGCGGTGACTGTCGCCGAAGGCGAGGATTTGATCGCGCGAGCCGAGCGCGCCGGGCTGGTGCTGTCGGTATTCCAGAATAGGCGCTGGGACGGTGATTTCCTGACCGTGCGGAAACTGATCGCGCAGGGGCGGCTCGGTGCGGTGCGCCGTTTCGAGTCCCGGTTCGAGCGGTGGCGGCCGGTGCCCAAGGGTGGCTGGCGCGAGGTCGGTTCCGCCGAAGAGGGTGCCGGACTGCTGTTCGACCTGGGCAGTCACCTGATCGATCAGGCGGTGACGCTGTTCGGCCCGGTGCGCACGGTGTACGGCGAGCTGGACCGGCGACGGTCGAATATCCAGACCGATGACGACGCCTTCGTCGCACTCACCCACACCTCCGGCGTGCGATCACACCTCTGGATGAGCGCGGTAACGCCACAGCTGGGACCACGTTTCCGAGTGCTCGGTTCCGAAGCCGCTTACCTCACTTACGGATTGGATCCGCAGGAGGAGGCACTGCGGTCGGGTCGGCGTCCGGGTGATGGCCCTTGGGGCACAGTCGAACCCGAACGGTGGGGTGTATTGGGCGCGGAACCCGGCCTCGAACCGGTTCCCACGATCGCGGGCGACTACCCCGCGTTCTATGACGCGACGGCCGCCGCCCTCCTCGACGGCGCACCCGTTCCGGTCGACCCACGCGACGCCGTCACGACCTTGCGATTGCTCGACGCGGCCCGCAAATCGGCGGATCTCGGCGAGCTCGTCACCATCTGACCGGCTCGCGACGACTCGGCGAAGCTCGCCGCGGCCGGATAAGGTGCGGCGGTGCAAACAGCGGAATTCGTCGAGCGCGGCGCCTCCATCGCCGACCGGCTCACCACAACCCAGGCCGCGCCACCATGGTGGTTGGTCGTCGCAACCGCAGCCGCGGCCCTGATTCTGATCGGATACAGCCCGCTGTGGCGGATCACCCGCAATGTGGTCACCATCGCGCACGAGGGCGGACATGCGCTCACCGCGCTGCTCACCGGCCGCAGGCTCAACAGCATCACACTGCACTCCGACACCTCCGGCCTGACCGTATCGAGCGGAAAACCCTACGGCCTCGGCATGATCCTGACCGCCATGGCGGGATATCCGTCGCCACCGCTGCTCGGTCTCGGCTTCGCCGCGCTGCTCGGCGCCAACCGGATCACCCTCATGCTCTGGACCGCGATCGCCCTGCTCGCCGCCGTCCTGATCAAGGTGCGCAACGTCTACGGACTGCTGACGGTATTCGGTTTGGGCGCCATCGTCTTCGCGGTGTCCTGGTTCGGAACCGATACGGTGCAGGCCGGTTTCGCCTATCTCGGCGCGTGGTTCCTACTGCTCGCGGGCACCCGGCCGGTGATCGAATTGCAGCGCGGGCGGGTTCGTCGCTGGAATATGCCGCAGGGCGCGGATTCCGATGCCGATCAGCTCGCCCGGCTCACTCACATCCCCGCGCTGCTGTGGGTCTTCGTCTTCGGTGCGATCGCGGTGGCCGCGCTGGTCGGCGGGGCGCTGCTGCTGTCCGAGGCCGCGGGTGTCTGCATTCCCAACGTCTCCGGCGCGGAGTGCACCACACCGGCCCTGCCCACCAGATAGGTCCGGTACGCCGCCAGACACAGCACGAGCCACAGCGCTCCGATACTCCAGCCGCCGAGCACATCGGTCGGCCAGTGCACGCCCAGATACCAGCGGGAAAGGCCAACGGCCACAACGAATACGGCCGCGACGGTTACGCCGATGCGGCGGGCGGCCGGGCGGTGTAATCGCGAAAGCACCACCGCGGCAACGAGTCCGATCACCACGATCGATCCGAGACTGTGTCCGGATGGAAAAGCCTGATTGGTCTCGGTGACGAGACGATCCGCCTCGGGCGGGCGAGTACGCCCGACCAGATGTTTGCCGACCACGACGAGCACGCCCGCCCCCACGCTGGCGACACCGACCAGCACCACCTCCGGCCACCGCCGACGCATGGCCAGCGCGATACAGAGCACCACCGCCACCGCGGTCATCGCCAGCGTGCCGCCCAAGTCGCTGATCCCGATCGCAATCGGTGTCAACAGCCCGTCCCGCTGCTGGACCACCCAATCGGTCCCCGGCTGATCGATCGCGGTGACGCCGTCGCGCTCGAGCACGCTGCCGGTAATGGCGAAGACCATCGCGGTCAGCACCACGATGTTCCGGACCGGTAGCGGATGACTTGTCATGTCTCCACCATGCCAGATTCGCAGCTGTGAGATTGCTGAGTGTCCGGCCGAGGATCTACCGGAAATACCGATGCCATGTCGTAGGGTGTTGGCCGTGAATCGATGGCCGGACCACGCCAGCACCGGACCGGACGAGCACTCGCCGGTGGCGGAGTTGGCTCGCACCGTGATCGACGCGATATGCGACACCGTCGCGGGCTGGCTGCATCCATTCGCGGGTGCGGCGACCGTACCGCTGCTCCTGCTGACCCCTCTGCTCATTCTCGGCGTGGCCTGGCTGGCGACCCGAGTCGTGCGGCGACGCACGAATACCTGAGTCAGCTCGACTGCCAGGCGGTTACCGCCTCGCGAACCAGTTCGGCGGGATCCTTGGTCGCATCCACAGTGATGCCGAATTCATCCGAAGCCAAGGGCTGCAAGGCGGCGAGCTGCGAATCGAGCAGCGTCGCTGGCATGAAATGGCCACGGCGAGTCTGCATTCGGCGCGCCAGTTCCGCGCGTGATGCGTACAGATGGACGAAGTACGCCTCGGGTGCGGCCGCGCGCAGCCGATCGCGGTAGCTTCGCTTGAGCGCCGAGCAACTGACCACCCCGCCGCGCTCGCGCCGCTCGCCCAGCCACGCCGCCACGATATCGAGCCACGGGGCGCGATCCGCATCCGTCAGTGGCACACCTGCCGCCATCTTCTCGATATTCGAAGCCGGATGGAAAACGTCACCCTCGGCATATTCGACCCGCAGCGTCTCGGCAAGTAGCGCGCCGACCGTGGACTTTCCGCATCCGGAGACGCCCATGACAACCACGATCGGCCGATCTGTCATGCCGTCTCCCTCATCGAATCGCCGCGCGATGCCGGTGCCATACGACCTCCACTCACGACGCCGACCCTATCGGTAGCCCGCGCTAGCAAACCGCGAGAACGAAAGTCTTGGCAACCTTGTCATGCCAACCTTGCCGGGCGACATGATCGAAATACGGCGACACCGCACAGACCACCCCCCAGATACCGCACAGCAGGCTCGGCACGACGAGCGTCGCCCAGCGGATCAAGGCCGCCGCGCCGCCGATGCCTTCGCCGGGCGCGTCGGCGGTATCGATCCGCGCGACTCGAATGCCGAGCGCCTTCTTCCCGAAGGTCGCACCCTGGGTCGCGGTCAAGCCGACCTCGTAGGCAATGCAGGCGAGCAAGCCGAGTGCGACAACCAGCAGCGCGGCCCCCATGCCGAATTCGGAATCGGTATCGGCGGGGAATTCGCGCGACGAGTCCGTGCTCGTGATCACGACCGCGGCCACAATGCCGATCGGTATGCCGATGATGACGGTATCGATCAGCCGCGCGCACAGCCGGGTCCGCATACTCGCGAGCCGATACCGACCGGAGGCAATGGTGAGGTAGGTACTGGACGTGCTCAAGTATTCCCTCCGGTGCGTGGTTGATGGCGCTCGCGGCCGCGGCGGGAACAGGAGTCGTACCCGCCGAACTCCCCTCCACATGGCCCGGCCGACGTGATTCCTGTTCCCGCTCGACGACCGGACGGTATGCGGCGGCGGAAGGACGCAGCTACCGATCGGCATGCCGAGTGACGCATCCGCGCAGTTCACGGGCACCTACCGGAATTCCGGACCGGAATGCCGGTAGGTCAAAGTGGTTGCGGTAGCTTGTGCCTCGGAACACCGCGCATGCCGCAGGAGGGGAATGACTGCCATCAGGGGGATGGTCGCCGCTGTGCTCGTCGTCTTGGCAATGCCCGGCATCGCGCGGGCCGAGGAACCGATCGATATCTTGCAGGCGGGCGCCGACGCCGGTGTCGCGAGTGGCTATCCGGGCGTCATCGGACTGATCCGCAACGGTTCCGAAACGCGCTACGCGCACGCGGGCTACGGCGAGCTGTCCACCCGCACCCCCGCCGATCCGAAGGCGCGGTTACGCATCGGCAGCTTCACCAAGGCGTTCGTCGCCGTGGTCCTGCTGCAGCTGGAAGCCGAACATCGACTGTCCCTCGACGACCCCATCGATCACTGGATTCCCGAGGCGGTGCCCGGCAGTGCGGGTATCACAGTTCGCCAGCTGCTCAACCACACCTCCGGGCTGCCGGAATACACCGACGATCCCAGGATCTCGCTGCCCTATATCGCCGGGCTCGAGAGATGGCCCGCGTGGTCGCCCCAGGCGGAGGTCGATATCGCGCTGCAGCGGGGCCGGACCGGGGCGCCGGGCGCGGGGTTCTCCTATGCCAATACCAACTATGTCCTCGCGAGCATGGTGATCACCGCCGTGACCGATCGACACACGGCGGACGAAGTGCGCGAACGCATCATCGAACCACTACAGCTGCGCGACACCAGCTTTCCGGTCACCGACCCGAACCCGCACGGCAACTGGCTGCACGGTTACACCTGGCAACGCGATATCTCGGTGGCCGATCCACAGATCTATGGCGCGGCGGGCGCGATGATCTCCACCCTGGACGACTTCGCCACCTTCACCCACGCGCTCTACTCCGGACGACTGCTGCCACCCGCGCAGCAGACCGAGCTCACCACCACCGTGCCGACAGCCGATGCGGGCAACGGCTACGGACTCGGCGTCCTGCACGCGCAGGCACCCTGCGGTCCGGTCTGGACCTACCTGGGCCGCACGCTCGGCTACGACAATCGGCTCATCGCCAGCCCGGACGGCAGCCGCATCGTGCTGCTCACCGCCAACGAATTCCACTACCTCGCCGACAACGCCACTGCCGCAAGGTTTCTCGACGATGCCGCCACACGAGCATTCTGCGCGCTGTCTTCACCCACCCCGCCGTCTCCGCAAGCTCCGCCGACTGCCATCCCCTTTTCTTCACCCACCCCGCCGACTCCGCAAGCTCCGCCGACTGCCATCCGCTCTGATCAGCAGGGCGGGCGATAGGCCATTCGCGGCACATGCGCCTGCCACACCTCGCGGGTCAATACCGCGCGACCGACATCGCAGATCCGCGCGATCGCGTGCTGCGGATCCAGATCCCACATGCTCATCACGCCGTTGCCGGTGCCGACCAGATAGCGGCCCGCCGGATCGAAGGCCAGCTGCCAGCTCGTCGTGCTCGGCACGGTGATCGAATGTCCGAGCGGTTTCGGATGCGCGCGGTCACGGAAATCCCAGATCCGCACGGTCGAATCCGCGCTCGAGGTCGCCATGGTCGCGCTGTCGGGACTGAAATCGACGGACAGGATATTCAATCCGTGCGTCGCTATCGGCTCGCCCAATTTGCGCACCTCGGCGGGATCGGAGATATCCCAGGTCTGCAGGGTGTCGGCCGCGAGACTGACCAGCGTCCGATTGTCCGGTGTGACGCCGATCCAGCCGAACGGTTTGGTCGGCTCGCTCGGAATCTCGCTCAGCACATGGGGTTCGGCCGGATTCGACAGATCCCAGAGCCGGATGACGTATCGATCCTGGCCGGTCTCGGTCCGATCCAAGGACATGGTGGCCATCAGCTCGTCCCCGACGCTGTACATGGCGAATGCGCCGCCGCCGGTGGCCAGCGGCATCCGGCGACCGAGCGGCACCGGATGGGCCCGGTCGACCAGATCCCATACCTGGAAGGACCAGGCCACATCGTCGGCGATGGTCCACAGATAGCGACCGCCCGGACTGAACATGGCGGCGAAGATCACGGGCAGTTCCGCGATCGTGTGCGCATGCGCTGGATCGCTGAGGTCGTGCAGGAGCACGCGCGGCGGCGAGCCGACCGTCGAGGCGGCCGTGCGTCCGTCTCGGCTCAGCGCGGCTCCCGCCGCGTACAGCTCGGTGGGACCGGGGCCGAGGTCGGCGAGTTTGCGCAATTCGGCGCGATCACGCACATCCCACAGCGCGACCCGGCCGTTGATCGCGCCGGTCACCATGGTGCCCTCGGTGCTGAATGCGGGCGGCACCGGCAACCACCCGAGCCGCCCGGGCAGCACGGCGGGCGCCAGCGACCAGATCCGGACCACCCCGAGCGCGCCCGCGGCCGCGACGGAATGGCCGTCCGGACCGAAGGCCAGCGAGTTCTGCGCGTCCTGACAGACCAGCATGGTGCTGACCTCGGGACACGGTGACGACGATGCCAGCAGCGGTTCGCCGAGCGGCCTCGGATTGGCGCGGTCGGCGATATTCCACACCGTGACGCCATTGCGGTTGCCTGCGGCAAGGGCGTCGCCGTCCGGGCTGAACGCGAGCGAGCGCACCGCCGAGTTCGCGGCCGCGAGCAGCGAACCCCGATAGACCGGCCGGACCGGATCGGCGATATCCCACAGTCCGACGGTGGCATCGCCGGTATTCTCCGCCCACGGCGAATCGCCGCCACTGCCGACCGCAAGGGTCGCACCGTCCGGGCCGACCGCCACCGCCCGCACCGGCCGCACCGGAATCGGGATCGGCGCACCCAGCGGTGTCGGGGCATCCCCGATGGTCCAGAGTTGGATCGCATCGTCGTAGGCGACGGCGAGCCAGGATCCCTTGGGATGGAACGATATCGATCGAGTCGGTTGCGGAATCGGCAGCGCGGCACCGATTTTCGTCGGCGTCGCCGGGTTCTGCAGATTCCACAGCGTGACGGTGCGATTGTTGTCGGCCGCGGCGAGCACCCGTCCGTTCGGACTGAAGACCACCCGCGATACGTCCCCGGCGATCGCGGCCGCCGCCGGGGCCGGATGTCGCGGATCCTCGACATTCCACAGCCGTAGTGCCTTGCCACAGGCCCCCGCAAGGAGCTTGCCGTCGGGGCTGAACGAAACCGAGGTCGCCGGGGTGTCACAGTTCAATGGCGTGCCCATGGGCTGTGGACGCGCACGATCGGTGAGATCCCACAGCCGGATCGTATGGTCCTCGCCCGCCGAGGCCAGCATGGCGCCGCCCGGTTGATACACAACCTGGTCGACCGCGCCGATATGGCCGGACAGCGGGGTGGCCAGCGGCAGATTCTGGGTGCTCAGCAGTCGCGAATTCACGTCCGGGTCATCGGGCTCGAGGCGATGGGCGACCAGGGCGAGTTGGGCCGACAGGGTGGGATCGGTCGAGCGCAGGCTCTCCGACTCAGCGAGCACCGCCGAAAGCAGGGCATTGTCGCGTTGTTCGTCCTTCAGCCTGACCTGGCCGTAGGCGGCGATGCCGAGGACGAGCACACCGACGCCGAGCAGAGCCAGTACCGCACGCGTGGCGGCGGCCCAGCGGCGTGACTTCGTTCGGGAAGTCTCTGCCGCGGTGAGGAATTCGGTCACCGTTTCGGTGGCCGGATGCCGGTCGGTGGCTTCTTTCGCGGTCGCCAACCGAGTGCCGCGGTAGAGCAGGGCCGGATCATTTCCCGAGGAGGACCAGTCCGCCGCATCGGCTTCCAGCCGTTGGCGCAACAGATAGCCGACGCGATCCTCCTCGATCCAGGCCCGGAGTCGGGGCCAGGCGCGCAGCACGATTTCGTGGGTGAAGTACGCGCTGTCGGCATCGGAGGTGACCAGTCTGGCCCGGACCAGCGTTTCCAGCACCGCGTCGGCAGCCTCGGAATCCACTGCGCGGGTGATCAATTCAGCGCGCACGGCGCGACGTCTGGTGTCGTGACCGTCGCGGCCGACGCTGACCAGGCTCAGCAGCAGCGGTTTCGCCTCGATCCGCTGGGTGACGGTGAGTTCGTCCCAGGCCTGTTCGGCCGTTGCCGCGACCGAACCCGTAACCCCGCCCGCCTTGCGATAACCCGCGACGGTCAGGCGTAATCGTTCCCGATGTTCCCAGGTCGCCGCCATGACATGGGATAGCAGCGGCAGTGCGCCGGGATCATAGCTGCGCCGGTGCTGGTGGTCGCCGAGGCCACAGAGTTCGGTGACCACCAGTTCGACCAGGCCTGGTTCGAGTTCGAGTCCCGCCGCCGCGGCCGGGCCGGCAATGGCCTCGGACAGTTCGCTCAAGCGCATCGGGCCGAGGACATAACCCCGATTGTTCAGTACTTCTTCGAGGATCGGAAAGTCGAGGCATGGTGCGTAGAAGTCGGCGCGCACCGCCAATAGCACAGTAACCCAGCGCTTTTCGTGTGGTGCGGCCAGATCCGCCAACGCGGTGAGGAAATCCTCGCGCTCCTGCTCGTCCTGGCAGGCGGTGAACAATTCCTCGAACTGATCCACGATCAACAATCCGTATTTGCCGATCGCCCAGTCGTCATCAACGGCTTCGGCCAGCGCGGTCCGTGGTTGCGCACCGGGGGTGACAGTCGTTATCCGCCAATCCCTTTCGACCTTCCGAACCGCCGGGATCAACCCCGCGTGCAGCATTGAGGATTTACCCGCCCCCGATGCGCCGACCAGAGCGACCATGCCGCCCCCTGGCTCATCGAGGGTGCCGAGCACCAGTTCGGTGAACTCGGTGGTGGCACGGCTGCGCCCGAAAAACCATGCGGCATCGGCGGATTGATATGACGTCAGCCCCCGATAGGGACATACGGCGGTGGCCGGATCGTTCTCGGGTTTCCAAGTGACGGCCGCCTGCCACAGCCGCCGCCATTCCTGTAGATCGACCAGTTCGCGCTGCATCGGCGCGGCCGACTTCTTGGCCAGATCGATCAAGGTGAGCACGATCGGCAGCAGCGTCTCGAATTGCGCGGGGACATTGCGACCCGAGCGCCAGTCGCTGATCCGCTGCAACGATGCGGTACTGCCCTTGGTCGGTCCGCGGGTGGCCTTCATCCGTGCCTCGGCGGCGCTGGCCACCTGCCGCAGTTTCGGATTGCCCGCGGCATCGAACAGGCTCATCAGACGTTGGGCGAATACCGATCTCGGCGAAACACCCCTGCGTAGATCGGATTCCGATTCGACCGCGCCAACCACGGGCCAATGATAAGCGGCGGCGAATCAGACCCGACCCACAAGATCAGTTTCGGGCACCATGGTCGGCATGGATCTACGCATCTTCACCGAACCGCAGCAGGGTGCGAGCTTCGACACGCTGCTGACCGTCGCCAAAGCCACCGAGGATCTGGGTTTCGACGCATTCTTCCGCTCTGACCACTATCTGGCGATGGGCGGCCTCGATGGCCTGCCCGGCCCGACCGATGCCTGGATTACCCTGGCCGGGCTGGCCAGGGAGACCAAGCGCATTCGGCTCGGCACCCTGGTAACGGCCGCCACCTTCCGGCTGCCCGGACCGCTGGCCATCCAGGTCGCCCAGGTGGATCAGATGTCCGGCGGCCGGGTCGAATTCGGACTGGGCAGTGGCTGGTTCGCCGAGGAACATGCCGCCTATGGCATCCCGTTTCCGCAGGACAAGTTCACCAGGTTCGAGGAGCAGCTGGCCATCATCACCGGCCTGTGGGCGACAAAGGTCGGCGATAAGTTCAGCTTCGACGGTGCACATTACGCGATCACGGACTCCCCCGCCCTGCCGAAGCCGGTGCAGAATCCGCTGCCGGTGCTGATCGGCGGGCACGGTGCGACGCGCACCCCGCGCCTGGCCGCCACCTACGCGACCGAATTCAATATGCCCTTCGGCTCGCTCGAGGACAGTGCCCGTCAATTCGATCGTGTGCGCGCCGCCGCGCAGGCTCGCGGCCGCCGCCCCGACGATCTGATCTACTCCAATGCCCTGGTGGCCTGTGTCGGTGCCTCCGATGCCGAGGTGGCGCGCAGGGCCGCCGCGATCGGCCGTGAGGTCGAGGAACTGAAGACCAACGGGCTCGCGGGGTCCCCCGCCGAGGTCGTCGACAAGATCGCCCGCTACGCCGAAATCGGCGCTACCCGTCTCTATCTCCAGATCCTCGATCTCGACGATCTGGCGCATCTGGAACTCATTGCGGCCCAGGTTATGTCACAGCTGTAGATCGTCTACGGTAGCGGATTCGTTGCGGGACAGGTTGATGCCCAGATTCGCCGCCGCCCGGTCGATATCGTCCTCGTCGGTGCCGCCCATTTCGATGGCGGCGCCGTCTGAGGACAGCACCTCGACGTTGAGGCACAGCGACTGGAGCTCCTTGAGGAGCACCTTGAACGACTCCGGAACGCCCGGCTCCGGAATGTTCTCACCCTTGACGATCGCCTCGTACACCTTGACCCGGCCCGCGATATCGTCGGATTTGATGGTGAGCAGTTCCTGCAGCGTGTATGCGGCGCCGTAGGCCTGCATGGCCCAGCACTCCATCTCACCGAAGCGCTGACCACCGAACTGCGCCTTACCACCGAGCGGCTGCTGGGTGATCATCGAGTACGGACCGGTCGAACGGGCGTGGATCTTGTCGTCGACCAAGTGGTGCAGCTTCAGGATGTACATGTAGCCGACGGCCACCGGGTACGGGAAGGGCTCACCGGAACGTCCGTCGAACAATGTCGCCTTGCCGTCCGCGCCGACCATCACCTCGCCGTCGCGGTTGGGCAGTGTGCAGCCGAGCAGCCCGCTGAGCTCTTCCTCACGGGCTCCGTCGAACACCGGGGTGGCGAGATTGCTGTCGGCGGGCGCGGCGCGCATCTCCTCCGGCAGCGAACTCGCCCAGTCGGGTGTGCCCTGAATCTGCCAGCCCGCCTTGCCGATCCAGCCGAGGTGGGTCTCCAGGATCTGGCCGATGTTCATACGACGCGGCACACCGTGACTGTTCAGGATGATGTCCACCGGAGTGCCATCGGGCAGGAACGGCATGTCCTCGGTCGGGAGGATCTTGCCGATGACACCCTTGTTGCCGTGACGACCGGCGAGCTTGTCACCGTCCTGGATCTTGCGCTGCTGCGCAACATAGACGCGCACCAGTTCATTGACGCCGGGCGGCAGATCGTCGTCGTCCTCGCGCGAGAACACCCGAATACCGATCACTTTGCCCGATTGACCATGGGGCACCTTCAGCGAGGTGTCGCGCACTTCGCGCGCCTTCTCACCGAAGATCGCCCGCAGCAATCGTTCCTCCGGCGTCAACTCGGTCTCACCCTTGGGCGTGACCTTGCCGACCAGGATGTCGCCGTGTCGCACCTCCGCGCCGACGCGGATGATGCCGCGCTCATCGAGATCGGCGAGCACTTCGTCGGAGACATTCGGGATGTCCCGGGTGATCTCCTCGGCACCGAGTTTCGTATCGCGAGCATCGACCTCGTGCTCCTCGATGTGGATCGAGGTGAGCACATCCTGTTCGACGATGCGCTGCGACAGGATGATCGCGTCCTCGTAGTTGTGGCCCTCCCACGGCATGATCGCCACGAGCAGGTTCTTGCCGAGGGCCATCTCACCGTTCTCGGTGCACGGGCCATCGGCGAGCACCTGACCGGACTCGACGCGCTGCCCCTCGTCGACGATCGGACGTTGATTGACGCAATTGCCTTGATTCGAGCGAGCGAACTTGCGTAACCGGTAGCTCTTGCGGGTGCCGTCGTCGGCCATGACGGTGATGAAGTCGCCCGAGACCTCCTCGACCACACCGGCTTTCGCATTGACGACCATATCGCCCGAATCGACGGCGGCCCGAAACTCCATACCGGTACCGACGATCGGCGCCTCGGAACGGATCAGCGGCACGGCCTGGCGCTGCATGTTCGCACCCATGAGGGCCCGGTTGGCGTCGTCGTGCTCGAGGAACGGAATCATCGCGGTCGCGACCGAAACCATCTGGCGCGGTGAGACATCCATGTAGTCGACCGCATCGGCGGGTACCGATTCGACCTCCTCGCCGAGGCGGCGGGCCAGGACCTTGTCCTCCAGCAGATATCCGTCCGCGTCGATCAGCGAATTGGCCTGGGCACGCACATACCGTTCCTCTTCGTCCGCGGTGAGGTACTCGACCTCATCGGTGACCCGGCCGTCGACCACCTTGCGGTACGGCGTCTCGATGAAACCGAACGGATTGACCCGCGCGTACACCGACATGTAGCCGATCAGGCCGATATTCGGGCCCTCCGGGGTCTCGATCGGACACATCCGGCCGTAGTGACTGTGGTGCACATCGCGCAATTCCAGGCTGGCGCGTTCACGGGACAGACCACCCGGGCCCAGCGCAGAGAGCCGCCGTTTGTTGGTCAGACCCGACAGCGGGTTGTTCTGGTCCATGAACACCGACAACTGCGAAGTGCCGAAGAACTCCCTGATAGACGCGGTGACCGGACGGATATTGATCAGCGTCTGCGGGGTGATGGCCTCGACGTCCTGGGTGGTCATCCGCTCGCGGACCACCCGCTCCATCCGCGACATGCCGACCCGGATCTGGTTCTGGATCAGCTCGCCGACACGGCGCAGGCGACGGTTACCGAAATGGTCGATGTCATCGATCTCGACCCGAACTTCGACACCACCGGGCGCCGTCATGGTCTTTTCGCCCGCGTGCAGCCGTACCAGGTACTCGATGATCGCGATGAGATCCTCCTCGGTCAGCACCTGGTCCGTCGTGGTGCTGATGCCGAGCTTCTTGTTCACCTTGTAGCGACCGACGCGCGCCAGGTCATAGCGCTTCTCCTTGAAGAACAGGTTCTCCAGCAGCGCTTGCGCGGACTCCTTGGTCGGCGGCTCGCCCGGACGCAGCTTGCGATAGATATCGAGCAACGCGTCGTCGGCGCCGACCGTATGGTCCTTCTCCAGGGTCGACATCATCACCTCGGAGAAACCGAAACGCTGCGTGATCTGCTCGGAACTCCAGCCGAGCGCCTTGAGGAAGACCGTCACGGGTTGACGGCGCTTGCGGTCGATGCGCACACCGACGGTGTCGCGCTTATCGATATCGAACTCCAGCCAGGCACCCCGCGAAGGGATGACCCGCACCCCGTGCAGATCCTTCTCGGTGCTCTTGTCGACCGTGTGATCGAAATAGACACCCGGCGAACGCACCAGCTGCGAAACAACCACGCGCTCGGTGCCGTTGATGATGAACGTGCCCTTGTCGGTCATCATCGGGAAATCACCCATGAAGACCGTCTGGCTCTTGATCTCACCGGTGTTGTTGTTGATGAACTCGGCGGTCACGAACAACGGCGCCGCGTAGGTCATGTCCTTGTCTTTGCACTCGTCGATGGAGGCCTTGACCTCCTCGAAACGAGGATCCGAGAAAGAAAGGGACATCGACCCGGAGAAGTCCTCGATCGGCGAGAGCTCCTCGAGTACCTCCTGCAGTCCGCCCGTCGAATCACCCACGCCTAGCTCGGCGGCGCGGGCCTCCCATGCCGGGCCGCCGATCAACCAGGCAAATGAATCGATCTGCACGTCGAGCAGGCCGGGGACCTCCAGTGGCTCCCGGATCCTTGCGAAAGAAATCCGCTTCGGTGCACCGACCGTCCGGCTCGATTCTGACAAGGTGCGTCCTTCCCCTCACGCAATGCACGAACATCGCTTGTCTACTGAGAATTCCGCCCCGGCAACGCACCCGAACGAAACTCGCGCACCACGAAGGAAACATCACCACAGCGGATGATGTTTACAACGATTGGTTCGTGAGGTGGACGGGAGGCAACCAGCGCAACGTCCAAAATTACACGCGCACTCGCGGAATGTCGAGAGCGGAATCAGAATAGGAGTCAATGTTTTTGAGCCACGTCAAGCCCGCGCTGAATTGCTTCCCATTTATAGAATAACTTGCGGATGCCGCCTACGTCAAGCTCTTCGGCACATTTCAGGCGATCGGCCGGTTCGTCGGCAGATTGACGAAGCTCGGCGCACCCGGATCCAGCTGCAGGTATTGCGGCTTGAGTTCGGTGGCGTTGAGCATCGGCCGAAAAGCCAACGCCTTCGGCACATTTCCGGCGAACACATCCACCCGCAGCCGGTGGCCGGGCAGCAAGAGGGCCTGCGTCGGGATGACCGCGATATCCAGCGTCACGGGCTTTCCCGGCACGACGGGCAGCATGCTCTCCACGGTGATCGGGTTGTACGGCGCGGTGTAATCGCCGCTCGCCGAACGCATGCTGCGTGCTTCGTCCACCGCGCGCAGCGACGCGGTGAGCTGGCCGGTGGTCAATACGGTGGACGTGCCGTCGGGCGCGACATCGTTGACGGTGACATCCCAATAGCCGTCCGCCGCGTCGTGCACCACATTGAGGTGCACATTGATCGGCCCGGACAGCACCGTCGGCGCACTCATCTCGGCGCTGGTGAAGGTCAGCCCATTGCCTTCGGCGACGCGAGAATCCTTGGCGCAGATATCTAATGGCGCGGCGAGACCGGCGGAGCCCTGTGCGGCATCACGTGAGCACGCCATGGTCACCCCGGGTGACACCTGCAGGGCGATGCGCTCCTTCGGCTTGGCCGAGGACAGTGATCCGTCGTGCACCGCATGCTCGGCGGTATCGCTCGACGCCGAGGACAGGTAGACCCGGCGATGTGTGACACCGCGTTCCGGGAACTGCCCCAGAGTTTTCCAGCCCGAGCCCTGCTCCCACAGCGTGATCGGGCCGAAGTCGCCGATGCCGTTGTCGATCCCTTTGAGCCACTTGTCGAACCACACCCGCTGCAGCACGTCCAGCCGCGGCGGCGCACCGGGCCCACCGGTACCGGCACCCGGATTCGCATGGTAGGTATCGCCGATCAGCAACTGCTTCTCGGCCTGCGGCAGCGGGATGACGTTGTACAGTTTGGACGCGCTATTGGCGAAGATGTCATGCCAGCCGCCATACATGAAGGTGGGCACCGTGATTCGCTCCGGATGCCCCAGAATCCCCTGCCGGAATTCACTGCTGTCGTCGAGCGCGGCGGCCAGTGCCGTCGGTACCCGGTCCAGCGACGGAGTGAGCAGCGCCTGGGCCAGCAGTTCGGAATTGGTTGTCGGATCGGCCATCCTGGACTGCAGCCATTTCCAGTCGAAAGTGCCGTTGAGCATCGACTGCACGTCGGGAATCAGCTTCGACTGGTTCACATTGCTCAACCACAGTGGCAGGAAGGTCGTGCCGATACCGCCACCGGGGGCGACGACATCACGCATCAAATCACTGCCCGCCTCCACCGGGAAGATGGCTTTCAGTGCGGCAGGGGCGTTTTCGGCCGCACGGAGTTGATTGATGCCCGCATAGGAGCCGCCGCTCATACCGACAGTGCCGTTGGACCACGGCTGCTTGGCCGCCCAATCGATCACCTCGCGGGTGTCCAATTGTTCACGCTTGCCGAGGGTGTTCCAGGTGCCCTGCGAGAAGCCGGTGCCGCGGACGTCCGCGACCACCAACGTGTAGCCGCTGCGGATGAGATTCCGGTCGATGCCGAGCACGGTCTGGATCATGCCGCCGTCGAGTGCGTGCATCAGCTCGCCGAATCCGCTGATCGGCGTGCCGGACAGATTCAGGCGCCGGACCATATCCATGGTGAACGGCCGCAGTCCGGGCGCGGCGAATGCCGACTCGACCAGATTGCTCATGAGTTTGGTGTACGGCGTGAGGTTCACGATCGTCGGCAACGGCTTGCTGACCACCGTGTTCGTCGCATCGACGGGCCGATACACATTCGCCTTGAGTATGACGCCGTCGCTCATGCGAATCGGGACATCCCAGTCGATATGCACATCGGGGTACTCCTGCGGACCGTCGTGCATAGCCGTCCACCGCTCACCGAGGGCGGTGTTGATGCTTTGCTCGGCGGTCGCGGATCCACCGCCACTCGAAGCGAGTGCCACCACGGCGACGACAACGGTCGCCAGTCGAATCCAACGCATAAGCGCAGGTGCCACTCCATGCCCCGACAACTCGTGATCCCTTCTCGACTGGTACGCAGCATGTAGACAAGAGCGCCCGATCGACGCGCGACGACCATAGCAACCCATTGGCGAATATCCCGCTAGCTACGGTCCGGTCGGTTCGGCGGATTCGCCCGCAGACTCGCTGAGCCCCCGTGCGGCGTTATCGAACCGTGACCGATTCGGGTCGAATCACCGAGCCCCGTTCCGACCCACCGGTACACGCCACCGAGGCGTGCTGACTCGAAAGGATCGAAATGCGCAAGCTCATCGTCGTCAACATCATGTCGCTGGACGGCTACTTCGAAGGCGAGGGCGGCAATGTCATGGCCCTGCCGATGGACGAATCATTCGACCGCACCAATCTGGAGCACATCCGCAATGCCGATACCGTCCTGCTCGGCGGCACGTCCTACGGGATGTTCAGCGGCTTCTGGCCGAATGTCGAGCACGAGCCGACGTTCTCGACCACCAATCGCGAATTCTCCAAGCGCTACAACGCCGTCGACAAGGTCGTCGTTTCCGACCACGCGGAACTTCCGCCCGCGGACCACGCCTGGGCGAGTAATACCCGCATCATCCCCCGTTCCGACGCCTATGCGGCGATCGCCGAGCTGAAGCGACAGCCGGGCGGCGATATCGTCGTCTTCGCCAGCCGAATCCTGTGGAATGACTTGCTGATCCACGGCCTGGTGGATGCATTGCATTTGGTGATCGGCGCGACCACGCTCGGCGCGGGTACTCCGATCTTCACCGGCGACCACCCGGCCCTGCGGCGGGTGGAAACTCGAACCTTCGACAACTCCGACAACATCTTCGTGCGCTACGTCCCACTCGATGGCGGGAATTGAGTTATATCGGCAGCCCGAGACGATCCGTGATGCCGTCGAGCAGGCTGGTCAAAGTCCACTCGACGGGGTCGATACCACCGGTGGTGGTGCGCGCGGAGATCCAGCGGGCGAAGGCGGGATAGCGGCCGTCGGCGAGGATGGGCGCCAGCATCGGTTGCGCGGCGGCGGCCAACTCGTCGTCGGTATGCAGTCCGGAGCGTGCCCGCATGCGGTTCTCCTCGGCGAGTTGCAGTGCGGCGCCGATGAGATGGCCGTCGACGGCGGCGGTGATCAGCGTCATATCGTCGGCGGCGATGTCGAGGGGCTCCAAGAGGGCGAAGCGGAAGTCGAAGTAGCGCAGTGCATTCGGCCCGAGCGGCGGTCGGGTGTGCACGAGTTCACCGAACCAGAGGTGGCCCTGGATCACCGACCAGGTGGCCAGCGAAAGCTCTTCGAGCGCGGTGCGCCAATGGCCCGAAGGCGTTGCGGGCAGCGGTATCTCACCGTAGACGGCGTCGATCATCAAGTCGACCAGACCGTCCTTGCTGCCGACATAGCGATACAGCGACATCGGCGTGGACGCACCGACCGCCGTGGCGATCCGGCGCATCGTCAGCGCCCGCGCGCCCTCGGTGTCGGCCACGGTCAATGCCGCGCGCAGGATGCTCGCCCGGCTCAGCGTCGTGGTCGGTCGGCCCGGCGGTTCCGGTAGCGACCAGATCAACGGTCCGGGCGGCGACGAATCCTCGCGCATTGTCACCTCCTTGCCGGGCATTCAACCATTCGTGTACAACGTACACATGATGTACAAAGTACACGAACCTAGTGTTCTCATCGTCGGCGGCGGCTTGGTCGGACTGTCGGCCGCGCTGTTCCTGCGTCGACAGGGCGTGGCATCGCTGCTGGTCGAACGCAGGGCGACCACCTCACCGCAACCCAAGGCCAGGCGCATCAATATCCGGACCATGGAACTGTTCGGACAGCTCGGCATCGCCGAGGAGGTTCTGGACGCGGCCCGCGACCTCGCGGCGTACCAGCACTTCGCCGCAGGTCCGACGCTCGTGCGGGCCGAACGGATCCCCTTCACACTGCCCGGCGGCGTGCCCGACTGGTCGACCATCACCCCGGCCACCGCCTGCCTGTGTGCCCAGGATCTGCTGGAGCCGGTGCTGCGGCGTATTGCCGTGGCCCGCGGCTGCGATGTGCGATTCGGCGTCGAACTCACCGACTTCGCCGAGGAGACCGATGGCATCACCGCCACGATCGCCGCCGCCGATGGCACGGTCGAGCGGTTGCGGGCGGACTATCTGATCGCCGCCGACGGCGCGTCGAGTCCGATCCGCGAGCGGCTCGGCATTCCGCGCGATGGCCGTGGCACGCTCGGCCGAGCCGTCAACGTCTACTTCCGCGCCGATCTCACCGAGTTGGTGCGCGGTCGCGAATTCAACCTCTGCCAGATCGAGAACGCCGATGCGCCAGGAGCTTTCGCCTCGATCGACGGGTCACACCGCTGGATATTCACTACCACCGAGGGAGCAGACCGACCGATGGACGAGTGGCCGAACGTCTTGCGGACGGCCATCGGCGTTCCCGATATTCCGATCGAGCTGATCAGCGTATTGCCCTGGGAGCCAGGGATGTTCGTCGCCGAGCAATACCGTGCCGGCCGCGTCTTCCTGGCCGGTGACGCCGCCCATGTCATGCCGCCCTTCGCCGCCGCGGGCGCGAATACCGGCATCGAGGACGCGCACAATCTCGCCTGGAAGTTGGCGGCCGTACTCCGCGGCGAGGCGGATCCGGCATTGCTCGACACCTACCACACCGAACGCCGCCCGGTCGGCTGGTATATCGCCGACCAGTCGAGCATCCGAACCGCCGACCTGCGCACCATGAACCGCGAATCCACCGACGCCACAGCACTGGCCGATCCGATCGCCCTCATTCTCGGCAATCGCTACTGGGCGGGCGCACTCATCGACGACGGCAGCCCGCACACCATGGCGCATCTCGATCTCACCGGCCAACCCGGCACGCGACTGCCGCATCGCCGACTGTCCGACGGTCGTTCCACACTCGACCTCATCGAAACGTCCTGTGCCCTCCTGGTCGGCCCAGCAGGCACCGCATGGAAAACCGGCCTACCGCTGGAAATCCATGAACTCGACCAGGATTGGCCCGAAACCGTGGGCCTCTGCGCTACCGGCGCGCTGCTCGTGCGCCCCGATCACATCATTGCCTGGCGCATGCCGAGCCTGCCGAGCGATCCGGCCGCCGAGCTACACGCGGCCCTGGAACGCATAATGCGATGACGCTATTTCGGTGGCGTCCCGATCGTCTGGACTTGCTTTCCATCCCAATGGAATTGGACCGGCGTCGGCGTGCCGTCCGGACAGGCATTGCAACTGCCTGGCGTCTTGTAGATCACGCCGACGGTGTCATCGGTCGTGCGCCCCGGATCCAGCGCAGTGAACCCGAGACTCTCCCGCGTGCCGGTACCGACGAACTCGCCTTTGTGGAACAGCAGCACTTGATTCGGTGAACTGCCGGTCGCGCCCTCGACCGTAATGATCACCGCCGACAGCGTGACGCACGGATCGTAGGTGCCTTCGAATCCGGCCGGATCGGTGGACCACGGCACCTTGGTGATCGGATCGACGGGCAGCGTCGCGATGGCGGCGCCGATCACCGGCGCGGTGAGGTCGACGCCGCATTTCGCCGCGGGCGACGTAGTGGTCGGTTCGAAATCGGTGATCCGGACGCTGTTATCACCCGAGCCACATCCGGTCACGCAGGTCAGTCCGATACCGAGGGTGAGCAATACGAGCCGATACATCTGCATCGAGGGAAGGCCCCTTCAGGTCGGACGGTTTCTCGATCGCGCTCCGCACACCATCATCGCATCGCCCACAGGCGGGCTCCCACGGGTGGGGTCGCCGCCCGGACGACGAGTCGATAACGTCGATATCCGTCCGAGTCCTGATGAGGAGATCTGAATGGGTTCAACGATTTTCGCCGTGTTCCTACCGCTGGCCCTGGCGCTGGTGATGTTCGGACTCGGGTTGACCTTGACTGTCGATGATTTCGCGCGGGTGCTGCGCTATCCCAAGGCGGCGGTGGTCGCGCTGGTGTGCCAGATGATCGTCTTGCCCGCGATCTGTCTTGGTCTGGTCTATCTGTTCCGGCTCGAAGGTGCGCTGGCCGTCGGGGTGATGCTGCTCGTCGCCTCACCTGGCGGGCCGTCGGCGAATCTGTTCAGCCATATCGCCGGTGGCAATGTGGCTCTGAATATCACGCTGACCGCGATCAATTCGATTCTCGCCGTCTTCACCCTGCCGCTGGTGGTCACGCTGTCGTTCACGCTGTTCATGGACGATGACGCCGCGATCGGGCTGCGGCCGGATAAGTTCGCCCAGGTGTTCGCGATCGTGCTGGTCCCGGTCACGGTGGGGATGTGGGTGCATCGTCGGTTCACCGACTGGGCCGAGCGAATGCGCAAGAACGTCAAGATCGTCTCGGCGGTGGTGCTGCTGCTGGTCGTGGCGGCGGCGGTGGGGCGCGAATTCGACACGCTCACCGAGAACATCGGCAAGCTCGCCACCCTCAGCCTGCTGCTGTCGACGCTGAGTTTCGTCATCGGCTACACCGTGCCGCGCTTGTTCCGGGTGCAGACCGATCAGGCGATCGCCTCGGCGATGGAAATCGGCATCCACAACGGCGCGTTGGCCATCGCGGTCGCCTCGAGCGTGCTGCACAATTCGCAGATGGCGGTGCCGCCCGCGGTGTACGGGGTGCTGATGAATATTCCGGCCGCCATCGCCGCGTACTTGTTGGCGCGGCAGCTGCACCGCGCGGCTCCCACACCGGTTCCGGCCGCTACCGGCTAGCGCAGCCGAGCGCGGCCATGGGTAGCCTTTGCGTGTTCGACATCAGGTGAGAGGACCCCAGTTCGCGATGCGACCGCTCGGCACAGACGATCCAACGCGGATCGGGGACTACCGGCTACTCGGCCTGCTCGGTGCGGGCGGTATGGGCCGGGTGTACCTCGGGCGCAGCGCGGGTGGCCGCACCGTCGCGGTGAAGGTGATCCGCCCGGATCTGATCGGCAACGAGTTCCGGGAGCGGTTCCGGCGCGAGGTCACCGCGGCACGGCGCGTCGGCGGGAAGTTCACCGCGCCGGTGCTCGACGCTGATGTGGATTCGACGCCGCCGTGGCTGGCGACCGGCTATGTGGCCGGTTTCTCGTTGACCGATGCGGTCGAGCAGTTCGGCACGTTCAGCGAGAACACGCTGCTGGTGCTCGCGCACGGGCTGGCCGAGGCATTGATCGCCGTGCACGGCGCCGGGATCGTGCATCGCGATCTGAAACCGTCCAATGTGCTGCTCGCCGTGGACGGTCCGAAGGTGATCGACTTCGGCATCGCGCGCGCCGCCGAGGACAGCGCGCTGACGACCACCGGAAATGTCATCGGCTCACCGGGATTCATGTGTCCGGAGCAGGTGCTCGGACCGACCATGGGACCCGAGGGCGACGTCTTCGCACTCGGCGGCGTACTCGTCTACGCGGCGACCGGGCAGGGGCCGTTCGGCTCCGGCGAGACGGTGCAGATGCTGTATCGGGTGGTGTACGAGGAGCCGCGGCTCGCGGCGGTGCCGGACCGGCTGCGGCCGCTCATCGCGGCATGTCTGAACAAGGATGTGGCGGCTCGGCCGACACCGCAGCAGTTGCTCGATCAGCTGGCCGAACTCGGGGTTCCCGAGCGTGGCGGCTGGCTGCCCGCGCCGGTGCTCGAAGAGGTGAGTCGGCGAGCGGTCGCACTGCTCGATCTGGAATCCGGACCGGTCGAGGCGGTCGGTCCGGATCCGTCGCGGTCGGCGCCGACGATTTCGCGGGCGGTGTCGCAATCGCCGCACACACTGTCCCGGCCCGCGGCCGATACGGTGGCTTGGCAGTCCGGGAATACGGCATGGCCATCCGGACAGACTGGGCCGCAAGGCAATTCGAGTCATGTGTACGCACCGTATCCACCTGCGCAGGATCGGTCGGGGCCGCAACCCGCCTACTACCACGCGCCGCCGAAGAGTCGTTCCCGTCGGCCCGCATTGATCGTCGCGGCCGTGGTGGTCTGTCTCATCGTCGCGGGCGGCGCATTCCTCATCGGGACCCAGCTGACCGACAAATCCGCCGATTCCGCGGCGACGGTGAGCACTACGCCGGTGGCCACCTCCGTCGCCCGCACGACCACTTCGACGGCACAGACCTCCGCGACCAGCACCTCGGCAGCGGCAACGGACTCCGTGATACCCGAAGCATTCGTCGGCAAGTGGACCGGCACCGCACGAGACGCGCTCGCCACCTTCGATATCGAATTGACCATTCACGATGGGAAAGTCGGCGAGGAGGTCGCCACCTCGGCCAATACCGGGCAGGCTTCGCGCAGCCGGTGCGAACGCGCCGAACGTCTGACGAATGCCACCGACACCCAGCTCACCTTCGTGGCACGGCTCAGCGGCGGTGCGAGCGGGTGCATGGACGAAGGATCGACCTCGAAGGTGATCCTGCAGCCGGACGGTTCGGTCACCTACAGCTTCAGCGGCGGATTCAGCGGTGTGCTCGGCGATATCACCGGCACTCTGCACAAGAGTTGACGTGCGAGGTTCGTCGGGCGCGCCTTCCGACGCTCCCGACGCCGATCGTCCATCCTGTGGACCGACAACGAGCCGTATCCGTGTGAAGGGATCAATCGAATGCGCGTAGTAGCCGAGGTGCTTGTCGGTCTGGTGGCGTTGCTGCACATCTACATCCTGGTCATGGAGATGTTCCTGTGGACCACCCCGCGGGTGCGCGCGTCCTTCGGCAGCACCGCCGAATTCGCCGAACAGACCAAGGTTTTGGCCGCCAACCAGGGGCTGTACAACGGCTTCCTGGCTGCCGGTCTGATCTGGGGCATTATCGCCTCGGACCCGGTCGGATTCGCCGCGATGATCTTCTTCACCGCATGCGTTGTCGTCGCCGGAATCTACGGTGCGGCGACCGCGAACCGTCGGATCCTGTTCGTCCAGGCGTTGCCCGGTGCGATCGCCCTGTTCGCCGTCCTGATCGCGGGCAGTGACTAACGCTTGCGGAACCGTCGCCGCGCGCGAGTTCGCTCGACACTGGCCCGTGATGTCGCAGCGGATGGCGGACCGGCGGCTGAGCGGGCACGATCGAGATAGCACCGCCGAATGATCAATCGGAGGGATACGCATGCGCAGATTGATCGGGATCGTGATCGCCGTGCTGATGGTCGGCGCGGTGACCGGATGCGGCAGCGATTCCGGCTCGGCGACCGACGTGGTCACGAGCACCGCGCCCAGCACGCCGTCGGGTGTGCCGGATCTGGCTGCGGGGCAGGAGATCGCGCGCGATATCGATGTGCCATGGGGAGTGGCCTTCCTGCCCGATGGCGGTGTGCTGGTCGCGGAACGGGATACCGGCCGAATTCTGCGGGTGGTGCCCGGTCGCGCGCCCGAGCGGGTGTACGAGGTTCCGGGGGTGGTCGCCCGCGGCGAGGGTGGTCTGCTGGGGCTTGCGGTAGCGGCCGACTATGCCGAAACTCGGTATGTCTACGCGTATTTCACCGCTGCCGATGACAATCGGATCGTGCGCTTCCGACTCGACGGACAGCCGGAGGTCATCTTCGATGGTATCGCCAAGGCCGGATTCCACAATGGCGGACGAATCGCCTTCGGGCCCGATGGGATGTTGTATGTCGGAACCGGAGATGCGGGGCAGGGCAGCAGATCACAGGATCCGGCAAGCCCCAATGGCAAAATCCTTCGGCTGACATCCGATGGCGCTGCGGCACCGGGCAATCCGACGCCCGGTTCACCGGTTTACAGCCTCGGGCACCGCAATGTGCAAGGCCTGGCTTGGGATCGGGAGGGCAGACTCTTCGCCGCGGAATTCGGTCAGGACGCGTTCGACGAGATCAATCTGATCGAGCCGGGCCGCAACTACGGCTGGCCGATCGTCGAAGGCAACGGCGGCGCGGACCGGGGATTCACTGAACCCCAAGTCATTTGGAAACCTTCGGAGGCATCGCCGTCCGGCATTGCCATCGCCGGTGACACCCTCTATGTCGCGGCGCTGCGCGGCGAGCGATTGTGGACGGTTCCGCTGCGCGACGGGACGCTGGGCACTCCACAGTCCCGGCTGCCGGACCTGGGCCGCCTGCGCACGGTGACCATAGCCCCGGACGGCGCACTATGGCTGACCACCTCCAACACGGACGGCCGCGGTGACGTCCGTGCCGGTGATGATCGGATCATCCGCTTCCCGGCGCGCTGAATTCGGTTATTTGACAACCTTTCCAACCGTGCGCAGATCGCGGCGCAGCAGTGCGGTCTCCCTGGCGTAGCCACGGCGGCCGAACACTCGATACAGCAGCCGAACGGGAGCCGGGATCGCTCTCACGAATTCCGACCATTCGCGCTCATCGGCCTCCTCGGCGATATGACCGAGGAATACCAGGGCCCGCCCCCTCGAAAACGACGCCATACCGCGCTTACCGAGTTCGGCCCACTCCGAGGCGGTCAAGGTCTCGGCCACGATCGGCAGTACCGAATCCTCCTCCAGGCGAAGATGTTCGGTGAGCTCCGCATGTAGTCGGCGTAATCCCTCGACCAGCAGATCCGCCGTTTCCGCACCGCCCTGATGTTCCCATTCGGACAGTTCGGAATCGACGCGTCGCATGAGCGCATCGATCTGTCCGTGCTGGGTCTGTATGCGATCGAGGAGTGTCGAATCCAGTTCCGCCGAACGCAGTTTCGGCAAGATCAGCTCGTCCTTATAGCGGTGATAATGATGCAGCGCGGCGAGCATCTCGCGCGCGTGTGCACTCACTCGCGTCACCTGTTCCGTATCCGTGGGCGCGGTGGCCTCGACAATATCCGCCAGCAAACGGAATTCGCGACGGAAGACGCGGTGCACGAGCACCATGTCGTGGGTTTCACAGCCCGGCGCCGCGGCGGCCCGGCGGCTCATAACTCCTGCTCCAGCGCAGATAGAGAATCCCCGATAGTCATTTAGTTCCTCCCGATACTAAATGCACTCCTGTGCAATAAGTGCAACTTAGTATAGTTTTGGCGGAGGCAGCACTGTCAAGATGGCACTCGGAGGACAAGCAGCGAATGACCGAGCACCGCGCCCGGGTCGGCGAGACCACCCAGGTCGAGGAAACCGCCCAGCTCACATCGGGCCGCGTCGCCCAGCGCCGACGCACCCGCAAAGCGATCGTCGAAGCCTCGATGACACTGTTGAACCGCGGTATCGAGCCCTCGGTCAATGACATCGCCGCCGCCGCGGATGTGTCCCGACGCACGGTGTACCTGCATTTCCCCACGCTCGACCAGTTGATGCTCGATGCCACTATCGGCCTGCTCAGCGCGAGAACCGATGCGGCGCTGACGAATATCCATTCCCAGGACCCGCGGCTGCGCATCGCCGAATTGGTGCGGGCGATGGGTGCGGAAATCACCGAGCTCCTGCCGATGGGTCGGCGGCTGGTGAAGCTCACCGTCGATCCACCCACCGAGGACGCGCCGGGGCGCGGGCATCGTCGGGTGCGTTGGATCGAATGGGCGCTCGAACCACTGCGGGACCGCATGTCCCAGCGGCAGTTCGATGATCTCGTGTCGAGTATCGCACTCGTGGTGGGCTGGGAGGCGTTCATCGTGCTGATCGATGTGCGTGGACTCGAGCCCGATGCCGCCGTCGACGTATGTGCCCGCACCGCGACGACTCTCGTGGATGCCGCGCTTCGCTCGCTCGAGAACCCATAGGCGCCGAATTCGGTCATCCTGTCGCGCTCGGCCATCGGTCCATCGGAATGCGTTGTCCCAACCGCCACACGGCCAGCGTCAGTGGGACGCCCGGACGGTACGCCAGATGGGTGACCGAGGGGGCGTCGAGTACCTGGAGATCGGCGCGCGCACCGACTGCGACGACTCCGACATCGTTGCGGCGCAACGCTTTCGCGCCCGCCGCAGTGGCCGCATACACGGCTTCGGCGATCGAGAGACCCATTTGGAGAACAGCCGTTGCCACGCAGTAGGCCATCGATGTGGTGTAAGAGCTGCCCGGATTGGCGTTGGTGGCCAGGGCGACGGTCGCGCCCGCGTCGAGCAGTGCGCGGGCGGGGGCGAGGGACTGTCGAGTGGACAGGTCGCATGCGGGCAGGACAGTGGCGACGGTGTCCGAGGCGGCTAGGGCATCGATATCGGCTTCGGTGAGGTAGGTGCAGTGGTCGACGCTGGCCGCGCCGTGGCGGACCGCGAGTTGCACACCGGGGCCGGTGCCCAATTGGTTGCCGTGCACGCGTAAGCCGAGTCCGCGCGCGGCCGCGGCGCGCAGGACGCGATCGGACTGGTCCTCGTCGAAAGCGCCTGTCTCGCAGAAGACATCGGCCCAGCGCGCATGCGGTGCGACCGCGTCGAGCATATCCCCGCAAACCAGGTCGACGTAGGCTTCGGCGTCGGCACCGGGCGGAACCAGGTGCGCGCCGAGGTAGGTGACCTCGTCGGCGATGGCGGCGGCGATACGGGCCGAGCGTGCCTCGTCGGGGACGCTGAGGCCGTATCCGGTTTTGGTCTCCAGGCAGGTCGTGCCCTGGCGGTAGGCCTCGGTGACATGGCGGCGCAGGTTGGCCGAAAGCTGTTCGTCGGAGGCGCTTCTGGTGGCGGCGACGGTCGTGGCGATGCCACCGGCACGGTAGGGCTGCCCGGCCATTCTGGCCTCGAATTCCGCGGTGCGATCACCGGCGAAGACCAGGTGGGTGTGGCTGTCGACCCAACCGGGCAGCGCGGCGCGGCCGCCGATATCGACACGATCGTCGGCGGCGGGTGCGGAGTTCGCCGGGCCGATCCAGGCGAAGCGCTCATCCTCGAGCACCACCGCGGCGTCGTGCAGCGGGCCGTCCGGTGCATTGGTGGCCAGCTCGCCGATTCCAGTGATGAGGGTCGACACGGTGCCCTTTCTGTCGGTGGATATTCCGGTCTCTGCCCGAATCACGGTGGGCACAATGCCCGAATCTCCTCTTGTAGAACGTTTTCCGGTTGTGGCACCAGGACATGGCGGCCCTCGGCAACCACCTGTCGCCCGGCTACCAGCACCTCGCGGATATCGGTGGCCGAGGCGGCGAACAATGCGGCCACGGGTTCGGTGCCCGCGGTACGGATCGAGTCGAGATCGATGGTGACCAGATCCGCCGCCGCACCCGCTTCTATGCGGCCTACTTCCGGCCAGCCGATCGATGCGTGATCTGTTGCGGCATCGAACAATTCCGCGATCTCGAATTGTCCTCGGCTGCGCGTGGCGAGACGTTCGTTCAACTCCAGTGCGCGCCACTCTTCGAAACCGTCGACGATCGCATGACTGTCAGTGCCGAGGCACAGCCGGACTCCGGCATCGAGTAGTTCGCGGGCGGGGCCGATTCCGTCGCCGAGATCGCGTTCGGTGGTCGGGCAGAAGCATGCCCACGACCGCGCGTCGGCCAGCATCTCGATGTCGGCGGTGCTCATATGTGTGGCATGCACGGCTACCGTATCCGGCCCGAGCAATCCTGCATCGGCCAGCAATGCCGTCGGCGTAAGACCGTATGCGGCAAGGCAGTCGCGATTCTCGGCCGGTTGTTCGGAGAGGTGGACGTGCACCGGCCGACCGTCGGCCTGTTGGGCGACCACCGCCAGTGCCGCGGGCGGCACCGCGCGTACCGAATGTGCGGCAACACCGGTGCGCACCAGCTCCGACTCCGGTTCGAACGCGGCGGCGCGCTCGGCCCAGGCCGCCGCATCGCCGTCGCTGAAGCGCCGCTGATGTTCGTCGGGCTCCTGACCGAATCCGCCGCTGAGATAGCAGGTATCGAGCACGGTGAGCCGAATTCCGGCATCCTGTGCCGCCGCGGCCAGGGCCGCGCTCATCGCATTCGGATCGGCATAGGCCACCCCGCCCGGCGCGTGATGCAGATAGTGGAATTCGCCGACGCTGGTATATCCGGCGAGGACCATCTCCGCGTAGACCCCGCGTGCGAGCCGGTAGTAGGAGTCGGGATCCAGCCGATCGGCGACCGCGTACATCCGTTCCCGCCAGGTCCAGAACGAACCCCGGCCGTGGTGGGTGCGTCCGCGCAGGGCGCGGTGGAAGGCGTGTGAGTGCGCGTTCGCGAAACCGGGAACGGTCAAGCCGCGCAATATATTTCCGTTCGGCTCGGTACCGCGGGTCACCGAGCGGATGGTCGATCCGGCGACATCGATTGTCACCCGTTCAGCCAATCCGTCCGGCAGCCAGGCGAATTCGGCCCAATACACGCTCATCGGTGCCGAACTCCGCGCTGCGCGCTCATTTCGCCAAGTCCTCGAGCACGCGAGCCAGGCTCGCCGCACCGAAGTCCACGTCCGCGGGTTCCGAATACTCCTGCGGCGCATGGCTGATGCCGGTCGGGTTGCGCACGTAGAGCATGCCGGACGGCACGTGGGCCGCAAGGATGCCCGCATCGTGCCCCGCGCCGGTGGGTAGGGCGGGAACGCCGCCGAGTACGGCGTCCATTCGGTCCCGCAGTGTCGGGTCGAAAACGACGTCGTCCGAATACGATTCCTCGGTCACGGTGACCTCGCAGCCCTCGGCGGTGGCGGCTTCGCGGGCGAATCCGGCGATATCCTCGACCAGCGCGGCGGTGCGTCCGGCTCCGGCGACGCGTGCGTCCAGCCACAGATCTACGGTCGAGGCGATGACATTCGTGCCGCCCGGTGTGGGTATCAACTTGCCGACAGTCGCCCTGGCATCGTCAGTGGCCGCGGCAACCCGGCGGGCCGCCGCGATGACGGCGGCCGCGGGCAGCATCGGATCGTGCCGGTCGGGCATGCGGGTCGCACCGGCGTGATTGCCCTGGCCGGTGAAGGAGAACCGGTAGCGGCCGTGCGCGATGATGCTGCTGCCCGTGGCGACCGGGCTGTCCAGGTCGATCAGCCCACGGCCCTGTTCGACATGCAATTCGACGAAGCAGCCGATACTGGCCAGCGCCTCGGGATCAGCGCCGAATCGATCCGGATCCTGTCCGGATTTGGCCGCGGCCTCGGCGAAGGTGATTCCGGCGGCGTCGCGCAGTCCGCGAGCCCGGTCGGCATCGATGGCACCGGTGAGCAGCCTCGAGCCCAGGCACGGCACCCCGAAAC
Organism: Nocardia anaemiae NBRC 100462; assembly: GCF_001612725.1. Classification (GTDB taxonomy): domain Bacteria; phylum Actinomycetota; class Actinomycetes; order Mycobacteriales; family Mycobacteriaceae; genus Nocardia; species Nocardia anaemiae. The sequence continues at coordinate 45,069 of NZ_BDAZ01000018.1, read as the reverse complement.
GTCCGCCCTCCTCCTCCGCGAATACCAAAAGCGCGAGCGGCTTCGCGGGAGTGAAGCCCCTGGCGCGCAAGATATCCACCGCGGCGAGTGCGCTCGTCACCCCGAGCGGGCCATCGAACGCGCCCCCGCCGGGCACCGAGTCCAGATGACTCCCCGTCACCACCGCGTCGGGACCTTGCCTGCCCCACCACGCCCAGATGTTCCCGTTGCGGTCGGTCGTCACATCGAGACCGCGCCGGGCCGCCTGTTCGATGAACCAGTCCCGTAATTCCAGCTCGGCACGATCGAAGACGTGCCGAGAGTATCCACCGCGCCGCGCGTCACGGCCCACATCGGCGATTTCGGCGAGCAGACCGTTCGCTGTCACTTGTTCTCCTGCATCGGGATTCGCACGCCACGCTCCTCGGCGACCGCACTGGCACGCTCGTACCCGGCGTCCACATGCCGAATGACGCCCATGCCGGGGTCATTGGTGAGCACCCGCTCGATCTTCTGTCCCGCCAACGCGGTTCCGTCGGCGACACAGACCTGTCCGGCGTGGATGGACCGGCCCATGCCCACGCCACCGCCATGGTGGATGGACACCCAACTCGCGCCCGAGGCCGTGTTGACCAGCGCGTTGAGCAGCGGCCAGTCGGCAATGGCATCGGATCCATCGGCCATTGCCTCGGTTTCGCGATACGGCGAGGCGACACTGCCGGAATCGAGGTGGTCGCGGCCGATCACCACCGGAGCCCGCAGCTCGCCATTGGCGACCATTTCATTGAAGCGGAGACCGGCCAGATGCCGCTCGCCGTAGCCGAGCCAGCAGATGCGGGCCGGAAGTCCTTGGAAGGCAACACGTTCCCCGGCCATGCTGATCCAGCGGCGCAGGGATTCGTTCTCCGGAAACAGTTCCAGCATGGCCCGGTCGGTCGCGGCGATATCCGCCGGGTCACCGGACAGCGCCGCCCAGCGGAACGGGCCCTTGCCCTCGCAGAACAAGGGTCGGATGTAGGCGGGCACGAAGCCGGGGAAGTCGAAGGCCCGTTCGCAGCCGCCGAGTTTCGCCTCGCCGCGCAGCGAATTGCCGTAGTCGAAGACCTCGGCGCCGCGATCGAGGAACCCGAGCATCGCATCGACATGTTCGGCCATCGATTCGCGCGAGCGATCGGTGAATTCGTCGGGCTTCTTCGCGGCGTAATCGGCCCAGTCTTCGAGTGCGACACCGCGTGGGAGGTACGCGAGGGGGTCGTGCGCCGAGGTCTGGTCGGTGACGATATCGATCTCGACACCCACCGCCAGCAGCCTCGGCAGCACCTCGGCCGCATTGCCGATCAGCCCGACCGACAGTGCCTTTCGCTCCCTGCGCGCCTTCGATACCCGACGCACCGCATCCTCGAAATCGGTGGCGATCTCATCGAGATAGCGGTCGTGCACCCGACGCTCGGCACGCGCCGGATCGCATTCGACGACCAGCGCCACCCCGCCGTTCATGGTGACCGCCAATGGCTGGGCACCGCCCATGCCGCCCAATCCGGCTGTGAGGATGAGAGTTCCGGCGAGCGTGCCGCCGAAACGCTTATCCGCCACGGCGGCGAAGGTCTCGTAGGTGCCCTGCAGAATGCCCTGGGTGCCGATGTAGATCCACGAACCCGCGGTCATCTGGCCGTACATGGTGAGGCCCAGCGATTCCAGTCTGCGGAACTCCGGCCAGCTCGCCCAGTCCCCCACCAGATTCGAATTGGCGATCAGCACCCGTGGCGCCCATTCGTGCGTCCGGAACACACCGACCGGCTTCCCCGACTGGACCAGCAGGGTCTCATCGGCCTCGAGTGTGGTGAGGGTGCGGGTGATCGCATCGAAGCTGGCCCAGTTCCGCGCCGCCTTACCGGTGCCGCCGTAGACCACCAAGTCCTGCGGGCGCTCGGCCACCTCGGGATCGAGATTGTTCTGCAGCATCCGCAGGGCGCCCTCGGTCTGCCAGTTCTTGGCCGTCAGTTGCGTGCCACGCGCCGCCCGCACTGTCCGCGTCATCGAATGTCCTCCATATCAGCGAATTGCCCCTTCGGTGTCGCATAGCTAGTGGTGACCTCGCATGAGGTAGACCCTGTGCGCGATCCTGATTCGCTATGCGGGAACCGGATCGCATCGGATGTCGGCAAGGGAGCTCACCTTCCTGAGGTGCCGAGGTGGGGGGTGACCGCGTCGAGCAGTTCGCCGGAGCGGATCAGTTCTGCCGCGGCGGCGATTTCCGGGGCGAGGTGTCGGTCCGGACCCGGGCCGACGACCTCGGTGCGCAGCAACGCGAGTGCCGCCGCAGTGGCCGGGGACGGACGCAATGGTGCACGCAAGTCCAATGCTCTTGCCGCCGTGAGATATTCGATGGCAAGTACGGTGGCCAGACCATCCACCGCCCTGCGTAATTTGCGCGCGGCCGACCATCCCATCGACACATGGTCTTCCTGCATCGCGCTGCTGGGAATCGAATCCACCGAGGCTGGCATCGCGAGGCGCTTTAGTTCGCTGACGATTCCCGCCTGGGTGTACTGGGCGATCATGTGCCCGGAATCGACGCCGGGATCGGCGGCGAGGAAGGCCGGAAGACCATGTGAGCGTGCGACATCCAGCATCCGGTCGGTGCGCCGCTCGGCCATGCTGGCGACATCGGCGACCGGAATGGCAAGGAAGTCCAGCACATACGCCACCGGAGCACCGTGGAAGTTGCCGTTGGATTCCAGCCTGCCATCGGCGAGTACGACGGGATTGTCGATCGCCGAAGCCATTTCGCGCTCAGCGACCAATTCGGCGTGTGCGAGAGTGTCGCGGGCGGCACCGTGCACCTGTGGTGCGCAGCGCAACGAATACGCGTCCTGCACCCGGTTGCATTCCGGACCACGGTGGCTGGCAACGATTTCCGATCCCGCCAGCGCGGCCGCCATGCGCCGCGCCGACACCGCTTGACCCGGATGCGGACGCAGCGCCTGCAGATCGGCGGCAAAGACCCGGTCGGTGCCGAGCAATGCTTCCACGCTCATGGCGGCGGTGATATCGGCGACGTCGAGCAATCGGCGTAGGTCATTGATCGCGAGCGCCAGCATGCCGAGCATGCCGTCGGTGCCATTGGTGAGCGCGAGGCCTTCCTTCTCGGCGAGGGTGAGCGGCGTGATTCCTTTGGCGTGCAAGGCTTCTGCCGCCGCAACAACACAGCCAGCGGAGTCCGTGACCTCGCCCTCCCCCATCAGAGCCAATGCGACCGCGGCCAGTGGCGCGAGATCGCCGGAGCAGCCGAGCGAGCCGAACTCGGGCACCACCGGTGTAATGCCCGCATTGATCAACGCGGCCAAGGTGCGCGCCGTCTCCGGTCGCACCCCGGTATGTCCGGTGGCCAGCGTGCGCAGCCGCAGCAGCATCATGGCGCGCACCACTTCGATCTCGACCGCCGCACCCGCGCCAGCGGCATGCGAGCGGATCAGCGACCGCTGGAGCGCGGCCCGACTCTCCGGTGGAATGTGCCGGGTGGCCAGCGCGCCGAAGCCGGTGGAGACGCCGTAGGTCGGGACCGTCCCCGCGGCCAGCGCGTCGACGTGCTGGCGCGCATGGGTCAGCCGCTTCTCGGCGGCCTCGCTGAATCGGACCTCGGCGCCGTCGCGGGCAACGGCGACGATGCGTTCGACGGTCAGTGGCCCGTCCAGCTCCACGGGCGGTAACTGCGTGGTATCCGGCATAGGCCCATTCCACCGCCACGGGGGCGGGTGGAGAATGAGGCTGGGCCAGGTTCTGTCTGGTATCCGAGACAACCAGAGGAAGTGGCATGGGAACGAGCAGCGATATCCCGGCGCTGCGGCGCGGCCTGGCCTTGCTGCAGCTGATGGCCACCCGGGCCGGACCGGTATCCGCGTCCACGATCGCGCGTGAGCTGGCCATCCCCCGCTCCACCACCTATCACCTACTCGCGGAGTTGGAGCAGGCCCGCTTCGTCACCAGGCTGCCCGCCGAACGGCGCTATGGTCTCGGTATCGCCGCCTTCGAATTGGGTTCGGCGTATCTGCGCCACGATCCACTGGAGCGGGTGGCCGGACCGTTGCTGCGCGAGTTGGCCGGACGGGTCGGGCACAACGCGCACCTCGGCGTTCTGCACGGCAACGAACTGCTGTATCTGATCAAGGAGCGCCCGGCGCGCCCGGAAACGCTGGTGACCGATGTCGGTGTCCGCTTACCCGCGCAGCTGACCGCGTCGGGCCGGGCGATCCTGGCGTATCTGCCCGCCGCCCATGTGCGCGCGCTGTTCCCGTCGGCCGCGGTCTTCGTGCGCCGCACCGACCGCGGGCCGACCAGTCTGGCCGCGCTGCGCAGCATGCTGGCCGCCGAGCGTCGGCGCGGCTGGGCGAGCGAGGACGGACATGTCACCGCTGGCTTCGCCTCGGTCGCCTATCCGGCATTCGATCACGACCATCGGCCGATCGCGGCGATCAGCGTGACGCTGCGGCACCACTGCGAGCAGATCCCCTGCGAGGCCGATTGGTCCGGTCTCGCAACCCAGGTGCGGTCCACCGCCGACGAACTCACCCGCCGCATCGGCGGACGGGTGAGCTGACCATGGCGAACAGATAGCAATCGCGACAAACTTCCAGGTCTTCACACCTCATGCGCGACACACCGACCAACTGCCCGGTTTTCAGCAATTCGACAGTTACGCTGAGAGATCACCGACCGGGGCAAGGCTCCACCAGGTGCCGCACGACCAACAGCGCCGGATGGGGACAGGAGCTCGATGCGAACACCGATGCGCCGCCGCGCCCTGGCCGGGCTCGCGTTCATCGCGACCGCGCTGCTGCTGCCCGGCATCACCATGCCGACCGCACAGGCGACCATCGCACCGTTCGGTCGGGAATTCCTCTGGGGCGTCGCATCATCGGGCTTCCAATCCGAAGGCCATGCGCCGGACAGCAATTGGACCCGCTATATCGAAACCGGCAAGGCCGGGGACGACTACGAGAATTCGGTCGATTTCTATAAGCGCTACATCTCCGATATCAACCTGGCCGCACGCCTCGGGGTCCGGGTGTACCGAATCGGCATCGAATGGGCGCGAGTCCAACCGCAACCCGATACCTGGGACGAGGCGGCATTCGGCTTCTACGACAACGTGATCGCCCGCATTCTCGCCGCTGGTATGCGGCCGATGCTCACGCTGGATCACTGGGTGTATCCCGGCTGGGCCGCCGATCGTGGCGGCTGGCGCAATCCGGGCATGGTCGAGGATTGGCTGATCAATATGCGAAAGGTGGTGCACCGCTATGCCTCTCGCAACCCGCTGTGGGTCACCTTCAACGAGCCCGCCGCCTACATCGGCACCGAACTTCGCATCGGCGCGATCACACCGGACGAGGCGCCCGCGATGCTGGACCGAATCGCACAGGCGCACAACGCGATCTACGACACCATCCATCAGAACGTGCCCGATGCCCAGGTCACCAGCAATCTCGGCTATGTCGCGGGCGCCGACACCGAGGTGAATCAGCCGCTGGTGGACCGAATCGCCGATAAGCTCGATTACATCGGCGTCGACTACTATTTCGCGCCCCTGCCGGAAACGAACAAGGCGGTGCAGGGTGGCTCGAACGAGGGTCCGGCGATCTGGGAACTCCCGATTCACACCGAGGGCATCTACTACGCATTGCGCCATTACGCGCAGTTATTTCCCGATCGCCCACTGTATGTCGTGGAGAACGGCATGCCAACCGAGGACGGTAAACCGCGCGCCGACGGCTACACCCGCTCCGACCACCTCCGCGACACCGTCTACTGGCTCCAACGCGCCAAGGCCGACGGCATAAACGTCCTCGGCTACAACTACTGGAGCCTGACCGACAACTACGAATGGGGCAGCTACACACCGCGTTTCGGCCTCTACACCGTCGACGTGCGCACCGACCCGACCCTGGCGCGCCAACCCACCGATGCGGTCGAGGCCTACCGCGGCATCATCCAATCCGGCGGCGTCCCCACCGGCTACCGTCCGACCCGCCCGCCGGTAGAATGCGGCTTGGTCGACCCACCCGACAGCTGCGACGCAACCGTCGCCGTTCCCTGACCTGGTTTCCTTCCGACTCCGCTATGTTTCGTCTATGGGCGGTAGGTTGGCGCTGGTGGTGGGGTCCGAATGTGCCGCACTGCCCCGACTCGGCTTTCCCGGCGCGCTGGCAACCGAGCTCTATGCGAATCTCAGCGCCGCGGGCGGCTGGCAACCTGCCACGGCGTACGACGGGCCGGTGCTCGACCCGACTGCCGACGAATTGAACGCCGCCGTCGAGGACGCCTTCGCCGTCGCCTCGGCGCAGCGGGCGACCCTGTTGATCAGCTTCGTCGGACACGGCGTGGCGACCGCTGGCGAGGACTTCTTCCTGCTCGCGCACGATTCACCGGAGTTGCCCCGCTCCCGCACCGCCTTCCACCTCACGCAGGGCATTCGGGAAAGTCTCAACCAATCCACGCTCGACGGTCTGATCGTGCTCATCGATGCGTGTGAGACCGCGCAGGGTGTACAGGGTGCGGCACACCGCTGGACCGATATGCTCACCGGCTCGTCCGGACGGATGGAACTGCTCGTCGCTTCCGGCGACGGCCCCGCCTACGCGGGCTGTTTCACCCGAACCATAGTCGACACCTTCACCGGCGGCCTACCGCTGCGCGGTGAGAACCTGTTGCCATCCGATCTGGTCCAACCTCTCAGCAACGCATGTAAACGCCAACAACCACAACATCTTTCGTTTGCCTCCGGCGCGTTGTCGACTAACCCGACCGGCGATCCCGGCCTCTGGCTGGTGCCCAACGTCGCTCGGCGACGCGACGCGGTGACCGGCCGTCCCGCGGCTGGATTCGTCGACCAGCTCACCCGGCAACTGTTGCTGACCGATGTCATTCGTGAGCGTCTCGCGGAGATCGTCGATACCGGGGGTCGCCGACTTCGCGCCGTTGTCGGTCCGGCCGGGTCGGGGAAGTCCACGCTGATGGCAATGCTCGTTCGACCGAGTCTGGTCGACGGGCTGCCGATCGCACCCGAATATGTCACGGCGGCAGTGTTTCTCACGGTCGGCAGCTCGATCGAAGCGGTGACCGGCGAACTGGCCGCGCAGTTGTCCGGCCGAGTTCCCGGTTTCACCGAGGCCGCTCGCGGCGTCGATGAGTCCGACGACGCCGAGCGCGACCTGTTCGATATCGAGATCCAGCGGCCGCTGGCCCGGATACGTACGCCCGGCCGCCGGATCACCATCGTCTTCGACGGTTTGGATCAACCCGAGGTCGGAACCCGGGAACAGCTCGTCCGGCACGTCGCCGAGCTGACTCGCGGCGAAGAATTCACCCATGTGCGAGTGATTCTCGGAGTGCGCGAAGGCACCGGCGTCGCGGAACTGCCGGAACTCGCGCACTTGCACCGCATCGAACTGCTGCCGCCGAGTGCCGAGGACATTGCCGCCCTGGTGTTCGAATCCACTCGGCACCAACGCGCAACGGCCGATCCGCGGATGTGGGTGCGCTGGATCGATGCGTTGCTCGCGGAAACGCCCACCAGCTTTTCCGCGGAAAGCCCGATCATCGGCCATTCGCGCACACTCGCGGGCGGGTGGTTGCTGGCCCGGCTGCTCATCGAGGTCCACTCCAGCATCACCGACGAGGAGATTGCTGCCGGAGTCGGGCTCGAAACCGTTGTCCTGCATCGCGTTCACGGTGCACTGGATGCCGCGGATCCCGATACCGCCGAGGTGCTCGGGGCATTGCTCGCTATTCTGGCCGCGGCCGGGGCCGGTCCGGTGTTGCCGATCGAATTGCTCGAATCCGCGCTGGCGCAGTTCGTTGTGTCCGGATTGCATACGGCCGTGCTCCGTGACCTCGTCGTCGAGCTGGGTGTGCTGGTCACTCGAAGTCGGCCCGGCACCGCGCGCGAATCGCTGGGAATCGCGCACGGTGCGCTGCTCCCCGCGCTGGCGGCCGAGGCCGAGCGGCTCGACTGGCCGATCAGCGACGGGCATGGCGCGATCGCGGCGGCAATGAGTACCGCGATCAAATGGGCGGTCGAGAACGGAACCGAAATCTCCGAGCAGGCGGCCGAGTACCTCCGCGGATCGGGCGCGCGGCACTACCTCGGACACGGCGACACCGAATCGGCCAAAGAGTTGCTCCTCGGCTTGGAAACAGTCCGCCCAGTGATCAATCGCGACATGTACGCCGCATGGCTGCCATCATTCATCGACGCGTGTGGTCTCGACGACCCCGTCACACTGACCATCCGGCACCAGCTCGCCTATTGGCGTGGCCGAAGCGGCGATATGCGTGGAGCTGTCGCAGAACTCGAGGCAGTGCTAACCGACCAATCGCGCATACTCGGCCTCGACGATGTCCGCACCTTGGCCACTCGCCACAACCTCGCCAACATGCGCGGCATGCTTGACATCACCGAGGCGCCGCCCGACTCGAGCGCGGTCGGTCTCGATGACACCGCCGTGCGCGCCATCGCCCGAGCCATCACCGAATTGAATCAGCTACTCACCGATCAACGACGAATCCTCGGCGCCGACCATCCGGACACCCTCGCCACCCGATACAGCCTCGCCTACTGGCATGGCGACAGCGCCGAACCGGCCAGCGCCGCCGCCGAATACGAGCGGGTTCTGGCCGATCAGACCGCGCTGTTGGGCCCGGACCACCCCGATACCCTGAACACCCGCCACAGCATCGCTTACCTGCACGGCGAAAATGGTGATATTCCTAGGGCAATCGATGAACTCGAACGTCTGCGGCTGGACCGACTGCGCGTACTCGGCCCCGACCACCCCGAAACCCTGCAGACCCGTCACAACATCGCCGACTTCCATGGAAAATCCGGCGATCTCGACCGTGCCATCGCCCAACTCGAGCAGGTGGCCATCGATCGTGAGCGCATTCTGGGCGCGGACCATATCGATACGCTCACCACTCGAAGTACCATCGCCGCCATCCGCAGCGGCTCGGACGTGCGCCAAGCCATCGCCGAGAACGAGCAACTTCTCGCCGACCAACAGCGCATCCTCGGTTCGGATCATCCGGACGCCCGCGCTACCCGGAGCCGAATCTTTTATCTACGACAGCAAATCTTGTTCCTACAACAGCACCTCGGTTCGGATTCACCCGAACCGAATCCGACCGACTGATTAAGCCTGGTATCGCGGAGTTCCGCGATCGACGTGACCGCCTCACTATCGGTCCGACGTCGATCGGCCGGTAGCGTCGACAGAAACACCAGCACTACCGGCCCGACCGGTGACCAGCGCGCAAGGTCATGCTTGACCGCGACGGTATCGGTCGGGCTTCGGCATCCTATGGCCGCTATTTCTTATCGGCGGTCAGCTGTCCGGCCGCGCCCCAGCTGTCGGCGGGGGTCTCGTGGATCCACACCTGTACGGTTTCGGCCGGAATCTGGTAGGCGTCGACGAAAGCGTCGGTGATCCGGCGGACCAGGTCCCGCTTGAGTTCGACAGTGCGCGGACCCTGCTGGACGGTGACGATGGGCATGACTGATCTCCTGACTGAAAATCGTTGGGACAGACCGCATCCGGGGGATTCCGGCTTGTTCGGCGGTCTGCTACCAGTTCACCCGAACGAAGATCATCGACCAAGGGCCAGTTCGTTCGCGCAGCGATAACGAATGCTTATTGTCGGCGGCTCACTTCGCCAGGAGGTCGCGCAATAGCCTCGAGCTCGGCGAATCGGTCTCGGCCCGCAGAGCGACCGCGATGGGCAGGCTCAGGCCGCCATCGGCGAACGGACGGAAGGCAACTCGCGGATTGTGCACCTGGTCGGCATTGGCCGCGTAGATCACCGTCCACATCGCGGCGGCGGTGCCGATCGCGGCCAAATTGTCCTGCAGCGTGGTGGCGGTCGGGGCCGGAACCGGCTCGAAACCCGCACGCTGACAAGACATCAGCACCAGATCCACCAGGGCCGGATGATTGCGCCGCTCGGTCATCCGCAATGGCACCGAGGCCAGATCGGCCAAACGCACCGTCTCGTGTGCGGCCAGCGGATGCCGAGCCGGGAGTGCCGCGACGAGTGGGTCATCCCACGCGCACAGATACTCCAGCTCGGGGGTGTCCTCGGCGGCGGGCGCACGCACGAAAGCCGCATCCAAGCGTCCGTCCGCGACCTGCGCCAACCGCTCGCGCACGGGCAGCGTGACCAATTCGATCCGCACCTGTGGAAGACGATCGGCAAAGGCATCCAAAATGGTGTCCAACCGCGGACCGAGTCCGGTGACCGTGCCGAGCCGGAACACCTCCGCCCGCGCCCCGGCCAGCTCGGCCACTGCTGCCCGCGCCTGATCGGCGGCGATCAGTACCGCGCGCGCCGCGGGCAGAAACCGCTGCCCGGCCTCCGTCAGCCGCACCCGCCGCGGCGACCGATCCAGCAGCTGCACCTTCAACTCCCGCTCCAGCCGCCGCACCTGCTGACTCACAGCCGGTTGCGCGATATGCAGCCGCTCCGCCGCACGCCCGAAGTGCAGTTCCTCGGCCACGGTGACGAAATAGCGCAGTTGGCGCAGCTCCATGGCGCGGGCTCCTCGGGGTAACGGTCCTGTCGATCCATGAAACCAGTCACCACCCCGGCGCGCCGAGCAGCCGCCGAAACCAGGTCGAGCACATTGAGAAACACACCGAAGTCGCCGTGATGGAAGGCCCCGTTTTGCGCTGCCCATCTCCCTCGCGTGGGCGGCCAGCCGATGCAGTACATCGACGAATTCGACTTCGAGTGCGAATACATCGAATCCGACGAAATCAGGTGTGCCGACACAATGTTCGCGGATCCGCAGCGCAATTCTGAAGCCCGACGGATGCATGGGCTGAGCCGTTCAGTCTTGGGAGGCCAGCGCGGCGGCGATGGTCCGCGCGGCCGCCGGGAAGCCATTCGGGTTCGGGCCGGTGAAGTTCAGACGCAGGTAGGGGCCCGACGGTTCGGCCGGGAACCACTCGTGACCGGATGCGACGTAGACGCCGCTTGCCTCGCAGTCGCGGACAAGGCGGTCTGTGTTCGTGCCGTCGGGAAGTCGTGCCCACAGGTGGAGCCCGCCCTGCGGAACGTGGTCGACTCGGAGTCGAGGGGCGTGCGCACCGAGGCTGTCGACGAGCAGGTCTCTGCGCTCGCGGAGTTGGGTGCGGAGTCGACGCAGATGGGACTGCCAACCAGGATCGGTGAGCACATCGAGAGCGGCGTGCTGGAGCAGGCCACTGACGTACATGGACTCGGCGGACCGGTCCGCGAGGATTCGATCGCGGGCCGGACCGCGAGCGATGACGGCGCCGACCCGGATAGTCGGTGACATGCTCTTGGTCAGGGACCGAACGTAGACGACGTGGCCTGCGGTGTCCTGGGCTGCTACCGGCCGCGGGGCGGTGTCGATACCGAAATCGTGCGCCCAATCGTCCTCGACGAGGAATGCACCGTGGGACCGGACGACATCGAGTACAGCGTCGGCGCGGTCCGGCGACCACTGCGCCCCCGTCGGATTCGCATAGTTCGGCTGGACGTAGAGGGCTCTGGCACCGGTCTCGCGGAAGGAACGATCCAGCCCTTCTGGATCAGGACCGTCCGCGTCACTCGGGACCGGAACCAGCTGGACGCCGGACTGGTGCGCCGCGAGGATCGCACCCCAGTACGTCGGTGACTCGATCAGCAGCGGGTGTCCCGGGGCAACCAGCGCACGAAAGATCGAGGTCAGCCCGCTTTGGCTGCCGGGGACGACCACCACGTCGTTCGCAGTCGGGGCGGCGAGACCGGCGGGTGTCTTGTCGGCCAACTCGGTCGCGAACCAGTTCCGGAGATCGTTCAGCCCCGCGGAGGGTGGTCGTGACGTTGCGGTCGATCCTCTCGCCGCGCGTATCAGGGATGCCCGAACCAGCCGCTCGGGCAACAGATCCGCCTCGGGATAGCCGGAATGCAGAGCCTGCGCGTCAGGTGGAGCGGTTCGCAGGGCGCCGCTGATGCTCGGCAGCATGCGGCGCGGAGTCCCCAGGGCTGCTGTCTGCCACCCGTAATCTTGCGGACGCATCGACCGCGGACCCCGAACGAAGCTGCCGATCCCCGGGCGGCTCTCGATGAGACCCTCAGCGGCGAGTGCGCGCAGGGCTTTCTGAACGGTCACCGGGCTGGCGGCGTACTCCGTCACCAGCTGACGTGTGGACGGAAGCTGCGCGCCGGGAGCGACGCCAGTGATCCAAGCTCGTATGCCATCGGCGATTCGAGCACTGCTATCGTTGAACATGTCAGTACAGAGTAGCGCTACTGTAAATGTCCGCACCCCGCTACCGCCGACGTCGGCCGGGTTCACCTGGGGACTCGCGGGTGTCGCGGCCTTCTCCTTCACGATGCCGCTCACCCGCGTCGCTGTCGGCGGGCTCACGCCGCTGTTCATCGGTTCGGGTCGCGCAGTAGTCGCTGCGATCCTGGCGGGTGTGGCCTTGGCGGCCACCCGGCAGCCACTACCTGCGGGCACTCAGTGGGCGCGGATCGCCGTCGTCGCGGCGGGCATTGTCGTCGGCTTTCCGGTCCTCACGTCCTATGCCCTCACCGTCACACCGGCTAGTCACGGTGCCGTCGTGGTCGCGCTTCTTCCCGCGGCCACCGCGGTGGTGGCCGTGCTGCGCACCGGCGAGCGACCGGCGCGTACCTTCTGGCTTTTCTCTCTCGCGGGCGCGATCGCCGCAGTCGGGTTCGCATTGCTCGAAGGCGGCGGTTTCGGCGAAGCCCGCTGGGCCGACCTGCTGCTGTTCGGTGCCGTGCTCGCGGCCGCCATAGGGTACGCGGAAGGTGGCCTGCTCGCCCGCGAGATCGGGGCCTGGCAGACAGTGTCGTGGGCCCTTGTCCTGTCTTCGCCGCTGATGCTCGCGCTCGCCGGTGTCGCTGTCGCTGGTCAGGCACCGTCGGGAACGGCAGCGGAATGGGCCTGCTTCGCCTATCTGTCGGCGGTCAGCATGTATCTCGGCTTCTTCGCCTGGTACCGCGGTCTCGCGATCGGCCCCATGGCCCGGGTCAGCCAGGTTCAGCTGGTTCAACCGGTCATGAGCATCTGCTGGGCGGCGCTGCTGCTCGGAGAACATATCGGCTGGCTCGCGTTCGCGGGTGGGCTCGTGATCATCGCCTGCGCGAGTGGCGCGGTTCGGACCCGGCTCGGTCTCGCCGCAGATCGCCGCTGAGCGCGGTCCGCGGTCCGCGGTCTACTGAAGGAACCGCGAGGGGCACCGACTCGGCGCGCCCGGTGATCTCCGGACAGGAAATCGGCGGACGCTCGGTTCGAGCGCCCGCCGATTTGTGTGCCGGATTACTTCGGTGCCACGGGGGGCTGGTTGATCGTGGTGAAGTACTGGATCGCGGCGCCGATGGCGACCGGGGCCGTGACGAAGATCTGTCCGGCCAGGGTGCCGAGCGCGCCGACGGCGATGATGCCGCCGATGCAGCCGACCGCGGCGGCGGGGATGAACGGACCGAACAGGCCGACAATGGTGGCCGCGGCGACGGTCGCGCCCGCGATGCCGCCGAGGACGCAGCCGAGGGCGCCGCCGCCGAGACCGCCGACCAGGGTGCCGATGGTGGCGCCCATGCTGATGGTGCTGGTCAGACGGTTCCAGGCGGCCTGTTCACGGTCGTAGTCGGACTTCCATGGGGCCTTGTCCTCATACGGCAGCGCGACCGGCTTGTACGCGGCGTGGGCCATATCGAACTGCGGGGTCAACGTCGCGGTGTGATCCTGGATATCCGCCGCGATCGGGAAGACGAAATCGTCCACCCGGAACGACAAATCGGTGCCCGCGAGGGTGGTGCCGTCGACAGCCTTGATCTTGAAGACGCCGTTGTCATTGACCAGCGAACCGACATCGGTCTTGATGATGGTTGAGGACGGGGTCGTCGTCGCCGTGTAGTTCACGACACCGTTGTCGGTCTCGGGAGCGGCATTCACGGTCCCGGCGGTTACAGCGAGCGCCGCGATCGCCAGGGCCGAGGTCGCGGCGAATTTCCTCATCAACATGCTTTGGTTCCTAACGGGGTGGACTGCGGAAGCAGACACATTAAAACCGCTGCATGCAGATGGTTTGTGACCTAATCGTTAACCTTTGCTCATTGATTGCCAGCCGGTCATACGCAAGTTGATCATGATGAGATCTGCATCACATTTCATGAGTTCGTTTACCTCGCCAACGCCCGATGGACGCCCGATGTGGGAACCCGAACGCCGCAATGGGATTCCCTCCCGGCGAACAACAAATCCCCAATCGAATACCGCAACAACGCATAGACATCGAGGCGTCCCACGCAGACAGTAATGCGAGATTTGCATGACAGAATTTATGTTGTGATACCCATCACACAGACGCCTACTTGTGATCAGCGCGTTTCGAGGACTGCCATGGCGGCGTTGTGGCCGGGGATGCCGCTGACACCGCCGCCGCGAATCGCGCCCGCACCGCAGAGGAAGACATTGGGCACGTCCGTGGCAACACCCCAGCGGGCAGCCGGAGTATCGGCGTCGCCGCGGAGATAGGGGAAGGCCAGGTCTCGGTGGAAGATATGCCCGCCCGGGAGGCCGACCTCACGCTCCAGATCGACTGGCGACTTGGCTTCGACGCAGGGTGCGCCGTTCTCGTCGAGGGCAAGGCAATCGACAAGCGGGTCGGCTAGTACCGCATCCAGTTGGGCGAGTGCGGCTTTCACGGCCATCGCCTTCGCCGCCTCCGGGTCGGACTCGAAAAGCCTTGCCGGAGTGTGCAATCCGAACAGCGTGAGGGTGTGCAGATCCGAGTCGGGCGCGAGGATCGAGGGATCGGTCAGGGTGTGACAGTAGATCTCCGATGGCGGGGCCGGAGGAATCCGTCCGGCGCATGCCTCACGATATGCCTGCTCCAGTTGTGTATACGATTCGGCGATATGAAAAGTCCCGGCGAACGCCTCGCGCGGATCCGTCGAAACGTCGCGCAGGCGAGGTAACCGCCGCAGCACCATATTCACTTTCAGTTGGGAGCCCTCGGGTTTCGGCTCCCCCGGAATGCCAAGAATCTGCGCGAGCTCATGCGGTGCCGCATTGACGAGCACATGCCGCGCACCGACCGCACCGCCCGCATAGCGCACTTCGGCTGTGACATCGTCGGATTCGACCTCGGTCACCGCACAACCGGTGATCAACTCCGCCCCGGCCGCGCGGGCCGCATCGGCGAGTGCGTCGGTGAGCGCGCCCATACCGCCGATCGGCACATCCCAGTCGCCGGTGCCGCCGCCGATCACGTGGTAGAGGAAGCACCTGTTCTGCCGCAGCTCGGGATCGTGCGCATGGGTGAAGGTCCCGATGAGCGCGTCGGTGAGCACGACCCCGCGTACGGTGTCGTCGGCGAAACTCGACTCGATCGCCTCCCCCAGCGGCCGCTCGAACAGCGCCGCCCACGTGGCGCGGTCATCGACGACCCGCTCGAGCGCCGACCGCGTCGGCAAGGGTTGCGTCAGCGTCGGAAACGCCCGCCGCGCGAGCCGACCGGTCGCACCGTAGAACTCCTGCCAGGCCCGGAAATCCCGATCCGATCCGGTGAGCCGTACGAAGCTCTCCCTGGTCCTGGCCTCGGAACCGGTATCGACAAGCAGTCCACCATCCCCGACCGGCGTATACGACGAGATGCGACGACGCCGGGTGGAAAACCGCAGCCCGAGCTCCTGCACGATTTGGCGCGGCAGCAGACTCACCAGATACGAATACCGCGACAACCGCGCGTCGACACCCGGAAACACCCGCTCCGAAACCGCGGCCCCACCGGTGTGCTCCTGCCGCTCCAGCACCAGCACCGAACGCCCGGCTCGCGCCAGGTATGCGGCGGCCACCAGTCCATTGTGACCGCCACCGACCACCACCACGTCATAGGAGGAGCGCATCGGTCGCATCCGTCCTGCCTACCACGGATTGCGCGGATCACTCCCCGAATGGGCGATTGCCGAGAGATTACGGCCCGGTTTCCATATTTCCCTGCGATTGACCAGCACTCACTTCACACTTAGCTTCTGGCAAACACCGTATGAGGGCGGCGTTTTCACCCGGGAGCGATCATGACCGAAGCAACCACACCATCCGATGACGAACGGCGCCTGGCCGAACTCGGCTACAAACAGGAATTGGCCAGATCCTGGTCCGGATTCTCCAACTTCGCCATCAGCTTCACCATCGTCTCCATCCTGACCGGCGGACTGGCCAGTTATGGCATCGGTCTGGCCAACGGTGGCCCGATCACCATGGCCTGGGGCTGGCCGCTGGTCTCGGTCATGGTGTTGTTCGTCGGCCTGGCCATGGCCGAATTGGCCTCCGCCTACCCGACTTCCGGCGGCCTGTACTGGTGGGCATCCGAATTGGGCGGCCCGGTCTGGGGCTGGTTCACCGGATGGTTCAACCTGATCGGCCAGATCGCGGTGACCGCCGCCATCGACTACGGCGCGGCCATCTTCACCACCGCGGTGCTCAATGTGATCGGCATCGATATCGGAACCGACCGCACCGCAATCTTTTTGGTCTTCACCGCGATCCTGATCCTGCATGCCGTACTCAATGCGATCGGCCCGCACCTGTCCGCGGTGATCAACAACATTTCGGCCTGGTGGCATGTCGGCGGTGTGGCGATTTTCGTCGTCGTACTGGGTTTCGGCGCGAGCCACCATCAGAGCGTCGGCTTCGTCTTCACCGAAACCGTGGACAACAGCGCGGTCGGCTTCGGCGGCGTGGCATTCAGTTTCCTGCTCGGATTGCTGCACGCGCAATACACGTTCACCGGCTACGACGCGTCGGCACACATGTCGGAGGAGACACACGACGCGGCGCGCACCGCGGCCAAAGGCATCATCAACACAATTGTCGTCTCGGCCGTTGCCGGATATCTGCTCATCATGGCGGTGACCTTCGCCATCCCGAATCTCGACGACGCGCTGGATCCGGAGAAGAACAGCGGCTATCCGGTGATCTACATCCTGGAGAACTCGCTGAATTCGTTCTGGTCCGGTCTGCTGCTGATCATCGCCGCGATCGCGCAACTGTTCTGCGGCTACGCCTCGGTCACCTCGGCCTCGCGCATGCTGTTCGCCTTCTCCCGTGACGGTGCGGTGCCGGGATCGGCCTACTGGTCGCGACTTTCGGCCCGCAAGGTGCCGGTGCACGCGGTGCTGTTCATCTCGTTCTTCTCGTTCGTCCTGCTGATTCCGTCCATGCTGGTGCCCGCGGCGAACGCGCCGACCGCCTACGCGGCAGCCACCTCGGTCGCCACCATCGGGCTCTACATCGCCTATGGCATCCCGATCCTTTTGCGCCAGTTGCACGGCAGCCGATTCCGCACCGGCCCTTGGCAACTCGGCACCTGGTATCGACCGGTCGGCATCATCGCGCTGATCTGGATTGTGCTGATCAGCCTGCTGTTCATCCTGCCCACCGATGACCGCGGCTACCCGTGGAACAGCGAATTCACCTGGAACACGGTCAATTACGCACCGCTCACCCTGGTCGGCGTGGTGGGTGCGATCGGCATCTGGTGGCTCGCATCCGCCAGACACTGGTTCACCGGCCCCAGGAGAACGGTCGTCGACACCCGCAAATCCGACGCGCCCTTACAGGCCTGACCTGCCCATATCGGTGGGCACGCGGTGGGGATAGAGTCAACGTGTGTCCGTGGCGATCGATTTTCGCGCCGTGTTCGAGTCCGCACCAGGTCTATACCTGGTACTCGATACCGACCTGTGCATCGTCGCGGTGACCGACGCATACGCCGCCGCGACGATGACCGAACGACAGCACATCCTCGGCAAGAACATCTTCAAGGCATTTCCGGATAATCCGGACGATCCGACCGCGGAAGGCGCCCGTAACCTGCGGGCTTCCCTGGAACGGGTGCTGCGTGACCAGGTCACCGACGCGATGCCGGTTCAGCGCTACGACGTCCGCAGGCCCGACGGCGCCTTCGAACAGCGATTCTGGAGTCCGACCAACTCCCCGGTCCTCGGTACCGACGGCGAGCTGCGCTATGTCATCCACCGCGTCGAGGACGTCACCGATTTCATCCGGCTGCAAGCGTCCGACGCGGCGAAACAGCAGGAAACGGCCGCGCTGCGGGCTTCGCGGCAGGAAATGGAACAGGAGGTGTTCGCCCGCGCCCGTGAGGTCGCCGAAACCAGCCGACAGCTCAAAGAGGCCAATGCCGAGCTGGCCCAGCTGTACGCTCGCGCGAAGGAACTGGACGAACTGAAGAGCCAGTTCGTCGCAAATATCAGCCACGAACTGCGAACCCCGCTCATGTTGATCTTGGGGCCGACACAGAAGTTGCTCGACCGGTGCGCGCCCGCTGACCGCGACGAGCTCGAGCTGATACTGCGCAATGCGCGCACACTGCGGCGCCAGATCGATGATCTGCTCGACGCCTCGAAGCTGGAGACCGGTGCGGTACGGCCCGATTACGCCTGGATCGATGTCACCGAACAGGTGCGGCTCGGCTCGGCCTTCTTCGAGTCCATGGCCGTCGACCGCGGCATCCGCCTGGCCGTCGACGCACCGCAGCCCGTCCCGGCCGCCCTCGATCCCGAGCACCTGCAGCGCATCCTGCTGAACCTGCTGTCAAACGCCTTCAAGTTCGTCACCGAAGGCGGCGTCATCCGCTGCACCGTACGACCCGCCGAGGACGATGTCGTCATCGAGATCGCCGACAGCGGACCGGGCATACCGGCATCGCATCGCACCGCGGTCTTCGAGCGGTTCCGTCAGGTCGATGGCGGGGCGACCCGTTCGGTCGGCGGCACGGGTTTGGGCCTGAGCATCGTCCATGATCTGGTGCGCCTGCACCGCGGTGACATCACCATCACCGACGCACCGGAGGGCGGCGCGATGATCGTGATCGAGCTGCCGCGAGCCGCCCCACCCGGCACCCCGGTCCGCCGCTCGGCCAGCGAGCCGACCATTCGGGCGAGTAACGCCGCCGATTCGGTGATCGCGGAGCTGACGCCCGAGGGCGGCGACCGCACCACCATCGCGGATATCGGATCGGGTGAGTCGGAACCGAGGCCGTCGGTCATTGTCGTCGAGGACAACGCCGACCTCAACGCCCTGATTCGGGAAGCCCTTGCCGAGTCCTATCGGGTCATCACCGCTGACAACGGCGGCATGGGACTGCGGCTGGCCCGAGCGCACCGGCCGGACCTGATCCTGTGCGACATCATGATGCCGGGCATGAGCGGTGACGAACTGCTGCGCGAGATCCGCGCCGACCACGAGCTGCGCAACACCCCGGTACTCATCGTCAGCGCACGCGCGGACGAGCAGTCGCGGCTGGCTCTGCTGCGTGCCGGTGCCAACGACTACCTGCGCAAACCATTCGAGGTCGCCGAACTCCAAGCGCGGGTGGACCATCTGGTGAACCTCCGGCTGGCCGAGACGCGACTGCGGGCCTTGCGGATCATCAACGAACGCGAACGCATCGCCCACGAACTGCACCGCACCGTGATAGATCAACTGTTCGGCATCGGGATGCGATTGACCGGGGTACGTCCCCTGGCCCGGGTGCCGTCCGTCGCCGCCCGCATCGACGGCGCGGTCCACGAACTCGACGATGTCATACATCACATCCGCAACACCGTGACGGGACTCGCCTCGGAAGTCGAGAACGAGACTCCATTCCGCACCCAGCTCATGGAAGTCACCAGCGAGGCCGCGGAGGCACTCGACGCACAGTCCCAAGTCTGCTTCGAGGGACCGGTCAACGATCTCGATCCGGTTCTCGCATCGGCAGCGCTCGAAGCCGTAGAACGGGTACTCGGCACAGTGCGGCAGCGGAGCGTCGCCGAGGATATCCGGGTGAACGTCGTCCTCGACGACCGCGAACTCGCGATCGTCATACACGAAATCGTAAGGACGCCAGCCGATCTAACGGTATCGAAGCACGCGCCTGAATTGTCGGAAACACTCGTCGGCTACGGCGCGACCCTGACGGTCACCACGCCCGCCCCCACCGAAACCGCTTGGTACCTGACGGTTCCGCGCACCGAGCAGATGCTGACCGAATAGCGCCTAGGCCCACCACTGGGGAGTCGAGGCCCGAAAGCGCCGAACCGGCTACGCGAGAATGCCGCGGTGGGCTCCCCGTACGACCCGATCGAGCTCGATCCTTGGGGGAGGGCGCGGTACGGACTGCTCGCGCCGCAAGCGCCGAAGCAGACCGTATCGCCGGTGGTGACGGAGGCGCGCGAAAAGATCGACAAACTCGCCGCGCCGCCGGGAGCTTCGGAAAATGTCTGGGGCGCGGTCGAATTCGCTCGAACCGCCTTTCGATTGATGGTCGACCAACTCGGCACCGGAAACCCCTCCGATATTCCCGACCTGGCGGCGTTGCTCGATGCGGCGAACCTCTACGATGTCGCGAACAAATCCGTGGTGACCGCGCATTACAATACGAAAACGGCCGAGTTGACCGAGCTTACCGCCGGTTTGAAGGATCGGGATATCAAGCTCTCGGGCAAAGTTGGGGACGTCGCGGGCGATAATGTGAAGATGGCCAAGGAGATCCGGGACGAGGCGCAAATGCTGGGGTTGGTACTCCAAGCCGCCGCGTTGGCTGTCTCGGCGCGATCGGGCAAGTTGACAGCTGGTGAGGAAAAGTCGCTGTTGACCGAGATTGTCACGAGAGTCCTGCGCGTGGAGAAGGACTTCGTCCACATCCTCGGCACCAACTCGGAACGGTCCGGGCATCGGGAACCCCGACTTGGCCGAAGACCCGAAGTACGCCTTCGCCACTGCCGGATGGTATTGGGATTCCAAGGGTTTGAACGACGAAGCAGATAAATCGGACATCGACGCGGTCACCCAGAAGATCAACGGCGGTAGTAATGGGAGTGCGGAGCGCAACCAGAACTACAGCCGCGCTCGCAAGGTCCTCGACGGGGATTGAATCCTCAGTCCTCTTGGGGCATGAACTGTTTCGCGTACTCATACCCCTCGGTGCCTTCGGTCGCCGCCTTGGCGTAGACCAGATGGATGACACCGGTTTTGAACGTGTCGGACGAAAGCAGTTGCAGCGGAAGCGCGGAGTCCGTCTCCTCGAAAAGTCGCAGTCCCTTGCGCACCGCGATCGGATGTACCAACAGGTGCAGTTCATCCAAGAGCCCGACCTCGAGCAGTTGGCGGACAATGGATACCGATCCGCTGATCCCGATGGGTGCCTCGCCGGGCTCTTCCTTGAGCGCCGCGACGGCCTGCACCAGATCCCCCTTCAGCACCTCGGAATTGCGCCAGGTGAAAGTGAGATCCTGATGCGTGACCACGATCTTGCGCGCGTCGCCGAGCTTCTTGGCCATTTCGGCGTCCACATCGCCCGCGGCCTCCCGCTCCGGCCAAGCTCCAGCGAAACCCTCATAGGTCTTGCGGCCCAACAGCAGCGTATCGGCCGCGCCGAGCTGGCCGTCGACGGCCGTGGCCATCTCCTCGTTGAAGTACGGGAAGTGCCAATCCTGTGGGTTGTCGACAACTCCGTCGAGTGCGATGAACAGTCCGGCGGTGATTTTCCGCATCGGTATCTCCTAGGTCGGTGGTTGATGCCGCGTCACCAGATCAGACGGAGGCGAGCCGGAATAATCATCGCTCACGCGCACACCTATTCCGGCGATCGGCGATGCAGAGCGAGTTGGAGTTCGAGCAACAGGCGATCAGCGGGATCGGTGAGGTCCATCCCGACAATGTCCTCGACCCGACGGATCCGGTAGCGCAGCGTATTCGGATGCACCTGCAGCGCCGTCGCGGCATTGCGCACATCGCCGTGTTCACGCAGATACGTCTCCACGCTCTCGCACAGATTCGCGGAGTGCTTGCGGTCGTAGTCCAGCAGCTTGCGCAGGCGTGGATCGTGCAATTCGGGCCGGGTGCCGACAAGATCGAGAATTTCACCGAGCAATACCGCGGTGCGCGACTCGGCGAGCGTGGTCACCCGGCCGCGCGGATAGGTCACGGCCGTACTGTCGAGGACCCGGTCCACCTCGGAACGCGCGCCCGCGACATGCGCCAGATCCGGTATGGGACAGGCGATGGCGGCGCGCAATTCGAATCTGGCTTCGAGTTGTTCGACCAGCTGCCGGGTCCAAGCGGTCACCGCATGCGCCGAACGGTACTGCGGCAGCAGCACATACACCCGATCGCCGAGGACGGTTGTCACCGAATCACCGCGAAATGAGCTGGCGCGCAAGCGAAGCATATTGCCGAAGGCGGCGGGCGACTTGACACCTGGCGCGACCGCGAAGCCGACGACCGCGGCCGGACCGGTCAGCGGCAGATTCAACGCATTCGCCACCGCGGGCACATCAGCGGTGCCGCCACCGGTGCCGAACAGCTGTTGAATCAGCAGCGCCTCGGTGGACGGCGCGTCCAGACTGCGGGAAATCAGCCGCGCGGCAATGGCCGACGCGCCGCGCAGGATTTCCGCGGCATCCGGTTTGAACGGCCGGTCGCCCTGCTGCAGCCAGATCGAGCCGAGTACCCGCGGCGCACTTCCCTCGACATGCTCGCGAATGCTCACCACCAGGCGGCGCTTGATATCCAGCTCTTCGTGCGCCGGTATGTCGATGACATCGTCGGTACCGCGCAGCCGATCGAACACACCCCACTTGCGCAGCACCTGTAGGTAGTCGCGCGGTCCCTCCCGGCCGAGGATCGACAGCACCCGCAGCTGGTCGGCCGCCCGATCCGAGGCCGAATACGCGAGCACATGCGATTGCGGGTCCTCGATGGATACCATCCCGCCCGCATTCTGGGCGACCATTTGCGCCAATCCGAACAGGTCCAGGTCCGCGGCCACCAACTCACCCTCGCTAGCCACGACCACTGCCCACTTTCGTACGACTTTCCAATCCGGTCATCCCATCTTTGTCCGCTTGTCCGATTCTGCGGGCTGTTTTGCGGTGTTGACTTCGGCTCACCGTCATATACCAAGTAAGGAGGGACTCATGGACGCCATCGTGTCCACGCCCCGCCCGGCCAACGAGCCGGTCGGCACCTTCGCACCGGGCAGCGCCGAACGCGCACGACTGCGGGTGAAACTGACCGAGCTGGCCGCGACGCCGACCGAGATCCACCATGTCATCGGCGGCGAGCACCGGCGCACACCGGGTAAGAGCATCGATGTCGTGCAGCCGCACAATCATGCCGCGGTACTCGGCACCCTGACCCCCGCCGAGGCCCGCGATGTCGAGGATGCGATCGCCGCCGCCTCCGCCGCCGCACCCGGCTGGCGGGCGCTGTCCTTCGAGGATCGCGCCGCGATCTTCCTGCGGGCCGCGGATCTGTTGTCCGGCCCGTGGCGCGAAACCATTGCCGCAGCAACCATGTTGGGGCAGTCCAAGACCGCATACCAGGCCGAGATAGACGCACCGTGCGAACTGGTCGACTTCTGGCGCTTCAATGTGCATTTCGCCCGACAGATCCTGGCCGACCAGCCGATCTCCACCCCGGGGGTGTGGAACAAGGTCGAATACCGCCCGCTCGAGGGCTTCGTTTACGCGATCACCCCGTTCAACTTCACCGCGATCGCGGGCAATCTGCCGACCGCGCCCGCCCTGATGGGCAATACGGTCCTGTGGAAGCCATCGCCCACCCAGGCGGTGGCCGCGTATTGGACGATGAAACTGCTGGAAGCGGCGGGTCTGCCGCCCGGTGTGATCAATATGGTGCACGGCGCGGGCCCGAAGATCTCCGATGTCGCGCTGACCGATCGGCGACTCGCGGGTATCCACTTCACCGGTTCGACCGCGACGTTCCAGCATCTGTGGCGCTCGGTCGCGATGAATATCGCCGACTACAACACCTATCCGCGTCTGGTCGGCGAGACCGGCGGCAAGGATTTCGTGCTGGCGCACAGCTCGGCCGATCCGGATGTGCTGACCACCGCGCTGATCCGCGGCGCCTTCGACTATCAGGGCCAGAAATGCTCGGCCGCCTCGCGCGCATTCATCCCGAAGTCGGTGTGGTCCAAGATGGGTCGCGATCTCATCGATAAGGTCGGTGCGCTGAGCTACGGCGATATCACCGACTTCGCGCATTTCGGCGGCGCGGTCATCGATCAGCGCGCCTTCGATCGCAATGCCGACGCCATCGCCCGCGCCAAGGCCACCTCGGGTCTGACCATCGCTGTCGGCGGACATGCCGACGACTCCGTCGGATACTTCGTCGACCCGACCATCCTGCTCGGCGACGACCCCACCGACGAGGCATTCAGCACCGAATATTTCGGCCCGATTCTCGCCGTCCACGTCTACGACGATTCGGTCGCCGGATCCTTCGATGCGGCGCTCGAACTGGTCGACGGCGGTTCGGCCTACGGGCTGACCGGCGCGATCATCGCCGACGACCGCACTGCCGTTGCCAAGGCGACCGAAAGCCTGCGCTTCACCGCGGGCAACTTCTACATCAACGACAAGCCGACCGGCGCGGTCGTCGGTCAGCAACCCTTCGGCGGGTCGCGGGCGTCGGGCACCAATGACAAGGCCGGTTCGCCGCAGAACCTGTTGCGTTGGACCTCCGCCCGCACCATCAAGGAGACCTTCGTCGCGCCGACCGAGCACACCTATCCGCACCAGGCACCCGAGGAGATCTGATGGCCATATCCGGTCTGCTTCGCCCCGCCATGCTGGCCGCCGCACGCTCGCCGCGCATGGAGCGCACCGTCACTCGCATGTCGACCACCAAGAAGCTGGTGGACCGTTTCGTCGCCGGTGCGTCCGAGCCGAATGCGGTTGCGGCCGTGGAGAATCTGCTGAGTTCGGGTCGGCATATCACCGTCGACTATCTCGGCGAGGACACCACCGATATCGAACAAGCGCGCAATACGGTGACACACTATCTGTCACTGCTGTCGCTGCTCGCTTTGCTGCGTGAGTCCGGAACCGTTGGGCCGCTGGAGGTTTCGCTCAAACTCTCGGCGCTCGGGCAATCCCTGTCCGCCGACGGTCATGCGATCGCCCGCGAGCACGCGCACCAGATCTGTAGCGCCGCGGCGGATGCGGGTGTGCTGGTCACCATCGACGCCGAGGACCACACCACCACCGATTCGACACTGTCGATCGTGCGGGACCTGCGCGCCGACTTCCCGTCGCTCGGTACCGTACTGCAGGCCTATCTGCGGCGCGCCGAGGCCGATTGCCGAGACTTTTCCGGTCCGGGCTCGCGAATTCGCCTGTGCAAGGGCGCATATCGCGAACCCGCGTCGGTGGCGTATCAGAGCCGGGCCGAGGTCGACCAATCCTATCTGGAGTGTCTGCGGGTGCTGATGAACGGTGACGGCTATCCGATGGTCGCCACCCACGATCCGGCACTCATCGAGGCCGCCGAAGTGTTCGCCACCGCAACCCGGCGCAGCGCCGATGATTTCGAATTCCAGATGCTCTACGGCATCCGCGACGCCGAACAGCGCCGACTCGTCCGCGAGGATCGGCATGTGCGGGTCTATGTGCCCTACGGCGACCAGTGGTACGGCTATTTCATGCGCCGTCTCGCCGAACGCCCGGCCAATATGGCGTTCTTCCTGCGCTCGCTGCGACCGGGCAGCCAGCGCTGATAGCCAGCTCGGCGGCCTTGTCTGTGCAGTCGGACAAGGCCGCCGAAGTTTATTTATCCAACTCGCCGATCACGGCGCGTTTGTGGTCCGATTAGCTGAGTGCTGCTCAGAATGTGATCTGCGTTACTGCACTGTCGGGTAGCGCAGAGGACGAAAGGAAGACCCATGCCCCTCGCGGAGTTGCGCAGCCAGATGTTGCGCCGCAAGCCCCTCGAGCAGATCGAGGAGGAGACCGGGCCCGCGGACGAGCAACTGAAGCGCTCACTCGGGTTGTGGCAGCTCACGGCGATCGGCGTCGGCGGCATCATCGGCGCGGGCATTTTCGCCCTGGCCGGTTCGGTCGCGCATTCCGTCACAGGTCCGTCGGTGCTCATCTCGTTTCTGATCGCCGGTGTCGCCAGCGCCTGTGCGGCGCTGTGCTACGCGGAATTCGCCGGGATGGTGCCGAAGGCCGGATCCGCCTACACCTACGGTTATGTCTCGCTCGGCGAGATCGCGGGCTGGTTCATCGGCTGGGATCTGCTGCTGGAGTACATCGCGGTGGCGGCGGTGGTCGCGATCGGTGTCTCCGGATACTTCAGATTCCTACTGGGACAAGTCGATATCACGCTGCCCGATTGGATGATGGGCGCGCACGGCACCGGTGCGGGGCACGTGATCGACGTCTTCGCAGTGCTGTTCTGTCTGGGCACCGCGTGGCTGCTCTCGCGCGGCATCAAGAGCGTCGGCCGCTTCGAAACCGTCGCCGTCGGCATCAAGGTCGCATTGGTGGTGCTGATCATCGTGCTCGGCGTCTTCCATATCGACAGCTCCAACTACACCCCGTACTTCCCGTTCGGTGTGGGCGCGGTGTGGACCGGGGCGGCAACGGTCTTCTTCGCCGTCTTCGGCTACGACGCGATGAGCACCGCCGCCGAGGAGTCCACCGACGGCAAGAAGCATCTGCCCAAGGCGATCATCTACTCGCTGGCCATCGCGATGGTGCTGTATGTGCTGGCCACGCTGGTGCTGACCGGGATGCAGAAGTACACCGAGATCAGCCCGACCAGCGGTTTCTCCACCGCCTTCGAATCGGTCGGCATGCCGGGCGTCGCGAATATCATCGCGATCGGCGCGATCGTCGGCATTATCACTGTGGTGCTCACCTTCATGCTCGGCGTGACCCGGGTGTGGTTCGCCATGAGCCGCGACGGTCTGCTGCCGGAGTGGTTCGCCAAGACGCATCCGGTCCGCAAGGTGCCGACCCGGGTGACCTGGATCGTCGGCATCGGATCCGCGACCATGGCCGGTCTGCTCGATATCACCGTGGTCGCCGAGCTCACGAATATCGGCATCCTGATGGCCTTCATCGTGGTCTCGGTCGCGGTAATGGTGCTGCGCCGTACCCGCCCCGACCAGCCGCGCTCGTTCAAATTGCCGCTCATGCCGGTAGTCCCGCTGGTCGGCATCGGCTTCTCGATCTACCTGATCTGGTCGCTGCCATGGGAGACCTGGCTGCGCTTCGCGGTATGGCTGGTGATCGGCCTCGCCGTCTACTTCGGCTACTCCCGGATGCATTCCAAACTGGAGCGCGGCGGAGACGTCTCTCTGACGAAGTAGACGCGAATCCGGTTGGGCGGGTGGACAATTGGCCGCCCGCCCAATCGTATGGCACTGCGGCACCGAAACGTAAGGTTCGATCGGCATTGACGGCGCGGTGCCAGCCTTTCACTGGCGGCGACACGCCGACACCCACGATCTCAGGCTGGAGTCTAGGCTCCCGGCATGAGCACGTCGCAAACCGAGAAAAGCCGACCGGTGAACCGACGATTGCGGTCACAGCTTCGCAGGTATCTTCTGCTCGTCTGCACCATCGCGGCCTGCCTTGGGATACTCGTCTCGGCGAGCAACCCGGCCAGCGCCGAGCTGATGTCGTTGTCGCCGTTGCTGATCCTCGGGGGGACATTCGTGGTGGTTGTGGTGTTGTGCGTGGTCATCGTCTACCCGATCCTGGCAGTCCGATCCCGGCGGCTTCTGGTACCCGAGCTCGGCCCCCTGGCTGCTCCCGCACTGATAGTCGCGCTCACGGCCATTCTATGGAGCGCAGACCTGCCAATGGCTGTGCGCTGGCACTTCTCGGCGCATGCCTTCGGCGATGCGGCACAGCAGGTGAGTGCCGGGATCGATCCACGGACGTTCGAAGGTGACCGCCTCGGCCTTTATCGCATTCGCGGTGTGGAACCCAGCGGCGATCGCGGTGTGACACGACTCAACGACGGCATCTACTTCAGGACTGGCCCGATGGCGGCCCATTGCTCGATGGGAAGTGGCTTTGCCAATCTTTCTGGCCCCCGGCCCACGACAGGCAAATCCCATCACCTCAGCGGCGACTGGTATTGGTTCTGTTTCACCAGCGCGTTCAACAGCGACCCCATCGGCGGAGTGCACTAGCCGGTGACAAACCGCAGCGTAGATAACGCCACCGACACGACCGCCCCCATCGCGGCATGAACAATCTCGACCGGTCCACAGAATTTGACAATTGCTCCATCGAAACAGCCACGCCACGAATGAGTTTCGCGAGATGGGCGACGGTCCGAGCGCCGGGGCAACTCGGATGAGCGGCTGGTTCGGGTTGCTGCTGGCAGTTGGGCTGCCGCTGGCGATGCTCATATGGGCGATTTGCTGGCCGCGCCGATGAACGGCCTGTGCAGATGATCGCCCGATGCCCCTATGGCATCGGTCGATACAGAAACGGTGTTGGACAGGCATCAGATCAGCGCCCTACCCTTCTGACACGTTCGAGCGGAAGTGAGCTATCCCACACTTCCGCTCGCACACAGGAGGACACAATGTGCGAAAACAGCAGTTCTGTGGGCATTTTCGGTTGTATGAGCGAGACCGATGCCGCATGAATGATCACCGAATTCTCATAACCGGCGCCGGGGGCGGAATCGGCACGCTGATGCGGCCGCGGCTGCGGCGGCCTGACCGAATTCTGCGACTACTGGACCTGGCCGAACTGCCTGCGGCGACCGCGGGGGAACGGGTCGAACTCGTCACCGGATCGCTCACCGATCCGGCGACCATGGCAGCGGCCTGCCGGGATGTGGATGCGATCATCCATCTCGGCGGGATCAGCCGGGAAGACAGCTGGGACAACGTGCTCGCCGTCAACATCGATGGGACGCATACGGTTTTGGAGGCGGCACGGCAGGCCGGTGTGCCGCGGGTCGTGCTCGCCTCGAGTAATCACGCCGTGGGATTCCGCGCTGTGGGCGGAGAACCGATTCCGGCTGACGCCTCGCCCCGACCCGATACCTATTACGGTGTCAGCAAAGTGGCCGTCGAGGCGCTCGGCAGTCTCTATCACTCGCGCTTCGGCATGGATGTGATCTGCATCCGAATCGGCTCGTGTTTCGAGCGTCCACACGATGCGCGCGGACTGTCGATGTGGTTGTCCCCCAACGACTGTGCGCGACTGTTCGAGGCCTGCCTGGCCGCCGAGCGACCGGGCTATCGGGTGATCTGGGGCGTGTCCGCCAATACCCGTGCCGTGGTATCCCTGCGCGAGGCCGAAGAACTCGGCTATCACAGCGGCGACGATGCCGAACAGTTCGCCGCCGATATTCCGACTGTCGGTGATCCCCGCCCGTGGCTTATCGGTGGCCCGTTCGTGGAAACTCCACTCGGCAAACCGAATCCGCTCTGACCGTCACCGAAAACGCATCACTCGATACCCAGACGGAATCGCATTTATCCGAACTTCGCACCATCGGCATGTGACGCTGATGGCACTTGGCTCCACCGCGAAAGAAATGCAGCACAATGCAATTCAAAACAACGACGGCCGCGCCGAAATCGGCGCTCGCGTCCAATGTCAAATTCCTCTATTTCTTCGGCGCGCTCGGCGGCATTCTCTTCGGTTATGACCTCGGTGTTATCTCCGGTGTGCTGTTGTTCATCAAGAAATCCTGGCAGCTGTCCTCGGTGACGCAGGGGGTGATCGGCGGCTGCCTGGCCGCAGGTGCGGTGATCGGCGCCGCCATTGCCGGACGGATCACCGATCGGCTCGGGCGGCGGCGAACCATCATGCTGGCCGCCGCGGTGTTCTCGGTCGGCGCGCTCGGTTGCGCCTTCGCACCCGATGTGACGGTGCTGGTGATTGCCCGCTTCATTACCGGTATCGCGGTGGGGTGCTCCTCGGCGACGGTACCCACCTACTTATCCGAACTGGCCCCGACCAGGGCGCGTGGCGCCCTGTCGACATTGAACCAGCTGATGATCGTCTCGGGCATCCTGATCGCCTACATCGTGGACTGGGCGCTGTCCGGAAGCGGCAACTGGCGCATGATGTTCGCCGTCGCGGCGATTCCCGCGGTGGCGCTGTTGGCGGGTATGTCGGTGCTGCCGGAGACACCACGCTGGCTGGTTCACGCCGGGCGCGAGGAGGAAGCGCGGGCCGTGCTGGCCGGTACTCATCGCGCCGATGAGATCGAATCCGAGATCAGCAGTATTCGTTCGGTCATTCGATTGGATGAGCAGCAGAAGGGTCGGTTGCGCGATCTATTGGCACCGTGGGCGCGGCCCGCTTTGGTGGTGGCGCTTATTCTGGCTGTCGGACAACAGTTCTCGGGTGTCAATGCCGTAAATGTATACGCGCCGACCATGTTCAAGGATCTCGGCTTCGGAAATTCCACATCGCTGCTGGCCTCCATCGTGCTCGGCGCGATCAAGGTGGCATTCACGGCCTGGGTGATCTTCGTCGTGGATCGTTGGGGTCGAAAGCCTTTGCTGCTGCTCGGCAACGTGTGTATGGCCTCGTCCCTGTTCCTGCTCGGGGCGATCGTGCTCGGCGTGCACAATCACACCATCACCGGCATCACCACGCTGATTCTGCTCAATGTCTATCTCGCGGGTTACGAATTGGGCTGGGGCGCGGTGGTGTGGGTGATGATGGCCGAGATCTTCCCGCTGCGGGTGCGTGGTGTCGGGATGGGCGTCGGCAGTGTCGTGCTGTGGAGTTCGACCTTCGCCATCACATTCCTGTTCCCGGTGATGAACGATCATCTCGGACTCGGCTATTCGGCCTGGATCTTCGCCGCAGTCAGCGTGGTGATGTTCATGCTGGTGCAGCGGTTCGTGCCGGAGACCAATGGTCGCAGTCTGGAGCAGATCGAGTTGGAGCTGCGGGCTCGGGTCAGCGGTAAATCCGCATGAGCGTGGTCTATGTCTCGAATGCCGACAGTCGCGCAATCTCGGTGCTGCGACTCGACGACGACGGTGCGCTGACGCTGGTCGAGTCGCAGCCGGTGAACGGCGCGGTGATGCCGTTGGCGATGAGTCCAGACCACCGGTACCTCTACGCATCACTGCGCTCGGCACCTTTCGCGGTGGCGGTATTCGCAACAGATCCGGCGACGGGGCGGTTGACACCGCTGTCGACCGCGCCGTTGCCGGACAATATGGCCTATCTCGCGACGGATCGAAGCGGACGTTATCTGCTCAGCGCGTCGTATTCGGGCGACAAGATCGCCGTCAGTCCGATCGCATCCGATGGCAGCGTCGGTCCGCCGATCGTGGTGGAATCCACTCCGCCGCACGCGCATTCGATACTGACCGATCCGTCGAACCGGTATCTGTTCGCGGCAGCCCTCGGCGGTGATGCGATTCTGCAATACCGCTTCGATGCCGTAACCGGGCGGCTCACCTCGAATGAGCCGCCGCGGGTCGAGACCGCACCCGGCGCTGGTCCGCGTCACCTGGTATTCCATCCGTCCGGGTCGTTCGCCTTCGTGACGAATGAGTTGGACGGCACGGTGAACAGCTTCCGATTCGAATCCGCCACGGGCACATTGACTCTCATCGCTTCGGCGTCGGTGCTACCGCCGGAGGACGGTGGGCCGCCCTGGACTTCGGAACTGCGCGGCACACCCGACGGCCGCTATCTGTATGTGGCCGAACGGACTTCGAGCACGATCACCGGATTCCGCATCGACCCGGCAACCGGACTGCTCGATGCGCTCGGACCCACACCCACCGAAACCCGGCCACGCGGATTCGCCATCGATCCGAGCGGGCGATTCCTGGTTGTCGCTGGGCAGCAGTCCGGTGCCGTGACCAGCTACGCCATCGATCCCGCGACCGGCTCGCTCACCCCACGACAGCGGCTCGGCGTCGGCCACGACCCCAACTGGGTCGAAATCGTCGAATACCGTCAAGGTATCGGTTGATGCCGAATTGGCGTTGGACGAGTATCAGTACCGCGTCATAGCCTGCGGAGAGCGCAATCTGCGGGCGAGGCGGAGTGCACGGCCAACGCAGGAGGAGAACGATGTCGATGCTGTCGCTGGAGCAGGTCCGCGGCTTCGTCACGGTGGCCGAGGAGGGCAATTTCCGGCGGGCGGCCGAGCGCCTGCGGATGACGCAGCCGCCGCTGAGCCGCCAGATCCAGAAACTCGAGCGCGATATCGGCGTGGAGCTGTTCGACCGCACCCAGCGCCAGGTCCAGCTGACCCCGGCCGGTGCGGTCTTCCTGACCGAGGCGCGTCGGCTACTGGCTTTGGCCGGTGCGGCGCCCGGTACCGCCCGGCTGGTCGCCGCGGGCGGGGCGGGAACGGTGCGAATCGGGTTCACCGCTGCGTCGGGCTTCGGGTTCCTCGGCCCCTTTCTCAATCACATCGAGGCGAGCCTCAACCACATCGAGGCCGGACTCGACCGCGTCGAGATCGTGCTGCGCGAGATGGTCAGTTCCGACCAGTTCGAGAACCTGCGCAGCGGCAGCCTCGATCTGGCACTGGCCCGCCCGCCGTTCGACCGCACCGAGTTCGATTCGCGACTGGTGCATTCCGAAGGCCTGATCCTGGCCGTGCCGGAACAGCACAAGCTGGCCGAGGACGGTCCCCTCGCGATCGAGGAACTGGGCGGCGAAACGCTGCTGGTGTACGCGCCGGGCCCGGCCCGCTATTTCGCCGACCTGGTCTCCGGCATCCTCGCCGCCGTGCCCTACACCGCCACCCACGAACTCACCCAGGTGCACACCATGCTCGCGCTGGTGGCCGCCGGACGCGGCCTGGCCCTGGTACCGGAAACCGCCACTCATCTGCATCCCGACGGCGTGCGGTTCCGACCGCTCATCGGCGTCGAGGATCCCGTTGTCCTGCATGCGATCTGGCGACGCGAGTGCGCCAATCCGGCGCTGCACCGAGTCATCGAACTGCTCGAATCGCTGCCGCCCGCCCCATGAGAGGAACCGGCCACCATCGCATGAACAGCACCGACAACCTTCGGGAGAATTTCATGGACACCGATCTCGAGCCGATCATTGCCGCGGCGACCACCGCCGCAGCCCGCATCGCCGACACCACTCCCACCGAACGCGGACAATGGCTCACCCATATCGCCGACGCCCTCGATGCCGCCGCCGATGAACTCGTACCGCTCGCCGCGGCCGAGACCCATCTGCCCGAAACACCGCGCCTGCGCGGCGAATTGACTCGCACCACCTTCCAGTTGCGACTGTTCGCCGAGGTACTCGCCGATGGTGAATACCTCGCCGCCACCGTGGATCACGCCGATCCGAGCTGGCCGATGGGACCGCGACCCGATATCCGGCGCAGCCTCGTACCGATCGGCCCCACGCTCGTCTTCGCGGCGAGCAACTTTCCCTTCGCGTTCAGCGTCGCGGGTGGCGATACCGCCTCGGCACTTGCCGCGGGTTGTCCGGTTGTCCTCAAAGCACATCCGGGCCACCCGCGACTCTCCGATCGGACCGGCGCGATCGTGCGCGAAGCATTGACGACGGTCGGCGCACCGGCAGGCACCTTCGCGGTCATCCATGGCGTCGAAGCGGGCACTGCCGCACTGCGTCATCCGGATATCGCCGCCGCATCGTTCACCGGTTCCCTCGCGGGTGGCCGGGCCCTGTTCGATATCGCATCGTCGCGACCGCGCCCGATTCCGTTCTACGGCGAACTCGGCAGCGTCAATCCGGTGGTGGTACTGCCCGGCGCGATCCGCGCCCGCGGCCAACAGATCGTCGAGGGCTTCGTCGGATCGTTCACCCTCGGCGCCGGACAGTTCTGCACCAAACCCGGTGTGCTGCTGCTGCCTTCGGGCCATGGACTCACCAATGCGCTGACTGCCGCGGTCGCGGCCGTGCCGCAACGGCAGCTACTCAACGAGCACATCGCCGACGGCTTCCGATCACGCGTCACCACCCTGCGCGAGAATTCCGCGGTCACTGCCCTTTCGGCACCCGAGGACCTGCTCGCTCCGACCTTGCTGAGCGTGCGCGCCACCGATT
Organism: Nocardia anaemiae NBRC 100462; assembly: GCF_001612725.1. Classification (GTDB taxonomy): domain Bacteria; phylum Actinomycetota; class Actinomycetes; order Mycobacteriales; family Mycobacteriaceae; genus Nocardia; species Nocardia anaemiae. Next base: position 11,181 of record NZ_BDAZ01000018.1, on the reverse strand, counting down.
TCCTGTCCGGTGGTGCGGCTCTGCAGGCGGAATGCTTCGGCCCGGCCGCACTGGTCGTCGAGTACGCGAATCCCGTTGAGCTGGAACAAGTTCTGCACGAGCTCGAACCCGGCCTCACCGCGACGATCGTGGCGGAGAACTCCGAGATCGACGATGTCCGCCCCTTCCTGCCCGCCCTCACCGCACTCGCCGGGCGACTGCTGTGGAACGACTGGCCCACCGGCGTCACGGTCAGCTGGGCCCAACAGCACGGCGGCCCCTATCCAGCAACCACCGCACCAACCACCACCTCGGTCGGCACCGCCGCCATCGCGCGTTTCCTGCGGCCGATCGCCTGGCAGGGCTTCCCGGACGAACTGCTCCCACCCGCCCTGCGCGAGGCCAACCCGTGGCGGCTGCCACGCCGCGTCGACGGAAAGCGAGACTGATATGTCCCCGGTTATCACCGATATTCGACTGACTCCGATCCTCATCGCCGACGCTGCCCTGCTCAATGTCGGCGGCGTGCATCAGCCGTATACCCCGCGCCTGATCGTCGAGATCGAAACCGACAGCGGCGCTTGCGGTCTCGGTGAAACCTATGGCGATCGCGTGTACCTCGACCGTGCGGCCGACCTCGCCGCACAACTGATCGGCATGCCGGTCGCCGCGATCAACGCCATCCGCCTGCTCGGCGCGAACACCACCGGGGAGGTGCTGATCGACAACCCGATCGCGGGCGGGCTGCGCGGCACCCTCACCACCGACAAGGTCCGCCTCAGCGTGATATCGGCCTTCGAATCCGCCGCACTCGACGCGCACGGTCGTGAACTCGGGCTACCGGTGCACGCCTTGCTCGGCGGCAAGGTCCGCGATCGGGTCGACTACTCCGGCTACCTGTTCTACAAATGGGCCGAACATCCATTCCCCGACGCACCGACCGACGACTGGGGCGAGGTCATCGACCCCGACGGCGTCGTCCGCCTGGCCGAAAAGTTCGCTGCCCATGGCGGATTCCGCTCGTTCAAACTCAAGGGCGGGGTCTTCCCACCCGAGGAGGAAGTCGCCGCGATCGAGGCGCTTGCCAAGGCATTTCCGTACCATCCACTGCGTCTGGATCCCAATGGCGGTTGGTCGCTGAGCAGCGCGACGACTGTGGCCGAACAACTTTCGGGCGTCGTGGAATATCTGGAAGACCCCACCGCCCGCCGGGAAGATATGGCCGAGCTGCATCGCCGCACCGGAATGCCATTGGCCACCAACATGATCGTCACCTCCATCGAGGAGGTCCGGCCCGCCTTCGATATCGATGCCGTCCAGATCGTGCTGTCCGACCACCATTTCTGGGGCGGGCTTTTCGCCACCCGCGACCTGGCCGCCGTCTGCCACGCCTACGGCAAGGGTGTCTCGATGCATTCGAACACCCACCTCGGAATCAGCCTCGCGGCAATGACCCACGTGGCCGCCACCGTCCCCGAGTTGACCTACGCCTGCGACACCCACTACCCATGGCAGCCCGAGGATGTGATCACCGAAACCTTCGTCTTCGAGGACGGTGCCGTGACCGTCCCCGACGCACCCGGCCTCGGCATCGAACTCGATCCCGACGCACTCGAGCGCCTGCACAGCCGCTGGAAAGCCTTGCCGCAGTGGCACAATCGCGATGACATCGCGGGCATGCGCGTGGTCGATCCGGCCTACCGGCCGCCGACCTCACCCAAATACTGAGGGATCGGTCCAGGCCACTGCGCGCAGCGGAAACGAGCCCATCCCACGCACCGGCGCCGGGAGTGCGACCAACCTGGCACCGACGTCGGGGACCGCGTCCAGGTTCGTCATCTGCTCGATAATCGGGATGCCCGCACGCAGGAGCATGTGGTGGCACGGCCGCGTCGGCAGGGACGTGTCGTCGATATCGAGCGAGTCGATGCCCACCACCGCCACATTGGCGGCGACCAGCGCGTCCGCGACCTCGCCGACCAAGTACGGATGCCCGGGGCCGCGATACTCCGATGTCCCCCATCGGGCCGACCATCCGGTGTGCACGAGCACCGCCTTGCCCCAGAGCCGTGCCGGGTCGCCGAGCACATCCGGCCCCACGACCCGGATTCCCGCAACTCGGATCATCACGATCGGCACGTTGAACAGCCGTTCCAGCGGCAGCTCGGCGATATCGGCGCCTTCCGAATGGAAATGAGAGGGGGCGTCGATATATGTCCCCGTTTTGCCGACGGTATCCAGGCGCGCGATTTCGTAGGTCATATCGACCAGATCCCGCTCAGCATGTGAGGTGACGCGTGGTCCAGGCAGGCCCGGATAGGTGAGCATGCCGTCCGATATCGGATGAGACAGCTCAACTATGGCCTTGCTCATGCTAGAGACCGTACCCGCACATCACGCGCGCAGCCCGCGCTCCAATATTGCCCACGCCTGCCGGGAGGTGGCCCGCCTGGAACTCGGGTCCGTCTTCGCCAGCACGGCCGCCAGCATCGCCACCGCTAACACGATGTCCATTGCCGTGACATCGGCGCGGATATCGCCGCGCTGGCGCGGGTCGTCGAGCTTCTGGGTGATGAGGCCGAGCAGCCGCCATGCCACTCCGAGCAACTGTTCGTCCTCGGTGTTCGACGGATAGATCATCGCGATGAAGGCGGCGGACGCCGTCAGCTGATCGACGATGAGGGCCAGCACGTCCTCGACCGTGGTCGTCGGGTCAGCGGCGAGTACTTCCAGCTCGACGATATTCTCCTCGAATACCGCCAGCGCCATGCTCTCCCTGGTCGGAAAATGCCGGTACAGCACGCCCTGTCCGACACCTGCCGCGCGCGCTATCAAACTCAGCGGTGCGTCGAAACCGTTCTCCGCGAAGACAGTTCGAGCCGCCTGAATCAGGGCCGCCCGGTTTCCAGCCGCTGCTTTGGGTCCCGGGTTCGGTCGGCGCGACGCTGTCATCCGCCCAACGCTACCGCTTGACTACACCGACAGTCTCCAGCAAACTGTCGAGCAAACCGGACAAGGCAGTCCGGATGTGAGTGAGGACGTGCATGTCGGCGATCACCCGTCGGACCCTGTTGACCGCAACCGCGGTGGCAGGCGCCGCCATACTCGGCTCGCGAACCGCCGACCCGACGCACGGTATCGCCGCACGGGTCAACAGCGTCCCGCTCACCCGCGAGGAACGCCGGGTGGTGGTGGTCGGATCCGGATTCGGCGGTGGGGTGACCGCCCTGCGCCTGGCCCAGGCCGGGGTCCCGGTGCTGCTGCTCGAACGCGGGATGCGCTGGCCGACCGGGCCGAATTCGGAAACCTTTCCGCGCGCCTCGGCACTCGACAAGCGGGTGCTCTGGTACCGGTCCAGCCCGACACTGTTCGGTACACCACTGCCTTTCGAGCCTTATACCGGCTTGGTCGAGGCGGTGCCAGGAACGAATATGACCGCCCTGTGCGCCGCGGGTCTCGGTGGCGGCTCGCTCATCTACCAGGGCATGTCACTTCAGCCGACACAGCCGGTATTCGAGGCGAATCTGCCCGAAGAACTCGACTGGGCGACCATGGATCGAGTGCACTATCCGAGAGTCGCCCGCATGCTCGGCCTCGCGGTGGCGCCCGACGAGTTGATCGCGGACCGGAACTACACGGCCGCACGCGTATTCGGTGACCATGTGCGCCAGGCCGGACTGCCGCTGTCGAAGATTCCCATGCCGATCGACTGGAACTACGCGCTCGCCGAGCTACGGGGCGAAATGAAACCGTCGTACACCAACGGCGACGGCGCGATGGGCGTGAACAACGGCGGCAAACATTCGGTCGACGTCACCTATATCGCCGCGGCCGAGGCGACCGGACGGGTCGAGGTGCAGACGCTGCACCAGGTCACCGATGTCGAACGCGGCGCCGACGGCCGCTGGGTCGTGTATGTCGATCGGCTCGACACCTCCGGCAATGTTCTGGAGAACAAGATCATCACGGCCAATGCCCTTGTGCTGTCGGCGGGCAGTCTGAATACCACCAAGCTGCTGGTGCGGGCGGGCGCGAAGGGCAAGATTGCGGACCTGCCCGATGGGCTGGGCCAGCAGTGGGGCACCAATGCCGACCGGATCTACGTCTGGACCGACCGCATCGCCGATTTCGGTGCGGCACAGGGCGGTCCCGTGGTCTACGGCAGTAAGAACTGGGACGATCCACAGGCCGCATTCACCGTCATCCAGGCCTCGATACCGCCGATGCAGCTGGATCCCAAGAGCACCATGCTGGTCGGATACGGCGTGAGTGCGGACCGCGGCCGGTTCGTCTACGATTCGGCGACCGACGACGCGATCCTGCAGTGGCCGAAGAACGGCGACGCGAGTATCCAGAACAATCACATTGATCCGACCGTGCGCCGAATTGCCGGTCCGACAAGCGCTTTGATCGACACCAACGCACTGTTCCCGTCCACCTGGCATGCCCTCGGCGGCGCGAGCATGGGATCGGTCTGCGATCTCGATGGCCGGGTCCTTGGTCAGCGCGGGCTCTATGTCGTCGACGGCGCGCTCCTGCCGGGCAATGCCGCGGCCTGCAACCCGTCGATGACGATCGCCGCCGTCGCCGAGCGAGCACTGGACCACCTGGTCACCCAGGACCTCGGCACCGCGATCTGACGACTACGGGTGCGGCCAGGGTCGGCCTTCGGGAGGCCGCAAATACCCAGTCATCAACCGCCGCCCTGGGTTCGGCGTAGCAGTAGCGCGAGTTTGGGTGCCGAGCGAGCCGGGTAACAAGTCGAACGCTGGATGTCACAGGAAAGACGAAAGGGTTCGACCTTGTTCAATGCCAAAAAGCCGATCGCCGTGGTTGCGGCCGCAATCGGGATCACCGCCGGGATGGCCGTATTCCTCCCGGCCACTGCATCCGCGGCAACCTATGACGGCCAGTGCGGTGAAGGCTTCAAGGTGATCGACTCACACGAGTTGAAGGGCGGCACAGTCTTTCTCACATACGACGGTCGGACCAACTGCGTGGTCACCGTGCGAGACAAGCCGGGCGAGCCGATCTCGATGGGCGCCGCCGTGCGACAGTCCAAGGACCACTCCCAGGTGGTCATAAACGACGACCGCACCTTCACCGACTACGCGTACGCGAAGGTCGAAGCCGAAGGCAAGTGCATCGACTGGGGCGGCCGCATCAAGGACGACCTCTGGGAAGAATTCGGAGTGCACTGCGGATAACGAGCCTCGCCCCCGACTGCCCTCGCGGCCGTCGGGGGTCTTGCTACCAGCCGTTCAGAACTCGTCGGGGCAGCCGCACGAACCTCTGGTGTGCAGTACCGCTTCGAGATTCACCACTCCGGGCCGAGGCGAGTGGTCGTCGAGCTGTTGCAGTAGTAGATCGATCGCGGTCTCGCCCATGAGGCGGGTGGGCTGGACCATGGTGGTCAGACCCGGGCGGGTGTAGCGGGAGTATTCGATTCCGTCGAAGGCGACCACCGCGAGGTCGTCGGGTACCCGCAGCCCGGCGTCGTAGGCGGCGCGCAGCATACCCATTGCCTGCAGATCGCTGGTCACGAAAATGGCTGTGGGGCGGCGTGAGTCGGCCATGAGGTCGGCCAGTGCACGGTAGCCCGCCGCGCCGCCGAAATCCGTTCGCACTATGCGTCCTTCGGCAAGTCCGGCGGCGACCAAGGCATTTCGGTAGCCCTGCACGCGGTCCTCGGCGGTAGACACGTGCGGGCCGCTCAGGCAGGCGATTTCGCGGTGTCCGTGTTCGATGAGATGGGCGACGGCCTGCTCCGCGCCCGCGACCGAATCACACATGACGTGTGCGCATCGCGCCGGATCGATGACGCGGTCCAGCGCAACAAGCACCATGCCCGCCTCCTCGCAGGCGTCCGCGATGCCGGTTTCCCAGGACGACGAAATCGCAAGCAGCCCTTCGACTCTGCGATCGATAAAGGTGCGCACGTAGGCGCGTTCGCGTTCCGGGTCACCGGCGGCATTGCCAACGAACAGCGGATACCCCCGCGCGAAGGCGGCCGCCTCGATCACGGCGGACAACTCGGCGAAGAACGGGTTCGCGCCGTCGGGAATCACCATGCCCAGCGCATGTCCGCGATTCATACGGAGGCTGCGCGCGGACATATTGGGCCGGTAGCCGAGTTCGGCGATGGCGGCCTCGATCCGGGCCTTGGTCGCGGGTGCGACCTGCCGCGGTCCGCCATTGAGCACATAGCTCACTAGTGCCGGTGACGTACCGGCCAGCCGCGCGACGTCGGCTCGTGTGACTGCCATCGGAAATCTCTCCTTGCTCCGACCGTCCATCCAAGCACTGCGCACAAGTACTTGACAGCCGGTGACTCGGGTCACACACTACTCATCAACTCGCGTTGATCAACACGAGTTGACACCTGAGATGGATAGGTCGAACTCACGATGAATGCTCGATTCAGGCGTGCAATGGCGCCGCTTGTCCTCATCGGCGCGCTTGCCGCCGCTGCCTGCGGTCGCGGTGGACAGGACGGGAGCGACGGCGATTTCAAGATCGCGATCGTCACCCGCAACTTCACCAACCCCTACTGGGCGGCCTTGCGCGACGGCGCCCTCGCGGAGGGGCAGAAACTCGGGGTGAAGGTCACGGTGCAGGCAGGGCAGTCCGAGACCGACGCCGACGGGGAGAACGCCCAGATCTCCACCCTGGCCGCGCAGGGCTACGACTGCTTCGGCGTAGTGCCGGTCAATGCCACGAATGTGATCACCCCGCTGACGCCGGTTGCGCGCAAGAACATCCCGATCCTCAACCTCGACACCCAGATCGATGCGAAGGCTTCTCAGCAGGCCGGGGTGTCGTATGCCAGCTTCATCGGTTCGGACAATCTCGATGCGGGCCGCACTGCCGGGCAGAAGATGCTCGAGGCGCTGGGCGGCACCGGCAAGGTGGCCATCCTGCAGGGCATCGCGGGCGAGCAGAACGGCATCAACCGCGACCAGGGCTTCACCGATGCCGTCGCGGGCAAGCTGGAGATCGTGCAGAAGGCGCCCGCCGACTATGAACAGGACAAGGGCCTGCAGGTCACCGAGGCGATCCTGAAGGCGCATCCGGATATCACCGGCATCTTCGCCGCCAACGACACCATGGGCCTCGGCGCGGCGCAAGCGATCAAGAACGCGGGCCGAACCGGTCAGGTCAAGGTGATCTCCGTCGACGGCATCCAGGCCGCACTCGACGCCGTCAAGGCGGGCACCCTGACCGGCACGGTCACCCAATACCCGTATGCCGAAGGACAACTCGCGGTGCAGAGCTGCCTGGCCCAGCACCAGGGCAAAAAGCTGCCCGAGCGCGTGGTCTCCCCCATCGCCTTCATCGGCAAGGACAATGTCGACCAGCAGATCGCGGCGTTCCCGCGTCCGATCGTCGCCTTCGCCAACCCGGTGGAAGGGCTGTTGAACAAGTGACCGCAGAGGCAACCGAAGGACTCCGCGCGCGTGAGGGGCGTACGGAGATCCTCGCCAAGGTCGCCGAATTCGCGGCACCGCTCGCCCTGGTCGTGCTGTGGGTGGCGTTCTTCATCGCCACCCCGAACTTCCTGACGGCGGACAATATCGGCGATCTGCTGGTCGCCTCGACCATCCTCACCGTGCTCGCGCTCGGCCAGCAGTTCGCTATCACCGTCGGCGGCATCGATCTGTCGGTCGGCGCCAATTTGCCATGGGCGGCAGCCGTTCTCGGTTATCTGGCCAGCCACGGCTACCCGATGGCGGTCGCCATCGGAGCGGCGATACTGAGTGGACTGGCGGTCGGCGTCGTCAACGGTGTGCTGGTCGGTCGACTGCATATGACCGATTTCGTCGTCACGCTCGGCATGCTGAGCGTGCTCAACGGCATCACCCTGCTGCTGACGCACGGCAATACCGAGGCCGTGAGTTCCCGCTTCCTGCAACAGCTCGCTCTCGATGGCATCGGCCCGGTGCGCTGGTTCTGGTTGCTGGCATTGGTCGCCGCACTGGTCGTGGCCGGCATCATCTTCCGCACCCGGATCGGCACACATCTGCTCGCCACCGGCGGACGACTCGAGGCCGCGCGCGACACCGGTATTTCGGTGAACAAGATCCGGCTGTTCGCCTACGCCATGTCCGGATTGCTGTGCGGCATAGCCGGTGTCATGCTGGTCGCCCGCAACGGCGGCGCGGATCCGTCGCTGCAGACCACCTACCTGCTGAGTTCGATCGCCGCGGTGGTGCTCGGCGGTTCGTCACTGTCCGGCGGCAAGGCGTCGGTGCTCGGCACCGTCTGTGGTGCGGTGCTGTTCACCTCGCTGATCAACGGGTTCACCATTCTCGGCATCTCGCAGTACTACCAGCCGGTCGCCGTCGGCGCGGTGCTGCTGCTGGCCGCCGGGATCGCCCGCTTCCGAAAGTAGGCCAAGACATGACGATTCCACTGTTGGAGGCGCGCGAGCTCACCAAGTCCTTCGACTCGGTACGCGCGCTGGCCGGAGTCTCGCTGACGATTCCGGAGGGCGAGGTCACCGCGCTGGTCGGCGACAACGGCGCGGGCAAGTCGACATTGGTGCGCTGCCTGACCGGCGTGCAGACACCCGATACCGGGCAGATCCTGTTCAAGGGCGAACCGGTACGCCTGCGCTCGCCGGAGGACGCGCGCAAGATGGGCATCGAGACCGTGTATCAAGATCTCGCCCTCATCGATGATCTGGCCGTGTGGCAGAACCTATTTCTCAATCGCGAGTTGGTGTATCCGCTCGGCATCGTCAACCGCAGGGCGATGATCGCCCGCAGCGGCGAGATCCTGCGCGATCTGGATGTCGACGTGCCCTCGGTGCGCACCACCGTGCGCCGGATGAGCGGCGGTCAACGCCAGAGCATCGCCATCGCCCGCGCGGTGGCCTGGGGCAAATCCATGGTGATCATGGACGAGCCGACCGCCGCGCTCGGTGTGCGGGAGACCGCCGCGGTGGAGAAGCTGGTGCGCGGTCTGCGCGAGCGTGGGATCACCGTATTGATCATCAGCCACGATCTGGCACAGGTCATGCGGATCTGCGACAACGTGGTGGTGCTGCGACGCGGCAGATCCGTTGCGGCACATCGGATCAACGAGGTGGACGGCGACCGGCTGGTCGCACTCATAACCGGTGCCGCACCCGGCAATCTGGAGCTCACCGCGAACGGAGCCGAGTCGTGACGGTTGTCGTCCTCGGCTCGGTCAACCAGGACATCGTCTGCGAGGTGCGGCAGCTGCCACGGCCCGGCGAGACCGTGCTGGCACTGCGTTCGCGAACCAATCTGGGCGGCAAGGGTTCCAACCAGGCGGTGGCGGCGGCCCGAGCGGGCGGCCGGGTCGAATTCATCGGCAGAATCGGCCGTGACGCCGATCCCGGATTGCGAAAATCGTTGCGCGAGTGTGGCGTCGAGCTCACCGCGCTGCGGGAGGTGCGGGATGCTCGGACCGGCACCGCCTATATCACCGTCGCCGACGGCGAGAACCAGATCGTGGTCGATCCCGGCGCCAACTTCCGCTGGGAAGCCGAATCCGAACTCGACACCATGACCGAGGCCGACTTGCTACGGTCGGCGGAAGTCGTTGTCGCACAGTTGGAAGTGCCGCCGAACGTGGTCGAATGGGCCGCGCGGCGGGCGCGCCGGTTCGTCCTCAATGCCGCTCCGGCGACGGCGCTGCCGGATGAGCTGCTGCGCCGCTGCCACCCGCTGATCGTCAACGAATCCGAGCTGTCGGCATTGACGGGAACCACCGCGCGGACGCCCGAGCAGGCGTTCCATCTGGCCCGTTCGCTCTGCCTGCGCGGGGTGCAGTCCGTCGTCGCCACCTTGGGGGCCGCCGGGTCGGTCTGGGCGCACCGCTGCGATGTGCCCGCGCCGGTCGCTGGCGGATATCAGGCTGCGCCACAAGTGGATTCGGTGGATTCCACCGGCGCGGGCGATGCCTTCGTCGGTGCGCTGGCCACCGCACTCGCCGACGGTATGCCGCTCGGCGGCGCCGTGGCATACGCCACCGCGGCCGGTGCGCTCGCCGTCCAGACACCGGGCACCCACGCCTCCTACCCCACCGGGAATCAGATCGTCTCCGCGCTCGCGGCAGTCCCCGCGGCCCGGCCGCTGGTCTGACCCCCTCTTCCAGAAGGAATCGAACCTTGCGCACCAGCGGACTCATTCACGCCGAATTGCTCGCCGCGCTCACCGCGCTGCGCCATACCGACCTCTTCGCGGTCAGCGACTCCGGCCTGCCGACACCCGTCGGCGTGCCGGTCATCGACCTGGGCATCAGCTACGGATTTCCCCGCTTCGAGCCCATCCTCGACCTGATCCTCGACGAGGTCACCGTCGAAGCGGCCTGGGGCAGCCGCGACGTCGCGGACCAGAATCCGGAAGCGGCCGCCCTGCTGAGCAACCGCCTGAACGCCGAATTGATCGACCACGACGACTTCAAACAGCGCATCGGAGCCTGCCGGTTCGTGGTGCGCACCGGTGAGGCTCGGCCGTATGCCAACGTGTTGCTGCGCGCCGGGGTGCCCTGGCTGTAGCGTTCGGAAATATTGTTACCTGCAATATTGAACTCAGCGCACACGCGGTCCGTATCGATTGCGGAATGGTCAGTTGACTAATTACTGTCGGATGCTTGGATCAATGACTGATTCCACAGGTCAGGCCACTTTGCGACGGCTCGCAACTCGCTGCCATGTGGGTCGGGAGGAGCGGTAGAGATGGATCTTCGCGAGGTGGTGTCCGCGGGTGTGTGGGAGCAGCGGCAGCTGCTGGATCAAGGAGTGCTGACCGCCCGCGAACTGATCGAGGCGACCCTCGACGGGATCGACCAGGCGGGCGAGCTCAATGCCTTCACCCGCGTCCTGCACGAAAAGGCCATCGCCGAAGCCATCGAGCGGGATCAACTGGACCTCGCCGAGCGCGGACCGCTGCACGGCATCCCGATCGCGGTGAAGGACGAAATCGACGTCGCGGGCGTGCCGACCACCTTCGGCACCCGCGCCAATATCACCCCGGCGGTCGCCGATGCCGAGGTGGTGCGGCGGCTGCGGGCGGCGGGTGCGGTCATCGTCGGCAAGACCACCATGCCGGAATTCGGGCAGTGGCCCTACACCGAGTCCACCACCTACGGACTGACCCGCAATCCATGGGATCGGACCCGCTCGACCGGCGGCTCCAGCGGCGGTTCCGCCGCGGCGGTCGCGGCGGGGCT
>NZ_BDAZ01000017.1 GCF_001612725.1 Nocardia anaemiae NBRC 100462 | reverse complement strand
TAGAGCCCAGCACCCGTTCGACGTAGCCGTTGGCGAAGCGGCCCTTGGGGTCGAAGCGGCGGCGTACCTCGGTGAAATGGTCCCAATCCGGGTAGCGCGGCCGCAGTGTTTCGGCGGTCTGGAAGTGGCGCTTACCCCAGTGCGGGCGGCCGTTGTACTTGTCGAAAACCGCTTCGCAGGCGCGGAAATACGGTTCGAAGTCCATGCCGCGGTACTGGTGTACGGCGATGTAGCAGGTGTCGCGCCCGTTCGCGGGGGAGAGGTACGCGTCATCGGGGGCAACCCAGCGCACCTCGATCGGCATCAACGTATCGAAGCGCGTCGCGAGGTCTTTGATCTCGCGAATGGCGGCTACGGAATGTTCGCGCGGGATGGCGTATTCCATCTCGGTGAAGCGAATCAACCGGGGCGAGGCGAATACTCGATACGAGCGGTCGACTTGGCGGCGGTAGCTGCCCGCGTACGCCGCGCCGCGATGGATCCACGGCACCAGCCGGGGCCGGCGCTTGCCGAGTCGGCACAGTGCGTCGAAGGCGTAGTTGGACATCAGGATGTCGGCGAACCAGTCCGCGGCCCTGCCGCGCGGCTGTTCCGGCAGGTCGACGGGGTTATTGCGCTTGGTCATGGCCAGCGGACTGTGCCCGAACATATAGAACTCGAAATGCTGGTTGCCGTCGATATAGGAGTCCAGATCCGCTAGGACCTCCTCGACCGGCACCGGGCGCTCGATCCCCTCCAGCACGAAAGACGGCACCAACTGCAGGGTGACCGCGCTGACCACGCCGAGCGCCCCGACGCTGACCCGCGCCGCGCGCCAGCCCTCCGGATCGGACTCCTCGTTCAACTCGACCCGGCTGCCGTCGGCGAGCACCATTTCGATGGATTGCAGTGCGGCCGAGAGGTTTTGCAGCGTCGCGCCGGTGCCGTGGGTGGCGGTGGCGGTCGCGCCCGCGATGGTCTGCACGTCGATATCGCCGAGATTCGGGAAGGCCAGGCCGAGCGGATGCAGCGCATTGCTCGCGGCGTTGAGGGTGATGCCCGCCTCGACTCGAACGTGACCGGTCTGCCGGTCCACCTCGAGGATGCGGTTCAGCTTCGTGAGGTCGAGCAGAATGCCGTCGGTCAGCACCGCATCGGTGAACGAATGACCCGCACCGGCGACGCGTACAGTCTGTCCGGTGGTGGCGGCGCGGCCGATGATCTCGGCCAATTCTTCGGTATGGCGCGGGGCGGCGATGGCGGCTGGCGCGCACTGCTGATCCCCGGCCCAGTTCCCCCACGAATTGGTCATGCGTCCAACTGTAAGGGCTGGCTCGGACCAGCGCTAGATGCCTTCGGTTTTTTGCGCTAGCGCTTGCGGCCCGCGCAGACGAACGACTTGGCCTGTTCGACTTCCTCGTCCGTCAATGGGGGCACCGGCAACGGTCGACGCGGCGTGTCATCGCTGCGTACACCATTGAGTGCGATGGCCATATAGCGCTGCCAGGTATTCGGATTAACCGGCTTGGAGAACTCGGCCAGCGCGTCGACCATATGGATCAGCGCGAAGAAGTCCGAGGGTTCGATATCGGGCTGCAGTGCGCCGGCATCGCGCGCGCGATCGATGACCGCGGCGATGGTCGGCTTGATCCGGTCGCGCAATTGCGCGAAGCGGTCCGGGTCCTCCTCGAGTTCGAGCATCACCTCGCTGAAGCCGCGATTGGTAGCCAAATGGGTGCAGGCGTATTCGAAGAACTGGACCAGCCCCAACCATGGGTCGGGGTGCTTGGCCGCGGCCTCGGCGGCGACGGCGAATTCGCCGACATTCTGTTCGAAAACCTCGGCGATCAGTTCCTTCTTGTTGGCGAAGCGCCGGTAGACGGTGCCGACGCCGACCCCGGCGCGTTCGGCCACGTCATCGAGGGTGATCTCCAGGCCGTGATCGGCGAAGAGTTGGCGGGCTGCCTCGACGATGCGCTGCTGATTGCGGGCAGCGTCGGCGCGTAGACGCCGAGGTGGAGGCACGGTAGTGGCGGGATTCACAGGCACATCCTAGCAATAAGCGGGATTAAGTGGAGGAGTTGTCTCCGTTATTGTGTTAGCTTACTGGTTAAGCGGAGGAGGTTCCTCCGGATCAAACCTCGAGACAAAGGGGACACATGACTACCACGTTGGACCGTGGGGCACCCGCCCCCGAGAAAACCGCCTCGGGCCGCCGCGGCTCGCACGCCCTGCGCTGGTGGGTGCTCGCCGTACTCGGGGTGGCTCAGCTCATGGTTGTGCTCGACGCGACCGTCGTGAATATCGCGCTGCCCGCAGCGCAACAGGACCTCGGTTTCAGCGATGGCGACCGGCAGTGGGTCGTCACCGGCTACGCCCTGGCCTTCGGCAGCCTGTTGCTGCTCGGTGGCCGACTCAGTGACCTGTTCGGCCGACGTAACACCTTCATTATCGGCCTGATCGGATTCGCCGTCGCCTCCGCGGTCGGCGGTGCGGCCACCAGCTTCGAAATGCTGGTCGCGGCCCGGGTCGGACAGGGTGTCTTCGGCGCGCTGCTCGCCCCCGCTGCCCTGTCGCTGCTCACGGTGACCTTCACCGAACCGAGTGAGCGGGCCAAGGCGTTCGGCATCTTCGGTGCGGTCGCCGGTGCCGGTGGCGCCATCGGTCTGCTGCTCGGCGGCATGCTCACCGAATGGGCCTCCTGGCGCTGGGTGATGTTCGTGAACCTCGGCTTCGCCGCGGTCGCGCTGACCGGCGCGGTGCTGCTGCTGGCCAAGCATGTGGTGACCGAGCGGCCGAAGCTCGATATTCCCGGCACTGTCGTGGTGACGGCCGCGCTGTTCGGCATCGTCTACGGTTTCTCGCACGCCGAATCGACCAGCTGGGGTAACCCGGTCACCCTCGGTTTCCTGATCGGCGGCGCGGCACTGCTCGCAGTGTTCGTGGCGCTCGAGACCCGGGTCGCGAATCCGCTGTTGCCGCTGCGCATCGTGCTGGACCGCACCCGCGGCGGTTCGTTCCTGACGGTGTTCGTCATGGGCATCGGAATGTTCGCGATCTTCCTGTTCCTGACCTACTACATGCAGCTGAGCATGGGCTACTCGCCGATCAAGACCGGTCTGGCATTCCTGCCGATGGTGGCGGGCATGGTCGCCTCCTCGACCACGGTGCCCTCGCTGCTGCTGCCGAAGGTCGGCCAGAAGATGGTGGTCGCGGGTGGCTTCCTTGTCGCCGCCTTCGGCATGGCGTGGCTGACCCAGATCAGCTTGGACAGCAGCTATGTCACCAATATCCTGCCCGCCCTGATCCTGATGGGTCTCGGTCTCGGTGGCGCGATGTCGACCGCGTTCCAGGGCGCGACGGCCGGTGTGCACCACGAGGATGCCGGTGTCGCCTCGGCGATGATCAACACCAGCCAGCAGGTCGGCGGCTCGATCGGCACGGCGCTGCTGAGCACCATCGCCGCCTCGGCCGCGACGGACTACCTGTCATCGCATACGCCGGGTCCGCTGGCCGTGGCACAGGCCCAGATCGAGAGCTACACGACCAGCTTCTGGTGGGCCACTGCGATTTTCGTGGCCGGAGCGGTGATCACCGGATTCCTGATGCCGAATACGGTTCCGGCTCCGTCGGAGGGTGAACCCGTAATCGTGCACTGAGTATTCGGCCGCGCCTGCGGCGCGGCGTGTTCGCGGCCCCCGGATGTCTCGCGTCCGAGCCGTCGAGACTTGCGACTTCGTCGCATGCGCTTCGACGGCTCGGACGCGAGACGGGCCGCGAACTCCTCGCTCGTAAGACTCGCTCCGTTGTGGTCTGGTGAGGGGTTCTCTCACGGTCTGTCCGAACGCACCGCGCTCGCGTTGTTGTCGACGCGGGCGCGGTGTTGTGTCCGTGTCAGCAGTTGCTCGGGGCCGGGAGTCCCGCGAACCGGTCGGACAGATAGTTGAATGCCCGTGGTGTACCGGCGAATATCGCCGAACCGTGGTCGGTTCCCGGGATCAGGTCGAACAGCACCGGCGTGCCCGCCGCGCAGTAGCGGCCCATCACCTCGCGGGCCAGCCACGGGTCCACCGGGTCGTTTGCGCCGTTCCACGCGTACACCGGAATGCGCGGCGCACCGGGATAGGTCTCCAGGCTGTTCTCGTGCAGGATCCGGACGGTGTCCGGGTCGGCCTCGAACATCGAGCCGTTGAAGACGTCGTCGAAGGATTTATCCGCGCCCGCCGCAATGATTTCCGGGGCGCAGGCATTGGCGATCTGGTCGCGCAGTGCCCGACCCGCGGGATTGAGGATCCGCTCCATCGGCAGCTGGGCCGGATATTCGCGCTCCAGCCCGACCGCGGCCGCGAAACCCAGGCCGAACAGCGGGCTCGGCCGCACGCCGACATCGCGGGCCAGCTTGCCGATATTCACCGGAACGCCGCCCTGCGCGACCCCGACGATCGGCAGCTCCGGCGCGTACTCCGGTGCCATCGCCGCAGCGAATCCGGTCGCCATCCCGCCGCCCGAATATCCGGCCATCCCGATCGGACTACCCGCGAGATCGGCTGGCGGGAAACGCTTTACCGCGCGTATTCCGTCCAGGGTCAGTCGGCCGCCGAGGCGGGCCGCGCCATAGGCGCTGGTCGGTCCGAGATGGTCGGGAATCGCGACGGCCCAGCCGCGGGCCAGCAGCAGATTGAGCGCGGGCGCCTCCTGCATCGTGCCGTTGAAGATGGCGTGCGATGGCGCGCACTGCATGCCGAGCGAGTTGACGAACGGCTGATACGAGACCAGCGGCCGGTTCAGTCCGCCGCCCGCGGGTACCAGCAGGGTGGTCATGGCCGCGATGGGATCGCCAGTCGAATCGGTCGAACGGTACAGCAACTGCCATGCCGTCGCGCCGGGAAAGCCCGCCGCGGCCACCGGTCGACTGCGGATCACATCACCGGGCTGGAAATTGCCGACATCCGGTGGCGCCCAATAGAATCCGTCCGGCTCCGGAACGGGATACAGCGCCTGCGCCACGGCGGGTGCCGGGTAACCGAGCCCGGCCAGCGCGACCGCCAATGCCGCGATGCCGAGTCTCCGGACCGAAGGTCCCCAGCTGCCGCGAATCGATCTGCCGAACAGTTGCTGGCGCCCGTTTTTCGCCGTATTCCGAGGCGCTTCGGGTATCGCCGATCGTGCCGCCATCATCGCTCCCGACCTGTGTCCGTAGGGGTAGGTGGGAACTTCGGCCAAACCTTCCAGGCATTCGTACGTTCTCGGTGCCGCCATGTCAACGAACGGGCTGTTCATGGTGCTTGCCGTCGTACCGGATGTTCGGCTCGACCGACCCGACCGTAGCATTGCGCCGGTGACATTCGGCTCGGCAGGAGGTCAGCGCATGGGTCAGCGAGCCCGCACCCCTGCCGTCGAGCCGTCGGTGCTGGTGGTGATCTCGCTCGGCGGTGGTCTCGGCGCGCTGGCGCGCTACGGCATCGGCGTGTGTTGGCCCACGCGACCGCATCAGGTCCCCTGGGCGACCTTCGCGATCAATGTCGTGGGATGCTTTGCGATCGGAATTCTGATGGTTCTGATCACCGAGGTGTGGGTAGCCCACAGACTGCTCCGCCCATTTCTCGGTATCGGCGTGCTCGGCGGCTTCACCACTTTTTCCACCTACAGTGTCGAGGTTCGTAGACTGCTCGAATCGGGTGCGGCGGTCGAGGCGCTCGGCTATCTCGGGGGGACGGTGGTGGCGGGCCTGGGGGCGGTTGTGCTCGGCATATTTTCGGCACGGTGGGCTACTGGTACGGCACGGCGGACGAGTTGAATAGTGGAGAGCGCGACGGAAGGGGGTCAGGCGATGAAAGATGCACCGACGGGTAGTGATCCGGCGGCGGGACAGTGGCAGTCGGCGGCGCGGCTGACGGTGCTGCTCGACGAGGACGACAAGTGGCGGCACGGGCCCCTGTACCACGAGATCGTGCGGCGCGCCCGCGACACCGGACTGGCCGGTGCCAGCGTGTGGCGCGGCGTGGAGGGTTACGGCTCGTCCTCGCGCATCCACACCAGTCGGATCCTCGATCTGGCCGAACACCTACCCGTACTGGTGATGATCATCGACGAGGCCGAGCGTTTGCGCGCCTTCGTCGAACAGAATTCCGAGGTGCTCGTCGGGGTGAACGTCGCATTGTCCGAGGTCGAGATCTGGCAGCCGAGTCCGGGGGTCGCCCGATGATGGTGGTGCTCGTCCTGGTCGGTGGCATGCTCGGTGCGCCGACGCGATATCTGATCGACCGCGCGATGGCCGCGCGATTCGAATCTCTGCTGCCGCTGGGCACATTGACCGTTAACATTGTCGGTTCGGCGTTGCTCGGTGGATTGATCGGCGCCGACGCGAACAGTTGGCTGTTGGCTGCCGCGGGAACAGGTTTCTGCGGTGCGCTGACCACATTCAGCACCTTCGGCTACGAGACGATCAGGCTCGCGGCCGAAGGCGCCTACGCCTATGCGGTGGGCAATGTGGTGCTCAGCGTCGTGACCAGCTTGACCGCGGTGTACCTCGCCGCGGCCACGACCCAGTGGTTGTGGACATGATTTTGATGACGAGCCGGGCGCAGCCGACACGGAAGGGAGACCCGAGCATGGCCCATGATCGAGCCGGGCGACCCGCGCGCCCCACCGACCTGGAGGACATCGCGCGTCTGGTGACGGCCTACTACAGCCGCATCCCGGATCCGGCCGAGCCCGCACAGCAGGTGGCCTTCGGCACCTCGGGGCATCGGGGCTCCAGTCTGGACACTGCGTTCAACGAGGCGCATATCCTGGCCATCACCCAGTCGATCGTGGAATACCGTGCCACGCGCGGGATTACCGGTCCGGTCTATCTGGCCCGCGATACCCACGCCTTGTCCGAACCCGCGTGGACCACCGCGCTCGAGGTGCTGGCCGCCAATGATGTGACCACGATGATCGACGCCCGCGATCGCTACACCCCGACGCCCGCGCTGAGTCATGCGGTGTTGCGGCACAACCGCGGTGGGGCCAAGCATCAGGCCGATGGCATCGTCGTCACGCCGTCGCACAACCCGCCGCGCGACGGCGGCTTCAAATACAACCCACCGCACGGCGGTCCGGCCGATACCAAGGCCACCGACGCCATCGCCGACCGCGCCAACGAGCTGTTGCGCAGCGGATTGTCCGGGGTGCGGCGGACCACACTGCGGCATGCGCTGGAGAATTGCGTCGAGCGCTACGACTACCTCGACCACTACATCGCGGATCTGCCGAATGTGTTGAACCTGGACGCCATTCGCGGTGCCGGGATCCGGCTGGGCGCCGATCCGATGGGCGGGGCCAGTGTCGACTACTGGGAGGAGATCGGGCAGCGCTACGACCTCGAACTCGAGGTCGTCAACCCGTTCGTCGATCCGACCTGGCGGTTCATGACGCTGGATTCCGACGGCAAGATCCGGATGGATCCGTCCTCGCGCTATGCGATGGCCTCGCTGATCGCGATCAAGGACGACTACGACATCTCCACCGGCAACGATGCCGACGCGGACCGGCACGGGATCGTCACACCCGATGGCGGACTGATGAATCCGAACCACTTCCTCGCGGTCGCCATCGAATATCTGGTCGCGAATCGGATGGGTTGGGATGCGCTCACCAAGATCGGCAAGACGGCGGTGAGCTCGTCGATGATCGACCGGGTGGTCAGCGTGCTCGGGCGCGATGTGTACGAGGTGCCGGTCGGCTTCAAATTCTTCGTGCCCGGATTGTTCAGTGGCAGTTTGGCTTTCGGCGGTGAGGAAAGCGCGGGCGCATCGTTCCTGCGGATGGACGGCACCGTGTGGACCACCGATAAGGACGGCATCCTGCTCGCCCTGCTGGCCACCGAGATCGCCGCGGTCACCGGCCAGAGTCCGTCCGCGCGCTATGTCGAACTCGAGAAGCGCTACGGCAGTCCGGCCTATGCCCGCATCGACGCCGCCGCGACCCCGGAACAGAAAGCACTGCTCGGGAAGTTGACACCGGACATGATCACCACAAAGGAGATCGCCGGTGAGCCGATCACCGCGGTCCTCACCCGCGCCCGCGGCAACGGCGCCCCACTCGGCGGCCTGAAGGTCACCACCGAAAACGCCTGGTTCGCCGCCCGCCCCTCCGGCACCGAAGACAAGTACAAGATCTACGCGGAGTCCTTCCAGGGCCCCGAACACCTGACCCAGGTCCAAGCGGCCGCGGAAGAAGTGGTGGGGCAGGCGCTGTCCGGTGAGTGATAGATCGACTGCGGGGTTGTCGGGGTCGCTGGGTTCGGGAGCTTCGGCGGCGTCGGGGCCAGCGCGCGGGGCAGACTCTGGAGTACCAGTGGGATTGGCGAAGACGTCGGGGATGGCAGCGGTTTCGGGTGGGGCGGGGGCGCTAGGTTCGGGAGCCTCGGCCGAGTCAGCAGGTATTTCGGGGGTGGCGGCTTCGGGTGGGGCGGGATCGGTGGGTTCCGGGGCTTCGGCCGCGGCAGCAGGTGTTTCGGGGGCCGCAGTGCCTGCGGGATCGGCGCAGGAGTTGAAACCGGCGAGGCAGGGCGGGGCTGGGGCGAGTGGGGTGGTGTCCAGGGCGTTGCCGGTTGAGATCTGGGTGTTGGTCGGGGCTTCGTTTGTTATCGCCGTCGGGTTCGGTCTGGTGGCGCCGGTTTTGCCGCAGTTTGCTCGGGGGTTCGGGGTCGGGGTTGCCGCGGCTTCGGCGATTGTCAGTGCGTTTGCGTTGATGCGGCTGCTGTTCGCGCCGGTCAGCGGGCGATTGGTGCAGCGGCTCGGGGAACGGTCGGTGTATCTCGGGGGTTTGTTGATTGTCGCGGTGTCGACCGGGGCCAGTGCCTTTGCCCAGAGTTATTGGCAGCTGCTGGTTTTGCGGTCGGCGGGTGGGGTCGGGTCGACCATGTTCACGGTGTCGTCGCTGGCGCTGGTGATCCGGATGTCGCCGCCCGCGCAGCGCGGGCGGGTGTCCGGGCTGTGGTCGACGAGTTTTCTGATCGGGTCGGTGAGCGGACCGCTGGTCGGCGGTGCGCTCGCCGGGCTCGGGTTGCGGGCGCCGTTCCTGATCTACGCGGCGGCGCTGCTGCTCGC
Source organism: Nocardia anaemiae NBRC 100462 (assembly GCF_001612725.1). Lineage (GTDB taxonomy): Bacteria > Actinomycetota > Actinomycetes > Mycobacteriales > Mycobacteriaceae > Nocardia > Nocardia anaemiae. The sequence continues at coordinate 355,679 of NZ_BDAZ01000017.1, read as the reverse complement.
TACCGCGGTGGTCTATGTGAATCTGCGGCATTCGACGTTGGCCGCACCGGAACCGGTCGGTGGGCTGCGGTTGATGTCGTTCCGGGAGGGATTGGCGCGGTCGGAGTATCGGGCGGTACTGCTGTCCAATTTCGCCAATGGCGCCGCGGTTTTCGGTGTGCGGATGGCGCTGGTGCCCCTGTTGGTTGTCGAAGTGCTACATCAGAAACCTGGCATGGCCGGTGTCACCCTGACGGTGTTCGCCGCGGGCAATGTTGCGGTACTCTTCGCATCCGGCAGGCTCTCCGACCGTTTCGGGCGCAAGCCCTTCCTGATCATCGGATCCCTGATCTGCGCGGCCGGTACCGCCGGACTCGGTCTCGCATCGAACCTGCCCTGGCTGCTGGCGACCTCATTCGTGGCCGGGCTGGGCTCGGGCATGTTCACCCCCGCCCAACAGGCGGCGGTCGCGGACGTCATCGGACCGAAGGCCCGCGGCGGCCCGGTCCTCGCCGGGTTCCAAATGGCCGCCGACCTCGGCACCGTCATCGGCCCCGTCGCGGTAGGCGCCGTCGCCCAAAACTTCTCCTACGGCCTGGCCCTCGCCCTGACCGGCGCACTACTCGCCGTCGCAGCCGCCATCTGGACACTCGTCCCGGAACCACTACACCGACGACCTGCGAAATCGAAAGTGGAAGCCGTCCCGGAATCCCCACCTGACTACACCTACGGCGGCCCCGAAGCCCCCGAGCGCCTCGTCGACACCCCCACCCCCCAAGGCAACAACTACGCCTCACACTGATGGCCGTCTGATCATCATGTAACCCCGGAGGCGCTCTCGACGTTGCCTGCAGGCATACATGGTGATCAACGGTCCAGAACCCACCCCGTGCACGGGGTGGGGTTCGGTTGGGGCAGAGTGGTCGGGGTGAGCGATTCGGGATCGAAGTACACGCCGCGGCCGATGTCCAGTGCGACCACATATGCCCTGGGTGGCGTGGCGCTCGCGCTCATCGTGTTGATCGTGATCCTGGCCTTCCGGTGGGGGCGCGACGACGCCACGATCCGCAATGACGGATACGGGTCGGTGCACAGCGCGGACGTGCACGCGGTCCTGGATCAGAACAACGGCACGATTCTCCTCGGTCGCCCCGACGCGGTGAAGACCATCGATGTGTACGAGGACCCGCTGTGCCCGTCCTGCGGTGCGCTGGAACGGCTCTACGGTCAGGAGATCGCGCAGCAGCTGGATGCGGGCAAACTCGCCGTCCGCTACCACCTCGTGACCTTCCTCGACCCGAAGTCGAAGAGCAAGGACTATTCGACCCGCGCGGTCGCCGCGAACGAGTGTGTCGCCGATACCGGTTCGGGTCCGGTGTATTCGAAATTCCACGCGCTGCTGTTCACCTCGAAGCAGCCGAAGGAAGGCGGCGCGGATCTCAGCAATGACGATCTCGCGAATGTCGCGAAGGAATCGGGCGCCTCGCTGGAGGCGGTGCAGTGCATCAGCTCCGGCGCGAAACTCGACGCGGCGAAGATCCACGCACAAATGGCACGCGCCGCGCTGACCGATGCCAACGGCGAGGTCGCCACGCCCGCCGTGTTCGACGGCAAGAACAAGGTCGACGTGAACAACCACGAATGGGTCCTCGACCTGACCAAGTGATCGTGCCGGGCGCAACCGCCCGGCACGACGCACCTATCCGGCGGGTTCCGGCTCCGGCTCACCCTTCGCGATCTCGGCCAATTCGCGCTCGACGAGTTCGTCGTGAGCCTTGGCCTGCGCGGTCGCCTTCTTCGGACTCCAGTGTCCCGCCATCAGGAAGACGAACGGCAGGAACACAACCTGCGCGGCCAGGCAGATCCACCACCAGCGCTCCCACTGCACGGGTGAATCGGCTTGCGCCTGCTGCACTTCCTTGGCGTGTGCGCCCAGATAGGCCTGATCATCGACCGGAATGGTGCCGACCGACTGCAATTGCGTAGTCGCCTGCGCCAGTTTGGGCCCGACGGTCGCCGCCACCGCGAGGTCGGCGGCCGGAATCTGCTGCACGGCTTGCAGACGTGCGATTGCCTGATCCACCGGAATGCCGAACTTCTTGGCGACCTGTCCGACCGCCGCCAGACCCGCGTTCGCGTCGGCCGGATTCGTGGTCAGCGTGGCCAGTGTCGCCGAATCGATGGCCTGCAGCGTCGCCACCTCCTGCGGGTAGCGGGTGTTGAGACCGACGGTGGTCTGGATATCGACCGGTGACGCGCCGGTCAGTTTGGTCAGCGCGGTTACCTGTGCGGCCTGATCACCGGGGTTCTGCTGCAGTGCCGCAAGGGTTTCCGTGCCGACCGTCTGGATGGTCGCGAGCTGCTGGGCGTACTTGTGCGCGATCTCCGACAGCCGCGGGCCGTAATTGACCAGCGGACCGGCCGCGTTCACCACGATCAACAACCCGAACAGCACCACCGTGACGACGCTGCGCAGCGTGCCGCCCCACACCGCGAGACCCACCGCGGTCGCGGCCGGATTACGGGCCTCGACCGTTTCGGTGAAGCTCGCCATCCAGGTGGAGTAGGCGATGCCCGTGCCGACCGCGATGATCACGAAAACGGTTGCGAACGAGTAGTAATCGGTGTCGGGCTGATCGGTATAGCCGATGAACAGGTACATGCCGACGATGCTGATGAGCGCGCCGACGATCATGAACGGCTTGCGCACCTTGAGTTTGTCCGACACGATCCCGGCCAGCACCAAGGCGACCGCATTGGCGGCCCAGTACCAGTTGCCGAGCGCATTGGCTTTGGCCGGACTGAAGCCGAAGTTCGTCGCCATATACACCGGTAGGAACGACACGATGGTGTAGAAGAAGGCGAGGAACAGGCTGATCGCCAACGCCGAGCCGATGATGTTGGGGCGCAACATCTGTCGCCACACACCCTGCTCGAGTTCCTTGACGTCCAGACCGCGGGCGCGGGCCTCGATCAGCGCACGGTCGCGCAATGTCACCATGATCTGGTCGCGCAGTTGTGGACTGAGCTCGCGTAATCCGATCACCGCTACCACCGCGATGACGAGGCTGATTACACCGCAGAGCCGGTAGTGGTACTGCCAGTCGGGATGCGCGTCGAGCGTGTGGGTGGAGATGTGTGTGGTGACCAGGGCGCCGATGACCGGTCCCAGCGTCCAGAAGCCCATTGCCGATGCCCGGTCCAGTTGCGGGGAGAAGTCACGAATCAGTGCGGGTGTGGCCACCAGCACCGCACCCTCGACAATGCTGACCAGGCAGTACACCAATAGGTACTGTTCCTTGGTGGTCGTCGCGGGCACCGCGAACAGGGTCAGCAGCGAGCAGATCACCACGCCGTAGGCGACGATATTCGCCCGCCCCCATCGATCCAGCACGCCCGCCAGCACCGAGGCCACCGCGCCGAAGGCGGCGCCGATGATGAAGATCCAGACGAAGTAGGCGAAGGACAGGTCGAAGTAGCCGATGAGTTCATTGCCAACGGCGCCGGTGACGAACAACTGGTAGTAGAGCGCGATCGAGGCGATGACCACGACGGCCAGGTACCAGGAACGGGCGGGTGTATCTGGATAGTGCGGTAGCTTGCGTTGCCACAGCCCCGTGAGCAGGGTCGGGGGATCTGCGGTCTGGGTCGAGCTCATGGTCGAGATGCCTTTCTAGCCACGGCATTTCGTAAAGGACCTGAACCGTATGTGGATCAGGACGAGTTGCCGGGTGGACACAGGGTAGTGAGATGGATCACTGCCCGCAGGTGTTTCGGACCATGAGAACGCTCGATTTGCGCGATTGGAATGAACGGTACCGATGAGTGGGACTATTGGTTGACGCCACAAGCATTTGGAGGTGGGGTGGGCATTATGAATTAGGCCGCCGCAGAGGAGGTTTCGATTCCGATGGGGGCGGATGTTCGGCGGAATTGGACGGCGGTTGCTCACCGGGTTGCTGGAAATAATTCCGGCACTGGCGAATTCGTTCGACGGTGCTGACGACAACGGGGTCCGTGCCAGCAGGCACGGACCCCGTCAGGTCTATTCGGGCTTACAGGTAAGCGCCGCACACGGGCCAAGCGCCCGGGCCCTGGGTGGCGAGCACATTCTCCGCGACGCGGATCTGCTCCTCGCGGCTGGCGTTGCTCGGGCTGCCCGAGCCGCCGTTGGCCGCCCAGGTGCTCTGCGTGAACTGCAGACCGCCGCCGAAGCCGTTACCGGTGTTGATGCCCCAGTTGCCACCGCTCTCGCACTGTGCGACAGCGTCCCAGTTGTGGCCGGAGGCCGATGCGGTGGCGGTGGACAGGCCGAACGGAACGGCGGCGATGGCACCGGCGACGGCGGCGATTCCAAGGGCACGGGTGAACTTGCGGTTCTGAGTCATGTGGATTCCTGGCTGCGCCCGCTCGGCATCGGCGGACTTCCGCCGTGTCCCTGCCCCCAGCGGTATCGGGGACCCTCGAAACCGCGGGGCAGGGTTACCGGCGTTCAGCGGTTCGAGTTCGAGCCCATCGCGTTGATCCGGGCTGCCGACGACGCTAGCGAAGAATTCGCGACAGATCACGTTGAGATAACGTCCGAATTGCCTCGACCTCAACTGCGGAATACCGATATTCGCCCAGTTCGAATGCGTAAAAATGTATATATACGACCGTTCGTGATAGTTACGTTATGTGTTCGGTATCACTATGAAATCGTGACCTGGATCGCGTTTGAGCGCCGAATCCTGGGGTGTATGTCCGGTTTCGCGGCGCGTTCGATTCGATGCTGATGGTGAAGTTGTCATCTCTCGAGGTATTTGTGAATGACGCTTGGCTCGGTTAGAGGTTCAACAAATCGAGTTTTGCGGCATATGGGTGATTTGTGACGCTAGCTCCGGGGTGCGGGCTACCTCGCCCACGTGCGTGGGTGGCGCACGCAGGTCACTGGGCGGACTCTGATGTCCGGCGATGCCGACGGCGCATAGGTCTTGCCGACCCCGTGCAATCGGACACGCTGCGCCGTGAATGACGATGTGGCGTTACGAGCGACGATGGGGCGGAGTGGCGATATGGGTTGCGAACGGCGACTGGGAGACACTGCCGTGCGCGGTCACTTGCATCGGCGACGAAGCCACGGACCTTGTGCCTGGGCTCGACTGGCTCGGCGTGGCTCGAGTGCTTCCGGCAGCCGCGAAAGCCGCTGGAATGGGGGGCGTCGGGGTGGTCTCGACGAACGGCTCGGAGTGGGGCCGTGCATCGGAGTCGCCGTGCGAGCTGCTTGGAGTGGATCCGGCATCCGGACAACCCCGCTAGCCGCTCCGAGTGGATCGGGCCCGACAGCCCCTGCTAGCTGCTCGAGCGGGTCGGTACCCGATAGCCCCTGCTAGCTGCTCGAGCGGGTCGGTATCCAATAGTCCCTGCTAGCCGCTTGGAACGGGTCGGTACCCGATAGCCCCTGCTAGCCGCTCGGCGTGGATCGGTATCCGACAGCCCCTGCTTACTGATCGGAGCGGAAGGGCGGGGCCGGGCAGCCACGGGGACTCGATCGGAGCCGAATGGCCGGTCAGTGGCCGCGGAACTGGGCTGGCTCGGGGTGGTCGTCGGGGATCTCGTCTTCGGGGCGGATTCGCCGTAGTTGGCCGTGGATGACTATGTAGCCGTCGAGCGGATAGGCGATGTCTTCGGCGGGTGGTCGGTCGGTAGAGCGGATGGGGATTGCGGGAGGGGATTCGGAGTGGGGACGGCCGGTGTAGGGGGTGACGGGGGCGTCGGTGTCGGTGCGCGGAAACAGGTATCGCGCGCCCTCGCGGATTGTGGAGTGGACATCGCCGGTCGGCACGGTCCATTGGAGGCGGTCCGGATCGGTGCGCCAGACGCGCCAGGGCAGTCTTTTGCTGTCCGCCAACGTTTTCAGGCGATGGTGCCGGGTGCAGAGTGCGGCAAGGTTGGTGCGGATGGTGTGTCCGCCGCGATCGGGCCGCTGGTGGTCGAAGGGATGATTGTGGTCGAGTTCGGATTCGGCGGCGGGCATGACGCATCCGGGAAAGCGGCACATGCCGTCGACCGCGCGCACCTCGCGCTCCAGCCGAGGCGATGGCCGCCACTGCAGCGCCTCCGCCTCGTCGTCGACGTTCGCGCGTTCCGGAATGACCTGAAAGCGTGCGTGTTCGGCCAGAATCCGGGCCAGTGCCGCATCGATCGGCCCGTACCCGGCCAGAAACGCCGGAGCCTCCTGCATTCCGAGCAGCGTGTCCGCGGGAATCCCGATCTGGATCAAGGGCTTGCGCGGTTGTTCGATCGGCATACCGAACTTCGGACAACGTTCACCGCGTCCGCACTGGCATTTCAGCCGCCCGGAACCATCCGCCAGCGCCACCAGGGCGTCCGCCCGCCGCTGCGGCATAGTCCGCGCATCCGATCCGCACACCTGCATACTCATCTCGCGCAGCCGCATCGCCACGGTCTGCGCACCCGGCGCGGGGAGTAGCCCGTCGAATACGGCCATGCTGTCCTGCACGGCTCGCAGCCGAACGTCGCGTTCGTCCTGCCGCAGCTCCCGCCGCCGCTGTGTGCCGCCGGGATCCAATCGCGCCGCCCATCGTCGGGCCGCCTGCCGCAGCCGCACCGGATTGTTCCGCGCCGCCGCTTCGAGCAGTCGCGGTTCCAACGCGTCCAACACCTCCCTCGCCACCGCCCGGGTGTTGTCCACGATCACCCGCACCTTGGCCAGATCGATCCGTCCCGCCGCGAACGCGGCCCGCGTTCGCGGCAACGAATCCTCCAGTGCCAGACCGATATCGATCAACGCCCCCGCCGTCCCCTCATCGACCTGCAGTGCCACCGCGGCCTCACTCGCCGCGAACTCGCCAGCCCGAACCCCGCCCGGCCCCGGCTCCGCACTCTCGGCGCGATGCCGTCGATACAACTCCCGCACCGCGAACACCTCGGCCGCCTGCGCCACCGCCGCCCGCCCATGCGCCGCCCGCAAGGCCTCGATCAACCCGTCGTCTGTCATGGCCCCGAAGTCCAAGGATGCGAGATCATCGCTATCGAACATGTGTTCGAGTCTACGGTCGAACAACCCTCTCCGCCACCCCCGAATCAAGGCGATTTGGTTGCCGACACGCCAGTGGTGTAACTTCGTTCAGGCAGTCAGGGAAACCCGACGGCAACCCATTCGGGGCTATGGCGCAGCTGGTAGCGCACCACACTGGCAGTGTGGGGGTCAGGGGTTCGAGTCCCCTTAGCTCCACTTAGTTTATGTAGGTAAAGACCCGGTATGTATGCCGGGTCTTTCTTGTATTCCAGGTGCATCTTGCCAACGGGGAGAGCTTGCTTTGTGGACCGTCTTAGACGGTCTTTTCAGTGTCGCCGGACGTGGCCGATCGGGTGATGCTCTCGCCGACCTCGGTCCCGATACGGGTCTATGACCGCCCGGTCGCGGACATGGGCTGCATGGTAGGTGGGGCAGCCGTCGGCGGACTGGATGCGATGCTTCCGCGAGCTGAACTATCCTGTAGCACTGCACCTTTCGATCTCCAGCCCGGTTCGGCCGACCCGGAACGGGGCAGGGGTGTGGCGGTGCGGATCATCGAGGCGTTGGTCGCCGAGTTGGTCCGCCATCTGATGGTGGAATCGCCGCCGACCAGCCGTTCTGTGCGCCACCCAGGGCGTGAGATGTTGCCCCAGGGTGAAAACGATCTCCACCTATGGTGGCTATTCGGGACGAGCGCCGACGTCGAAGATTCTTCTCGAGGCTGCGACAACGAAGCGGCAGACCTCACCCATCGCGCACCGATACACGAACCAGCTTCCCAGGAGTTCAGGAATGTCGTCCACCTTTGTCACGGAGGTTCGCGACCGAGCCGATGCCACCCGCGGCGTTACACCTTTCTCTACGAGAAGGGCCGCGAACTGGTCGCGGAGGCGATGAGCTTTGCACTCGACCCCAACGCACGGGTGGTGGCGGTCCGGCCAGCGTGCCGTCCGCGGGCCGCTCGGGCAGTGCCGTTGCCGTATCCACCCGGACGCGAGTTTCTGCAGGCGTTCTCCGGCTGCCCGTTCGTCGGAGCGATGGCAGTACCGGCCGCGTGCCGTACGCTGCGCGCGGCACGCGGGGAACCGAATCCTCCAGGCGAGGCTGTGGAACGAGACGGTGCCGACATCAGCAGTGCGTCATCAGCATTCGCTGGATGTGTCGACGCGAGAGCCGGTCGATTCTCGAGCAGTCGTAGCACGCAGGCCACCACTGTCGAATTACGACGCGAAGGGGCATAGATCGTGTGGCAGCGGGGTCGCGCTTTCGCCGAAAAGGCCGCAGTCGTGAACACGCTACGGCCGCCACTGATGCCAGGGTCGACGTTCGGGAAATATCGCTTGCGGCGGCTGATCGGGTCCGGTGGGATGGGGCGGGTATTCGAGGCGCTCGACACCACCAAGGGCCGGGTGGTCGCAGTGAAAGTGCTGCCCGAACAGCTGGCCGACGACCCGGTCTACCGGGCCCGATTCCGGCGCGAATCCCACATCGCGGCGCTGCTGCAGGAGCCCCATGTCATCCCGATCCACGACTACGGTGAGATCGACGGGCTGCTCTACATCGACATGCGACTCGTGCACGGCGACAGCCTCCGCACCGTGCTGAGAGCCCACGGCCCGCTGTCGCCCGAGCAAGCTGTCTCGGTGATCAGCCAGATCGCAGCCGGACTCGACGCCGCACACCACGACGGCCTGATCCATCGTGACATCAAGCCGGACAATATCCTGCTCACCCACGACGGGTTCGCCTACCTGGCCGACTTCGGCCTGGCCAACACGAACACCGACGAACGCCTGACCCAGACCGGATCGGCGATCGGCTCGTTCAACTACATGGCACCCGAACGTTTCCGAACCGGCCCAGCTACCCCGGCTGTCGATGTTTATGCCCTGGCGTGCGTGTTGCACGAATGCCTGACCGGAACTCGCCCTTACTCGACCGACGGTGGCGACGCCGCCATCATGCGGGCCCACATGGTCGAACGTCCACCCCGAACGAGCAGCTACGCACCAGGGATCCCCGTCTCGATCGACGCTGTCGTCGCGCGCGGAATGGCGAAGTCGCCCGATAAACGCTATGCCAGCGCCGGTGAACTGGCCGCCGCCGCCTACGCCGCACTGGCATCGTCTCCCGGCGACGCCGAAGACGACAGTCCCCTTGCCGCATGCCAATACGATCCCACCGTGGCGGCGCATCCCACGCCCCGGGCGACCTCCACGCCCCGGGCGCGATCTGTCTCGGCCCGCAGGCGCCAGCCACGCCGCCTCTGGATCGCCGCTGCCGCAGCCGTCGCGGCTGTCGTGGCCGTCGGAGCATGGCCGCTGCTCCACAAGTCCGCACCACCGACCCCACCGACTCCACCAGCGGCGAAATCCGATTTCACCGATGCCGACATCACCCTGCTGAAGCTTCTGGAAGATCCGTACGACGGCACCATCTGTCACCACCGGAACCCACAGGCGATTCTCGGGGAGAAAGCCCATCTCTCCTGCGACGAGATTCCCGAAATCCGTGTGCCCAGCGGGGAGTTCTCCCTGTTTCCCAACGCCGACGCAATGGACAAGGTCTATCGCGGCTTGGTGCCACCCGCCAGCAGTTGTCCGGGGTATCCGCCCGGCCACGACGGCCCCGCGACGAGGGCAGGCAGGGAGGTCGGGCGAATGGCCTGCTTCACGAATGACACGACGACACCGCCGACCGCGGAGGTGATCCAGACCGACGACGCGGCCATGAGCATGGCGGTTTTCTCCTTCACCGAGTCGGTGGGCGGTAGCGCCAACTTGTACTGGACAGTGCACGACACGGGAGAGGGGAATTCGCAATTCCGGACCACTCCGAGGGACCCGGACTTCTACACCGAGGCCGACCGCGCTCTGATCGCCGAACTGCCCAAGGCCTACGACAGGCGATACTGTCGACACGAGGCACCCGAGAGCGATGCGACTGCCGCCGTTCTATGCTTCGGCGACGAGTTCGGTACGCCGACAGCAATGTTCTTCCAATTCCCCAACCATGCGATCGCGACCCAGTTTTTCGATGGTGTCATGAGGAAGTCCGGCGGGCGCGCGTGCGACGGCACAGCGGCTCCCGAGCAACCGGCGACTCGAAATGGCACGACCGTCGTCACCTGCGTCACCGATCCCTCGCCGACGCTCGTTGCGTTGGATCAGAGCAGCGACATCGCCATCCAAGCTTCTTCCGTCGGTCCCGATTCCCCCTCCAACCGTCCCAAGACCGATCATGGACTGTTCGATTGGTTCAAAGGGAATCCGCTGTAGACGCCGATATTCCGCCGCGTCGGCAAGGCAGCGTCGACCACACGTCGATAACTTGTGTCACGCGGACTGACGCAGCCAACTGGTCTTCGACGCGCGGGCATGGTCAGTGCAGGCGGTGGCGGCTTTCCGTTCGACCGCACCAGACCCGGCATAGCCGGGGGCGGTGGCTCTGGCCATGGATTCGGAGAACTACCCCGGGCGCGGTCGGGAACTGAGTCAGCAGTCGAAGCGACGGCAGCTGAGCATCAACGGATGCCCGTGGCTTTGGGAGGCGGCATCGAACAGCGACGCGGAGGCCGGTAGTGCCGGTAGCGGCAGCGACCCTGACACCCCCAAGACGCTGGGGCCGAACAGCATGAGTCCACCGGTGAGCGCCACCGACAACAGGATGCCGCGCCGGGCACGCGAGTACATTCGCCTGCCGGACGTCCGAGGGATCGATTCGTGGCTCGAATCCGAGCTCTGCGTGGCAGACGTCGGCCTCTCTGACCGCGATTCGGTCTCGGGACGAGCAGACAGAAACTGATCAGCAAGAGGCATCTGCATCACTTCCCCGGGCGCGGTATCGATTACGACGTGGACAGGGTCGATCTTCGTCTGTGAACGGATCGCGCAACACCCACCCCAGGGTGAAAACCCGCACCCTCCCTGGCTGGCGGTCGCGGCTTGCCGTGAACGGTCGGACCAGTTCGAGGCTGTGCCGCGAGCCGGACCTGGCGTCGTCAGTCGAGGAAATGCTCGAGTTCCGCGGTGACGAACTGGGGATTCTCCTCGACGAGCCAGTGCCCCGCGTGCGGGACGTCCACGGCTCGCACGATGTTGGTCAGGCGCGGAGAGACGGTGGCTCGGATCGCGTCGAGTTGGCCCTGGGCGGTCAGGAGCAGGGTCGGGACGGATGTCGGTGGGTCCGCCACGGTGTCGCGGACGTCCTCGTCGAGAGTGCGGTAGAGCTGGAAGCCGCCCGATAGTGCCGCGGGCCTGCTGTAGGTGCGGGCGAATTCGTCGATCTCGGCGTCGGTGAACGGGGACCGCTGCGAGGTGCCGCCGAATGCCGTGCCGCCGAAGGAGACCTGCGGGTAGAACATGGCCAGGTACTCGCGGACGTGGTCGCCGACGATCGCCTCGGGGACCCGTGGCTGGGAGTGGAAGGCGATGTGCCAGCTCAGCGTGCGGTAGGTGCGTGCGTCGATCGCCGGGCCGGGGAGCGGCAGGTCGAGGTAGCCGAGGCGAGCGGTGTCGGCAGCGAACTGGTCGGCGTACTCGAACGCGATGGCGGCACCCCAGTCGTGTCCGACGATCCGGGCGTCGCGCACTCCGAGCCGGTCGGCGATCAGGGTGTGCACGTACCGGGCGAGGGTGGCCTTGTCGTAGCCGGTCGGTTCGCCGGTGCTGTCACCCAGTCCGGGAAGGTCGACGGCGTAGACGGTGTGGCGTTCGGCGAGCGCGGGCATGATCGGCCACCAGCCGTACCAGGTCTGGGGCCAGCCGTGGATCAGCACCACCGGCGTGCCGTGGCCGCCGGTCACATAGTGCATGCGGACGCCGTCTACATCGGTGAACTTGTGCTGAAAAGTGTTCTCGAACTTGGTATCCCCGTGCGTGGCTGCGGCGTAGGAGGGGATGGCGGGGGTTGTCGTCGAGCAGGCCGCGGTCCCCATCGTGAGCAGGAGCGCGAGTGCGATGGTGGCGACCGCGCGCGTGGAGTGGAGCAAGCCGTGCGGCCGGGTTGCGGTGATCATGTGGTCCTGTCCTGGATGAAGTCAGCGGCCGGTGCTGCCGTCGATCAGTTCGCGGAGGATGTCCGCGTGGCCTGCGTGGCGGCCGGTCTCCTCGATCATGTGGATCAGTGCCCAGCGGATGCTGGGAGCGGGACGGGCCGACCGCGGTCGAGGGACCGGTGCGCCGAGATCGGTGCAGCCGTCGAGTACTTCGTTGGCGCACTCGACCGCGTCTCGGTAGCGGGCGAGGACATCGGCCACGCTGTCGGCCGGTGCGGGCTGGAATGTCGCCTGCCAGTCGGTGACGTTGTCCCCGAGGAACATCGAGCGTTCGACGAAGGTCAGGTGCTGGAGCAGGCCGAGCAGGTTCGTGCCCGATGGCACCGCGGCTGTTCGCACCTGTGGTTCGGGTGCGCCGTCGACCTTCGCGGCGATCGCGGCGCGCAGGTAGTCGAGGAAGCCGCGCAGGGTTTCGGTCTCGCTGCTCCCGGTCCGCGGCGGCGCGGTATCGCGGCGGCGTTGACGACGCGTGGTGTTCATCGAGGCTCCTTCCGTCGGCACCCGCTCAGTTTCGCCACGCACACCACGATCTGGCACCGAATCTTGCTGTTCCGGCAAGATGGCCTCGTGGATCGCGAAACCGACGATGTACTCGACGCGGTGGGGCCACGGCTGCGTGCGCTGCGGCGCGAGCGCGGCATCACCCTCGCCGACCTCGCGGCGAGCACTGGGATATCGGAGAGCACCCTTTCCCGGCTGGAGAGCGGGCAGCGCCGAGCGACCCTCGAGTTGCTGCTGCCGCTGGCCCGCACCTACGACATTCCGCTCGACGACCTCGTCGGCGCCCCGCGCACCGGCGATCCGCGAATCCACCTGAAACCGATCCGACGGTCCGGGATGATCTTCGTGCCGCTGTCCCGGCGCCCGGGTGGGATACAGGCGTTCAAAATGATCATTCCCGCGCGGCCGGAACCGCTCGAACCGACTCCGCAGACGCACGACGGCTTCGAATGGCTGTACGTGCTCAACGGACGCCTGCGCCTGGTGCTCGGTGAGCGCGACCTGACCTTGCCGCCCGGTGAGGCAGCCGAATTCGACACATCCCTGCCGCACTGGCTGGGCAGCGCCGACGGCGGCGTGGTGGAACTACTCATCCTGTTCGGCCTGCAGGGGATGCGTGCACACGTCCGCGCCGACCCGCATCGGTGAGCTTCCGGCATCGCCGACTGCGAGAAACCGGTCGGCCGACGATGGGCGGCTGGAGTCCTACGCGTGCGAGTCGTCTCGAAGATGTTCCGCGGGTTCGGTGCCGGTGCTGTCGGAGGTATCCGCGGGACGGACTGCGGTGGCGAGCTGGAAGGCGCCGTCGATGCGAGTGAGGTGAATCTCCCCGAATCCGGCGGACCCGAGCAGCGTGCGCAGTTCGTCGTCGGTGACCGGCTCACCCACGAGATCACTGTGGACTCGTGGCGCACGATCACCGGCGGCGACATCATCGCACTGACCACCGTGATCAGCGATCGCGACACCGGACCGGTGCAGACCGTGCACACCACTCTCGCCGGGCGTAGCGGGAACGAGGGAGAACGACTCACTGAGATTGCGAAAAACATTGCCCTGCAGGATATTCCGGTACCAAAGCCGGGGCCGCCCGGCACCTCGGCGGCCGATCCGTCCGTCCCGTCGAGCCCAGCCGGTGGTCTGTCACGCAATACCGCTGCGGGACAGCGCTTCCCGTCGCGGACCTTTCGCCTGACACGCGGCGAACTCGTCAACTATGCGGGCGTCTGCGGCGACCTCAACCCGATCCACTGGAGCGACGATATCGCCAGCGCCACAGGCGCTCCCGGTGTCCTGGCGCACGGCATGCTCACCATGGGCCTGGGTGCCGCCGCGCTGACCGCCTGGATCGGCCAGCCGACCGCGATACTCGACTATTCCGCCGTTTTCGCCCACCCCGTTCACGTCACCACACGCCGAGCCGCCGCGATCGAATTCACCGGCACGGTCGCGGCGGTGGAATCCCGGCGCATCCCGCGCAACGGTAGCGCTCGCCGCGCACTGCGACGGGGCAACGATATTGGGCAGGGCAGCAGCCAGTGTCGCTCTGACCGATTAGTACATCGTGCCGTTCCGGAGGGGCGCAGTTCGCGGTACGAGCTGGCCGATCGACGCATCGCCTATGCGCTCGACGACCTGCACCAATAGTCGGTCAGCAGCAGTCAGCTCCAGACGCTTGCGCTTGCTGCTTGGGTGCACTGCCGCAGCACGCTCTCTCGGCAGTTGCCTCCTCCGGCGTCCCGCAACATACCTGCACCGCTTCGGCATCACTCAATTGCGTTGCGACGCCGAAGGTTTCACTGTCCGCCAGTACGGTGTAGACCTCCCATCGCTCGTTGTCGGGGGCAGTGACCCACACTTTGTCCTGGGTGGCGAAACAACAGGTGGTCGCGATCTGCTCCTCGGTGAACATCCCCGCGCCCGACAGCCGGGCGATCTCGGTGTGCACCTGGTCAGAGGATTCCACCTCGACTCCGAGGTGGTTGACGCTGCCACCATGGCCGGGGTTCTGGATCAACACCAGCTTCAGCGGCGGCTCGGTGATCGCGAAATTCGCATAGCCCGGCTTGCGCTTGGCCGGTTCGATGGCGAACAAGGTCGAGTAGAACTGCACTGCCCGATCGATGTCGTCGACATTGAGGGCGAGCTGGACGCGGGACATGGGCAACCTCCAGGAATTCGATATATGTCGAAGAGCTGACTAGGTCGAGTCTGCCACCTTTTCGACATATGTCAACAGAGTCGGTAGATTCGAAGTATGCCCAAAGCGTTGCCTGTGATCGACATGTCCGCCCCGGTCTGCTGCGCTCCCGTCGCGGCCGCCCCGGTGGACGAGAACGCTGCTCTCGAGGTCGCATTGCGACTCAAGGCGATCGCCGATCCGGCCCGGGTCCGGCTGATGTCGCTGCTGCTCACCAGCACGGAGAGGAAAACGGCGGCGAACTCGCGACGGCGGTCGGGTTGTCGGAATCGACCGTCAGCCATCACCTCGCCCAACTGCGCACCGCCGGACTGGTCGAATCCGAGCGCCGTGGCATGAACACCTTTCATCGCGCCCGCCGCGACGCCCTCTCCGCCCTGTGTGTCGTGCTCGATCCGAACTGCTGCACCTGACCATCGCGCTGATATTCGGCCAGCTCCGGTTCGGCATGGAGCGCCCCTGTTTCGTCCCCTCGGGTGGGGGAATGCGGGTGGTGCGGAGGTGATCGAACATGTCGCCCTCAGCCGGTCTCTACCTCCGTACCGTCACCCGGCTGGCCCGCAATGGTGGAAGGAGCACAAAACATGTCGCCTGCAACAATCAACTCGACTTCGGACGCCGTGGACTTCCTGGTCGAACAGCACGAGCGGATCAAGCGACTATTCACCGAAACCGCTCAAACCGTCGACGCCGAGGAGCGCAAGGCCAAGTTCTTCGAGCTGCGCAGACTCCTGGCGGTGCATGAAACCGCAGAGGAGGAGATCATCCATCCACGGGCCCGCCGTGAGATCGGTGACGGTGCCGGTGCCGCCATCGTGGATGCCCGGCTGGAGGAGGAGAACAAGGCCAAGAAGCAGTTGGCGGATCTCGAATCGGTCGACATCGGCTCGCCGGAGTTCCAGGACAAACTGGACCGGTTGCGCCGGGCTGTGCTGGCGCATGCCGACCACGAGGAGCATGAAGAGTTCAATCGCCTGCGTCAGGAAATGGATCCCGAGGCTCTGCAGCGGATGCGCAAAACAGTCGAGCTCGCCGAGGCCATGGCACCGACCCGGCCGCATCCCGGCGTCGAGTCCGCGATGGCAAACGCTCTGGTCGGTCCGTTCGCGGCGATGATGGACCGAGCGAAAGACATGATCAGCAAGCCACAGCGTTAGACGTGGATCAGCGGTCGCCACTCAACGAACTCATGGCAAAAGCCCGCTCGGGCATCACCTCGAGCTGCCCGGGCGGTCGGTTCTCGGCTTCCTGGCCTGTGCGGCGATCGTCAGGAGGGAGGCGTACCTGCAGGCTGCCGGGTTCCGTCCGCTGCTGCATTTCGGTGTCGAAGAACGGTTGCTGTCACTGGATCTGGCGGGCTGTGGCTGGCACCTGTGTTACGTGGCGCGAGTGCACGCTCACCATCACCCGTCAGCGCAGCGAGCGCCGCATGCCTGGCGCAGGCGGGTCGAACAGCGCAACAATGCGCTGATCGTCTGGATGCGGCCGCCATGGCGGTGCGCGGCATCACAAGCCGTCACGCCTGCGTGATTCGACCCGTCGTCGTCGACTCGGTATCCGAAACACCTTGTGGACGTTGTGGGGGCGCCGCCCGGCCCGAAGTGCCGGGCGGCGCAGCGTCGTTGTGCTCGGATCGGCACCGGCCGACCTGACAACGGCGGCGGACCCCGCCACACGCCCGGCGAACGAGATTCGCGGTCCTCGGCCAGCACGGATGGCAAGCTGCAATCTGTGCGTCGCAACCACTCTGACCAGCTGCAATGCCTGCTGGAGATCACTTGGCCCGCCGGAGGCCACCGCTGGTGGAGTCTCGCGCGCACCGGGCCCCCTGAACAGATCGCAGCCGCATTGGAGGAGCTCGCCACCCGGATCCGGATCGACCACATCACCCGAATACTCGGATGTATCGACCGGCCCGTCGGTTACACCCTTGAACTGCGCTGGCCCGACGGAACCACCACTATCGTCACCGACGCCCAGCGTGCCGACGAAATCCCCGCGGTACTGCGCGCCCACACGCTGCTCATCCGCGGCCGCTCGGATCTGATCGACCCGGACCGCACCTAGCCCGATTCTGCAGAACCTCGCGCGATGACGTCAGCCGAGGCTGAAGGGTTGGCCCCAAAGGGTTTCGGAGTCGTCCATGACATTGTCGTGCACGGTGACCGTGGTGTAGGCGCGAGCTTCGGCGGCGCCCGCGCAACCTTCTACCGACAGTGTGTGGTCCACGTACTGGGTTATGCCCGATGTGCCGGTGCCGAGATCGACCTGGCAGCCGACGAGATAACCGGTCTCGATCTGGCCGCCGGTCACCGTGATGTCGGCGGGCACGATGATGTGCACCGAGGTCACTCCGGAAACCCACGCATTGCGTGACAGTGGGCTCGCGGCCATCGATCCGGAGATGGTCGCGTACTCACCGGTACGGTCGACCGCGACGACGAGTCCGTCGCGAGTACTGAACCGGTCGTGTCCGTCGGTGAGGGGGATCGAGGTATCGGCTTGTGCCGCAACGGATGTCGTCAGCGCGAGGGGCAGGAAGGCGCACGTCATGATCGCGGCGCCGACTGAACGGCGCATCGCCGCCGCCGATACCGGTCGACGCCATCGATCACCCTCATCGAACCTCATCCTCGACCGGCCAGCAGCTGTCCAGAATATCGCACGCAAACCTGAGCGACAGCTGGGAATGAGCAGTGTGGTTGCTGTCGAGCGGTTCTCGCGCTGCTCGCACTGGCGGTGGATGTCACCGGGCGGGGCGTCAGGTCGTCGCCACCAGGAACTGCTCCGCACTCGGGGGACGCATGCCGTCCGTTCGGTCGGCGAAGTAGCGCTGGGTCAGGGTGGATGTCGAAATATGTTGCGCCGATGCGAAACCCGCTGACTCGGCCAGCTCGATCAGTTCATCGGGCCTGAACAGGCTCAGGAAGGGAACTCCACTGGCTCGTGCGGCATTCTCGACGGCCTGGCGTATCGCGCGTTCCTCGGCATCCAGTAGGTCCAGGGGGAGTTGGAAGGTCATGGCCAGGGTCGAGCCGGGTGCGAGCGTCGAGATCCGCTGCAGCGTCTGGATATTCGCTTCCCTGGTCAAGTACATGGATACGCCCGTTTCGGCGACCACGGCGGGACGTGACGGGTCGAAGCCAGCCGAAATCAGCCGCTCCCACCAGGATTCGGACTCGAAATCGACCGGAACCAGCCGCAGCCACTGTGGAATGCCGAACCCGCGTTCGACCAACCGCTGCCGCTTCCATGCCTGCGGGCCGGGCTGGTCGACCTCGAATACTGTTAGCCCGGAGGCGATTTCGGGTCGGCGCTGAGCGAAGGTGTCGAGTCCCGCACCGAGGATGACGTACTGATCGACACCGAGCGCCGCCTGTTCGACCACCAGATCTTCGACGAAACGGGCGCGCGCCACGACGCATGCGCGCGAGAGGCTGGTCGTCTCGGGATCCATATCCCCGCGGGCGCGCCATCGGTTGTCGGGATCAATCAGTCGCAGACCGATCTCGTCTTCGAGCACATGTGGTGCCGGATCGATCTCGACGTGCAAGGCGCGCCACAGCGCCACGCGCTCCGCCGTGCTCTCGGGGCCGATGACCTGTTGCATGGGCTCAGCCGACCTTTCCGACCTGCAGACTCCACACCCGGCCGTCCGGGTCGCGTACCGTCATTTCCTTTGTCCCGTAATGGGTTTCCTCGAATGGTGTGACCACCTCGACATCACCGTTCGGCCGGAACGCATCCGGTTCGATCACCTTCAGCACGAGCTGTGTCTGTGGGGTCTGGCTGCGCGGGACCTCGGCGATGAATACATACGGACCATTGCCATTGCGAAAGAGTCCGGAGTTGTGGTCGGTGGTGAATTCGGGTTCGAAGCCGAGCGCCTGAAAGAACCGCGCCGACTTGCCCCAGTTGTGCGTCTCGACGAATACGCCTTCGATGCCCTGCGTCGTCATCTCGTCTCTCCTTCTAGCGCTTACGGTTGCTGATCGTGGGTGTCGTCGAGGTATCCGCGCAGCGCCTCCGCGACCAATGCCGACAGCGACATGCCGGACTCGATCGCCCGGAACTTGACCTGCTTGATCAACCCCACCGGCAAATACACATTGAACTGCTTCACATCCTCGTCACCCACCTTCCCGATGCTAGCATCCTAGAAAGCTAGTAACAAGATCATCATGCGCTGGTGGCGGCAAACATCGACAGGCGTGCGCAACCGATACATGGTGATCTTGACCAGGGCGCGAATGTGGGGGCATTCGGTGGGCTTGGGGGCGGCGCGATAACTTGAGCGGGTGATCAAGAGTTCGGTATCCACGACGGCGGGGGCATGGCGGGCAGGTGACGGCGTCCCGGTGACGTTGCGGGAGGCGACGGTGGCATGGGCCTTCGCGGCACATGCCGAGCTGTCCGAGATCGCCACGGGGTACGGGGACTTCATCACTGTGGACGAGTTGGCCGCGCGGGTGCAGGAAGCGTCCGGGGTGCATACGGGTGCGCCGACGCGGACGTGGATGGAAGCGATTCTGCGCAAGGTTGCGCGGCGTTGCCACAACGCGGGCGAGCCGCCGCTGACCGCGCTATGCGTGCAGGAGAACCACACCGTCGGCGACACCTACAAGTACGTGCTGGAACTGGCCGCGCTGCCGATTCCGAAGGATCTCGAGTTGCACGCCTCCTACGCCAGGTGGCAGTGCTACGAGCAGCACGGCGCCACCATGCCCGCGGAGCCGACCGCACCGCCGCTCACGCCCAAGGTCGCCGGTCGCCGCTCCGCGAGCGCCGCTAACCAGGAGGTCAGGCCGGAGCCTGCCCGCGCGGCGGTGTGTGCTGAGTGCTTCATCCAGCTGCCCGCGAGTGGGACTTGCCAGTACTGCGTATAGGCCGTCATGGCGAAATGGACTTCCGGATGCTCAATGCGCCCTCCATGTTCGCGTGATACCGGCAGTAGAAGGGGTGCGAGCCGACTTCATCGGGCGCGGTGAAGGTGATGCTCTGGCCCGGGCCGATCTCGTGATCGAATAGGCCGGGGCGTTTGCTGGTGATGCTGTGTTTGAACGAATCGTGGTTGACCACCGTGAGCACCGCGCCCGGCGTGATCGGCGGCGTGCCGGTGTAGTTCTGGTGTTCGATGGTGATGGTGACGGCGGGTATCGGCGCGGGTCCGGACCAGGTGGGCGGGGCGCTCTCCTCCGAGGAGCCGCACCCTGCCGCCCACGCGAGGGTCAGCAAACCGAGCACGATTCGATATCGCCGAGGCGAGGTTCGAGTGTTGTTCACCTAGACCGGCTGCCCACAATTCGCGCTACCATGCCCATCGGCTATAACGAGTTGACGACTGGTGATGTGGTCGAGCCGCGAGACGAGGTGGTCTTCGGCGAATCCGCCCGCAGTCGTCCTCGCCCGCCCGGCGGGCCGAATCTGGCGGCAGGCAAGGCGATCCCGCTCGACGGTGTTTAGGCCACGGCCGAAACATGATGGGGATCCAGCTCGTTGGTTCCTAGGCTGCTGAACAGTGCGAATTCAGGAGTCGATGATGGTGAACGAGGTATCGGCGCGGCCGATAGGTCTGGTGCTGGGATGGCCGAGCGTAGCCGGGTGGCGGAAACAGTGGCGGCCGAGCTGGTTTCGTTGGACGAGCACGCCGTCGGCCGCAGATCAGATCCTCAGCATGGATCCAGTCCTCGCGGTGATGTTGCGAGGCCCGCGGTGACGGCGGGTATCGTGAGGTGCCTCAGTGCGACGATGCGGGGCAGCGTATGAAGCGGATCTACTGCACACCCGAGGATCTGACCCGCATCCGGATCGGGGCGCCGCTCGGCGCGATGGCCGAAACAATGCTGGCCACCCGGGTTGTACAACGCACCGACGCGCCGCTGTACGACGGCTGGCGCGGGCAGGTGCGGCGCGCGATGCCGGACAACTTCGGCGTGCTCGCCGATATCTTCCCCGGCGTACACCACTTCGTGGATCTGATCACGCCGACCCGTGGTGCGCGGTCGATGTCGGCGGGGATCGAGGCATTGCATCTGGCCTCCCGTGACGAACTCCGCCGCGAGGTGCAGCACGCCGATCGCCAGCGGGCGCTGACCGACCACCCGCTCCCCGCGTGGACGCGCAATCTGTCCGACCGCGACAGCGCCGCCCGCCGCGATGTCGCGCGCGCCGTCGAGGCATTTCATACGGTGGCATTCGCCGGTCGGTGGGCGCATGTGCAGTCGTATCTGGAGGTGGCGGCGGAGCGGATGGCGCGCACTATTGCCACCGAGGGCGTCGAACGGTTCTTCGCGGGGCTTGCACCCTTCGCGCGGTGGCGGGCGCCCGCGCTCGAGGTGCTCAGCCCGATGGAATGCCATGACGAACATCTCGACGGGCGCGGCCTGGTCATCATTCCCTCGCTGTTCGTCTGGCCCGGACCGAAGCTGCTGAAGTCCACCATCGATACGGACGCGCCGATGACGCTGGTGGTTCCGGTGCTGCGCGAAATCGCCGATTTCGCCACGGCATGGGGTCCGCGCGCGACCAACGAGGCGCTGACCGCACTGCTCGGCCGGACACGCGCCGCCGCACTACAGGAGATCGCCGAGGGTTGCACGACGACCGAACTCGCACGCCGACTGGGTATTTCACCCGCGACGGCCAGTGAACACGCATCGATACTGCGCGAGGCCGGGCTCATCGAGAGCTGGCGGCACCGCAATGCGATGCGGCATCAGGCGACAACGTTGGGCATCGCATTGCTCGACGGTGATCTCGACGGCGGCGTGCGCATCGCTTAGCGCCGCGCCGGTATCGTCGGGCGGGTGCAGCTCATAACCGACCGGCGGGGAGTGCTCCGGGTGGGTGTCGGACTGGTCGCCGCCGCGGCGCTGGTCGTCGCGGGTGCCAATCTACGATTGCGGTTGGTGTCGGCCAGATATCGGTCCGGACCCGCGGCCGCGCCGACCGTCCCGGTGGTGATCGTGCCGGGCGCGAAGGTCGGTCCCGATGGTGCGCCGATGGCCTACCTGCGCGGACGACTCGATATCGCCATCGAGCTGCTACGGGCCGGAAAGGTGCGCGAGATTCTGGTGTCCGGTGATGCGGCGGGCGAATCCGGCGACGAAATTGCCTCGATGACAAAGTATCTCGCTAATCAAGGCATCGACCCGGCGGTTGTTCGCTGCGATGGCGCGGGGCTGTCGACCCGGGCGACATGCGAGCGGGCCAAGAATTTATTCGGTGTCGACCGCGCCATCATCGTCACCCAAGACCAGCATCTGCCACGGGCGGTCGCGCTGTGCCGTGGCGCGGGCATCGATGGCTACGGCGTCACGGCATATTGTGACTGCAAACGAAAGACACTCGTGCGCAATACTATTCGTGAATGGTTGGCCGCACCCAAAGCGGTCGCCGCGCTGATCTGGCTCTGATCTCGCGTTACCGAGAGCCCGGCGCGCGGGATCCATCGCCACGGCGTCGTCGCATGCCTTGAATGTCAGCAAACAACCTTGGCGGGCAATACTTTTCGCGGCAGAGTCGGCTGCGCCCAAGATGGTCGCCGCAATGATCCGAGCTCTACTGTGGGTCGGGCAGCGCCGGATCCATCGGATCGACCGGACCGCCGGGATTCGGGATCGGTGGCGGTCGCATCGGATCCGGGCTTGGCCGAGGATCGGGGATCGGTGGCTCCGGTTTCGGGCCGGGCCGTGGCGACTCGGGGTGTGGAACCGGACCGGGGACAGGCGGTACCGGATCCGGATCGGGACCCGGCAGCGGGTCGGGCGCGGGTATCGGCGGTACCGGATCGGGTTCGGGACCGGGCCTCGGCGGAATCGGCTGCGGCGCCGGACCAGGTATCGGCTCCGGCTGCGGATACGGTTCCGGCTCGGGATGCGGTTCGGGCCCGGGAACCGGTTCCGGCACGGGTTTCGGCGGCACCGGATCCGGGATCGGCATCGGCGGCACCGGGTCCGGGATCGGCGTCGGCGGGATGGGGCTCGGATTCGGTGGCACGGGACGAGTCATGCGCAAACCTCCTCAGCACAGCGGTACCCAGTCGATTGCGGGTGAATCAGCCGACGGCCCTCCCTCTCCGAGCACGTACCCCTGAAGTGTCCCCTTCCGCACCGGGCGACTCCGCTCGTTCGGAAGTCGAAACCGCTTGATGGGCTGCGGGTTCGAGTCACCAGCCCACCGGGCTGGAGGGGTATATCGTGCCGCAGGTTTGTCCGCGCAGCGCGCAGCCGATCGTTATCGACCCGATGGTCGGTGATCTGGCGGGTGAGACCAGTCGGCTGCGCACGGCCGGTCCGCTCGCCCGAATCGATCTACTCGGCGTACCCGCCTGGACCGTCACCGAGTACGCCGCCGCCAGGCAGTTGCTCACCGACCCCCGGCTGCCGATCTGGTGCGCGAGAAGACCGTCAAGCCGCCGACGATCTCACCGCCGCGCTTATCTTCGCCGCCGACGGCGGTGCGCCGCTGACCAAGAAGGAGGTCGTCGGCAATCTGAAGCAGGGCGTGGTCATGTCCTATCGCGCCATCGGTCGCGATACCGCGGTGCACGGCAGCGATGCCGACGATTTCGACATCACCCGCCCAACGGCCAACCGTCATCTGGCCTTCGGCTACGGACCGCATATCTGCCCGGGGGCGGCGCTGTCCAAGATGGAGGCCGGGATCGGTCTGCCTGCGCTGTTCGAGCGCTTTCCGAAGCTGCGATTCGCGGTGCCGGTCGAGGAGATCCGCAATCTGCCCGTGCTCACCCAGAACGACCTGGTGGCCTTCCCGGTGTATCTCGCCTGACGCGCTCAGTTGGTTCGCGCGGCGTATCCGAGCGGCAGCTTCTGCGGCGGACAGTCGATCACCGTATCGTCGTCGAGCTCCCTGGTTTCCAGGAAGGTGATGCGTCCGGATGAGGCGACCAGGGTCAGCGGGTAGGTCGGTCCCTTGTCGCGGGCGGCAATGATGGCATCGAGATTGTCCTCGCAGCAGGTGAGCGTGCTGTCGGGATAGTCGAGCATCCATTGCGGGTAGGAGATCGTGGTGTGCACCCGACGGTCGCCGAGCCAGATGATGAGCACGACGGTGGTTCCGGTCGGCTCCACCCAGGCGATTTTGTACAGATCGTCATCGAGCTGGACCAGCTTCGCCGCCTGATTCTTGGACCAGCGCCCGAACATCGGTCCCATCAGACATCGTGATTCGATCGTCTGCGGACCTCGCACGTAAAGCTCGTATATCCAGCCGTTCTCATAGGCGTAGATGAGGTGTTTGCCGACAATTCCGGAGAGATCGCCGGTTAGTGCCGAGACCGTGATCGCTGATTGCTGCGCGCTCATCGGTAACTCCTCTCGGTGGACCAACGCGGTCGGGACCTGCGTCTTTGTCGTCAGCCTAATCATTGGAGCGGCCATTGCGGCCGGTTTGCCGCCGAACGGCGCAATCATGGTCGCGCGGCCGCGTAGAGCACCTCGCGCATCCCGGGCAGTGCTTCCTGATCCGCCCGCCACACCAACCGCAGACTCAGCTCGGGCACCGGGAAGTCCAAGCGGACCAGCGTGCCGTGTGCGAGGCCGTCGGCGACCGCGAATTCCGGTAGCAGCGAAATGCCGAGTCCGTGTTCGGTCCAGGCCCGCATGACTGGGACCGCACCGGCCTTGACCCGCCGCGGACCCGAGCCGAGCGCCTTTTCACCGGCCATCCAGAACGAGCATTCGGGCACATTGACCAGCAGCCGTTCATCGATGAGGTCGGCGGGCGTCAAGCCGGATCGCGCCGTCAGCGGATGCGTCGGCGCGGCGACCAGGGCCAGCGGCACCGGATCCAGGTCTAGGAAGGCCAGCGGTTCGGCGGGGGCGGGGAACCCCAGATCACCAACGGCGCCACCGGAATCCAGCAGCAGCGCCGCATCGAGATCGCCGCCGACCACATCGGCGAGCAGGCCGTCGCGGGCGCGATCCGAGCGCACCTCGACCTCGAGATCGGGCCGTCGCTCGGCCAGCCGCGCCAGCACCTGCGGCACATACGCTCCCGCCAGGGTTTCCAACGCGCCGAGGCGCAGCACCGGCCGCTCCTCCCGTACGTCGCGCACCGCCTGGTCGGCCTGTTCGAGCAGTCGCCGCGCCCAGCCGGTGAGCCGCTGACCCGCGGGCGTGAGTCGCATGCCCTTCGGATCGCGCACGAAAAGCGCCACCCCGAGCGCGGTTTCGAGCGTGCGGATCTGCTGGGACACCGATGACGGCGCGAGCTCGAGCGCGACGGCGGCATCGGTGACCGTTCGATGACGCACTACGGCCTCGAAGGTCCGCAGCTGACGTAACTCCATGGCCTGGCCAACAGCGGCCGAGCATTCGGATATTCCGAATGCGGTATGCGCCGGAGCCGGTGGAGCCGTTGTGCCCGTCCGACGAGAGTCGGTCGCGTCATCACCGAGCCGAGGAGCTGTTGCACCGGATGAGCATTCTGCAATCGCGGGCGAGTACGTCCGCCGCGTCGACCAGGGCCCTGCTGGGGATTTCCCTCGGCTACTTCATGGTGCTGTTGGATATGACGGTGCTATCGGTCGCCGAGCCGGATCTGGCGGCGTCCCTGCACACTTCGGTCGCCGGACTGCAATGGGCGACTACCGGCTACACCGTCGCCTTCGCCGCACTGCTGCTCTCGGCGGGCGCGGTCGCCGATCGCCATGGTGCGCATCGGGTATTCCGTTTCGGCACAGCGGCTTTCGGTGTGGTCTCGCTGCTGAGCGCTTTCGCGCCGAATCTGTGGGTATTGGTCGTGTTGCGGGTGCTGTTGGGTGTCGCGGCGGCGGCGTGTGTGCCCGCATCGATGGCGATGATCACTCGGCTCTACCCGGATCCCGGTCGACGGGCTCGGGCGATCTCGACATGGGCGGCGATCAGCGGCGCTGCGGTCGCCGCGGGTCCGATCGTCGGTGGTGCGTTGGTCGGGTCGGCCGGTTGGCGATCGATATTCGTGGTCAATGTCCCCGTCGCGGTGGTCGTGTTGGGGCTGACCATGGGACCTGCGGTGAGCTGCGCGCGCGGTGATCGCCGCATCGACTGGGCGGCGCAGTGCACCGCGGCCGCAGCGCTGGCGCTGTGCACCGATGCGGTGATCGCGGCGGGAGCGCGGTCGTGGCAGCACACGGCATGGTCGCTCGGCGGCGCGGTGCTCGCGGCAATTGTCTTCGCATATCTCGAACGACGCAGTGCCGCACCGGTATTGAATCGGGAACTATTGCGCGCGGGCCGAGTGCGTGCCGGGTTGCTGGTGGGTGCCGCGGTGAATTTCGCGCTCACCGGGGCGCTGTTCGTCCTGCCACTGCTGTTGCAGCGTCAGCTGAATCCGCTGCAGACCGGCCTCGCCTTCCTGCCGCTGACCGTGCCGTTCGCCGTCATCCCGCCGCTCGCGGGCAAACTCGTGGCCCGCGTCGGATCGCGTCGCCCGATCCTGACCGGACTGGCCATGCTGACAGCGGGCGGTGTGGTGCTGGCCGCGGCGGCATTCGCGGGCCTCGCCTATCCGGTATTGGCGGTCGGCCTGCTGCTATCGGGATTCGGTGTCGCCTTCGCGCTGCCTGCGCTGGTCACCGCCATCGTCAACGTGGCGCCACCGGGGACGGCGGGCGCGGTAGGTGGCCTGCTCAACGCTGTCCGCCAAGTCGGCGCGACCCTCGGCGTCGCGATCATGGGCGCACTCGTCACCCCCGGCATCGGCTGGTCATTACTGACCTCCGCGACCGCCTGCGCCCTCGCCTGCATCATCTTCGGCTCGTACCGCGCCGCCGAATCCTGAAGTTGCCGAAGCGGATCGGTTCAGCGACGCTCTGACACCACTCGAACTCTGATGCGGACAAGGCTGTCACGATTTCCGTCCCATGGATCCGCGTCGGCGACACGGAGACGCCAGGATGGACCGGCTTCGTGAGCCGACCGGTCCGCCACGCGCGGTGTCGAAGGTTGACGGTGCCCCGAGCGGCGGGGCATGGTTGGCCGATGAGCGGGGAAGAGGTTCGTGCGGGTGTCGAGCTGACCAATCTCGACGCACCGCTGTTCGACGGCGCCGACGCGACGAAGCGCGATCTGATCGACTACCTCGAATTCGTCGGTGATCGGCTGGTCGGTCAATTGCGCGACCGTCCGCTTTCGGTGGTGCGCATCCGGCCGGGGCAGGAACCGTTCATGCAGAAGAATCTGCCGAAGTACACACCGGAGTGGGTGCGTCGGGTGACGGTGTGGGCCGAGACATCCAAACGTGAAGTGACCTATGCCCTCTGCGATGACGTGCGCACCCTGGTGTGGTTCGGCAATCAGCGCGCGGTCGAGTATCACCCGACACTGCTGCCGGCCGATCACGCCGAGGGCCCGACCCACCTCATCCTGGATCTCGATCCACCCGAGGGCGGAGACTTCCGGCAGGTCGTATCGGCCGCCGAGTTGATCAAGCAGGCGCTTGCCGACGACGGACTCGCGGGCGCGGTGAAAACCAGCGGCGCAAAGGGCGTGCACGTCTTCGTGCCGATCCGGCCGCACATTCCGATCGAGGATGTCGCCGCCGCTACCCGGGCGATCGCGGCCAGGGCCGAACGCATCGATCCCGATCTGGCCACTACCGCATTCATCCGCGAGGACCGTGCGGGCAAGGTTTTTCTCGATTCGACACGCGCGGGCGGTGCGACAGTGGTCGCGGCCTATAGCCCGCGGGTGCGTCCCGGGGTGCCGGTGTCCTTCCCGATCGAATGGGCTCAGCTCGCAGATATCAGTCCAGGCGACTTCACCGTGCGCACCGCACCGAAGCAGTTGGGTGATCGGGATCCGTGGGCACGGGAGATGCCCGAGCCGCAGGCGTTGCCCGCCGACCTCATCGAGGAGGGCCACACCATTCCGGTGGCCCGGGTCCAAGCGATGCACGAGGGCAAGCGCCGGGCCCGGGCCCGCAGGCAGAGTTAGCTTTTCAGAGCTGGATGACGGTGCGGAAGTGCGCCGCCCCGTCGGTGATCGCGTCGACGGTGACCAGGGTCCGGAACTGCATGCCGTCGTAGGTGACCGTGCAGACCTCCGTCGCGCCGATATCGGCGCCGAGGGAATCGGGGCAGTGCACATACTGCGGAGTGCGCCCGGTCTGGTCGGTGAAGTCGATGGCGACCTGCCGGGCGAGCTGTGAACCGGAGATCGCGTCGGTGTCGTTATCGTCATCGCGGTCCACCGTGGTTCCGGAGAGGTTGCCGAGAATGCCGATGATGAGCATGACGAGCAGCAGAGCCCGGCCGCCGCTGGAGAGCACAAGCGGGCGGGTCGCGGATCGCGGAGCCGGTTCGGGTCCACCGGTGACCCGACCGATGTCTCCCATCGGACCACTCGGCGACCCGGTGTATACCGGACGCGATGGTGTGACCTGCTTGTCGCCGAAAACGCCCTTCAGGTACGCCGGTGTCAGCAGGTTCGCGTAGGCGGATACCCGCATTTCGATGCGCAGCACCGCCGAACTGGCCTCGAAGATCGCCTTCGGCATCCGCCCGGTGATCAGGACGATCAGCCATAGAACGATCGAGATGGTCGCCCATCCGGTGGTGAACCAGGCCGACAGCACCAGGATCGGGAAGGCCAGGATCAGCCGAAACAGCACCGCGAGCCGGTTCAACCGCGTCGGCGCGGGGAACAGCAGGCGGATCGGGTAATCCGGTGTGGTCCAGGCGAACGGCGGGTAGTCGTCGACGAGCAGCATGAGGTAGCCGTACACCCGCGCGGTGTAGCCGTAATAGCCGCGAAGGAACTCACCGCACCAGGCAGGCAATCTCCCGAGTACCAGTGCGCCGAACCAGCCGCAGACGATCACCACGAAGGCCGCGATGCTCAGGAACCCGAGCACGATCAGCTGGGGTATTGCCAACAGCAGCCGCAGCAGAACGGTCCAGCGGCGTTGTTGCTCTGGCGGAAAGACATCCAGTTCGACCAATGCTTCGCGACTCGTCGGTGCTGCCTCGTTCATTACCACGGCGACCCACTCACTTCCTTCGTCCAGCGGAACTCGGATGTGTGGGATCGAATGTAGCCCGTGGGTTGCCGATAGATCGGTAACCGCGCCGACCTCGGCGGCCCCGCAGCCGGCGAGCCTTGTGAGTTACCCGGCGGCCGAGACCGCGGTATCAGCCGGACCGATCGGTAGGACGAAATACAGCTCGCTGCGCCGGGCCACCCCGAGTTTGCGATAGACGCGGGTGAGGTGTTGTTCGACGGTGCTGGTGGTGATGGCGAGTTTGTCGGCGATCTCGCGATTGGCCTTGCCGCGGGCCGCAAGCTCGGCCACCCGGCGCTCGGCGGGACTCAGCGTCGCGAGCCCGCCCGGAATCGGGCGCAGTGCGGGCATGGGCTCGGTCGCGGTTTGGGGTTTGCCATCGAGCAGATCGCGCAGCAGCACCTCGGCGCCGCAGGCTTCCGCGATACGCGCCGCATCGCGGATCAAAGCGCGGGATCGCTCGTGGTCACCGACCGCGCGGTGTGCTTTGCCGAGTTCGCCGAGGGCCGTGGCCAATTCGACGTCGTCACCGCCGGTGCGGGCGATCGCGGCGGATTCGCGCAGTAAGCGGAAGGCCTGATAGCGATCGCCGGTGGTGGCGAGCAGTCGGAGTGTGACGCCACCGGAGCGGTGCCGGTCGGCGGCCCCGAGCAGTTCCAAATGTCTGGTCGCGAACTCCTGTGCCTGCCGGTGCTCGCCGAGTGCGAGATGGGCGGCGGCAATGTCATTGCGCCACGGCACCAGCCAGGGGAAATCCATATTCCACCGGTCCATGAGATAGCCGCAGCGGCGGAAACTGCGCAATGCCTCGTCGGCGCGGCCGAGCGCGAGCTGATGGTGGCCCTGCGCCGCCAGATATGGCAGTCCGAAGCGGGATTCGAAAATCGTTCGGGGCACCGGTCTTTCGAGTTGGGTCGCGGCCTCGGCATGCCGACCGGAGATCGTCAGCGCGTGCACCATCGCGGCGATCGGCGTGCCGATCCAGAGTCCGAGGTGTTCGGCGGGCACATAATTCAGCGCCAGCGCCGCATCGCTGATCGCATCGCGAATATTGCCCTTGCGCAGCATGGTTTCCGCGCGCAGTCCGGCGAAGATCGACTGCCAGGTCGGGGCACGGCGGGCATCGGCCTCGGCGAGCAGCGATTCGCACCAGGCGGCCGCGGTATCGAGCCGATTGCTGTAGATGAGGCAGTGCACGGCCGCGACCAGCGGTTCGATGGTAGTCGAGGTGAGGCGGTGGCTGGTGAGCAGTCGCTGCGCGAGCGTGGCGATCTCGTCGAGCGGATGGGTGAACAGGCCGGTGAGCAGCTCGGCGCCATGTCGATGTGGTGAATGCTGGTCGGCGCGCACCTTGGGTGGCCGGGCGGGGGCGGCGAAGAGTCGCGGATGGCGCTGCACATGTGGGGGATAGCTGTACCGCAGCCAGGCACGCAGGAAGTCGATCTCCGGCGTCGCCTCGTCCGGTTTGCCGCTGTTGAGCTGGCCGAGTGCGTGATCGGCCTGCGGCACCTGCCCGTGCCACAGCAGATACATGGCGGCGGCGGGCAATTCGTGGTGCGGCACCCGACCCGCGCGCAATGCCGCCTTCAACCGGGTGAACTGGCGCGAACGGGTCGACGGGTTGATCCGCCACTCGAGGCAGACCAGCCGGATCGCGATGGCGGCCCGCTCGCCCGCGTCCCTGGTGGCGCGATAGGCCAATTCCAGCCGATCGACCGCGGGCTCGATCTGGTCATCGGTTATCGCATCCTCGGCGGCGGTGCGCAGTACCTCGACCGCCCACGGGTAACCGGCGGCATCGGCGTCGACCAGGTGGTCGGCGACGGTGCTCGCCGGAAAACCCCGGTGGTGCAGCAGTTCCGCGGCCCGGCTGTGCAATTTCCGCCGGAGCTCGTCGGGGGTGTTGCGCAGGATCCGCTCGCCGATCTCGGCATGTTCGAAGCGCGCGGTTTCGGCGAGTTGCCCGACGACGGTCCGCACCCCGGCCTCGTCCACCTCCAGCAGCTCGGCGACCAAGCCGACCGTGCTCGCGGCGCCGAGCACGGCCATGGCCTGACCGACCCGGGATTTGGCGAAGTCGGCCCAGTGGTCGCGGAGCGCTGGGTGGTCGCTGTGTGGGACAGGCTGACACATTCTCGCAAGGCCCTTCGTCGAGGTGGTGTGCCCGACTGTGGGGAGAGCACCATCGAATACGAGCAGCTCTGGTGCACTGAGGATGCGGCATCGTCGCAGCGGGAAGGACGCGTCCACGCGCCCGATGATCCAGCCGGTGAACACAGGTTAATTCGCCCGCCCGATCCTGTCACGACAACTGATGACACCTACGGAATATGAGGTATTTCAATGCCTTTCGTGTCATCGACTCCCGGCGTGCGCGAGTACGTGCTGGTGGTAGGCCAGACAGGCGGCCGAGGTGTCGTCGGCGGCCAGGAACAGCACCGTGCGCGCCGCGGCGAGAGCGCCGCTGTCGCGTGCGCTCACATACGCGTGCACCGGCGCCGCGGAGTACGGATTGTCCACCGAGGGATCGACCCCGACGATCGATTCCGGGGTGATCCCGAGCGCCGCCGCCAGGCGGGCACGGAAGGCGAGGGTCCAGGTGGGTGCGAGCAGCACCGCGCGGCCCTCGGCGAAATCGGTGACGTCCAACCCTTCGGCGCTCAGGCAGTCACGCACGGCCGCTGCGGCCAATGCGACCGGATCGTCGGCACCGGCCTTGGTGCTCATGGCCGAGCGGCCGTTCGCGCCCACCTCGCCCATCGCGACCCAGGCGGTCGGCTCGGCGGGCTCGGCGGTGTCGGTGCAGTGCAGTGCGCCGAATCCGCCTGTGGCGCTGGATGTTCCGAGCAGGACCGCGGCGGCGCTTGTGCTGTAGGGGAAGCCGTCGACATGGCGTTCGGTCGATGGATGCGTATCACCGGCGACCAGCAGCGCATACGACACCTCGCCGCTGACCAGGAAGCATTCGGCGGTCGCGATCGCGTGCAGTAGTCCGGTCCCGCCGTTCATCAGATCGAAGGAGAATGCGGGCACCCGGCCGGGCGCGTATTCGAGACCGATGCCGACACGCTTCTGGATCAGCGCCGATACCGCGGGTTCGGAGATGTTCTGATCGCGGAAGACACCGGCATTGATCAGCATCCCGACCTGCTCCCGTGCAACACCGGCCTGCTCGAGGCAGGTCGTGGCGGCGCGGGACGCCAGTTCGAAATAGCTCCCGGTATCGAGATCGGCATTGACGGTGGCCGCGAGGATGGTGGTCGGCATGGCTCAGGCCTCCAGACGGGAGATGGTGGCGGCGAGGTGTCCGGAAACGGTGCCGGATGCCGCCGGAATCATCAGCACCTTGGAACCCTTGGGGATCTTCTGCTGCGCGAGATACTCGTGCAGGACCACGAAATGCGAGGTCGACGCGGTATTGCCGAAGTCGTGCAGCACATTGAGGGCTTGGGGCATCGGGGTACCGAAGTGCCGCTCGGTCAGATGCGAGATGTACTCGATGGCGGGTGCGCTGAACTGGTGGTGGATCCAGTAGTCGAACTTCTCGCTCTCCCAGGTGCGCCCGGTCTCCTCGAGGAAGGTGGATAGGCGGTTGATGGCCTGCATATAGCGGCCCTCGTTCTGCATCGCACGGTTATCGGTGTAGAGCGCGATTCCGGAGGTCTGATCGCTCGGCATGCCGATGCAGTGTTCGGCGCCGTCGGCGGAGGTCATGAGTTCGACGTAGTGGATTTCGTCGTCATCGTCGCCGCGATCGTCGAGCATTACCGCGACCGCCGCATCGCCGACGGTCAACGCGGCGAACTGCGGGTCGTACGGCTTGTTGATCTCCCGCGCGGCAGTCTCGGCGATCGGGGTGATCTGTTCGCCGCTGACCACGAGTCCATTGCGAACCACTCCGGCCTTGATCATCCGATCCAGCACCAGCACGCCGGTCATCATGCCCGCGCAGGCATTCGAGACATCGAAGTGGCGGGCCTTCGTCGCGCCGATCTCCTTACCGAGCATGACCGCGAAAGACGGTGCGTAGCAGAAGATTTCTTTTCCGCGGGTGCGGGTGATGGAGGCCGAGATGACCACATCGATCTCATCGGGGGCGTAATCGGAGTGGGCCAGGCAGTCCTCGATGGCGCGCAGTGCCAGATCGAAGGAGGATTCGTAGCCCTCGTCACTGGAGTCGTAGACCCGCCGATTCTTGATACCGGTAATCCGTTCCAGGTCAAGGGATCTCGGCACCGCCAGTCCGGCGATGATCTCCTCGGTGGAACGGACGGTGGATGGTGTGTACGAGCCGATGGACTCGAAACGTGTGCGCAGCATTACCCCTGCTTTCTGTCTCGCGTGATTTCCCTGTCTTGCCAGGAGTTCGACGGCGCTGTCGTAGGTGGCCTTATTCGGGCAGGCCGACCAGACTCGCGCTTACCTCGCACAATCGGCGGGCCAGCGCATCGTCGCGGGCCAGCCGCGACGGTTCGCGCTCGCGGGTCTTGCGAAAATAGGCGCCGGTCACCTCGGCGACGCTCGGATCCGTCGCGAGGAAGGTGAGCGCGGCGGCGCCCTCGGCCGCGGTGATGAAGAACAGGCGTTTGCCGAGCGCGATTATCGGTTGCCCGAACCACGGCAGCGAATTCCAGATACCGGTCGCGACCGCGCCGGGATGGAACGCGTTGACCGTCACGCCGGTGCCCGCCAGCCGATCGGCCAGTGCGCGGGTGTAGAGCACATTGGCCAATTTGGATCGGCTGTACGCCTTTTCGCCGGAATAGCCGGTGCGGAACCCGAGATCGTCGAAATCGAGGGTCGCGCCGTAGTGCATCACCGAGGAGGTGAACAGAATGCGCGAGGGGGCGCTGCGAACCAGCAGATCGACGAGCAGTTCGGTGAGCAGGAATCCGCCGAGGTGATTGGTTGCGAAGGTGGCCTCGATACCGTCCTCGGTTTCGGTACGCGTCTGGTGATAGCCGCCCGCATTATTGGCCAGTACATCGATGCGGTCGTAGGCGGTTTCGACCGCCTTGGCGAGTTGGCGCACCGACGACTGCGATGCCATATCGCATTCCAGCGTATCGACGGCCCCCGCACCCGCGGCCCTTACCAATTCCGCACTGTCGGCGAGCTTCTGCGGATTCCGGCCGACCAACACCAGCCGATCGCCCCCCGCGGCGAGCTGTTGCGCGGCTTCGAGACCGATGCCCGAGGTCGCCCCCGTAATCAGGATCGTCTTCATGCCCGACTACCTTGCCATCGATGGCGTGTCCGAAATCCGCTCTCGGGGTGGCTTCGGCGAGTTGCCCGATGTGTGCGAACGACCAAGTGGCCGCAGGCGATCGACCGATCGAGCAGATCAGCACCCGCGTGCCTGATTCGGTCCAATGATGCTGCGCCGTAGTTGTAGCTGTCGTGCATGACTGTGGATAGGGGGCAATAGGGGTTGGTCGTTCCATTTGAGCCGTTTCGGGTCGGTCGCGTACCGCACACATCAGCTGCCGCGAGTCGTCCACCAGGCCGTTCAACACCAACCGACCATTGGGTTTTGTGTGTCGGGGCACGCGCTCGACCCTTTTGCTCTAGCGTTGGCACGGTTGCTGCCGAGAGGGGTTATCGATGCGTACGGGGATGCTGGAGCTGGCGCAGTTGCGGGCGCTCGTCGAGGCGGGGGAGATCGACACGGTGCTGGTGGCAATGACCGATATGCAGGGCCGTTTGCAGGGAAAGCGGTGTGCGGCAAGGTTTTTCCTTGACGAGGTGATCGGGCACGCGACCGAGGCGTGCAACTATCTGCTCGCGGTGGATGTCGATATGGCCACGGTCGACGGGTATGCGATCTCGTCCTGGGAAACCGGTTACGGCGACTTCGTGCTGCGGCCGGATCTGAACACCCTGCGGCTGGTGCCGTGGCAGCCGGGAACCGCGCTGGTGCTGTGTGATGTCGAGCACGTGGAACCGGCACGTCAGCCGGTCACGGTTTCGCCGCGGCAGATCTTGCGGGCGCAATTGGCACGGCTGGCCGAGCATGGGCTGCGGGCCTATGTCGGGACCGAACTCGAGTTCCTGGTCTTCGACGACAGCTACGAGGACGCGTGGAACTCCGGCTATCGCGATCTGCGGCCCGCGAACCAGTACAACGTGGACTATTCGATGCTGGGGACCGCGCGCATCGAGCCGCTGTTGCGTCGCATTCGCAATGAAATGGCCGGTGCGGGATTGTATGTCGAATCGGCCAAGGGGGAATGCAATCCGGGTCAGCACGAAATAGCTTTCCGCTATGACGATGCGCTGGTGACCTGCGACAACCACAGCATCTACAAGAACGGTGCCAAGGAGATCGCCGCCCAGGAGGGGCGCAGTCTCAGTTTCATGGCGAAATACAATGAGCGCGAAGGTAATTCCTGCCATATTCACATAAGTCTGCGCGCCGATTCGGGTGCGGCGGTATTCGCGGGCGACGGTCCGCACGGCACTTCGGCACTCATGCGGCATTTCCTTGCCGGGCAACTGGATTGCCTGCGCGAGTTCACCTACCTGCTCGCGCCGAATATCAACTCCTACAAGCGATTCGTGTCCGGCAGTTTCGCGCCGACCGCACTGGCCTGGGGCCGCGATAACCGGACCTGTGCGCTGCGCGTGGTTGGCGAGGACCTGTCCCTGCGAATGGAGAACCGGATCCCGGGCGGCGATGTGAATCCGTATCTGGCCGTCGCCGCGACCATTGCCGCCGGATTGCACGGTGTCGAGCACGCGCTGCCGCTCGAGCCGGAGTTCCACGGCAATGCCTACCGCTCCCAGCGCCCGCGGGTGCCGCGTACGCTGCGGGAAGCGGCGCAATTGTTCGGCGAGAGCAAGGTGGCACGGACAGCGTTCGGCGACGACGTGGTGGACCATTATCGGAATGCGGCCCAGGTCGAGCTGGACGCCTTCGACGCCGCGGTCACCGATTGGGAGCGAATCCGTGGTTTCGAGCGGCTCTGAGCAGATCCGTCCGGTCATCGGCCTGCCGACCTATCTGGAACAGACCCGGTTCGGCGCCTGGGATGTACCGAGTGCGGTACTGCCGCACAATTACCTGCAGCTGGTCGAGCGCGCGGGCGGCATACCGGTGTTGCTGCCACCCACCGGGGTGGCGCGGGCGGAGTTGGTGGATCGGCTCGACGGTCTGGTGCTGACCGGCGGCGCCGATATCGATCCGGCCCGCTACGGTGCGCCACCGGATGCTGCCCTCGGACCGCTCCGAGGCGACCGCGACGATTCCGAATTCGAGCTGTTCGCTCTGGCACGCGCGGCCGGTCTGCCGATCCTCGCGATCTGTCGCGGCCTGCAGCTGGTCAATGTCGCGTTCGGCGGCACCCTGATCCAGCATCTGCCGGATCTACTCGGCCACGACGACCATTCCGGTACGCCGGGTGGCTTCCACCCGAACCGGGTCACCACGGTGCCGGACAGCGTGGTCGCCACGATCGCCGGACCGGAGGTGAAGGTGAACTGCCACCATCACCAAGCCGTCGCCATCCTGGCCGATGGGCTGACCGCGACCGCATATTCCTCGGACGGCACGATCGAGGCGGCGGAGGCGACCGACGGTCCGTTCCTGGTGGGTGTGCAGTGGCATCCGGAGGCGGACGCGATCGATACGCGGCTGATGCGGGCACTGGTCGAGGCGGCCGCCAGCTATCGAAAGGAACGGAATTCGTGACGACAACGCAGGTGGTCAACCCGGCGACCGAGCAGGTCGTCACCACAGTCGAGCTGGTGGGCGCGGCCGAGACCGATGCGGCCATCGAGCGGGCGCAGCGGGCCGCGGCCGATTGGCGCGCGGTCGCGCCGGGAGATCGGGCTCGGCTGCTGCGCCGCTTCGCCGAGGCCGTCGATGCGAATCTCGAGCAGCTGGCCCAGCTCGAGGTCGCCAATGCCGGACACACCATCGGCAATGCGCGCTGGGAGGCGGGCAATGTGCGCGATGTGCTGCATTTCGCGGCCGGGATTCCGGAACGCCTGCTCGGCAATCAGATTCCGGTCGCGGGCGGGGTCGACATCACCTTCCATGAACCGCTCGGCGTGGTGGGGGTGATCGTGCCGTGGAACTTCCCGATGCCGATCGCGGCATGGGGGTTCGGACCCGCACTGGCCGCCGGGAACACCGTGGTGCTCAAGCCTGCCGAACTGACGCCGCTCACCGCGATCCGGTTGAGTGAGCTCGCGCTCGAAGCCGGTGTGCCGGAAGGTGTCTTCCAGGTGCTGCCCGGCAAGGGTTCGGTGGTTGGGCAGCGGTTCGTGACCCATCCCGCCGTGCGGAAGGTGGTCTTCACCGGGTCCACCGAGGTGGGCAAGGAGATCATGGCCGGATGTGCGCGCCAGGTGAAGCGGGTGACGCTCGAATTGGGCGGTAAGAGCGCGAATATCGTTTTCGCCGATGCCGATCTGGAGCGTGCGGCGGCGACCGCGCCCTACGGTGTTTTCGACAACGCCGGACAGGATTGCTGTGCACGGTCGCGGATTCTGGTGCAGCGCAGTGTTTTCGACCGATTCCTCGAGTTGCTGGAACCGGCAGTGCACGGGGTGCGGGTGGGCGATCCTGGTGACGAGTCCACCGAAATGGGGCCGCTGATTTCGGCCGCGCATCGTGACCGGGTGGCCTCGTTCGTCGAGCCGTCGACCAAGGTGGCGTTCACCGGGACGCAGCCCGATGGGCCCGGATTCTGGTATCCGCCAACGGTTGTGCTGCCCGACGCACCATCGGATCGGGTGCTCACCGAGGAAGTGTTCGGGCCGGTGGTCGCGGTGGTTCCGTTCGAGGACGAGGCCGATGCCCTGCGCATTGCCAATGACACCGAATACGGTCTGTCCGGCTCCATCTGGACCAATGATGTCGGTCGGGCGCTGCGGGTGTCGCGCGGTGTGGAAGCCGGGAATCTGTCGGTGAATTCGCATTCCTCGGTGCGGTATTGGACGCCGTTCGGCGGATACAAACAGTCCGGGCTCGGGCGCGAACTCGGACCCGATGCGGCACTCGCCTTTACCGAGACCAAGAACGTCTTCATCGCCACCTAGTTAAGGAGATGTGTTGCAGCGCTTACAGGATCGAGTCGCCGTCGTCACCGGTGGCGGCAGCGGTATCGGCCTCGCCACCGTTCGCCGGTTCGCGGCCGAAGGTGCCAAGGTCGTCGTCGCCGATATCGATGCCGCCGCCGGAGAGGCCGCGGCCAGCGAAGTGGGCGGCCTGTTCGTGAAGGTGGACGTCACCGACGAGGCCCAGGTCGAGGCCATGTTCCAGACCGCCGTCGATACCTATGGCGGACTCGATATCGCCTTCAACAATGCCGGAATCTCACCGCCGGAAGACGATTCGATTCTGACCACCGGCATCGAGGCCTGGCGTCGGGTGCAGGAGGTCAATCTGACCTCGGTGTATCTGTGCAGCAAGTACGCCATCAATCACATGCTGGAGCGGGGGAAGGGCTCGGTGATCAATACCGCGTCGTTCGTCGCCGTGCTGGGCGCGGCGACCTCGCAGATCTCCTACACCGCATCCAAGGGCGGCGTGCTCGCGATGAGCCGTGAACTCGGAGTGCAGTTCGCGCGCAACGGCATTCGGGTCAACGCACTGTGTCCCGGCCCGGTGAATACGCCGCTGCTGCAGGAGCTGTTCGCGAAGGACCCCGAACGTGCCGCGCGGCGTCTGGTGCACATCCCCGTCGGACGCTTCGCCGAGCCGGAGGAGATCGCCGCGGCCGTCGCATTTCTGGCCAGCGACGACTCCTCGTTCATCACCGCATCGCAGTTCCTGGTGGACGGTGGCATCTCCGGCGCATACGTCACACCGTTGTAAAGGTACGGTTGATTCGGGCGGACCGCTGAGCAGCAAGCCAGAGGTCGCCCTACGTCGCCGATCAGAGAGAGGCTCGTGAGATGAGTACGGAAGATGGGCGATCGCCCGGGCTGTTCAGCCACGACGCCCTGCCGACGGAGCCGTCCGTCGCAACCGACACCGGCGGTGCGGATTTCCGCCCCGTCTTCAGCCGCAGTGACGGCAGCGCACCCGGTTCCTATCCCCAACCGGACCAAGGGAATTGAGCATGCGTAGCGCCGGACCCACTGCGGCGCTACGCCCACAACGATCGCAACGGCATGGGTGCGCGACGGCGTTTACCCATGCACACCGAGTCGGAGATCGAGGTCGACGCATCCGTGCAGCGTCACCTCGGCAACCGACACCTTTACGGATCATTCAGTCACTACGCAGCTGGGTCCCCGCCACCCCGAAACAGCCCGAAGCCCCGGCCGACCCGGCATATGCATGACAGATTCGCGATGACCGGGGTTTGCGGACGACCATGGTGGCGAGATCGTGACTGTCGTCGGGCATGCGGCCAGCCTGAGAGTGACATCGGCGCGGTTGTGCGATCTCGGTAGTCGGGTCTGGGGAAGGCGTCGGCCGAGGCATGCGGATATCTCTCGCCGCACGCGGAGAATGGGCGGCGCGTTCCGATGTCGAAGACCCTGGACGGTCTTCAGGGAAGGTGCATCAGCTGCCCGGCGAGCGTGAACAGGCGGCGGGCGAGCCGCATGACGGGGAGCCCCAGGGGAATGAGGATCAGCGTCACGCATAGCACCGCGCCGACGAGCCAGACCACGGCCGCGAGGATCCCGACTACCGTGCCGAGCACGGCTGTCACGAGCCCCAACACCACGCCGAGCAGGCCCTTTAGCAGTTGCATCATGACCTCCTTCCCCCATTCTGCGCCCTTTCGAGCGCGATGCCGAGTGCGGCCCGGATAGGGTGTGCACCGGCTCGGGCGTGGGGCGCGTGCTTAGACTGACGGGGGAGAAGGAAGGACCGCTGATGAAGCGAAATCTGAACTGCCCCTGCGGCGAACAGATCGTCGGGACGGATGAGGACGACCTGGTCGAGAAGACCAAGGCGCATCTTGCCGCGAACCATCCGGGGCACGACTATTCCCGGGACGAAATTCTGTTCATCGCTTACTGATCCACCCCGCCCGGCTTTTCGTCACGCGCACCGACCGTGACGAAAACGCCGGGTGCGGTGGGGTTATTTGGGGGAGCCGAGGCGAGCGCCGCCGTCCACCCGAACCACCACGCCGGTGGTGAAGGTGTTGTCGGTGAGGAATTCGATGGCCTTGGCGATATCGTCCGCGCTGCCGATCCGGCCGACCGGGGTCTGCGCCGCGATTCCGGCGAACGCCTCGGCGCGGGCATCCTCGGGCAGGAAGTTCCACCATTCGGTGTCGATCACGCCCGGGGACACGGCGTTCACGCGCACGGGTGCCAGTTCTACCGCGAGGACGGGGACGATGGCCTCGACACCGGCATTGACGGCGGCCAGTGCGGCGGTTGTCGGCATGGCGCCGCCCGCGGACGCGGCGGACACCAGCGTGATGGATCCGTCCTGCGCGAGATGGGGCAGCGCGGCTTGAATGGTGGCGACGTGCGGCAGCAGTTTGCCGGAGACGTGGGCCTGCAGATGGTCCAGGCCGAGTTCGCGGAACGGGGTGGTGCCGGACGGTCCGGTCACGGTCACCACCACATGGTCGACCGGTCCGATCTCCGAAAACAGTTGTGCCAGTTCGTTTTCGGCACGCGCGTCGACGACCTTCCCGGTCACCCGCCGTCCCAAGTCGGCCAATGCGGCGGTCAGTCGCTCTTCGTTGCGTCCGGCGATGACGACCTCCGCGCCGTTCGCGGCGAGTCGACGAGCGGTCGCCAGGCCGATTCCAGAGGTTCCGCCAA
The DNA here is from genome assembly GCF_001612725.1 of Nocardia anaemiae NBRC 100462. Taxonomy (GTDB): domain Bacteria; phylum Actinomycetota; class Actinomycetes; order Mycobacteriales; family Mycobacteriaceae; genus Nocardia; species Nocardia anaemiae. The sequence goes on along the minus strand of NZ_BDAZ01000017.1, from coordinate 315,173 downwards.
CGATGACCACTTTGTTGCTCACAAGATCCTCCTGAAGTACGAATCACGATGATTTTCGAACCACCGTGCCTCGTTAATATATTCGAGGCACAGTGTCTTGTAAAGTGGCTCGCATGACAGGAGCCCGAGGTCGACCCCGCAGCGAGGACGCCAGGCGCGCGATCCTGCACACGGCGCTGGAGCTCTGCGAGCGGGACGGCTACCAGGACCTGACCATCAAGGCCATCGCGGACGGGGCAGGCGTCGGACGGCAGACGGTCTACCGCTGGTGGCCGGATAAGGCCTCGATTCTGATCGAGGCGCTGATCGGATTGGCCGAAGAGCATGCGGCACTGCATGTTTCGGACGAATCGGTGGATGTGCTCATCGCGGTCGAACGTCTGCTCACGGCCACTTTCGAACTTGCGCAAAAGGTGACGGGTCAGGCGCTGGTCGGTCTGATGTCGGACGCCCAGCGTGATCCAGCTTTGTCCGAACGATTGCAGGACACCGTGATCGGCCCGCGCCGAGCGACACTGCGCGCACTGCTCCAACGCGGTGTCGACGCTGGAAAACTGGCTCCGGCGGTTCCGCTGGATCTCGTCGTCGATTTCGTCTTCGGCGCGATGTGGTACCGACTGCTCAGCCGCCACGCCCCCGTGAACGGCGCGCTCGCGAAGGATGTCACGAGCAGCATCGCGACCATGCTCGCGCCATGAGATCCAGATTTAACACGGCCTGGCCCGACTGTTCGGTGTACTCGCCGATCCGCGGATCATCATGTACCGCGGCGATGGCAATGATGTTGCCAGCGTGGCATTTTCGGCCTGAATCAGCCGAAACAGCTGCTCCGGCGGGCAGGTGCCGCGGCCACCATGATCGTGTGGAATGCGTTCGCCACCTCCGTGATCGGTGAAGATCTCGGGTTGTTCACCAGTCTGCGCATGCCGGACCATGTACTGGAGACCGGCGATACGAGACCCGGGTCTCCGCCCTTGCGGGGATGTTCCCTGCTGCGCCCGCCCTGCCCAAGCTGGCGCCGGACAAACCATCGGGTGAGGCGCCCGGGAATCAGGCGACCACGTGAATGCCACCATCCACCTTCAGGGCAGTGTCGGGCACGACATCGATGACCCGATGAGTCCAGGTGACGGCGTCGACGCGAAGCTCATCACGCTGGTGCTGCCCGCGGCCCTCTTCGACCAGATCAAGCAGTCGCTTGCCATGTTCGGCGTGCGGCGGATGGTGGTCTGCCAGGTCTACCGGGTGGACGACCGGGGCAGCCGAGTCGAGCGCTATCGGGGTCAAGAGTTCGTCAGCGATGTCGAGGCGGGGCTGCGCATCGAATTGCTGGCCAAGAATGACGATGTCGCGGATCTGGTTCGGTTGATCGATCGAATCGGTGCGAATGCCGGGCCGTCCAGAATTCAGATCTGGATGATCGACGCTCGCTCGCTGTGATTGCGCCGCGGTCGCGATCCGGGCGGTCATCGGTCGGGTGGGGGCCGCGGCAGTCGACGAAATCGCCAGTGTGACCATGCTCACATTTCCCGTCGATCCCGCAGGTGGCGGCGGCCCCGTCACCGGCGTGGTTGGACCGCCGCTTGTTTGCCCGGTTCGGAACGTGGGTACCGGTTAGTTCCGTGCCTGCATCCGAAATCCGGGTCGGGCCGGTCGAACGAATCGAGGCCCGTTACCTGGGCTGGTGAGGAGGCGCACGTGACGGATCGCGAATCGGAGAAGAAAACGCTACGCCGATCGGTCGCCGCCTCCGCGATGGGCAATGCCACCGAATGGTTCGACTACGGCGTCTACGCTGCGACCGCCACCTACCTCACTGACGCGTTCTTCCCGGGCGAACTCGGCACCCTCGGCACCATGCTCGGCTTCGCCATCTCCTTCCTGCTGCGCCCGCTCGGCGGCATGGTCTGGGGACCGCTCGGCGACCGCCTCGGCCGAAAAGTGGTGCTGGCTACCACGATTCTGCTGATGGCCGGTGCTACCGGCTGCATCGGTCTGCTCCCGACCCACGCCCAGATCGGTTGGTTCGCGCCGGTTCTGCTCATCGCCCTTCGCGTCGTGCAGGGCTTCTCGACCGGCGGTGAATACGGCGGTGCCGCAACCTATCTGGCCGAATGCGCGAACGATCGCAGGCGCGGGTTCCTCGGCAGCTTCCTGGAATTCGGCACCCTCGGCGGATTCGTCGGCGGCTCGGCAGTGGTGCTGCTGTGCCAGGTGATCTTCGGGTCGGATGCCATGCACGACTGGGGTTGGCGCCTGCCGTTCCTGTTCGCGGTGCCGCTCGGCCTGATCGGCTGGTACCTGCGCTCGCATCTGGACGAATCGCCGGTATTCACCGAGGTGGCCGATAAACCGCACCCGCCGGGCGGCGTGTGGGAGGTGCTGACCACCTATCGCCGCGAAACCCTGACGCTGATCGGTCTGGTGGTCGCCCTGAACGTGGTGAACTACACCCTGCTCACCTATCAGCCGACCTACCTGCAGAACACCATCGGCGTCGGCGAATCCACCACCACCGCCATGATGCTGATCGGGCAGTTGGTGATGATGATCGTGCTGCCGTTCTTCGGCAGGCTGTCGGACCGGGTGGGCCGCCGCCCGCTCTGGCTGGTCTCGCTGGTCGGTCTCGCGATACTCGCGCTGCCCATGTACTGGTTGATGGGGCAGGGAACCGGTTGGGCCATCACCGGATTCGTCGTGCTCGGCCTGTTGTACGTGCCTCAGCTGGCGACGATCAGCTCGACCTTTCCGGCGATCTTCCCGACGCATGTGCGCTATGCGGGTTTCGCTCTCGGCTACAACATCTCCACCGCCGCATTCGGCGGTACCGCGCCGCTGGTCAACGAGGCCGCGATCGAATCGACCGGCTGGTCGCTGTTCCCGGCCGCGTATATGGTGGGCGCCAGCCTGATCGGACTCCTCGCCTGGTCGTTCCTGCGCGAGACCGCGGGAACCTCGTTGCGCGGCACTGTGGTTCCCGATGCCCAGAAGCTGGAGTCACCGATCGCGGCGCAGCCGGTCTGAGCCTGGGAATCTGCTGAGCGCACACCCACGCGGGTAGTGTCGGCATTGCCGACGGATTGCCGAGTTCGCGCTCCGCGGGTCGGTAACCGTAGGCAGACAGTGCTGTCCGCACCTATCGGATTGGAGAGGCTCGTGCAGATTCAGGTCAACACCGGCAGCAATATCCACGGCGGCGCATCGCTGGCCGAGCGCGTGGAATCGACGCTCTCCGCGACACTCGACCGGTTCGCCGAGCAGGTCACTCGGCTGGAAGTGCATCTGACCGATCTGAACGCCCAAAAAGGCGGTCCAGACGATAAGCAATGCGTACTGGAGGCCCGGATATCCGGTCAGCCGCCGGTCGCGGTAACCCACCGCGCGGACACGGTCGAAGAGGCTTATACCGGCGCTGCCGACGCCATGATCAACCTGCTCGACAGTCGCTTCGGCCGGCTGCACCACACGAAAGGTGGAGAATCCATCAGGCACGTGGGCGGCGAATAGTAGTCGACATCGACCATATTTCCAGCAGTGGGAAGTGGCCGTGAAATCGGTGCAGCAGATTACCCAGCCGACCGTAGCCGCAACCATTCTCATAGGTAAATCCGCCGCGACCCGAACTTGTTGATGCCGAACAGATTAAAAGGCCCACACCGGCACCGAACTGGTGTGTAATACCGATCGGTAACTGGTGTGTGGGGGCTGATGAGGGTTCGGTGATGTTTGTGAACGCCGTCGATATCGCGCAACGATCGGAGAGTCCGATCAACCGTCGGCGTACGGGAGCTTTCTGGTTCGGTCTGGTGTTGACGGTGCTCGGCACCGCGCTGCACCTTCCGATGTATGTCATGGCCCGCGATATGGGCTATCGGATGGCGGGCATGCCGATGGACGGCCCCATGATCACGGGGATGATCCTGATCGTGATCGGTTTGGGCGTCACCACTTACGGCCTGTTCCCCCAGCGCGCGGTGCCCGACACCGTGGCCGGGCTGCGGGTGCGGGCACTCGACGACGCGCCGATCAACCGGGTGCACGTGGTGCTGCTGCTGATCATGGCCGCCGCGATCACCATCGACGTGATGAAGCCGACAACGCTGGCCTTCGTCGTTCCGGGTGTCGGTGCGGAGTACCACCTGCGCACACCGGCGAGTCCGCACCTGGACGCGCTGCCGGTGGCGCTGCTGCCATTGTCCGGCATCACCGGCACAGTGCTCGGGTCGTTCTTGTGGGGCTGGCTCGGCGACCGCATCGGCCGCAAGGCGGCGATCTTGCTGGCCGGAATCTTCTTCGTGGGCACCGCGATCTGCGGCGCTATGCCCAGCTTCGAGCTGAATGTCGCGATGTGCTTCATCATGGGCCTGAGCGCGGGTGGGATGCTGCCGATCGCCTTCACGCTGCTCTCGGAGACCATCCCGGCGCGCCACCGCGGCTGGCTGCTCGTGCTGATCGGCGGTGATATCGCGGGGGCATACGTCATCACCAGCTGGCTGTCCTCGACGATCGGTGAGACCTACGGCTGGCGCAGCCTCTGGCTGATCGGCCTGCCCACCGGACTGCTGCTGGTGCTGCTGGTGCGCTGGATTCCGGAGTCGCCGCGGTTCCTGATGGCCATCGGCAGGCACCGCGAGGCCGAAGAAGTGCTGCGCACCTACAACGCCGAGGTCGTCGTGGTCGAGCGGCCGGAAGCCGCCGCCGAGGATGGTCTGCAAGGCGGGTTCGGTCAGTTGTTGCGCCGCCCGTTCGCCGGAATGACTATCGTGCTGGCCCTCTTGGGGCTCGGCGTCGGACTGGTCACCTACGGCTTCCAGCTCTGGTTGCCGACGAATCTGCGCGGCCTGGGATTTACCGGTGTCACCGCTGACAAGATCCTGCGTGACTCCGCGCTGATCGGCTTCCCACTGAATTTCCTGGTCGCCTATTGCTACCACCGCTCCACCAAATGGACGCTGATCACGCTCAGCACGCTGCTCGCCGCCGCGCTCGGTGGCTTCGTGATCCTCGGCGATCACGTCGCCGACAACACCACGCTGCTGTATGCCCTTCTGGTGGTACCGATCTGGGGTTCCAGCTCGGTGGTCGCGGTCATCGTGGCCTACGGCGCGGAGGTCTACCCGACCCGGATCAGGTCTCGCGGCAGCGGCGTCGCGGCGGCCATGACCAAGGCGGGCGGTGTTCTGGTCATCGCGCTGGTGGTGCTCGCCGTGGCCACCCCGTCCATCACCGTGACCGCGCTGATCAGCGCGGCGCCGATCGCGATCGCGGCGGTGGTGGCCGTCGGGTTCATCGTCGAGACCCGGCGCAAGTCACTGGAACAGATCACCGCCGACGAGTTGGGCGTCGCGGCGGCATAGCAAGCACGAGCACTGCTAGGTGAGGTAATGATCGACACTGCAACAGCGTTGGAGCCCGCACTAACCGGATCGATGCGCGATCGCCTGATAGCGGCCACAATTCAACTCATCTCGACCGAAGGACTCGCCTCGATGACGGTGCGTCGCGTGGCTCGGATATGTGGGGTCTCGACCATGGCGATCTATTCCAACTTCAGCGGAATGCCCGGCTTGATCCAGGCGGTCGGCTCGGAAGGTTTCGCGCAATTGGTCGCGCGGTTGGCCGAATGCGAGATCACCGACGATCCGATCGCCGAGATCCTGGTGCTCGGCTTCATCTTTCGGGATGAGGCGCTGCGCAAACCCGAGCTGTTCCGGCTGATGTTCGCCACCGAGTCACCGAAGGCGGAGGTCAAGATGCACCGCGGCAATGTGCTGGCCGGTGGCGGCGATTCCGACTTCGAGAACTTCGCGGAGAGCTTCGATTTCGTGGTGCGCGCGACCCGGAGGGCGCTGGAGGCGAAGCTGTTGCGCAGCACCAATGAGCGCTCGGCAGCGGCGCAGTTCTGGACCGGGCTGTATGGGTTCATCCAGTTGGATATGGCGGGCCTGTATGGCAACCAAGGGGTTTCGGAGGTGCTGTTGCCCTCGATCGTCAACATCCTGATCGGCATGGGCGCCGAACGCGCGACGATCGAGCGGTCGGTGGCGCGTGCCCTCGAACAGGTGGCCGCGCTGACCGGTCCGCACGTGATCAGCCACGAAGTTTGACGGCGAGCCGCTGGGCGCTTGCCATGGCGCGTTCGGCGAAACCGTTGCGTTTGGGCAGCAATTCGAGTTGCAGCAGTAGCTCGTTCAGATCCCAGGTGGCCTTGCTGCGCCAGATGAGTCCGGAGCGGAACTGCCAGATGTCGACCACGAACAGGTCGAATTTCTTGTTGGTTCCGGCGAATCCGGGCGGATCGATCATGCCGAGGTGGGTCCCCGTCATCCGCCACGGCACGATCGCCGCCAGCGCGTCCGCCGTGACGACCGGCTCGAAGACGGTGGTGTAGTTGACATCTGGGAATGCGCGCTTGGTGTCGTGCACGAACTTCGCCACCCCGGCGCGGCCGATGATCAGCTCGCTCTCGGATGGGTCGAGCCAACGGGTGTCCTCGGTGACGCAGGCCGCCACGGCGTCGCCGTCGCCGGTGTTCCAACCGGCGATATAGCGCTCGACGAACTCGCGCAGCCAGTCGGTGTCCTCGATGGGCTCGGCGGCCGGATCGAGCGCGAATTCACCAGAGTTCATGGCGGACACCGTACCTGCATAACAATGTCATGGGTTCGAATAACAATGTAATCCGAACCCATGACATTGTTATTCGAGAGGAGGCCGAAACTTATAACAGTGTCAGCCTCGGAATAACAATGTCATAGCCGTTCCGATAACAGCGTAATTTCACTATGTGGACCCGGATAGCCGTCATCGCAAGAGGTTTCGGTTAATTCGCGCTGCCGATCGAATATCGAAGTATGCTGCCTACCGTTCAATGCTCAGGGTAGAAATCGAGGACCGCGCAATGTCCGATGCAGCAATCGTCGGTATCGGCTGTCGATTTCCGGGTGGAATCGATGGTCCGGGCGCTTTTTGGGATTTCCTGATCGGCAAAGGCGACGGCATCGTCGAGGTGCCGTCGGATCGCTGGAGCCTCGACAAGTTCTACGATCCGGATCCGGACGCGCCCGGCCGGATGTACACCCGCAGTGGCGGATTCCTGACCCAGTCGCTGTGGGAGTTCGATGCCGACTTCTTCGGCATCTCCCAGCGCGAGGCCTCGATCATGGACCCGCAGCAGCGACTGCTGCTCGAGGTCGCGTGGGAGGCGCTCGACGATAGCGGGATGGCCGGGCGGATCGCCGGACGCGATATCGGCGTCTTCGTCGGCGGCTTCATGAACGATAACGCGGTGGGCCGCAATGTGGTTCGCTCCGCGATCAACAGCCATACCCCGACCAGCTCTTCGCACACCCTGCTCTCGGCCCGCATCGCATTCCTGCTCGACCTGCACGGGCCGACCATGACCATCGACACCGCCTGCTCGTCGTCGCTGGTGGCACTGCATCAGGCCGTCCAATCGCTCGCGCTCGGCGAATGCAGCGCCGCCATCGTGGGCGGCGCCAATGCCATGTTGCAGCCGGAAACCTTCATCTCCATGTGCAAGGGCCGATTCCTGTCCGTGGACGGTCGCTGCAAATCGTTCGACGCCGCAGCCGACGGCTACGGCCGCGGCGAGGGTGCGGGTGTGGTGATCCTCAAGCCGCTCGCGGCCGCGGTACACGACGGTGACCGCATCTATGCGGTGGTCCGCGGCAGCGGCGTGAACCAGGACGGCCGCACCTTGGCCATCCCGGTCCCCAATCCCGATGCGCAGGAAGCCCTTGCCCGCCGTGTGCACACCGGCGCGGGCATCGGGCCGCACGAGATCGGTTACGTCGAGGCGCACGGTACCGGGACCCCGGTCGGCGACCCGGCGGAGATGACGGCCCTCGGCAAGGTGTACGGCGCGGTCGATGGTCGGACCGAGCCGCTGCCGGTCGGGTCGGTGAAGAACAATATCGGTCACACCGAGGCGGCGGCGGGCGTTGCCGGAGTCATCAAGGCCGCGTTGACCGTTCACCACCGGACGATCGCACCGCAGGCCCGGCTGGATCGGCTCAATCCCGCGATTCCGTTCGACGAGTTGCGGCTGCGAGTGCCGATGGTGGCCGAACCGCTGCTCCGGCCATTGGTCGCGGTAAACAGCTTCGGCTATGGCGGCACCAATGCGCACGCACTCATCGGCCCGGCGCCCGACGAAACCCGTTCTGGTGCAACGGCAATGCGGCAGAACACCCTGCCGGTCCTGCCGCTGTCGGCGCGCAGCGAACCGGCACTGCGCACGCTCGCCGCGGGACTATTGGCTGCGGCTGACACCGAACCGCTCGACACCCTGACCGAGGCAGCCTGGGTGCGCCGCGCGCATCACCCGCTGCGCACCGCCTTCCGCTACCGCGATGTCGGCGAATTACGCTCCCTGCTTGCCGAATTCGCCGCTGGCGGTGGCCAGCCGCCCGCTCGTGCCATCGCGGAGGGACGCACCGACCCGGTATTCGTCTACAGCGGTATGGGACCGCAGTGGTGGGCCATGGGGCGCGGCCTACTCGCGGGCGAAGGTCCGGCAGCCGAGCTGGCGCGCGAAATCGATAGGGAGTTCACCGAACTCGCGGGCTGGTCGATTCTCGAGGAGATGGGCCGCGACGAGGCGGACTCCCGGATTTCGCGCACCGAAATCGCGCAACCGGCCAACTTCCTGCTCCAGGCCGCGCTGACGGCCGAACTCGCCGAGCTCGGCATTCGACCCGCCATCACGGTCGGACACAGCGTCGGCGAGGTCACGGCGGCCTACGTGTCCGGTGCGCTGTCGTTGACCGAGGCGGTTACGGTCAGCTACCACCGGTCCCGACTGCAGGCCAGCACAGCCGGGACCGGCGGCATGCTGGCGGTCGGTCTGGCCGAAGCCGAGGCACGCGAACTGCTGACCGATATCGACGGTGTGTGTATCGCCGCCGTGAACAGTCCGTCGGCGGTCACCTTGGCCGGGGACAGCGAGGCGCTGGCGGCCCTCGGCGAACGTCTCACCACCGACGGCGTATTCGCCAAGGCGCTGCGGGTCGAAGTTCCCTACCACAGCCATCTGATGGATCCGATCCTGGATGATCTGCGCACCGCACTTGCGACGCTGGCACCGGAAGAGAGTATTGTTCGCGCCTACTCGACGGTCACCGGTATGCAAGCGACGCAACAGGATTGGGGTCCGGAGTACTGGGTCCGCAATGTCCGAGACCAGGTCCGGTTCGCGGACGCGATCGGTGCGCTGCTCGATGCCGGACATCGCGTCTTCCTGGAAGTCGGCCCGCACCCGGTGCTGAGCGGCAGCATTAGGGAAATCCTTGTGCAGCAGGGCATTACCGGTGTCGCCGTCAGCACGCTGACGCGTGGCGGTGACGACCGCGACAAGATCCGCACCGCGATCGGTGAGTTGTACCGGGCGGGTGCACTGGACGGCGATCGCCTGCCGGGCGCGATCGATCCGGGTGCCGGGCACGTCGACTTGCCGCACTATCCCTGGCAGCGCCGGTTCGTCTGGACCCAGGAGCCGGAAACGGAGCTGGATCGAATCGGCACCCCGAACGGATTCGCGTTGCTCGGCGATCGCATCGGGTCGGTGGCAACGGAATGGGAAGTCCAACTGTCGGTTTCGAACCTGCCGTGGCTGCGCGATCACGTCGTGGCCGGTGCCGTTGTGCTGCCGGGGGCGGCATACCTGGACGCCGCCATGAGCGCCATCGCGGTGCGCACCGGCCGGGATTCGTTCGGACTCGAATCCGTCGAATTCGTCAGTCCGCTGGTCATCGACGCGCACGATGTGCCGGTAGTGCGGATCGGTGTGGAGGAGAGCACTCGTCGGTTCACCATCCAGTCCCGGCCCGCGGGTGGCGGGGGATGGACACTCAACGCGCACGGACGTCTCATCGAGGCGGACACCGACGCCACCACCGTCGCCGTCGCGCCCGCTGCGGACGCTGTCGAAGTCGCCGTCGACGAGCTCTACGCGCGCATGGCCGAACACGGACTCCGCTACGGCCCGGCATTCCGCTTGCTCAGCCAGGTCTGGGTCGGCGCGGACAGCGTTGTCGCACATCTCGATTCGTCGGCAACCACCGGTCAGCGGCATCTCGCTCACCCGGCCATAGTCGATTCGGCACTACAGTGCTTTGCCGCCTTGTTCGCGAGAACCGCTGCGACACAGCCGAATTCCGGCAATGACGCCGAGGTGGTTGTGCCGTCCTCGATCAACGGGATCCGTTGGACCGGGCCGATTCCGGCCGATCCGGTCGTGGTTCTCACACGCATACCGGGAGATCCGCTGCGCGCCGATATCCACATCGCATCCGCGAGCGGCGATGTCGCACTGACCATGTCGGGGGTGCGATTCCGCGCACTCACACCGCAGTCGGCGCTCTCCGAGCAGCTCGACCACCTGTTCTACGAACCGGTGTGGGAGATCGTGACCGACACCGCGGAACCGGCGATGCAGGACCTGCCCGGTGACGAGGAGTTCCTGCTCGTTGTCAACCTCGGTGCGGAAATCGCCCAGCGAGCCAAGGAAATCGCCAATGTGCGGATCCGGGCCGAGGTGGTGACGGTCGGCGAGCATGCCTCGGCAGCCGACAGCGAACAGCTGCTCGAACTACTGCGCGCAGCGCACGCCCGACCCGAAGTCGAGCGCCTGCGGCTCGTTGTCGTCGCCGGATCCGAACTCGACGGCATGCGCAATGTGTATGGACTGGCCCAGGTCGCGCAGGCGCTCAAGGGGCTGCTTTCCGATGAGCTGCCCCTGGTGATCCACGCCGTCGTGGTCACCGAATACGCGCTGTGCCTGCCGATCGACCGGTTCGCTCGACTCGAGCATTCCGCACTGACCGGCGCGCGCCGCGAACTGCTCAACGAACTTCCGGCCGGGCAGTGGCGGCTCGTCGATACCGAACCCAGCTCCGCTGCGGCCGACATCCTCGAGCAGATCTACACCGACACCACCATCGACGAGGTGGCGCTGCGCGCGGGCGCGCGCTGGACGATCCGCTGGCGCCGTACCCTCACCGACCGGCTGGCGGGCTGGGATGTGCCCCGGCCGCTCACCGACCCCGAACAGTCGTTCCGACTCGATATCCCACGCTCGCGGCTGCTGCCGGAACTCGCACTGCGCACCTGCGATCGGGTCGCTCCCGGACCGGACGAGGTCGAGATCCGGATGCAAGCGGTCGGCCTGAACTACAAGGACACCCTCAAGGTGCTGGGGGTGCTCACCGAAAAGGAGCTGGACGGAACATTTTTCGGCACCGACATCGGTATGGACGGCTACGGCGTCGTGACCCGGGTCGGCGGCAATATCACCGATATCGCACCGGGAGACGAGATTTCGGTGGTGGCGCCCGGAATCGTCCAGCGTTATGTGACGATTCGGCCGGACACCGGCGCGACCACCCGGATGGATATCTTCCCGCCCGGCACCTTCGACCCGCTGCACTGCACCTCGGTCATGCCGCTGTTCACCGCCGAAATCGGGCTCGGCGAGCTGGCTCGGGTGCAACCGGGCGAAACGGTGCTGATCCACGGCGCGGCGGGTGGTATGGGTATGGCCGCCGTCCAGGTCGCGCTGCGGATGGGGGCACGGGTGATCGCCACCGCCGGTACCGAGCAGCGGCGCGCCCAGGTGCGGGCGCTCGGCGCGCACGCGGTGCTGGGTTCCCGGTCGATCGGGTTCGTGGACGAGGTGCTGCGCTTGACCGACGATGCGGGCGTCGACGTCGTCTACAGTTCGGCGCCCGGCGAGATCCTGCAGCAGAACTTCCGGGTCGCGGGCGAATTCGGCCGCATCGTTGATATCGGCAAGGCCGACATCTACGGCTCGGGCACCATCGACCTGCGCCCGTTCGACCGGAATCTCGCATTCTTCGCCGTCGACATCGACCGCATCCTGGCCCGACGACCCGAGCAGGTTCGCCGGGCGGCCCGGCGCGTGGTGGACGCGATGTTCCATGGCGAGTACACCGCACTGCCGAACACACCGTTCGCACTCGACGAGCTGACCGCGGCCTTCGAAACGGTGGCGCGCTCCGCCCAGATCGGTCGGGTCGTGCTCGATCTGCGCGAAGAGCAACCGGCGGTGCGCCACATCCCTGGTGAATTCGAATTCGACCCCGCCGCAAGCTATCTGGTGACCGGCGGCTTCGGTGCCTTCGGCCTGGCCACCGCGCGTCAGCTGGTGCGCGCCGGAGTGCGTCACCTGGTGCTCGTCGGCCGCGGTGGCGCCGGCACCGAGGCAGCGCGCGAACAGTTGGCGCGGTTCGCCGACGAAGGTGTCGACGTGCGCGAGGAACGCGTCGATGTCGCCGACTACGACGCGGTCGCCGAGCTCATCGCGCGCATTCAGGCCAGCGGTGCGCCGCTGCGCGGTGTGATCCATGCCGCGGGCGTGGTCAACAACACCGAGATTCCGGAGGTCACTGCCGAGTCCCTGCGCGAGATCTTCGATCCGAAGGTGCTCGGCGCGACCAATCTCGATCGGGCCACCACCGCCGCGGGCGTCGAGCTCGACCTGTTCGTGCTGTACTCCTCGGCCAGCGGCATTGCCGGGCTCGCGCCCCAATTGGGTTATGCGTCAGCCAATTCCGCGCTCGATGCGCTCGCATGGGCCCGGCGCGCACAGGGTAGGCCCGCGCTGTCGGTGGACTGGGGATTCATGCGCGGCGACGGCGGTATGGCCGACTCCCGCGCGGTATCGCGCTATGCCGAGATGACCGGATACGGCTCACTGGATATGGATTTCGCGACCGTGCTGCTGCGGGAATGTCTGCGTTTCGACATCACCCAGCTCGCTCTGCTCGATATCGACTGGGCGCAATGGGCCCTCGCGCACCGCTCGTCGGCGCGCGCGCCTCGGTTCGTCGAACTGGTCACCGCCGCGGGCGGTGGCGCGGCGGGCACGAGCGCACTGCGGGCCGAAATACTCGCGCTGGACCCGGAATTCCGCGGCGAGGTGGTCGCCTGTCTGCTCGCCGAACAACTGGGGGTGGTCCTCGGCGTCGACCCGGACACCGTGGATCTGGCCACGCCGACCATGGAGTTGGGACTCGATTCGCTGATGGCCATGGAATTCGGTGCGCGCGTGGTCAAAAGCCTCGGCGTCAAGATGTCGGTCCTCTCGATCGGGGCCGGACTTTCGCTGGCGGGCCTCGGCGTCAAGATCGCCGCGCAAATCGCGCACGAAGAAGCAAGTACCGCCACCGACAGCAGCGTGAGGACTACCGCATGACAACTGAGAGCATCGATCCCCGTGCGCTCGCCCGTGCCCTGATGGCCAAGCACGATGCGGGCAATGGTGCGGCCACTGCGACGGCGCCCGGACACGACCGCGGTTCGGCCGATGTGCGGACCGCTCGCGGTCCGAGCCCGCAGACCTCCTTCCGTGATCATCCGGGTGTGCTCGAGGCCAATGCGAAATTCGCCGCCTTCGACGCCTGGACGCGCGAGGCAGGCGTACTCAATCCCTACTACCTGCCGCACGACGGCATCAGCGGGGCGGTGACCAGCTTCGCCAATCGGGACATGCTGAACTTCAGCAGTTTCGGCTATCTGGATCTGGCCGCCGAGCCGCGAGTCCATGCCGCCGCCATTGCCGCGATCGGTCGCTACGGGACATCCGCGGCCGCGGTTCGGATGGTCGCGGGGGAGTTACCGCTCTACGGGGAGTTGGAGCGCGAGCTCGCGCGGATCTATGACACCGAGGCCGCCATCGTGACGGCCAGCGGCTTCCTCACCAACGCGGCGGCGGTCGCCTTCCTACTCGGCAAGCGCGATATCGCGGTGTGCGACTCGCTGATCCACAACAGCATCGTCTCCGGCACCGAATGGGCTGGCTGCAAACGAGTCACCTTCCGGCACAACGATCCCGAATCGCTGGACGCGATTCTGGCGATGTCGCGGCGCAGCTTCGATCGGGCCCTTGTGCTGATCGAGGGCGTGTACAGCATGGACGGCGATGTGGTCCGGCTACCCGAAATCATCGAGGTGGCAAGGAAATACGACTGTTCGATCATGATCGACGAAGCGCATTCGTTCGGTGTTCTCGGCGAGCGCGGGTTCGGCGCGCGTGAGCTGTTCGATCTGCCCGGCGACGCCGTCGATGTCTGGATGGGCACACTGTCGAAGGCGCTCGGCAGCGTCGGCGGATATCTGGCGGCCAATCGCGAACTCGTCGAAGGGTTCAAATACTCCGCCGCCGGTCTGAGCATGTACACCGCCTCACCGGCGCCGTCCGCGGCGGCGGCCGCGCTGGAGGGCTTGGCCGTGCTGCACGACGAGCCGCAACGCGTCGCGACACTGCGGCACAACGCCGAGTACTTCCACCGCCGGGCCCGCGAACTCGGTTTCGACACCGGCAACGGCCAGGCCACACCGATTACCCCGATCATCACCGGCGCGAACGAACCCGCGGTGCGCGCCTCGATGGAACTGCTGCAGCGCAATGTGATGGCCAATGCCATCGGGCATCCGGTGGTGCCCGAGGGCGAGGCGCGCTTGCGGTTCTTCATCAACTGCCGTCATACCGAGGCGCAGCTCGATCATGCGTTGGACACCCTGCGGTCGGTGTTCGACGGTCTCCCCACGGAAGAGAGTCACCACTCGTGAAATTGCCGGTCAGTTCTTCTCTATTGCGAAAAGCGTTGGTGCCATTGGCATCGGTAACGCTGATGGCGGTGCTGTTCGTACCGGCCCACTCGGCCATGATCGCCCCGGTCGAGACCGATCCGAATAGCCCGCTGGCGAGCCGGTTCCATTTCACCGAGATGCCGATCGCGCTGCCACCCGGCTTGCCCGAGCACAAGATCCGGCATATCGAGCCGCGGTATGAGCATGTCGTCGCCTGGATGTCGTCGGTCAACTCCGCGGCGGCGATCAACGATATCGACGGCAACGGCCGCGCCGATGATCTGTGCCTGGTCGATTCTCGATCCGATACGGTGATCGTGACGCCGACACCGGACAGCGACACCAGCCGCTACGCGCCGTTCGTGCTCGATCCGGCGCCGCTGCCGACCGACGACCGGATGGCCCCGACCGGCTGTGTCCCAGGCGATTTCGACCACTCGGGGCGCATCGGCCTGATGGTGTACTACGGCGGGCGCACCCCGATCCTGTATCTGCCGCGCGCGGGTGCCAAGCACCTGGACAACAAGGCCTTCCGGCCGGTGGAAATGGTGGAGCCACCGACCACCGCGGACGGCAGCTATCAGGGCGCGCGCTGGTTCACCCTGGCCGCCTCCGTCGCCGACTTCGACGGTGACGGCAACCCGGATGTCTACCTCGGAAACTACTTCCCGGACAGCGATTTCATCGGTCCGGACGGTCAGCACAGCCTGACGCTGAACGAATCGTTCTCCACCGCGACCAATGCCGGTACCGACCGTATCCTCACCTTCCAGCAGAGCACCGGCGGCGCCGAGCCGACCGCGGTGTACCGCGAGGTCGTCAACGCGCTCCCGGAAGGAAAGGCGAACGGCTGGACACTCGCTTCCGCGACCCAGGACCTCACCGGCGACCAACTACCCGAACTGTATGTCGCCAACGATATGGGCCCGGACCGCCTGTTCGTGAACAAGTCGACACCGGGACACATCAGCTTCGGCCTCGCCGAAGGTGAACGCGGCCCGACCGACCCGAAGTCCTTTGTGCTCGGCCATGATTCGTTCAAGGGCATGGGCGCGGATTTCGCCGATCTCGACGGCGACGGTATGCCCGATCTGTTCGTCAGCAATATCGCGCAGCGGTGGGGCATCGTTGAGGCCAACCTCGCCTTCTACAACACCGCGGCCGATCCGAAACAAGCTGCGGCGCAATTGGAGTCCGGTATCGCACCGTTCAAGAACCGGGCCGTGGAGAAGGGCATCGCCTGGGACGGCTGGTGCTGGGATACCAAGGTCGCCGACTTCGACAACAGCGGCCGACCGCAGATCGTGCAGACCAACGGGATGTTCAAGGGTTCGAGCACCCGGTGGCCGCAGGTGCAGGAAATGGCCACGATGAACGACGATTTCACCAAGTACCCGTGGGCCTGGCCGAAGTTCACCGAGGAATCCGACCTGGCGGGCAATAACCGCATCGGTTTCTTCGCCCAGGACGACAGCGGCAAGTTCACCAATATCTCGCCCGCCCTGGACACCTTCGCGGCGACACCCACCCGCGGCATCGCGGTCGGTGACTCGACCGGAACCGGCAACCTCAGCTTCGCGGTCGCGAGGCAGTGGGAAGCTCCGGTCTTCTACCGCAACGACGCACCGCATCCCGGGCAGTACCTCGGCCTGCGGTTGCTCACCCCGCCGAGCACCGCTGCCGCCGGCGAGACGACGGTCGCGGGCAAGCCCGTGCTCGGGTCTCCGGCCCTCGGCGCCGAGGTCACCGTGACGATGCCGGACGGCAAAACCCATGTGGCCCAGGTAGATGGCGGCAGTGGGCACGCGGGCAAGCGGTCCACCGATATCCACGTCGGACTCGGCGATATCGATCCGGCGACCGCACTGTCGGTACAACTCGCGTGGCGCGATAACCACGGCGCCGTGCACACCCAGCAGCTGCAGCTGCGACCGGGGCAACACACCCTCGTTCTCGACTCCGATGCCCGGGAGGTGCACCAGTGAGTGTTCAAGCACATTCGAACGGAACAGCCGTGGTAGAAAGCACCAACGGCGCCGCGCCCACATCGGCGCAAGCTTGGCGGCGAAAGTGGTTGGGCATCAATATCGAAGGACGTGATCCGCGCTATCTCGCGCTGCGCAACTTCGCGGCCTCGCTGACGATCTTCAATATTCTGGGCTTCCTGTGGCTCGGATTCGAGCAGCCGTGGCTGTGGCCCTTCCTCGGCGCGGGCACCGCGTATGCGGTCGAGATGATCCTGGAAACGCTTGCGGCATGGGCCTATCGCCGCCCGGCGGGCTACCGGGGCAACGGACTTCGCGGTCTGATCGTCTTCCTGCTGCCCGCGCACATCACCGGCGTCGCCTTCAACTTCCTGATGTACGCGGCGGACCAGTTCCTGCCGATCATGTTCGGCATCACGGTCGCGGTCGGCACGAAATGGGTGCTGCGGGCCAAGATCAACGGCAAGGTCAAGCACTTCATGAACCCGTCGAACTTCGGGATCGTGGTCGCGCTGCTGGTCTTCCCGACGATCGCCGTGGTCGGTCCGTATCACTTCGTCGAGAACGTCTCGGGTCCGGCCGACGCGCTGATCGTGCTCGGTCTGCTCGGCGCGGGCACCATGCTCAACGCCAAGCTGACCAAGAAGACACCGCTGATCATGGCCTGGCTGGGTGCGTACGTGCTGCAGGCGGTGGTGCGCGGTCTGCTGGACAGCAACATCTCGATCATCGCGGCGCTGCTGCCGATGACCGGTATCGCCTTCGTGCTCTACACCAATTACATGATCACCGACCCGGCTACGACACCGTTCGCCAAGCGCGACCAGATCATCTTCGGCGCCTCGGTCGGCGTGATGTACGGCGTGCTGATGGCCCTGCACGTCTCCTTCGGCTTGTTCTTCGCGCTGGTGATCGTGTGCGCGAGTCGCGGAATGTTCTGGTGGTCCCGCAATATTCGGGAATGGCTGGCCAATCGCGCGACCGTCGCGGTGGTGGACGTGCACGAGGCAGTCGCGGCGGCGGACGAGCCTGCGGAAGCGGAGGAGTCTGCGACGGCAGCGGAGCCGGACGAAGTCGAACCGGAGAAGGAACCGGTGCGGTCATGACAACCGGAACCGACACCGCCGCAAGAGAATCGAGAATCATATGCCATCTCTGATCGGGCCACTTCGCTCCACCCTGCTCGGCACGCGCATCCAGCAGGAACCGATGAAACGGCCCGGCTTCGCGACGCCGAGTCCCGCGACCGCCGCCGAACTCGAGCGGGTCGCCACCCACCTGTCCACCAGCATCCATCTCGCGGTCTGCAGTAAGAACAACGCGGAGTTGATCGAGCAGATCCAACAGCTGCCCGAGCAGTACCATGGCTTCGCATTCGAAGGCGCCGCGACGGGTCTGGCCGCGGTCGATTCGATCACCCCGTTCGGCCATCGCGCCGCGGACCTGTTCACCGGACCTGCGGCCAAACACGACCTGACCATGTATGTCGGCGTGGGTCTGGCGATGGGCAAGATTCCGAAACCGATTTGGAAGAAGGTCTTTCCGAAGCATCCGGTGTACCGCTGGCTCGCGATCGACGGATACGGCTTCTACAACGCCTTCTTCCGCACCGAGAAATACATCGACCGCCAGCACGTCGACGAGCGGTACCCGTCCTGGATGGGGGACACCGCACCGCTGAAACGGGCCGCCGATCAGGGCATCGGGCGCGCACTCTGGTTCATCGGCGGCGGCTCGGTCGGCGGCGTCGCATCGCGAATCGCGGAATTCGACCCGAGCAGGCACGCCGACCTGTGGAACGGCATCGGCATCGCGACCACCTTCGCCGGTGGTATGGAAGTCGAAGACCTGGAAGCGATTCGATCCCTGGTGCCGCAGTTCCATCAGCAGTTGGCGGCGGGATCGACCATGGTCGCGAAGATCCGGCAGCAGGCCGACAGCGCTACTCCGCATACCGAGGTCGCCGTGCGGACCTACACCGGCCGCACCATCGACGAGGCCGCGGCCTTGATCGATAAGGCTTTCGTCGGCATACCGGAGGACGGGACGGCCGCCAGCTATCACGCCTGGCGCGACCGTCTCGGTGAACTCGCCGTACCCGGCGGGAGCTGAAAATGACTGTGCGCTGGACGGATAGGCATGTCATCGTCACCGGCGGCTCCGACGGCATCGGAGCCGCCGTGGCCACCGCGTTCGCACTGCGCGGCGCGCGCGTCTCGGTCATCGCCCGGCGGGAGGAGCCGCTGCGCGCCACCGCCGAGCGGATCGGGGCAGACTGGCGCACCGCCGATGTCACCGACCGAGCCGGGCTGGCGATCGCCGTGAAGGAACTGGAGGAACGCAACGGAGCCTGCGCGGTAATCGCCTGCTGCGCGGGCCTCACCCTGCCCGGCCTCTTCCTCGATATCGACAGCGATGAGTTCGGCATCCAAAGCGATGCCAACTATCTCGGTTCGGTCAATGCCATTCGGTGTGTACTGCCCGGCATGGTCGAACGTGGCGAAGGCCATGTCCTGCTGACGAGTTCGACGGCTGCCTTCCTCGGCATCCCCGGATATTCGAGCTACGGGCCGACCAAGGCGAGCGTCCGTCAGCTCGGCCTGTGCCTGCGCTACGAGGTAGAGCCGGACGGGGTGACGGTATCGGTGCTGTACCCGGCCGATACCGACACTCCCGGACTCGCCAGGGAGAACCTGCGCAAACCGGCCGAGACCAAGGCCATTACCGGTTCGATCAAGCCGATGCCCGCCGACAAGGTCGGCGAAGCGGCGGTGCGCGGGCTGGAGCGGGGCCGCCATCACATCACCGTGGATCCGCTGACCACCTTCTTCATGCGGTGGGCCAATCTTCCGGAGGATCTGTCCCGGCCGTTTTTCCGCCGCAGTATTGCCCGCGCACGGCAACGAGCACGCCAGGAGCACACCTGATGTCCACCACAGCCACCGGCGGGCAAGCCTCGTTGCGTGCGCAGTTGCGCCGCATTTTCACCGCGGGCCCCGGCGAGCAGGGGCGTCCGCTGCCGCTGCGCACGAAGATCAATTACGCGCTGTGGCTGACCCGGCCCGAAATCGCGCCGATGTCCGGTGCGGTCATGGTGGCCGATGTGCTGTTCAGTGCGCACACCGGAGCCGAGATCTGGTCGGCGCCGATGATCGTTGCCGCGGTGATGCTGGCCGCCGCCATACAACTGTTGCACGTCGCCAATTGCCTGGCCGATCGCTGGGTGGACGTCGAATACAAATCCAAGTTCTCCCGCATGGTTCGAGATCTCGGTGTGCGATTCGTGGCCTGGCAGATCTACCTCACCACCGCCGGTATCGGCGTGGCGGCCGTCTACCTCGCCGTGGCGACCGGGCATCTCGATCTGCTGCTGATCATTCCGGTCGGCACCCTGTTACTGCTCGAATATTCGCTGCCGCCATGGCATTTCAAGGCAGCCGGATTTTGGCAGATCCCCTGGACCTACATCATGACCATGGTCTTTCCGGGCGTGGTCGTGCTCCGGCTCTACGACCGGCCGATCGAAATACCCGCGCTCATCGCCATTCTCGGCTTGGGGCTGACCACCACCGGAGTCTTCGTCGCGAACACCGCGGAAGACATTCCGGAAGACACCGAGCACGGATTCCGGACCTCGGTGGTTGCGCTGGGTCTGCGCCTCTCGCTGTTCGAGTCGATGACGAGGGTCACCGTCGGCGCCGCACTCGTGGCGGGGGCCGTCGTCGCCATGGTGGGATTTACCCCGACATTGCTCGTGTATGCCATCGGCGTGTTGATCGTCATCGGCTACCTCGGCCGGACCCAGCTCGGCACCTGGGGCAAGCCACTGGACGAGGCCATGCCGCTGGTCCGATCGCAGGCGAAACTGTTCGTATATATGGTCGCGCTCGTTGCCTGGGCAGCCGTCGTGCCCGCGGCCGCCGTCTTCTGCCAACGATCATTATGAGCACCGAGATTCGCCCCGATCGTGAGGCGCTGCTCGTCGAGCTGGTCGATGAGCACGGCCGCGCGATCGGAGCACGTTCGGTGGCCGAGGCACACCGCCCGCCCGGGCAGCTGCACCGTGCCTTCTCGGTACTGCTGTACGACGCGTCAGGGCGGACCCTGCTACAGCGTCGAGCGGCAGTCAAAACCCGCTTCCCACAACGCTTTTCGAACAGCTGCTGCGGCCATCCCGCACCGGGCCAGGACGTGATCACCGCCGCATCGATCCGGCTGATGGAGGAGCTGAACCTGACCGTCACGGAATTGACCGAGGCGGGCATCTACCGCTACCGGGCCGCTGATCCACGCGGCGATCAGGTAGAGCACGAGTGGGACCACGTGCTGATCGGCGTCATATCCGGCGACCTGCCCCACCCCAACCCGGCCGAGGTCTCCGAATGCGCCTGGGTCGACCCCACCGAGCTGCTCGGACGTATCTCAACGGCACCTGTCTCCTACACCCCTTGGCTGCGAGGTGTCCTCGAGATCGCCACGCGTGCAGCTGATTCACTGATACGGACAACAAGAAGGTCCTCAACCGAGGGCTCGGTCAGCGGGTCTTCTTAACCTACGCGAGAGGGGGTTTTCATGGCTTCCAGTTTGTTTCGCGCAGCCAGGTTGCCAGGTCCATCAGCTTCGGATAGTCCGCGCGTAGCGCCACGAGGTCCAGTGGTTCGTCGGGGCGCTCGTTCAAGTAGCTGAACATTTTTGCTACCTTGCCCCGCCGATCTTCGGCCGCGATGCCCTCTGCGGTGATGTGCGCGCCGGTCATCATGGTCAGCATCAGGAACACGCCGTAGACGCCGTCCAAGGCCGCCCATTCGCGGGACTGATCGGTAAGCCCGCTCGATCCGCGACGCACCCGGCAGGCAACCCACACGCAGGGTTCCGGGATCGGGGTAGCCGAATCCGGCACAGCGGGGCTTGTATTCCAGCGCTACTCGCCACGGTGTCGACCCTCACGTTCGCGTTCAGCCCGTTCCCGTTCGCGCTGCTGATGTATCGACCGGTCCCGTTCGGACTCGGCGTGTGCTCGGGCCTGGTCAACGTTAATCATCTTCGGCGGTTCATTGCTGTTGAGTCCGAGGATGCCCATTATCTGCGGTGATAGCCCATTCTCTCGTGCTAGTGCTCGCGCATTGTTGCGTTCCTGTATAGCTCGTGCTCGGGCGCTTTCGTGTTCCTGCTCCGGCGTTCGTTGCGGGACGGGTGGCGGTGCCGGGGGTTCTTGGGCGCGTCCCGGTTTGATCTCAAGGCTGGGCATCTCCAGCGCTTGCGCGTCACGGTCAGCACGGGTGGGCGGTTGCGCGGTATCTCGGTTGTCTTCTCGGGTGAGTATGTGCGCCCAGGTCGGAAGTTCCCGCACTACCCGTGTGGCAGGCTCGGGTTCGACCCTGGCGCGTTCGTCTCGCGCCTTGTTCTCCCGTACCTGTTCGTCCCGCTCTTTCGTTATTCCTCGATGCTGAGGCTCTTTCTCTTGAGCGCGTTCGTCTTTCGCCTTGGCCTCCCGCCCTCGCACGAGTTCCCGGATCTTCCCTAACCGTTTACGTGCACGGTCGGCACGCACCAGCTCGTAAGCCCTGATCAATTCGAGCTGTTGGGACACGAGGGATTGCCCGAGTCGTATCGCCCGCGCCGCATCGGCGCGGGAAACGATCTCGTGACGGAACCTGCCGGGGAAGTCACGTTCCAATGCGTGCATGTCCTCGCGCACTTTATCCGGGACTTTTTCACCTTCGACCGTTTCCCATGTGCTGTGAGTCAGCTGCCTGGAGTCGAGTCCTGCCCGCTCCTTTTGTAACTGCTCTCGTGCATCCCGCTCATTGACCCGTCCGGATTTGCGCTCCACACCGCGCGTGCCTCGGCCTTCGGTCCGGGCCGAATCCAGAATACGAGCACCTTTGCCGGTTTCTATCTTGAATTGCCGCACCCATCCTTTTTCAGGGGTTTCGCCGCGTATATGTGCCCGCCCGAGTTCGAAATACAGACCCTTTTCGTAGTTGGACAGCTCTGATCGGATGGCATCGTATTCGTCGGGCACGGCTGTACCCACCCCCGTTTATGCAGTGTTAGATCAGTTCTTTGTGCGCTTTCGGGCTCCCCGCATGTCGCGGGCAGCCGACGTGATCACGTAATCCGCCATGTCTGGACCATCATCTTCGAGGAACAAGTAATCCGACATGGAGACCAGACTTCTAACATCCTCGCCGTTGCCGTCGTCTACGGCCGGACTGAAATCGGTATACAGTGGTGCGCCACTCCACTCGGGGCGGTTGGTCCATTTCATCCCGGCACGTCGAACAAAGCACTCACCGTAGAATCGGATGAATCGGTCCGCAGCTTCCCGATTTGCGAGTGCAAAGAACCCTTCGCGGTCGCGGAATAATTCTTTGACCGCCTCCAAGATCTCTTTCGTCATTGGCGGTTTCCACCATGTATCAGCATAATCAGCGACGCCGGGCGTTGTTTCGGTAAGGAAAGCTCGTATCTCCGATTCCATCCGCTCCGGTGCAACCCAATCCAAGAACGCTTGGGTTTTGTCATCGAATTCGATATCGAAACCGATCTGTTCGTCATTTCCCACGCCGATCATCCCTCCATATGGTCGTCACTGTCGGTGCCCGGTCAGTCTCTCATCTCACGGTGAAAGGTAGAGACGTTCATTCGGTAGGCGCTGAAGGCCGGTGGTGTCGCCAGGGAGCACATTTACCGCGTCGACGTAGTGACGTGCCCGATGCTCCTCGATGAAAGTCAGTGCGGCGGTCCGACATGCGGCGAAGTCCATCCGCACCCCGTGCACAAACACGCTCAGATGCATGTCGGGTACGTCCGGTCGCGGGGAAACCAGTTCCGTCATGACGTCTCCCGTAATCGGCCGGTGCTGGTGCAGGCCACGAACTTTGTCGGCGTGATCAAGTCACACGCCACAGCGATAGCCCGGACGCGGCTGCTGAAGTGGGCCATGCTCGGCGCGATAACCGCTGCCGCTCCCTTGCTGCGTGCCGTCCCGACAATGAGAGCTGTCGGCATGAACGTGTCGTCACCGATGGTCACCAAACCAGTCAGCGCGAAACCGCGTCGCTGCGCCAACTCGGTGATCACTCGTTCGTCCCGCAACCGGTGCGGGCCGCTCAGATCGAGGGAAAGAACACCGATCGCCTTCGGCGCCAGGGTATTTACTGTCATGGCCGCTGCGCCTGTGTCGGGGGGACCGGGGCGGAGTCATCAGGTGTGAAGTGTTTGAGCCATGGCCCGCAGTCGCATTCAGACATGGGCAGCCCACCTCCGTACGGGCCGGTACTGGCCTGAGCACGCCCGGATCGCGTCGACCACCGCGAGCCCGGACGGCCGGAACGTGCAGCGTGGCGGTTCGATCCAGCGTCGGAACTGTGTGCCTTGGTCGGCTGGCGACGGTAACGCCACGGTGCCGCCCGCTCGTATGACCTGGACATCGAGGCGGTACATCTCGGCGAACAGGCGTACATCATCCGGGATGTCCGGTCGAATGAGGAATGTCCACCTGTTCTGGCGTGGGTGTGAGCAGACCGGGCCAACGTCCGAACCTCGCTGCTGCATATGGGTTTTCACTGACTTACCGAGGTGAGCGGGCATGGTCAGCGCCCCTACGTGCTCGACCTTCATCACGATTCGGCCGAGCTGAGGCGGGTCGATGTTCGCGGGCAGATCACACGCCCGCCTGTAAAAATGGCAGCGGGACATCGCGGTATCGCCAAAAGGTATGCGGTCCATCGGTTTAGACCTCTGCGTCGGGTTCGGTGTGGGTTTGCTCGGGTTGCCACTCGTGTAGAGCGTTGATGCACTGCTCGATAACGTCGCAACGGCGGTCGACCGGCCATGGGATCGGCGGGCCAACGAATGCTGGGCGGTGCGGTAGATCTGGTCTGGACATCGTGACCCCCTCAGTACGGCGACTAGTTGCACCCGTCCCGAATGTTGGCGTGCCGATGAACGCATGAGAATCGGCCGATATCCGGGCTATGGGCGCGGTGCACGGTCGTCGGGCTTCCTGATGAAACGTCGGCTGACGTGCACTGAGTAGTAGTCTCGTGTCAGAAGGCTTGACACAGAAGAAGTTCAGCGTCCACTAGCGTCCACAGATCGGTGCCGCAGATCCATGGATAAGCCCGGCTCACTGCATCGGCTGGCCCGCGAATCACAAGGGGTCAGCCTGTCGGCTGTCGCGGCCAAAACTCACTTCTCCAGCTGGCGGAGTCGTACGCGCGAAACCGAGATTTCGACGCGGCGCAGGAGACTATCGGTGCCGCTCGGAAGGCTGCGGATGGTATTTATTCGGCGCGGTTGGAGCGGCGGGTTGTTGAGATTGAGCTGATGCTCAGCGGGCGCGGCGGCTGGTAAACCGCCCCTTCCGGTCATTGACCGGAAGTTGTTGGTACACAATCGGTTTCGCTCCGATGGGGCTAGTGTCCGGGTGAGGGTATGCTCGATGGTGCCGTCTTGTTTGTGAGCGATACGTGTTAGTGGCGGCCCCCGCGCGATACAGCGCTTGCATTGTCACCGAATCCTTTTCGCGGGTGTAGCGCCTGTGGCGTCGACCCGGCGGTGTCACCCCTTCTTCTGAATCCTTATTCCGGTAACGGATTTTCCGATGCGGATGCCTGCTGGTTCGCGTGGATGCAACTTCCAGCCACCGAATCCGACCGCGCCACCATCGCCTCCCATTTTGCCTAGCCCGCGGCTGTAGCCCCCGACCGAATCCCACTGAAGCCGAAAAGCTCCCGGTCACCGCACCCCAGCGGTCGCGGCGATCGGCGGGCCAAGTCGCTCGATCGTCGGGGCGTCGGAGAAGTGCAGTACTTGACCCGGCTGGCGGTACGCCTCAGTCGACTTCAGGCGCGTCGTCGTCCGGCCAACCATCCTCGATGATCAGTCGGCCGGATTGCCTTGCCTGCGTGTACTGTTCGGCAATTACCGCCGTGGGGTAGGTGGGCCAGTAGGAGATGGCGCCGGTGGGTTTGTCGATGACGCAGACCGAGCCGCCGATGGTCGGGGGCAGTGGAGGGTTGTGCGGGTCGATGCCCGTCGGCGGCGAGAAGATGGCGACGACGGTGAAGCCGCCCTCGAATTCGGTGAGCATGTTGCTGATGCCGTCCTCGGTGGACAGGTAGTGGTCGGCGAGGCGTTGTGCCTCGGAGAGATCCACCGGGGTGCTCGCCTCGGTGGGGTAGGCGTGGATATCCATGCCAGAGAACTTACGGCCAAAGGCCAACGGGCCGTGGTCATTCGAAGTGCACGGTGGCGATCATCCGGCGAGCCAGGGCTTCGGGATCGGCACTGTCCGCCGAATCCTGCAGTGCCCCTTCGCGCCACAGTGCCGCGAAGCCGTGCACCAGCGACCAGGCGGCGAGGCGAGTGGCTCGGTGCTGCTCGTCGGTGTTGTCGGGCTGCATGACCGAGACCCCGGAGCGCAACGCCGCACCGGCGGCGGTGCGAGCGGCGACCAGGCGCTCGTCGTCGGCGTGCAGGACTCCGCGGCGGAACATCACATCGAAATGTCCTGGATGGTCGCGGGCGAAGCGGGTGTAGGCGACCGCGACCTCGCGAAAGTCCGGACCGGCCGCGGCCAACTGCGCGGCGAGCAGGTCGAAACCTTCGATGGCCAGTGCGGTCAGTAGCCCTGCACGATCACCGAAGTGGTGCGCTGGGGCCGCATGCGAAACATCGGCCCGGCGCGCCAACCCACGCAGGGATACCGCGTCGACGCCATCGGTCGCGATCTGATCGGCGGCCGCGGCCAGGATGGTGGCCCGCAGATCGCCGTGGTGATAGCCGCTCTTCGCCATGTCTCGATGGTCGCCGAAAATCTAGTCATTGACAAGTTTCCAGCTGCGACCTAATCTAGCCACTGTCAAGATTAGGTGTTCGACCCCAGGAGACTCTGATGGCACCGCTGGTTGTACTCATCGTCATCGCCGGACTCGCTCGGTTCATCGGCTGGCTCGGCAACCTCGGTTGGCTCGACTCCTGGCCGCATGCCGCCGCACTCGGACTTGCCGCGATGTTCGCCCTCACCTCGAGCGCGCACTTCATCGAACCGAAGCGCGGCGCACTGGTCGCCATGGTTCCGCCGCGGCTGCCCAACCCCGCGGGCTGGGTCACCCTGACCGGCTTGCTCGAAATCGGCGGCGCCATCGGCCTTTTGATCCCGCCCGTCGCCAAACTGGCCGCCGCGGGCCTGATCCTGCTGCTGCTCGTGATGTTCCCGGCGAATATCCGGGCGGCACGGGCCGATATCGGCATCAAAACCATGCCGCTGCCGCTACGCACCGTGGTGCAGGTGATCTTCCTCGGTGCGGCAGGGCTCGTGCTATTCGGCTGAACCCGAAAATCAATGTCGGCATACCGAATTCGGTGTGCCGACATTGTCGTATGCACCGGGTGTTGCCGGATACCCACGGCCATAGGCTGTATCCCATGACCTACAAGATTGTTTCTCGGCAGTTCGACCTCGAGGTGGACGGCTCACCGCTGAACGGCTATCTGTCCCGCCCCGAAGGCGAGGGCACATTTCCGGCCGTCCTGGTCGGCGCCGAGCTGTGGGGACTCACCGAGGACGCGCGTCGGATCGTCGATCGGGTCGCCGAGCTCGGCTATGTGGCCTTCGTGGTGAACGTCTATCACCGCTCGGGTCCGGAAACGGCCGCGGGCCTCGCCGAAACCGATGAGAACCGCACGCGTGCCTTCGGCCTGCTCGGCGAGCTCACCCGCGACGGTGTCGAGGCCGACTTCCGGGCCGCCATCGCCTATGCCCGCGAGCACGGCGGTGCCACCGATAAGACCGGCGTACTGGGCTTCAGCCTCGGCGGCCATCTGGCCTACTTCGCGGCCACCCGACTGGACCTGGATGCGGCCGCGATCTTCTATCCGGGCTGGCTGACCACGGCGGGTACCGCGCTGAGCAGGCCGGAGCCGCTGTTGGCCGCGACCGAGAACATCGCCAAGGGTGATGTGCGGTTGCTGCTGTTCTTCGCCGAACTCGATCACGTCATCGATGCCGAACAGCGCGAACAGCTCGAGGCGGCCTTGAATCAGGCGGGTGTGCGGCACGAATCGGTGGTTTACCCGGGTGCGAAGCACGCCTTCTTCTTCCCCGGCCGGGAACCGTACGACGAAGCCGCTGCTCACGATTCGTGGCGGCGGACATCCGAGCTGTTCGCCACCGAATTGAGTTGAACAAGAACCGAATACGACCAGAGCCCGACCGGCCCTGTCTCCCCCTCCGAAGACAGGCCCGATCGGGCTGTAATAAATATGCCTCGGAGGACTTGACAGTGCCTTAAAGGAGCCTTAATGGAGTGGATCAGTGTCGTTTGGGGCCAAGTTGGGCCAGAAATTCGGCATTGGTCGGGGCCTGACGCAGACCTTCCAACAGCAGGTCGATGCTCTGCTGACCGTCGACCGCGGCGAGCGTGCGGCGCAACAGGTGCGTCGCCGCCAATTCGTCCGGGGTGAGCAGCAATTCGTCCTTGCGGGTGCTGGACTGTGCGATATCGACGGCCGGGAAGATCCGGCGGCTCGCGGTCGCGCGATCCAGTTTCAGTTCGGCATTGCCGGTGCCCTTGTACTCCTCGAAGATCACGGTGTCGGCCAGCGAACCGGTCTCCACCAGGGCGGTGGCGATAATGGTCAGCGAGCCGCCGTTCTCGAAATTGCGTGCGGCTCCGAGGAATTTCTTCGGTGGCGCGAGCGCGGCGGCATCGACGCCGCCGGAGAGTACGCGCCCAGAGGACGGGGCGGCGTTGTTGTAGGCGCGGGCCAGGCGGGTCAGCGAGTCGAGCAGTACGACGACATCCCGGCCCATTTCGGCCAAGCGCTTTGCATGTTCGATGGCGAGTTCAGCCAAAGCGATCTGCTCGCGCGGGGTTTGGTCGAAGGTGGCGGCGGCGATATCGGCGGGTACCGACCTGGCCAGATCCGTAACCTCCTCGGGACGCTCGCCGACCAGTACGAGCATCAGTTCGCACTCCGGGTGATTCTTCGCGATGCCGTGCGCGATCGCCTGCAGCACAGAGGTTTTGCCCGCCTTGGGCGGCGCGACGACGAGTGCGCGCTGCCCCTTGCCGATGGGCATGACCAGGTCGGTGACCCGGGTGGTCATGGCATGCGGTTCGGTCTCCAGGCGCAACCGCTGGTTGGGGTAGATGGGGACGAGGTCCTCGAAGGTGGGTCGGGGCGCGGCGCGTTCGGGATCCCGTCCGTTGAGCGATTCGATGCGGATCAGTGGGTCGAGCTTGCCGCTGCGTGCGGGCTCGGCCGTGCCGGTAATGAAATCGCCACGGCGCAAACCGAATTCGCGAATGAGCCGGGGTGGCACATGCACGTCATGTGGGCCGGGGAGGTAGCCGTCGACGCGGAGGGTGGCGGCGCGGTTGTCGGCGATATCGAGGATGCCGCTGACGGATCGTACGGGGTGCTGAGCGGCATCGGCCGCCGCGTCCCCGTCTCGTGATACGGGAAATGTGTTGTCTTTCATGGTTTTTCCTTTGCGTGGGTACGGCGAACGGCCGTGTGAGGCAGCGGCGAATGAGGCTCGCTGCGGTGAATGTCCCTGGGGGCTCCGGGAACGAGGTGGACCACCATCGTGGTCGGGAGTTGAGAGATCTTGCGGGAGTCCGGCTCTGATCGACCGGGATGCCAACATCCACAAGGACAGGGCCGAGGATACAGCGTCGAACGGCTCTCGCGCAATGGTCACAGCCCGGCCACGGCGAGCGGAGCAGGCCACTTTTCGGTATCGGTGGCCGATCGAGCAGAACGGATCGGCGGCGTGTCTCGTATCAGTCCATATCCGGCCAAGACCGACCGAAGGCAGGAGCTGCAATGGCCGAACTCGAACCGTTCTACCGGCAAGTTCAATCGCACTACGACGTTTCCGACGACTTCTACCGGCTGTTCCTCGACCCCTCGATGACCTACAGTTGCGCCTATTTCGAGCGCGACGATATGACCCTCGAACAGGCCCAACTCGCCAAGATCGATCTGGCCCTCGGCAAGTTGGATCTGCGGCCCGGAATGACGCTGCTCGATATCGGATGCGGTTGGGGCGCGACGATGTTCCGTGCGGTCGAGCGTTATGGCGTGAAGGTCGTCGGTCTCACCTTGAGCCGCAATCAGTATGATCACGTCCGCTCGGAGATCGGTTGGCGCGGTGTGGCGGGCGTCGAGATTCGGTTGCAGGGCTGGGAGGAATTCGACGGGGGTGTCGATCGGATCGTCAGCATCGGCGCATTCGAACATTTCCGCCGCGAGCGGTACCCGGCGTTTTTCGAGCGCTGCTACAGCATGCTCCCACCCGAAGGCCGGATGCTGCTGCATACGATCATCGGCCATAGGCTCAACGACCTGCGTCGCATGAATATTCCGGTAACCAGGGAGGCGGCGCTTTTCCACATCTTCATCAAGCGCGAGATCTTCCCCGGCGGACAGCTGCCCGAGCCCGCCGAGATCACCCGCCTGGCCGGGCAGGCCGGATTCGGCACCGAGCAGATCCAGCCGCTGCGTCTGCATTACGCACGCACACTGGACCAATGGGCCCATGCGCTGGAGGACCGTCACAACGAGGCGGTGCGGATCGCCTCGCAGGAGGTCTACGCCAGATATCTGAAATATCTCACCGGATGCGCCAAGTACTTCCGCAGCGGGCACATCGATGTCATGCAGTTCACAATGGTGAAGTGAGCCTGTGGCTCGGCGTCAGAGCACGGCCTGGGTCTGGGTCACCTTGGCGACGAGTTTGTCCGCGTCATCGTGGATTTCGGTTTCCACCACGATGAACGACCGCCCCTTGTGCAGTGGTCGCGCCGTCGCGGTCGCATAGCCGGAACGCACCGCCCGCAGGAAGTTCGTCTTGGACTCGACCGTCGTGGTGCCCTGCTTGCCCTCGGGCAAGTTCAGGAACGCACACACCGCCGCGGTCCCATCGGCGAGCGACATCAGCACCCCACCGTGCATGACCCCGCCCAGGGTGCACAGCGATTCGTCCCACGCGATCCGACTGCGCACCAATGCGGCGCCGTGCTCGAGCACCTCGACTCCGAGGCGCTCGGTGAACGGCATGGACTGGTGAAAGAGCTTGGTGCCCACCTCATCGATCATGAAGTCAGCGTGCCCGATGGACCCGCCGCGCGTCGATTACCTCGGAGGTAATGAGGAGTACGAGCAGGGCGATCACACCGCCGCAGACCAGCACCGTCCCGGGCGAGGTCCGATCCACGATCACCCCGCCGGTCAGCGCACCGACGCAGAAAGTCGCCTGGAACGACGCGGTGAACAGCACCGACGCCACCTCGGGCGCATCGGGCAGCGCATCGGCGAACCAGGTCTGCAGCACCACCGGCACACCGCCGTATCCGACACCCCACACGATGAGCAGCGCGATCGCACCGAAGTCCCAGCGCCCCAGCAACGGCAGCAGCAGCATCGCGGCCGCCATCGCACTCGCCGCGAAGCCGAGCGCGCGACGGGGACGGCCGAGCAGAGTGCCGCCGAGGAAGTTCCCGGCAATACCCGCCACACCGTAGATCAGCAGCAGCACCGTGATCGTGTCCCCACTCACCTCGGTGACCTGCTCCAGGAACGGTGTGACGTAGGTGTAGCTGCCGAACTGTGCGATCACCACGAAAAACGTTGCCAGCAAAGCGATTCGGATGCCCGCACCGCGCAAACCGATGCGCAGCGTGGTCAGACGAATGGCCTGCTCGGCGGGCAGCGCGGGCAGTGCGACCGCGAGCAGCACCAGCACCACGGCGGACAGCAGGCCCAAGACCAGGAACGCGGCCCGCCAGCCCGCGACGTTGCCGACGAAGGTGCCCATGGGCACGCCAAGCACCGAGCCGAGCGGAACGGAGGAGAAGATCACTGCGGTTGCCCGGTGCACCGACTCCGGCGGCACCAATCGGCCGGCCAGTCCGGCCGCGATCGACCAGTAGCCGCCGATGGTGATCCCGATCAGCACGCGGGAGGCCAGCACCACCGAGAACTCCGGTGCGAACGCGGCCACCGCATCGGCGATCACCAGCAATAACGTGCAGGCGCACAGCAACAGTCGGCGATCGATCCGCGCGGCAGCGACGGTCACCAGGGGCGCGGCTATCGCGGCCAGCAGACCGGGCAGGGTCATCATCAGCCCCGCCATGCCGTCGGAGATCGTGAAATCGGCTCCGATCGCGGTCAGCAGGCCGATCGGCAGAATCTCGGTCGTCACGATCGAGAAGATGCCGAGCATCACCGCGACGACGGCGAGCCACCGGATCAGCGGTGGCCGGGCGACGGCGCTGGGGGAGGGCGCGAGAACTGTGGACATGCGCTCCAGTCCAACAATCCCGCCCGTCGAGTTCTGGCGGGTTCAGGCCGCCATAGTGCGCTCAGCTCATCCGGGCAACGACCGAGCCGGGCAGATGTGGCAGCACCACATCGATGAGCCGCCACGGCCAACCGGGAACGCACGCGCGAATCTTCTCGTGCTCGATCGCGCGCACCATCGCCGCGACGCCCTTCGCCAAGGGCGCGACCATGCGGGCGTCACCGGCCTTCGCCGCCATATCGGTGGCGATGAATCCGGGCAGCAATGTGGTCACCGCGATCGGCGAGTTGACGAATTCGACCGTGAGCGCCTCACCGAGCGCGGCCAGTCCAGCCTTGCTCGCGGAATACGCGGCCTTCTTACCCGGCAACCCGCGCACCGCGCTCATCGAGGACACCAGCACCAGGTGCCCCGACTCCTGGGCGCGGAAGATCTCCAATGCCGCCTCGGTCTGGGCGAGGGCGCTGACGAAATTGGTTGTGGCCGTAGCGATATTGGCGTCCGCACGTCCGGTGCCGATCCGCGCGCCCTTGCCGATGCCCGCATTGACGATCACCCGATCCAATCCGCCGAGTTCATCGCGCAGTTCCGCGAAAACCCTTGGGACGGCTGGATGGTCATCGACATCGAGCGCGCGGACCGCGACGGTTATGCCCGGGTGCGCGGCGGTGAGTTCGTCGCGCAGGGCCTCGAGCGCGTCCAGGCGTCGGGCGCACAGGGCCAGATTCCGGCCCTTCGCGGCGAAATCCCGCGCCATCGCCGCACCGAGTCCGACGCTGGCGCCGGTGATCAGGATCTTGCTCCGCGTCATGGTTGCGAACCATAGCGGTTACTGAACGCGAGTCAATATCCCTGTGCGTCGACTCAGCCGCCGAATGAACCTGTGCTCGGTGGCAGCATGTGCCAGGCGCCGCAGTTCACCGTTTTGAAGGCCACATCGGTCGGCGCGATCTCGGCGCGCACCGGACGGTTCCTGGTGAAGTCGTTATTGATGATGTAGTGCTGATCGGTGTTATCGTCCTCGACCTTGCGCAGCCGCCGCCAGTCACAGCCGACTGCCGGGTCGGGAGTGCCCTGGCCCTCCCAGATACCGGGGAAGATGTCGATGCCGACCAGATAGACACCATCCTCGGTGATGGTGTTGCTGGGCTGGGCGGCCGCGGTGCCGGTGCCCAGCAGTGTCACAATGGACGCCATTGCCCCCGCGATCACGAGCGTGCTTGCACGCATACTGCTGTCTCCTCGAATTGTGCTCTGGCCGCCACTGGCGGCTGACCTGCGGAGATCCCCGAATCTCCGGGGCCAAGGTCTACCAGACTCGGCGGTCGATTTCGGTGGAATCGCCAGATTCCGGTGGACCGTGATTCCACTCGCCGGTATTCCCGCGATATCTGTTGTATGAGTGGTATTTGTCCGGTGGTCGATGTCGCGGGCAGGCGGTCGACTTGCGGGGTGGCGTGTGCTGGGCTTTGTACCGACGACGGGCTCGCCGCCGTGCTGGCCGCGGACCGGGCGCTATTGCATTGGCGCGCGATGCGCGGACTCGGCGATTCCGGCCTGGCCGAACACGCGGTCCAGGAGACGCTGCTGCGAGCCTGGCGCTCGTGCGCGGGGTTCGACGAGCGCAAGGGCACGGTGCGCACTTGGCTGCTTGCCATCGAACGCAATGTCATGATCGATATCGCCCGCGCCCGCGCGGCCCGTCCCGCGGATACCGGATGGGATGAGATCACCGAGCTCAGCGATGTCCGGTTCGCGAATCCGGACTTCGCCGAGCGCCTCGTCGACGGCCTGCTCGTCGCCGATCTACTCGCCCGGCTGCCCGAATCGCAACGCGCGGCGGTGGTGGAGGTAATACTGCGGGACCGGGCCTATCAAGAGGTGGCCGATGACTTCGGTGTGCCGGTCGGCACCGTGAAGACGCGGGTGCATTACGCCCTGCGGTCCTTGCGCCGGCTGCCGATAGGGGCCTGAGCCCGCATCCGGTTGGCAATCGCCGTTTCACGGCGGTGCGACCCCGGTTTTGGTCGTCTGATCAGCGAAAACGCACCCGATTAAGTCGATAACATTCCGATAACATAGATTGCTTTTCTGATGCTGGCGTTGCCAGAGTGAACCACTGGGTTTGGTGTTACTAGTGGGAAGGGAGGGGTGCCCCGTCCCGGGGCACCGACACCGCACATGAAGCCAAGCATCATCAGTACCGGTATCTGCGGCGCCGTCACGGCCGCCGTGGTGGTGACGCTGTCGGGGCTGATCCCGGCCGCGATCGCCGATCCGGCAGCGCCGGATATGTCCACGAAACTCGCAGGCAAGACGATCTTCCTCGACCCGGGTCATCAGGGTCCCAACCATGCCGAGAACTTGGCGAAGCAAGTGAGCAACGGTCGCGGCGGCACCAAGGACTGCCAGACCACCGGCATGACCACGGTCAACGGCGTGCCGGAGCACACCATCAACTGGAAGGTGGCCGACCTGGTCCGGGCGACCCTGCAGGATCTCGGCGCCAAGGTCGTGCTCAGTCGTCAGGACGATTCCGGATGGGGCGGCTGCGTCGATGAACGCGCGCAGGCCGCCAATGCCTCCGGCGCCGATGTCGCGGTGAGCATTCACGCCGACGGCGCACCGGCACAGGACCGCGGCTTCCACCTGATCGTGCCGCAGCTGCCGATTCCGGATCCGAAGGCCGACCAGGTTCAGTCCGGGCTCGGTCTCGCGGCGACCAAGGCGGTGCGCGACGCGTATCTGGAGGCCGGATTCCCGGCCGCGAATTATGCGGGCGCACAGGACGGTCTGCAGACCCGCGCGGATGTGGCCGGTCCGGCGATGACCACCGTGCCCGATGTATTCATCGAGATGGGCAATGGCGCCAATGTCGAGGACGCCGCACTGTTGGAGAGTCCGGAGGGGCAGGTCAAGCACGCCCTGGCCATAACGACCGGCTTGGTGGGCTTCCTGCTCGGCGCACAGCAGCAGGCGACGGCGGCGCTCGGCGCGATTCCGGAGCTGACCGGCTCGGCCGATCGGCCTGCCTCGGCCCCGCTATCGAATACCCCACCGGCACAGTCGGTTCCGCAGGCTCCCGCCGCGGTCCCCGGTGCAGCGCAGGCTTCAGCCGTTCCCGAACCCGCGGTGGTGCCGAATTCCGCGGGGACGGTGCCGACCGCGCCCGCATCATCGAACCCGCCGCAGGGGTATACCGAGGCGCCGGGCTACGCCCAGTTGCCGAGCTCGCCGGACACACAGACACCGGGCTTGGCGCAGTCCCCCGGTACCCCGCAAGCAGGCGCACCGCAGTCGCCGGGTTACGGTCTCTCACCCAACACTCCGCAGTCGCCGGGTTACGGTCTCTCGCCCGACATGCCGCAGGCGCAGGGCTTCGGCTTCTCGCCGACCACCCCACAGTCACCCGGTTCGGGCCAAACACCCGGCTCACAGTTGTGGCCGGGCCAGACCGCGCCGAACACGACCGGCACCCTGCCAGCCCTCGTCGGCACGATCATGCAAATGATGCTGCCCTTGGCGAGGTCCCTCGGCATGGACAACACCGTGATCACCTCGGAGCTGATCAACCTGGCTTACACCTTGGCCAGTACCCTGCTCGGCCCGACCAAGTAATACAGCTCTGACTCTGGACATAGTCGCGAGTGGCCCGCATTCGTAACTACCGCGGAGCGAGTCTTACGAGCGAGGAGTTCGCGGCCCGTCTCGCGTCCGAGTCGTCGAAGCGCATGCGCCGCAGGCGCGAGTCTCGACGGCTCGGACGCGAGGCCCACCCGTCGCCCGACCACCACCTCTCATCGAATCGCTACGCGATGCCGACATTCGGGGGCCGCGAACACGCAGCGTCGCAGGCGCTGCAAAATCAACACAGTGCGGATTCCTGTTCTCATAGTCGCCGGGTTTCTCGGATCCGGGAAGACGACGCTGCTCAACCATCTGCTGCGCGATAACCGGGGCACGCGGATCGGGGTGGTGGTCAACGATTTCGGGGCCATCAATATCGACTCCATGCTGGTGGCCGGTCAGGTCGACGCGATGGTCTCGCTCGGCAACGGGTGCGTCTGCTGTGCGGTGGATGTCGGTGAACTCGACGACATGTTCACCAGGCTCGCCCAGCCGCGCGCCAAGATCGACGTGATCGTGGTCGAGGCCAGCGGACTGGCCGAGCCGCGCAATCTGATTCGGATGGTGGTCGGCAGCGAGAACCCGCGCATCCGCTACGGCGGTCTGGTCGAGGTGGTCGACGCCGAGCAGTTCCCGGACAGTCGCGAGCGTCATCCCGAACTCGCCACCCATCTGCGGCTGGCGGACTTGGTCGTACTCAACAAGGCCGATCGGGTGTCGCCGGAGCGGCTGGTTGGATTGCGACAGGAAATCACCGAGCTGATCGGTCAGGTGCCGGTTTACGCGACCACCCACGGCCGCATCGACCCCGGCCTGCTCTTCGACGAGCCGCTGCGCGAAATCCCCCGGGTCGCCGAACAATTGAGCTTCGACGAACTGCTCCACGACCACGACCACGACGACCATGCCGAACATCGGCATCTGCACGACGACTACACCAGTGTGTCCTTCACCAGTGACCGGGAATTGGATCCGCGCCGTCTGGTCGAATTCCTCGAGGATCCGCCGCCCGGACTGTTCCGCGCGAAGGGATTCGCCGCCTTCGGCGTCGCCGCCGAGCGTCGGAAGTTCGTGCTGCACATGGTCGGTCGCCACATCGTCTTCGAACCGGACGCCTGGTCGCGCGGCGAATCGCGGACGACCCGATTGGTGTTGATCGGTGCCGGTCTGCCCACTGACGCGGCACTTGCGCGGCTGCACGATACCGTGCACACCGACGCCGAACCTCTGGACGAGCAAGCCATGCTCGGCGTCTGGCGCTACACCCCGCACTGACTCCCGGAAAAGTTGGCGCGTTCTGCTCGAAGCTGGCGCGTTCGGTACTTGGCGCGGCGATCGCACGGACATAGAACTGAGACATTGCCCCGCCGCGCGCGGCATGTGCGCAACGGAGCGAAACGCAGTGCGCGGTGTCGGTTCGACCAATGAACCGTGATCGACCGTATTTGTCTCTACGACCGATTGGAGAGTTCCGTGTCAGAGACCTGGGAGAGTGCCACCGCGTACGTGGTCGCCGCGTTGGAGGCCAAAGGCACCGCGACTCGTGACGATTTCGATGTGCCCGCCATCGTCGCCGCATCCCGAGACATCGCCGACAGCTGGGACTTTCGCGTCATCGAGGATGCGACCTTCTGGCGGATCGCGGCGACCTTCCTGAAGGTTTGACCGCGCCGGGGTTACGACGCGGGTATGCGGCGGATCAGACCGGAAGCTCCGATCGGTGCATGAGCTGGGTCATGGATCGACGCCGGGCTGCCCGCCGCATCGAACCCACATCCGAATATCCGAGCAATTCGGCTTGTCGCGATCGGCTCAGCGCGACACCATCCGCGCTCGCCTGCGCGAGGCGGGCATCACGCGCCCGCTCCAATTCCATCCGCCAGGTGGTGCCCGCCTCCATCAGCCGACGCTGCAGTGTCCGTGGGCTGGTGGCGAGCCTGCGGGCCACCCGATCCAGCGATACCGCACCCTCGGCCGCCAATGCCTCGGCCAGCGCGCTCGCCACTCGATCCGGCCATGCCGTCGCCAAGGTCGGCGGTGGCGGCAGGGCGTCGGCCAGTGGCTGCAGCACGGTCGCCAGCACCGGATCGCTGGTGGTCAGCGGCAGGTCCATATCGCTGGCGCGGAATGTCATCGCATCGACCGGCGCGCCGAATTCGATCGCGGGGGTGCCGAATACCTCGACGAAGGCGCCGATTTCGGCCGGTGCCTGCTGCCGCAACGCCACCCGCAACGGGACGAGCGGGATCCGGACCACACGCCGTGCCCTGCTGAGCACGGCCGCCAGGCCCCACACCTGGGTGAGGTCGCGGCCGCGGCCCTCGCCATTGATCATGTCGAGGTAGAGCGTGACCTCGTGCTCGTTCTCCGTGACCAGTTCGAAGCGGTGATTGGTGGTCACCGCGGCGACATAGGGACCGCAGGTGGCCAGGCCCGCGCCGAGGGTCGGCGCGGTGGCGAACAGATAGTCGTAGAGCCCGAAACTATTGAGTTTGTAGCGGCTGGCCACCCGCAATGCGACATTCGGATCGCCGAGCCCGTGTTCGCCCAGTTCCCAGAGTCGCGAGAAGGTGTGACTCGGCAGGTGGACGTCCTGGCCGACCATGGTCCATTCGGGTAGGCCGGTCTCGCGGATCAGCCGATCCCGATCCAGTCCGGCATCGGTGAGCTGTGCGATGACGAATCTGTGCAGCAGTACCTGATCGGTTCCCAATGCGCCCCTCCTACCGCCGATCGACGTATCTTCTGCGGGAGAACGCTATCCCGCGCCTATTGAATCGTCACTGAATTCGCGTCACATTGTTGTTTCGGGGAACAACAGCAGGCGCTCTAGACGTGGTAATTCACAGGCAATGGGGCTTTACCCGCAGGCGTTCACCCATTCCGAGAGCCCATCGGCGAAGAGCTGGCGCTTCCAGATCGGCACTTCATGTTTGATCCGATCCACCAATTCCGCACAGGTGGTAAAGGCCTCGGCGCGGTGCGGGGCGGCGACCGCGACGACGATTGCGAGATCGCCGATAGTCAACTGACCGATTCGGTGGACGGCCGCGACCGGGAGTCCGGAGCGCTCGGTGAGTTCCGCACAGCAATTTCGCAGGAACCGTTCAGCTTCCGGATGCGCAGAATATTCCAAAGCGGAAACTGCTTGTCCGCCATCGTGATTGCGCACCTTGCCGGTGAAAACCACTACGGCACCGTGCTCCGGCCCGGTCACCGTCGCTTCGACGGCCGCCGGATCGAGTGGCTGATCGCTGATACCGGCCAGGCGTACGGCCGCGAATTCACTTGTTGTCATGGTTGCCGCCTCCGGCTACTTGCGCGAGCAGATGATCCAGCAGCGGCTCTAGTACCGCCATACCGTCTCTGACACCACCGGGGGAGCCGGGCAGATTCACCACCACCGATCGACCCGCCAGTCCGGCCACCCCGCGACTGAGCGCGGCCAGTGCGAATTTCGCGGTGCCGCGCTGCCGAATCGCCTCGGCAACACCGGGTAATTCGCGGTCCAATACGGCCAGCGTCGCCTCGGGTGTCGCATCGGTGGGGGAGGCACCGGTGCCGCCGGTGCTGATCACCAGCGACGGCTCGAACCTCAGGGCATCGGCCAAGCCGATATCGATCTCGGCGTCGGCGTAGATCAGCGGGCCGCGCACCGAGAAGCCGAGTCTGCCGAGCCATTGCGCGAGCACCGGACCGGTGGTGTCCGCCCGGGTGCCGCACGCGGCGCCGGTAGAGGCGACCAGTACGACCGCCGTACGCTGATCGGAATCCGAGATCTCTTCCGGCGCAATGTCTTCCGTGGTGGATTCAAGCTCGTCGGTCAGCATTGGGATGTCCACGGGTTCCTGCTCCGCGGGGCGCTCCCAATGTCCGTGTTTGCCACCCTCTTTGGTGAGCAGCCGCACTCCGTTGAGCGTCGCCGCCGGGTCTACCGCCTTGACCATGTCGTGCAGGGTGAGTCCGGCCACCGCGACCGCCGTCAGTGCTTCCATCTCGACGCCGGTGGGGCCCTTGGTTTTCGCGCTCGCCTCGATCGTGATGCTGTCCTCGGTGAAACCGAATTCGACCGTCACCGAGGACAATGCCAACTGATGGCACAGCGGAATGAGTTCCGAGGTCTTCTTCGCGCCCGCGATACCGGCGATCCGCGCGGTCGAGAGCACATCGGCCTTCGGCATATCATCGGCCCGGACCAGCGCGACCACCTCGGCGGTGGTGCGCAGCTCACCGGCCGCTACCGCGATCCGAGTGGTATCGGATTTCGCGCTCACATCGACCATGCGGGCGCGACCTTCCCGGTCGACATGGGACAACTCGCTCATAGCGACCACACTCGCACAGGTGCGCCGACCGGCAGCGAGGTGACCTCGGCGGGCACATCGATCAATACATCCGCCCAGGCCATGCCCGCGATGAGATGCGAACCGGGTCCGGAGGCGACCGCGACGGCCGTCGGCACGCGATGCAATCCGGGCGGCGCGGAGTCATCGCGCACCAGCTGACCGCGCAGGAATTGGCGTCGTCCCTCGGGGGAACGCACCGCATCGCGCAGCGGCACCTCGTAGATCTCCACCTCGGGCAGTCCCGCGATATGGCGCAGTATGGGCCGCGCGAATACCTCGAACGACACCATGGTGCTCACCGGATTTCCGGGAAAACTCAGCACCGGCACGCCGTTGACGACGGTAAGCCCTTGCGGCCCACCAGGTTGCACCGCGACCGAGCCGAATTCGCCGCCCAACGGTTGCAATACCTCCTTGACCACCTCGAAATCGCCCTTGGATACCCCGCCGGAGGTGAAGACGATATCGGCGGATTTCGTTGCGGCGAAAAGCAATGCGCGAAACCTCGCCGAATCATCGGTGCTGTGTTCCACCGAGACGACGCTGACGCCGTTGGCGCTGAGCGCGGCCGCGAGGGCGATACCGTTGGAGTTGTAGATCTGGCCGGGACGCAATGGTGTTCCGGCGGCGACCAATTCATCACCCGTGGTGATGACCGCCGCCCGAATCGGTTGGAATACCGGAACATTCGGCAGTCCGGCGGCTGCCAGCGCGGCGATGTGTCGTGGCGCCAGCGTGGTGCCCGCGCGGGCCAGCAGCTCGCCGGTGCGCACATCGGTGCCCGGTTCGCGCACGAACTCACCCGCGGTGCGCCCCCGCTCGACGGTCACCGTCGCGTCATCGCTGTGCGCGTCCTCCACCGGCACCACACAATCGGCGCCGGGCGGAATCGGCGCACCGGTCATCACCTTCATCGCCGCACCGTGCGGCAACGGCGTCTGTCCTGCCGCGCCCGCCGCGATCACACCGACCAGCGGCAGCGTCACCGGAGTGACCACCACCGATTCGGCGCGCACCGCATATCCGTCCATCGCGGAGTTGCGGAACACCGGCAGGTCGACCGGCGCGTGGACATCGTCGGCCAGCTGTCGGCCCAGTGCCACGCGCACCGCGACGGATTCGACCGGGCGGGCGGCCAGCGGGCGCAGCAGCGCCTCGATGGTGTCCCGGTAGGCGTCGACGGACCGGGCGGCGGCGGGCGGGCTGGGCCGGTGGCCACCGGAGGTGTCGGCACGCGAGGTCATATGGTCAGCCTAATCGCCGAGCGGTAGCGAGTTCTCCTGTCGTATCGCACGAACGCTCACCCGCTGAACTCGGAGTTTGTGAGCTCGATATGGTGCGGTCCGCCCATGGGCACAGCGCGCGGACCGGTCATAATGGACTGGTGACGCTGGTCGAGATGGGGATTCCCGCCGTGCGGTCCAGGCTGCCCTCACTCGACGGACGGCCCGACACGCCCTACCTGGTTGATCGATTCGGCCGCACCGCACGCGATCTGCGCGTATCGATCACCGAGAAGTGTTCGCTGCGATGTACCTACTGCATGCCCGAGGAGGGCCTGCCCGCGATCCCGCAGGACGAACTGCTGACGGTCGAGGAAATTGTGCGACTCGTCACGCTCGCGGTGCGGGAATTGGGCGTGCGTGAGGTCAGGTTCACCGGCGGTGAGCCGCT
Source organism: Nocardia anaemiae NBRC 100462 (assembly GCF_001612725.1). Lineage (GTDB taxonomy): Bacteria > Actinomycetota > Actinomycetes > Mycobacteriales > Mycobacteriaceae > Nocardia > Nocardia anaemiae. The sequence continues at coordinate 273,582 of NZ_BDAZ01000017.1, read as the reverse complement.
GCTGCGCCGCGATCTGGAGCGGATCATCGCGGGCTGTCACGAGCGGGTGCCGCAGGTCCCGCTGTCCATGACGACCAATGGCGTCGGACTCGCTCATCGGGCCCGCGGTCTCGCGGCCGCCGGGCTGAGCCGGGTGAACGTCTCGCTGGATACCGTGGATCGACTCGGCTTCGCCCGGCTGACCCGCCGCGATCGGCTGGAATCGGTTTTCGCGGGCATCCGCGCGGCCAGGGATGCCGGATTGGCGCCGATGAAGGTCAATGCCGTGCTGATGCGCGATACCCTCGCCGGTGCGCCGGATCTGCTGCGCTGGTGTCTGGACGAGGGCTGTGAACTGCGGTTCATCGAGGAGATGCCGCTGGACGCCGATCACGAATGGGCCCGCGCCAATATGGTGACCGCGGCCGAATTGCTCGACGTGCTCGGTACCCGCTTCGCGCTGACCGAGGTCGGCCGGTCCGATCCCGCGGCCCCGGCGGAGAAGTGGCTGGTCGACGGCGGTCCGGCGGCGGTCGGCATCATCGCGACGGTGACCCGCAAATTCTGCGACACCTGCGACCGGACCCGGCTGACCGCCGACGGCATGCTGCGGTCGTGCCTGTTCAGCGATCAGGAATTCGATGTGCGCCAAGCACTGCGCACGGGCGCCGACGACGAGGCGATCGCCACCATCTGGCGCGGCGCCATGTGGAACAAATGGGCGGGACACGGGATCGATGCCGAGGATTTCGTCCCGCCGGAACGCACGATGGGAGCCATCGGTGGTTGAGATCCGCTACTTCGCCGCGATTGCCGACGCCGTCGGCAAGGATCGGGAAACCCTGGACTTCCCGGCCGATGCCACCGTCGCCGACCTGCGCACCACCCTCGCCGAGTGCTACGGTCCCGACCTCGACAAGATGCTCGCCGTCTGCGCCTACCTCGTCGGCGACGAACTGACTCGCGACCCGTCGGTCGCGCTGACTCCGCGCGTCGACGTCCTGCCACCCTTCGCGGGCGGCTGAACCCGACTCCTCGGTGCAGCACATCCGCAACCATTGCCGCCGACAGTAGTCATACGGCGGCTCCCAACTGCCCCCCAACCACCGTTCGACTACCGTCGGCGCTGGTCCTGCGGGTTAGCATCAGCGCGCCAACGCATTTCGTTGCTCCATTCGGAGGAAGCCGCCCCGGAAGTAGCCCGAGGGGCTCAGCGCCACCAGGTATCGAGCGGGGTTACCGGGACGGTGCGCTTGTGGCGGGTGTTCAGGAAGATCGTCTCTAGCTTCTGCGCGACCTCCGGTGTGACGTCCTTGCCCTCCAGATAGTCATCGATCTCGCTGTAGCGCAGGCCGAGCGCCTCCTCGTCCGGCAGCGCGGGACGGTCGTCCTCGAGATCGGCGGTCGGCACCTTGGCCCAGATGCTCGACGGTGCGCCGAGTTCCTGCAGCAGCGCCGCGCCCTGGCGCTTGGTGAGGCCGGTCAGCGGCGTGATGTCGACGCCGCCGTCGCCGAATTTGGTGAAGAAGCCGGTGACCGCCTCGGCCGCGTGATCGGTGCCGACGACGAGCATATTTTCCTGACCGGCGATGGCGTACTGGGTCACCATGCGTTCGCGGGCCTTGACATTGCCGCGCACGAAATCGCGCAGCGTATCCACCCGCAGCGCCGAGGCCACCTCGGCCGCAACGGCATTGGCGCCGGGGCGGATATTGACCACCACCGAACGGTCCGGCTGGATGAACCGCAGCGCGATCCGCGCATCGGCCTCATCGGCCTGCACACCGTAGGGCAGTCGCACCGCGATGAAGGCGGCATCGGCGCCTTCGGCACGCAGTTCCTCGACGGCGAGCTGGCACAGGCGTCCGGTCAGCGCGCTGTCCTGACCACCGCTGATGCCGAGTACGAAACCTCGTGCGGGACTCGCGCTCAGATAGTCCTTGAGAAAATCGACCCGACGCCGCACCTCGAGCTTCGGTTCGATATTCGATTGGACGCCCAACTCGGCGATGATCTGTGCACGCAGGTTCCCCATGACGGATCACTCTACTGGCCGCGCCGAAACCACAACCCGTCGAACGAACGCCTCCCAGTTGTCCCCGATCCGACAGCGGTCGTAACCGAGAACATGCATTTGATGCATCACCAATGCCGCGCCGAGCAGGCCGAGCAGACCATCGGCGACCAGCACGACATCCCCGTCGACCCGCGCCTGCCTCAGCAGCATCGTCACGTGCGCGCGCAGCAGTCCGTAGGGCGGGCCGGTAAAGCGGTCGCCCGCCTCGCCGATCTCCGCCGCGCGATGCAGTTCGCCCGCGACCTCGATATCGAGTAGCCGGGCGCGGCCGAAGGCGACCAGTCGCTCCACCGGCGCCGCGCCAGGACCCAGCGGTGGCGGTCCGAACATGAACTCTTCCTGGAACTTTCGCTCGGCGTGGTCCAAGAGCGCGCGCAATAGTCCCGACCTGCTGCCGAACCGTCGGAAGACGGTGCCCTTGCCGACGCCCGCTCGCTTGGCGAGCGCATCCATGGTCAGGCTGTCCACACCTTGTTCGCGCACGATTTCCTGCGCCGCGTCCAGGAGTAGCTGGCGGTTGCGCGCGGCATCGGCGCGCTCGTGATTTCCGGGCAGGGGCGCACCGACGCCGAGCAACGGCCGCTCGGGCATCATTCCGTCCGGCATGGATGTGCTGTAGCTCACAAGCCCCTCACGGTTCTCCCGGGAATGAATCGGACCACGGTCCGGTTAGTGTAGGCAGAAGTTCGGACACCACACTCAGTACACCAGGAGTCGTCATGAACCAGACCCGGATCCTTACTCTTGTCGGCAGCCTTCGCGCGGCGTCGATCAACCGCGGGCTCGCCGAGGCCGCGGTGCAGACCGCGCCGGAGGGTGTCGAGATCACCATCTACAAGGGCCTCGCCGATATCCCCTTCTACAACGAGGATCTCGACGTGCCCGGCTCTGTACCCGCCGCCGCGCAGGCGCTGCGTGACGCGGTCGCCGCATCCGACGGGCTGCTTCTGGTGACGCCCGAGTACAACGGCAGCATCCCCGCCGTGCTGAAGAACGCCATCGACTGGGCCTCGCGCCCGTACGGCGCCGGAGCGATCAAGGATCGGCCGGTAGCGGTGGTGAGCGGTTCGATCAGCCCGAATGCGGCCAAGTGGGCGCACGGCGATGTGGTCAAGGCGCTCGGTGTCGCGGGCGCTCGGGTGGTCGAGACCGCCCACCTGCACTTCGCCGCATTCGGCGAGCGGTTTGCGCAGTCGCATCCGCGCGAGGATGCCGAGGCGCTGACACAGCTCGGCGCGACCGTGCACGAACTGGTGCAGGCGACCGGCGAACTGGTGTCCGCCTAAGCGTCGAGTCCCGCCAGCAGGGTCGCCCCCGGCTCCATCCGTGGAGTGCGGGGGCGGCCCTTTTTCGTTCGGCGCAAGAAGTTTGCTGGAAGAGCGCTACGGTACGAAATTGTGATCTGCGCCACTGTTGTGTCGGGTTGCGAATCGAGCGTCCAGGTACTTACCGCTTGGGAATTTCATCTTTGTGACTCGCAACATGTCGTGTTGTATGAAACTGTCGGCCACTAGGTGTAGTGTCTTCGGTACTGGAAGAGGGGATGAGATCAGCTTCGGCCGCGAGCGGCTGAGCAGGGATTTCAGCTACCGATCCAGGAGTTTGCGCAGCGTACGTCGGATCAAGCACTGCATACGGATCACAGGCTGTGGATCAGGCATAGGAGAGAGGGACATCAATGACCATCACCGTGTACACCAAGCCCGCTTGCGTCCAGTGCAATGCCACCTACAAGGCGCTCGACAAGGCCGGGGTGGACTACGAAGTCATCGACATCTCCGAGAACGACGACGCGCGCGATTACGTCATGGCACTCGGTTACCTGCAGGCGCCGGTCGTCGTCGCCGGTGAGGACCACTGGTCCGGCTTCCGGCCCGACCGCATCAAGTCGCTCGCGACCGTGGCGGCCTGACCGCATCCAGCTTTCCGGTGTATCCGATGGAAGGGGGAGGAGGTAGCCATGTCTACAGGGACAGCGCTGGTCTACTTCTCCAGTGCCTCGGAGAATACGCACCGCTTCGTCGAGAAGCTGGGACTCCCGGCAACTCGCATACCACTGCACACCGCTGACTCGCTGCGCGTAGACGAACCATACGTGCTGATCGTCCCCACCTACGGGGGCGGTCGGCACGTACTCGGGGGAAACAGATCCGATAAGGATTTCGTGCCGCGGCAGGTCGCCAAGTTCCTCAACGATCCGCACAACCGTGCGCTGCTGCGCGGCGTCGTCGCGGCGGGAAACACGAACTTCGGCGATACCTATTGCTATGCGGGCGAGGTGATCTCGCGTAAGTGCGGGGTGCCCTACCTGTATCGCTTCGAACTCATGGGAACCGCTGAGGACGTCGAGCGCGTCCGAGAGGGATTGGGATTGTTTTGGCAACAGCAACGACAGCACCGACCGGCAAGACAGCTCGCTTAGAGCAGCCCCCGGTCCGTACCGCCGAGACCGGCGAGGTCATGGACTACCACGCCCTCAACGCGATGCTGAACCTGTACGGCGCCGACGGCAAGATCCAGTTCGACAAGGACCGCGAGGCCGCGCACCAGTACTTCCTGCAGCACGTCAACCAGAACACCGTCTTCTTCCACAATCTGGACGAGAAGCTGGACTACCTGGTCGACGAGAACTATTACGAGGCAGAGGTTCTCGAGCAGTACAGCCGCGCGTTCATCAAGTCGCTGTTCCAGCAGGCCTACGCCAAGAAGTTCCGGTTCCCGACCTTCCTCGGCGCGTTCAAGTACTACACCTCTTACACGCTCAAGACCTTCGACGGCAAGCGTTACCTGGAGCGGTTCGAGGACCGGGTTTGCATGGTGGCGCTGACACTGGCGGCCGGTGACGAGGTGCTCGCGAGCAAGCTGGTCGACGAGATCATCGACGGGCGTTTTCAGCCCGCCACCCCGACCTTCCTCAACTCCGGTAAGAAGCAGCGCGGTGAGCCGGTGTCCTGCTTCCTGCTTCGCATCGAGGACAATATGGAGTCGATCGGGCGCTCCATCAACTCGGCGCTGCAGCTGTCCAAGCGCGGTGGTGGAGTTGCCTTGCTGCTCACCAATATTCGTGAGCATGGCGCGCCGATCAAGAAGATCGAGAACCAGAGCTCGGGTGTCATCCCGATCATGAAGCTGCTCGAGGACTCGTTCTCCTACGCCAACCAGCTCGGTGCGCGACAGGGTGCGGGCGCGGTATATCTGCACGCGCATCACCCGGACATCTACCGGTTCCTGGACACCAAGCGGGAGAACGCGGACGAGAAGATCCGCATCAAGACACTGTCCCTGGGTGTGGTGATCCCGGACATCACCTTCGAACTGGCGAAGAAGAACGAGGACATGTACCTCTTCTCGCCGTACGACGTGGAGCGCATCTACGGCGTGCCGTTCGCCGATATCAATGTCACCGAGAAGTACTACGAGATGGTCGACGACAAGCGCATCCGCAAGTCGAAGATCAAGGCGCGCGAGTTCTTCCAGACCATTGCCGAGCTGCAGTTCGAATCCGGCTACCCGTACATCATGTTCGAGGACACGGTGAACCGGTCCAATCCGATCGCGGGCAAGATCACGCATTCGAATCTGTGCTCGGAGATCCTGCAGGTGTCGACGCCGTCGCTGTTCAACGACGACTTGTCCTATGCCAAGGTGGGCAAGGACATTTCCTGCAACCTCGGCTCGTTGAATATCGCCAAGACGATGGACTCGCCCGACTTCGCGCGGACCATCGAGGTGGCGATCCGAGCGCTGACCGCGGTATCGGACCAGACGCACATCTACTCGGTGCCCTCGATCGAGCAGGGCAACAACGAATCCCACGCGATCGGCCTCGGCCAGATGAATCTGCACGGGTATCTGGCTCGCGAGCGGGTGCACTACGGGTCCGAAGAGGGTATCGACTTCACCAATATCTACTTCTATACCGTGGTGTACCACGCGATTCGGGCCTCGAACCTGATCGCGAAGGAGCGCGGCGCGTACTTCGGCGGCTTCCCCGAATCCAAGTACGCCTCCGGGGAGTACTTCGACAAGTACACCGATCAGGTGTGGGAGCCGAAGACCGAACGGGTCGCGCAGCTTTTCGCCGACGCGGGCGTGCACATTCCCACCCAGGACGACTGGCGTGAGCTGAAGGCCTCGGTCATGGAGCACGGCATCTACAACCAGAACCTGCAGGCCGTCCCGCCGACCGGTTCGATCTCCTACATCAACCACTCCACCAGCTCGATCCACCCGGTGGCGTCGAAGATCGAGATCCGCAAGGAAGGCAAGATCGGCCGCGTCTACTACCCGGCCCCCTACCTGACCAACGACAACCTCGAGTACTACGAGGATGCCTACGAAATCGGCTACGAGAAGATCATCGACACCTACGCCGCCGCCACCCAACACGTGGACCAGGGCCTGTCGCTGACCCTCTTCTTCAAAGACACCGCCACCACCCGCGACCTCAACCGTGCCCAGATCTACGCCTGGCGCAAGGGCATCAAAACCCTCTACTACATCCGCCTGCGCCAAATGGCCCTGGAGGGAACCGAAGTAGAGGGTTGCGTCTCCTGCATGCTGTGACCATATGTCCCTGCGGCAACGTATTCCGTTGCCGCAGGGACTACTTCATGTAGGCACGGGCCTGCGGACCTCGACCGGTCAGCGCAGGGCGGGGGCTACTTCGCGTTCGAAGAGGTCGATTCCGGTGGTGTCGTAGGCGGATTCGGGGAAGTTGAAGATGGCGTAGCCGAGGCCCAGGTCGCGGACTGCGGATAGGCGCTCGGTGATCTGTTCGGGGGTGCCGACGGCGGGGGAGGTGCGCAGCATGCCGTCGACGAAGGATTTGGCCCGGTCGTCACTGATCACCGTGGCCAGGCGGGTCTGCAGGGCCGAAAGGCGTTGTTCCACTTCGGCTTCGGTGGATCCGATGACGGCGTTGAAGTTCGAGGAGCGCACGATGGCATCGAAATCTGTGCCGACCTCGGCGCAGTGCGCCCGCAGAATTTCGGACTTGTGCGTGAATTCCTCGGGTGCGCCGCTGAAGTTGGTGTACTGGGCGTACTTTGCCGCGATTCGCAGTGTCTTCTTCTCGCCGCCGCCTGCGACCCAGATCGGAATACCGCCCTCCTGCAACGGAAGTGGCCGTACGATCGCACCGTCGACTTGGTAATACTTACCGTCCAGCGTGGCCTTGCCCTCGGTCCATGCCTGGCGGAAGATCTGCACGCCCTCGTCGAGCCGACCGAGCCGCTCACCCGCCGACGGGAATCCGTAACCGTATGCGCGCCATTCGTGTTCGTACCAGCCGCCGCCGATACCCATCTCGACCCGACCGCCGGAGATCAGATCCGTGGTCGCGGCGACCTTGGCCAGATATGCCGGATTGCGGTAGCTGATCGCGGTACACATCTGCCCCAACCGAATTCGCGACGTGGTAGCCGCGAACGCCGCCATCAGCGTCCACGCCTCATGCGTCGCCTCCTCCGTCGGCACCGGCACCGTGTGGAAGTGGTCGTATACCCACAGCGACTCCCAGATATCTCCGGCATCCGCACGTTGGGCGAGATCGCGCATCACCCCCCACTGCGCCGCCGGGTCGATATCGACCAAATCCAGCCGCCACCCCTGTGGAATGAAGATGCCGAAGCGCACAGATCTCTCCTTCGTGTGTTTACACAGAAACTAGCCGCAACGATCCTCGCGGGCCTGCCATGATCGGCGCAGAGTTCGGCTCGGTCTGCGTCGAATCTCCTGCTGGCCGGAAAGCCGGATGTGGGTCCGGTCATATCCGAGCGAGACATCGTCGGTCTTTACGCGATTCGAGTATGAACACCCGCGTCGCCGCATGTATCCTTCAACCGGAAGCTATGCGGTCGGCCCGATCCGGGCGGCGCATTCGAGTAATCCGCAGTGGTGACGGCCCTGTGGCGGCGTTGAGGAGGTGGGGTTGCGATGCGCAGCGAACCTCCCAGTCGAAGGCCGCGCGGCGCCGCCCCTTCGTAAAACCGTCCTGTAGTAGTCGGTCCCGGGGTTGGTGCCCGCGGTGTGACTTCGTTTTTCGATTCACTCGCCTATTCACCGTGTGCTGAGGACCTCCCATGTCGCAGACCGATCTCATCGAAGCTCGTCCGACGCTGTCCGCATCCCTGCAGGACATCGTGCACACCCATCGTGTCGACGCCGCGCTCGACTGGCTCGACAACCAGCAGCCGCATGTCATCGCGGACGAGCTCGCACGCATGGACGCCGTCCAGGCGGGTGTCGCCTTCCGTCTGCTCGACAAGGATCTGGCGCTCGCCGTCTTCGAGGAACTCGAACCCGTTGACCAGCAACAGATTCTGGAGGGTCTGCGTGATCAGAGCTTCCGCGATCTGGTCGAGGCCATGGACCCCGACGACCGCGCCAGGATGCTGCGTGAGGCGCCTGCCAAGGTCGCCAAGAAGGTGCTGGCCGGACTGAGCGCGCGCGAACGCCGGATGACCGCTGCGTTGCTCGGCTACCCGGAGGGCTCGGTCGGGCTGTACATGACCCCGGAAGTCGTTGCGCTGCCACGCAATTTGAGCGTGCCGGACGCACTGCAGACAGTGCGGATCAAGGGCATCAATGCCGAAACGGTATACACGCTGCCGGTCGTCGACGCCGGTCGCCGACTGACCGGCATTGTCGAATTGCGCGAGCTGGTACTGAGCCGTCCCGACACCATGGTGTCGGATCTGGTCGTCACCGAGCCGACATTCGTGCGCGCGACCGACTCCGCCGAGAAGGCGGCGCGGCTGATGCGCGAAACCAATGTCATCAACCTGCCGGTCGTCGACAGCGAGGACCGGCTGGTCGGGCTGCTCACCATCGATGACGCCGTCGAGGTCATCGAAGCCGCCGACAGTGAGGACGTCGCCAAGCAGGCGGGTTCGGCACCGTGGGAGGGCCACTACATGGCGGCCAAGGTGTTCCAGCTGGCCCGCTACCGTGCCCTGTGGTTGCTGCTGTTACTGTTCGCGGCCACCCTGACGGTCAGCGTCACCGACTTCTTCGAGGGCACCCTGCAGCAGGCGGCGCACCTGGCGCTGTTCATCCCGCTGCTCATCGGCGCGGGCGGGAACGCGGGCGCCCAGGCGGCGACCGCATGTGTGCGTGCGCTCGCGGTCGGCGAGGTACGCGGCTCCGACCTGTTCAAGGTGATCTGGCGCGAATGCCGCGTAGGCCTGGTCCTCGGCACCATGCTGGCCACCGCGGGCGTCGCCATCGGCGCCCTGTTCGTCGATCCGGGCACCGCCCTGGTGGTCGGCATCACCCTGGTCATCATCTGCGGCTGGGCCGCGACCATCGGTGGCACGATGCCATTGCTCGCCAAGCGATTCCGCATCGATCCGGCGGTCGTCTCGGCCCCGATGGTCACCACCCTTGTCGACGCCACCGGCCTCATCATCTACTTCACCACCGCCAAGCTGGTACTCGGCATCTGAGGCGAATCATCCTGGCGCACAAGGCCTGCCGTCTCCCCAGCGAACGGCCCGCGTGTCTCCCCGTGTGTCGCAAGAGCATTCCGATCGAAGTCTGGATGTTGTGAGAGCTGAACGCTATTGTCGAACGTGTTTTCGACATCGAGTGGTCAAGGGGAGGGTTCGACCATGAGTACCAGCGGGAAGACGATCGAAGAACGGATACGTGAGCTAGAACTATGGCGGGAGGTCCGGCTTCCGCTCGACGGTTTGATTGTGCGAGACCTGTACAAGCACATGTTCGCGATCAAGGCCGAAATCAACACTCTGCAGTTCCGTCTCGTGGACGCGGTAGGTCCGATCTCGGTGCAGTCGGATCTCGATCGCATCAAAGTCGACGTGGCACGGATCTTGGATCTCCTGAGTAAGCACGACGCCGTCGAAGAGCCAGGGGGGCGACCCCATGAGTAGGGCGGAAGGATCTGTGGAGCACCGATTGGAAGCGCTCGAACGGTGGCGGATTCACCAGCTCAGCTGGGATACTGCGACAGTGACCGGTATCAATGAGCGGCTGGACACTGTGGATGCGAGCGTCGCGGGTATACGCACGAGTATTGGAGATCTCGAGGGTCGGTCGGTTGCGTCGCGGTTGATTTCGATGAGTGTCGACATCGGCAGTGTCGTGTCCCGGCAGGATGCGATGGCATCGGGACTCGATGCGATGGCTGCGCGGCAAGATGTCACCGACGGTCGACTGGCGTCGATAGAGTCGGATGTCGGCACGCTGAAGTCGGATGTCGGCACGCTGAAGTCTGACGTTGCTCAGATTCTGCAGATCTTGCGGAACTCCAACGGCGACAAGTAGTTTCAGGCAAGAAATCTGGCTCGGTTCCTCGGGACCGAGCCAGATTCGTTGCCGATAGCTCAGAACTCCCAGTCTTCGTCTTCGGTATTGACGGCCTTGCCGATGACGTAGCTGGAGCCGGAGCCGGAGAAGAAGTCGTGGTTCTCGTCGGCATTGGGGGACAGGGCCGAGAGGATGGCCGGGTTGACTTCGGTTTCGTCCTTGGGGAACAGGCCCTCGTAGCCGAGGTTCATCAGCGCCTTGTTGGCGTTGTAGCGCAGGAACTTCTTGACGTCCTCGGTGAGGCCGACCTCGTCGTAGAGATCCTGGGTGTATTCGACCTCGTTGTCGTAGAGCTCGAACAGCAGTTCGAAGGTGTAGTTCTTGAGATCGTCGCGCTCGGCTTGGCTGAGCAGTTCCAGACCCTTCTGGTACTTGTAGCCGATGTAATAGCCGTGCACCGCCTCGTCGCGGATGATCAGGCGGATCAGGTCGGCGGTGTTGGTGAGCTTGGCGCGCGAGGACCAGTACATCGGCAGGTAGAAGCCGGAGTAGAACAGGAAGCTCTCCAGGAGGGTGGAGGCCACCTTGCGCTTGAGCGGATCGTCGCCGCGGTAGTAATCCAGCACGATCTCGGCCTTGCGCTGCAGGTTTCGGTTCTCCTCCGACCAGCGGAACGCGTCATCGATCTCGCGGGTGGAGCACAGTGTGGAGAAGATCGAGCTGTAGCTCTTGGCGTGCACCGACTCCATGAACGCGATATTGGTGAGCACCGCCTCCTCGTGCGGTGTCACGGCGTCCGGGATCAGGCTCACCGCGCCGACGGTGCCCTGGATGGTGTCCAGCAGCGTCAGGCCGGTGAAGACCCGCATGGTCAGTTGCTTCTCGTCGGCGGTGAGGGTGTTCCAGGACGGAATGTCATTGGACACCGGCACCTTCTCGGGCAGCCAGAAGTTGCCGGTGAGGCGATCCCAGACCTCGGCATCCTTCTCGTCGGGCACCCGATTCCAGTTGATGGCCGACACCCGATCGATCAGTTTCATCCTGCCTCCACACCTTTCCCGAGCACGCTGCCGTCACGGAATTGCTACGCCCTGGACACTACTCCTTGGGGGTGACAAGTCCATGCAGCACAACACCTTGTGTCGCAGCGGCGTCTTTCGCTGTGGCGCAGATGCGCCGGTGAGCACCGCGTGCGGCACCCATTGTGCGGCACGCGCCGCGAAATCCACGCATCGCGCCGTATAGGCGCAGCATCACCTTTTCACTCGCGGATGTCGGAACCCGGCAGTAGCATCGGTCCGACCGAGTGGCGGCTACCGAGGGGGCCCGATGTCCGCACCGACCGACCCGGATATGTCCGATCTGCTCGGCCGACTCGCGCGGGTGCCGAGTGGCCGTCGGAGCAAATGGGTGGTGCTCGGCGTCTGGATCATCGCCCTGTTGGCACTCGGCACCTTTGCCGGAAAGCTCACCGGCGCACAGAAGAACGACAATGTCACCTGGCTGCCGGACAGCGCCGAATCCACCCAGGCATTCAAGCTGGCCGAGCGATTCGGCAATAGCGACGACGTTCCGGTGGTGCTGGTATACGAGCGCCGCGACGGGATCACCGATGCCGATCGACTAGCGGTCGGCGCCGATGCCAACCGGTTCCGGCAGGTCGAGCATGTGGTGCCGGATAAGGTGCTCGGCCCGATTCAGTCCGGCGATGGTCAGGCGCTGGAAATTATGGTGCCGATCTCGATGGGATCGGAGGGCTGGAACCGCCTGACGAATGTGGTCGGTGCGATCAATGACGCGGCGGGCGAGCGACCCGACGGATTGTCCTTCTATGCCACCGGACCGGCCGGTTTCGCGGCCGAATTCGGCGAGGTTTTCAACGATATCGACGGCCTGCTGCTGTACTCGGCCGCCGCGGTCGTCATCGTCATTCTGCTGCTCACCTACGGTCCGATGCTGTGGGTGTTTCCACTGATCACCGTCGGTTTCGCGCTGGTGATATCGCAGGCCGCGGTATTCGGCGCGACCAAGGTCGGTCTGACCGTCAACGCGCAGAGCCAGGCCGTCCTCACCGTCCTGGTCTTCGGCGCGGGCACCGATTATGCGTTGCTGTTGGTTGCGCGCTATCGCGAGGAACTACGCCGCCATCCCGATAAACACGATGCGATGGCGGTCGCACTGCACCGCGCCGGACCGGCGGTGCTGGCCAGCGGTTGCACCGTGATCGTGTCGATGTTGGCGCTGCTGGTTGCCGAAATGAACTCCACCAAGGGCATCGGTCCGGTCTGTGCCATCGGAATCACGGTGGCGCTGCTGGCGATGTTGACGCTGCTGCCCGCGCTGTTGGTGATCGTCGGCCGGTGGATCTTCTGGCCGCGGCATCCGAATTTCGGCACGGTCAACGAAACCGAATCGGGCATTTGGGCGCGCGTCGGATTCGCCATTGCCCGGCGGCCGCGCACCGTCTGGATCGGCACCACGCTGGCACTCGGCGCACTCGCACTCGGCGCCAGCGGGCTGGAGGCCGAGGGCATCGCGAATAAGGACGCCTTCGTCGGGTCGTCCGCCGCGGTCACCGGAACCGAGGTGCTGGAGCGTCATTTCGAGGCGGGCACCGGTCAGCCGGTAATGGTGGTGGCCTCATCCGGACGCATCGATGCGGTCGCTACCGCCTTGGGCTCGACACCCGGTATTACGGCGCCCTCGCGACCGATCGTCAAGGGCGATCTGGCCTATCTGGAGGGCACGCTCACCGATCCGCCGGACAGTCGGGCCGCCGAGGCCACCATCGACCGGGTGCGCGCGGCCGTGCACGCGGTTGATCCGCAGGCCAGGGTCGGCGGCCAAACCGCCGTCGTGCTGGACATCAAACGCGCTGTGGCACATGATAATCGGGTCATCGTGCGGGTGGTGCTCGCCATCGTGATGGCGATCCTGATGGTGCTGTTGCGCGCGGTGGCCGCACCGATCCTGCTCACGGCGACCGTGGTGCTGTCCTATTTCGCCGCGCTCGGGCTCAGCCGCTGGATCTTCGATCTGGCCGGTTTCACCGGCGCCGACGCCGGACTGCCGCTGCTGACCTTCGTCTTCCTGGTGGCACTCGGCATCGACTACAACATCTTCCTGATGTCGCGGGTGCACGAGGAGGCGATCAAACATCGCACCAAGGCGGGCGCACTCATCGGTTTGGCCGCGACGGGCGGCGTAATCACCTCGGCCGGACTTGTGCTGGCAGGTACATTCGCGGTATTCGCGACCATGCCGGTGGTGACCTTCGCCGAAATGGGCATTGTCATCGCCATCGGTGTGCTGCTCGATACCGTGATCGTGCGTTCGATCCTGGTCACCGCCCTGACGCTGGATATCGGCGACCGGATCTGGTGGCCGAGTGCGCTGGCCCGGCCGCGTGTGGCGCCGGAACCCGAGCCGGAGATCAGTCTCAGTAAATGACCCGCCGCCGCGCTGCCGCATTGCAGGCGCGTCGAGGGGTTACGTTGTGGCCGTCGGTTACCACGCGTTTCGCCAAGGAGGGTGTGTTATGACCAGTCCCGGCCCGACCAAGACCGGACCCGCGCTCAACGACATGACGATCTTCGCGGGCGTATTGCTTCTGATCACCGGCCTGCTGCATCTGCTCGCCGCCATCGCGGCCATCGCCAAGCGTGACCTCTTCGTCTTGACCGAGGATCAGGTTTTCCAGGTGAACGTCTCGGCCTGGGGCTGGGTCCACCTGGTGATCGCGGTGCTGATCATTATCGCGGGCATCGGCATTGTCACCGGACAGACCTGGGCTTATCTCGCGGGTATCGTGATGGCCTCGGTCAGCCTGCTGGACAACTTCCTGTTCGCGCCGATGTACCCGTTCTGGTCGTTGGTGATGATCGCGCTCGATGTGCTGGTGATCTGGGCGCTGGCGCGGCAAATCGGGGCGGATAGCACAGTCGTCCGATAGGTTTCGCGTTCTCGGCCCCCGCCCGTCGGGTACGGGTAGGGGCCGATTTGTTTGCCTACCTGGTGCGCGGCGGCGGTCCACCCGGGCCACCTTGTCCGCGGGGACCGCCTCGGCCCGGCGGCGTGCCCCCGCCGCCGGACTGGGTGTTCTGCGATTTCTCGGCGACGCCGATGGTGATCGAAACGGTCATACCCGAACTCGGTGTGCCGGTGACCGTGGCCATTTCGGCATCCCAGCCATCGCCGAAGACGTTGTCGGAGGCGAGTGAGATCTGGGAAAGGTTGCTGATGCTCTGTGCGTATCCGGAGTCGGCGGCGAAGACGGTGCTGCATACGTCCTGCGGCAGTGCGATCTGTGAGGTCAGGCGGGCGTTATCGCCCGCGACGGCGGTGCCGAGCGAGTCGTAGACCTCGAAATGGATATGCGGCCAGCGCCCGGAGTAGCAGGCCGGAAAGATCGAGGTGAAGCTCACCTCGCCATTGGCATCCGCGACTTGCACGCCGCGCAGATAATTCTGGTCGGTAACGCTCTTGCCGTAGAGCGAGTATTCGCCGGAACGGTCGCAATGCCAGACGTAGACAGCCATGCCCGCACCCGCGGCGCCGTTCTTGGCCAAGTCCTGCAGCTTCAATCGCAGTGTCATCGGAACGCCCTGTGCGACACCTGAATACGAGCCGAAGCTGGTCGTGATCTCGGATCGGACCACGCCGGATTGAATCAGCACATTGGGCCCGTTGGAGCCGTCGCCCGGGTACGGGCCCGCGGTCTCCTGCGGCGCGGCGGTGACCGTGCCGGTGCTGGTGGTCGTCGTACTGGCGGCGGCCGTGGTGGCGGAGGTGGTCGTCGCCGATGCGCAGCCCGCCGCCACCGTCGCCGCCCCGGCGGCGCCGAAGAAGACCAGGGCGCGGCGGCGCGACATCACCTTCATATCGTGGGCGAGTCCGAGATCGTGCTCGTGCACGTCGCCGCGGTGCGCGGGCTGTGCGCTCACTCGTTGTCCTTCCGTCGTCGCGATCAGCTGTCGACCGTGACGTTATGGACGCTGGCTAGGCGGCATGTGGGCCTGGGCTGGGAACAAGCTGTGAGCGAGCGGCCAGCGAGTGAACCACCAACACAGCGCCCAATTGGGCACGGCGGAGTCGTGAGCAATGCCGACCGCCACCTTCATGTGCCCGGTTCCGATGACGGCACCGCCGCGAGATGTTCATCTAGTACCGGCGCGATGATCGAGAGTGCGTGCGGTGAGGTCAGGTCGTTGTGCGCGACATCGATATCGTGGTTGACCACTCTCCCGGTGGCGTATGGCCGCCAACCGTGCGGCCCGACGATATCGGAGCTGTCCACGGTGGCACTGAAATAGAGCAGGTCACCGCGGTACACCGGGCGGTGGTAACCGGTGCGGGTGCGCGCGGACGCGTTGTAGGAAGCCGCCATTCGCTCGATGATCTCGGCGTCGATCAGTTCCACACCGAGCCGGGCTTCGATGAGTGCGGCGGCTTCCTCGGCGCTCGCGTCGGCGGGTACGTCATCGATGCCGAAGATCGCGCCGAAGGTATTGACGAATGCGCCCGCGGACAGCTCTTCGATGGAGTCGCTGTCGATATCGGCGTGGTCGGTGTCCAGCAGGGCGACGACACCGACGGTTTCGCCCTCGGCCTGCAGTTTCGCCGCCATGGCGTGCGCGATGAGACCACCGAAGGACCAGCCGAGCAGATGGTACGGCCCGGTCGGCTGGACGGCGCGGATTTCGCGGATGTATCGGTCGGCGGACTCCTCGATGGAGCGTGCCGCCGGTTCGCGGCCGCTGAGTTCCGGTGCCTGTAGGCCATAGATCGGGCGACCTGGCCGCAGTCGTTCCGCCAATCCCAGGTAGCTCCAGGACATTCCGGACGAGGAGTGGATGCAGAACAGCGCGGGCTCGGTGCCGCCGAGCCGGATCGGCAGCAGCACATCGAGACCGAGTCCGCCCGGCGCGGCGGCGGTTTCGCGGGCCGCCACCTGTGCGGCGATGGTCGCGGCTTCGTCGTCGGCGGCGCGCTGTGCGGCCGGAGTATGCACGAAATGAGCTGCCGCGCCGAGCATCTCGAACCAGAGCACGGCCAGATCGGCTATCTCGGAGCGATCCACGAGTGTTTCAGGGAAGCGGAGATCGGCGTGCAACCGATCGTCGATGACGACAGCGCTGATCTCGATCGCGGATGCGACGGGGAGTTCCGGATGCGCATGCGCGTGCAGATCCCCGAATTCCTCGGTCGGAGACCAGCCGAGCCCCTCGAGTCCGGCGGGAATATCGACGTCGGTGTGCCGACCGAGGTATTCGAAGCTGATACGGCCCGGGGGTCGAGACGGAAGATGTTCTGCCGTAGCGGGATTGAGGTAGCGCAGCATCCCGTATCCGATGCCCTGGTCCGGTATCGCGAGCAGTTGATGTTTGATCGCGCGGATCGCCGCGCCCATCGCCGCACCGCCCGCACAGGCATCATCGATATCGATCGCGGACAGATCCAGCCGAGCCGGATAGCTGTTCGTGAACCAGCCGAGTGTGCGATTCAGGTCCGCACCCGGGATCACATCCTGCCTGCCATCGCCCGCCAAACGCAGCAGGGTCGTCGGTTCGCTCACATTCCGCCACCGCACCAGCGCCAAGGCCAGCGTGGCGAGCAGGGCGTCGGTCACCGTTGCCTGGAACAGTTTCGGCAGTGTGCTGAGCAGTGCGGTGCTGACCTCCTCGGATACCTCGAATTCGACCGAGCGTGTTGTGTGCGCTCGATCGATCGCCGGATCGAGCTCGCGGGAACCGATCAGCGGATCGGGACCGGCGATCATGCCTTGCCAATAGGCGAGTTCGGCGCTGCGACGCTCGGTCCCTGCCTCGTCGACGAGGGCATGCGACCATCGGCGCATCGACGTGCCGACATCGGCGAGGACCGGTGCGTTCCCGACCGATACCTGCGCCCATGCGGCGACCGAGTCCGCCACCAGAATTCGCCACGACGCACTGTCGACGGCGAGGCGGTGCGCCACCACGATCAGTCGTCCCGATCGCGTCCTGGCCCCGGCATCGCCGATCGGATCCAGCCACACAGCTTGCAGCACAATGCCATTCGCCGGGGAAAGCCGGTCTGCCGCGGAATTCAGTTCGGTGGCCGCGTATTCGCGCAGATCGAGCGCGTCGGCGGCGGCGTCGTATTCGATGCGGTGCACCAGCGCGTCGACATCGACCGAGCCCGGCTCATCGACCCGCCAGTGCCAGCCGTCCTCGGCCTGCCAGAGCCGCGAGCGCAGTATGTCGTGCCGATCGACCACGGCGGCGAGTGTCGCGACGAGCTGTGCTCGCTCGATGCCGACCGGAAGTTCCAGCACCACCGATTGCGCGCAGCGGTCGATATCGCCGCCACGCTCGACCAGTTCGCGCACGCCAGGGGTGAGCGGCAACTCGCCGATTCCGCCGCCGGGCAGTTCGTCGAGCGCCGCGACCGGCATCGCCACCACAGCGGCCAATGCCGCCACCGTGCGATGTTCGAAGACCTGCAGCGGCGTGCACTGGATGCCGTGCAATTTCGCACGGGAGACCAGTTTGATCGCCATGATGCTGTCGCCGCCGAGCGCGAAGAACGAATCATCGACGCCGACCTTGTCGCGATCGAGCAACTCGGCGTAGATCTGCGCCAGGATCTCCTCCGTCGGCGTCGTCGGAGCGCGGTACTCGGTCTGCTCGACAATGAATTCCGGTTCCGGCAAGGCTCGTCGGTCGAGTTTGCCCACGGCATTGAGCGGGATGGCATCCATGACCACGAATGCGGCGGGCACCATATACGCGGGCAAGGTATCGGCGGCGAACGCACGCACCCGAGCGATATCGAATTCGACACCGGGCTTGCGCACGAGATACGCCGCGAGCGCCGTGGCTCCGGTGGGACCGGGAACGCCGAGTGTGACGGCGAAGTCGACCCCGTCCGCGCGACCGAGAACCGCATCGATCTCACCCAACTCGATGCGCTGACCGCGCACCTTAACCTGGAAGTCGGTGCGGCCGATGTACTCCAGCTCCAGTCCGGCCGCTCGGACCCAGCGCACCAGGTCACCGGTGCGGTACATGAGTTCGCCGGGGCCGCCGTATGGGTTCGCGATGAAGCGTGCGGCGGTCAGGCTCGGTCGGGCGTGATAGCAGCGGGCCAGTGCGGAGCCCGCGAGGTACAGCTCGCCCGCGACTCCGACGGGGACCGGACGCAGCCGATCATCGAGGACCAGCACGGCCGCACCTCGAATGGGCGCACCGATGGTGACCGGCGTGCCCGCGGCAAGCGGCGCGGAACCCGTTGCCCAGATGGTGAATTCGGTCGGACCGTACAGGTTCAGCATGGTCCGGCCGTCGCACCAGCGTTCGACCAGTTCGGCGCCGACCGCCTCGCCCGCCACCGCGAGCACGCGCACACTCGACACCTCGGCGGGATCGATGGTGGCCAGTGCCGATGGCGTGATCACCATATGCGTGACCTGTTCGGCGGCAATCAATTCGGCCAGTGCGCTACCGCCGAAGACCTCCGGCGGTGCCACCACCGACGCGCCGCCGGAGCCGAATGCCATCAGCGCCTCGAAAACCGATGCGTCGAAACTCGGTGAGGCGACCTGCAGTACCCGCGAGGTCTCGTCCACGCCGAGCGATTCGCGTTGTGCCGCAATGAGGTCGGCGATACCGCGATGGGAAACGGAGACGCCCTTGGGTGTTCCGGTCGAACCCGAGGTGTAGATCATCCAGGCCGGGTTGTCCGGACGGATCGGTCCCGTGGACAAAGCCACGTCACTTGTCGCCCGTTCGCGCGCACTGAATTCGGCATCGTCGAGCACTAGCCACTCGGTGCTGTCGGGCAGCAGCGGCCGGTAGGCGGCGAGGGTCAGGCCGACCCGGGCACCGGAATCGGTGAGCATGTGATCGATGCGGTCCACCGGGTGTTTCGGATCGACCGGCAGGAAGGCCGCACCGGCCTTGGCAGCCGCCCACATGCCGATCAGTAGCTCGGCGGAGCGGGGCAGACCCAGCGCCACCACGGTTTCCGTGCCGATGCCCGCCTCGAGCAGCAGCCGGGCCAACCGGTTCGACTGGGCGTCGAGTTCACGGTATGTCGTCGTGCGTCCGTCGACGACCAGGGCCGGGCGGTCCGGATAGGACGTGGCGGAGGCGGCGAGTGCCTGGGTGAGTGTAGTGGTCCCCGCGGTCTCGGTGCCGCGTACCGGAACCAGCTCGGTGCGTTCGGATTCGGCGAGGATATCGATATCGGCCAGGGCGACATCGATATCCGCGACGATCGCGGCGAGCACGCGACGCCATCGGTCGGCGAAGGTCGCCACGGTGGCTCCATCGAAAAGATCCGTCGCGTAGGTCAATACACCCTCGACGCCGTCGGGACCGTCGGCAGTGAAACGTTCACGCAGATCGAGCGTCAGATCGAATTGCGAGGCACCGCGATCGAAATCCTCCACCTCGAAGCGCAATCCGGGCAGTTCCAGGACTGGTTCGACGAAGTTCTGCAGTGACAGCGACACCTGGAATATCGGATGGTGTGCGGTCGATCTGGTCGGGTTGAGCACCTGGACGAGCCGTTCGAACGGCACGTCGGCATTGCCGAAGGCATCCAGATCCGTGGCCCGCACGGTCGCGAGGAACTGCCGGAATCCGGTTCCCGGATCGACCGGCGTGCGCAGTGCCAGCGTATTGACGAACATGCCGACGAGGTCGTCGAGCGCCTCCTCGCCACGCCCCGCGACGGGCGTGCCGATCACGACATCGTCGGTACCGCCGAGCCGGGCCAGCAGTACCGCGAGCGCGGCGTGCACGACCATGAAGACGCTGACATTGTTCACGGCAGCGAATTCGATTATGCCGCTGTGCAATTGCGCGTCCAGCGTGAAATCGACATCGGCGCTGCGCATCGACTGCACCGCCGGGCGGGGGCGATCGGCGGGCAGTTCCAACACATCCGGCGCACCGGCGAGGGTATCGGTCCAATACCGGATCTGCCGTGCCGCAAGCGATTCCGGATCCGACTCGCTACCGAGCAACTCCCGATGCCACATCGCGAAATCGGCGTACTGCACGGTGAGCGGCACGCGGGTCGTGCCGTTCCCGCTGGTCCGTTCGGAGTACGCGGCGACCAGGTCGGCCGCCAACGGCGCCATCGAGGCGCCATCGGCGCTGATGTGATGAACTACGAGCACGACGACATGCACCGACGGCGCTTCGGCCACGACCGGTGCCTCGGCCATCACGGGACTCGACGACACCGGCGCAACGTCCATCGACGCATGCGAAGCCACCGGCGGAATGCCTACCGTGGGGCTGGAGGACACCGGCAACAAACACTTGCCGTCCGCACCGGCGCCCTCGGCGATGCGGAAGATGCCCACCCGCAGCGGCGGTTCCTTGGTGATATCGAATCCGGTGCCCGCCAAGGCATTGATCCGATGACGCAGGGCGGCGGTGTCTTCGGCGTCGACCACGGTCAACTCCGGCGCGGCCGCCGCGGTACCGATCACCACCTGACGGGGTCCCTCGGCGTCGGCGGGGTAGATGGTGCGCAGACTCTCGTGCCGCTGCACCACATCGGCCAGCGCGTGTTGCATCGCAGCCACATCGAGGTTTCCGGTGAGTCGTAGGGCGACCGCGATGTTGTAGGCGGGTGAGGTGGGATCCATCCGGTTGAGTACCCACATGCGCTGCTGGGCCGGGGACAACGGAACTCGGTCCGGACGGATTCGCGGTGCCAGCGCGAACCGACCCGGCTTACCGTCGGTGGCCGGGATGACCCGCGCGGACAGCTGGGCCACCGTCGGCGCGTCGAACAGATCGCGCAGCGCGATGGTCGAGCCGAGGGACGAGTTGATCCGGGCGACAACTTTGGTCGCGCTGAGCGAATTGCCGCCGAGTTCGAAGAACGACTGGTCGACACTCACCTGCTCGCTGCCGAGTACCTCGCCGAATACCTCGGCGACGGCCTGTTCGACCGGTGTCCGCGGCGCGAGATACGGCCGCTGCGTCGCCGAGAAGTCCGGCACCGGAAGGGCTTTGCGATCCAGCTTGCCGACCGGGGTCAGCGGGATGTCATCGAGCACGACCAGGTATCCGGGCACCATATAGCCGGGCAGCTCGGCCGCCACCTGGACGCGCAGTCGCTCGGTATCCAGTTCGGTACCGGCGGTCGGCAGAACATACGAGACCAGCACGGTCGCGCCCGCGGGCCCGGTGAGGCCGATGGTCACTGCGTATTCGACCTGTTCGTCGCGCGAGAGCACGGCATCGATTTCACCGAGTTCGATGCGCAGACCACGGATTTTGACCTGGAAGTCACTGCGCCCCAAATACTCGAGCACGAGCGCGCCATCCGCACCGGTGACCCAGCGGACCATGTCACCGGTGCGATACATCCGCTCACCGGGCGCACCATACGGATTGGCGATGAACCGGGCCGCGGTCATCTCGAAACGATTGAAATAGCCGCGGGCCAGGCCAGGACCGGCCAGGTACAGCTCACCGGCGATGCCCACCGGAACCGGACGCAACCAGGTATCGAGTACGAGATTCTCGGTACCACGGATCGGCCCGCCGATGGTGACCGGTTCATCCGGCAGCAGTTCGGCTGGGCCGGTTGCCCAGATGCTGAATTCGGTGGGGCCGTAAAGATTCACCATGCGCCGCTCGACCGCCCAGCGTGCGATCACTTCGGGGGTGGCGGCTTCGCCCGCGACCGAGAGCACTCGCAGGTCGTCGAGGTCGGTCGGCTCCATGGTGGCCAGCGCCGACGGCGTGATCACGGCGTGGGTGACCCGTTCACTGCGCAGCAGGCGTTCGAGATCGGCGCCGCCGTAGACATCCGGTGGCGATACCACCAGGCGGCCACCCGCGCAGTGAGCCATCAGCAGTTCGAAGACCGATGCGTCGAAACTCGGCGACATCACCTGCAGCACACTGGTATTGGGACCGAGTTCGAGGGTGTCCCGTTGTGCGGTGGTCACGTTCGCGATGCCACGGTGGCTGAGCAGGACGGCCTTCGGCTTACCGGTCGAGCCCGAGGTATAGATCAGGTAGGCGGTCTGGTCGATATTGATCGGGCCGCCGCGCTCCTCGTCGGTGATGGGTGCGTCGGAGACCAGCATGACCCGTCGAATCGTGTTGAGGTCGTCGAGCAGCAGCCAGTCGATACTGCCGGGCAGCGTCTCACCGATCTCGGTGACCGTCACGCCGATCGGGGCCTTGGAGTCGGCGAGCATATGTTCGATGCGCTCCACCGGATAGCTCGGATCGAGCGGTAGGAACGCAGCACCGGTCTTGGCCAAGGCCCACACGGCCACAATGGATTCCAGCGATCGGCTGAGTGCGAGTATGACGAAGATCTCGCGACCGACGCCGCGCCCGAGCAGGACCCGGGCGAAGCGGTTGGACCAGGCGTCGAGTTCGCCGTAGCTCATGGTGAGATCGCCCGCGGTGATCGCGATGGCGTCCGGATCGATGCGCGCGCCCGCCGAGAGAACATCCGGAAGCGTCTGCGGCGGAGCCGATTCCGTGCCACGCACCGGAAGCAGCGCGGCGAGTTCGGCATCGTCGCAGTACTGTAGTTGGGAGACAAGGGCATTCGGGTTGTCGGCCAGTTGGATCAGCAGGCGCACGAAGCGATCCAGCAGTGGCTGTGCCGCGTCGAGCGGCAACTGGTCGGCCATGAACTTCAAGGTGATGCGCAGCGTGTCCTGTCCGTCGTCGCCGCGCAGCGGAATGACCATGAGGTTCAGGGGATATGGGGTCGCGTCGGTGCCCTCGATGTCCAGCACCCGCATACCCGCGATATCGAGCGCCCGCGACAGCGCCTCCCGGTCGATGGGATAGGACTCGAATACGGTCAGGGTGTCGAACAATTCGGCGAGGCCGACAGCCCGGTGGATGGCGGCCAGCCCGACATGCTGATGATCCATCAGCCGCGCCTGCTCGGACTGGATGCGGGCCAGCAGATCGGTGACCTTCTCGGCCGGATCGAGCTGCACCCGTACCGGCAGCGTATTGATGAACAGCCCGACCATCTCTTCGACACCGGGCAACTCCGGCGGCCGACCGGAAACGGTGCCGCCGAACACCACATCGGTGCGGCCGGTGAGCATGGCCAGCAGCATGGCCCACCCGGCCTGCACCATGGTATTCACCGTCGCACCCGATTCGCGGGCGGTGGCCTCCAGCCGTTCGACCGTCGCGCGGGTCAGATCGTGCGAGATCATGCCGGTCTCGGTGGATTCGATACCCGCCAACGTCGGGACCGCGCGTGTCGGCGAATCCACGCCGGCCAGCGATTGCGTCCATGCCGCGAGCGAGGCGGCATTGTCCTGCTCGTCGAGCCAGGTCAGGAATTCCCGATACGAGTGCGCGGGCGGCAGTACGGAGGTGTCGCCCGACATGACATAGAGCGTCAGCAGTTCGCGCACCAGCAGCGGCGTCGACCAGCCGTCGAGCACGAGATGGTGATTGGTCATCACCAGTCGATAGGTATCGGCGGCGGTGCGGATCAGGGTGAAGCGGATCAGTGGTGGGCGGGCGAGTTCGAAACGGGTGCGGGCATCGAGGGCGATCAGGCGATCCAATTCGCGATCGCGTTCGGCGGTATCCGCGATGTCGGTGAGATCCACATCCTGCCAGCGGATTTCGGCATCGCCGAGGACGAGCTGGCGTGGACCGTCATCGGTCTCCACGAAGGCGACGCGCAGGTTCTCGTGCCGTTCGAGCAAAGCCTGTGCCGCACTGCGCAATCGATCGGCATCGACCGTGCCCGCCAGGGTGAGCAGTGATTGCACGGTGTAGCCGTCGGCGGTGTCGGAGTCGTAGAGCGCGTGGAAGAGCAGGCCGTATTGCAGCGGCGAGAGCGGCCAGACATCCATGAGGTTCGGATAGCGGCTTTCCCAGCTGTCGATCTGCTGTTGTCGCACCGCGACGAGTTCGAAGTCCGATGGTGTGCGCCCACCCGCGCCGGGCGAGGTGGCGTGGATGGCCAGTGCCCGCAGCGCCTGCGACCAGAGCTCGGCCAGTTCGCGCACATCCGCCTCGTCCAGCAGCCGGGAGGCGTAGGCCCAGGTGACCTCCAGTCCGACATCGGTGAGTACGGCATTGATATCGACGACCGCGGCCATCGGTGCGGTGTCGTTCTGGGTGGCGGCGAAACGCTGTGGGAGCCAAGGTCCCGCATGTCCACCAGTGAGCGCCCGGCCGAGATAGTTGAAGCTCAGCTGCGGTGTCGGCGCGTCCGCGAGGGCGGCGGCGGTCTCCGGATTCTGATAGCGCAGCATGCCGTAGCCGATGCCCTTGTCCGGCACCGCCCGCAGCTGTTCCTTGATCGCCTTGATCGCGGTACCCGCCGCGCTGTCACCGACGAATGCGTCGTCGAGATCGATGCCGGTTACGTCGATGGCCACCGGGTAGATGTTGGTGAACCAGCCGACGGTGCGGGCGATATCGGCGCCGGGCAGGATCGTCTCGGAGCGACCGTGGCCCTCCAGGGTGAGCAGTGCGGTGCTGCGCTCTCGCCAGCGGCTCACCGCGAGTGCGAGCCCGGCGAGCAGTACATCGTCTGTGCCGCAATGGAATTGGTCCGGCAAGGTGGAGAGCACGGTATTCGCGATATCCGGTTCCACGGTGGTCTGGTACTGCCCCATGGTGGCGACGACATCGACCGCGGGATCCAGTGCCGCCGATCCGATCTCCGGATCGGGTGTGGCCAGCATGCGCTGCCACAGTGGCAGTTCGGCGGTGCGCTCGGCCGCCTGCTCGGCCTGACCGTGCGCCCACCGCCGGAACGATGTGCCGACCGGCATGAGCGCACCCCCGCTTGCTGCGATTGCCAAGTCCGGCAGCAGGATTCGCCACGAGATGCCGTCGGTGACCAGATGGTGCAGCACCAGCCAGCACATCGGATCGCCCTCGGCCCGATCGATGAGAACGAAGCGTGCGACGACGCCCGCCTCGGGATCGAGCAGATCCGCCGCGCGCTGCAATTCGCGCTCGCAAGTCTCGGTCAGATCCGCATCGGCCGTGACGACATCGATCAACGCATCGACATCGACCGAACCAGGTTCGGCCACAACCCATTCCCAGCCGGTGTCGGTATGCCGCAGCGTCGAGCGAAGTACATCGTGGTGGTCGATGAGTGCCTCGACTGCCGCCCCGAGCTGATCGCGGCCGAAATCGGCGGGGAGACCGATCAAGACGGCCTGGCCGAAGCGGTCCCAGGTCCGGCCGTGCTCCACCATGTCGTGCACGATCGGGGTGAGCTCGACCGGTCCGACTCCGCCACCCGGTAGCTCGGTCACCGTCTGCGCGCCCACCTCGGTCGCGATTGCCGCCAATGCGGCAACGGTCTTGCGCTCGAACACATCTCGCGCACTGAAGCCGATTCCGGCGGCCTTCGCGCGCGAAACCAGCTGAATGGAGACGATGCTGTCGCCGCCGAGCGCGAAGAAGCTCTCGTCGACACCGACCTTCTCGAGTCCGAGCACGTCGGCGAACAGATCGGCGAGCGCCGCTTCCCGCGGGGTGGACGGCGCCCGGCTCTCGACCGCGCGAACACTGAAATCCGGTGCGGGCAGTGCCCGGCGGTCGACCTTGCCGAGCGGCGTCAACGGGATATGGTCCAGCACCATGACGACGGACGGGACCATATAGGCCGGAAGCGTCTCACCGGCGGCCGCTTTCAGCGCTTCCGGATGTATCTCGGTGCCCGGCTTGCCCTTGACGTAGGCCACCAACGCGGTCGCACCGGTCGGGGACTCGGCGCCGATGGTGAGCGCGAAATCGACATCCGGCTGACGCTGCAGCGCGGCATCGATCTCGCCGAGTTCGATGCGGAACCCGCGTACCTTCACCTGGAAGTCGCTGCGGCCGTGGTATTCCAGTTCATCGTGCGCGGTCCAGCGCACGAGATCGCCGGTTCGGTACATGCGTTCGCCCGGCGCGTACGGGTTCGCGACGAATCGGCTGGCGGTCAGGCCATTGCGTTGGTGATATCCGCGTGCCACGCCGGGACCGGCGAGGTACAGCTCGCCGACGGCCCCGCGGGCGACCGGCCGCAGCCACGGGTCGAGCACGACCGCGCTGACGCCTTGGGTGAGACTGCCGATGGTGACCTGGCCACCCGGGCTGAGCGGCCCGCTCAAGGTCACGGTGATGGTGGTTTCGGTGGGCCCGTAGCCGTTCAACAACGATCGACCCGACCAGGTGGCCACCAGTTCCGGCGGGCACGCGTCGCCGCCGACCACGATCGTGCGCAGTTCCGGCAGCGTCGCCGGATCCAGGGATCCCACCACCGCCGGAGTCACATTCAGATGTGTGACGCGGTGGGCGCGCAGCACTTCGGCCATCTCCTCGCCCGCATACGCCGACGGCGGCACAACGGCCAGTGTCGCGCCCGCCGCGAGGGTGACGAAGATTTCCTCCACCGAGATATCGAAGCTCGGTGAAACAGCATGTGCCACAACAGAATCGGCGGCGGATACCCCGAAGCCCGCGCCGGAACCGGTGACCAGATTCGCCAGGCCGCGGTGGGACACCAGCACGCCCTTGGGCAGTCCGGTCGAGCCGGAGGTGTAGATGATGTAGGCGATCTGATCCAGATGCACCGGCATCCGGCGATCGGCATCGGTGACCGCCGCCGAATCGTGTGCCGCCACCGTGTCGCCGGTCGCGTCGTCGTCCAGGACCAGCCAATTCACCCGGTCCGGCAATGACTTTCGGGCCGCCCCCACGGTGACACCCGCGACGACACCGCTGTCGCCGACCATATGCTCGATCCGGTCGGCCGGATAGGTCGGGTCGATGGGTACGAATGCGGCACCGGATTTCGCCACCGCCAGCGTCGCGAGCACCGATTCGGCCGAACGCGGAATCGAAATCGCCACGGTGCGTTCGGGTCCGGCGCCCGCGGCGATCAGCACCCGGGCCAGACGGTTCGTATATTCGTCGACCTCGCGGTAGGTCATCTGGGTATCGCCGTACCGCAGCGCCACCGCTTCCGGATCGAGTGCCACACCGGCCGCAATGAGTTCGGGTAGCGTGCGCGCGGCTACTCCCTCGGGGCCGCGTGCGGGTACCAGCCGACTCTGTTCCTCCTCGGAGGCAACATGGACGGTGCACAGCGGCGCATCCGGTCCGGCGGCGAGGAAGCGGTGCAGGAACATCAGGAAGCGCGCGTGGTGCGCCGCCAATTCCTCTGTGCTGTAAAGGTTCCCATTGCCCTGCAGATCGATATGGGTGCTCTCGCCGCCCACGCCCGGATACAGGTTGAGGAACAGATCATCGATCAACCCGGAGGTCAGCACGTGCAGTCGGCCGGTGACCGCGCCGAGCTGAATCCTGGTGTCCACCATCATCAAATTCACGGCCGGACCGAAGGACGTGGCCTCGTCCATCGCCCAGCCCAGGTCGCGGACGATATCCTCCTGCCGGTAGCGCTGCCTGCGCAGCGCACCGGTCAGCTCGCGCTGCGTGGCCCCGATGACCGATCCCACCGTCGTGGTCGGCGTCAAGGTGAGACGGAGCGGAACGACATTGGCGACCATGCCACCGGAGCGGCG
The DNA here is from genome assembly GCF_001612725.1 of Nocardia anaemiae NBRC 100462. Taxonomy (GTDB): domain Bacteria; phylum Actinomycetota; class Actinomycetes; order Mycobacteriales; family Mycobacteriaceae; genus Nocardia; species Nocardia anaemiae. Next base: position 245,707 of record NZ_BDAZ01000017.1, on the reverse strand, counting down.
CAGCGAGGCCGTCGTGCGCGCCGAAACCGGCAGGCTCAGGATCACCTCCGGTGCACCGGTCATCGCGGCGAGATAAGCGCCGAATCCGGCGACAATCGTCGGCGCGACACCCGAATCGGCCGCCTTCGCAACGGTATCGAGCAATTCGGCCGTCGCCGACGGCAGCGCACCCGAGACTCGGTTCGGCGGTGCGTCGACCTCGGCCTCCCGGCCCGCGAGATTGACCGGATCGGCCATGCCCGCCAAATGCTCGCGCCAGTACTCGCGATCGGCCTCGAATCGGTCCGAGCTGCGGTAGGCCAGATCGGCGTCGACGATCTTCTGCAGCGGTTCGGCCTTGCCGGGAGGAGGCTCTTTACCTTCGACGAGCGCGTTGTAGATCTCGCCGGTCCGCTGGACCAGGGCGAGTGCCCCCATGCCGTCCAGCACGATGTGGTGCATGCGCGAGTACCAGAACCAGCGATCGTCGGCGATCCGCAGCATGGCCATCGAGACCAGCCGGTCGCGCATGAGATCCAGCGGTGCGGCGTACTCCGCGCGCATCCAGGCCTGCGCCGCCGCGACCGGATCGGGCTCGTCTCGTAGATCGATGACGAGCGGTTCGTCCGCCAAGGAGGTGTCGATGTACTGGTACGGCTGACCATCGACATCGACCAGCCGGATATAGCCGGTGCCGAATTCCCGTCCGGTCCGGCGTGCGGCCTCCGCCAGTGCGTCGAGGTCGAGTTCGCCGACCAGTTCGACGTACTGCGCGATCGAAATAGGCGTATCACCCGCGATGTGCTGGGCGAACCAGATGCCGCGCTGGGCCGCCGATAACGGGAACGCGCCCTCGTTGTCGGTTGTCGAGCTCGAAGACGATGACTCATGCATAAGCAGACCTGCATTCTGACGTCTGACACGGTTGTCCACCGCTGGTCCCGACCGTCGCGTAGCTAGATTCATTTTGGACCGGCACCGAGCCCACCGAAGCCGTTTCACAACACTGTGCTCGACTGGCGGCGTTCCCGGCGCCCTGCGTGGTTGAGCTGCGCTGCCGCCTCTGGTCCCCTCGCTCACGCCGCAGCGCGCCCGAACCTCCAGGTTCGGGCGCGCCGGGGTGCTTCCAGGTCAGGCGGACTTCCGCGGTGCGAGCCGCTCGGCGTCGGTGATCGGTGCATCCGAGCTGACCAGGTAGCGCTGCAGCGTCGAACGGTCGTCCAGGATCAGCCAGTCGATGGCGTCGGAGAGCTCCGCGCGGCGGGCCCTGGTGGTGATGCCGATGGCCGCACCATGGACCGCGGCGGCGTCGTCGGCCAGCTGGGCCGGGGTCGCGCGGAGCTTGCGCACGGCGGCCGCGGACACGGTCGCCTCGATCTGCGGCTCGATCGCCAGCGCGATCCGGGTGTGGGCGGTGGCGCCGCGGGCGATCAGCAGCCGGGCCAGCCGGTTCGCCCAGCGATCCAGCTCGACATCGGCGAGCGACCCGGGGTTACCGGCGACCACATCGGCGTTGCGCAGGCGCGGCTGCAGCTGGATGACGTTGGTGGCGGGCGTTGCGACCAGAGTGCTCATTAGTGATCCCCTCACAGGTTCCGTCTTGTTCTCGGTGCCCTTCTAATCTCGCTGCCGGGAGGGGTTGGCGACAGCTACCCAAGCGCTGGTGGGAGCACTCCAAGGGTGAGCGAATTCATACCCAAGGTGTGTCGCAGCCGAAGACTCAGTCGGTGACGAACCGTTCAAGCCACTCGCAACTACCGCGGAGCGAGTCTTACGAGCGACGTTCGCGGCCCGTCTCGCGTCCGCGCGCAGGCGCGGCCATCGACTCAGCCGAGTGGCCGAAGCGCATGCGCCGCAGGCGCGAGTCTCGGCCGCTCGGACGCGAGACACCAGGGGGCCGCGAACACGCCGCGCCCGCGCGGCCAAGAACAGAGCACACGCCGCGCCGGAGGCGCGGCCAAAGATTCAGTCGGTGACGAAACCGTTCAGGCTGCTGCGCAGGTCGGCGAGCATTGCGCGGGCCGCGGTCAGCCCGTCACCGTGCCACACGGTGTCTTCGACCGCGAAGACGCGCTTATCGGCGGAGGCGCCGAGATCTTTCCATGCATCGCTGCGCAGCACCGTTTTACCGTGCTCTGTACCGGCTTCGCCCGCGAAGATGACGTAGATGATGTCGCCCTCGACTTTGATCAGGTCCTTCTCGCTCACCTCGAAGGAGCGGCCGCGCTGCGCGGTCGGCCGCTGTACGCCCACATCGGCGAGGACCTGTCCCGCGAAGCTATTGCTGCCCTGGACCTGATTCTGATCGGCGGTGAAGCGGACCACCGAGGCCTGGGACTGGCTGGCGCCCAGGGCATTACCGGTCTCGCGTGCCTCGTTGCGGTAGTTCTCCAATGCTGTTGCCGCGGCGGTGCGGCGGCCGAGACCCGCTGCGAGCGTGCTGAATTCGGTCTGCCAACCGCTGCCGGGATCGGCGAGCACGGTCGGCGCGATCGCCTGCAATGCGGCGAAACCGCCTGGGCCGCTGGAAATATCGCCGATGATCAGATCGGGACGCAGGGCGGCGATCTGCCCGAGATCGGGTTGTGCCGCCGAACCGACGGCGGGAATCTTCAGCACGCCGTAACCGAGATACATGGGCTGCGAGCGGGGTCCATCGATCGGGACCGCGCCGACGACTCGCTCCCACAGGCCGACCGCGCAGGCGGCGTCCAATGCGGAGGTGGAAAGCACCACGACGCGCTGCGGATCCGCGGGCACCTCCGAGGTGCCCGCGGCGTGGGTGACGGTGCGGGTCTTGCCGTTCGACGGATCGGGTGCGCTCGGCAGCGGGCAGGCCTGCGAGGTGTCGCGCTCCAGGCCGACCACACCCGCGCCCGCGATATTCGTCGTGGTGCGAATGATCGAGCTGGCGTCGTCCTGCTGACTGCAGCCCGCGACGAGCAATGCGGCGCACAGCAGGGCGACCGCGGCGCACCCGTGCCGGACCGCGCGCTTGCTGGCGGTGCCGTATCGGGGGGAGTCTGTGCGGTTTCGAGCGACCTGCGAGCAGTCGCCAACGGTGCGGTTTCGGGTCCGAACAAGGGCGCTCACCGGCATGCGGGTGAGGGTACCGCGTGCGATGTGTGCCGGGACGCGAAGGCCACCACCGCGCACAGGTCGCACCCTGCCAGCGAGGCGCGACCGCGCGCAATCGCGCTGTCGGACAGCGGATCACGCGCGGTCGTCGGCTCGATCACGCGGCGTTGCCGCCGATGCTGAAACGCGCCCCGGTCGGATCGGCGACCTGCGCGAGCCGACCGTACGGGGTGTTCTCGGGCTCGGCCAGCACGGTGCCGCCCAGGTCGACGACCTTGCCGACGGCCGCGTCGACGTCATCGGCGCCGAAGTAGATCTTCCAGCCCGCCGGTACGCCATCGGGCAGGAACATCGAGGCGTCCATGACACCGCCGAGCATCGGGGTGCTGCCGTGAATGGTGGTGTAGCGGAACTCCGGAGTGTCGGAGATGGTGAAGGTGTCGCTCCAGCCGAAGACGTCGCGGTAGAAGTCGAGCGAGCGGGCGTAATCACGAGTGTGCAGTTCGAACCAGGACGGTATGCCGACGTGGTCGCTCCATTTGCCGCCCGAGGCGATGCCGATGGCCTCGAATCCGCCGAAGGTGCCGGTCTGCCAGATGCCGACGCCCGCGCCGCCGATATCGCCGAGCACGGCCATCACGCCGAGATCGCCGACATCCATGGGCGGCACGACGACCGCGCCGCCATGTGCGACCGCCGCGTCGGCGGTGGCCTTGGCATCGGGGGAGGCGAGGTAGACCGTCCATTGATCGGGCCCCTCGACACCGTCGCCTGTCTTGCCCATGCCGCCCGCGACGGCCTTGCCGTCCTTGCGGAAGGTGATGTAGCCGCCGAACTCCTCGCCCGCGCGCTCGGCGGTCCAGCCGAACAACTGGCCGTAGAAGGCAATGGCGCCTTCCGGATCGGAGGTGTAGATGTCGACCCAACAGGGATCGCCGGTCTTGGATGCAGTCATGAGTGGGGTCTCCTTGCAGAGGGTGGATCACTGTCACCGATAGAGACGTCGGCCGCTCTGGAAAGTCATCGCTTGCGACTGCTGGTGTTCGAAATGGTCGGCACGCTTATGATCGCCGGGTTCGCTGGGCTCGGTCGCCTGTCCAGCGAAATACGACACAGAGTAGGACCCGTGCCGGATGGCTGCGACGGCACGGTTTACGATCTCAGGAGCGCAAGCGAACTCCTCGTCTGTCCCCGGTAGCGGGTCGGATGCGAGCAGCGGAGCCTGCGGAGCGACCTAAAGGCACCTTTCAGGAGGATCAGTGACTGCCGTAGAGCCAAAGCCAGTCCCTCAGTTGGAAGCGACTCGGCCGTATCCGGCTCGGACCGGGCCGAAGGGCTCGTTCATCGTCAAGATGGTCACCACCACCGACCCCAAGGTCCTCGGTGTCATGTACCTGACCACCTCGATGGCGTTCTTCCTCATCGGCGGTCTGATGGCCCTGCTGATGCGTGGTGAGCTGGCCCGGCCGGGTCTGCAGTTCCTGTCCCCGGAGCAGTTCAACCAGCTGTTCACCATGCACGGCACGATCATGCTGCTGTTCTACGCGACCGCGATCGTGTTCGGCTTCGCCAATATCGTCCTGCCGCTGCAGATCGGCGCACCGGATGTCGCCTTCCCGCGACTGAATGCCTTCAGCTACTGGCTGTACGCATTCGGCGCGACCATGGCGACCGCGGGCTTCATCACCCCCGGCGGCGCCGCGGACTTCGGTTGGACGGCGTACGTGCCGCTGACCGACATCCTGCACTCGCCCGGCGTCGGCACCGACCTGTGGATCCTCGGCCTCGCGGTCTCCGGTCTGGGCACCATCCTCGGTGGCGTCAACATGCTGACCACCGTGGTCTGCCTGCGCGCCCCCGGTATGACCATGTTCCGGCTGCCGATCTTCACCTGGAACATCGCCGTCACCAGCGTTCTCGTGCTGCTCGCCTTCCCGCTGCTGACCGCCGCGCTGTTCGGCCTCGCCTACGACCGCCACCTCGGCGGCCACATCTACGACCCGGCCACCGGCGGCATCCTGCTCTACCAGCACCTGTTCTGGTTCTTCGGCCACCCCGAGGTGTACATCATCGCGCTGCCGTTCTTCGGCATCGTCTCGGAGATCTTCCCGGTCTTCTCGCGTAAGCCGATCTTCGGTTACACCACGCTGGTCTACGCGACCCTCGGCATCGCGGCACTGTCGATCGCGGTGTGGGCGCACCACATGTACGCCACCGGTGCGGTGCTGCTGCCGTACTTCTCGTTCATGACCTTCCTGATCGCCGTCCCGACCGGTGTGAAGTTCTTCAACTGGATCGGCACCATGTGGCGCGGCCAGCTGACCTTCGAGACACCGATGCTGTTCTCCCTCGGCTTCCTGGTCACCTTCCTCTTCGGCGGCCTGTCCGGTGTCATCCTCGCCTCACCGCCGCTGGACTTCCACGTGACGGACTCCTACTTCGTGGTCGCACACTTCCACTACGTGCTCTTCGGCACCATCGTGTTCGCCACCTATGCCGGTATCTACTTCTGGTTCCCCAAGATCACCGGGCGGATGCTGGACGAGCGCTTGGGCAAGTGGCACTTCTGGACGACCTTCATCGGCTTCCACACCACCTTCCTGGTGCAGCACTGGCTCGGCGCAGAGGGCATGCCGCGCCGCTACGCCGACTACCTGCCCACTGACGGATTCACCACGCTCAACACCATTTCCACGATCGGCGCCTTCATCCTGGGCGCGTCGATGCTGCCGTTCATCTGGAATGTCTTCAAGAGCTACCGCTACGGCGAAGTGGTCACCGTGGATGATCCGTGGGGTTACGGCAACTCGCTGGAGTGGGCCACCACCTGCCCGCCGCCACGGCACAACTTCTACGAACTGCCCCGCATCCGTTCCGAGCGACCGGCATTCGAACTGCACTACCCGCACATGGTCGAGCGGATGCGGGCCGAGGCCCACGTGGGCTGGGGTTCGGGCAAACATGCCACCGAGGTGCATGAAGGCGCCCTGGCAAAGCACTAGCATTCCGATCGATGAGTGTGCACCTACTGATCATCAGTGGGTGCACACTCATTTGTGGGACAAGCACCAACCGCAGCGTTGCGACATCGGGGTCCAGCACAGCTACGGCAAACAACTAACTTGGAGCACCTCAGTTGGCCGACACCACCGTCCTCGTCACCGTCACCGGACCCGACCGGCCCGGTGTGACCTCCGTGCTGCTCGCGGCGATGTCGCGGCATCATGTGAGCCTGCTGGATGTGGAGCAGGTCGTCATCCGTGGCCGACTGACTCTCGGCGTGCTGGTCACCTGCCCGAGCGATCCGGAGGCGCTGCAGGACGAGCTCGAAGAGGCGATGAATACCGTCGGCATGCATGTCGACGTTGAGGTCGACGCACAGATCGGCAGGCAGCCGATGTCCACGCACGCTGTGGTCATCCTCGGCGCGCCGGTGACCGCGCGCGCATTCAGCTCGGTCTCCCGTCAGCTCGCCGCCCTCGGCGCCAATATCGACACCATCCGCGGCATTGCCGACTACCCGGTGACCGGGATGGAACTCCTGGTCACCGCGACCGATACCGGACCGGATTCCGATGCCCGACTGCGCACGGCGCTGGCCGAGGTCGCCGTCGCCGAACAGGTGGACGTCGCGGTGGAGCGGGCCGGACTGGCCCGCCGGGCCAAGCGGCTCATCGTCTTCGACGTCGATTCGACCCTGATCCAGGGCGAGGTGATCGAGATGCTCGCCGCGCACGCCGGGGTGGAGGATCAGGTTCGGGAGGTCACCGAGGCGGCCATGCGCGGTGAAATCGACTTCGCCGAATCGCTGCGTCAGCGGGTGGCGACCCTCGAGGGCCTGGACGAATCGGTGATCGAGGAGGTCGCCGAACGGATCGCGCTGACCCCGGGCGCGCGCACCACCATTCGGACCTTGCGTCGCATCGGATTCCGCTGCGGTGTCGTCTCGGGCGGCTTCCGCCAGGTGATCGAACCACTCGCGCACGAACTGGAATTGGACTTCGTGCAGGCGAACACGCTCGAGATCGTGGACGGCAAGCTGACCGGTCGGGTGGTCGGCGAGATCGTCGACCGTGCCTTCAAGGCCACCGCGCTGCGCAAGTTCGCGGCGGAGGCGGGGGTGCCGATTGAGCAGACCGTGGCGGTCGGCGACGGCGCCAACGACATCGACATGCTCAATGCGGCCGGGCTCGGTGTCGCTTTCAATGCCAAGCCCGCATTGCGCGAGGTCGCCGACGCGGCCCTGTCGCACCCCTACCTGGACGCGATCCTGTTCATCCTCGGCGTGACCCGTGACGAAGTGGAGGCCGCCGACGCCCGCGACGGCGGAATCCGTCGGGTGCCGCTCGTCGGAAGCTGAGTCACGCGCGGGAATGCGGCGGGCGTTTCGAAGCTTGCACTCGAGGACGTCCGGGAGACCGGTGTCTCGTCCGCACGGCAGTTTTCGTTGACGATCGAGGTGGAGTGATGTCGAGTATCCCGGAGAGCGCCGCCGGACTCCGGGACGGTGCTGGCGCAGCGGCCGAATCGTCCACGGGCATAGCGGGTTTCCGCATTCGGCATGCGGAGCTGGCGCGCGGCTACGGCGGTCTCGGCGATCCGGATGATCCCGCCCTGGTGCAGGCCATGCAGATGGTGCTGCACATTCCGAAGATCGATCCGCCGCGACGCAGTGCGCTGCTGGAGGCCGCGGCGGCGGCCACGGTGGCGCTGTGCCTGGATGAGCGGGTCGGGCCCGAGGGAGTGTGGGAGCAACGGTTCCTGGCCTGGAAGCGGTCCCGGATCCGCAAGGTGGCGCGGCGGGCACGCGGTGCGCAGTGGCTGGCCGCGAACGAGGTCGACGGGGTGACCGTCGAGGTGGACGGTGCGCAGGCGCGGGCGTTCGTGCCCGGGCCGGTCGGCGAGGTCGATGCGCGGATCAGGCGGCTGCAGATCAACGGCACCGACCTCGAACACGACGATCCCGGCCCGGCCGACCCCGACCTGCCGGTGCTGTGGGTGAACGCGAAACTCGGCATGACGCTCGGCAAGGCCGCCGCACAGGTCGGTCACGCCAGCATGTTGCTCGCCGGTGCGCTCACCGCGGAGGAGGCGCTGCGGTGGTCGCGGCGCGAGTTCCGATGCGCGGTGCGCGAATCCGGACCGCAGCAGTGGGCGTCGCTGTGCGAGCAGGTGTCTCGTGGGCAGGCCGTCGCGGTGCGCGACGCCGGTTTCACCGAAGTCGCGCCGGGTTCGATAACTGTGATCGCGGTGCCTGGGCATGGGTCGGTCGTACGAACACCGCGCATTTGAGCCAAGATGGAGCCCGTGCCACAACCGGATCCCGATCTGCTCATTGATTTCACCGACGTGACCATCCGACGCTCGGGTCACACCCTCGTCGGCCCGGTCACCTGGCAGGTCGAGCTCGACGAACGCTGGGTGGTCCTCGGACCCAACGGCGCGGGCAAGACCTCGCTGCTCCGCATGGCCGCCGCCGAAGTGCATCCGACCTCGGGCACCGCCCATCTGCTCGGTGAGGTCATCGGCAAAACCGATGTCAGCGAGTTGCGACCGCGCATCGGCTGGTCCTCGGCCGCGGTGGCCAGCCGGATTCCGCGCGAAGAGAAGGTCAGCGATCTGGTGGTCTCCGCCGGTTACGCGGTCCTCGGGCGCTGGCGCGAGCGTTACGACGATGTCGATACCGACCGCGCCATCGATATGCTCGAAAGCCTCGGTGCCGAACACCTTTCCGATCGCACCTACGGGACCCTGTCCGAGGGGGAGCGCAAGCGGGTGCTGATCGCCCGCGCGATGATGACCGATCCAGAGCTGCTGCTGCTCGACGAGCCCGCCGCTGGTCTGGATCTGGGCGGGCGTGAGGAGTTGGTGGAACGCCTCGGCGACCTGGCCTCGGATCCCGACTCACCCGCCATGGTCCTGGTGACCCACCATGTGGAGGAGATCCCGCCGGGCTTCACCCATGGACTGCTGCTGAACGAGGGCGCGGTCGTCGCGCAGGGTTTGCTGCCGGATGTACTGACCGCCGAGAACCTGAGCGAGGCCTTCCGACAGTCGATCGCGCTGGATCGCGTCGATGGTCGGTACTTCGCGCGTCGCGCGCGTCGCTTGGGGCGGCACCGTTCGCGCTGATGTCGTGATCGGGATTACGCCGTAAAACAAGCAGGCGTTAGGGTGCAGGGGTGAGCGAGACGAACGCGCAGCAGCCGATTCCGTCGGTCAAGGACGCGTCGACGGTGATGTTGGTGCGTGACGGTGCAACCGGGCCGGAGGTGTTCCTGCAGCGTCGGGTCGGGGCGATGGCCTTCGCCGCCGGTATGACCGTTTTTCCGGGCGGGGGTGTCGATCCGTCCGACGGGACCGCCGATATCGAATGGGCCGGACCCGAACCCGCTTGGTGGGCCGCGAAATTCGGCACCACGGAGCCGAGGGCCAAGGCGCTGGTCGCCGCCGCCGTTCGCGAAACCTTCGAGGAATGCGGAGTACTGCTCGCCGGGCCGACCGGTGAAACCGTCGTCTCCGATACCACCGGCTACCACGATGCCCGTGGTCGGCTGGAGCGGCGTGAGGTGTCGCTCGCGGCCTTCCTCGCCGAGGAGAAGCTGGTGCTGCGCGCGGATCTGTTGCGGCCGTGGGCGAATTGGATCACTCCGGTGATCGAGCCGCGGCGCTACGACACCCGGTTCTTCGTCGCGGTGCTGCCGCAGGGGCAACTCGCCGACGGCGCAACCTCCGAGGCGGCCGAGGTGCAATGGCGCACTGCTGCGGAGGCGCTCGAGCGCTGGCGCGCCGGCACCGATGTGCTGTTGCCGCCGACCTGGTCGCAGCTGGATGCCATGGCCGAATTCGCTTCCACCGCGGAGATTCTGGCGGTCGATCGGGTGATCGAACCGATCATGCCGGTGCTCACCGGTGACAGCGGACGGCAGGTGCTCGAATTCCCGGACAACCATCGGTACTTCGCCGGTATGCCCGATACCAGCAGGCTCAGGGGATCCGCGCGTCCGTGAGGCAGTAGGTTTCCTGCCATGGCCGAATTCGTGACCCTGGAGTTGCCGGAGGATCCCGCCGTCCGTGGCGTTGCCGTCCTCCGGATCGACCGCCCGCCGCTGAACCTGCTGAACGCGCAGCTGGTGCGTGAGGTGGCCGAGGCGGCGGCGATTGTCGCCGCGCGGCCCGGTGTCGCGGCATTGGTCGTCTACGGCGATGAGCGGGTCTTCTGCGCGGGCGATGACCTCGCCGAACTCGCCGAGCTCGGTCCGGATCAGGCCGAAGCCATGGCCGCCGATCTACAGGCGGCACTGGGCTGCCTGGCCAAGGTGCCCCAGCCGACGGTCGCCGCGATCAGCGGCTACTGCCTCGGCGGCGGCCTGGAACTCGCCCTCGCCGCCGACCGTCGCATCATCGGCGACAACGTCAAACTCGGCCTGCCGCAAATCAAGGCGGGCCTCATCCCCCTCGCAGGCATCCGCCGCCTTTCACTACTGATCGGCCCCGGCCCCGCCAAGGATCTCGTCTACACCGGCCGCTTCGTCGAGGCCGACGAGGCCCGCGCCCTCGGCCTGGTCGACGAGGTCGTCGCCCCCGACGACGTGTACACCGCCGCCCTGCGCTGGGCCCGACAATTCACCGACGCCCCCACTCGAGCCCTCGCCGCCGCCAAATCCGTCTTCGAAGCAGGTCCGCACGGCCTCGACCGTGCCCGCACCGAATGGACCACCCTCTTCACCACCGAAGACCGCCGCATCGGCACGGAGTCCTACCTTGCCGACGGCCCGGGTTCAGCGACGTTCGTCGGGCGCTGAGGAATCGGACGGGCTCGATCGCGCCCCGGCTGGATCGCCAGGCGATTTATCCGGCTGACGGTTCGGGTTCGTCAGCTGTCGTTGCTGGACGGGAGTCCAGGATCTTCGATGCCGCGATCGGACGGGTCGGGATCGGTCGACGTGAGCGCCGATGCGGACCATAAACAGGAACACGTTCCTGTGTGGCGGTTCGCGGGACCTCCGCGGCGCTCGATGATCGTGAGTCCTGCTCGAGCCCCAGGTTGCTGGCCGCATCCAGGGCGTGCGGCGGGGCGTGGGCGGATCATCGGGGAGGTTCGGAACCAGAACGAGTCTCGGGGGACGGGGCGGCAAGCCGGAATCAGTTCCTACTCACCGGTCCGCTGCACACGTGCGCTGGAGGGTTGGCTAGGCTTGCCCACCATGACGGTCCACCCCGATGACCCGGCGCCGAACCCGCATGCCACCGAGGCCGAGGTCGAAGCAGCGCTGAAGGATACGAAGCTCGCCCAGGTGCTCTATCACGACTGGGAAGCCGAGACCTATGACGACAAATGGTCGATTTCCTACGACGAGCGCTGTATCGACTATGCCCGCGGCCGGTTCGACGCCGCCGTCGGCCCCGCGCCGCTGCCGTACGAGCGCGCGTTGGAACTGGGCTGTGGCACCGGCTTCTTCCTGCTGAACCTCATGCAGGGTGGCGTCGCGAAGTCCGGCTCGGTCACCGATCTCTCACCGGGCATGGTGAAGGTCGCCTTGCGCAATGCCGAGAACCTCGGGCTCGACGTCGACGGCCGGGTCGCCGATGCCGAGACCATCCCGTACGAGGACGACACCTTCGACCTCGTCGTCGGCCACGCGGTGCTGCACCACATTCCGGATGTTGAATTGGCGCTCAAGGAGTGTCTGCGCGTGCTCAAGCCGGGCGGGCGTTTCGTCTTCGCCGGTGAGCCGACCACCGCGGGCAACTTCTACGCCCGCTGGCTCGGCCGCATCACCTGGAAGGCCACCACCACCGTGACCAAGCTGCCCGCGCTGTCGGGTTGGCGGCGTCCGCAGGCCGAACTGGACGAGTCCTCGCGCGCCGCGGCGCTGGAGGCGGTCGTCGACCTGCACACCTTCGATCCGAGCGACCTCGAGGCCATGGCCCGTCGCGCCGGTGCGACCGATGTCAAGGCGAGCACCGAGGAGTTCGCGGCGGCGCTGTGGGGTTGGCCGGTGCGCACCTTCGAGGCGGCCGTGCCGGATGAGAAGCTCACCATGGGCTACCGGATGGCCATGTACCGCGCGTGGCTGCGGCTGAGCTGGTTGGACGAGAACGTCATGCGCCGGGTGGTGCCACGTCAGTTCTTCTACAACGCCATGATCACCGGCGTGAAGCCGGGCGCCGCCGCCAAGTAGTGGGTTACCGCTTCGGCCGCGAGGATGTCGCCTTCCTCGGCAGCGCTGCGGGTAGCGCCGCGCTTGCCGAGGTGGACCGGCTGGAGTTGACTCCCGCGACGCACCTGCGCGATCTGGAGCGGGTGCGTCGAGAATTCGGCGAGCACTCGGGCGCACTCGTGGAAACGGTGCGCCTGCGCCGTCGCGCCACGGCCAAACTCGTCGATACCGACCAGTGGCTGTTCACCGATGACGCGTTGCAACAGGCGACACCGACACTGGTGGCCCGCCACCGCGCCACCCGCCTGTCCGGACGCGCCGTACACGATGTGACCTGCTCGATCGGCGCGGAACTCGCCGAACTGGCCCGTGCGTGCCCGTCGGTACTCGGCAGCGACCTCGACGACGTGCGCCTATCCATGGCCGCGCACAACCTTACCGCCGCTCGAAATGTCCTGCTGACCAAGGCCGATGCCCTCGTACCCACCAGCACCGGCACTGTCGTCATCGCCGATCCGGCCCGCCGCGCGGACGGCCGCCGCACCCACGATCCGGCCAAACTGCAACCCCCGCTCCCGGATCTGCTGGCCGCCTATCCCGGCCGCGACCTAGCCGTAAAGTGCGCTCCCGGACTGGATTTCGACCGCCTGAACTGGGCGGGCGAAATCGAGGTCGTCTCCCTCGACGGCGCGGTCCGCGAGGCCTGCCTGTGGTCTCCTGGTCTTTCCGAGACCGGCGTCACTCGCCGCGCGACAGTCCTCACCTCCCGTGGCGAATCCGTCGCCTACACCGACGCCGCGCCCGACGAGATTCCGCAACAGCCTCTCGGCGAGTGGATCATCGACCCCGACGGCGCCATCGTCCGCGCGGGCCTGGTGCGCCACTATGCCGCCGAACACGGCCTCTGGCAACTGGATCCGCAGATCGCCTACCTGACCGGCAATACCGTCCCCCACGGGGTCCGCGGCTTCCGCATCCTGGACCGCCTCGAATTCCGCGAAAAGACCCTCCGCCGAGAACTGACCCGCCGCAACTGCGGCGCCTTGGAAATCCGCATCCGCGGCCTGGACATCGACCCCGACACCCTCCGCAAGCGCCTGAAACTCCAAGGCACCCACCCCTACACCCTCATCCTCACCCGCCTATCCCGCACCGCCGCCGCCTTCCTCTGCACCTAACCCGCCAACGCCCCGACCCCTTTCGAGCGCCGACTACTGCTCAGGTTTGAAGGTGAAGACTTCGCCTATGCGGGTGGCCAGGACTACCTCGCCCTTGGGGCCGATGGAGGTGCCGGTGGTGGTGCCCTTGGCGTCGGGGAGGACGTCCGAGTCGACGGTGGTGCCGGTTTTGGTGTCGAAGGTGATCAGGCTGATGCCGTCGCCGATGGCGGCGGCGGTGTAGCCGGTGTCGCCCGCGGTTTGGACGGGGGTGCCGCGCAGGGTGAGATCCTTACGCTCCCAAGCGATTTCGGCGGTATCGCCCTTATCTCGCAGGGCGAGCAGGTGGCCGTCGTCACCGGCCGGGATGATCAGGCCGTCGCTGGAGACCGAAATGCCGCCGCGCGGAGCCCAATCCAGCGGCTGCACCCATTTGGTCCGACCATCGGCGGCGTCGATGGCGATGAGGCGCCTGGAGTTGTCGCCGACGTAGACGGTGCGGCCGTCGGCGGACAGTGCAGGACTGGTCGCGCTGCCGTCGGTGAGCAGGTCCGCGCTCCATTCCTGCTGAATCTTATTGTCGGCGTAGCGCAATGCGACCAGTGCGGCGATCGGCTTGCCCGGCTTCCAGAGCGTGACGAAGAAGCGGCCGCTGGATACCTCGATCGGCGAAATATTGGCGACCGGGCACTGCGGTCCGCCGATCGCGCAGTCGTCGAGACCTTGACCGGAGGCGGGTCGGGTGAGATCCGGGTATTCCAGGAAATCGGGATCGCCGAGCAGTTGGGCGGTGCTGACGACGCGCTCACCGGTCTGGCGGCTCAGCACATCCAGCTGACCGGACTGGGTGACCGTCAGGATTTTCCCGTCGCCGGTGAACTGCGCCGAAACTGGTACGCCCGCAACGGGAGTCCGCCAGCGCGGCTGCCCGATCGAGTTGAACGCACTGACCCCGCTGTCGTCGCCGACGTAGACATTGGTGCCGCTGTCGACCACCGATGGCGCGGAGATCGCATTCGGTCCGAGCGCGTTGCAGAAGCGCTTGCGGCCGGTCGGCATCTGCAGCGAGAGAATGGCGCAGTTGTTGGGCGCAGACGTGGTGAGGAACATTTGCCCGTCCGGGCCGATCGTCAAGGGTTCCTCGACCGGTCCACCGACCGGACGTGACCAGCTCAGCGATAGCTTGCGCGAGCCGGTGACCGGGCTGACGCCACTATTGCGGCCGTCGTGGTGCGCGGTGGTCCAGCCCTTGCCCGATCCGGCGGTGATGTCGTCGACGTCGGTACCGCAGCCCGTCAACACCAGTGCGCCGATGGCCGCCGCCGCACCCAGTCGGGACAGGGTCAGCCCGCGCGCCGGATTGGCCAGTACGCCGCCGCTTCGCACCTGCTGCACTCCTGTCGTCGTGGACGTGACCGAAAGCGTGTCCGCCCCCCGGGTACGTGCACCACCCAAGTCGGGTTGCCCGCGTGGAGGTTCGCCGCCGTCGGCGGCGCAGCGATCACTGTACGGGAGGGTCGGCCGACGTTGTACGGGTCCCGGCCGTGTTTTCCGACCGGATAAGCTCTAGCCGTCGCGACCGGGATGGTCGCCATGTCAAGGACCACGACAGGAGATGAGTTCGTGACGAGCATGTGGGGCGCACCGTTGCGCTCGCGGTGGCGCGGCTCGCGCCGCCGGGATCCGCAGCAAGCGCGATTTCTGACGCTGGCGTCGCTGCGCTGGGTGCTCGCGAACAAGGCGTACACGCCTTGGTATCTGGTGCGGTACTACCGGCTGTTCAAATTCAAGGCGGCCAATCCGCATATCGTGCTGCGTGGCATGGTCTTCCTCGGCAAGCGCGTCGAAATCCACGCGACCCCCGAACTGGGCCGGATGGAGATCGGCCGCTGGGTGCATATCGGCGACGGCAATGCCATTCGCTGCCACGAGGGTTCGCTGCGCATCGGTGACAAGGTCGTCTTCGGCAAGGACAATGTGGTCAACACCTACCTCGATATCGAGATCGGTGAATCCACTCTGGTCGCGGACTGGTGCTACATCTGCGACTTCGACCACCGTATGGACGACATCACCATGCCGATCAAGGATCAGGGCATCGTCAAGAGCCCGGTCCGCATCGGTCCGGACACCTGGATCGCCGCCAAGGTGACCGTGCTGCGCGAAACCCGCGTCGGCCGCGGTTGTGTGCTCGGCGCGCATGCGGTGGTGAAGGGCGAGATTCCGGACTACAGCATTGCCGTCGGCGCGCCCGCCAAGGTCGTCAAGAATCGCAAGGCGACCTGGGAGGCCGGTGCCGAGGAGCGCGCCAAATACATTGCCGCGCTGGAAGATATCGAGCGCAAGAAGAACGGCGCCACCCAGTCGGCATGAGCGGCGTCGAGCCCCGGGATCCGGACTGGACCCGGGGCTCGCGCCTTTTCGGACATCGCGCGTCGGTGGCAGTCGGTACGGTCACGGCATGAACAGGTACGCGGCGCTGTTGCGCGGGATCATGCCGACGAACCCCAATATGAAGGGGGAGAAGCTGCGCGGTGTATTCGAGGGGCTCGGATTCGAGAAGGTCGCCACGGTACTGGCCAGCGGCAATGTGGTCTTCCGTACCGCGGACACCGATATCGCGAAGTTGGAGGCCCGCATCCAGGACGCCCTGAACAGCGAACTCGGCATCCCGGGCGGCACCATCGTGCGCACCTACGACGAACTGCGCGGCCTGCTCGACACCGATCCGTTTCCGGGCCTCACCCACGGCCGCGGCACCTATCTCACCGCGACATTCCTCAAACAGGCCCCGCCGAATGTCGCCGAAGAGCTGCGTAAACACTCCGAGCCCGGCGTCCGGATCGTCGGCTACGACTCGGCCGCCCGCGTCGTTCTCGCGGTCATCGACAACACCGAACCGCGCACCCCGAACTTCATGGCCTGGATGGAGAAGACCTACAGCAAGGAAATCACCACCCGCACCTGGCTCACCATCCAGAAGATCGTCAAGAAGATGGAGAGCTAGGCGCTACTTCGGATCGCGCTCGGGCAGCGGACGTTCGATGATGGTGGGGCGGCCGAGGGGGTTGCGGACGCGGCGTTTGGCCGAGGTGTAGACCAGGGCGGTTTCGGCGGCCACCACATCCCAGGCGAAGTCGGCGGTGAGGCGTTCGCGCGCGGCGTAGGCGCGGTCCTGGGCGGCGGCGGGATCGTCGAGGGTGGCGCGCACGGCTTCCACGATGCCGTCCACATCGGCCGGTTCGAAGGAGGCGCCGGTGACACCGTCGATGACGGCCTCGCCGAGACCGCCTGCGGTGGAGGTGATCAGCGGGGTGCCCGCGGCGGCCGCTTCGAGTGCGACGATGCCGAAGGGTTCGTAGCGACTCGGCAACACGATCGCGTCGGCGCCGTGCAACCAGCCGAGCAGCTCCTCGTGATCGAGCTGACCAGCGAAGGTCACCGCGCGCGCGACTCGATGCACCCGGGCGCGTTCGCGCAGCCATTCGAACTGGGTGCCGATACCGGCGACGGTCAGTGTGGTGCCGGGGTGGGCGCGGCGGATGCGCGGCAGCGCGGCGATCGCGTCCTGCACGCCCTTCTCGTATTCCAGCCGACCCACATAGAGCAGCCGCGGCGGACCGGTGCGCGGTGCCCGCGGCCGAAAGGTCCACGCGCCCACATCAATTCCGTTGCGGATCACCGTCATCGGCACCCGCTCGGGCCCGTAGAGCCGCTCCACCTCGTCCCGCATGGAGGTCGAGCAGGTGATCAGCGCATCCGATTCATTGGCAAGCCACCATTCGACCGAATGCACCTGCTTGTTGACCCGCCCCGAGACCCAACCGCTGTGCCGCCCGGCCTCGGTGGCGTGGATGGTGGACACCAGCGGCACGTCGTAGTACTCGGCCAGCGCGATCGCCGGATGCGCGACCAGCCAATCGTGCGCGTGCACGACATCGGGGACCCAGCCGTCGCCGATGCCGGGCTTGCCGAGCGCGACACCCGCGCGCACCATGGCGTGGCCCATCGCCAGCGTCCAGGCGAGCATGTCCTCGCCGAAGTCGAAGCACGGCGGATCCTCCGCGACCGCGACCACCAGCACGCCCTCGGCGATGAAGGAGTGGGTGGGGTGGGTAACGGAGTCGGTGCCGGAGGGTCGGCGGGCGAGCACGACCACTTCGTGACCGGCCGCGGCCAGTTCGACCGCCAGGTGATGCACATGGCGGCCCAGCCCACCGACCACAACCGGTGGGTACTCCCACGACACCATCAAGATCTTCATGAATGTCCTTATCAGGCGGAATCTCGGTCCGCGATCGCCAGCCGCCGTGCGTCCAAACTCGGGAAGAACCCGTCGGCCGCCCCCCATCCTGCCGCCAACTGGTGTGCTTTGGCGACTTGACCCGCGCCGACGGCGGCCGCGATCTCCCGCACCGCGTGGGCGTGTCGGTGCGCGCGGTCGCGTGCGTAGCCCGCCGCGGAGTCCTTGCTGACCATGAATGCCCAGTCGCTGGAGACAGTGAGAATGGCCTCGCGCAGCAGCTGATCGGCGACCGGGTCGCGCAGTGCGGTGCCGCCGTCCGCGGCGCGCATTTTGTCGACCGTATCGAGGGTGAGCCGGACTATGTCGTCGTTCAGTTCGACCAGGTCTTGGACCTGGTCACCAGCCCACACTCGCCAATCCTTACCCGAACCCCAGGACGAATCGGCCAGCGGCACCGGCTCCCCGACGAACCCGCGCGCCCTGGCATCGGCCAGGGTGCCGACGGTGACGCCCGCCGCTGGCAGTGCCCGCAACACCTGGGCAAGCCACTGCGGACCCTCATGCCACCAGTGCCCGAACAATTCGGTATCGAATGCGGCCACGACCAGGGCCGGACGTCCGATGCGCGCCGATTCGTCGATCAGCCGTTCGCGCACGGTTCGCACGAAATCCTCGACATCGCGGACCACCGCCGCGGCCGCCAGTTCCGGGTCGTAGGGGGCCTTGTCCGGACCGGCGACCGTCTTGCCGGTGACGCGGGCGGGCTTGAGACCCGTCGCATGGTCATAGTGATGAAAGTCACGGTAGGCGCTCTGGCCCGGATAGCCGGACTTGGGCGACCAAACCCGGTAGCTCACTTGCAGATCCCGCCCGAAGGCCACCACATCCGATTCCCGGACCGGGCGGCCGAGGGTGGTATCGCCGCGCAAGGCGGGTCCGTCGACCATGAAATGCGTCACACCCGCGGCCGCGTATCCGGTCTCCATGCCGGGGGTGTAGCCGCATTCGGGCGCCCAGATGCCGGTCGGGGTATGGCCCCAGCGCTGCCGGGCATCGACCAAGCCCTCGCTGAGCTGGAAGGCACGCAGTCGCGGATGCAGCAGCGGCTGGAACGGGTGCGCGAGCGGGCCGCCGAGCAGTTCGATTGCCTCGGCGTCGATGAGCTGCCGCCACACCGGCGCCGCGCCGTGACGCCAGTGCCGTTCGAATTCCGCGAGTGCCGCCGCGGCCAACCGGTGCTCATGTCTGCCGAGCGCGATATTGCCCGCCATCGCGGCCTCGTCGGCGCGCAGCTGCCAATTGCCGAGCCAGTGATGCATGCCCGCGAGGCAATGCGGATCGTCGAGCTGGGCGGCGAGCACCGGCGTGATGCCCAGGCTGAGCAGATGCGAATGGCCTTCGGCGGCAAGGGTTCTCAGTGCATCGACGACCGGGAGGTAGGAGGCGGCCCAGGATTGGTATAGCCATTCCTCGCCGACCGGCCAGCGGCCGTGGTGGGCCAGCCAGGGCAGATGGGAATGCAGGACCAGGGTGAACTGGCCGGGAACTTCATTCACGGCTTCACCGCGATGGCGACCAGGTCGAGGCTCGCATCGATGTCCTCGGTGATCAGTGCGAAATCGTCGATGGCGACGGCGGCGACATCGGCGGTCAGCTCGGCGGGCCACGGTTGTCCGGCCAGCGCGCGCTCGATCTGCGCATCGATGAACGAACCACCGTGCTTGGCGTCCAACGCCTTCAGCGTCGGCCCGTGGTGCACACCGGTCATGAGCGTGACCCGGAAACCCGCGTCGACGAGCAGTTCGGTGAGTTCGTCGGCATTGAGTTCGCGGGTGTGGAACGGGTTGAGCGGAGTGTCGCGGCCGGGGGAGAAGGTGATCCGGTTGGGCGTGCTGATCAGCAGTTCGCCGCCGGGTCGCAGCACCCGCAGGCATTCCCGGATGAACTGGCCCTGGTCCCAGAGATGTTCGATCACTTGGAAATTCACCACGACATCGACCGACTCGTCCTCCAGCGGCAGCGCGGTGAGATTGCCCTGGATCATCTCCACGCGCGGGTAGCGGGCGCGCACGTGCTCGACCGCGCTGGTGTCGTAGTCCAGACCGATCACCTTGGTGGCCACATCGGCGATCATGTTCGCGCCGTAACCCTCGCCGGATCCGGCCTCCAGAACCGTCTTTCCGGCGCATCGCTCGAGCAGGCGTGCATAGACGATCTCGTGCCGACGGAACCAGTAGTTCTCCTCGGCGATGCCGGGTACGGTCCGCTCACCGGTCAGCGGCAACGGCTCGACGGCCGTCTCGGGAGTAATGCCCGGGGTGGTGCCCACTGCGGCAGGGATCACAGCCTCGCTCATCGCTCCGACGTTACTGGTACGGCGGCCGCACATTATCGCCAGGATCGCTGTTGTGAGAGAGAAGCAACTAAGTTACCCATGAGTAACTTAACGTAGGGTAGTGTCACGCCCTGAGCTACTAACAAGGACGTACGGCGCAGCTCGTGCGACCACCACACACGTGTAACCAGAACAGGAGGTCGACGAAGACCGATGCCGAACATCGTCGTACTCATCAAGCAGGTTCCCGACACCTGGTCCGAGCGCAAGCTGACCGACGGTGACTTCACCCTCGATCGCGAAGCCGCCGACGCCGTTCTCGACGAGATCAACGAGCGCGCCGTCGAGGAAGCGCTGCTGATCAAGGAGGCCCAGGGCGGCGAGGTCACCGTGCTGGCCGCCGGACCGGACCGGGCCACCGAGGCCATCCGCAAGGCGCTGTCCATGGGCGCCGACAAGGCCATCCACATCAACGATCCGGCGATCCACGGCTCCGACGCCGTGCAGACCGCCTGGGTGCTGGCCAGCGCGCTGGGCCAGGTCGAGGGTGTCGAGCTGGTCATCGCGGGCAACGAGGCCACCGACGGTCGTTCCGGTGCCGTCCCCGCCATCATCGCCGAGTACCTGGGCCTGCCGCAGCTGACGCACCTGCGCAAGCTGACCGTCGACGGCGACAAGATCACCGGCGAGCGGGAGACCGACGAGGGCGTGTTCAAGCTGGAGGCCACCCTCCCGGCCATCGTCAGTGTCACCGAGAAGATCAACGAGCCACGCTTCCCCTCCTTCAAGGGCATCATGGCCGCGAAGAAGAAGGAAGTGCAGACCTTCACGCTGGCCGACCTGGGCGTCGACCCGTCGACCGTCGGTGTCGCCAACGCGGGCACCGCCGTCACCGCGGCCACCCCCAAGCCCCCGCGCACCGCGGGCGAGAAGATCGCGGACGAGGGCGACGGCGGCACCAAGATCGCCGCGTACCTGGTCGGTCAGAAGATCATCTGATCCCGCCCGAGACTGCTCCCGCGGTGTGAGCTCAGCGCCCGGAGGCGGTAGCGAAGCGTGACCACGCAGGGCGTAGCGAACATCGCAAATTGGACTCAGGAGAACACAAATGGCAGAAGTACTTGTGCTCGTCGAGCACGCCGACGGTGCGATCAAGAAGGTCAGCACCGAACTGCTCACCGCCGCGAGCGCGCTCGGTGAGCCCGCCGCCGTCGTGACCGGCCCGGCCGGTACAGGTGAGAAGCTGGCCGACGCGCTGGCCGCCGCGGGTGCCGCGAAGATCTACATCGCCGAATCCGACGATGTCGACAACTTCCTGGTCACCCCGAAGGTCGACGTGCTCGCGGGTCTGGTCGAGTCGGTTTCCCCGGCCGCCGTGATCGTCGCCGCCACCGCCGAGGGCAAGGAGGTGTCGGGCCGCCTCGCCGCCCGCATCGGCTCCGGCCTGCTCGTCGATGTCATCGACGTCAAGTCCGATGGTTCGGTCGTGCACTCCATCTTCGGTGGCGCGTTCACCGTCGACGCCAAGGCCACCGGCGACGTGCCGGTGATCTCGGTGCGTCCGGGCGCCGTCGAGGCCACCGCCTCGGCGGGTGCGGGTGAGAAGGTGACCGTCGAGGTGCCCGCGCAGGAAGAGGGCGTCGTGAAGGTGACCTCGCGCGAGCCGGTCGTCGGTGGCGACCGTCCGGAACTCACCGAGGCGAGCATCGTCGTCTCCGGTGGTCGCGGTGTCGGTTCCGCCGACAACTTCGCGGTCGTCGAGGCGCTGGCCGATTCGCTCGGCGCCGCCGTCGGCGCCTCGCGTGCCGCGGTCGACTCGGGCTACTACCCGGGCCAGTTCCAGGTCGGTCAGACCGGTAAGACGGTCTCCCCGCAGCTCTACATCGCCCTCGGCATCTCCGGCGCCATCCAGCACCGCGCCGGTATGCAGACCTCGAAGACCATCGTCGCGGTCAACAAGGACGAAGAGGCCCCGATCTTCGAGATCGCGGACTACGGCATCGTCGGCGACCTGTTCAATGTCGCCCCGCAGCTGACCGAAGCTGTGAAGGCGCACAAGGGCTGAGCGCTCGCGCACCGACGCCGCCCCGTGGCCCTGGCTGGAAACGGCCGGGGCCACGGGTGTTTCGATAGCGCACCGCTGTTCGAGCGCCCCAGGTCGGTAACAGCAGGGCCGCTTGTGTTCGATGCGGCCGCGTGGGGGTGGGATAACCTGCGGATATGGCTGTTCCTACGACTCGGATGCTGGTGCTTGCCGTGGTGCGGCTGCTGGCGCCGGTGCACGGTTATGACGTTCGGCGTGAGTTGCTTTCCTGGCGGGCGGACAGTTGGGCGAATGTGAAGCCGGGCTCGGTGTACGGCGCGCTGAATACCTTGCAGCGCGACGGGCTCATCGCGGTGGAGGGTGTTGGACAGGACGGTGCGCGACCGGAGCGCACGACCTATCGGCTGACCGCCGAGGGCGAGAAGGTCTTCGCACAACTGCTGCGCGAGGCACTGTGGGATGCCGAGCAGCCGAAGCATCCATACGCTGCGGCGGTCGCGCTGCTGCCGCAGGCGCCCCGGGATGAGGTCATCGCCGCATTGCGCAGTCGGATCAAGAAATTCGAGGCCGAACTCGAGCAGTTGGATCGCGAGGAGCGTCGGGTGATGGCCGGTAGCGGCGATCCGGCGGAGACCGAACCACATCACGTCGCCGACGCGATCCGGTTGGCCTCCGAACATATCCGGGCCGATCTGCGCTGGTCGCAGAAAACGTTGGAGCGCATCGAAAGTGGCCAGTTGGAGGTATGGGACCGGTTCCCGACGCGGCTGGACGGCCGCAGCGCCATCATCGACTGATCAAGACTGAATAGTAAAGCTTGATTATTTGGTCGGTTGTTCCTACCGTGGTTCAGGTGGAAACGATCGACTCCGTTCGCGATCGCACCCGCACCTCGGTGATCCGGGTGCGCGGGCTGGCGCGGACGTTTGCAACCAAAAGCGGCCCCGTGCAAGCGGTCACGGGCGTCGACTTCGATGTGTACGAGGGTGAGATACTGGGCCTGCTCGGCCCCAACGGCGCGGGTAAGACCACGACGCTGCGCATGCTCAGCACCCTGATCGCCCCGACCGAGGGCGAAGCGGTCATCTCCGGCGCTGATCTACGGGCCGACCAGCGGACCGTGCGTTCGCGTATCGGCTACGTCGCCCAGGGCGGATCGACCAATGACGATGCCCTGGTCATCGACGAATTGGTCTTGCAGGCAAGGCTTTTCGGACTGAGCAAGGCACAGGCGGTGCACAATGCCGAAGAACTGCTCGTCGCGCTCGACCTGGACGGACTCGGTCGGCGCAAATGCAACCAGCTCTCCGGCGGTCAGCGCCGCCGCGTCGATATCGCACTCGGCCTGGTGCACGGCCCGACGCTGATCTACCTCGACGAGCCGACCAGTGGCCTGGACCCGCAGAGCCGCGCGAATCTGTGGGAGCACATCCGGCGGCTGCGTGAGCGGGGCACCACGGTCGTGCTCACCACCCACTATCTGGACGAGGCCGACGCACTGTGTGATCGCCTTCTCATCATGGACCACGGCGGCATCGTCGCCGAGGGCTCGCCCGACGAACTCAAGCGCCGCATCTCCGGTGACGTGGTGAGCTTCGAAATCGATGACGGCCATGCCGATCTCGCACTCCAGGTCGCCCAGTCGGTGCTCGAGGTGCGCTCACTGGTGCGCTCGGAGGATGCGGGTGCGGACCGGATCGGTGCGACGCTGGTGCACCTCACCGTGGATCGCGGCGACGCCGCGGTCGTACCCCTGTTGCGTGCCATGGACGAGCGTGGACTCGTGCCAGGCGCGCTCACTGTCAAACGTCCCAGCCTCGACGATGTCTTTCTCACCATTACGGGGCGTTCGCTGCGGGAGGCGAGTCACTCATGAGATTCATGCGCGAGACCGGACTGATCTTCTGGTCCCAACTGCGGGCCAATCTGCGAAATCCGGTGTGGGTCTTGATCGGTCTGTCGCAGCCGGTGCTGTATCTGGTGCTGTTCGGCCCGCTGGTCAAGGGCATCGCACCAGCGCTCGGCGCGGATGCCGACCCGTGGAAGCTGCTCACGCCCGCACTGGTCATTCAGACCGGGCTGTTCGGTGCGATCTATGTCGGATTCAGCATTGTGGCGGAATTGCGCGCGGGCGTGGTCGAACGGCAGCGGGTCACGCCGGCGAGCCGGGGCGCACTGCTGACCGGACGGGTGCTCAAAGATATGGTCGTGCTGGTCGTGCAGGCACTGGTGCTGGTCGGAGTTGCCATGGCTGCCTTCGGGGTTCGGCCGGATCCGCTCGGTGTGGTGCTGTCGGTTCTGTTGATCGCGGTCATGGCAGCGGGTTTGGCCGCGGCGTCGTATGCGCTGGGGCTGTGGGCCAAATCCGAGGACGTGCTCGCGTCGGTGCTCAATAGTCTCGCGGTGCCGCTGATGCTGCTGTCCGGCATTCTGCTGCCGTTGAGCGTCGGGCCGAGTTGGTTGCGCACGATCGGCACAGTGAATCCGTTCTCACACACCGTCGATGCGGCCAGGGCCCTGTTCCGCGGTGACTTCGACGCGTCCGAGGTGTATCTCGGGACCGGGCTCACGCTGGCGGTCGCCGCGGTCGCGATGTTGATCGGCGCACGGAGCTTCACCCGCGAGAACGCCTGATGCCGATGCCACGAGATGTGCTCGGCGGCAGCGCATCTCAGCGACGGTGCAACCCGGACAGCAGAGTGGTGAGAATCGGCGAGCGGCGCGCATCGCTGCGCAAGACCGCCGAGACCGGAATCCGTAGCCGGTGCTCGGCCAGGTGCAGCACGACCAGCCCCTCGGTCGGGCTGTCGGCGTAGAGCACGGTCCAGGCGTCCGGGCGATTGATCAGCTCCATGGTCGCGGTGTGGTCCGGTGGAATCGGCGGACCGAAGGTGGGGCCCGCGGCCAGATCGGCGAAGGCGGCCCGAATCACATTGTGCAGCAGGACCTGTTCCTGCTCGGGCGGGAGCAGCAGCGGATACTGGCTCAGATCCGCCAGCGTCACCTGATCGCGCGGGGCCAGCGGATGGGCGGCGGAGGTGGCGATGACGAGGTCCTCGATCCACAGCTTCTCGACCGCGAGTCCGGGCTCGTCGACGCTGCCGCGGATGAGTGCGAGATCGCAGTCGCCGTCGGCCACCGCGGTGATCCGCTGCCGGAACGGTTTGATGACGAATTCGATCTCGGCGTCCGGATGCGCCGCGCGCGCTCCGGCGATCGCGGACAGGGATCGGGTCGCGAAGGACATATTGGCGGCCAGCCGGATACGGTGACCCGAGGTGCGCACGGTTGCCCGGATGGCCGACTCCAGACTGAGCATCTGTTTAGCCAGGGGAAGTAGCCGCATGGTCGCGTCGGTCGGCACAACGGCCCTGGTCGAGCGCTCGAACAAGGCAACGCCGAGGTCACGTTCCAGCCGGGCGATCTGATGGCTGATCGCCGATTGGGAGATGTAACAGCGGGCCGCGGCCCTGCTGAAACTCAACTCCTCGCACACCGCGACGAAGTAGGTGAGCTGGCGAAGCTCCACGTGATCTCCAATTCATGAGCAATCCAGATAAGAGTCATCTCTATTATGCGCCTGAACACCTGAAATATCTGCGGTTCGAATGACGGTTGGTAATGAGAGAAGGAGGCTGTCATGGAACACGCAGATGTTGTCATCGTTGGATCGGGATTCGGGGGGCTTGCCGCCGCTAAGCAGTTGGCCAAATCGGGTATCAATTACATTCTCATCTCGAGCACTCCGGAGCATCTCTTCCAGCCGTTGCTCTACCAGGTCGCGACAGGTGTGCTGGCCTCGCACGAGATCGCCCCGCCGATCGCCTCGGTACTGCGCAGGCACAAGGAGGCCGACGTCCGGCTCGGCAAGGTCGTCGCCATCGACGCCGACAACGCGGTGCTCACCTACGAGCACGACGGCACGCGCACGCAGATCCGCTATGGCTCGCTGATCGCCGCGACCGGCGCCTCGCAGTCGTATTTCGGCCGCGACGATTTCGCCGATAAGACGTTCTCGCTCAAGACCATCGACGATGCGAAGCTGCTGCGCGCACAGATCGAGCGGGTGTTCACCGAGGCCGAGAACGCGGATGCGGAGACACGGAAGCGACTGCTGAGCTTCGTCGTGGTCGGCGCGGGCGCGACCGGTGTCGAGGTCGCCGGGCAGCTGAAGGAGCTCGCGAAACGGCACTACCATCAAGAGGTTTCGGTGACCCTGGTCGAGGGTGCGGGCGAGGTGCTGCCACCCTTCGGTGGCGGACTCTCGGAATACGCGAAGGCGTCGCTGACCAAGAGCGGCGTCGAGGTGCTGCTCGGCACCTTCGTGACCGATATCGAATACGGCAAGGTGACCGTCAAGGATAAGCAGGGCCATGAGCGCCGGATCGCGGCCGAGACGGTGGTCTGGTCGGCGGGTGTGCAGGCGGGCGGCTTCGCGCAGATTCTGGCCGAGGCCACCGGCTGCGAAACCGACCGGGCCGGAAGGCTTTTGATCAATCCGGACCTGACCGTCGGCGGACATGCCGATATCTACGCCATCGGCGATATGACCTCGCTCAACGGCTATCCGGGACAGTCGCCGGTCGCCATGCAGGAGGGCAGGCACGCCGCCGACATCATCCGCCGCAAGAAGCTTCCCGGCACCCCGTTCAAGTACTGGGACAAGGGCAGCATGGCGGTGATCAGCCGGTTCAGCGCGGTGGTGAAACTCAACGAGCACATCACCTTCCGCGGCATCATCGCGTGGACCATGTGGCTCGCGGTGCACCTGCTGTACCTGGTCGGCTTCCGCAACCGCTTCGCCGCCGTGGCCTCGTGGCTGGTCGCCTTCATCGGCACGGGTCGCCCCGGCTTCGCCGAGGTGGACGCGGCTCGGGATCCGGTGCGGATAGCCGAGCGCGACGCGGCCTGATCCACTCCCACATCGCGCCGGGTCGATGCGATCCGGCGCGGTCCTGCATCTTCGGGGTGGCACCGTAACGACTGATTTCTCGTGTACATGGGTAACTCACCGGGTACGGGCTAACTCAGCCGCCGCTCTACCGTCAGCCGCCAACGTCACGGTTACACGCGCCTGAATCTGGCCTGAAGACTCGGGGAGGCGGACGAGCTCATCGCCTCGTTCACCGAACCGGCATCGAGGCGACACTTCGAGGTTGCTCCGGCGCAGTTTCGGACTGGCTTCATCACGGATATGACTATTTCGTCCGTGCTGACAGCCCCGGCTCGACCGACGGACTCCGGGGCGGAACGGTCTCGGTATTCGCTGGTCGTCTCTTCCGATTCGGCGCATCGGCTGGCCGCGCAGCGCCTGCGCTACGGCGTGTTCGCCAGTGAGCCCGGCTTCCACATCCCCGACAACGGAACGGGTCTCGACGCGGACCGTTTCGACGAGCACTGCGATCATCTGCTGGTCCGCGACGACCGGACCGAGGAATTCGTCGGCTGCTACCGAATGCTGCCGCCGGACAAGGTGACTGCCGCGGGCGGTTACTACACGGCCACCGAATTCGATCTGGCCCAACTGGATCCGGCGGGCAACCGGATCGTGGAAATGGGTCGTGCGTGTGTGGTGCCCGACCACCGCAACGGCTCGGTGCTGACCCTCATGTGGGCGGGCATCCTGCACTACATCCAGCTCACCGGATACGAGTGGGTGATGGGCTGTGTCTCGGTGCCCATGCAGGACACCCCTGCCGATCCGGCCGGTGTGAATGTGCGTGGCGTGCGGGATATGTTGCTCGGCCGTCATGGATCCGATCCCGAGCGGCGGGTGCATCCCTACCGCCCGGTGGTCGTCGACGGGCTGACGCTGGACGAGATGACACCGCCCGCGCGCCCGAAGCTGCCCCCGCTGCTGCGCGGATACCTGCGCCTCGGCGCGGAGATCTGCGGTGAACCCGCGCACGATCCGGACTTCGCGGTCGCCGATTTCGTCGCACTGCTCGGCCTGGACACGATAAACACCCGCTACCTCAACCGATTACAAGACGCGGCCAATGCACTCGACGGGGGACGGTGATTCGGATGGTGTTCGACGCGCCTCCCGCAGAGCGCACCGCACACGCCTGGATGCCGTCTAGCCCATGTGGGCCCGGCTGTATCGATCCGGTCGACGAGATCGGCACCGCGCGGGTGATCGGCCGACTATTCGGTGTGGTCGGGCTGTTGGTCAGCTTTCCCGTTGTCAATGTCGTTACGCCGCGCGGACGGCGCGAACAGCTGCGGCGCCGATACGCGCGGACTGTGTTGAGCTGTCTCGGGATTCGGTTGCGCATTGTCGACAACCGCGCCGGTGCGGGGGATTCGGCCGATGCGCGCTTCGGCGATTCGGGTGACGGGCTGCTGATCGTGGCCGGACATATCGGCTGGACCGATGTGGTCGTCCTGGCCGCGGTGCAGCCATTGGGCTTCGTGGCCCGCGCCGATATGGTCGATTGGCCGCTGCTCGGTGGACTGGCCAAACTCATGCGGGTAATTCCGATCGAGCGCGAACGGCTGCGTGAACTGCCGAGTGTGGTGGCGCGGCTCGGTGAACGGCTGGCGGCGGGGGACCGGGTCGCGGTGTTCCCCGAGGGCACTACCTGGTGTGGCCGCGCCTACGGCACCATGCGGCCCGCGCTCTTCCAGGCGGCGGTGGACACCGGAACCTCTGTGCAGCCGGTGCGTCTGCGGTATCTGGATGCGCACGGCACGCAATCGACCATTCCCGGATTCGTCGGTGACGACAGCTTCGGCACCTCGGCGAAGCGGGTCCTGCGTTCGCGCGGCATGGTCGCCGAGGTGGTGCTCGAGCCGATCGAGTATCCCGGACTCGACCGCCGTGATCTGGCTCGCCGGTGCGAACAAGCGGTGCGCGGCACCGATCTGTCGCGCCACGGGGCCATCGAGGCATCGGATTGGATCGAGGCGACGGCCACCAGGGTGCGGGATCCGGAGTCGACCGAGGTGCAGCCGCAACGGCCGTCGCGGCGGTTGCGACCGTTCCGGCGCAGGGGTTCCGGACACCAGGTCGCAGTGTCGACGGACTGATCGAAGGGCACCGTCACGAGGCCGACCGGGCGATCGCCCGGTCGGCCTCCGCCTTTTCGCCGCCAAATCGCTCCACCGCAAGAGTTTTCGGTGTGGTGAGCAGCGCGGACACCCCGTGAAACGCACATGAGATGCCGGTGAAAGGCATCACCCGCAGGCTTGTTCGCAACCGCACCGATCGGTTGGGAGGAGCCGGAGCGGAGCGGCGAACTCGACTTCACGGGGAGGATATCCATGTCCAGCAGCATCCGTCGGTGCGTCGGATTCATCGGTGCGGCAACCGGTCTCGCCCTCTTGTCGACGGCTGCGATACGGCCCGCCGTGGCCACACCGAATATCGGAGTGACCGGCGAGCAGCTCAGCAAGGCGACTGTCACCGAGCCGATCCATATCACTCCGGACGGCCCGGTCGATGTCCAGTTCTCCGTGCTCACCGTGGCACCCGGCGGCAGTGTCGGCTGGCATTCGCATCCCGGTGACGTACTCGTCAATGTCGCCGATGGCGCCGCAACTCGCTACGAGGCCGATGATCGGCAGTGCGCGCCGACCACATTCGGCGTCGGGCAGGGCTGGGTCGAGCACCCGCACCACGTGCACACCGTGCGCAACGAGACCGATAAACCGCTGACCCTCGATGTCGTCCTCATCACGCCCGCCGGTCGACCATCCGGCGTCAGCGAAACGGACCCCGGCAACTGCCGGTTCTGAAAACCCGACTCGCACAAGTGAAAGGAGGTAATCCCATGATCGAGACAGGAGTCGACGACGGCCCGACCTGCTGAACCCGAGGGGATCGCCCGCGTGTGCGGGCGATCCCCGCTTCCATCCATAGGAGATCAGTCATGCGCCATGGCGCGCTCGTGGTGATCGCCGCAGGCTCCAGCGCAGCCCTGGTCCTGCCGCTCTATCTGACCGAACTTCGCAAGACCCAGCCCGGCGAGATCGTCGTGCTGCTCACCCGCAGCGCTGAGCGATTCGTGCCACGGGAGGTGGTCGGCTGGTTGGCCGACGAAGTCATCACCTCCGACAGTCCGACCCTCAATCCGGTCGAACTCGCGCTGACCTCGAACGGCATCGTGGTGCTTCCGGCCACCGCGCACCTGGTCGCCACGGCGGCGCTCGGACTCGCGTCGACGCCCGCGACGACCACACTGCTCGCCGCGCCGCAACCCTGCCTGTGGTTCCCGCATATGAACAAGGTCATGTGGGACAAGCCGGTGATCCAGCGGCATGTGGCGAGCCTGCGGGCGGCGGGTGAGACGGTGGTGGACCCGGAATCCCGTGTCGTGTACGAGATGTGGCGCGGAGCGCGCGGCGACGGCGTGTCGATGGTTCCGCCGGACAAAGCGGCCGTCATCGTCCGCGAGTGGTTCGATGAGCGCGCGTAATATATTGCGGCAGCGCGATTTCCGATTGCTCTTCGTCGGTCAGACGGTATCGATGGCGGGCGATGCCCCTGCCGTGCTCGCGATCACTTTCGTGGTGTTGCAGATCGGCGGATCACCCGCGGCGCTCGGTGGCGTCCTCGCCGCCCGCTTTCTGCCGCTGACCGGACTGCTCCTGCTCGGCGGGGTGCTCGCGGACCGGTTTCCGCGTCGGGAGCTGATGATCGCGGCGGACCTTACCCGCGCGGCCAGTCAGGCCGTACTGGCCGTATTGCTCGTATTCGGAGCGGCTCAGCTGTGGCAGATCATGGCGTTGCAGGCGATCTATGGCGCTGCGCAGGCACTGTTCACACCGGCATTGGGTGGCATCGTCGCGCAACTGGTTCCCGTCGAGTCATTGCGCGCCGCGAATGCGTTGGTCGCCATGTCCAGCAGCCTGCTTCGTATTGCTGGTCCAGCACTGGGTGCGGTGCTCATCGCGGCGGCCGGACTCGGTGCGGCCGTGGCCGTCGATGCCGTCACCTTCCTGATCAGCGCGATTGTGCTGTTCGGGGTGCACCGACCTGCCGCGACCGAGCGGAGGACACCCGAACCTCCGCTGATCGCCCTGCGAACCGGCTGGCACGAAGTGGCGTCCCGAACCTGGCTGTGGGCCTCGATCGCGAATTTCACCATATTCAGCGCGGTGGCCGTGCCCGCCGTACTCGTGCTCGGGCCGCAGGTCGCGCAGCTGGAATTCGGCGGTCCGGACGGCTGGGCGACGATCATGGCGACGTTCGCCGGGGGTGCCGTACTCGGAAGCGCGGTCGCACTGCGCGTATCCGTAGCCCGCCCGGCCGCGGTCTGCGCGGCGCTGCTGGCCGTTGCGGCGCTGCGTCCAGCACTGCTGGTCAGCGGGCTCGGTTTGCCGATCATCGGCGCGTACAGCGCGTTGTCGGGAGTCGCAGTATCGATGGCAATGGTGTACTGGCGCACGCTTTTACCGGAGCGAATATCGCTCGCGGTGCTTTCCCGCGTCAGATCCATCGATGATTTCGGCTCGACGCTGCTCACCCCCGTCGCCTATCTCGCCACCGGCCAACTAGTGGTCTACACAGGGCTACACGGGGGAATGGTCCTGCTCACCCTTGTCGCGGTCGCCGCCAGTCTCGCGACTGTTGCTGTTCCCGCTGTTCGGCGGGTATCCGGTGGCATCCAAACCGCGCTGTCCGCCGATGCCGACGTGCGGGTCGGGGGAATGTTGGGCGAGGGAAGCCGGGTCGAGCATCGCAGCTGAGTTGCGGATAACGCGGCGGGATGAGCGCGATGAATGGTCGCCGCCACCTCGAACACTCCGGTGGCGCATGGGAAACCTGCAGCTGGCCGCGAGCGGGAAGCAAGGGGCGACAGCTCGCGCACGAGTCGGTCCGGCGTCGCGCACGGTCGCTGTGGGATTGCTGGCCGGGGCGTAGTCGGGTCGGGTACGTTGACTCCAAGGCGAGTACGTGATCGGCGATGCCGCAAACAAAGGCGGATTCATCGCGTGAGCGAACTCGGCGGCGATCGGCGGCACCTTCCCAGAGGGAGCGGCGCTATGGATCTCAATACGATCACCGATATCGTTCGGCGTCCTTCCGAGCGACCGGGCGTGCTCTGGCGCGACGGCGACGCGTGGCTGGCCGGGGGAACGTGGTTGTTCTCGACCGAACAGCCGCAGCTGCGCCGTCTTATCGATATCACCGCACTCGGCTGGGACAGTCTGATGCCGAGCGCCGCCGGACTGGAGATCGGCGCGACGTGCACCATCCGCGAGCTGAATGCCTTTGCGCCGCCTGGTGATTGGCCCGCAGCGACACTGTTCGGCACGTGCTGTGAGGCGTTCCTGTCCTCGTTCAAGGTCTGGAATGCGGCGACGGTCGGCGGCAATATCTGCATGTCGCTGCCCGCGGGGCCGATGATCACGCTGACGGTCGCGCTGGAAGCCGCCTACACCGTGTGGGCCGCCGACGGATCCGAACGCACCATCGACGCAGCCGACTTCGTCATCGGCGATCACCGCAATATCCTGGGCCCCGGCGAGATCCTGCGCCGCATCGATATCCCGGTCGCCGCACTTCGCAAACGGTGCACGCACCGGCGCTTCACCCTGACGCGCCTGGGCCGCTCGACAGTGTTCCTGATCGCTACCCAGTCGCCGGGAACCGCGGACCTGCTGCTGACCATCACCGCGGGCACCACCCGCCCGGTCCGCTTGGCATTCGACAGCATGCCCGATGCCGACACGCTGCGTGAGCGCATCGACGCCATCCCCGAAGACCTGTGGTTCAGCGATCCGAACGGCACGCCCGACCATCGTCGACACCTGGCCGGGTACTTCGCCGAGGAGATCCGCGTCGAGCTCACCGAAGGCGGTCGGCCGTGACCTACACCGTGAACGGAAAGAGCTTCGACGCCGAGCCGAATCCTGGACAATGCCTGCGCACCTTCCTGCGCTCGCTTGGCTGTCACGGAGTCAAGAAGGGTTGTGACGCGGGCGATTGCGGCGCCTGCACAGTATGGCTGGACGGCGATCCCGTGCACAGCTGCATCACGCCCGCATTCCGTGCCGAGGGGCATGCGGTCACCACCATCGAGGGCCTCGGTTCGCCCGAGGATATGCACCCGATGCAGCGGCAGTTCCGTGACGCTCCCGGCTTCCAATGTGGCTTCTGCACCGCGGGCATGATCATGACCGCGGTGGCGCTCACCGACGCCCAGCGGCGAGACCTCTCGCGCGCGCTGAAGGGCAACCTCTGCCGCTGCACCGGCTACCGGGCGATCGAAGACGCGGTGCACGGTGTCGCCGGGATCGAGGAGGCCCATCCGGGCCGAGTCGTCGGCACGAGCGTCGGTACTCCGTCGGGCGCCGAGGTGGTGACCGGTCGCGCCGAATTCACCATGGACACCGCGATCGACGGCATGTTGCACCTGAAGGTGCTGCACTCACCGCACGCCCATGCCCGCATCGTGTCGATCGATAAGTCCGCGGCGCTCGCGGTTCCCGGTGTGCATCGCGTCTACACCTGGGAAGACGTGCCGCGCAAGCGCTTCACGACCGCGATCCATACCGATCACCTCGTCGATCCGAGCGATACCTACATCCTCGACGACGTGGTGCGCTTCGTCGGTCAACGCGTGGTCGCGGTGCTGGCCGACACTGTCGGTGCCGCGGAGGAGGGCTGCCGGAAGGCGGTCGTCGAGTACGAGGTGTTGCCCGCGGTCTTCGATCCGGAAGCGGCGATGGCCGACGGCGCTCCCCAGTTGCACGGTTCACACGACCCGTTCGTGCGCGATCCCGAACACAACATCCTGCTCG
Organism: Nocardia anaemiae NBRC 100462; assembly: GCF_001612725.1. GTDB lineage: Bacteria > Actinomycetota > Actinomycetes > Mycobacteriales > Mycobacteriaceae > Nocardia > Nocardia anaemiae. Next base: position 211,953 of record NZ_BDAZ01000017.1, on the reverse strand, counting down.
AGATCCACGGTCAGGTCGGTGATGTCGAGGCGGGCTTCGCCGAGGCCGATGTGATCCACGAGGGCACGTATTTCTCGCCGCGGGTCCAGCATGCGCATCTCGAGACGCACGGATCGATCGCGTGGCTCGAGGACGGTCGCCTGCACGTGCGCACCAGTTCGCAGTCGCCCTCGATCGCCAAGAACAAGCTCGGCTATCTCTTCGATCTGCGTCCCGATCAGGTGCGCGTGTTCTGCAAGCGGGTCGGCGGCGCGTTCGGCGGTAAGCAGGAGGTCATCACCGAGGATTTGGTCGCTCTGGCCACATTGGACACCGGGCGGCCGGTCTGTTTGGAGTTCACGCGTGCGGAGGAGTTCACGACGGCCTCACCGCGGCATCCGATGACGCTGACGGTGAAGCTCGGCGCACGGGCCGACGGCACGCTCACCGCGATCCAGGTCCGCAATGTGTCGAATACCGGCGCCTACGGCAACCATGGTGGCGAGACGCTGTTCGCCGGTGGGACGGCCGTCGCGACCTACCGCTGTCCCAACAAGAAGTTCGACGCGTATTCGGTCTATACGAACAGCGTGCCAAGCGGCGCGCTGCGCGGCTACGGCATGACCCAGCCCGCATTCGCGATGGAGTCGGCCATGCACGAGCTGGCGGTCGCGCTCGATATGGATCCGCTCGAGCTGCGGCGACGCAATATCGTGCGTCCCGGTGATGCTCTAGTCGCATTCGACGACGGCCCGGACGACGTCACATTCGGCGAGGACGGCCTGGTCCAATGCATCGATCTCGTCGATGACGCGCTACGGCGCAACACCACCGAGCCACCAGCTGGCGACGAGTGGCTCGTCGGCACCGGCACCGCCAGCTCGCTGCACGAAACCGCGCCACCGACCGATCACTTCTCCGAGGCCTGGCTGACCCTCGGTGACGACGGCATCTACGAACTCGCCGTCGGCACCGTCGAATTCGGCGAGGGCACCTCGACCGCCCACGTGCAGATCGCCGCCGACCGGCTCGGCACGACACCGTCACGGGTGCGACTTATCCAATCCGACACCGACCGAACGGGTTTCGACACCGGCGCGTTCGCCAGCGCGGGTCTCTTCGTCGCCGGGAACGCGGTGCTGCGAGCAGCAGAGGCGCTGCGCGATCGCATTCTGTTCTTGGCGGCCGAATATGCGCGGGTCGATATCGCTTCGTGCGCGATGGACGACAACGGTGTGGTCTGTGCTGACAGCCACGTATCGCTGTCGGAACTGATCGAGGTGGCGCACCGCCGCGGCATCCGATTGACCGAGGCGCGTAAGGCTTTCGGTTCGCCGCGCAGTGTCATCTTCAACACCCACGGCTTTCGGATCGCGGTGCACCGGATGACTGGCGAGATCCGCATCCTCTACAGCGTGCACGCCACCGACGCCGGAGTCCTCATCAACCCGGCGCAGGTGCGTGGCCAGATCGAGGGCGGCGTCGCACAGGGCATCGGCTTCGTGCTGACCGAGAACTTCCACGTGGACTCGAACGGCGCGATGGTCAACCCGAACCTGCGCAACTACCGCATCCCGACCTACGCCGATATTCCCCGCACCGAAGTACTGACGGTGGACTCCGCGGATTCCGTCGGTGCGATGCACTCGAAAGGCATTGCGGAGTGCTGCATCAACCCGGTCGCGCCCGCGCTGGCCAATGCGCTCGAGGACGCGACGGGCATCAGATTCCGCGCGCTGCCGCTCACACCAGAGCGCATCTATCGGCGACTCACACCGGTTCCGGCTCGAAACCCGTGAGGAGATTGCGATGGAAGCCGGGAAACTCACCGATAGCTCGGCGACGGTCATCATCGGCCAAAAGGTGCGCCCGGGTTTCGAGAAAGCCTTCAAGTCCTGGCAGCAGGAACTGAACGCCGCGGCGTCGGGCTATCCGGGATTCGTCGGCGCCGAGATCGCCGCCCCCACCGAGGTGCAGCCCGAATGGATCGTGGTCTACCGATTCGACTCGGTCGGTCATCTACAGGACTGGATAAACAGCGCTACCCGTCAGGAATTCCTGGACAGCGGGCAGCAGTACTTCGACGGCCCCGCCACCCAGCAGGTCATCAGCGGCGGCACGCGACCCGTGGATCCGCTCGTGACGGTCGTCGTCACCCATCGGGTGGCTCCCGATAGTGTCGCGGATTTCCTTGCGTGGCAAGCGGATCTGAGCCGGGAGGAGGCGAAATTCGAAGGCTTCCGCGGCACCGAGCTCTTCCGCCCCATCGAGGGTGTGCAGGACGAGTGGACCGCGCTCTATCGTTTCGACACCGCCGCGAATCTGGCCACCTGGCTCACCTCCAAGCGGCGTCAGGAGCTCCTCGCCGAGGGCGAGAAGTTCAGCGACTTCGAGTTGCGCACCATCGACAACTCGTTCGGCAGTTGGTTCGCCTTCGACGAGAACGGCAACGAGACGCCGTCGGATACCAAGACCGCGATCGCGGTATGGGTTGGCCTCTACCCGACCGTCGTGCTGCTCACCCTCGCCCTTTCGCCGTTGCGGATGCCGCTGTGGCTGGGATTGTTGATCGGCAACCTGCTGTCCAGTTTCGCGATGAGCTACGTCACGATGCCGTACTACGTGAACCGGTTGCTGCGGCGGTGGCTGCGCCCGCCCGCGGATGTACCGGCGTCGAAGACGAACCTGCGGGGCATTGCCATTGTCATCGCCGTCATGCTGACGTGGGTTGTCATCTTCTACGTGGTGACGACCGAGCTCTGGTCGTTGCCCTAACGCCCGCCCAGCGATGCGGGCCGCGTCGGTGCGGGAATTGTGCTCAACAGCGTCGGTGTCAGGGTGGTGGCGTGCGGGTCGGCCCGGTCCAGTCCGAACTTTCGGATCTCGTCCGGTCCGCTGACGAGCAGATCCGCGCCGGAGGTCGTACTCGTGGTTCCGACCCGAACACCGCTATTCGCGGGTGCGCAACACAGCAGTCGATGATGCCGGCCGGAGCGTCGTCGGTTACGTTGGGTGGTCGCTCGGCGGTCACATCAAACGCTCAGCTCGTCCCCGGCCGCCTAATCTCGCTGTTCTGATCACCAGGGCCCGGGGCACGGTCGATGGTTGCTGAATGCGGCGCCTGAACGGGGCGGGCCGCCTCGGGTCGCTTCGGAGCTGTTCACCAACCCGAAGTTCGAGGCGCATTGGAACGAAGAACCAGATTCCTGGCCAAGGGCGATAGGGGCGGTAGCTCGGTTTGCATTCTGCCCCAAAAGGATTCGATGACTGCGTTGTCGTAGCAGTCGCCGATCGAGCCCATCGACGGGACCAGCCCCGACTGGCGGGCCCTGTCGGTGAAGGCCCAGGGCGTGAATTGCACCCCGTGGTCAGAATGAATGATCGTCCCGGCCCGCGGTGAACGGTTGGCGATGGCCATTCCCAGCGCGTTGGTCACCAGCGCGGCGGTCTGGGTCGAGTCGATCGACCAGCCGACGACCCGGCGGGAGAACATGTCGAGCACGACCGCGCAGTACACCTTGCCTTCCCGGGGTGTGATGCTCGGTAATGTCGGTGACCCACAACTGATTTGGCCGCGATCGCGTGAACGACCGGCTGACCAGATCGCTAGGCAACAGTCGCCGCCGCCTCTCGGTCCGCCCGGTCGCCACCAGCACCTCATCGACCAGATCCGGACCCACAACCCTCGTCAGCACACCCAGACCGATCCGATCAGTCAGCCGACCGGCCGCCTCCAACTCCGCCGCGAACCGGCACCATAGTCCGAAACCAACTGCTGCACAGCCGATCTCACATGCCGACCGAATCAGCACCAGTCAACGGCGTTGACCTGAGCAAACCTCCAAAGTTAACGGCATTGCTACCAAACCCAGGGCGGTTCACCGACACCGAATGGGATCGGCTCGAATCGCCTGCAACACACCGGCGATCTTGCTGAGATCACGTCATTGTGACACCGTCTGCCCTGTCTATATCCGTCTATTGTGAATGGTGGTTGATTCGTGCCAGAGTTCAACGGGGACAATGGCGCCGGGCAGCTCAGTCTGAGCACAGCGGCCGCGCGCAAGCTGTCGTCGACAACCAAGTCCGTACCGCAGATGCAGGGGATCACCCCGCGCTGGCTGCTCGATCTGTTGCCCTGGGTGGAGGCCAGGGGTGGTGCGTACCGGGTCAACCGGCGGCTGAACTACACGCTGGGCGACGGGCGGCTGAACTTCCTCGCCACCGGCAACGAGGTTCAGGTCATTCCGGCCGAGCTGACCGAACTCCCGTGGCTGCGGAACTACGACGACACCGACGTATTGCAGGCTTTGGCCGACAGATTCACGCAACACGAATACGAACCGGGAGAGGTGTTGGTAACGGCCGAGGCCCGAGCCGACCAACTCTATCTGCTCGTACACGGACGGCTCACCAAACTCAGTTCGGGCGAGTTCGGGGAGGAGTCGATCCTGGAAATCATCGCCGACGGCGACTATTTCGGTGCCGAGGCACTGGTCGGCCCCGACGACACCTGGAATTACTCGGTCAAGGCCGCTACGGCCTGTACCGTCATGGCGCTGCCGAAGTCGGCCTTCGCTGAACTGCTCGAGCAGTCCGAAACGTTGCGCGGCCAGCTGGACCGTTATCGAGCAACTACCGGCAAATCACAGAACCCCCACGGTGAGGCCGACGTGGCGGTCATGTCCGGTCATCGTGGAGAGGTGCCCATCGCCGGCACTTTCGTCGACTATGAACTCCAACCCCGCGAATACGAACTGAACATCGCTCAGACCATTCTTCGGGTGCATACCCGCGTATCCGACCTCTACAACGAACCGATCGACCAGCTCGAGCAGCAACTGCGACTTACCATCGAAGCGGTGCGTGAGCGTCAAGAATACGAACTGGTCAACAACAAGGAATTCGGCCTGCTGCACAACGCGGACTTCAGCCAGCGGATCTACACCCGAAGCGGCCCGCCCACGCCGCACGACATGGATCAGTTGCTCAACACCGTGTGGAAAAACCCCGGATTCATCGTGGCGCACCCAGAGGCTATCGCCGCGTTCCGCGACGAGTGCACCCGGGAGGGAATTTCCCCCGAAACCATCCACGTCCCCGGCGGTCGGCTGTCCGCGTGGCGCGGAGTACCCATCTATCCCTGCTGGAAAATCCCGATCAGCGATCGGCGCACTACCTCGATCATGGTGATGCGAACCGGCGAAGCAGACCAGGGCGTCATCGGTCTGCGCAAGACCGGCCTGGTCGACGAGTACGAGCCCGGCCTGAGCGTGCGGTTCATGAGCATCGACTACACGGCGGTCGTCAACTACCTGATCACCTGCTACTACTCGCTGGCCGTGCTGGTGCCGGACGCCCTGGGCGTGCTGGAGAACGTTCAGCTCGGGAGCACAAATGGTCGCCGCAGCTAAGACAGCCGCCGACCCCTTCGCGCGCGTCCGTGAGCTGATCACCCCCGGCCTACAGGCAGCGGTGGACCAGATGAACCCAGCGACGCGCCAGGTCATCGGCTACCACTTCGGCTGGTGGGACGAGCAAGGCCGTCCCCAGGCAGAGGGTGCGGGCAAGGCGGTGCGGCCCACTTTGGCGATGCTCGCGGCGCGGGCCGTCGGCGGCACCGCCGAATGCGCGACCAACGCGGCCATCGCGGTCGAGCTGGCGCACAACTCCTCATTGCTGCATGACGACGTCATAGACTCCGACCGCACCCGGCGCCACCGCCCCACCGCGTGGACGGTCTACGGCATACCCGCAGCCATCCTCGCCGGTGACGCCCTGGTAACGCTGGCTACTGAGGCTCTCATCGCCGACAGGCCGCCACTGGCCACCGAGGGGGTGCCTCGACTCAATGCGGCACTGCTGCGGGTCGTTGACGGCCAAGTCGCCGACATGGCGTTCGAAGGCCGGTCTGACGTGCGGCTCGACGAGTGCATCAAGATGGCAGGCGACAAGACCAGCTCATTGTTCGCCGCCGCGTGCGAGCTCGGCGCGATTGCGGCCGGAGCCACGCCGCAACGAGTCCGGCAGCTACACCAGTTCGGCGAACACCTCGGCCTCGCGTTCCAACTCGTCGACGATCTCCTTGGCATCTGGGGCGATCCGGCCACCACCGGCAAGCCCGTACTGTCCGACCTACGTACCCGCAAGAAGTCACTGCCAGTGGTGGCCGCCCTGGTCACTGGCAACAGCGCCGCCAGGCAGTTGGCCCAGCTGTACCATCGCGCCGATCCGCTGGACGATGCCGATCTGCGGACCTGCGCCGAGCTCATCGAGCAGGCTGGGGGACACTCCTGGGCACGTGCGGAAGCGCAGCGCCAACTCGATGCGGCCCTGAAGTGTCTACGCGCGGCGAATCCGGAGCCGAAAGCCGCAGCGGAACTAATGTCCATCGCGCAACGGCTCAGCACTGTGCCCAACACGACTGGGCCCAACACGACGGCACTGGATATCACCGACATCACTGGGGCGATCCCCGTGCGCCCCAACGGTTTCGGCACCGCCACCGCACGACAAGCTGTTAGCAGGCGCGCGACGGTGACTACCTCTGCTCTGTAGTTCGGCGTGGGTTTCGTTGATCGGGCCGATATCCGCTCACGCGCGACCCCCATCGCGCTCGACGATATGGAAGGAATACAGATGGCTCCGAGTGTTGCGGTCATCGGCTCCGGTGTGTCCGGTATGACTGCGGCCTACTTGCTGCGCAACAAGTTCGAGGTCACCGTGTTCGAGGCAGACTCCCGCCTGGGCGGTCACGTCGACACCCGGCATCCCGAACCCAGCTGGCCTGCGGAGATGGCGTTCGCGATTGCCAGCACCATCCACTACCCGAACTTCACCCGGCTAGTGAAGGACCTCGGAGTGGCGACTAAGCCAGTGGACGTGTCCACGGAGGTGTCGTGCTCCGACTGTGGATTCGCCCACCGCAGCGACGATCCCATGGAGCTGGCCAGCCTCCCGTGCCGCCCACCTGGCGTCAGCGAACACGTCTGGCACCGATGCGTCGAGGACTCCAAGCGATTCGTGTCGCACCTGCGAGAGGCCATTCACGCCGAGCCGGACACCACCCTCGAGCAGTTTCTGCTCAAGGAAGAGTTTTCCACCTACTTCGCCGAGCACTTCGTCTACCCCCGGTTGCGGGTATGGCTCCTGACGGACCTCAGGTACACCCCCATCGGGTATCTGACCAACGTGCTGGACCGCTACGGGCTCCTCGGCGGTGCCGAGGCATTCCGATCCTGGTACGTGCTGTCCGAAGGTAGTGCGGCCTACATCGAGCGCATCGCCGCTACCGTGACCTCGATCAAAACCTCGACACCGGTACGCGCGGTCAGCCGTACCGGCGACGGAATCGCCATCCGGGACGCCGCCGGGAACATCCACCACTTCGACAAGGCCGTGGTGGCCTTGCACGCCCCGCAGGCGCTCGCCTTGCTCACCGAACCCACCGCCGAGCAACGGTCCGTACTCAACGCGTTCGACTACACGCCGCTCGAGGCGGTGCTGCACACGGACGAGAGCATGCTGCCCACCGGATCGGGCAGCGCCGGTGTCGCGATCCAACTGTCCTGTACTAACCCACATCTGCCGCCGCTCACTGCCCACGCAAACATGAATCGAATGCGCGGTGAGACATCGTCCACGACGTACTGGGTGACCTACGACCCCTTCACTCCGGTGAATCCGGCCAGTGTGCTGGCCCGTGAGGTCTTCCGCCACCCGACCATGACCCTGCGGTCCGCCGCGGCCCAACGCCGCCTGCCCGCGCTGTCCGATCACGTCCTCGCCTTCGCGGGCTCTTACCATGGCGACGGCTTCCACGAATCCGGCTGCGCCTCGGGGGTCGCGGCGGCGAAGGCACTCACCGGCAAGGATGCCGAGACCCTGTTCAAGGAAGCAGTGTTCACGGGATCAGCATCCCCGAGCGTGCACACCGCGAATCGAACCCCGGACCGGTCCCGGCCCAAGCCACGGGGCCGCGCGGTACGCCTCCCGTCGACAGGCCGCCCTCCGATCAGGCACCTTCGACCGCCCGGCCTTGACGTCCTTCACTTCTCCGGGCGCCGCGCCCTTGCCGCCGTCCCCGACGCCGGCCACCGCGCGATGGTCGCCAGCGTCCTGGCCTCCGGCCTGGTCGACGAAATGATCGCCCGCACTGCGGACTTCGACCCGCCCATCAACCTCGCGCAGGTCCGCGCCAACGTCAACATGCTCACCACCGAGTTCGAGGCCTTTGGCGTCACCGTTCCCGCTGCCACCACCAGGGACCTCACGATGATGCGCGCACTGTTGGTGCCCGTCGCCGACGACGCGCTCGCCCTTGCCCTCGACCGCCTCTGGGTATTCACCCTCAACGTCGACGATGTGTGCTGCCACGATCCCGTGGAAGCCGAAGCCATCATGCAGGACGGCATGCTGGCTGGGCAGTCCGCATCATCGTCGTACACCGGATACATCCAGCACATGTTCACCGAAGTCGCGCGGTTCTGTGATCCGACATTCCTTGCCGTCTACAAGACTTTCTTCTACAACGCGATTACCGGCGTCCTCATGGAGGCAGAGTTCACGCCGGAAGCGTCCGACGAGATCGACAGTGACTTCGTCCGCACTTTCAACGGCTACGGCCAGTTCTGGTTCACCTCACTTCAATTCATCGACCCCTGCTTGAGCGCCCACCGCAATCGGGCATTCTGGTCGGCGGCGCTGAGCTCCGGTGAGGCGTTTCTCAGCGACATGAATGACGTCCTGTCCTTCTACAAGGAGGCGGTGCATGGTGAGGACTTCCTCGTCAGCAGGATCTATCGCCGCTCGGTAAAGGAGAACATTCCTTACCTCGCCGCCTACCGCCGGAGCCTCGACAGCGGCCGGGCCGCCTACCGCCGAATCCTGGATCTCGCCACTGACGAGCAACGCCCGCACCTAGACCGCTACTTGATCGGCTACGTGTACTGGCACTTCGTCTGCCGCCGCTGCCGCTGGCAGGACATCTACCCTGGCCTGCCCCTGATCGACATCTACGATCAATCCGATTCAGCGCCTCATCGATGAACAAGGAATCGCGATCATACTTATCATCGCCTTCGAACCCGGACACGACGGTGGAATAGTCGCCGTTGAGAACGGTCGCTTACTGTATTCGCTTGAATCGGAGACAAAGAGCGCACCCGCCCGGTTCCACACCATGACTTGCCTGGACAGCTGGGCCCCGATCGAGTCCGCGATCGCGAGGACAGGCGCCGGACATCCCGATGTCGCCTGGAACTAGGCGTGACACGACGCCGTCGAACCAGGCACATACACATGTCGCACCCGCCCCACAGCATGGCGATCAGGAGGGGCGGCATCGTTCAGGAGTCGTCCTCGCACACGAGCAGGTACGCCGCCTCCGCATGCACCACGCAGTCGTCCGGATGGTGGTAGCGGCGGATCGATCACCCCGATACCCCCGCTCGCGAACATCAACATCGGCGCCGCCGGGCTACGCAACTGGACCCTGAACCTCCACAACGCACTGGCAGCCCAAAACGTCTACGTGGCGCACATCGCGATCAGCGCATGGATCGGAGGCGGTCACCTCGGACTGCCAGGCCAGTAGCGCGTCCTTGCCGGGCGGGCGTTTTGGCCAGCGACCGCACGGAGGAATGACCGGACAACGCCATCAGCATCGGTGTGGACGCGCCGTCCTCCGCGGCAAACAGGGGCTTCTGCAGGAGAGCATAGGGTTGATGCCGTGGGGGCCGGACGGCAAGATGCGCCAGCGGATGGGGTTCCACTCATTGCGGCACCTGTACGGCTCGCTGCTGGCCGCAGGAGCCTACAGCTTGGCGATGTGACACGGCGGATGCGTCTCAAGAACAACACCACCACCCTGGACGTCTACACGCACCTGGTCGACGGACAGCAGGCGGAGGCGTTGATGCTGGGAGAGGCGTTGGCGCGGGGTTGAGGGAATACCGTCGTGCCCGGCTCGGCTTGCATGTGGTGGGTGAATCGTAGACAAATCGTAGACAGCGGCGGGATACCCCGAAGATATGCAGGTCAACGGTGGGATAGGCTTTGACGGTCATGAAGTCGGCTTTTGCGGGTTCGGTCCATGGGGCGCCCCAGACGGTCTACCTCGATCATGCGGCGACCACTCCGATGGTGCCTGCCGCGATCGAGGCGATGACGGCCGCGCTCGCAATGACGGGAAATGCCTCGTCGCTGCACGGTTCCGGACGTGCGGCCCGGCGGATGCTGGAGGAGGCTCGCGAGTCGATCGCCGCCGATCTGGGCGCCAGGCCATCGGAGGTGATCTTCACCTCGGGTGGGACCGAGAGCGACAATCTGGCGATCAAGGGCATCTACTGGGCCCGTCGCGATGCCGAACCGCGCCGCACCAGGATTATCACGGGTTCGACCGAACATCACGCCGTCATCGATGCCGTCGAATGGTTGGAGCAGCACGAGGGCGCGCAGGTGACCTGGCTGCCGGTCGACCCCGACGGCGTGGTGTCGCCGCGGGTGCTGCGGGCGGCGCTGGCCGAACATGTCGACGAGGTCGCGCTGGTGAGCATCATGTGGGCCAATAACGAGGTCGGCACCATTGCACCGATCGTCGAATTGGCCGCGGTGGCCCAAGAATTCGGTGTGCCCATGCACAGTGACGCGATCCAGGCCGCCGCGCAGCTGCCGATCGATTTCGCGGCGAGTGGGCTTTCGGCGGCGAGTTTCGCCGGGCACAAGGTCGGCGGCCCGCATGGTGTCGGCGTGCTGCTGCTCGGCAGGCAGGTGCCATGTGTGCCGCTGATGCACGGTGGCGGGCACGAGCGCGATCTGCGTTCCGGTACTTCGGATACCGCCGCGGCCGTTGGCCTCGCCGCCGCACTGAACTACGCCGCAGCCGAGTTGCCCTCGCGCACAAAGGAATTGACCGCGCTACGGGACGAATTGATCAAGGGTATCCGTGATACCGTTCCGGATGCGGTGCTGAGCGGGCCGGAGGGTGAGCGACGCTTGCCGGGCAATGTGCACTTCACTTTCCCCGGCTGCGAAGGGGATTCGCTGCTGATGCTGCTGGACGCGGCCGGGATCGAATGCTCTACCGGGTCGGCCTGCAATGCGGGTGTGGCCACCCCGAGTCATGTGCTGATCGCCATGGGCGTGCAGCCGTGGCAGGCACGCGGATCATTGCGATTTTCGTTGGGGCACAGCTCGACTCGCGCCGATGTGGACGCGGTGCTGAATGTTTTGCCCCAGATTGTGGAAAGGGCCATGGCCGCGGGTCTGGCCGGTGCGAAGGGAGGTGTCTGATGCGGGTACTCGCCGCGATGAGTGGTGGTGTGGATTCGGCCGTGGCGGCGGCACGTGCCGTCGACGCTGGTCATGAGGTTGTCGGTGTACATCTGGCGCTGTCGGCGACACCGGGCACCTTGCGCACCGGTTCACGCGGGTGCTGCTCGAAGGAGGATGCGGGCGACGCCCGGCGAGCGGCCGACGTGCTCGGAATCCCCTTCTATGTCTGGGATTTCGCGGACCGCTTCAAGGAAGACGTGATCGACGATTTCGTCGCCGCCTACGCCGCGGGTGAAACGCCGAACCCCTGCCTGCGCTGCAATGAGAAGATCAAGTTCTCCGCCCTCGCCGATCGCGCGGTGGCCCTCGGCTTCGATGCCGTGGTCACCGGCCATTACGCGCGGCTCGAGGACGGTGTGCTGCGCCGCGCCGTCGATGCCGACAAGGACCAGTCCTATGTGCTCGCGGTGCTGACCGCGCAGCAGCTGTCGCGGGCCATGTTCCCGGTGGGCGACACCCCGAAGCCGCAGATTCGCGCCGAGGCCGCCGAGCGTGGGCTCGCGGTGGCGAATAAGCCCGACAGTCATGACATCTGCTTCATCCCTTCCGGCGATACCCGGGCCTTCCTCGGCGCGAAGATCGGCATCCGGCCCGGTGCGGTGGTCGATGCCGATGGGCAGGTGCTCGCGAATCATGAAGGCGTGCACGGTTTCACGATCGGCCAGCGCAAGGGGCTCGGACTGCCGGGTCCGGCCGCCGACGGTAAGCCGCGCTATGTCACCGAGATCGATCCCGACTCGGGCACGGTGCGCGTCGGCTCGGCCGAGGACCTGCAGGTCTGGACCGTCCAAGCCGAGCGCGCCATCTGGACTTCCGGCGCGGCGCCCGAAGGCCCGATCGAATGCGTGGCGCAGGTGCGCGCGCACGGTGGTACCGCACCGGCCGTGGCCGAGGCGGTCGGTGACGGGCTGATCGTGCGACTGCGCGAGCCGCTGACCGGTGTGGCCCGCGGCCAGGCCGTTGTGCTGTATCGCCCGGACGCGTTGGGAGATCAGGTGATCGGCAGCGGCACCATCACCGGCACATTGCGCGAAGCGTCGGATTCTGTGAGTAGCGCGGGCGCGAGCACACGGCAGTGAGTGCCGCCGACATCGGGCCCGTGCGGATTCCGGGCGGCATCGCGACCGCCGTCGGTTCCTGGCCCGGGACGGATCCGCGGGAGGCCGCGGCCACCATCATCGGTGAGTTGCCGGGTCTGCCGCATCTGGTCGAATTGCCGGGGCGCGGTGTGGGTTCGGACATGATCGGCCGCGTATCGGCACTGCTGGTGGATATGCGGTTCGACACCACTACCCGGGGTTATCGGTTGGCGGCTCGGCCCGGTGCGGTCTCGCGGCGTGCGCGCGATCTGCTGAGGTCGGATCTGGACGCGCTCGAAGAGGCCTGGGCGAGCGCGGGTTCGGCGGGCACGGTCAAACTGCAGGCCACCGGCCCGCTGAGCCTTGCGGCCGGACTCGAACTTCCCGTCGGACACCGAGTGCTCACCGATTCCGGTGCGGTGCGCGATATTTCGGAATCCCTCGCCGAAGGTCTTGCCCAACATGTGGACGAGGTGCGCAAACGCCTCGGCGCGGAAGTCGTTTTGCAACTGGATGAACCGTCGCTGACCGATGTGCTCGACGGGTCTCTGCGCGGGGTCAGTCTGCTCGACACGGTGCGCGCGGTTCCCGAACCGGAGGCACTGGCGGTATTGGACGCGGTCATCACCGCTCAGGCTGTCCCGGTCCTGGTCCACACCTGCGCCGACGCGCACGCCGTGTCCTTCCTCCGCCAGAGCGCGGCCGCCGCCATCGGCTTCGACATGGCCACCATCACCACCCGCGCACTCGACGATATCGGCGAAACCCTGGACGCGGGAAAGCAATTGGTCCTCGGCCTGGTTCCGACGACACCGCCCGACAAACCGACCTGGCGCGATATCGCCGAACCCGGTGTCCGCCTCATCGACCGCCTCGGCCTGCGTCGCACCGTGCTGGCCACCCAGATCCTGGTAGCTCCCGCCTGCGGCCTGGCCGGTGCCCCACTCGAATGGGCCCGCCAAGCCCTCCGTCTGTCCACCGAAGTAGCACGCGCCTACGCCGAAGACCCGGAATCGCTCGACTTCTCCTGACGCTCGGACGGTGCCGTTGCCCGGATATCCGTCGCGACGTGCGGGAATGTGGCGATGACTTGTCGGTGGGCTCGACTAATGTGCGATGGGTGAGTGACAGCGACATTGCGGCGGACCCGGCTACGGCGGAGCAGCGGGTGGAGTGGCAGCGGCTTGCGGACGAGGTTCGGGAGCACCAGTTCCGGTATTACGTGCGGGACGCGCCCATCATCTCCGACGGTGAGTTCGACAAGCTGCTGCGGCAATTGCAGGCGCTCGAGGACGCGCATCCAGATCTGCGCACGCCCGACTCGCCGACGCAGCTGGTCGGCGGCGGATTCGCGACGGATTTCACCGCGGTGGACCACCTCGAGCGAATGCTGTCACTGGACAATGTCTTCGACTTCGACGAGCTGCGCACCTGGGCGAGCCGGGTCGAGGCCGAGACCGGGTCGAATCTGCACTATCTGTGCGAGGTGAAGATCGACGGTGTCGCGCTGAACCTGGTCTATGAGAAGGGACGGCTGGTGCGCGGCGCGACCCGCGGCGACGGACGCACCGGTGAGGACGTCACGCTCAACGCGCGCACCATCGACGACATTCCGACCGAGCTGACCGCGACCGCGGAGTTCCCGGTCCCGGAGCTGCTCGAGGTGCGCGGCGAGGTCTACTTCCGGCTGGAGGATTTCGAGACCCTCAATGCGGCGATCGTGGCCGAGGGCAAACCGCCGTATGCGAATCCGCGCAATACCGCGGCGGGTTCGCTGCGCCAGAAGGATCCGGCGGTCACCGCGCGGCGTCGGCTGCGGATGATCTGCCACGGCTTCGGACGCATCGAGGGCTATACCCCGACCTCACAGCACGAGGCCTACCGCGCGCTCGCCGCATGGGGTCTGCCGGTCTCCGAGCACACCGTGCTGGTGCAGGGCATCGATGCGGTGATCGAGCGCGTCAATTATTGGGGCGAGCATCGGCACGATATCGAGCACGAAATCGACGGCCAGGTGATCAAGGTCGACGAGATGTCGCTGCAGCGCAGGCTCGGCTCGACCTCGCGTGCCCCGCGCTGGGCGATCGCGTACAAGTACCCGCCCGAAGAGGCCACGACCAAGCTGCTGAATATCGAGGTGAATGTCGGGCGCACCGGCCGGGTCACCCCGTTCGCGGTTATGGAGCCGGTCTCCATCGCTGGCTCCACGGTCGCCATGGCCACTTTGCACAATGCCTCCGAGGTGAAGCGCAAGGGCGTGCTCATCGGCGATACCGTCACCATTCGCAAGGCCGGTGACGTGATTCCCGAGGTGCTCGGCCCGGTGGTCGACGCACGCACCGGCGACGAGCGCGAATTCGTCATGCCGACGCACTGTCCGGAATGCGGCACCGAACTGGCGCCGCAGAAGGAGGGGGACGCCGATATCCGCTGTCCCAACCAGCAGTTCTGCCCGGCGCAGCTGCGCGAGCGGGTATTCCATATGGCAGGTCGCGGTGCCTTCGATATCGAATCGCTCGGCTACGAGGCCGCCAATGATCTGCTGAAGTCGGGCGTGATCACCGACGAGGGCGATTTGTTCGACCTCGACGAGGCGCGGCTGCTCACCACCACGCTGTTCGCCAATAAGAACGGTGGCCTGTCCGCGAACGGCAAGCGACTGCTGGACAACTTGCAGACCGCCAAGAATCGTCCGCTGTGGCGGGTACTGGTCGCATTGTCCATCCGGCACGTCGGTCCGACCGCGGCGCGGGTGCTGGCCAGGGAATTCGGCAGTCTCGATCGGATCCAGGATGCCTCGGCCGAGGAACTCGCTGCCGCCGACGGTGTCGGGCCGACCATTGCCGCCGCGGTCGCCGAATGGTTCACCGTCGATTGGCATCGCGCGATCGTCGACAAGTGGCGCGCCGCGGGCGTGCGGATGGCCGATGAACGTGACGAATCCATCGAGCGCACGCTCGAGGGGCTATCGATCGTGGTGACCGGTTCGCTGGAAGGGTTCTCCCGCGACGGCGCCAAGGAGGCGATCCTGGTGCGTGGTGGTAAGGCCGCGGGTTCGGTCTCGAAGAAGACCGCGTTCGTGGTGATCGGTGATTCGCCGGGATCCAAGGCTGCCAAGGCGGAGGAACTCGGTGTGCCGATCCTGGATGAGGACGGATTCCGCAAGCTGCTCGAGCAGGGTCCGGCGGCGGTCACGCCGGAGACGGCCGCGGAGGATGCCGAAGCCGAGGAGTAGATATGCCGTCGGCGAACTCCTTGACCTGAACCTGACTTCAGGTATGACGATCGACTGGTAGGTAACTATCAGGAGATTCGTTATGACTCACCGCTCAACCGCTCTGATCACCGGTGCTTCGGCGGGATTCGGTCTGGCTCTTGCGCGTTCGCTCATCGACCGTGGCTGGCGGGTGATCGGCACCGCCCGCCGCGCGGACCGGCTCGCCCGGGTGGCGGCCGAGCTGGGCGCGGCATTTCTCGCGGTGCCGGGCGATATCACCGATCCGGCGCATCGCGCCGAATTGGCCGAGGTCGCAGGCGAGTTCGGCCACCTCGATCTGCTCGTGAACAACGCGAGCAGGCTCGGGCCGAGTCCGATGCCGCGACTGGCGAACTATCCGCTCGATCAGCTCGAGCTGGTGTATCGGACCAATGTCATCGCACCGCTCGCGGTTGTGCAGTTCGCGCTGCCGCTGCTCGATCCCGATGGTGTCGCGGTGAATATCAGCTCCGATGCGGGCGTCGAACCGTATCCGGAGTGGGGCGGCTATGGCTCCGCCAAGGCGGCCCTGGATCAGCTCACCGCCATCTTGGCGGCCGAACATCCGGAGCTGTCGATCTACGCCTTCGATCCCGGCGATATGCGCACCGAAATGCATCAGGCGGCATTTCCCGGCGACGATATCTCCGATCGTCCCGAGCCCGAGACCGTCGTGCCCGCGCTGCTGCGGTTGATCGAGCAGCGCCCCAGGAGCGGTCGTTATACCGCCGCCGATTTCGCCGCGGGGGTCGGCAGATGACAACAGCGTTGAATGAATGGGCCGATGTCCTGCCGCCCGAGCGCAATGCCGCCGCTCCGCCGGAGGCTCGTGGACTGGCCCGCGACGAGGTCCGAATGCTGGTGGCCGCGGATCGCCTCACCCACAACATATTTCGCGAACTGCCGCAGCAGCTGAATGCGGGTGACCTTGTGGTGGTGAACAATTCGGCGACCTTGGCCGCGGCGGTCGACGGCACCCTCGACGAACTGCCGGTCACGCTGCATCTGTCCACCTGGCTCAATGCGGCCGTCGACGGGGCGAGCGGGCCACCGGACACCTTCGGCGGTTGCGACGGACTGTGGGTGGTGGAGGTGCGCACCCGCGAACGCACGCCGTATCCGCGTGATCTTCACCCGGGCAGCGAGATTCGGCTTCCGGAAGGGGCCGTCGCCACCCTGCGTGAACCCTGGCTACCGGATGCGCGCCGACTCTGGATCGCCGAACTCAGTGCCGATCCCACCTGGCTGCTCCGGACCCACGGCTATCCGATCACCTATTCGTACGTGCCACAACGCTGGTCGCCGTCGTACTACACGACCGTCTTCGGCCGTATCCCCGGCAGCGCCGAAATGCCCAGTGCCGCACGCCCGTTCACGCAACGGCTGGTGCTCGATCTGGTGACCTCGGGCATCGCGATCGCGCCGATCACCCTGCACACCGGGGTCTCCTCACCCGAGGCGGGTGAACCCCCGAGCCAGGAGCGGTTCGCGGTACCGGCGGCGACCGCACGTCTGGTGAACGACACCAGGGCGGCGGGCGGACGCATCATCGCGGTCGGCACCACGGTGACGCGAGCGTTGGAAACCACCGCCGACCACCACGGAATCGTGCACCCGGCCCGAGGGTGGACCGAACTCGTCCTCGGACCGCGACGTCCCGCTCGGGTGGTCGACGGCATCATTACCGGCTGGCACGCACCCGGTGCGTCGCATCTGGATCTACTCGTCGCGGTTGCGGGCGAGGCCACCGTCCATCAGGCGTATGCCACCGCACTCGACACCGGATATCTCTGGCACGAGTTCGGCGACAGCGCGCTGCTGTTCGGTCCCGACGCTAGGAGGGGGTGATGCTCACCGTGGAGTCGAGCTGGCCGCCGACCTCGACCCGACCGCACTGACCGTTGCTGAGATCGAGGTGGGCGTTCCTGGTCTTGGTCCGGCTCTTCTGGATGGTGGTGTCGACGATGACCTGGACCTTGCCCACCGAGCACACCTTCACGAGCGCGGGCTTGCCATCGAAGCTGTAGGTGCCCCCACTCTGGCAGGTGTTGGTCTCGTCGTGGAAGAAGATCCGGGCGGTGCCGTCCGGACAGGGCGCTTCGGCGGCGGCCTGCGGCGGCCCGAGCACGACCAGCGGGCCGAGTGCGAGCGCGGCCGCGACGGAGCTGCGGGCCACTAGACGACTAATCGTCAGTTCCATCGTTGAATCCCTCATCAATACATTTCCGGCAGATGCCAGCGGATAGCCGCGGCGCCTGCATGATAACGCGTGACGTGCGCATTTGTCCGGCCGAAGCCGCCCGAGCACCGTCCGTCCAGGCCATGAGACGGGTGCGGTGTCGCGGTCCGGCGGGCGAACCGACAGGATGGCGGGATGCTGCGCAGTTTTCAGGTGACCAATCACAGATCGCTGGCCGAACGGCAGGACTTGCGTTTGAGCCGGGGGAGCGGACCGGTCGCGGTGCCGGTGACGGCGGTGCACGGTGCGAGCGCCGCGGGCAAGACGAGCCTGATCGATGCGCTGGGGCATATGCGCGATGCGGTGCTGAATTCGGTGACCGGCTGGGATCCCTATGCCGGACCGGTGCGCGCACCGCATCGCGGATTCCCCGATCGCCCTTCGGAATTCGTGGCGAGCTTCCTCGCCGAGGGTGTGCCGTACACCTATGGGTTCCGGCTGGACAACGCGGATGTGACAGCCGAGTGGCTCTACACGCATCCACGTTCGCGCAAACGAATTGTCTTCGAGCGCAATGGCGAACAAATCAAGATCGGCCCGATGTTCGAGGCCGCACGCTATGGCATTGCCGCATTGTTGCCGCTGGTGCGGCCGAATGCCTTGCTGCTCAGTCTCGCCGGGCAGATGTATGCCGAGGCGCTGGTGCCCGCATATCGATGGTTCTCCGCGATGCTCGAAGTACAGCGCGGTGCCGCGGATGCGACGGCAGTCGCGCATCGGCTCGGCAGTCATCTGTCCGCGGCCCCGGACCACGCGGTACGACTGCTCATGCTGCTGCGCACCGCCGAGCTCGGCATTACCGATCTGCTGATCGCCGAGCCGGACCCGATGTACGCGGACTATCTGCGCGAACTCGACGCCGATATCGCGGGGACGGCCGAACAGGTGGAGTTGTGTGCGACCTCGCCCGCGCATGCTGATCAGTTGCTGCGGGAGAACGGCATCACCGAGGTCATGCTCGAGCGCGAGCTGAGCAATCTGAAGGCCGCCCGCGATGCCCTCTACACCCGGATGGTCGAGCGTCGCGGTGTCGGCCTGGGACTTGTGCACGCGGGCATCGACTCCGCCTTCGATATCACCGACGAATCCACGGCCACCGTCTCGATGCTGCGCTTGCTGCCGACCATGCTCGACGCACTGGACTCCGGCCGGGTACTCGCGATCGACGATATCGGCGCACACCTGCCGGTAGAGGAGACCGACCGCCTGATCCAGCTGTTCCAGAATCCGGAGACCAATTCCCGTGGCGCACAACTGATCTTCACCACGAACAACCGGTCGCTGATCGATCGGGCGAACGGGCGCTCACAGCGCACCCGCACGGCCGTCTGGCAGATCCGCCGCACCGAGCACGGCACCAGTGAACTCGCCGGGCTGTAGTTCAGCATGAGGGTCAGCGGTGGCTCCCGGTTTGTGCTGGCATCGGTTGCCGCCGTGCCAAGCAGCACCGCAATATGCCTGCCCGGAGCAATAGCATGGGTGCCATGGTGGAGTTCGGGATGCTGGTGATCATGGTCGGCGCACTGGTGGCGATGGTCATGCTCCACCTGCGTGGGCGCAACGGTGTCCGGCTGTCGAATCCGGAGACGGGGACGCTGTATGTCACCGGGGTGAGCCCGCGGCCCGACGCGACCGGTGAGCAGTACGTGACCATCACCGGCAATCTGACCGGCCCGTCGGTGCCCGGCACCGTGGTGTACGGCCGCTTGGTCTGGGACGTGCACAACTGGCCTGCCATCGGAGATCTCATCCCGGTCGTCTACCCGTCCGGCAAGCCGGAACGCTGGCAGATCTCGCATCCCGGCGCGCGTCCGGGGCTCGGCTCCTGACCGACCGGTTGCGCCAGCTCGGACGGTGGGAGGATGCGGGTATGGATGTGCAGGACTCCCAGGTCGTCATTCGCGACGCTCACCCGGACGAATACGACGCCGTCGGCGACCTGACGGTCGAGGTCTATGTCGGCGAGGGCTATGTGCGTCCCGGTAGCCCGTATGTCACCGAACTCGCCGATATCGCCCATCGCGCCGGTGCGGCGCAGGTGCTGGTCGCGGTGCACGAGGATCGGGTGGTGGGTTCGCTGGCGGTGGCTCGGCCCGGAACGCCGTATGCCGAGATCGCCCGGCCGGGTGAGTTGGAGTTCCGGATGCTCGCCGTCTCGAAGTCGGCGCGCGGGCTCGGTGCGGGAACGGCGTTGGTGCGCACCGTCATCGAGACCGCACGCGCGGAATCCTTTGCCGCCGTGGTACTTACCACGATGCCCGCCATGGTCGACGCGCGACGGATCTATGACCGATTCGGTTTCGTCCCTGCGCCGGAACGGGATTGGAAGACCGACCATGGCGAGTGGCTGTCGGTGCTACGGCTGGATCTCGCAGCCTGAATCTCCGACAGCACCGACCTGCATCCAACGAGCGGGGATCGGCGCGGCGGTCGAAAATCCGGGCGTTCTCAGCCCAATACGGTCGCCACGATCCCCGCGAGGTAACCGAGCCGTGCCACCTCGGACGGGCGGAAGTCGGGTCCGCCTGGCCTGCCGAGAAGCAACACCTTGCCGGTATTTCCGAGCGGCGCGGCCGCTAGCTTGGTGTCCATATCGCGCCAGATCTGCGGCACCCAATCGCCCTCGGGATCCAGGACGGCGGGCTTCTCCAACGGCATCCACGGCGCCGAACCCGCCTGCGTCTGCGGCGCACTCTGGCTGCCGACCAGGCGATAGGCCCCCTGCGGACCCATATCGATAATGGTGCTCCAGCCGACGCGCAGCACGCGCGGTACTCCGTCGACGAGCACCTGCAGCCGATCGTCGCGCGCACTGGCGACCTGATCGATCAGCTCGAGTTCGCGATGGGTATCCAGCACACCGGAATACGGGCGGATGGAGTCCACGTGCACATCGCCGATCGATTCGGCGGCGGTGATCAGGGTGTCCGGTAGCGCACCCTGCGGAACCTCGACAACGAGATCGTCGACCGCGAATCCCGCACCCCGCTCGACCACGTCGAGGGAGAGGATGTCCGCGCCGACGGAGCCCAGTGCGAGCGCGAGCGCACCGAGGCTTCCCGGTCGATCCGGAAGTTGCACGCGGAGCAGGTAAGACACGCGCGTTCCTTTCCTTGGCGGCCGAGGCTCTGAAACGAATACCCGGGTCACGCAATACTTACACCCACAAGTCCCGGTTATCGACTCGAAGTGCGGCCAGTGACGGATGCCACAGCGCGAATTCGCGCGGAAGCGGCGTGTCACGCTAGCCGGAGGGGTGTGTCGTTGCATGCGCGGCTCCTGTGAAAGTTGTGGAGTGGGGAGTCGCTAGGCTGTTCGGTGGCCGTTCACCAAGCTCAACCATGCCGAAAGGGGTCCGCGGTGCCCGCCATCTCCCGCGACGAGGTCGCACACCTCGCCCGGCTGTCCAGGCTCGCCCTGTCCGAAGCCGAACTGGATCAGTTCGCCGGTCAGTTGGATTCGATCCTGAGTCACGTGCGGACCATCTCCGAGGTCGCCGCCGCCGATGTCCCGGCGACCGCGTCGCCGAATCCGGCGACCAATGTGACGCGTCCGGATCAGGTCATCCCGTGCCTCACCCCGGAGGAGGCGCTCTCGGGTGCCCCGGCGGTCGAGGACCAGCGGTTCCTGGTTCCGCAGATTCTGGGAGAGGGCGAATGACTGATTTGACCGCGCTGTCGGCCGCCGAACTTGCGGCGAAGATCCACGGCCGCGAGGTGACCTCGGTGGAGGTCACCCAGGCGCATCTGGATCGGATCGCCGCCGTCGACGGTGAGTACCACGCCTTCCTGCATGTGGCCGGGAACGAGGCGCTCGCCGCGGCCGCCGCGGTGGACGCAGCGCTCGCCGCGGGCGATGCACCCGCATCGCCGCTGGCCGGAGTTCCGTTGGCGCTCAAGGATGTTTTCACGACCACGGATATGCCGACCACATGCGCCTCGAAGATTCTCGAGGGCTGGGTCGCGCCGTACGACGCGACGCTGACCTCCCGGTTGCGCGCCGCGGGCATCCCGATCCTCGGCAAGACGAACATGGACGAGTTCGCGATGGGCTCCTCCACCGAGAACTCGGCATTCGGTCCGACCCGGAATCCGTGGGATACCACCAGGATTCCGGGTGGTTCGGGCGGTGGTTCGGCGGCCGCGCTGGCTTCACATCAGGCGCCGCTGGCGATCGGCACCGATACCGGCGGCTCGATTCGGCAGCCCGCCGCGGTGACCGCGACCGTCGGCACCAAGCCGACCTACGGCACCGTGTCGCGGTTCGGTCTGGTCGCGTGCGCGTCATCGCTGGATCAGGGCGGTCCGTGCGGTCGCACCGTGCTCGATACCGCCCTGCTGCACGAGGTGGTCGCCGGATACGACCCGCGCGATTCCACCTCCCGCAATGTGCCGGTGCCGCCGGTGGTCGCCGCCGCACGCGAGGGCGCCACCGGCGATCTGCGCGGCGTGAAAGTCGGTGTGGTGAAGGAACTGCACTCCGACAGCTACCAGCCGGGCGTCATCGCATCCTTCGACGCGGCGGTCGGTGTGCTGAAGGATTTGGGCGCCGAGGTCGTCGAAGTGTCTTGTCCGCACTTCGAATACGCGCTCGCCTCCTACTACCTGATCCTGCCGAGCGAGGTGTCCTCGAACCTGGCGCGCTTCGACGCCATGCGCTACGGACTGCGCGTCGACGACGACGGCAACCACAGCGCCGAGCAGGTCATGGCCGCGACCCGGGCCGCCGGATTCGGCCCGGAAGTCAAGCGCCGCATCATGATCGGCACCTACGCGCTGTCGGCCGGGTACTACGACGCCTACTACGGTCAGGCGCTCAAGGTGCGCACGCTGATCGCCCGCGACTTCGACAAGGCCTACGAGCAGGTCGACGTGCTGGTCTCCCCGACCAGCCCGTTCACCCCGTGGAAGCTGGGTGAGAAGGTCGACGATCCGCTCGCGATGTACCTCTCCGACCTGTGCACGCTGCCCACGAATCTGGCGGGGCATCCGGCGATGTCGGTGCCGTCCGGATTGAGCAAGGACGACGGGATGCCGGTGGGTCTGCAGATCATGGCTCCCGCGCTTGCCGATGATCGGCTGTATCGGGTCGGTGCGGCGTACGAGGCCGCGCGCGGGCCGATCGCCTGAGAAGTGTTGGTCTGAGCGCGCATTCCCGTCTCGATCCCGACGGGAATGCGCGCTCCGGACATCCCTATGCGGGCCAGACGAATTCCGGATCGCTGAGGTAGTCCTGGCGGCGTTGGTCCAATGCCATCGCGACCATGTGGTGTGCACCGGGTCCGATTACCTTGCGTACCGGTGGGTTCGCCATATTCACCAGCGCGATCAATTCCGCGGCGGCGACTTCCGGCGCCGCTTCCACCCATTCCGTTGTTTCGGTGTCCGGTGTGGGCTCGGCGTGGGCGGCCGCATCGGTCACCGGCGGTGTGGCGGTCGGATCCGGGTAGTCCGGCATGCCAAGGATGCCGGTACGCAGTTCTTTGTACGCGGGGAGCGCCGTCGCGAACTTCATGCTCGACTTCGCCCAATCGGTGTCGAACCCGCCGAGCTGTGCCAGCGTGACGTGAATTCCGAAGGGCCGCAGCTCATCCGCGAGTGATGCGCCGAAACCTTCCAGCGCCCATTTACTCGCGTTGTACATGCTGAACAGCGGCAGACTGCCGACCGCGCCGACGGTCGAGATCTGCACGATATGTCCCGAGCCCTGTTCGCGCAGATGCGGCACCGCGGCCTGCGAAACCCACAGTGCGCCATAGAAATTGGTATCCATCTGGGCGCGGATCTCGGCTTCGGTCAGTTCCTCGACCGCACCGACCAAACCGTATCCGGCGTTGTTCACGATCACCTCGATACTGCCCGCGAGCGCGAATGCCTCGTCCACCGTGGCGATCGCGCGGTCGCGGTCGCGAACATCCAAGGGCAGCACCGTCAATCGGTCGTCGTCGATATCGGCCATCGATCGTGGGTCGCGGGCGGTCGCGACAACGCGGTCGCCGCTGGCGAGGGCGGCGAGTGTGAACGCCCGTCCCAGCCCGCGGTTCGCGCCGGTGATGAACCAGGTTCTGGTCATTGTCGATCCCT
Organism: Nocardia anaemiae NBRC 100462; assembly: GCF_001612725.1. Lineage (GTDB taxonomy): Bacteria > Actinomycetota > Actinomycetes > Mycobacteriales > Mycobacteriaceae > Nocardia > Nocardia anaemiae. The sequence goes on along the minus strand of NZ_BDAZ01000017.1, from coordinate 187,983 downwards.
TCGTCGCGAGACGCTCCGTCTCGTTCGACGACCATGTCAGTCGCAACCCGTGTTGTCAAGACGAGACGTTTCGTCTCGTAATTGGTAGAGTCGCGTATGGTCGAAACTCCCAGCACAGCCAGGCGCAGCGAGCGCGCCCGAGCTGCGATTCTCGGCGCCGCCACCGAACTGATCCGTGAGCTGCCCTACCCGAAGTTGAGCGTCGAGGCCATCGCATCCCGTGCCGGAGTCGGCAAGCAGACGATCTACCGGTGGTGGCCGTCGAAGGGCGCCGTCGTCTTCGACGCGATGCTCGAACTCTATTCGGGCCCGGATGGTCTCGTCCTTCCCGATACCGGTGACGTCCGCGCGGACCTGCGTGAACTGCTCCGGGGTGCGATCGCCGAGCTCACCGATCCGAGCTTCGAGGCCTTCCTGCGCGCGATGTACATCGAGATCCAACAGGATCGCGAACTCGCCACCGCCTACCGCGAGCGACTCCTGCTGCCACAGCGTGCCGCCATCGCCGAACGCCTCGCTGCTGCCGTCCGAGCCGGACAACTGCGCTCCGATATCGATTCGGACTTCGCCATCGATCTACTCCTCGGGCCGATCCAAACCCGGTGGTCCCTCGGCCTTCCCGGGCTGACCGATTCCTATGCCGACGCCACCCTCGAAGCCGCGCTGGACCACCTCGCGCCCTGACCTGGTGGTCGCGGTCGGCTCAGCGGATGTCGGCGGGGTTGATGGTGGCGGCCATGGTTCGGTACCCGGCGTCATTGGGGTGGAGATGGTCGCCGCTGTCGTAGGCGGGGGCCAGGCGGTGCGGGTTGGCCGGGTCGGCGAGGGCGGCGTCGAGGTCGACGATGGCGTCGTATTCGCCTGCGCTACGGATCCATTCGTTGACCGCGAGCCGTTTGGTTTCGGCGGCGGCGTTGAAATAGGGGGAATCGCCGAAGGGCAGGATGGTCGCGCCGAGCACGCGGAGTCCGGCGGCGCGGGCCTGGCGGATCAGGTCGCGGTAGGTGGTGATGAGCTGTTCGGCGGAGACGTCGACGACGGTGTCCAGCGCGGCCAGTCCCGAGCTGAGGCCGATGTCATTGGTGCCCTCCAGGATGATCACGGTGCCTACGCCGGGGTGGTCGAGCACGTCGTGGCGGAACCGGGTCAGGGCGCTGTCACCGAGCCAAGTGGAGTCGACGGTGACGCGGTTGCCGCCGATGCCCTCGTTCAGCACGGCACGCGGGGTGCCCGCGGCGGCGAGGCGTTCGGCGAGTTCGTCCGGGTAGCGGTTGTCGGCGTTACCGGTGGAGCCGACACCGTCGGTGATCGAATCACCGAAGGCCACGACGGCGGAGCGCGGCGGCGCGACATCGGCGACCTCGACCGCGTCCAGGTAGTACCAGGATTGGCTGGTCTCGGTGAACGCCGCGGCGGTCGCGTCGGCGCGGTGGTCGCCAGCGGCCCGGTAGCTGGTGGCGAAGGACTGGGCATGCTGGGTGGCCGGGCCGGTCGGTTCGGCCAGGTACAGCGTGATGGTCACCGACTCGAGCGGCGCCAGCGGCAGGGCGACCGGATCGGTCGCGAGATCGGCTCCCGGTGCGATGTGGAACGACGGTGCCAGGCCGACCGTCAGATGCTGCACCGTTTCCGGACGGATCGCGCCATCGGCCGCGCTGCGGGCAATGGTCGCGCCCGCGACCGCGAGCGGAGTCGTCCCGTACCGGTTGGTCAGCCGGACCCGCGTGGCGGGACCGCCGTCACTGACCCGGACCACTTGGCGCACAGTCTGATTGGCGAATCCGGTCTCGGCCCAATTGGCCACGAATGCCTTGCTCGGCCGGTGCGCCGAGGTCGCCCAGACCGTCGTCCAAACGCAGTGTTCCGGTGGCGTCGCGCTCGCGGTGACAACGGCGGCGGGCAACACCAACAGCAGCATCATTACCAGGGCGCGAACTCTACGCAAGACGAATCCCATTCTGTTGCGGTCCGATCCGTATCACCGGACCGTCCACACAACCACCCAGCCCGAATCCACATTCCCCCCATACCCCGAACAGCACCCGACCACACTTCACCCAACCGACCCCGAACCTCCGCACATCTCACGCGCGTCCGTGGCACATCGCCTGTGGTGACGCCGCGCATGACCCCCGATCCACCACCACGGTGCTCACTAGTCCATCCCTCCCAACCGAATTCGTCTGAGCATGGCCCGGCCACGCCGCGCGGTTCAGTGCCGACTTCGAGCCGCGCCTCCGGCTGAACCGACGCACGCGTTCCCGCATAAGTTCGTATGCGGGACGCGGCGTGTCGTGCGGCGTGTCGTTGTGCGTCGTGCTCGGAAGTGTGCGGCAGCAGCGCACCGTTGTTTGGGAGGTGAGCGGTCAGTGGGCGCGGAGGGATTCGGCTTGGGTTTGGATGCCTTCGGTCATGCCCGCGAATCCGCGCTGGAGGTTTTTGCCTAGGGCGGCCACTACCACGGGGTACAGCCAGCCGCCGAGTTCGAAGTGGGATTCGTAGCGGGTGCGATCGGGGCCGAGCGGGGTGACTCGGTGTGCGCGCAGGCTGTGCAGGGCGCCGAGGGGGACCGGCTTCATCGAGTAGCTGAGTTCGGTGCCCGGGGTGTGCGAGACCATCCATTCGCGCTGGCGGCGCGGTTTGGCGCTCGAGAGCGCGACCAGCATATCGATCGGTTCGCCGGGAACGAGGGTGCTGCGGCATTCGATGCAGAAGGGGTTCCACTCGCCGTAGCGGGGGAGGTCGGTGATCACCTGCCACACCAGTTCGGCGGGGGCGTCGATCTCGACGGTGGCATCGATGACAAAGGGCATGGTTAGCAAATTAGAACAAGTTCTAAAGCCGATCAAGCATCTCAGCAGCGAAGTCGCGGGTCAGCATGTGCCCATAGCGGTGCCCTGATCGGTGCCGTAGCGGTGGCCGTGGCCCGGCGGCGCGTTCAGTGCGGCGAGCAGGTCGGCGCTGGTCTGCAGGAAGCTGATCACCGGAAGCCATTGCGGCACAGGGGCATCAATTCGGACATCGCGGAGTTCGGGTGCGCGCCACAGCAGCGACGGCGACCAATGCACCACCGGATCCGAGCTGTTGGCGAGTACCGTCGCCCCCGCCCGACGCACCTGACCGGCGGGTGGGCCCGCCCATAGCGTCGCGCAGGTCCGACGGTCCTGGTCGGCGTCATCGGCGAATATCGAGCTGCCGCCGAGCGCGCCGAGGCTCTGCCCGTACACGTATAGCTTGGGCTTGTGTTCGAGCGTGCCGATGCGGCGCTCCACAGCATTGAACAGCGCTCGTGCATGTGCGACCGCATCGTCGCGCCCGAAGACGAAGCTCACCCAACTCGGGGCATAGGAGTACTGCATCCCGACGAGGGCGGCATCGTCGCCGAAGCGTTCGGAGAAGCCGCGAACCGCATTCGCATCGATCCACCCGGACCCGGTCGGGACCGCGAGCACGATATTCGACCGTTCGAATCCGCCGGACCGCTCCAGCTCTCGAATGGCGAGGGCCACACGGGAATCGAGATCGGGCGCGGAGTCGAGTCCGACATACACCCGGATCGGTCCGGCGGGCGATCCGGTGACGAACTTGCGCCCCTCCGCACCCAGCGACGACCAGTCGATCGCGGATTCGGCGCTTCCGGACCGAGAATACGAAACCGGTTGTACCAGGGCGGGATCGATCTCCGCATTGGCGGCGGCATAGGCGCTGCGGCGCCAGTCGATCGTCGCGGGCACTCCGACGAGGTAGAGCACCGACGCCGCCGCAACGCCCACTGCGATGCTGCGCGCCCAACCCAACTTCCGGACGAACCATCCAGTTCCTCGGGCGATTCCGATGAATACACCGACGATTACTGCGGATATGGCTGCCCAGCACAGCCAATAATCCGGACCGATCAATGCCGTATCCATCGCTGTACGCAACTGATTCTGCCAATGGTTTGCCTGCGCGACCATGCCGACGACCGCGAGCGCGGCAAAACCGGCCAATGGCCTGCGGAATTTGTACAGCCGCCTGTTGATATCGAAGCGCCGCAAGGCAAATCGAAGCAATCCCGCAATGGCCAGTGCAACGACGACGAGCAGCCCGGTCAGTGTGGCCTGGGCACTCGGAGTGCGTGGAAGCAGGCTGGGCGTCAGCGATATCGCAGTGGCGATGCTGATCGCGAGTGCTGTGCCGATGCGCGGCCGCGTAGCACAGTGAAAACCTTTGGCGATAAGTATCTTCCATGAGTGGACCAGCCAACCGGCACCATATGTCTCGTTGGTGCGGCTGTCGGCGGTGCCGGGAGATGCCTTCGTGCTCGAATCCTCCCGGGCCGACAACGTTCTGGTCGCGGTCATTTCTGAACCATCAGAGTGCCGAGGTGATTCGTGAATCCACCCGCACATCGCGCTCCCGCAGAGCCAAGCCGCCGCCGGACGGACGGCAGGAATCCGGCCGCCCCGAGCCCGATCAGACCGCCACCGACGATCCACCCGCTACGCCCGGAATCCCCTGCCCCGAACGTGGATTCGACAACCGGCGCCCCATAGTCCTGCCGCCGCGAATTCAGATCGACGAACGTACTCGCGATACTCGCCATCACGTCGCACCGAGCCCGCGAAAGCCCGTCCTCCCTCGCCGCACACGCCTCGTGCATATGCGCGGCCAACGTCGCATCCAGCGCCTGCCTGGCCCACCCGCCCAACGGCTGGTCTCGCGCGGCCGCGTAGCGCAGCAGGTCGTACCCCAAATCATGGGCCTTACAAGCCGTTTCGAATTCGTTGGGCAGTGTCACCGGTGACGAGCACTCCCCGCCCGGATTCACCACCAGCCCATCGACGACGGCAGGCCGATAACCGAACCCCGCCGCGAAATCGGCGGGAATCACAGCGGTCGAACCCGCCCCCGAGGTCAGCTCGACCACCGCCGCACCGGCCGAGGCATTCTCCACCGGCCGCTCGACCGTGGCGGCATGCGCCGCGGGCGCCAGCATGATGGTGGCCGCCATGGTGGTCAGCGCGGCGGCGGTCGATGCGGCACAGCGTCGTGCGATGGATCGGGTTCGGGCATCGATGGTCGATGTGCTCATGGTGCTCGACGCTAGGAATGCACGCCGCTACGCCACCTCACGCCGCGGAGCGGTTTACCGGCACGTGCCGCCGGGGGAGCGCACGCGGGTCCTCCCACTCCGGTACTGGAGCGGAATTCACCCGTGGGTATGAGGACCCCGACCGCACGACTTCCTACTGTCGTAGACATGCGGGAAGAACGTCGTAGCTGGGTCAAGGGCATGAACGCGCGGATGTGGTTCGACGCGTGCACCGTGCTGGTCGCGGTGATCTGCTACGCCGTCGCGTGGCCGACCCTGCACATCACCCATGACGTACCGATCGCGGTGCAGCCGTTCATCGCCGCGCTCGCCGCGTTCCCGATCCTGCTGATCCGGCTCAACCCGGCGCTGGGCTGGGCGATATCTGCGGGCTCGGCCCTGCTCATCGCCATGGCCATACCGAATCAGCCGGACAATGCGATCCCGATCCAGGTGGTGCACATCCTCTGCCTGTTCGCGCTGCTGTTCGCGGTGGCCCTGCGCGCGGCGGTCCCGATCGTCGCGGTCGCCTGGGGTGCCACCTCGCTGTTGCTGGCCACCACGATGACCAGCGACGGCGATATCTCCGGCGCCGCATGGGCCTGGCCCATCGCCTTCGCAGCCGTCGTGCTGTTCGCGATGCTGGTGCGCTGGCTGGTGCAGTCGCGCAAGCAGTTGCTGGCCCAGGAGGAGGAGAACGAACTGGAGCGGGCCCGGCGCGCCATCCTGGAGGAGAAGGCCCGCATCGCCCGCGACCTGCACGATGTCGTCGCGCACCACATGTCCCTCGTGGTGGTGCAGGCCCAGACCGCGCCGTATCGGGTCGAGGGCGTGACTCCCGCCGCCCGCGCGGAATTCGAATCGATCGGCGCGACCGCCCGCGAGGCATTGAACGAGATCCGCGGCATGCTCGGCGTACTGCGCAGCGACGGCCAACTGCCCGAACACGCGCCGCAACCGAAGGCCGCCGATGTAGTCGGGCTGTTCGAGGGAGCCCGCCGCGCCGGTGTCCGCATCGACTGGACCGTCGACGGATTGCTGGATCTGGTACCGGATTCGGTCGGTCTCGCGCTGTACCGGATCGTGCAGGAGTCCCTGTCCAACGCCTCCCGGCACGCTCCGGGCGCACCGGTGCGGGTCTCGATCGTGATCGGCGGCGACGCACTGCGGCTGACCGTCAGCAATGCCCTGAGCTCCACCGTCGCCCGCCCGGTCGGTAACGGTGGCCACGGTCTCGCGGGCATGCGGGCGCGTGCGCTCGCGGTCGGCGGCGAGGTATCGGCGGGACCCCGTGCGGACGGCGGTTTCGAGGTCCGGGCACGGCTGCCGATCGCTGCGGGGCTGGATCCGGCGCTGATCGCCACGGTCACTGCCGCCGAAGACAATTGAGTATATATCTGAAAATTACTGCAGTGCAATTGATTTCGAACGGACATGGCCACCTGATCGGCTACGCCCGGACTTGCCGCGCACCTGAGCTCATGTGGCACCCCGCTCGTACGGCCCGAGTAGGCGGATAGGCTCTGCTCGTGGCAATAACTGTTCTGATCGCCGATGACCAGGCCATGGTGCGCCAGGGCTTCGGCGCCCTGCTCGCCGCGCAATCCGATATCAGCGTGGTCGGTGACGCGCCGAACGGGAAGGTCGCCGTCGCCGAGGCAAAGCGGCTGCGCCCGGATGTGGTGCTGATGGATGTGCGCATGCCGGAGATGAACGGCCTCGACGCCGCACGCGCCATCCTCGCCGCCGGATTCGACCCGCCGGTGCGGGTGCTGATGCTGACCACCTTCGATATCGACGACTACGTCTACGAGGCGCTGAGCATCGGCGCCAGCGGCTTCCTGCTCAAGGACGCGCCCGCCGAGGAGTTGGTGCGCGCGGTGCGTGTGGTCGCCGACGGCCAAGCGCTGCTCGCCCCGACGGTCACCCGCCGCCTGATCGCCGATGTCACCCGCCGTCGCACCGCGAGCCGCGTCAAACCCACACCCGCGCTGGCATCACTGACCCCGCGCGAACGCGAGGTGCTGGAGTTGATCGCCAAGGGCATGTCGAATACCGAAATCGCCACCGCGCTGTTCGTCGCCGAGCAGACCGTGAAAACCCATGTCTCCAAGGTATTTTCGAAGTTGAATCTGCGCGACCGCGCGCAGGCCGTCGTACTCGCCTACGAATCGGGTCTGGTCACCCCTGGCTAGCGCGGCTGCTGCTGGCACTTACCGCCGTTGAGATCGTCGAGATGTCGCGAGAGCAGCCGGGCCAGCCGGTCGAGCAGGGCGGTCGCATCCTCGAAGGTGCCCGAATCCGCCTGCGCCGCAAGCGCGACCGCGACACCGCCCGATCGAGTCGGCACGATGCCGAACTGACGGACCGTGTAGACGCCGGTTTCGTCGTCGGGCCCCCAGCCGCCCTTGAATTCGGTGCCCTCGATGGTGCCGAGACCCCAACGCTGTTCCGGCGTGATCTGTTCCATCAGCTCGATCACGGTGGCCGATTCGGGCAGGCACGGCAGCTGCGAGGCGAAGCGCACTTGATTGGCCAGCGTCCATTCGGTCGCGCCGAATGCGGTGTAATCCAGACTGGTCTTGGGTCCGTACACATTGGTCAGCGCGTCACCGGCCTCGTCGAGGACTCCCTGGACGGCCCGCGCGGCCTCTTCGCCGTCACCGAGGGACTCCCAGAGCGCTTCTGCCGCATCGTTATCCGAGACAGTGATCGCCTCGTGCGCGTATTCGACGACGCCGGTCGGGTCGTGCCGCAGCGCCGCGATGGCCAATGGCACCTTGATGGTGGACCAGGCGATGCCGCTGGTCCAGTCGCCGAAGATGGTCATCCGGCCGCCGCCGACCGGCATGATCGCCATCCCGACCTGTCCGAGCAGATTCGGCTGCAACTGGGTGAAATCGGCGGCCAGCGAATCGGGTCGCGAGATCGACCAGCCGGGATGCCAGGATCCGGGCCGTTCGACAGGTAGCGTCGGCTCCGCGGGTGCGTCGTGGATGCTTGGTAAGAGGGAACAGGAGGTGAGTGTGACCAAAACCGTGAGTGCCGCGCCGCGCAGCGCCACCCGATAATTCACCATCGTTCTTGTAGACCTCACCGCCGCGTTCGTCGCACCACCACAACCTGACACCCGTTGTTCCATCGGTGGTGCGAAAAACATCCTCGTCACACCCGCCCGGTCGGTGACCGGACGTCGCGCGATCAGCACCGGGTCATGCCAGCGGCTGACACGGTGATGACGCGCTGTTGATAGTTTCGCCGATTTTCCCGGAGAATTCGAAACGGCGTGGCCAAGGGGCTACCCGGTAGGCTCACAACTCTGTTTACGCGCTCGGACGACCGATGTCCGATGGCCGCAGTCACCTGAAGGGGGTCGCGTTGCTGAACAGCGGTGAGGTGTTCGCCGGGTTCACCGTGGAGCGGCTGCTCGGCCAGGGGGGAATGGGCTCGGTGTACCTGGCCAGACACCCCCGACTCGGTAAGCAGACGGCGCTGAAGCTGCTGAACAGGGAGCTGTTCGCCGACGCCGAGGTGCGTGCGCGCTTCGAGCGGGAGGCCGATCTGGCCGCGCATCTGGACCACCCGAATATCGTCGCCGTCTACGACCGCGGCTCCGAGGACAATCAGCTCTGGATTTCCATGCAGTACATCGACGGCGTCGACGCGGCGACCGTCGACCCGATGACTCTGCCGCCGGAGCGGGCGGTGCAGATCATCGAGGGTGTCGCGGCGGCACTGGATTACGCGCACGGCATGGGCGTGCTGCATCGGGATGTGAAGCCCGCCAACTTCCTGCTTGCCCGTTCCAGCGGGGGGCAGGGCGAGCGGGTTTTCCTGACCGACTTCGGCATCGCCCGGTTACGCGAGGACTCCACCCACCTGACCCAGACCGGCATGTTCAGCGCGACCCTGTCCTATGCCTCGCCTGAGCAGATGACCGGCGCGGAACTGGACAACCGCACCGATCAGTATTCGCTGGCTTGCGCGCTGTATTGGCTGTTCACCGGCATGGCGCCATTCGACGCGCCCGATCCGAACGACATCATCCGTGGGCATCTGCAACATGTCGCCGCACCATTGGCGACCCGACGGCAGGGGTTGAATCCGGCGTTGGACGGGGTGCTGGCCAAGGCGATGGCCAAACGTCCCGAGCATCGATACGCCACCTGTGCCGAATTCGCCGCCGCGGCCCGCAAGGCGTTGACCGCGCCGCCGGTCGCCACCGTGCAGGTGAATCCCGGGTTCCCGCCGGGGTATCCGGGACAGGCCGTTGGGTCCGCGCCGTTCGGTGGCGCCGATCCGGGCGCCTTCGTGCAGTCCACGCAGGCGGTCGGGCCCGCTGGATATGGTGCGCCGCAGGGTTATCCACCGGTACAGCAACCGATGGGGCCTGGGGTACCTGCCGGTTACCCGGCGCAGCAGGCGCCGCCGGGTGCACCAGCGCAGGGGTCTCCGGCGCAAGGGGCACCGCAGGCTGCGGGGTATTCGATGGCACCGGCGCAGCCAGATGTGGCGACGACGCAGGGGCCACCGCAAGCCGCGGCGTATCCGGAGGCTTCACCTCAGTCGGCGGCACCGCAGGCTGTGGCATATCCGGCGGCACCGCAGCAGGCAGTTCCGCCGCAGCTGGGGACACAGGGGCCACCGGCGCAGGGCCAACCGATGCAGGCTCCAGCGGCGCAGGGCTCGCCGATTCCGGCTCAGCCGACTCAGGGACCACCGATGCCGGGACAGCCGACGCAACAGCCGCCTGGCGCGGCACCGCATCCGTTCGGCCCGAATGCCGTTGGCCCGCAACCGACTCCGGACCATGGCCGGAATACGGCGGTGCTGGTCGGCTGGATCGCCGTGGGGATCGTGGTCGCGGTGGTCGTGGTGCTCGGCACGCTCGTGGTCGTCGGCTGGAAGTCGGAAGGACCGCCCGATGCCGCCGTGCCGCCACCCGCTACCTCCACCACGGCGGCCGCTGCGTCCGATGCACTTGCCAAGAGCCGCAGGCTGTTTCCGAATCTGGTGCCGCAGGGCAAGGAAGACTTCGGTGAGGCCTATCAAGACGCGCGCTGCATGGCATCCGAGGCCGGGGAGCCGCTGGGAATCGAGGACGAACCCCTCAAATCCAGTCCTTGGGTCACCGCATGGGAATGCCATCGCGAAACCCAGACCACCACCCAGATGAGCTACACCATCATCGAATACGCCTCCGCCGCCGACGCCCGAGCCGTGGTCCAGGCCCTACCTGCCAACGTCGCAACGGCCGGGAAGAAAAGTGGAATCCCGGTCAACACCCACCGCTGGACCGTGGAAGACCCGCCCGGCCCGCTCCAGCCCTTCTACCACACAGCCAAACTGGTAGTGAGCTTCGAATCCGACCCCGCCCGCGCGAATTTCCTGGTGTACGTGAGCAATCACGGCACCGCCGGGGGAGTGCAAACCGTCCCGCCGACCCCAACGGCCCAGGACGCGCTGACTGCGTGGTGGGACGCTGCGCCGCTGTAATCACCTGCCGCGCACCTGATTTGGTCTCGTCTCGGAATTCCGGCAGATGAGCAGCTGACTCGACGACGCCCTCGAGACGAGATCGACCGAAGCTCGATTCGTGCTCGCCGCCGTGCGGGCGTAATTGCCTATCCGACAGGCGATCAGGCTTCGCAGCAAATGCGAAAGTCCTATCGAACTCAATCGACCGCCAACGCCTCCACGATCGGCATCCGTGCCGCACGCAATGCGGGCGGAATCGATCCGAGCAGCGCCAATGCCAGTGCGGCGGTGCCGTACACCAGCAGCATCGGACTCGGCTGGTACGCGATATCGATGGTCAGCGCATGCCCGACGGCGACGGTCGCCAAATACTGGATGGCCGCGCCGACCACGAGACCTATTGCCGCGCCGATGAATCCGATGCCGACAGCCTCGGCGAGCACCGAACGCAACAGGAATTTGCGACTGGTGCCCATCGCCCGCAGTACGCCGAGTTCGCGGCGGCGTTCCAGGACCGAGAGCATCAGGGTGTTCAGCAGTGCCACGGTGGACACCAACACCACGATCCACAGAATGGCGTAACTGATCGCGGAGCCCTGCCGCAGGCTGGAGGAGATGGCGACGACCGCCTTTGCGCCGGTATCCACATGGATATCGGCGGGCACCACGCGCCGTACCGCGGCCCGCACCGCCGATTTGTCCACGCCCGGTTGGAAATGCACCGCGAGCACGGTTTCACCCGGTCGCTGATACCACGCGCGCATCTGGTCGAGATTCATCACGACCACGCCGGAGATGGCCGAGATATACGGAATCACATCCAGCACACGCACGGTGTGGTTGCCGGTCGGGGTCGGCAGGGTCAATTCGGCCCCGGCGCCGACGCCGAGCGATCGCGCGACATCCCGCGAGATCGCCACACCGTCCTCGGCGGCCAAGTGGGCCATGACTTCTCGACTCACCGAGCCGGTCTCGGATTCGTTCGCCTCGCTCGGGTACCCCTGCAACATCACCCGACCGGTGCCGAGGGTTGCGAAGGCCATCTGCGCGGGCCCGACCTCCTTGACTCCCGGCACCTCGGCGATCTTCTCGCGTAATCCACTGGGCAGCAATGGACCCGTCGGGAACTGCTCCATCGAGCTGGTGCTGACGAACAGATCGGTATCGCCGAAGCCCGCGAAGGAAGCGGTGGCCGAATCGACCATATTGCGTGAGCCCCCGCCCATCGCGACGGTGGCGGATACACCGATCATCACCGTCATCGCGGTGGCCCACACCCGCCGCGGTGCGCGTTCGAGGGTGGTGGCACCGAGCGTGCCCGGTGCGCCGAAGCGTCCGGCGATCGCCGCGGCGCCCCGCACGAGCGGTCCGGTGGCGGCGAAGCACAGCGTCACCGCCCCGGCGAACGACATCGAGATCGACGCCAGCGACAGGCGGCCCAGATCGGCCTCGGCGATGACGATCGCGCCGACAATGAGGCCGACGCCGAGCACGATCGAGGACCAGCGCAGTGCGGCACTCGTCGTGTCGGTGCGCGCCACTCCCACCGGCGCCAGCGCCTCGATCGGTTCGACTTTGTACACCTGCCGCGCCGCGATGGCGGCCGCCAGCACGCTGGCCAACACACAGGCGCCGATCGCCATCGGAATCGCGTACCCGGGCACCATATATTCGGTGCGCGCCTCCACCGACTGCATGATGGCGGTGGGAAGTCTATCGATCGCGACACCACCCATCGCGGCGCCGACCACCGCGCCGCCCAAGCCGCCGAGCACGCCGAGCAGTGCCGCCTCGACCAGCAGATCACGCACCATCGGCCCGCGCTTGCCGCCGATCGCCCGCAGCATGGACAACACCGGCCTGCGCTGGGCGACCGCCATACTCATCGCGTTGTAGATCAGGAATGCCGAGACGATCAGCGCCGCCGCCGAGGCCATGAGTGTCGAGTACCGCACAATCTGGATGGCGCCACCCGCCTGTGCGGTGCGCAGCCCCGGGTCGGCGACCACGGCGCGGCCGTCGACCACCTCGGTCAGCGTCTCGCGCAACCGGTCGACATCGGTGCCATCGGCCGCGATGATCTGAATGGAGTCCAGGCGCCCGACGCGATCGGTGAGTTTCTGCGCGAGCCCGAGCGGGGCGGCGATGATATGGCCGCCGTTGAGTTGCTCGGAGGTCTTTTTATCGAGAACCGCTGCGACGGTGACAGTTCCGGACCCGAGCGGGAATTGTTCACCCTCGGCGCGACCCATCCCGGATCCGACCAGGACGCCGTTCGGCACGGTGAGCAACTTGCTCGCCTGCGCGGCCATCGGCCCGCCCAGATCACTGCCGAGTGCGGTAATGCTGGCGTCCGCGCCGATGAGCAGCGCCTTATCCGCTCCGGATCCGACCTGTGCGCGTAACATCGGCACCGCCTTGTCGACGCCGGGCGTGGTCGCGACGCGTTGCAGTTCCCGCTGATCGAAGCCCGCGTCGGTGATCCCGGTGACCTCCAGCACGGCCTTGCCGCCGAGACTGTGGGTGAGCCGATCCACCGAACCGGTGACCGAACCGGAAATGCTGAACACCGCGACCAGCAGCGATGCCGAAATGGACATCACCGCAAGTGACATGATGGTGCGGCCGCGGTGGGCGAGCAGTTCACCGATATTGAACAGCCGCAGCCGATCCCATGCCGCGCCTATCATGCGCGCACCGTCCGCGTGGCGATATCGACCTTGTCATTGGAGCCGAGCTGCCCGTCACGCAACGTGATAACCCGGTCGCAATATTCGACAGCGCCCATATCGTGGGTCACCATCACCACCGAATTGCCGTTGCCCGCGATATCGCCGAGCAGTTTCAGGATGGACGCACCGGTCTTGGAATCCAGATTGCCGGTCGGTTCGTCGGCCAGAATCAGCGGCGGATCCATGATCAGCGCCCGCGCCACCGCGACCCGCTGCATCTGACCGCCGGACAATTCGGCGGGGCGATGGGCGGCGCGCTCGCTCAGCCCGACCAGATCGAGCAGTTCCAGTGCGCGCGGCTTGGCCTTGCGCAATCCGGTGCCGTCCAACAGCTTCGGGATCGCGACATTCTCCCAGGCGGTGAGGGTCGGCAGCAGATTGAAGAACTGGAAGATGAAACCGACACGGTGGCGGCGGAATTCGGACTGCCGCTCATCGTCGAGGCCGCCGATCTCCTCGCCCTGGAAGCGGATCGATCCGGAGTCGGGGGTATCGAGCGCGCCGAGCAGATGCAGCAGCGTGCTCTTGCCCGAGCCGGACGGTCCGATGATCGAGGTGAATTCACCGGATTCGATGCGCAGGCTGATGCCGTCCAGTGCGCGCACCGCCTGTTCGCAGACGCGATATTCCTTGGTGATATCCGTCAGTTCCAGCATGGCCTGGTTCGACATGGCGGTCCCCCACCCTCTTTCTCAACTATTCGATCTTGGTCGATTGTGCTGCACCGCAGTGTCGCACCGGCGCGTTATCGTGCCATCGCCTCGGCTGCCTGCGCCTTGCGGCGATATTGCGCGTCGAGCACGGCGCGCAGGACCGGTTGTTCGGCAGCGAGTTCGAGATAGGCCTCGACCGCGGATTGGCCCTGCACCAGCGCCTGGTCCAATTTCACGTCGAGGTGGATATTCCACCGATATCGCAGCGCGAGCAAGAGGCCATCCGGTCCGCCGAACAGCCGGTCCAGTTCCGGGATCTCCGCGAACAGGTCGGGACTGGCCGGGTCGATGGCCGCGCGGGTGAGCACGGTGTGCACGACCTCGGTTCGACGGTGGTGATCTTCCCATCCATTGCGACTGACGTGTCGCTCGAATTGTTCGGACATCGCATATGCCCTTCCGTGATTTGGTAGATCTCACGCTACGGACGGCAAAATTCGGTGTCTTCGTGCCAGGGAAGCGAATCGATCTCCTACCGCGGTAGGAGCCGCGGCCCGCTCCGAGCACGATGCACCGCCCCCGACCTGGCGGTTAGCCTTACAAGATGGATGTGACCCACGCCATCGGCTCGTCGGCGGGCGCCCAACCGGCGATACCGTTCCGCGAGAGTGGGCGCGTCCGGGATCGGTTCGGGGCCTTTGTGCGCAGCCCGGTCGCCGTCTTGCGCCGCAATCTCGAAGAGTTGCCGTTCGACTACCCGCCGTCGGTGATGATCAGCGCCGATGCGGCGCTGCTCGTGGTCGGGGTCGGCGCGGTCATCCAGCGGCACGAATATTTTCCGACCGCACTGCCGATTCTCGCGCTCGTCCTGGTCTTTGCCTCGGTGCCGCTGTTCTGCTTCTTCGGCGTCACACCGAGCCCGGTCCTGCTCGCCGTCTCCGGCCTGGTCGCGACGGCGATAATGCTCACCCAGCCGGTCTCGTCCGACTTCTCCCCGTTCATCTTGGTGGTGATGGTCGGCGAAGTTGCGGCCATCGTCCGAAAACGCTTCAGCGCATTGTTCGCGGTGATCGCGGTGCTCGAGTTGATGGCCTTCGACGCGGCCGGTCACCTGATGTGGAGCGTCACGGGTCAGCGGTTGCAGGGCCTGCAGATGTACATCGTCGGGATCGCCCTCGGCTGGCTGGTCGGCGTGATGCTGCAGTACCAGCGCAAATTCCTCTATCAGGAACGCCAGAGTCAACAGATCCGTGCCGAACGCGCCGCCGACGCGGAACGCAGCCGGATCGCGCGCGAGGTACACGATGTCATCGCACATTCGCTGAGCATCACCCTGCTGCATCTGACCGCCGCCCGGCATGCGCTGCAGACCGACCGCGACGTGGATGAAGCGGTGGACGCGCTGGTCGACGCCGAGCGACTCGGCAGGCAGGCCATGGCCGATATCCGCCGCACCATCGGCCTGCTCGATGCCCGGCCGTCCAAACTTGTTCCGGAGCCCGGTATCCGCGATATCGATGACCTGGTCGGGGACTTCGCCGGAGCCGGATTGGATGTTCACTACACCCGCACCGAGGATCTGTCCGCGGTATCCGCGGCGGTCGGACTCGCGCTCTATCGGATCGGCCAGGAGTCCCTGGCCAATGTGATCAAACATGCGCCCGGCGCGACCGCGACCGTGTTGTTGGAGGTGGACTCGTCGGTGGCCCGGCTCATCGTGAACAATTCGCTGCCCAGGGGATTGCCGCCGGATCTCGGCGGCGGGATGGGACTATCCGGTATGCGCCAGCGCGCCGAACTGCTCGGTGGCCGCCTCGAGACCGGTCCCTACGACGACGGCTGGACGGTACGAGCCGAATTCCCGCTGAGCGGCGCGCGGGCCTGGTCGATGTCGTGCGGCTTGCCCGACGTGATCCACGGGGCCGCGAATGCGATGCGCCGCGACGGCGCGGTGGGGTAGGGCGCGTGACGACAGGGGCTGCGGCCGGTGGCGATGAGCCCGTCACCGTGCTGGTCGTCGACGATCAGGAACTCGTTCGCGGCGGGCTGCGGCGCATTCTGCGACGGCGTGACGGTTTCCTGGTCACCGAATGCGCCGACGGCGATGAAGTGCCCGCCGCGATCGCGGCCAACCGACCCGATGTCGTGCTGATGGATCTGCGCATGAAGCGCGTCGGCGGCATCGACGCGACCCGGATGCTGCGTGCGCGCGACGGTGCACCGCCGGTGCTGGTGCTGACCACCTTCGACGACGACCAGCTGCTGTCGGGCGCGCTGCGGGCCGGAGCCGCCGGATTCATCCTGAAGGATTCCCCCGCCGAGGATCTCATCCGGGCCGTCCGAACGGTCGCCGTCGGCGGGGCGTGGCTGGACCCGTCGGTCACCGGTCGAGTGCTCTCGGCCTACCGGACGGTTCGCCCCGCCGTCGCTCGCGACGACCGCCGACTCGCCGAACTCACGGCGCGCGAGTACGAAGTGCTCGAATTGATCGGCCGCGGCCGCGTCAATGCCGAGATCGCACGCGAACTCGGCATCTCGGAAGTCACCGTCAAGAGCCATGTCGGGCATATATTCGGCAAACTGGAGCTGCGGGACCGGGCCGCCGCGATCGTGTTCGCGTTTGACCACGGGGTGGTTGCACCAGGACAATCCACGGGTTGACGGGCAGCCGGATCGCGCATACCCGGAGCTGGTGATGGGCGATCTTGCCCGGGATGTGGAGGATTGACGGGGTGGACGGACCTGGATGGAGAGTCGGTAGTCGGTTCGGGCCGTATGAGCTGCGAGCGTTGCTCGGCAAAGGGGGTATGGGCGAGGTCTACGAGGCGTACGACACGGTGAAGGACCGCGTGGTCGCGGTGAAACTGCTGTCCGACGAACTCGCCAGGGACCCCGTCTATCAGGTGCGCTTCCGTCGCGAATCGCAGGCGGCCGCCCGGCTGGCCGAACCGCACATCATCCCGATTCACGACTGGGGCGTGATCGACGGTGTGTTGTTCATTGATATGCGACTGGTGCCCGGCACCGATCTGCGCGAAATACTGCGCGATCAGGGCCCGATGAGCGCCGAGCGCGCGATCGGCATCATCGAGCAGATCGCCGCCGCTCTGGACGCCGCGCACGCCGACGGTCTGGTGCACCGCGATGTCAAACCGGCCAATATCCTGGTCACCGCGGCGGATTTCGCCTACCTGGTCGACTTCGGCATCGCCCACACCGAGGGCGACAGCGCCGTGACCCAGGCGGGCACGGCCATCGGCTCCTACACCTACATGGCCCCCGAGCGCTTCGATTCCGGACCGGTGACCGGTCGCGCCGATATCTACTCGCTCGCCTGTGTACTGCACGAATGCCTCACCGGGGCAACACCGTTCCCGGCCGGGAGCATGAGTGTGCTGATCCGGTCGCATCTCACCGAGGCGCCGCCGCGACCGAGCGTGCAGCGACCGGGAGTTCCCCCGGCAATGGACGAGGTGATCGCCCGCGGCATGGCCAAGGAGGCCGCCGATCGCTTCCCGACCGCGACTGATCTGGCGCGCGCGGCCAGAGCCGCACTCGGCACGGCGCCCGCCGCCAATACGCCGACACTGATCGTGCGGCCGCCCGATCCGTCGCGGGGTCCGTCGGATCAGGCTGTGGTGCACCGCAGTCCGGCGGCGCCCGCCGAGTCGACGGGAACGATTCCCGCGGTGATCCATCCGACCGCGCCGACGGTCGTGTCGCTTGCCGATCTGCAGTTCACCCCGTTGCCACCGCAGCAGCCCGCCGGTCCGGCGTTCGGGACGCCCGGGGTCGGTCGGCCGGTGCGCCCGTTTCCGGATGCGCATCTGTACGAGGAGTCCCCGCCGGAGGTTCCGCAGCATTTGCCGTCACCGCGGTACCCGGGTGATCCGGCGGCTCCGCCGACCCAGCGTTACCCGGAACAACCGCCGTACTCGCAGGCCGAGCGGACCCAGCGGTATCCGGAGTCGGCTGGGTACGCGGAACAGTATGGCGTGCAAGAGGATTCGTCCGCTCCGGAGACACGCCGTGTCCCGTTGCCGCAGTCTTTCTCCGGCACACCGCCGTTCGAGCCGCCGCGCGGCCCCGCCCATGCGACGCCCAACCCCTACCGGCCCTCGCCGCAACCGGCCGAGTACTCGCCGCAGGGCTATGTCGCGCCCGACCACGAAGACGATTACTACGAGCAGGATCCCGCCGTGGATCCGTATCGACAGGATCGATCGGTCATGCTGCCGATCATGGTCACCGTCTTCGTCATTGTGGTGCTCGCGGTCGGCGGCGCCATAGGCTGGCAGGTGCTCAGTTCCGGCAAATCCGGGGATTCGAATGTTCAGGCGGGCGCACAGGTGACCACGACGGCCGCCACCGGCACCACCGGCGGTGCGACCAGACCGCCGTCGACCTCGACCACCAAGGCCGCCCCCACCTCGGTCACTCTGCCCGCGGGCGCGACGAATTGCACGAACGGCCAACCCGTTTCGGGCAGCTACACCCAATCCGCCACCGGATCCGCGGTCACCAGTTGCGGTTTCGCGGAAGCAGTGCGCAAGGCCTACGCCGAATCCGCCGCCACGAACGTCTCACGCTCATCGCGCTCAGTGGTCGCCACAAGCCCGGTCACCGGCCGCACCTACACCATGAACTGTGTAGCGGACGGGCAATTGGTCACCTGCACCGGCGGTGAAAACGCGGTGGTCTACGTCTATTGACGCGGGCAACCGGTGTCGTAGCGGCGGCGGCCTATTTCCCGCTTCCGGCTACTTCTCGGTGTACCGATGCCGGATGCGCTGGCCGAGGAAGTGTGCTGCGCGGTCCAGGGCCTCGTCGGCTTCGTCGAGCATGCCGGTGAAGGACTGGAACACGTGGGGTACCTCGGCGGTGATGTCCAGGATGACGTCGACGCCTGCCGCTCGCGCGCGGGCGGCCAGCCGGGTGGAGTCGTCGAGGATCATTTCGTTGGTGCCTGCCTGCAGGAGCATCGGAGGGAAGCCGCTGAGGTCGGCGAGGGTCGCCGGGCTGAGCAGGGGTTGGTGCGGGTCATGTCCGGCGAGATACATCGCACCGGTGTGTTCCAGGCTTGCCCGGGTGAACAACGGGTCGACGCCCGCTTTGGTGTCCATGCTTTCGCCCGCCCGGGTCATGTCGAGCCCGGGTGAGAACGCCACGATCGCGGCAGGGAGGGGCAGCCCCGCGTCGCGGGCGGCAAGGCAGGTGGTGATGGTCAGGCCGCCGCCCGCGGAGTCGCCGACGAACGCGATGGACGAGGGGTGTTCGCCGCTGTCGAGCAGGGCATGGTAGGCGCTCAGCGTGTCCTCGATCGCGGCCGGGAACGGGTGTTCGGGCGCTAGCCGATAGTCCACCGAGAAGGCGCGGAATCTGGTGCGGGTCACCAGGTTCGCGGTCAGCGACATCGCGGTCTCGGGCGAGCCGTAGACGAAGCCGCCGCCGTGGAAGTACAGGATCGTCCCGGCTCGCGCACTGTTCGCCGGTTCGACGAGCGCGGCGCGGCGGCTGCCGAGGGACGTGGTCCGGGTGCGTACCTCGGGCGGCACGTTCATGTGGGCCATCAGCGCTCGGAATCCCGCGCGGATCTCCTCCACCGATCGAGGCCCTGCGGGGCGCGACTGTCGCAGCAGTGCGTCGATCTTCGCCCGTTGTTTCTTGCTCATGTGTACCTTCCCAAGAAGTATCTTCCGTTACAGTATATGCCATGGAATATAAATCGGGCGGTGCCATCGTCCCGCCGGGCTTGTTCGCCGATCTCGTCCGGTGCGAGACGCGGCTGTACAACGCGCTCAACGACCACCTCCGTGAGCGACATGGAATCGTCACCTCGCAGTTCGAGTCCCTGCGCTTTCTGCGTGAGCACCCCGGGGCTCGGGTGGCCGATCTCGCGAGCGAGTTCGCCGCGGGTGTCGGTGCGATGAGCAAGGGTGTAGACCGTTTGGAGAACCAGGGATGGGTTGCGCGGCAACCGAATCCATCGGACCGCCGGTCGTCCTTGCTGGCGCTGACGGACGACGGTGCGCGACTGGTCGAGGCGGCGGAGGCAACCTTCACCGAGCGGCTGAACGAACTGCTCGGCAGCACTCTTTCGGAATCCTCGTTATCGACTGTCGCGCAGGCCCTTTCGCAGCTGCGGGGCGCGCTGGAACGTGACCAGGTCGGCCTGCCCGCAGGTTGATCGGCATGGCCACCTACCCGCAGCTCAACAGTCGGTCCGGGGTTGCCCAAACTAATGCCAGCAGATGGATTCTATTTGACGCGTTGAAGCGCCGGAGCGATTGCAACGCTCTGATAGCTTGTGGCGTGGACACTTTCAGTGATGCGTTGCTGTCCTTTGCACGGGGATATCTGGGTGGGGCAATCGATCAATATTCGGTGTTTCAGACGCAGGTACCCAACGGGCCTATGCGTATCGACCATGAGACCGGGACGGCGTGGGTCGGGGATCGTGCGCTCGGTCGGTCCGGGGAGTTGGGGACTTTCGCCGAAGATCTGACCTTTATGTGGGCTTGGGCCAAATTTGAGCTCGCCGGGATGCCCGGCGTCGAGCATTCGATACGGCTGCGGGATATCGGTGTGCTGCAGGGAATTCCGGAATTCACCGAGGGCCTGCTCGATCTGAAGGGATTTCCGGATCCGAAACTCGCCGCCGATCATCTGTCGCTCATCGCGCTCGGAGTGTTGAGGGCGCGCGGGTCGCTGAAGTTCAATCACGGTGGACGTGCGTACACCTACCTGGTCACCGATGACGAGGACTTGGCATACGCCGAACCCATTCCGGAGCGAGTGGCCGAGTCGCTGCGGATCGCTGCCCTACTACTGCCCGGCGACGGCACCCGGGATGTGATCACGGGATACGCGCAGTTGCATGGGTTGTCGACTCAGTCGATACCGGATGGGATCGAGCTGATTCTGCCGGGCGGCTACCAACTGATCGCGCGAATCACTGCGCGCGACAACATCCTCGACATGAGGATGGTCGGCCCGGACGGGGCTCCGTACGAACCGGCCGGGTCTGCGCCACACCAGTCCGCTCGACGTCTGCCTCCATTCATCCCCGACGCCCTACTCGCCGAACTCGGCCCTGCCACGGCTGTCGCCATGGGGCTCAAAGGCGGACTGCTCGACTTCGCAGAGGGACTACGTGATGTGGAGCGACCGCATTCGACCTGGGACCCGATGCACGGTCGGTTCGGCTTCGTAGAATTGCCCGAACTCTCGATTGCCGCTACGGAGATCGGCCGGTACGACCGCGGCACCCGAGTGTGGACGTGGGCCGACAACAACTGGCGGGGCAGTGCGGAGGTCCGTCGGATGGCACACGAATACGGTGCCGAACATCTCGCCTCGGACCACGTGGACCTCACCCCCGTGGCCTTTGCCCCGGAGAATATCGCTGACCTCCTATCGTCCGCGGCGGTACAGCTGGGCGGCGGGGTCGGTTGGGCATTCGCTCCCGACAACGATGGTTACCGCGCCTTGGCCCTGACCGACGAACGCATCACCGTGCCCCGACCGGACCCGGACAAAGCCTGCGCAGTATTCGACGCAACAGCGAATCTATTGCATCCGCTGACCGATCCCGAGAACCGATATCGCACAATGCGCGAGATGGTGGTCGGCTATTTCCGACACTATGGCATCCCAACGCTTTTCATGGGTGAACCGCAGCTATTGATGGGTCACTTCGGCCTCTACGAAGTACGTGTTGAATTCGATGTCGATGGCGCGGTAAGCCGTACCGGATATGGTCTGATCGGGCAGGCATTCGCCGGGCAGCGGTAGCCCAGCGGACGTGAGCGAGTCCGGTGGACCGAGATGCCGCCGATCTCACCCCGAGACAGGCGTGGTCGCCTGCGCTTTCGGTTGCGCAGGTGAAATCAGTTGGCGGGCTTGCCGAACCAGCGGGATAGGTGGTCGTTGAGGTCCTGCTGGTGCTCGCCGATCCAGCCGACGTGGCCGTCGGGGCGTAGCAAGATCGCCGGAAAATCCAGTGCCGCAGTGGGATCGGTGATACATCCATTCTCTGCCGCCCAGTCGCCGTGCGTCCCCGTCGTCAGCGCGCGGCCGCGTGTGTACGCGGTCTCGGTGATTCCGGATTTCCGCAGGTCCTGGCATCGGCTGCCCATTGTGCGGCACCACCGGCTCTTGCCACAAGCGATATATGTTGAAAGGGAGGGGAGTTCGCTCGATTGATTGCCAGGGCGTCCAGCGACGTGGACGGCAGTGATGAGGTCCACGGGCGCCTGCGGCTGCCATGTCAGCACCGGCCGGTCATCAGCTCGACTTTTGGGTGGGCGGGTCCGGCGAAGTAGTCGACGAGGTCCAAGCCGATGATCTCGATGTGCTCAGGCAATGACGCTGCGGCGTCGAAGAGTGCGCGACCGCTACCACATCCCACATGTGGTGCTGGCCGTGCTGTCAGCCATGCGGTTGGGTCGAGGCCGAGTTCTCGGTGATATGCGGTGATACGGCGCGCGAGAACACCGCCACCAGAAAGTCGGACTCGTCGGTAAATGGACGTAGATCCCACGTCGACAGCCGCAAATCCACCGTGAGCCCGGCATCCTCGGCGTCTGCGAGGAACTGCGGGAACTCGTAACCACGATCGGCGCCGAACCCCACAACCACCCGACCGGCTGGGGCGAGATGGCGGGCGAACCCGGCCAGCACCGACTCCCGGGTGGACGGCGCGAGAAACGTCATCACGTTCCCCGCGCACACGATGACATCGAAGTCGCCAGCGATCCCACTGCCCGGCAAGTCCAGTTCGGCGAGATCGCCGACTATCCAGGTCGGACCCGGATAGTCCTGCTCCGCCGCAGCGATCAACACCGGGTCGACGTCGACACCGACCACGACGTGGCCAGCTCGGTGCAGGTAGGCACCCACACGCCCCGGACCGCACCCCGCATCCAGAACTCGGCTACCGCGGTCGAGCATCGCGTCGACCAGCCGCGCCTCCCCGACAATATCCGTGCCCTCGGCCGCCAATGCTCGGAACCGCTCCACGTACCACGTCGAATGCGCGGGGTCGGCGGCGGTGAGCTCTTCCCACTGGCTGGGGGTACGTCCGCTCATGCTCTGTCCTCTTCGCTCAGGCCCGCCCCCTGGTTCACTGTGCCCCCGCCGTGCCGATGGTAAGCGCGCGGCCTGGTGATGCCCGCCGCCGATGCCACCCGCTCTGCCTGCTGATTGCCAACGGCATTGGCGACCAGCACACCCGCACCTGGTTCGCCCAATTGCCGGGCGTTGTCGCCAGTTTGGAGCGTGCCGACCTGTCGCCACTGGCGGATGCGGCATTCATTTACCTGGATGGCTACGAGCCTTGGCTGCCATCGCGAGCGCAGCCCGGAGCCGACAGCTCGATCAGCCGATCGGTGGTGCAAGGTATTCCAGCGCATAACCATCGCCGGAGCGGGTTACGCGGGCGATGCCGGGTGAGTCGAGGTGGGCGCCGGCTACGAAGTGGTGTGGTCGGGTCAGTTGTTCGAGGAGGGCGGCTCGCGCGGTGCGGGCCTGGGACTGGTCGCCGTCGAGCTCCCAGGACACCTTCGGCTGATCGAATTGGAGCGTGGGAACGTGAACGGTGTCGCCCCAGACCAGAAGGTGGCCGGTGCCGCTCCTGACGTCGTAGACGGTGTGACCGGGTGTGTGGCCCGGTGTCGGGATCGCGGTGGTCCAGTCGTTGATCGCGATCTGCTCCGACACAGGTACGACCCGGTCGCGGATCGGCTCGAGCCGTCCGGTGAATACCGAGGTGTCGCCCGCGCCGATCCACACGCGCTCGAGTTTGGTGAACGCCTCTGAACCGTCCGGCGCGATCAGGCCGCTCACGTGGTCTTCGTGCTTGTGGGTGATGGCCACATCGGTGACATGCGCGCGGTCGATTCCCGCTTCGTCGAGCGCGTCGTAGATCAATCCCATGGTGGGGTCGTGCCAGGCGTTTGACGCGCCGGTGTCGATGAGAACCGACCGCGTGCCGTCGGTGACGAAGAAGGCGTTGACCGACAGCCGCAAGTTGTCACCGGCCAGCGGCACGGCGGCTGGCAGCTCATCGAGCGCGCGCCCATCCTCGTCGCGGAGCCGGGTCGGCGGCATGTCGATGTACCCGTCTCGCAACGAGATCACCTGCAGATCGCCGAATTCGAACGTGGCATGGTGCTGGCCACTCGAGATCAAACGCATGGAACCTCCGTCGTGTTGGCGCCTACGGCTCGTCTCCGATGGAAGACGTTTTCTTCTTTAGGAGAAACATACACTGTGGGCAGCGAAATACCAATCGATCGAGGAGCACGGTGGTCGAGCAAAACCGAAACGCGACCGAACCACAGCACGGTGACGACCTGGCCGGCGCGTTCGGCGGTAACGTGCGGCGACGCCGCGAGGAGGCGGGCCTGACGCTGGAGCAGCTGTCCACACAGTCGTCGGTCAGCCGGGCGATGCTGTCCAAGGTCGAACGCGGTGAGAAGAGCCCGACGATCGGCGTCGCGTCCAGGATCGCCCACGCGCTCGACGCGTCGCTCTCGGACCTGATCGGTGGGGCGGCTGCTGCCGCGTCTGGTGTGGCCGTTGTCATGCGCAAGAACGATCGCCCCGTTTTCCGTGACCCGGAAACGGGCTTCGAACGGCACATGGTGTCAGCGGCCCCGGGCGCGGGGGGAGCCGAGATGGTCGTCCACTACCTCCCCGCGCAGGTCTCTACCGGGCTGCTGCCCGCGTATCCGCCGGGCACGGAGAAACAACTCGTGGTGCTCGAAGGCACCCTCACCGTCGCGATCGGCGGGATCAGCGAGACCCTGAACACAGGCGACTCCCTGTTCTTCCAGGCCGACGCGGACCACGGCTTCGCCAACCGAACGAACGCTCCCTGTGAATACATCATGGTCATCTCGCGCCGAACCTGATCGGCTGCAGCCATCGCTGCGCAGCCAGCGCGGCGGCGGTCGCGGGGAATCGGTCGAGCAAACCGGCTACCTCGCGGTTTCCGGTCTCCTGCCAGCCGCCCTCGACGCCGAGCAGTCCGGCGAGCGCGCCGCAGGCGGTGGGGTGGGCGGCCAGTAGTTCGGTGACCGGTCCGCGCGGTGCCGCCGCCACGGGCGTTGCGGCCGTGGCGGATTCGACTGACCAGGGCGGCACGAAGGTGTCCACGGCGGGCAGTGCGCCGGGGAAGGTGCGGCCCGCTTCCCGGATCAGGCCCGGGATCAGGTCGCCCGCCTGGTCCTTCAGTGTGGTGATGAGCTTCGGTAGCCACGGCAGCAGCACCGTGTCCGGCAGCGTGCCGAAGGCCTTCGACAACAGCTCCACCACAAAGGGTTTCAGGGCGGGAGCGGGGTCGATGGCCTGCACGAAACCGCTTACGTACTGCGGAACCGTCGGCAGCACAAGCGGATTGGTCAGCATCCCGTCGCACCGCTCGCGCAGTTCGGCCATGGTCAGCATGCCGAGCTGGAACCGGGCCGCCCACAGCAGGGCCACCTTGGCAGGCACCTCCGGATGCGATTGCAGCACTGCCAGTTCCAACTGGGTGTGATCGCAGCCCAGCGACAGCGCCAGGTTCTCCATCCCGAACAGGAAGCCCAGCATGGCCGCCACCTGCGTCGGTCCGGTCTCCTCGGCGGCGAAGGCGGTGGGCAGCAGTGTGCAGTAGTGCGCATACCCGGCGGTCACGAAACGTTCACACCAGGAGGGCAAGCCGTCTTCGGTGGAGCGGAAGTAGTTGAGCAGTAACCGGATACGTCGTAGCACCACGGGCGCGTCGTCTACTGTTCGTTCGGCGGCGAGAAGTTCGACCGCGCGATTGCCCAGCTCGTCGGCGAGCCGGACCGATCTCAGATAAACGAGCGCATCCTCGACCGCGCCGAGCGCCACGGCCGCTGTCGCGTCCGGCGCGGCGACCGCACGCCGCAGGCGCTGCTCGAGCACCTGCTCCACCGACACACCCTCGTAGCCGAGCTCCACCAGCGAGCGCTGATATTTGCCTAGCCCGATATCCCAGCTCTCCTGGATCGAGGTCTCACCCAGTCCGCGCGAGCCCATAATGGGCCGCAGCGCGTCCTGCGGCAGCAACCTGCGCAGCAGCCACAGCAGATCCGAGCACGGCCGCAGGTCCGGATTCGCCTTCAGGTCCAGCAGAGCGCGCTGTAGGGTCCGCTTGGACAGGTCTAATCCCAGCGGTTGCAGCCGGTCGAGTGCGTCGCGGGCCAGCGGCGGCAGCGCCGCGTAGCCGACTTGGCCGATGCGGTCGCCGCCGAGCAGGATTTCGCACAGCCGCCGCACATCGCGCCGCCCCGGCACCCGGTCCTTCTCGAGGCAGGTGACGGCCGCGTCCTGGAAGTCGTACGGCGTCGGACGAGCACGATTGCGCAAGCCCGCCAACAGGATCGAGGTCTCGAAGATGGCGATGGCGTCGGCGGTGCTGGCCAGGTAGCCGTTGCGCCGGGCCAGTCGGACGATATCCACCGACCATTCCAGGAGTTCAGCCTCATCGAGTGGGTCGAGTACCGGCGGCCGGGACAGGAAGATCGAAAGCCGGTCTGCCACTTCGACTTCGGGTTCTCCCGAGGGCAGTGCCAGTTTCTTGGCGCGCTTCTTCGTCCCTTGCTGGCCTTCCAGCCGGAACGACTGCAGTTTGCCGCGTCGCAATCCCTTCGCCCAGGTGGCCGCCGCGATCGACACCGCGCCGCCCGCCAGCCCGAACTGCGCCTCGATGGCGGAGTGGCTGGATGGGATCAACCCGTAGTGCCACTTGGTGGCCGAACGTGGCGAGATCTCGAACGGAGCGTCCGATCCGAGCCCGAACTGGTCGACCGGGCTGGCCGCATGGGCCGCGCCGCATACGTACAACGCCTGTGCGGGATCGATGCCGTTGGCGGCCAGGTGTTCTCGCATGCGGGTCCACATGTACCGCTCGCGATCCTCGTCCTCGACGGTGCTGCCGCGCCGCAGCCGCCGGAACAGGCTGCCGATCATCACCATGACCTGGCGGTAGGTGTCGTAGTCGGCGTCCACAAGGGGCTGCTCGACGTACTGGTCCCACCATTCCGACCAGTGCCGGACCTTGCCGTGGTGGAGCAGATGTTCTTCCAGCTCGGCGAAACGCGGTCGCAGATCACCGATTTCGATGCCGACCGCTTCGCCGTGCAGGCCGTCGTCCTCGGGCTGCTCGCCGTCAGGGGATGTTTCCGACTTCGCCGCTTTGGGAGCCCACTGGAAGACGTGATCGGTGGACCGATCCACCAGCACCAGTTCGACGCCCGGTGTATCGAGCGCGTAGGCGATGGCCTGGTATTCGGCCGATGATTCGGTGATCGGCGCGACCACCGACAGCGGCGCCCATTCCGCTGGGAAGCCATCGATATCGGTGGCGAAGGCCTGCAAGGCAACCGGCAACCGGCAGTTGCGCACTTCCTCCAGCAGTGGCCGCATGTCTTCGCACAGTTCCAGGTAGATGACGCTCGGCTGCTTCTCGCGCAGCCGCCGCACCATGGCCAGACCGGAGGCGGGCGAGTGGTGACACACCGGGAAGATCTCCAGTCGCTCCGACAGCGCCCGGTCGACATCGTCGACCATGCCCGCCAGGATGTCGCCCGCCGCCCCGGCGAACGCCACGGCCGCGTCCGTCAGCTGATCCCGCAGCGCGGCAAAGGTATTCGGCGCGGGCCGGGCATCGGAGACGATCACGACAGCCTCGCGATCGCCGCCTGGCCGCCCGCCAGGAATTCGCCCCAGGCGGCATTGCCCTTCTTGTCCTTGGTGCGCGGCTCGACGACTCCGTGCAGGTACTTGTTGAGAATGGCCAGGTCCTCGGGCGTGCGCCGGGCCAGGGAGCCGACCAGCGAACCGGCGAGGGTCTCGGCGCGCA
Organism: Nocardia anaemiae NBRC 100462; assembly: GCF_001612725.1. Taxonomy (GTDB): domain Bacteria; phylum Actinomycetota; class Actinomycetes; order Mycobacteriales; family Mycobacteriaceae; genus Nocardia; species Nocardia anaemiae. Next base: position 160,173 of record NZ_BDAZ01000017.1, on the reverse strand, counting down.
ATTCCTTCGCACCGAAGAACTGGCTGTGCAGGATGGCGTCCTCGAGCACGCCGATCTGTTCGGCGGTGGACAGCGCCGATTCCAGTTTGTCCTCGTCGCTGGTGGCGGCGGCCGCGGCGGCGCGCAGATCGGCGAAGCTCTCCAGCAGGATGTCCAGCAGCGTGGGCGGCAGTTCCAGTTCGATGGAATGGCGGCCCAGTAGTTCCGCGGTGCGGAAGCGCACGATCTCCGCCTCGCTTTTCTTGTTGGACACCACCGGAATGCGCACGAAATTGAAGCGTCGCTTGAGCGCCGAGGACAGGTCGTTCACACCGCGGTCGCGGCTGTTGGCGGTGGCGATGATGGAGAAGCCCGGCTGCGCGAACACCACATTGTCGTCGTCGAGTTCGGGGATGGAGACGTATTTCTCCGACAGGATGGATATCAGCGCATCCTGCACGTCGCTGGTGGAGCGGGTGAGCTCCTCGAAGCGGCCGATCACGCCCTGCTCCATCGCGGTCATGATCGGGGACGGGATCATCGACTCCCGGGACTGGCCCTTGGCGATGACCATGGAGATGTTCCACGAGTACTTGATGTGGTCCTCGGTGGTGCCTGCGGTGCCCTGCACCACCAGCGTGGAGTTGCGGCTGATAGCCGCGGACAGCAGCTCGGCCAGCCAGCTCTTGCCGGTACCCGGATCACCGATGAGCAGCAGGCCCCGGTCCGAGGCCAGGGTGACGATGCTGCGCTCGACGAAGCTGCGGTCGCCGAACCACTTCTGCTCCACCTGGCGGTCCAGTCCGTCGGCGCGTTCGGAGCCGAGAATGAACAGCCGCACCATCTTCGGGCTCAGCCGCCACGCGAACGGCTTGGGGCCGTCGTCGATGGACTCCAGCCAATCCAGTTCCTCGGCGTACTTGACCTCGGCGGGCGCGCGCAAAACGTCGTTCATGATGGCTGGTCTCCTAGTCGAGAAAGTTCTTGAGTTCGTGCACGAGCTTCTGGATGCGTCCGGAAATCACCGGGGTGCCAAGGTTTTTGAACCGTTCACGGAACCACGGGTTGACGCTCTGGTGGCCGGAGCTGTTCACCGAGCCAACCGGGATGAGCTTCACCCCGGAGCGGTGCACCGCCTCCATGGCCTCGAACAACGGCTGGGAGCGGTCGAACTCGTAGAAGTCCGAAATCCACACCAGCACAGTGTTCTTCGGGTCGATGATCTTGGGCTGAGCCATGGCCATGGCGACCGGGCCGTCGTTGCCGCCGCCGAGATTGGTCCGCAACAGCACCTCGAACGGGTCGTGCACCCACGGGGTCAGATCCAGGGCGCGGGTGTCGTAGGCGATGAGATGCACGTCCACCTTGGGCAGGCCTGCGAATATCGACGCCAGAATGGTGCAGTTCACCATGGAGTCGACCATGGAACCGGACTGGTCCACCACCACGACCATCCTGGCGGGGACGGTGCGCTTGGCGGTCTGGCGGTAGTAGAGCCGGTCGACGTAGAGACGCTCGTCCTGGGGATTCCAGTTGGGCAGGTTCTTCCAGATGGTCCGGTCCACGTCCAGGTTGGACAGGATCCGCTTGGGCGCGACCGTGCGGTCGACGGAACCGACGCTGGTCTGCTGCACCTGGGTGCGCAGGACTTCGGCGATCTCGTCGATGTAGCGGCGGATGAGGCGCTTGGCATTGGCCAGGGCCACGCCGGACAGATTATGCTTGTCGCGCAACAGTTGCTCGATGAGCGACATGCTCGGAGTGAGCTGGGCGGCCAGGTGCGGATCGGCCAGCACTTCGCGCAGCCGCATGCGGGACACCAGTTCGCCTTCCAGACCGGTGAGCACGCCCTGCACGGCGCAGGCCTGCTCCTCGCCCAGACTGCGGCGCAGCCAGTTGGCGTCGGACTGCCAGCCCGCCAGTTGGGTGGCGCTGACTTGGCCGGAGCCGGTGGCGAAGACGTTCAGCAGCAGCTTGGAAACCAGTGCGGCGGTACGGACATCGGCCACGCCAACGCGCCGGGGCGAATCGGCCACGGCATCGGTCCTGGCTGCGGAATCTACGGTCTCGGTTGCGGAGTCGACGGCCTCGGAGAAGTCGAGGCTTTCGAACTCCGCCTTCATCTCCGGATAGCGTTGCACCACATTGTCGATGGAAATGCCCGGATCGAGCACGGCCAGCGGTAGCCCCAGATCGTCGACGATGCCCGCGCTCGCCTGTTCGAGCGTCGGTTGCTGATCCCCGGTGAACACACCGGCCAGGAGACGCCAGTACAGGATCTGTCGGCGCGTCTCGTGATTCGGCCCAGCCGTCATCCCGATGGAATCGCTTCGCGATGTAGTAGTCAATTGCGCAGCAACCGTCCCGCGCGTTCGCGCAACACCGCCACGGCATCGCCCGACTTGGCCTGTGCCTTGGCGACTTTCGGATCGGTCGGTCCTAGCGCCCAGTCACCGTTGTGGAAGGCGGTGAGTGCGCTCTTGACCTTGCGCCGCATGGCCAGCGGTCGCACCGACCAGCCGCCGGTATCCCAGCGCAGCAATCCGATCAGAGTGCTGGAGGCGGTCACCGCGGCTGGTGTGAGCGGACCGGCGGATGGCAGCGCGTCCAGTTCCACTCGAATCCGCTGCTCGCCCAATTCCATTGTGCCATCGCGGAATCGGTACCCCTCGAGCAGAACCGGTTCGGCGATGTGCACCGGATCGCGATCCAGCGGCGCGACGGCCGGGGCCTGCGCCTGCGGCAGCTGCACGGTGGCGGTGACGAACGGATCGGCGGCCTCCCCGGCCTTTGCCCGATCGTCATCCCACAGCAGGTCACCGGTCGCCGTCAGCGGCATGTCGGTGAGTTCCAGTGCCCGCTGCTCGGCCAGCGCGGTGAGCAACTGCCGGTGCGCACCCAGCAATTGCCAAACCGCCGGTCCCACAATGGTGTCCACTTTGGCTGCGGCCACCGATACCCGCACCCGACGGGCCGGTGCGCCCGCGATCTCCAGCACGCCGTGCACCTGGGCCTGGATGGCGGTCCCGTGCTCGTGTAGGTCCACGCCCAGCGGCAGCAGCCGACCTGAAACCGACTCGGTCACAGCGGATTCCGCGCCGCGCCAGGACAGCAGCAGTGCACGCGTCCACAGATCGGCCCAGCGTCGCGCGGGCACTCGGTCCATGGTGGCGATCGGTGTGCAGGCGCCCAGTTCGGCGGTGAAGCCGTCCAGCAGCGTCGCCAGCCGTCGCAGCTCGGGGTCTGCCAGCAGCGACTCCACGGTTTGGTCGGCGGCCGCCACCAGGTCCTGGTCCACGCCGCGCCATCCGGCGATGGCCAGTTCGCCCAGCCAGGCGCGGGAACCCGCCGCGAGCGGGCTCGGGGTGGCGACCTCCGGCGCGGATGTCCACTCGGATCGATTGCGGCCCAGTGCTTTATCGGCCTGGTCGACCAATGCGTCGTGCACCGCGCCCAGCAGGGCGGCACGGGCGGCAGCCAGCCCCGACAGCTCATCCGTGCCGATCGCCCCTGTGTTCACCTTCGACACCGCCGCCGCCACCGCCTCGGCCAGTGGCGAACCCGCCACGGCTGCGGCCAGCGCCGCCAGTGCCGCGCGCTGCGGTTCGGAAACCCGGGCGAAGCCGTTGACCAGCGCGGTATCGAAGCCGCTCACCGCGTCAAGGGCCGCCGCGACGCCAGCGGGCGCATCCGCCAGTGCGGCTAGCTGTACAGCCTGCATCAGCGACCCACCCCCGCCGGGAACCAGTGCAGTTCCGGGATCGGCGTCGCGCTACCCGGCAGTTCCAGGTAGGTCAGATGCCGCAGGAACCGGCTGAACACCGCGGCGGCCGGAGCCGGGTCCCGAGTTCCATTGAGGCAGTGCGCGACTCGGACGCCCTCAGGGACCTCGACACGCAGGAAGCGCGCCACCCGGTCCTGCCCGTACTGGAGCACCGCTTCGTCGATGAGTGCGTCCAGATGCTTGCAGACCCACCCTTGGTTCAACCCACCGCACGGCCGGTTGTTATTGGTGCTACAGCTCAGCCCATGCGTCGCAGCCGTCACCGACGCCACGTACACGCGTGAAATATCGGAGCCACTCGACACCACACCCTGGAGGCGTCCGTCGGCCAGCTCCACGAACGGCACCTTGTTCAGTTTGCGCGGTGCGACGGCGGGCAGAACCCGCACGACAGAAACGCTTTCCCATGCCGAATCATCCGGCGTGGCACTCGGATTCGAGGCCATCGTTCTCCCTCCCGATCGATCACGATGCGCCCAAGATAGGTGAGGGCACCGACAAGTGCGGTCCCAAGCCCGAATCGGCTGGTGAGCAACACTTCGCGCCCTCCAGGCCTACTTGCCGGATCACGATGAACTGCGAGCGTCGCGCACGAAAATGCCCTATTCCCGTTCCCCGCAATGCATTTGCGATGCAAGTGGCGTCAGCGACCGCGCCGCCCGACCAGCACACCCGTGGGACGACCCCGCAAATCCGGTGCGTCCGCCGGGGTACGGGGATCACTCGCACGCACCACAGCTGTTCCCGTCGGCGGGCTGGTCCAGCACTGAGTTGGGTAAGGGCGCAGCCTTGGGCTACCCGGTCCACGCACCGTGAAGAAGGTGGAAAGGCATTGACGGGCAGAAATGAGAGCGGGTTGGCTGAGCGCGTGCGCATCGTCCAGATGACCTCCGAGTTCGCGGCCGAGATGACCACGTGGCGCTATCCACCGCCGTATCGTTCCTATGACCTCATCGGTGCCGATCCGGCCTACTTCACCGATCCCGCGAATGGCTTCCGCGCGCTCGTGAACGACGAGGGCGCGCTGCTCGGCTTCCGCTCCTTCGGCCTCGACGGCCGCGTCCCTGGCGGCGCGTACGACGACTCGGCCCTCGATACCGGCGGCGGCCTGCGGCCCGACCTCACCGGCCTCGGCAGGGGCTTGGGCAGGCAGGCGATCGCGACAGGGCTGGCCTATGGTCGCGAGCATTTCTGCCCCGCGGCCTTTCGCGTGACAGTGGCGGCCTTCAACACCCGCGCCCGCCGCGTCGTGGAATCCCTTGGCTTCGAGTACGTTTCCACGTTCAACGCCACCACCGACGGCGCCGAGTACAACATATTCGTCCTGCGCTGACTGGCAATCTACTTCAGTTGAGCTCCTCGACCAGCCCGATGATGATGCCCTCGGGGCCGCGGATGTAGCAGTACCGGGCTAGCCGATTTCGACGACTCGCGCCCACGCTGGTGGTCTGTCCGGAACGTAGTCGGGATCGCGTTCGCTCCACGACACGGCCCGGCGGAACAGGCCCACGACGGTGCGGCAACTCGGCTTGGTCTCGGGCCAGGGCGTTTGACCGTCGGTGAGGACCACGACGACATCCGGACGAGGTTGGGCGCGAAGGGCTTTGGCGAAGCCGGTGCGTAGGTCGGTTCCGCCGCCGCCCACCAGCGGTATGCCCTCGGCCGCGCAGAGCGGGTGTGCGATCCGGGCGGCCGCGTCGCAGGAGAAGACGGTGACCAGGTCGCGGCGGCCGCCCGCGGCGCGGCAGATGGCGGTCACTTCGAGGAGGGCGCTGCCGAGTTCGGCGTCGCTGACCGAACCGGAGGTATCGATGATCACGCTTACGCGAGGTGGCGTGCGCCGCAGGCTCGGCAAGATGACACCTGGAACACCGGCCGAGCGTCGCGCGGGTCGGCCGTAGGTGTAGTCCTCGCCGACCCCGGGCGCGGAGACGGCAGACCGAAGTGCCGCGCCGAGTAGGTCGCGCCACGGCTGCGGTGGATGAAATGCTTCCTGCGCCCAGCGCCGCCACCCTTCGGGCACGTTGCCCGGGCGGCCGATGATGCCCTGCGCGACCCGGAAGCGCACGCCATCGCGTTCTTGTTCGCTGAGGCCATCCGCGGCGAGTGGGCCCAGCTCCCATTCGCGTTCCAGGCCGTCGGCACCGCTGCCGCAATCGAGCCACGCCATGCCCGGCGTGTATGACCCGAACCGGAACTCCCGCAGATACTCCTCCATGAGTTTGCCTGCGGGCAAGTCGATGTCGGCGGGCAGGATCGCGCCCTCCGGGCGGACCAGTCCGTCGCCGAAGATGTCGTCGTTGATCTCGAAATCCGCGGCGATATTCATACGCAGCCGTTCCCCAGGGCCGCTGAGCTCGTGCTCGCGGGCGAAGCGCTCACCGCGGCCGTGATGGTCACGCAGCAGGTGCGAGACTTCGTGCACCAAGACCCCGGCCAATTCCTCGACGGGCATGCTGTTCACGAACGCGGGCGAAACGTAGCAGCGCCAGTACCGGTCCACACTCATGGTCGGGACGCGGTGCGATTCGACGATGTGCAGAGCGAACAGGGCGGTCGCCAAGTAAGGCCGGACGCGGACGGCGTACAGCCGGGCGGCGAAGAGCTTCTCCAGATCCAATTTCTGAACCGTCATCGGGCCGCCCGCACGAGATCGGCGGCGCGATCCGCGCGCTGCGACACCGACACCACGCCCGCCAGCTTCTCGATCGCCGCGGGGACTTCCCAATTTCCTTGGCGCAGTGTGGCGAGCGTGGTCGCGGGGATGACCACCAGATCCGGCGCGCCGGTTTCGACCGCCCTGACCAGCAGCACCCACGCCGCATCCCAGCGGGATCGCTCCGGGCGCTTACGCACCGCCGCGACCACAGCGTCGAGCACGGCCTGGCGCAGATCCCCGCGCTCGGGTAGCTCAGCGCCCGCCGGATCGGCCAGCAGCGTCTCCGGGTCCGGGAGGTCCATCCGGTCCATGCTGGTCAGCAATTCGAAACCCGGTCCATCCCCGACCGCGCCCCGGACCAACAGCGACAGCACATCCCTGGAAGACCCCGCGGCGGTGGCGAATGCGATCAGCCGCAGGGTCATCTCCCAACTGCGCGGCGAAGCCCAGGCGCCACCCCGGCGCGCTTCACTGCTCGGCATCTGATGCACGAGCTTCGGGCGCGCCGCGAGCAGCACGCACACCGCGCGACGCGCGAATGCCACTGCCTCCGTGAGCTTTTCCGGGTCGAGCTGCGGCAGTGTCGCACGCGGCCAGGTGCCGCCGAGACCCCGCACGACCACATCGTGATCGTGCACCCATTGCAGGTGCACGAACCGATTGGCCAGCGGCGGGCTCAGCTCCCAGCCGTCGGCCGCCGAGGTGCGCGGATTGGCTGCGGCCACGATCCGTACGCCGGGCGGCAGCTTCAGTGCACCGATCCGCCGCTCCAGCACGAGCCGCAGCAGGGCAGCCTGCACGGCGGGCGGCGCGGTGGACAGCTCGTCGAGGAACAGCAGGCCCCGGCCCGCCCGGACCAATCGCACCGCCCAGTCCGGTGGCGCCATCGGAACACCGTGCTCCGACGGGTTGTCGCCGATGATCGGCAGGCCCGAAAAGTCCGACGGCTCATGGACGCTCGCGATCACCGTGGTCAGCGGAAGATCCAAGGTTTCGGCGAGCTGCGTGAGGGCCGCGGTCTTACCGATTCCCGGCTCACCCCACAGCAGCACCGGCAGGTCAGCGGCCACCGCCAGGGTTAGGGCCTCCAGTTGGATGTTGAGGCGCGGTTCGGTGGTGGCCTCGCCGAGCAGTGTCAGCAGATCGGCGGCGATATCGAGTTGGGAGGCGTGAGCCGCGCAGTTGGTGGCGGGCGTGACAGCAGCAGACATATGAATCACCTTGTGTTGGAGGAGGATTAACGGATACGGCTGTGAGAAGTAGGCGGTCGTGCCGCGCGGCGGTGCGCAGTAGTCGCAAAGATCGGGAAGCAGTCCGGAGCGCTTTGCTCTGGCGGTTAGTAGGTCGTCGCGTTGCGCGGGTGCGCGCGGCGATCCCGTGGACGGCGAGCGCCGGGGTAGTCCGGGGCGAGTTGCGATTCGGACAGCCCGGATCGATAGAGCCCGTGGGTGATTCGCTGTTGCGCGGTGGCTGTCAGTTCATCCCGGAGAGCGCCGTCGCGCAGGATCGCTTGGGGACCGAGCAGGCTTTCGACGACGCAGATCGCGCCTGCGACGTCGCCATGTGCGAGACGTTCGCGAACGCCTGTGAGGCAGTCCGGTTGGCGGTGTGCCAGATCGATGGCCTGCAGGCAGGGCAGCGGGGTGCCGGTCAAGGCGGCCAGGAGTTCCTCGCGCCGGATCTCGCCTGGGTCGTGGTCCAGCGCGGTCAGCGCACCGTCGACCAGGCCGATTCGATGTTGCTCGCCGCCGCATTCCACCAGGTGCGTTCGCTCCGCTCGGGTTGGTCCCCGGAGGAATTCGCTCGGCGAATAGTCCGGCGCCAGCGCCGCGGCGACCAGCGGATGCAGCGGATCGAGCGAGATCACGTCGGTGCGAAGCAGTTCCAGGTCGGGTGGTTGCCAGGTCGCGGCGTCGGGCAGCACCGGAAGCGCGGAGACAGCTCCGGCCGGATATGCCGCCGCGATCCGCACGCCAGCAGGCCCCAGTTGGGCGATCACCCGTTGTCGGGCACCCAGCCGCACCAGAAACGTATTCTCCTGCCGCGCTTCGGAATCGAGCAGGATTCGCGCCTCGGCGCCCCAGCGATCAACGGCGTAGCCGCGATCGGGCGGCACAATCTCCAGGAGAGCCGGGTCCAGCGCCGACCGGTCGGCGCCCGGTTCGGCTCCGCACCGTACTCTCAGCTCGTCGGCCCTGCGCGCATCCCAGAGGTGACGGTGCAGATCCATCCGGAAACGCCGGTCCGGCCGGGGATGCGGATGCAAGCCGCTTGCGGTTCCGGGCCCATCCCACAGCGCAAGGCCGACCCGCTGCCCGGCATCCGCCCAAGCTGGCGCGGTTCGGACCACTAGATGCACGAAACCGGCTCTGCCACGGGGGTAACGAGCGAGCGTGATCGTCAATCCCGGCCGGAGCAAACCATCCGGAGCAACCCTCGGCAGGTGCCAGCGCAGTAGATCCGGGGCCAAATGCCGGAGATCGGACCGGACCTCGGCCACCAACTCCCGGCCGTAAGCCCTTGCCATAGAACGTAAATCGAGATCGACATCGAAACCGGCGGCCGCACAGGCCCCGGCCCAATCTCCGGCGCGACGCCGAGCGGTAGCTGTCTCGATCATGGAGGGCGGCACGGCGAACTCGCGCACGCGCGGCCAGAAGGAAAGGCGGGAATCGTCCGCATTCGTCTTCGCAGCGAGCATCAGCACTCACCTTGGACGAACGGGACCCCCAATCTGCGATCGCAAGGAATCATCATCGCGCCGATCATAGAGCGTGTCGCCGAACCTCGCCAAACACGGGCTCGCGACCGGTCACCATCGGACAGACTTCGTATCGTGCGTGGACAAAGGAGTGCAGGCAGGCAGATCGTCGGCGGTTCCTATTGGCCGGTGACCTGGTCCGTGGCGGCGATTTCGACCTCGAGGCGCATTGCCACTACGGCGACTTCATCAGTGCCGCAGCGGCTTTCAGCGCTGTGTATGCATAGTCTTGGGAATATTCGTGCCGCCGTCGCGGCCTGCCAAGGGCACGGCAGTCCGCTAGCTTGGTGGTCGATATCGCTGGAGGCTGTGCGCTGGTCATTTGGTGACTACCGGCGGTCCCTGCACTATGCGAGCTGGCGCGGGACGGGGCCGACGACCTCGCCGGAATCTGCCGTACCCGGCTGTCGGACATGGGTCGCCGACTGGTGAGATCGCCGAAAACCAACGGATATGGCTGAACGCCGGGTATGGTCCGATGAGTTTGGAGGGCGTAGGGGGTCTACTCGGTCATGAGGAAACTGATCTACACGTTCGGCGTATCCCTGGACGGCTACATCAACGACCGTGACGGCAGCATCGACTGGACTGTCCCGGACGAGGAGCTGCACCAGTTCCACAACGACAGGTATCGCGAGATCGAGGTCTCGCTGCACGGTCGTCGCCTGTATGAGTTGATGGCCGAGTACTGGCCGCACGTGCCCGAGGACGCGTCGCGCATCGAGCGCGAGTTCGGCGCGCTCTGGACGGAGAAACCCAAGGTCGTCTTCTCCCGGACGCTCACCGAGGTGCATTGGAACAGCACCCTGGTCAGTGACAACGCGGTCGAGGAGGTCCGCAGGCTCAAGGCCGGAGGCGATGGCGTCATGGAGGTCGGTGGCGCGAGCCTGGCGGCCTCGCTGATGCCACACGGGCTCATCGACGAGTACCAGCTGTTCTTCTCGCCCGTGGTACTCGGCGGCGGCACACCGCTGTTCCCATCACTGGACAAGCGCATCCAGCTCCGATTGGCCGAGACGAGGCACTTCAACACCGTGGTGATGCTGCGCTACCTCGCCGATTGAGGTCCGTTCAACCGCAGCAGCCCCTTCGAGCGCGACCGTCACCGCAGCGGTGCGATCGTCGAGGTCCACAAAGTAGATCCGAACGTGTGCACGAACTGTTCGGGCAACCTTTCGGACCGATGTGCCGTCGTGGCCGTCGTCTATCTGACGGCAGCCGCTCTGAGCAGACCCTCCGCCGTCGGGCTGTCGGTCACGAGGGTGTTCACGTAGCCCGCGCGCGCCGCCACGAGGATGGAATCCACTTTGTCTTGGCCGATGGCCACGCCGATCGTGTGCGGTATGCGCGGGAGGTCCTCTAGCGGGATGGCGATGAGGCGCTCGAACCCACTGGACTCGATCGGCGCTCCGTCGGGTCCGTAGGGCCGGGCGCAGATGTCACCGACGGCGTGCTCGAGCGTTGCCTCCCGCGCCGAGATGACGCTCGGCAACGACGAGCGGTGCAGCGGTGGCGCTCCGATCCCGAGTAGTGCGGCGCGCGCGGACCGCCACAGTTGCTGGACCCGTTGGATCTGTGGGTCACTCATCAACGCTTCGTGCAGGGTCGGGGTCGGCATGGCCGGGGCGTACAGCATGACGGGGACCGCGCCGACCCGCAGCGCCAGCGCTCGGGTGATCTCGTTCGACTGGTAGTGCGCCTCCGGCTCTTCCATACCGCCGACTGTCGGGCACAGTACGACGCCGGGCAGCGGCGGGAGATCGTGCCGTGCGACTGCGAATACCGTTGCGCCAGTTGACACTAGAAGTGTATCGCCGGGGCGCAGTTGCGATTCGGTGAGCGCGTCGGCGACGCGGGGAGCGAGCAGCGTCCCCAATTCCACGCCTGGGGACTCCGGTGTCACGTATGCCGCGGTTAGTCCGAGCGCCTGGCGGAGATCGTGTTCGAGGTCGGTCAGCGCCCGCTTCTCCGGGTTACGGATTGTGACTTGGACGATGCCGGTCTCGCGTGCCTCGGCGAGGAGACGACTCACGGTCGCACGGCTGGTGCCGATTTGGTGGGCGATCTCGGCCTGAGTCGCGTTGTCTAGGTAGTACAGCCGCGCCGCCTGGTACACCAGCCCGGGAGGAAACCGGCGGCGGGTGGCCGCATCGATACTCCCGGCTGCTCGGTCTCTCATCGGCATCCTCCTTCCGTGCGAATCGGTGTGCAGATGTTCAGAGTATTGGATCGAGTCTGAACATTTGTGCTGTACATTTGTTCACCGATGTCTATAGTGACATAGAACACGCTCCCTTCGGGAGGCGGCAGGCAGAAGGAGTCACTCGTGACTGATCGACAAGACACCCGGTCAGCCGTTGGCGCTGGTGACACGATGCAGGCAGTCGTGTGTCACGGTCCCGCTGATTACCGGCTGGAGAAGCTACCGGTCCCGTCGCGGAGACCGGGAGAGGCACTCATCCGGGTCGAGGCCGTCGGCATTTGCGCGAGCGATCTGAAGTGCTACCACGGCGCATCGAAGTTCTGGGGTGACGAAAACCGGGCGGCATGGGCGGAGACCGAGGTCGTACCGGGGCATGAGATCACCGGGCGGATCGTCGAGCTCGACGATGCCGCTCGCGAGCGCTGGGGCGTCGAGGTAGGCGATCGCATCGTCGTCGAGCAGATCGTTCCATGCTGGAACTGCCGCTACTGTGCCGAGGGCAACTACCACATGTGTCAGGTGCACGACATCTATGGCTTCAAGCGCGCAACCCACGGCGGCATGCAGGAGTACATGGTCATCACGCCGGGTTCTCTGGTCCATCGGATCAGCGCTGACATTCCCCCCGCGCACGCGGCCTTCGCGGAGCCGCTGTCGTGCGCACTCCACGCCGTCGAACGGGCCGACATCACGTTCTCCGATGTGGTTGTCGTCGCCGGGTGCGGGCCCATCGGCCTCGGCATGGTCGCGGGTGCGGCGGCGAAGTCTGCGGCCCAGGTCATTGCGCTGGACATGGAGCCGCGCAAGTTGGAACTTGCGGCGCGCGCCGGGGCCACGATGACGATAGACATCAGCAAGCAAGATCCCGTTGCCCGCGTTCGTGAACTTACCGGTGGATATGGCGCCGATGTCTACCTGGAGGCGACCGGGCACCCGTCGGCGGTGATCCAGGGCCTCAACCTGCTGCGCAAGCTCGGTCGCTTCATCGAATACAGCGTCTTCAAGGAGGCGGTGACCGTCGATTGGACGATCATCAGCGATGACAAGGAACTCGACGTGCGCGGTGCCCATCTAGGACCGAACTGCTGGCCTGCTGCGATCCGACTCATCGAAGGCGGCAAGCTCCCGCTCGACGACATCTGCACCCACCAGCTGCCGATCGCGGAGTTCGCGCGCGGACTCGACCTAGTCGCGTCGGGCAAGGAGTCGATCAAGGTTTCACTCATTCCCTGATCGGTCGGCTCGCGACTGGCCGAACCGTGCTCGCCCACTGCCACCCGGACATCACATCAGATCGGAAAGACCTCGTTATGAACGTTAAGACCACCCGGGCCGCCATTGTCGTCGCTCTTGCCCTCACCCTGCCGCTCGCGGCGTGTAGCTCGGGCAAGAACGCCAAAACCGCTACCGGCGGTATCGATGGCGCGAAGGTCGCCTTCCTCATGCCGGACCAGGCATCGACCCGGTATGAGCAGCACGATGCGCCGGGCTTCAAGGCTGCGCTCGGCAAGGTGTGCGCGAGCTGTACGGTGCTCTACAACAATGCCAACGCTGACGCGGCGAAACAGCAGCAGCAGTTCGACGCCGCCATCTCGCAGGGCGTCAAGGCCATTGTGATCGATCCGGTCGACTCCACGGCCGCGGCCTCCATGGTGTCACGTGCGCAGGCCAGGGGAATCAAGGTCGTTGCCTACGATCGGCCCATCCCGGATGCGAAGGTCGATTACTACGTGTCCTTCGACAACGAGGCCATCGGCAAGGCGATCGCCGAATCGCTGGTCAAGCATATGAAGGACACCGGCGTCCCGACCGACAAAGGGATCTTGGAGGTCAACGGTTCACCGACCGACGCGGCAGCCGGTCTGATCAAGAAGGGCATTCACGAAGGCCTCGCCAGCGGCGGGTACGCGACGCTCGCCGAGTACGACACCCCTGACTGGGCGCCGACCGCTGCTCAGCAGTGGGTCGCGGGCCAGGTCTCCCGGTTCGGTGGGCAGATCGGCGGGATCGTCGCGGCCAACGACGGGACGGCCGGTGGCGCCATTGCCGCGTTGAAGGCTGCGAACGTCAAGCCTATTCCACCGGTTACCGGTAACGACGCGACAAACGCTGGGCTGCAGCTGGTGATCTCGGGTGACCAGTACAACACGATCTCCAAGCCGAGCGAGATCGTTGCTGCCGCAGCAGCTGAAGTCGTCGTGGATCTCGTCGAGGGCAAGCCGGTCGAGGCCGTCGGTGGCGGCAATCTGACAACCGTCTTCACGGCCCCGACCATGCTCTTCGTGCCGAAGGTCGTCACGCGGGACAACCTGAAGGCCGATATTGTCGACGCCAAGATCAACACTGCGGCGGAGCTGTGCACTGGTGCCTATGCCGCCGGATGCACGGCACTGGGGATCTCCTGAAACCGCCTTCACCTCATCGATAGAGTTCTTATGACAGCCACGGCAACATCGCCCACGACGCCGGTGCTCAGCCTTCGCGGTATCGGCAAGACTTTCGGCGCGGTCTCCGCGCTGGCCGACATCGACATGGAAGTCCACGCCGGTGAAGTGGTCGCCCTCGTCGGTGACAATGGGGCCGGTAAGTCCACTTTGGTCAAGGTTCTGTCCGGTGTCCATCAGCCCGACTCCGGTGAGCTGTTCTTCGACGGCAAGCCCGTCACGATTCCCTCGCCGAACGCGGCACTCGAACTCGGCATCGCGACTGTGTTCCAGGATCTGGCGCTCTGTGAGAATCTCGACGTCGTCGCGAACCTGTTTCTCGGTCGAGAGCTCGGTAGGACGCGGCTCAGCGAGGTCGAGATGGAGACCCGGTCCTGGGAGCTGCTCGGGGAGCTATCGGCTCGGATCCCGAGCGTTCGCGTCCCCATCGCGTCGCTGTCGGGTGGTCAGCGCCAAACCGTCGCTATCGCCCGGTCGCTGCTGGTCAACCCGCGGCTCATCATGCTCGATGAGCCGACTGCCGCCCTGGGGGTGGCACAGACCGCGGAAGTCCTCAACCTGATCGAACGGGTGCGCGCCAAGGGGCTCGGAGTCATCATGATCAGTCACAACATGGAGGACGTTCGGGCGGTCGCGGACAGGATCGTGGTGCTGCGGCTCGGTCGCAACAGCGGAACCTTCGGTCCGGATGCGAGCAACCACGAGCTCGTCGCGGCGATCACGGGCGCCACGGACAATGTCGTCGCTCGTCGATCGGCCCGGCGAGCGGTCGCGGTCGACGCGGCTGTGGCGAACACCGCAGAGGAGCTGTCATGAGTCAGACGGAAACGTCCACGAAATCCGAGGCGGCCGAGCGCACTGAACTCGACCGCCAGGACAGCCGAGTAACCGTCGGTGTGGGCGGGGTCGGCGCGATGATCACCGGATTCGGTCGCCGCGTGCGCTCCGGTGATCTGGGAGCGCTGCCTGTCCTCGTCGGTCTGGTCGGCATCGCCGTTGTTTTCCAGACCCTGAACCCGGTCTTCCTCACCTCGACGAACCTGGTCAACCTGCTGTACGACAGTGCGGCCGTCGGCATGATCTCCCTGGGCATCGTGCTGGTCCTGATTCTCGGGGAAATCGACCTGTCGGTGGGTTCCCTGAGTGGTCTGTCGGCGGCGTTCCTCGGGGTCTTGTGGGTCAACAAGGGCTGGCCCATGCCGGTGGCCGTCCTAGCGGCTCTGCTCAGCGGTGCGCTGATCGGGCTGCTCTATTCACTGGTCTATACCCGATTCGGTATGCCGAGCTTTGTTGTGACTCTGGCTGGCCTGCTCGCCTTCCTCGGACTTCAGCTTCAGCTGCTCGGCAGCCATGGGTCGATCAACCTTCCGTACGGTTCGCAGCTGGTGACCTTCGGCCAGCAGCAGTTCCTCCCACCCGCTGTGGCCTATGTAATCTGCGTCGTCGCCGCGGGCGGTGTGCTCGTCGCGGGTCTGGCGAACATCCGAGAACGGGCCCGGGCCAATCTATCCCGGCCGTCCGTGCAATCCCGGCTGATCAACAGCGGTGCGCTCCTGGTCGTCTTGCTCGCCGCCGCCTGGTACCTCAACCAGGACAATGGAGTGCCGTGGATGTTCATGGTCTTCGTCATCGCGGTCGTGGTGGCGAACTATGGCTTGACTCGGACCCGTTGGGGAAGGCATATGTTCGCGGTCGGCGGTAGCGTCGAGGCCGCGCGCCGGGCCGGTATCAACGTCAACCGGGTCTATATGTCTGCGTTCGTCCTCACCGGCACGCTCGCGGCGCTCGGAGGTATTTTCATGGCGGCTCGGCTGGCCTCGGCCAGCCAGAGTGCTGGCACCGGTGACGTCAATCTCAATGCCATCGCCGCAGCCGTCATCGGCGGCACCAGCCTGTTCGGCGGTCGAGGATCGGCGTATTCGGCTCTGCTGGGAATCCTTGTGATCCAGTCCATTTCGAATGGACTGACATTGCTGAATCTGTCGTCGGCGCCGCGGTTCATGATCACCGGTGCTGTGCTCGCCCTGGCGGTACTCATCGATTCCTTGGCGCGACGATCCCGGGTCTCGCACGGACAGGCGTGAGGATCGATTCATTGGCGCGACGATCCCGCGTCTCGCACGGACAGGCATGAGATCCGCGCCAGTGTCCGGAATCCTCCGCAGAGGTAAGCAGGGCCCCGTCATGCATGTTCCGCGAATATCCGTCCGGCATGCGCGGAGTCACTCCGTGAAGGGGGATTCCTGGATGGCGGACAGCGTGTGCACGAGCGGCTTCGTCGCTCCGTACAGGCTGTCGTAGACGCCGAACAGGTCGTCGTAAAGTGCCCGGGTGCGGGGATTGGGTTCGATGAGCTGACCGACTGTCGCCCAGTCGGTCTCCGGTGGGACCAGGCCGGTTCCGATCGCGGCGAGCAGTGCGTCGCCGTAGCTCGCGCCTACGGTTTGGGTCGGCACCACCTGGGGTCGGCCGACGACGTCGCTGACGATCTGAGTCCACAAGCCACCCTGCGTTCCGCCGCCGACAGCCACGAGCCGTTCGATCGGGGTCTGCTCGCTGTCGAGAAACTCGATGATCTGCCGGATGCCGTAGGCGATGCCCTCGTATGCGGCACGGAAGAGATGGCCGCGCCCGTGCCGCAGACTGAGTCCGGCGACGACCCCACGCGCTCTCGGGTCGAAGATCGGCGTGCGCTCACCAGCGAAGTACGGCAGCAGTACCAGGCCGTCGGATCCAGGCGGCACAGCAGCGGCCTCGGCGATGAGCTGTTCGAACGGCACGTCCCCGGTCAGCTGCTGAACCCATGACGTGAGCGACCCCGAGGTCGACATTCCCGCGGCGAGCGTGAACTGCCCCGGCTCGATGCCAGAGGTCGTCCATAGCAGCGGGTGGGTTTGCAGCGTCGGCAGAACCTGGACGAAGAACATCGTCGAGCCGTACATCAGCATCACGTCCCCGGGTCGCCGGACCCCGGCGCTGAACGCCTCACTCCAGGCGTCGACGGTGCCCGCGCAGACGGGGGTCCCGGCGGGCAGACCCGTCTGCTGTGCGGCGGCGGACGTTATTGCGCCCACCACCTCATGTGGCCACACGATTTGCGGCATCTCGAGATGCCCGGTGATATCGCCGATCCAATCCTGGGCCCAATCTTGGCCGCGCAGGTCATACAGCGGGTCACTCTGGCTGGCCGTATGGTGGTCGAGCACATAGGCCCCGGTCAGTTTCGCCACGGCATATGAGCTGGAGTTGTACCACCGGCTGGCCCGCCGCCACACGTCGGGCTCGTTGCGCGCCACCCACAGCATTTTCGGTCCCACTGCTTGGGTCGACAGAGCTTTACCGCAACGCTGCAGCACTTTGTCGGCACCGAGTCGGTCGGTGAGTTCAGTGATCTCCGCGGTAGCTCGCATGTCGATTCCATAGAGAATCGCCGACCGGACCGGGCGCAAATCCTGGTCACACAGCAGCAGGCATGGACCGACGCCACTGACGCATATGCCAGCTAGACGATGCTCTGCGATATGGGGAACGAGTTCCCGGCATACCTCGACCAGATCGCCCCACCAGACGGTCTCTGCATCTACCTCTGCCCAGCCCGGCCGAGGAAGGCTCATGCCGTGTTTTCGGACCGCTGTCGCGAGGATCGTGCCGTCGCTGGTTGTCAGCACCCCCTTGGTGCTGCCCGTACCCATGTCGACACCGAGCAGCAGATCCGACAACCCAGTCACCCGCACTTCCACATCGTTCCCGCGCGTTCGGCATCAGGGTAATGGAGTCGGGCGGCCGATAGCGGACGGTTCCGGTCGTCCAGTTCTGTTTTGGTACTTCGTCGTGCACACTCAGGCCCGTTGCGCGCGAGCCAGGGCCTCTCGCGGCGTGGATCGGCCTCGGTTCAGCGGGTGGCGATGATTGCCGAGCCGTGACCGAACAGGCCCTGATTCACCGCGATGCCCGCACGGGCGTTCTCCACTTGGCGGCCATCGGCTCGGCCGCGCAATTGCCAGGTGAGCTCGCAGATCTGAGCGATCGCCTGCGCGGGGATCGCCTCACCGAAGCAGGCCAGGCCACCACTGGGGTTCACCGGCACGCGTCCACCCAAAGTTGTTGCGCCGCTGCGCAATAGTCCCTCGGCGTCGCCGGTGTCGCAGATTCCGATGTCCTCGTACCAGTCCAATTCCAGGGCGGTCGAGAGGTCGTAGACCTCCGCGAAGGACAGATCGGAGGGCCCGAGCCCGGCCTCCTCGTACGCGGCGTGCGCGATGGCGGAACGGAACGTGTGCGGCGGTGCCTCGACGGCCACGGCGGAGTCCGTCGCGAAATCCGGTAGGTCGAGGACGGTTTTCGGAAATGTCGGCGTGACCGTCGACAGCGCCCGGATACGGACCGGGTCGGTGACGCCGTGGCGGCGTGCGTATTCCATCGACGTCAGTACCAGTGCCGCACCGCCGTCACTGGTCGCGCAGATGTCGAGCAGCCGCAGCGGGTCCGAGACGATCGCCGAGGCAGCGACCTCCTCGGCCGAAACCTCCTTGCGGTAGCGGGCGTACGGGTTGTTCAGTCCGTGCTTGGCGTTTTTCACCTTGACCGCGGCGAAATCGTCGAGCGTGGCGCCGTGCAGAGCCATCCGTCGGCGGGCATAGAGCGCGAAATAGATGGGGTTGGTCGCACCGAGCAGGTGGAAGCGCAACCAGTCCGGGTCGTCGCGGCGTTCACCGCCGACCGGCTGGAAGAAGCCCTTCGGGGCGGCATCCGCGCCGATAACCAGCGCTACATCGGTCAACCCGGCCAGGATCTGGGCGCGCGCATTGGCGATGGCCTGCGCACCGGAGGCGCAGGCGGCGTAGCTGCTCGAGATCCGCGCACCCGACCAGCCCAACGCCTGGGCGAATGTCGCACCGGAGACGAAACCGGGGTATCCGTTGCGGATCGTGTCCGCACCGGCGATGTAGCCGACGTCGAGGTGGTCCACCCCGGCATCTGCCAGTGCCGCGCGCGCCGCGACCAGCCCGTATTCGACGAAATTGCGCCCCCATTTGCCCCATTGGTGCATGCCCGCACCGAGCACGGCAATGTCGCGATCATTCGTGTCAGGCATCGACCGGCCTCCACATCCACACCGTGTGCTCGGCTTCCTCGTCCTCGTACAGCACGCCGACGGTCAGTTCCACCGGCATGCCGACGGCCAGGTCGTCCACCGTTAGGCCACGCACAACCTGCCCGAGAATCACCATCTGCTCGACCTCCAGCTCCACCGCCGCGACCACATACGGCTCGAACGGGTCGGGGGAGACATAGGGCGGGGGCGGCTTGTACCGGGCATCCGCGTATGACCAGATCCGGCCACGCGTGGAGAACAGGTACTCGACCAGCTCGGAGCCGTCCTTCGGACTTGCGCACCGCGGGTTGCGACAGGCCAGCGTGTTCTGCGGGAAATACGGTGTGCCGCACACATCGCAGCGACTTCCCATGAGACGTACCGCGCCGTCGTCCGCGGTGAACCAATCCGTCACCGCGGGGCGTTGTTCTTTCTGCACAAACCCGACGTTATAGGAACATGTTCTATTTTGGCGCGGAACTCGGCACCGGCGATGTACCCGCGGCGGTACGGTGAGGCGAATCGAGGACGCGACGAGACCTCGAGTCGACCTGGAGTACCGATGGGCACCAAAGCCATTCACCCGCAGTCGATCCGCAACGTCATGATCATCGGGGACCCCGACGAGACGACACGAGTCGCCCACCGCCTGTGCCGCCGTTTCGCCAGGACCGGCGCGGCGGACACGGTCCATTGGGTGATGGGCCGCGTCGATCACACAATCCATATCGCCGAGCTGTCGAGCCACGCGCCCATCGCGGAGTTGGAACAGTCGATCCGGGTAGCCGACGGGGTGATCGCGGTCGTGAACGCTGCCGTGCGGAGCACCCCGCGGCTCGAGACGATACTGCGGGTTGCCGACGACCACCAGGTCGCACGGCTGTGTCTGGTGACCGCACTCGACCATCCCGCCGCCGATTTCGACCGCTGCGTCCGCACGATCGCCCAGACGCGCGGGGCGGTGCCGTTGACGCTGCAGATTCCTATCGGCATCGGCACCGAGTTCGAAGGCGTCATCGATCTGGTTCCGATGTGGGCGCTCGAACCGATGGCCGTCGAATTCTACGGCAGCCATTGGAAAGTCGCCGAGCAGTGGTATCGCCACCTCGTGGCGGCGGTGCTGGAACAGGACGCGGCGGATTCGCTCGGCCTGCGAGAGATCCCACCCGAACAGTTGCACGAGCGCATCCGCTGCCGCACACGCCTCGGCGACGCTGTGCCCGTCCTCTGTGATGCGGCGCCATGGAGTGACGATGTCGCCCCGCTGCTGGACGCCATCGTCCGATATCTGCCGTCTCCCCTGCACGTCTGTCAACCGGAACACGCTCTCGACCATTGACGGACGCTGTCATCGGCGACGACTTCGGCACTTCCGCGAGATCGACTGCCATTCAATGGTTATGACTCGGGTTAACAAGGTTTTGTTCAGGATTTTCCAGGTCGAGTCCACGATAGTGATTCCGGCACAACGGAATCGGCGAATGGGATTCATCGCGATGGATGACTTCGAACATCAGGATCGAGACGTCGACGGATATACCTACTCCCACCCAACGAATGGTTCGGATCGCCCGGACGATGTGGTGACAGCAAGCGATACATCCGACCGCCGACTGTCGACGGATGGTTCGCCACTGCAGGACAGCAAGGTGCCCGCACCCCTGGCGTCTGTGCCGACGGCACGGTTGGTCGCCATCGTGTGCGCAGTGGTCTTCGTGCTGGCCTGGCTCATCGCCGGATTTTTCAGTGAGAACCCCGAAAACGATCTGGATCGGCGATTGCGGTATCAGGAGTGCATCAGCCAGGAGCAGGCTCGCATCGCCCGCGAGGGCAGCCTTCTCCAACCCGAAGATTTCTGCAATCTCTACCCTGGCCGCTGACCCAGGTCGGCATGAGCGGGAAGTCCTGAGCCACAGCGCATCTGGGTCAGTGCCGCTTCAGGGTGCCGACACTCAGCGATCCGCTCGCAGCGGTCCGCAGCTTCTTCTCTTCCGCACGAACGTAGCCGACGGGATCCTTGTCCACGGGCTGGACTCCGGCGTAGTTGCGCGCCTCGTAAGCGGCGAATGCCACGGCCAGCTGATGGCGGCGCGGCAGCCCCGTCAGGCGGCGGAAGTCGGTGAGGCCCTCGCGTTCTTCCTCGGCCATGTGATCGCTGTTGGCCAGGTTCGCCGCCGCCACGGCCGCGTACCAGTCATCGGTGCCGACCTGATGACGCGCCACTTCGGCGATCGCGTCCCTGATCTCGTTGTGGTCGTGGATAGCGTCGAGCGTCTCGTCCTCCACCCCAGCCGCGCGCCGGGCCGCGATACCCGCCTGCAGCAGTGCGGGGTAGAAGATCTCCTCCTCCGCCTGCGCGTGCAGCTCGAGGAAGGCGGCGAGCCTGTCCCAAATCGCGGAAAGCACGCCGGTCTCCGCGCGATCGATCTGTTCCAGTATCGCGAATAGCCGCCGCTGTTCATGGTGGTCATCGAGGATCAGCTCGGTAATGTCCATAATTTCCTCCCTGATACCGCACGCGGGTTTGTATTTCGATGTGGACACGATATCGAGGACTGTCACTTCGGCTCACCGCGCCCGGCACAGACTCGAACGGCTCCAAAGATCCAGTGATCACCTTTCATGCTTGGACACCTGTATAGGTTTGCTGACTCGAAAGGAACTGTGAATTGGGCACTCTGGGCACTCCACTCAAGAAAATCGTCATCACCAGCGCGATTATCGGCGGGACCGGCATGGCATACATCGGCCAAGCGTCTGCCGCTACCGATCAGGAATGGGACAGCCTCGCCGCATGTGAGTCGGGTGGTAATTGGACCAGCAACACCGGCAACGGATTTCAGGGCGGCCTGCAATTCTCGCCGGGCACATGGGCTGCATATGGCGGTGCCGCGTATGGGCAGACCGCCGACAAAGCCACCCGTGAGCAGCAGATCGCCGTCGCCGAGCGGATACTCGCCGTTCAGGGCTGGGGGCCGTGGCCAGGTTGTTCGGCAGCGCTCGGCCTCCGGTGAGACAGCCCAGCTGTACATCGGGTCCGACCGAGCGATGCCACTGTCGTAGGTCCACGTGAACGCCGCCCGCCACGGTCGACACCTCGCGGAGTAGCCACGACGGTCAGTGGGAAGAGCGACCGCCCTAGCGATACCGGTGAGCGCTCTTTACTCCACCCCGAGCCCGCTTCCGGGGTCGCCCGCGTGGCCGACCCGATCTGTCGGGGCGGACGACGGCGGATAGTCGTCGACGGTCATGGAGTTGTATAGGCGCGCGCTTTTGGTGGCGAGACGGACGAAGGCGCGGCTAGGCCCCGCGGGCAGCGCGGAAATCAGGCGGGTGCCCTGGACCAACCCTGACACGCCGAGGCGGGATGTCGGGATCAGGGTCTTCGCCGCGCTCAGCGCGCCCGCGTGGCTGCCGCGCACGTGCTCGGTCATCGCGCGTTCGTAGGCGGGGAAGGCGCGCTCGTGGTCGCCGCGCGCGCGGGCCAGTTCCCCGGCGAGGACATATGCACCGACGACGGCCAGGGTGGTGCTGCCGCCGACGGCCGGGCCGGGGCAGTAGCCCGCGTCGCCCACGAGTGTCACCCGCCCCCGCGACCAGCTGTCCATGCGGAGCTGGGTGATCGAGTCGAAGTAGAACGCGGGGGTGCGGTCGAGTTCGTCCAGCCAGCGGTCCACGTCGGCGTGCATGCCGCCGAACGCATTGCGCAGCAGGTCTTTCTGCCGGGGCACGTCACGGTGGTGGTAGTCGAGCTGGTGCTCGCTGCGGAACAGGAACAACGCCCGCGCGTCGTCGAGGTGCCGTGCGCCGTAGATGCCCGCGGTGCGTCCGACGCCGACGTGGATGCGGACCTCACGGTCGAGGCCGAAGGCCTCGGGCAGGGTCAGCACACCGAGGTAGGCCCCGATGAAGGCGCTGAAGCGGGACTCGTCGCCGAAGACGAGGCTGCGCACGTTGGAGTGCAGCCCGTCCGCGCCGACGATCAGATCGAAGCGGCGCGGCGCGGCGTTCTCGAACCGCACTTCGCCATCGGGTGAGATCGCGGTGATCGAGTCGCCGAAGACATACTCGACGTCGTCGCGCGCGGCGTCGTAGTAGATCTCGCTCAACTCGTCACGCATGATCTCGACGTGCCGGTCGGAGGTGGCGCCGAAGATCTTGGCCAAGTCCACCCCGACGCAACGTCGTGCGCCCTCGCGGTACAGGGTCATCCGCTTCGTGCCGGTCGCCCGCTCCTCGACGCGTGGGAGCACGCCCATCTTCTCCGAGATGTCCATCGCGGGCCGGAACAGGTCGACCGCGTGGCCGCCGGTCTTGCGCAGCACCGGAGCGCGCTCGACGACGGTGACCGAAAAGCCGTGCCGGGTGAGCCAATATGCCAATACCGGACCGGCGACGCTGGCACCGGAAATGAGAATCCGCATGAGTATTTCCTTATTTGGTCGAGGTCGGGGAGCGCCACCGGCGATCCTGTTCACCGAAGATCACCAGCGCTTCGACTGTCGCCGCTGGTGCGGAACAATGTCTTGAACAAATGCTCCCGAGCCTCCAGCATGTGAGGGTGCGCTTCACACGGCCGGAACCTGTGTGGGATGTCGTCTGTCCGTCGCGACCCAGCAGGATCCCCGGCGTAGTCATGGCGGGGTTCCGCGATCACGGGGTGAATCCTGTTGACCAGCGGACACTTCCGCATCCCGCTGCGACACTGGTATTGGATTTCGGTGCCCGCTCGCCCGTCGTGGACGACAGCACCGGACAGTGGCGGGGCAGCCTCGCCACCGGTCTCGGAGCCCGGACGCGGCGCGTGCGCGGCGAGCAGATGGAATGCGTGCAAGTGCGGTTGTCACCGTTGATCGCGGGTGCCGTGCTCGGCGCCCCCCTCGCCGAATTGACCGACGCCGTTGTACCTCTGGACGACCTGTGGGGCCGGGAGGCGGCGCGTATCCGCGAGCGGATGGCTGAAACTCCCTCGTGGACAGAGCGTTTCGCGCTCATCGAGATGTTGCTGGCCAGCCGTTGGGCGGCCGAACCGTCGGCCGAGCCGGAAGTGATCTGGGCCTGGCGGCGGATCCGGGCAGGGCACGGACTGGTCCGGATCGATGCCTTGGCCGATGAGGTCGGTTGGAGCCGCAAACGCCTGTGGTCCCGATTCCGAGCGCAAGTCGGTTTGCCGCCCAAGCGAGCGGCGACATTGATTCGCTTCGACCGTGCCGTCCATGGCCTCGCCGCCGGAATCGACCCGGCCCGGGTCGCGGCCGAGGGCGGCTACGCCGACCAATCCCACCTGCACCGCGATATCGTCGCGTTCGCGGGCGTCACGCCGACGGCCGTAGCCCGCGAATCCTGGCTGGCCGTCGACGACCTCGCATGGCCGCAACGAGCTGCCCTGCCTCAGACGAATTGAAATCAGCGGCCTGGTGGCGCGTTCGCCGATGAGCGCAGCCGATGAAGCTGAGGTTGCGCCGTTCTCGGACGCGGCAGCTAGACCTCAGCGTTGCGCCTAACGATCTCGGCAGATCGCAGGGCGCGGCTGACACGTCCGAGCCATCTGGCTTCGTCGAGCAACGTGTCGGTGCCGCCTTGTTCAGTGGACAGGGTCATCGTCGTGTTGTGGCGGGGCGGGTGGCCTGCTTGTTTCGCCGTGATCGCGGACGCGATGACGGCCGCCTCGATCATCGGGCCCCGCTCATGGTCCGGCAAGCCGAGTGCGTCGTATCGATCGGCGGCGAGTTGTCGCGCCCGTGGATCGGCATACCCGCGTAACGCCAGTTGCGCGTCCCGAATGTCGATGACCCGGCGACAGAGCCGAAATTCGGCGTCCCGCAAGGGATTCCATTCGCGGCTGGCAGGCAGCGGCACAACGCACGTCGTGCCGGTCGCGGATGTCAGGTGCCCGCTCAGCGCACTGAGTTGTCGTTCGGCTCGGTGGCATCGGTAAGCGTGCAGCAGCGCTCCCAGAAACTCGCCCCCCGATGGCAGTGCCATCCCGGTGATGACGATGAGCAGTCCGGCTACGGTGAGTAGTCCGTCCACGGTGGCATACACGGGCCGGGGTGCGTGGCCGAGATCGGCTGCGACCAGTACGTATCCGAGGAAGGCCAGGCGTGCGATCACGGCGATGCCGCCCAATGCGATTACCCGGAATCCGATGCGCAGCCAGGGTTTCGCGGTGAGCGCGGCGTAGCGGAACCCGAACACTACCGCCGCGACGGCGCTGACACCGACGTAGCAGATGAACAGATACCGGTATCGGGCATCATTCGCGGAGGCCGGTGGGAAGGCGGCGAACAGTAAGACGACAGCGCCGACGACAACTACGAATCCCGCGTAGCACAGCGGGGATCTGCGCCGCGCGATCTCGGTCCGTGTCGTAAGGTACACAAACCATATCTGGCTCGCGCACACCGCGAGCATCGCCGTGATGTCACTGAGCAGGATGCCGACTGTTCGAACGTGAGTGTGCTGGTCGATGGCGTCGGATTCGAGCCATAGCATCATGGTCGCCAGGATCGCGGCGGCGAAAAGCGCGCTCGCACGGTGCATCCCGTTGTCCGGATCCCGGATGATGTCGCGAGCCTTGATAGCCAGGACGGCGCCACATGCGAACGCGGTGAGCAGGATGAGCAGAATCGGGTCGGGGGTCACAGTGACTTGTCCAAGCGGCGGACTATGTCGGCGATCGCCGGATCGGCAGCGACGGTGATCGGCTGGCTCGACCGGTGCGCGCGTTGCAGGAGCAATGTCGCCGTCATCTCGGCCTCGGTTTCCTGCTCGGTCGATCCGCAGGATCTGGCGAGCACCTGTCCTTGGATCTCCTGGGCGATGTGCACGAACATGCAGTGCTGTCGATCATCGCCGATCGGCTGACCGCGGTGACCGAAGAGTAGATGCGCGAATTCGTGGAAGATGATCTGCTGGCGGTGAATCGGGCTGGCGGACTCCTCATAGATGACGGAATGCCCGCGTTCGTCGGTGATCAGCAAGCCGAGTGGACTCGCTGGCGGCAAGGCCATCGGGATCAGTTCGATCCGTCTGCCCACATGACTCTCCAGACGCTCACACACTTCGCCGATACCGAAACGAACTGGTAGCTCGAGTGCGTCGATTCGCCTTTCGCAGCGCTTCCGCAAATCAGTGGTCCGCATGGCAGTCCTTGCTGGTTGGGGTTGTTCGTGTGTTATTGGTCGTTGGGGCGGCCTGCGGGTAGTCGCTCCAATCGGCGGAATCGGTTGATGACGTCGGTGACCGCGGTGGCGACCTCCTCGTTGCTTAGCTCGCGACCGTCGGGCCTGCGTACGACATCGAACAGGTGGGTCGATTTCGACGCCAACGTCGAGGCTGTGTCGTCCACGGATCGCCTTTCCGTCAACTGGAATGGTTGCGAATCATTATCGCTTGACAACCGTTGACAGGACACGCCAAGCGTGGCAATAATCAGGCGCGTCAACTGATGTGAAGATGGTTCGCCCATCGCAATCACACCGGTTGACACTCTGATAGATGCGTTATGTGTTGGCGAGAGGACCGGCAGTGGGCAGAAGCACCCCGGAGGCCGATCGTCGGCAGGTCCTTGGTTCATCGCGACATTGCTCGTCACCGGCGCGAGAAGGTCGCGGTCCTGGTTGTCCACCCGATGCGACACAGTCCCGCGCCGCTGCCGGGCAGGACCGGCCGCAGCTCGAGCTGGACTCGATCGCCTGGAAAACACCAGGTGGAAATCAGCCTGGACGGCGATGCGTCGGCGCCGTGTGTGGCATCCAGGTGTGGCGATGAAGGACTACTCCCGGCAGATATTGAGTGGCGAGGGCGATAACGACTACACCCGTTATATGCGTACCGATCGACTTCTGGATCTGCAGCGTCGTCCGGACGAGATGGTGCACCGTGACGAATTACTGTTCCAAATCGTCCATCAGTCGACCGAGTTGTGGCTGAAGCTGGCCTGCACCGAGTTACGCAAGGCAGCCGACCATATCGATAATGCCGATCTGAACAACGCAATCGCATTATTGACCCGAGCGTGTCTGGCAATGGATCTCATTACCGACCAGTTGGAGATGATGCGCCATCTGTCACCATGGGACTTCCAAACTATCCGTACCATTCTCGGCCACGGTTCGGGATCCGATTCTCCGGGCTGGCTTTCGGTGCGGCGAGATAGTCGGGCTATCGGGAAATCGTTCACCACGTTCGTGCAGAATCGGGGTATCGAACTTATCGAGGTATATCGGGCCGAGCAGCATTCCGAAATACACCGCCTGGCCGAGGCCATGATCGAATGGGATGAGCGGGTTTCTTTGTGGCGGGTGCGGCACTTCAAGATCACCGCACGGTTGATCGGACATCATGCCACCGGCACGCAGGGCACGCCGGTCGCAATGCTGACCAAACTGATCTCGCACCGGCTTTTTCCCGAACTATGGGAAATCAGAAGTTTCCTCACGGAGACCGGGCCGATGGCGCAGCCGAATGCCGATCTGCCCGGGAAGTTCGGCGATGAGTAGTCGGCCGATCGCTCCCGAGGAATTCCGATCTCACTTTCCGATTTTGCGACGCGCAGTACATCTGGCAAGTTGCAGCGTTGGGGCTCGTTCGGTGGAGCTCGATGGTGCGTTGGCGCGGATGCTGGAGGAGATGACCCGTCCCGGCGCGGCCTGGGAGGCATTCGAGAACCAGATCAGTATGGCAAGAAAGCGATTTGCGGCACTGATCGGTGCGCGGTTGGACCAAGTGGCGGTAGTTCCCAACGCATCGATCGGCGCCTTCCAGGTCGCTTCTACGCGAAGCTGGCAAGCTCGCCCTCGTATCGTTACCACAACAGCCGAATTTCCGTCTATTGCCCATGTCTGGCGTGCCCAGCGGCAATGCGGCGCCGAGGTTGTCGACGCCGGTCATACCGTGGATAGTTTCACGGCGCTCATCGACCGGACAACCCGCTTGGTTTCGGTGCCTTTGATCAGTTATCAGCACGCCGCCCGGCTACCGGTCATGGAAGTGGTCCAGGCTGCGCACGCGGCCGGTGCCGAAGTATTCGTCGATGCCTATCAGGCGATCGGTGTGGATCCCGTGGACGTCGGAAGCCTCGGCTGCGATTTCCTCGTTGCGGGGACTTCGAAGTACTTACTCGGCTTGCCCGGCCTCGCTTTCCTCTACGCCCGTGCGCCTGAGAATTCCGACCGCATACCGACTCTGACAGGGTGGTTCGGGCGAGTCGACCCGTATGCTTTCAACCCCTTCCAATTGGACTTCCCGGCATCGGCGGCGCGATTCGAAACCGGTACACCGGCCGTGTCGGCATGCTATGCCGCCGTGGCGGGGCTACAGCTTGTCGGTGATCTGGATCTCGCACTTGTTCGCAATCATGTAGGGCGCCTGGGCGAACTGGCTCGCGAGCAATTGAGCGCACAAGGTGAGCGTGTGTGCGCCGTCCCGATCGAGCGCCGTGGAGCACATATAGGAATTATCGACGGCGATCCCGCCGGACTGGGTCGCCGACTGGCCGGACATGACATCGCGGTCAGCCCACGTCATGACGTGGTCAGGGTGTCATTTCACTATTACAGCAATGATGCGGACATCACCGCCCTATGTGCAGCCCTGCGCGAAATCCGGCGTACGTTCTGAATTTTTCTTTTGCATAGACGGAAAGGCTCTGATGTCGACCGCTGAACTCGAGTCGTGGCTATGCGTGCCAGCCGCTGAACGATTCCCCTACGACGCGGTTCTCGGCGGGTATCACAGTGTCGGCAAGCATTTCGTGCCCACCGACACGTTGGAACTACTCGACCAGGCCCGCGCGGTACTGCCCCGGCTCGGTGGTCCTTGGCCACCGATACGAGTCCTCACCGCATTTCTGGACTGTGCGCTGGATAAACGGGACAACCGATATAGCTATCCGACTTACCTGGCGCTGCGGCTGCTCGAACTGCCCGTCATCGATGACCCGATAGAGCAGGCGCTTTTCGCGCGGTCTCGGTGTGATCGGCGCACTGTGCAACTTCTCGCGGATGTTCTGGCCTTCGAACTGGCCGCGATAGCTGACCGAACCACACTGCTGCCGACGATGCGTCCGCCACGGAATGTGGTCGACAAGCGGATTCGGCATGGATTGCGTGCGCTCCGGCCAGCGCTGACGCGCTTGGCACTGGATCGCGGGTTGACCGCCGACGAGCCAGTCGAGCGGGCGCAGCAAGTCAGCGCATTCGTGCACGCCGACATGTCCTTTGCCGAGCGGCGGGTGCTCGAGCTGAGTATCCTGCCGGTCTACACCATGCACGACGAGTACCTGTTTCTTCGGGTGCTGCAGACCTTCGAGACAATCTTCACGCTTGTGGCCATGCACCTGCGCGGTGCTGTGGCAGCGCTGACCGCCGGCGACGTGAGCCGAGCTATCCACTTCATCAGCAACTCGACGACTGCACTGCGCGAGGCGGCACCGCTGTTCTCGATGCTTGCCACGATGCAGATCGAGTCCTTCCGGACTTTCCGTCAGTTCACCGAGGGCGCCAGCGCGATCCAGTCGCGAAGCTACAAGCTCGTCGAGTCGCTGTGTCGGCGTCCGGACGCCGAGCGGGTCGAGTCACCCGCATACCACTCGGTGCCTGAGGTTCGCGACCGGGTTCTCGCCGGTCAGGGATGCACGCTCGACGATGCCTTCACCATTGCCAGCCGCTCGGGCGACATCGCCGGACCCGAGCTGGCCCGGCTGGCGGAAGTGATGGCAAACTTCTCGGCCGCTCTGCTCCGCTGGCGCACCACTCATTATCGACTGGCAGTGCGCATGCTCGGCGGTGCCAGTGGCACCGGATATACCGAGGGCACCCCCTATTTGGCGGCCTCGCGCACGATTCCGGTTTTCACCACCGTCGAGCCCGTCGACAACGTGGCTCCCGACAACCCGATTGTGGTCTGACACTTCACGATTCGCCGACCCCCCGGGTCCGCATGGCAGCTATTGGTCGTTGGTACGGCCTGCGGGTAGTCGCTCCAATCGGCGGAATCGGTTGATGACGTCGGTGACCGCGGCCAGGCTTTCGGCGGATAGTCCGGCGGCTCGTAGTGCCACATCGCGGACGCCCGCGTCGCGCATGGCGGCCAGTAGGCCTAGCTCGGCATCGACTTCGCGGCTGGTTTCGTCGTCGAAGAAGTAGGCGGGGGGAACTCCGAAGAATCGGGCCAGTGCGCTCAGGTGTCGGAAGGTGGGGTTGTCTCGTTGGCCGGTGCGCAGATACCAGACATACGAGCCCGACATCTTCACCTCTTGGTCGCGGGTGACCGCGGTGGCGACCTCCTCGTTGCTGAACTCGCGACCGTCGGGCCTGCGTACGACGTCGAACAGATGGGTCAATTTCGACGCCAACGTCGAGGGTGCTTCGTCTTCCTCCACCGATCGCCTTTCCGTCAACTGGAATGGTTCCCAACCATTATCGCTTGACGCCCGTTGACAGACAATGACAGGCATGGTGCAATCGGGGTATCAACTGGTGTGAATGAGATTCGACGCCACCGTCACATATGTTGACGTGGTTGGCGTCATGCGCGGGCGGGGGTTCCGAAGGGAGAACAGGTGGGGCAACCGCGACGGTTCCGAATGCGTAGCAGCGGCCGAGTCTGACCGACGGGGTGGGACGTGAACGCTGAGGTCCGGTTGGATCCGGATAGTCTGCGAAATCGGGGAGAGCGGCTGTCCGGACTCGGTGATCAGGTGGGGCAGACCTATGCGAGTTTGCGGGACTGTGTGGTGCAGTCCGAAGGCAGCTGGGGCGACGACGATATCGGCCTGGCATTCGCCAAGGAGTTCAAGCCGCACGCCGAGCAGTTGCTGGCGAATGTGCGGGAAATGGCGGAGAGCCTGCACGGCACGGCCGCCGGAATCATCGACGCCGCACGCCAATTCGAGGCGCAGGACGCCTATCTTGCCAGCCGGGTAGGCGCCACAGCCGGGGACATCGAGCCGAACATCGGGCGTCTTGCTGCGCAGCGGTCGGATGACCCCGTCGGCACGCCAGCGGTCGCCGACGAGCATTCATCCGGGACATACGATCCGGCGGCGACCTCTTCGGCAGTGGGAGGCCAAGCGCATCCCACGGACCGGGCGCAGCCGACCGAACGGTCCGCGCCCGGCGGGCGGCGGTCGCCCGAGGCTGCCGCGGAACAGTCAACACCGCAGGGCGGTCCGCGGCGCCCGGATTCTTCGGATCGAACAGCCCAGGGGTCGGATCGGGCAGGTCGAGAGGGCAGAGGCAAACCCGGCGACCCAGCCGGTGAGTCCGGTCGCCGGGTGTCGCCCCCGTCCTCTTGGTCGTTGCCCCCGGCTGCCACCCGGAACGCCGCCCGGTCCCTGGGCGCGGCATCTGGACCGTGGCCAGCGGCCGATGTCGGGCGGCGAGATACCCCGTGGACCGGGCAACGGCCCCCGACACCCGGCTCGGCCGCGGGCGCTCAGCCGAGTTCCCCCAGCCCTCGGTACGGTTCCCCGCCGCGACCGAACAAGCCCACCGACGAACCGCGCGGGCGTGATCGGCGCGGTTCCGAAGGCCGACCGGTTTCCGATCCCGTGGTCGGATGGCTGGCACGCAGATTGGCCGATCACCACGGTGTGCGGGTGGCCGGATTCGATACACCCGGCCTGCAGGTGTCGGCGGTGCGTGAGTTCGTGGCCGCGGTGGACCGGGTGCTTACCGACTACCCGGTGATCGTCCTGGATGTCGTCGCGGTGGCCGAACTCGGCGCCGAAGCGGGCTTGGTGCGGTGGAGTTCCGAACCACACGGCCCCGGGGGCCCAGCTCGCTCGATCACTCTCGACCAGCGGACCGCGCAGCAGCCGAGCGAAGTCACCGGAACCGAGTCGGATATCTACGCGGCGACGTTACGTGAGTTCGGCCCGGCACTCGATGGCGCCGGTGGCGGTTTCGCGCGCAGGCGGGCGCAGCGCGTCCTGGTGGCGGAGTACCTGCGTCTGGAACCGGGACGACACCGCACACTCGCCGAGGTGGTGCGCGGTTATCAGCACTGGCGTGCCGAGTTGACCGGGGATCCCACGGCCGCAGGCGGGTTCGACGTGAGTAGGGCATTCGGCGCCGCATTCGCCGAGGTGGTGCTGCGCGGAACTGCGGCCCGCATCCAAGCGAAGACACTGCACGCGGTACTGGTCGACGCGGCTTCTCGGCCGGGGTAGGCGGTGCCGGTGGACGGTTCGTTGTCGCTGAACCCTGTTGTGGAGCTGCGGAATTCGTTCGAGAGCCTGCCTGCTGTGGTGCGCCGTCCGATCGAGATGGTGGTGTTCGGGGGAGAGCTGCCGCGTGCCGATATTTCCGGGATGCGTCGGATGGCCGCGGAGTTCCGTGCGCAGGCAGCCGCGCTGAGCGATCGCTCGGAGGATACGAAAGAGCTTCTGGCACACGAGGACTCGGTGGGCATCCTCGGCGAACGGCTGCGCGAGACATTGGGGTTACACCGGGATGGTGCGGCCAGGCTCGGTGACGACGCGCTGGCCCTGGCCGATCAGGTGCAGGCGGCCGCCAACGATGCGGAGAAGACGCTGTGTGTGATGTTCGTTTTCGGTATCGAGTTGGCGTGGCGGATCTTCGGTGTGCTGTCCGCTGCCGCGGCGGCTGGTCCTGCCGGGGAAGTGGCGGCGGTGCCGGTGGCGGAGTCGATGCTGATCGAGGGGCGCGGCACTGTCGCGGTGATGCGTGCGGGCCTGGACCAGGCGTTCAGAACCGGCGCGACGCGGACGGCCGCCCGGCTGTCGGCACTGGGGCCGCTGCAGTTGCCTGTCACGTTGGCCAAGGCCGCCGCGCTTCCGGTGAGTGTCGACGCGGGTGTGCAGGCGCTGCAGGCCGCCTCCGGTGATCGAACCCTCGCCGTGATCGGCTCGAACGGCGAGAATCCGACTGGCATCGATCTGACATCGATCAAAGTCGCGGCCCTGGCTGGTGCGGGTGGTGCGGTGGGCGGCATGGTCGCGGGCCGGTTCGCGCCGAAGATGATTCCCCGGATCGAGGGCAGCCGGTTGGCGCTCGGATTGGTGCACGGCACTGCGGGCGCGGTGGCCGGTTTGGGTGCGGCGGCGTTGGTGACCGGCTGGCCGGACCATTTCGATCATGTGCTGGCACCGTTGCTCAACGGCGGTTTCGCTGGGGTCGTGCACGCTCACGCCCTGGCTCGCCCGGGATCGGGTGCGCCGACGGGGGCAATGATCGACGGCGGTGGCGCTTTCACCCGGCCCGACCGGCCCGCAGCCGTACGCGGCGAGGACACCGCGGCTCTGCCGCCGGTCGAGGTATCCGCGGAATCGAAGCAGGCGTGGGAGGCTGCGAAGGCGGCGTGGGCGTCGACTCCGGATCCGGTGGCCGCCGCGGGCACGCGGCCGGAAGTGCCAGCGGCCGGAGTGCGCGAAAACACCGCGCCGGTCAAGTCCGGCGAATCGCGGCCGCCCGCGGCATCGAGCTCGATGCCACACAATGCGGCGACTGGCCGTCCTCAGGTCGGAGTCGACTCTGCGGCCGGGTCGGCGGCGCGTTCTGAGACGGGTCCACAGCGGGGCGAACCGGTTGCCCACACGAATGCGACAGCGCCACGACCGATCAGGGCAGGCGCGGAAACCTCTGCGCCGCAGAAGGTTTCGACCCGTCAGGTCGGCACGGGGCCCGAAACACCTGCCGCCGCCGAACACCGATCATCAGCGAACCACGAGCAAGGCAACACCGGGAAGGATGAAACCCGCCACCAGACCCCGGTTGACGCCCGCCCGGCCACGGGCACCGGCGACGCCGAAACCCCTGCCGCGGGGGAACACCGGTTGCCGGGCAACGAGGAGCACGCTCTCACGGCGGAGCGGAGCGTCCTGGCTGATGCAACGGGCGACGAGGTGTCGGCCGCCCCGGCCGCGGATCCGGTCGACAGTGCCGGTTCGCCTGCGCCGAGCGCGCGTGACCACGCGGTGGAGTTGTTGGCCGACTTCCACGCCAGTTCTGGTGATCAGGTTCCGGAGCAGCTGCGGCTGTGCAACCTTCCGGACGAGGTGTTGAGGGCCGGATTGTTCGACACCGACGCGCGAAAGTCGATGATCGCGACGACGGAGATCATTCGGCGCGGCACGATCAGCGACGCCGTACCCGGGGGGATGGTATTACGGGTCGAGCAGGCGGAGGGGTTGCACGCGCTGGACAGGCGTCCGGTGGAGATGAAGCCGGGCGAAGGCAAGTCGCTGATGTTCATGGCGGCGGCGATGCAGCGCGCGGTGCGTCACGGTGACTGTCTTCTGGTGACGACGACCGATGGGCTGGCCCACCGCGAATTCACCAGGTATCGACAGCTTTTGGCCGATTTCGGGATCGACGTGTTCCGTGCCGACCAGCAGCGCGGTTTCGGGCCGGTCACCGACGGTCGCCCGGCCGTCGTGGTGGCCACCGGCGAAACGGTCGGGCATCTGTGCAACGCCGGTCACCGGCCGCCGCGCCACGCGTTGATCGATGAGATGGACGGGATCATCGACCGTGGTGAGAGGCAGTTCCTCCGGTCGGAAGGGGTGGAGCGGGCCGCGCCAGAGGCGACGGCACGCGAGGTGTTCGCCGCGCACGATTTCCTCGCCGAGGCGCTGGCGAAAGGGACGCTGTCGCATGAGGATTTCGGTCTCACGCGGATCATCGAAGAAGTCGGCGAGTATCCAGACGGAACTCCTGAGCACGAGTTCTGGTACGACGGTCGGGCGGAATTGACGCCGGGGGGACGGGAGAAGGTCGAGGCGCTTCCCGGCGGGAAACAGTGGTTGGCAGGGATGGGGTTGTCGCGGCTCGAGATGGCCGCCGCTGCGGAATTCACCTGCCGCAAGAGCACCCACTACGTGATGGATGCGGGCAAGATCGTCATCATCGATCAGGGCGAACACGGTCTGCAACGCAACCCGACGACCTCGAGCGAATCACGGTGGAGCGCCGAGCAGGGTAAGGCGAGCCTGGCTCAGGCCGTGGAGGCCAAGGAGATTCGGGCGGCCGAGGCCATCAACATGAGCGCCGAGCAGCATCAGATCGTGGTGCGCGCCGACGCCGACTCGGCCAAGACCATCAACGCGGTGGAAATCTATCGCACGGGAGGACGCCCGCAGGACCGGTTTTTCGATGAGGTCACCGGCGCCTCCGGCACGCTCGCGGACCTCAACCCCGTGCTGGAAAAGATCTACGGTCTGGAAGAAGCGCACCGAGTCGACCGGGCAAAGGAGCAGCGGTTGATGGAGGGCGCCCCCGAGGTGGTGGCGAATACCCGCGCCAAGCTGAGCGCGATCGCCGAAGGCGCGCACAGAGTGTGGCAGGGAGGCCGGGGCAGGTCCCAGGAAATCTTGTGTCATCGCAACGACCTGGTCGACAGGCAGGTGCAGGCGTTGGTGCGCAAGGGGGTGCCGAGGGAGGCGATCGAGGCGGTCGACGCCGACCGGATCGCCGGGTGGGGCGCGGAGTGGGAAGGCCAGTTGCAGAAGGTCTTCGATGCCGCCGGTGAGCAGGGCAAGATCCTGGTGATCAACCGGCAGGGCCAGCGCGGTGTCGATATCGCGGTATCGGAGGCGGTGCAGGCCAAGGGCGGCATGTTCGTGTGGATGACCGAAGTCCCCGAGCAGTCCTACATTCATGAGCAGGCCAAGAACCGCACCGCCCGCAACGGGGACCGCGGGGCCGCGCAGGCGCTGATGTCGCCGCAGGACGCGCTGATCCGCAAGGCAATGCACCTGCACGGGGTACGCGAGGCGGCGGTCCGCTACGACCAAGCCGCCGCCGCTCATCGCAGCGACCCCACCCCGGAAAAACATCACAACCTCGTCGAGGCCAGCCACGACCTCGGCTCGTTGGTGCCTGAACTGCAACAGCGCGCGCTCCGCCACGCCACCGCCGATTTCATCCGCCACCACGCCTACCTCACCGAGAACCCGGCCGCCGTTCTCGCCGCCGCTGAGGCGTTCCGCTACCAGGGCAGTACGGACGTCGGTCAGCCGGACTACTCGCCGGGCCCGGCCGCGCGCCTGGCGGGGGTGCTGGGGATCCCCGCCGCAGCCATCGCCGCACTCGAACAGGACGGCGCTGCCGACCCGCTGGGCGGTCTGCTGGAACGGACGGGCCTGCCGCCCGCCGCGGTGGAGGCGTTGCGGCAGCATGTCGAGGCGACCGCACGCGGAACGGTTGAGCAGTACGCGGGGCTCACCGACGAGCAGGCGCTGGATCAGTTGGTGCCGCAGCGGGACCGTCTGGCCGAGAAACTCGGCTGGGACACCGAGGCCATCGAGGGCGCCGAAGGTATGCGCACGATCGACCCCGCGCTGACCGAAGCCAGAAACAATCTCGCGAAAACACTGGGTTATCCCGCCTCCGACATCACGCCCGCCATAGCCCGCGACATCCTGGGCGAAGCAGTCGATCACCACCTGTCCGCCGAGGCCACCACCGAGTCGGCCACCAGCGACGATGCCGCCCGCGACGATGCCGCCCGCGACGATGCCGCCCGCGACGATGCCGCCCGCGACGATGCCGCCCGCGACGATGCCGCCTCCATCTCGGCGAACCCCGTATCGGCGGACCGGGTAGCCGAGAATCCGGTAGCCCAGGACGTTATCGCCGCGGCATCGCACTATCTGGCCACTGCGGCCCTGCTCGACCTGGTCATGCGGATCCACCGCCGCAGCCCCAACAGTTGCGTCAACAATGCTGTGACCGGCATGCGGGTGTTGAGCGGACGCGACATCGAGATGCCGTCCCGCACACTGGCGGGCCACGGCCGCGATGCGGTCGCGAATGTGTTCGGCGCCCCACTCGAGAATGCCGGATCGCTGGATGGTGTGGCCGAATCGCTGAGAGCTCGGCCGGGAGGTATCACCGTCCTGGTCTACAAATGGAAAGGCACCCCGGCCACCGGCAGCCCCAACGCCACGGGCATCGCCGACGACCACATGGTGCTGGTGGTCAACGACAGCGAGCCGGGCGAGGCCCCGAAACTGGTCGTGGTCGACCTCGCGGCCTCGCGAGACGGCGACATCGGCACCGACTACGGCCCGAAAGACCTCCGCAACCGCCGCACGCTGCTGGCCAAGGCCGTTCCGTTCGACACCTGGCGCCAAGAGCAGCAGAAGTTCATCGGCAAACTGCCCGCCGACAAACGCAGATTCGAGACCATCGAATTCGACGTCGATGGCAACCTCGTCGGCAGTTCGCACCGCGACGCACTCGTCACCGAAACCCCGCCCCGATCCCAGGAGGCTGAGGTCAGTGCGGAACTGGTGCAGGAAATCAACGCGATACAGCCGGGCTGGCCGGTCGATGGCGAGGGCCCAGCTGATCTGCCGTCGAGGACCGACGCGGACCCGCTCGACAAGTCGGACATTCCCCCGTCGGCCGAACCCGCCCGCATCGGCGGCCACCCGCACGACATCCCCGACCCGGTCGAGCCCACACTCGAAACCCGGCAGGAACACGAGGCTTCGGCCGCACCGGAGGTCCTTCACCTGGCCCTCGCCGTGGTCGACAGCTTCCAGAGCAGTCCCGAGATCACGCGGGACGCACAGCGTTTCGTGACGAAGTGCTACGAGGAATACCGACAGCAAGAGGAAGCGGCACTACGGGAGCGGCGCTCGACCGCCCTGGTGAACGAACTCGGGATGACAGCCGAGGAGGCCGAGCAGGCCGGTAGGGAATACATGGGCAGCGCTGAGATGCGCCATGCCATCGACGCCGCGGCCGCTCGCAGGGCCGCCACACTCGTCAGCGATATGGCCCATTATGCCGACCGTGTACAGGTCAGTCTTCCCGGCACTCTCGCCGATCTATATCTGGCAGAAGCGAATACGGCGAACGCGCGGAACCTGCAGCACGCATTCGCCTTGATCCACCGAGTCGAATCGAGTCCGGACATCACACGGGACGCGAAACGATTCGTCATGTCGTGCTACGAGGAATATCGACAAAAACAACAGGCAGCCTTTCAAACGCAGCGCCGGACCGCTTTGGCTGACCTGCCACCCGAGGAGGCCGAGCAGCAGGCCAGGGAGTTCGTCGGCCGAGCCGACATACGCGCAGCCATCGATAGTGCCGCCGCAACCGCCACTCGACAGCTCATCCACAACATCCAAGGCAAGTGGACCAAGACGAGCCGCCCCCTCCCCGATATCCTCGCCCGCCTCCACCGGGCAGGAGCAACCCCGGCCAGCGCGCGCAAACTCGCGAAAAGTATGACGGCCGATACCGGTGACGCATGGGCACCGGATGATCAGATCGGCCGCAACGATAGTCCCGGTGGACTGATCGGCAACAGGCCGTTCGAGGATTCGCCTGATGAGCGTGCCTTTGCTGGTCCGGAGTTCGAGGAGTTGGTGCTTGCGGGCCTGGAATCCGGTATCGCGGAACGGTTCCCGGTCGAGGATGCGCGGGGGGTGCGGGTCGAGGAGTTGACGTTCGACAACGGCGTGCGGGTGTTCAAGGAGACGTATGCCGATCCGATGGACGCGCTGGTGCAGGTATTGCAGACCAAGGTCGCCATCATCATGGGTGCTCCGGTCGCCCACGCGATGCTCAACATCGAGGACGACCGCGTTTATCGGGAACTCACCCCTGGGCGGCCCGGGGACAGCGTCGAGGTTGTGGACCCGGAGGTTCTGGCCTCGGACTCGGCCCTGCGGCTCGGCCTATTCGATGCGGTGACCGGGACGCACCGGACGGCGCGCGAGTGGAGTATGGCCGACAACGAGGTGATGGCCGGACGTTCCGGATCCGATGTCGACGCCAGCCATACCGGTGTGTTCGCGTCGTCGTTCGTGCGGCGTATCGACGGTCGTCCGGTGTGGTTGGACCACGCCATGCCGACGTGGGAGGTCGCGGCCATCCGGGAGCAGGTGTCGCACCTCGATACCTGGATCTCGAATTTTCCGATGCCCGAGAAACACCGAGCGGCACTGCTCGATATCCACGGTGCATACATGGCCGCGCTGACGCAGGTCGAACGGCATGCCGTGCATACCTTCGGCGAGCGAGCGCATCGCGCCGGGCTCGATGCGCAAGCGCAGGCCAAGGCGCGGTTGGTCGAAGTGTTCGCTCTGGACTATCCGCACGTCGCGGTGGTGGGGTTCGATCATCCGGACGTGCCCGCCGATGTCGTCGCGGAGATCCTGGGCGGGCTGGATGAGATGTTCACCAGGTTCCCGGGCCGGACCAATATCCGCGAACTGCGGATCGATTACACCGACTGGGAGGCCAACAGCCCCAGAACGCACAACTATGCGGACCCCGCAGCGGCGGGCCGGACGCTGAGTATGCGGTTCAGCCTGCGCGATGCGGCCAACCCGGCACAGACTGTGAAACGCGGAATCCGGTTTCTCGAATTCGGCTTGAACCCGGTCGGCGACAGGCCATTTCACCACAACGCCGTGCACGAGTTCGTGCACGCGATCGATGCCGTGGAGGGGCTGTCGAAGAATTTGCAACGGATGTTGTCGCAGACCTGGGGACAGCTGTCCGATGACGGACTGATCGAGGAGTCCTGGTGGACCTGGCTCACTCGACTGCCGAGATACGCCTTCGTCAACGAAGCCAAGACGGTTCTCGATGATGTGGAGGCGCTCGCTGTCGGGTTCGCCGAGGCCGACATTCACAGCGCGGCGGCCGGGTCGCCGCAGTGGGCGATTCATGAGTACGTGACCACCGGTCGGCCGCCGCGGGTCACGGCGGATCTCGAGGTCGATCTCCCGCCGCATGAGGATCATCCGGATTCGGGCGGCCCCGGTGGGCTGATCGGCAGCAGGCCACATGAGCCCGATGCGCAGCTGGATGCCGCGCGGGGTGCGTGGATCAAGGCGTTGCGGCTCGAGCGGGGGATGACGCAGAAACAGCTTGCGCAAGCTGTGGGCCTGACGAATAGCGCGCTGTCCATGATCGAGAGCGGGAAGTCGACGCCACGGCTCGGCAACTTTCAGCAGCTCTGCCGGGCACTCGGGCTCGATGGTGAAGCTGTGACCGAGGCCATCCGGCGGTTCTATCGGGACGTGGACGTGGAAACCGCTGTGGCCGCCCATGATTCGCTGGGTGGCTGGGTGGCGGCTCTTCGTAACAGCAAGGGTATGACCAGGGCTGATCTCGCACGTGCGGTCGATATTGTGCCGACGAGCGTCACGGAAATAGAGAATGGCGTGTACCCGCTGCCTGGTCTGTTCTTGCGGATCGCCCGAGTTCTGGGGGTAGGGCAGCAAGCGCTGGCGGAGGCGGTTCGCGAGTTCTATCGGGATATCGAGTTCGCTCTCGATCCCGACGCGCACGACGCGGAGTTGCCCGGAAGCTGGATTGCCGCCTTGCGCTATGACCGGGACATGTCTCAGGCCGAGCTGGCCCGGACCGCGGGCATACCGAAACAATCTGTCGGCCGAATCGAGCGTGGACACACTCCGAACTGGATTGTCTTCCTTCAGATCTGCCGGGCACTGGAAGTTGCGCCGGAAGTACTCGCCGCCGCCGTTCGTCATTTCTATCGAGGTGTCAATCCCGATCTCGATCCCGCCGCGCATGATCCCGCGTTGCCCGGTAGCTGGTTCATGGCGCTGCGACACGATCAGGGCATGTCCGGAAGCGAGGTTGCGAACGCGATCGGGTACGGCTCGGATCTGTCTGATATCGAATCTGGAAGGAACAGGCCGGAATTCGCGCTGTTCCGGCAGATCTGCGATGTGCTCGGGGTCGGTGACGAACTCCTACGAGCCGCCACCCGCCACTTCTATCCGGAGCTCGACATCAATCCTCCTCCGCACACATTGCTGGGTGGTTGGATCAAGGAGTTGCGACTCGAGCGCGGGATGACGCAGAAAGAGCTTGCGCGTCGCGCGCGGATGTCCCAACCCTACATTTCCGCCGTCGAACTCGGGACGCGCTTTCCGCCGGTGCGGAGATTGCGGCAGCTCTGTGGAGCGTTGGGTGTGGGTGGTGATGTCCTGCTGGAGGCGCTCGAGCAATTCTATGCGGATCGCTATGAGCGTTCCGGTGCCCCGGAGGAAGTAGCTCTTTTCCATCGATATGTGGTCAGCCGGGTGGGTTCACCTGACGAGAAGACGATCCGGGACGAGATTTGCGCCACGGTTGCGTGGGTCCCGGATGCGTTGGCACGTCGTGAATCTCCAGATATCCGCGATGAGGCGGTGCAGGCCGCGTGGATGGGGATTCTGAGCGCGATCGATAGCCACGTCCCCTCAGCGTCGTTCGCCGCCC
The DNA here is from genome assembly GCF_001612725.1 of Nocardia anaemiae NBRC 100462. Lineage (GTDB taxonomy): Bacteria > Actinomycetota > Actinomycetes > Mycobacteriales > Mycobacteriaceae > Nocardia > Nocardia anaemiae. The sequence continues at coordinate 119,022 of NZ_BDAZ01000017.1, read as the reverse complement.
ATGCCTGGGGCGGCGGTAAGAGAGCAATTCTGCGCTACCGTCTCGCGCGTGCGTTCCCGGATCTCGACAACCCCACCCTGAAGAAAGTCAGCACAGTAAGAGCGCAGATCGACCGGATGATTGCCGCGGGCGAGCCGTACGACGATGCGGCGATTGCGCGCGCGGTGAATTACACGGTGGCCGATGTCGTATTGGCGCGGGAGATTCTGGCTCGGCCCGCCGTGCAATTGAATATGCCGACCGGAGGCACGGACGGGTCGCTTCCTCGGGATTTGGCCGATCCGGCTGCTGCCGCGGAGTTTTCCGACACCGATTTCGCGGTGACGGTTCGTGCCACGCTGGCCGATATGGCTGATCCCGGTGTTGCGGAGCGGTTGGTGATGCTGCATCTGGTGGAGGGTGTGCCCCTGGCCGATGCCGCCGAACGGTTGCGGATATCGGTTGCGGACGCGGCCAAGGTTCTCGCTGATGCTGTTGCGCGGCTGCGTGATGGTTTCAACCACAGTCCATCCGCGGAAGTCCCCGCGGGCGAAGCGCACCCGGCACTGTCGACACCGTGGGCCGTGTCGACGACGGAGTCCGGCCGGTCGACGCGCGGCAACGATACCGAGCCGGACGAAGATGACGACCAACGTGCGACGGGTGAGAGTGGCGGTCCGAGTGATCTGATCGGTAGCAGGCCACATGAGGACGATTCGCATTCGGATGCCGCGCGGGGTGCGTGGATCAAGGCGTTGCGACTCGAGCGGGGGATGACGCGGAAACAGCTCACGGAAGCGGCGGGCCTGGCGAACAGCGCGCTGCCCGCTATCGAGAGCGGGCAGCGGAAGCCGCGGGTCGGCTCCTTTCAACGTATCTGCCGAGCACTCGGACTGGACGACGACGCGGTGAATGACGCTGTCCGACAGTTCTATTCGGATGTCCCGCTGGATACCGGTGTAGCTGCCCATCGGTTGCCCGGTGACTGGGTGCGCGCTGTTCGTAACAGCAAGGGGATGACCCAGTCGGTCCTTGCACACGCGGTCGGTGTGGATCCCGTGCGCATCGGGGTCTACGAGAACAACCGGGAGAGTCTGCGCCCTGGTCTCTTCTTGCGCATTGCGCGAGTTCTGGGGGTAGAGCAGCAAGTGCTGGCGGAGGCGGTTCGCGAGTTCTATCGGGACATCGAGTTCGACCTCGACCCCGCCGCGCACGACCCTGGGTTGCCCGGAAGTTGGATTGCGGCACTGCGCTATGACCAGGACATATCTCGAGCCGAGTTGGACCGGATCGCGGGCATACCGGAAACATCTGTCAGCCGAATCGAGGGCGGACACACTCCGAATTCGTTCGTCTTCTTGCGGATCTGCCGGGCACTGGGAGTTGCGCCGGAAGTACTCGCAGCCGCCGCACGCCATTTCTATCGGGAGCTCAACCTCGACCTCGATCCCGCCGCGCACGATCCCGCATCGCCCGGCAGTTGGTTCGTGGCGCTGCGACATGACCGGGACATATCCCAGAGCGAGGTCGCGAAGGCGATCGGTTCCGGTAAGGGCCATCTCTACCGAATCGAATCCGGGAGGAACAGGCCGACATTCGCGGTATTCCGGCGAATCTGCGATGTGCTGGGGGTCGGTGACGAACTGCTGCGGGCCGCCGCCCGTCACTTCTATTCGGATATCAATCTCGATATCGAGCCCGCCGCGCACGACCCTGGGTCGCCCGGAAGCTGGATTGCGGCGCTACGCAATGACGCAGGTATGTCGGGGGGCGAGCTTGCGCGCCGAGCGCGGATGCCGCGGGATTCCATTTCCCAGATCGAAAACCAACGGTTTCGTCCACGGTTGCGGAAGTTTCGGCAGCTCTGTGCGGCGTTGGGTGTCGGGGGAGATGTATTGCTGGAGGCCGTCGAGCGATTCTACGATCGCGATCGTTTCGTGCCGTCCGGTGATCGATATGAAGTAGATCTGTTCAATCGATATGTCGTCAGCAGGGTGGGTTCGCCGGAGGAGCGCGAGGTCCGGGACGAGATCTGCAAGAGGTTCATCTGGGTACGGAATGCCTTGGCGCTTCGTGAGTCTCCGGATACCCGAGACGAGGCGGGGGAGGCCGCGTGGATGGGGATTCTGAGCGCGATCGACGACCACGTCCCCGCCGCGCCGTTCGCCCCCCATGCGTGGGCCAGCGGTAACAGAGCAATTCGGCGATACCACCACAAGCATCAGTTCGCGGAGCTGAACGATCGCACCCTGCGGAAAGTCATCGCCGTAAGAGCACAGATCGACCGGATGGTTGCCGCGGGTGCGGCTCCCGACAACACCGAGATTGCCCGCGCGACAAGATTGAAAATGGCCGATGTCATGCTGGCGCGGACGATTCTGACTCGGCCCACCGTGCACCGAGTGGACGATCCGGCTGCTGCCATCGGGCCTTCCGATACCGATTTCGCGACGGCAGTTCGTGCCGCGCTTGCTGATATGGCTGATCCGGATGCCGCTGAGCGGTTGGTGATGCTGCATCTGGTCGAGGGCGTGCCCTTGGCCGAGGTTGCGCAACGAGTGGCGTTGCCGGTCGCGACCGCGGGTGCGGTTTTCGCCGATGCTGTTGCGCGGCTGCGCGATGCGTTCGATCCGGGGAGATCGGGGGAGGTGGCCGCGAGCGAGCGAGGTCCGGCAACGCTCACTCCGGGGACCGAGGCGGGGGCGGAGCAGGATCAGCTGCCGGTACAGAGCGCTGATCCCGAGTCGGGCGAGGGCAGCCCGAACCCGGGTGGTCTGATCGGCAACCGGCCGGTGGGAGGTGATGAGCGCGGTTTCGTCGGCAGCAGGCCGTTCGAGGGTTCGCCTGGTGAGCGTGCGTTTGCTGGTCCCGGGTTCGAGGAGTCGGTGCTGGCGGGTCTGGATTCCGGTATCGCGGAACGGTTCTTGGTGGAGGATGCGCTGGGGCTGCGGGTCGAGGAGATAACGTTCTGCAACGGCTTGCGGGTGTTCGCGGAGACATATTCCGATCCGCTGAAAGCGGACATCCAGGTATTGCAGGCCAAGCTCGCCGCTGTCATGGGTGCTCCGGTCGCCCACGCGATGCTGAATCTGGAAGACGACCGCGTTTATCGGGAACTCACGCCCCACGGGCGGCCCGGGCATAGTTTCGATGTCTTGTCCCCGGAGATTCTGGACTCGTCCTCGGCCGTGCTGCTCGGCCTGTTCGATGCGGTGACCAGAACGAATCGGACCGGGCGAGAGTGGAGTATGGGTCCCCACGACGACGTGATGGGCGGGCGCGCCCGATCCGACGTCGACGCCACGCCGACCGGCGTGTTCGCGGCGAAGTTCGTCAAACGTGTCGATGGCCGCGAGGTGTGGTTGGACAACACCGTGCCGAGGTGGGCGGTCGAGGACATTCGCGAGCGGGTGACCTACCTCGAATCGTGGATCGAAAGCTATCCGGCTCCCGAGAAACACCGAGATGTGCTGCTCGACATGCACCGCGGGTACTTGGCAGCGCTGGCACAGATCGAACGGCACGCCGTGCCCACCCCCTGGGAGATGTTGCATCGTGCGGGGCTCGACGACGAATGGCGCAGTGACGATGTGGCGGCCAAGGCGCGGTTGGTCGAGGTGTTCAACCTGAAGTATCCGTATCTCACGATGGTGGGGTTCGACCATCCGCAGGTGCGCGCCCATGTCGTCGAAGAGATCCTCGGTGGGCTGGATGAGATGTTCACCAGATTCCCGGGCCGAACCAATATCCGGGAACTGCGGATCGATTACCTCGGCGATACGAAGGCCAGTGCCAGAACGTCTTGGCATGTAGATCGCGTAGCAGCGGCGGGTCGAACCGAGCGGATTCATTTCAGCCTGCACCATGCGGCCAGGCCCGCCCCGTTTGTCGAATTCGGTATCCGATCGCGTGCGGACGGGATCAATCCGATCGGCGATAGACCGTTCCACCACGACGCCGTCCACGAATTCATCCACGCGATCGATGCCAAGGAGGGGCTTTCGGAGAACCTGCGAAAGGTGCTGGGGCAGACCTATTCACAGTTGTCGAGGCTCGGCCTGGTCGACGAGCACTGGTGGACCTGGATCGCTCGGCTGCCGCAGTACGCCTTCGGTAACGAAGCCAAGACGGTATTGAACGATGAGGAGGCGCTTGCTGTCGGGTTCGCGGAGGCGGACATTCATGGTGTGGCGGTCGGTTCGCCGCAGTGGGCGATCCACGAGTACGTCACCACTGGGCGTCCGCCGCGGGTCACGCCGGACCTCGAGGTCGATCTCCCACTGCAGGATGATCCACCGGCCCCGGGTCGTGCGCGTGGCCTGATCGGTAGCAGGCCGCATGAGGATGATTCGAAGTCGGACGCCCCCGCGGGTGTGGCCGCGGGCGAACAGGAACCGGTATCGCTGACACCGTGGACCACGAGGGCGGAACCGGATCAGCCACCTGCGCGAAGCAGCGATTCGGAACCGGGCCAGGGGATTCCGAAACCGAGCGGCGGGATCGGCAGCAAGCCACACGACCAGGACGAGCCAGCACGACGCCCCGTATCGGGCCAGACGACGCCGTGGTCTCGCGGGGACAAACCGCACTCCGATGGTCAACTCCGTAAACAACCATCGCACCTGATCCCCGAGCGACCCGCCGACAACACGCCGGACCTGGTCCCGCTCACCGCGTGCGAGACCGAAGTACTCGCTCGAGTGCGACAGGACATGACACACAACGAGATAGCTGCGGCGCTCGATCTTTCGGTGCGCGATGTGCGGGCGCACCTGGCGAGTGTTCGCCGCAAGCTCAGAAATCAACGGGTGGCGCCGAGCCGTTCTGCCGTTCTGCCGTCCACGAAATCCGAGTCCGAGCGTTTTCGAGCAGCCATGTACGCCGCATTGACGAGCGCCGACCAGCCGGACCCGCGAGAACTGCTGGCCGCGGCGAGCCAAGAGCAGATGGAACACGCTGTCCAAGGGCTCAGCTCGGAGCAACGGGCAGCGCTGAGCCGACTGCGAGCGGGAGCGAATACACCGATGATTCGCGGCATGGCGCTCATCGCCGCTCGTCGATGGGTGATTGCCCTTGCGGCCCAACACGACCGGTCGCACACGGTGTTGGCCACCGCGCTGGCCGCGGCGAGTCCCGCTGACCTGCAAACGGCACTCGACCAGCTCACGAGCGCCGAACGCCAACTCCTGGTCAACCGCTTCGGACCGGAGACGTCGCCCGGCCCGTTCGAACCCGACGATTCCGTGCGCGCTTTGCGTGCGGTCGACATCGTCCGCCACGTCGCGGAGCGGATCGCGACGAGTGCCGGAATGTCCGCTGTAGACGAATACGGTTTCGACCAGAGCGGAGTGCCGCACGCGAATTCCACAGCGGCCCAGACGTATACGGCGGACGAATGTCTGGACGCGGTCTTGGGCTGGATGGACCGGCAGAACCCACCGGCGTCGGCCGAACGGTCCAGGGGCCGCCGTCGAGGATCCTCCTCGGTGACCGCGGATCGATCCCACAGCCGATCGCCCCAGGACGGGCTGCCTGCTGACGAGCCGGGTGCAGGCGGCACCACCGCCCCGAGCGGCGCCCATCCGGCGACCGTTTCCTCCGAGGAGCCGGGGCGTCCGGACAACAACGGCACCGGTTCCGTGCACGCCGATGCGAACAACCATTGGCGCTCGTTGCCGGTGGATCACGGTTTCGATGACGAACAGCGGCGGCTGGCCGACGAGGCGCTGCGTGCGGGCGGCTTCGACGACGCGGATACGTTGCAACGTCCGGGAGATCACCTGTTCGCTGACGCCGCAGAACGTCGTGCGACCGAGAACGGCCAGTGGTGGGATTCGCTGAGCGACCCGGACGCACCCGGCGGGCTGAGCAGTACGCAACGGGCACTCATCCAGGTCTACCCGCACCAGATCGGTAATGCCGACGGTCTGTCCGCCGTGATCCGCGACCACGCCAACCGGTTGTCGATCCGCCGTGATCTGGACGCGTTCATCGCCCGCAGGCCGGTCGGGGTGGGAATGCTCGATTGGATCCGGACCGGACTCACCGCCGCCGAGCGGAAACAGCTCGGCAACCTGATCCACATTCGAAATCACTTGCGACAGCTGGACCGGCAGGCCGCCGAAGTGGTGGGCAGTCCTCCGGTGCATCTGCTGTCCTACGATTCCACCGCCTTCCACGGCAAAGGCAAGGCCGTCGTCGCGCTCGGCAATGTGGACACCGCGCAGACGGTGAACTGGCATGTGCCCGGGACGAATACGACCTCTTCCTCGCTGGCCTACCAGTTCAAGCCGTTGCGCAACCTGTACGAGGAGACACTGCGCGTCGATCCGTCGCTCGAGCTGGCGTCGATCATCTGGATCGGGTACGACGCGCCGACCGGGCCGGTGAACACCGGATTCGCGAAAGCCGCCCTCCGAGACCGCGCACGCGTCGGCGGCCATCGATTGCTGTGCGATATCGCGGCATTCCACGCCACCAGACGTCTTGCCGGAACCGCCACCCCCGACCGGCTCGCCATCCGGCTCTACGGGCACAGCTACGGTTCGGTTACGACATGCTATGCGGGCAGGTACGGCAGGCTCGCTGGCATGGTCGCCTCGATAATCCTCGCGGGGTCGCCGGGAGCGGGCCCGGTTCGTCATGCTGAGGAGTTCGGCATCGGCGCGGAGAATATCTATGTCCTCGCGTCGTGGCGCGATCCGGTGACCATATTCGGCGCGGACCGGCCCGGCGCGCGTAGCCGCGTGAACCCGCGACTCGGCCACGGCATCGATCCGGCCACCGAGGCCTTCGGCGGTCAACGAATCGGCGCCGAGTTCCCCGCCTCACCGAACTTCGCGGGCGCCGAGGCCGTGCATCAGGGCTATCTGCATCGTGACCCGGCGACCGGGCTGCCTACCGAAGCGCTGGCCAACGTCGCGCAGATCACTGCCGGACGCGGCGACGCCCTTGTTCGGGTGGAGCGCCGTCGATCTGGCCGCGGGCTGGGCGTGCGACCCATCGACCGCGAGCGCGGGCGATACGCCGACGGCGGCAATCGAGAGGCCGAGCGTGGGGTGGGTGAGCATTGGGGGCCTGCGGCGACGTCGGCGGATGCTGAGCCGCACGCCGCGCCAGCGCGGCCTGCACCAACGGCAGGTCCGAGGATCGCCGTCCAACTCGGGGCGGACGGGCTCGTGGATTCCGGGTCGGCGTGCACGGACGCGCTCGTGCTCGGCGTGAACGCGATCGGCGTGCGGGTCGGCCGTGGCGCTGAGGACGTGGCCGGTCTCGATGCCGTGTGTCGGTCGGCAGCGTTCGAGGATGCGACGCTGGCGGTGGAAGTGAATGCCGGTCCGCGCTGGTCCGACAAGGAGGTCCGGACGAAAGTGGCCGAAGTTGTCGCCACGTTGGCGGGTCACGGTGTACAGGGGGAGATGCACGCATTCGATCAGCGGGTACTGACGGCGGCTGCGGAGCTGGCCCCGGAGTGTCACCGCGTGCTCTTGATCAACTCCCTGATGACGACCACCGCGGGTATTCGCGGCACCCTCGGTTGGATGGCTCGCGCGGTGCGACCCCGGGCGGAGAGTATCGACACTCTCCTCGAGAAGGCACGCCGCAGGGGTGCTACCGGTGTCGCGGTGCCTTACCCGCTACTGTCCGAGGACTTCGTGTGGCTGACCCATGAGTGGGGAATGCGTCTCGCAGTCCGGGGCGTCGGCGGTTCCGGTCGGATGCGTGCGGTGATCGGGCTGGGGGTCGACGAGATATGGACGGCGAACGTCGAGAAGTTGGCGCTCCTGCGCGCCGAGGTTGCCAGAGGCGGGTTTCGGATACCCGAGCCATCCACGGGCTCGACCCGGCCACCCAAGGCTACGCCGTGGTCGCAACATCCGGACCGCCCGTCGCCCGACCGATGAGTTCGGCGCCACGCCAAGCCCAGATCGGCCATCCCCCAATGAAACAGACTGTCTCGGAACGCAGTTCGGTACTCCTACTGACCCAGAAAGGATTGATCGAGGCGGGTGCGGATCGTCTCCACCGTGGCGCTGAGTCGGACCTGGTGCGAGCCCTGCCAGTAGATCCGCCCGCAGTCGCGGCATCTCCGAAACGTGTCGTAATGGCGTCGGGTGAGCGGTTGCAGCCGATCTTCTACCTCGGCTTTGGCGACCGCGACCACGGCGCCGCCGCAGCGCAGGCAGCGGGTGAACGGTGCCAAGCGTTCGACGAGGTCCAGCCGTCGGATCACCTCGACGATCTGATCGATCGGCCGGTCCGACCGGATGTACACGCCGTGAGTTACATTGCGCCGCTTCAGGAGTCCACGATCGCGGGTGAGCAGGATCCGGTGCTCGGCCGCCGACAGCTCGGCGAGTGCGGCGTCGTCGGCGTCCCACCGGCAGCGCACGTCCAGGCCCATCAGCCGCATCAGCTTGGCGAGGCCGCCGAGGTTGACATCGGCGATGAAGCGCGGCTCGCGCAGTGGGAGCGGACGCACCCTGGTAACCCGTCCGATGTCCAGGGTTTCGAACACCGGATAGGCGGTGATCCGGTCGCCGCCGCGCGGGCGCTGGCCGAAGGTCACCGGTCGGCCGTTGACCAGCACCAGGTCGACTTCGGTGTGCGGGATACCGGCCGCCTCGATGACGTCCTTCACGGTCTGGTGCGTACGGAACGGTCGACGCAGCACCGTGTACCGCTCGTCGGGCCGTAGGAATTCGTTCAGCTCGGCGTAGACCCGCAGGTCGACGCTCATTCCACGAATACCGCCATCGATGCGGTGAATCCGTGCAACGCATTGCGGCCGGCGATGGGACCGATCTCGCCCGCGGCGAAGATGCCTGCCAGCGGTATGCCGTCGAGCAGGTCCTCGATCGCCGCGGCGTCGTGGTTCGCGACCCCGAACATCCGGCGACCCCGTCCATTGCAGGTGAACAGCAACGCCCCCGCTGGGCGTCCCGGCAGGTCCGAACCGGCTCGGACCAGGGCAGCGCGCAGATCTTCGTCCGCCCCGACCGCGTCGCGCACCTGGAACTGCACGGTCGTGCCGACCTCGACGAACTCGCCGATCTCGATCGCGCCGCTGGTCGGGTCGGCACCGAGCAGGCCGCGGATCAGGAAATCGCCCTGTCCGGGTACTGCCAGATGCTCGTCGACAACGATGCCGATCTGCAACCCGTGTGTCACCAGTTCCTGCTGGTCGGGCGGCAGCATCTCGACGATCTCGCGCAACCGCTGGATCGGCGGTCGGCCGCCCAATTCCGTGATCAGCGCGCCACGCGCGCCGGTCACGATATACGGATAGCCGATCGGTCGGCAGCCCTGCGACACGATCGGAACACCGTGCATTCCGGGGAGTCGTACGCCGACGGCGCCGGAGGTCAGCACATCGCGGTCGTGGAACAGCCTGCAGCCGCCCGGCCCGCGCGCGCCGCTCACCAGCCCACCCATCACGGTGATACCGGGCAGATCGGCGTTCAGGTGCTCGAGCAGGATGTCGGCCGGGAACGAGAACGGGTCCGGCAGCAGCAGATGGAAGTCGCATGCGGTCGGATCGAACCGGTAGCCCGCGAGTAGTCCTCCGGTCGCCGTGCGAACGAAGTCCAGCCGGAAGGTCTCGGCGGCGGGCAATCCGGATGCCAGCCATACCACCACCGCGGGCTCGTCCTCGATCTCGCGGCGGCCCGCGACGATCGCCTGCGCCACACATCCGATGAGCGCGGGCACCTGGACCGTCTCGTGAACTGCGGCGAGGACGGCCGCGGCATCGTCGGTATGGGCTCGTGAGGCCAGCAGCACAGCAAGCGACAGCGTCTCGCCCGCGATTTGATCGCGGGCGTGCGCTGCGGCTTCCATGCCCGCCTGCCGCGCTCCCGGCGCGGTGGAGAGACCGACTCCGATCCGCACCTTTCCATCGTAGCGAACCCGCGTGTTGATGCGGATAGTGTTGCAGCACAAGGGAGTTCACGTGAATTACAGCAAACCTCGCCGTCAGAGGGTTGCTGTGGGCAAGCATTCGGCCGGGGGAGTGCCGAGGTCGACATTCCTGTCGGACTTCAGAAGCGTCTCCGAGTAAACCGCTGCAGCTCGAGGACGCCGGTCATGTATTGCGACAACCGTCGTGCCGCTGTTCTTCGGCTGACCGCCTTCGGCCGTCCGACAGCGTGGCGTTACCGAAATGGCAGGGCGGCACCGCCGGGCACGCCGGGGCCTGCAGACTGGTTGGCAATGAAACGGCCTGAACTTCCTGATCTGCCCGTGCGCGGTGTGCTCGATCGCATTGTCGCGACGTTGACCGAGCATGGCACCGCCGTGTTGGTCGCGCCTCCGGGAACCGGGAAGACGACGTTGGTGCCGTTGGCGTTGGCCACTGTCGGGCGGGTGGTGGTGGCCGAGCCACGGCGGTTGGCGGCGCGTGCGGCGGCGGGTCGGATGGCCGCGTTGTCGGGTGAGTCGGTGGGGGAGACGGTTGGATATTCGGTCCGGGGAGATCGGCGGGTGAGTGCCCGGACCCGGATCGAGGTCGTCACATCCGGGTTGTTGGTGCGCAGGCTGCAGGGCGATCCCGAGCTCGCGGGCGTGGACGTCGTCGTCCTCGACGAATGTCATGAGCGGCATCTCGACGCGGACCTGTTGTTGGCGTTGCTGCTGGATGCGCGGGCCGGTTTGCGGCCGGATCTGCGCGTGCTCGCGACATCGGCAACCATTGCGGCCGAACGTCTTTCGGTGCTGTTGGGAAATGCGCCGGTGCTGGAAGTGCGGGCGCGGACCTATCCCGTGCAGACGACGTATGTTCCGCCGCTGCCGAGGGAACGCGGCGAAGCGCAGGTGGCCCGCGCCACCCGTGCGGCGCTCGCCGGGATCGACGGGGATGTGTTGGTCTTCCTGCCCGGAGCGGCAGAAATCCGCCGGACCATTGATCTTCTGGCCGATGTAGACGCGGATCTGGTTCCTCTGCACGGCAGGCTTTCCGCAGCCGGACAGGATTCGGCGCTGCGACCCGGTTCGCGGCGGCGCGTAGTGTTGTCCACTGCGGTGGCCGAATCCAGTTTGACCGTGCCCGGTGTGCGCGCCGTGGTGGATTCGGGGCTGGCTCGAGTGCCGCGCATCGATCGGGGACGCGGGTTGTCCGGCCTTGCGACAGTGCGGGTTTCGGCTGCGGTGGCCGAGCAGCGGGCCGGGCGGGCGGGACGCGAGGCTCCCGGAAAGGTATGGCGCTGCTGGCCGGAGTACGAGAACGGCACGTTGCCCGCCTATCCGGAGCCGGAGATTCGCACGGCGGATCTGACCCGGCTGGCATTGGAACTCGCATGTTGGGGCACTCCCGACGGGCATGGCCTCGCGTGGTGGGACGCGCCGCCGCAAGGTGGGCTGGCTGCTGGTCGAGATGTATTGCGCGCGTTGGGAGCCGTGACCGGATCAGGCGAGGTGACCGAGCGCGGACGACACATGGCACAGATGGGCCTGCATCCCCGATTGGCGCGGGCGCTGCTGGACGGTGCCGCCGAGGTCGGCACCCGGTCGGCCGCGGAAGTGGTCGCGCTCCTCGACGATGACGCCCTCATGCCCGGCGTCGATCTGGTGGCCGGTCTGCGCGCGTTGCGACGTGAGCGGCCGCCGCGTTGGCGGCGGGAAGTCGAGCGCCTGTCCCGGTTGGTCGACGCGACGGACGGTGCCGATGATCCGGCTTTCGTTGTCGCACTGGCACATCCGGAACGCCTGGCGCGGCGGCGTAGTCCTGGCTCGGCGAGCTATCTGATGGCCGGAGGCACCGCGGTGACGCTGCCCCCGGGTTCCGGGTTGGGTGATGCGGAGTGGTTGGCGGTCGCGGTGGCGACCCGCGATCCGGGGCGTTCCGACGGGCGGATCCGATCGGCCGCCGTCGCCGACGAAAAGCTCGCCCGCCGCGCGGCATCGAATCTGCTGGAGATCGTGGACGAGGTGGATTGGGCAGACGGTGATGTGGTCGCCCGTCGGGTCGAGCGATTGGGTGCGATCGTCTTGTCGGAGCGGCCGATTCGTGATCCGGACCGTCAATTGCTCAGCGCGGCAGTGCGACGCGGTCTGACCTCGACCGGACTCGCTGTGCTGCACTGGGATTCCGACGCGGTCGCCCTCCGTCAGCGCCTCGAATTCCTGCACCGCACACTCGGCGCTCCCTGGCCGCCGGTCGACGACGAATCACTGCTTACCGATGCCGATGCCTGGCTCGGCCCCGAACTCGCCACCGCCCGTCGCCGCGCCGATCTGGAACGCATCGACGCCGGACAGGCATTGCGCCGCCTGCTGCCGTGGCCCGATGCCGCGCGGATGGACGAACTCGCGCCGGAGCGGCTGCTGGTCCCCTCCGGCAGCCGTGTCCGTCTCGATTACTCGACCGACCCGCCGGTGCTCGCGGTCAAGGCGCAGGAGGTCTTCGGCTGGACACGGACACCGTCGCTGGCCGATGGGCGAGTCCCGATTGTGCTGCACCTGCTGTCGCCCGCTCGACGCCCGGTCGCGATCACCGCTGATCTGGCGTCGTTCTGGCACAGCGGTTGGCCGCAGGTCCGCAGTGACCTGCGTGGTCGCTACCCCAAGCACGCCTGGCCGGAGGATCCGACCAGCGTGCCCGCGCACCGCGGCACCGCCCGTAACGTCGGTTAGCGCCCCGACGCCTCAGTCGGGCGAATTCGGTTCTTTCGCAATCCAATTCGCGAGCACGGCGGCCTGACTGTGGTCGACGTCGCGGGTGGCGGTCAATAGGGTCACCGGATGCGCGCGGGCAATCTCGCGCAGCTGTGCGACGGCGTCGCGGTGCTGTGTATCGCGCAGTTCGGCCAGATATCGGCGACGGAATTCGGCGAAGCGTTCGGGCCGGTGTCCGTACCACTTGCGCAGTTCGGTCGACGGTGCGATGTCGCGCATCCACTCGTCCAGGTGCGCGTCGTCCTTGCGGATCCCGCGCGGCCAGACCCGGTCGACGAGCACGCGGGTGCCGTCCGACGGAATCGGCGCTTCATAGATTCTCCGGTAGGTGACGTGCTGGCTCATCATGCTCCCGTCCCGAGCTGGTCACTTCTCCTCGCGTGGAGCTCTAGAGGTGGCTCCTATGCTATTCCTCCATCATCGATTCAATCAGTGATTGAATCGATGATGGGAATGTGGTTGACTTCGGACATGGTGGAACAGGCGGCAGCGGCGGGCACGCGCGAACGGCTATTGCTGGCGGCCGAGCGACTCTTGCTGACCGAGCGGTACGACGACGTGTCGGTGCGGGCGATCTGCGCGGCGGCCGGGGCCAATCCCGCTGCGGTGCACTATCACTTCGGCTCTAAGGAAGCACTCGTCGCGGCGCTGCTCGAGGACCGGCTCGGGTCAATGTGGGCCGAACGGTTGACCGAGGTGACCGCCGCGCACGGTTCGGTGGCGACGCTGGTGGATGCGGTGATCGAGCCGTTCATCGGATTGGCGGCCGATCCCGTCGGGCGGTTGCACCTGCGGCTGTTGGCGCAATTCGTACTCGGTCGGCACCCGACGATGTGGCGTCGGCACTGGTTTCGCATGGACGCCTGGGTCGGCTTGCTACCGGAGTTGAGCGAACCCGAGAGTCGGCGGCGCTGGGGCTTGGCATTCGACCTGATCATCGTGCAATTCGGTGGTGTGGGCACGGGTGAGCGCGAACTGTCGGACGAGGCGGTGCGCACGCTGCGCGATTTCGTGGTCGCCGGACTGACCGCGGCAGGAGAGAAATGATGAACGAAATATTCGCACCGGCGAAGCTCGGCCCGATCACTGTGCGCAACAGGGTGATCAAGGCCGCCACCTTCGAAGGCCGAACACCGGACGCGCTGGTCACCGATGACCTGATCGACTTCCATCGCGAAATCGCCGCCGGTGGCGTGGGTATGACCACCGTCGCCTACTGCGCGATATCGCCCGGCGGCCGCACCGACCGGCACCAGATCTGGATGCGCCCGGAAGCCGTTGCGGGACTGCGCCGACTCACCGACGCCGTACACGCCGAAGGCGCCGCCGCCAGCGCCCAGATCGGCCACGCTGGCCCGGTGGCCAATGCCGCATCGAACCGCGCACCCGCGCTGGCGCCGAGTCGAATGTTCAGCCCACTCGGCATGCGTCCCATGCATGTTCCGGACATATCCGAAATCGCCACGATTACAGCTGATTACGCGAATGCCGCACGTCTGGCCGAGCAGGCGGGTTTCGATGCGGTCGAAATCCACTTCGGGCACAACTATTTGGTGAGTTCATTCCTGAGCCCGCTCCTGAACCGGCGCAAGGATCGATACGGCGGATCACTGGTCAACCGCGCCCGACTCGCCCGCGAGGTCGCACTGGCCGTGCGCGAGGCGGTCGGTGACCGCTTGGCGGTAACCGCGAAGCTGAATATGGAAGACGGTGTGCGCGGCGGCCTTTCGCTCCCGGACTCATTGCAGGTGGCCGCCTGGCTGGAATCGGACGGCGCACTGGACGCCTTGGAACTCACCGCGGGCAGCTCCCTGCTCAACCCGATGTTCCTGTTCCATGGCGCCGCCCCACGCAAGGAATTCGCGAAAGTCCTTCCCGCACCGGCACGCTGGGGCTTCCGCTTGATGGGCCGCGCCTTCCTCCGCGAATACCCCTACCGCGACGCCTACCTACTGGAAAACGCCCGCCGGTTCCGCAGCGAACTTTCCATGCCGCTGATCCTATTGGGCGGCATAACCGACCTCGACACAATGCGCACGGCAATGGCCGAGGGTTTCGAATTCGTCGCCATGGGCCGCGCCCTGCTCCGCGAACCAGACCTCCTTCTCCGAATCCGAGCCGATCGAAGCACGCGCTCAGCCTGCATCCACTGCAACGAATGCATGCCCACCATCTACACCCGCACGCACTGCCCCCTCGTCTGACAACAAGCCCAGATTTGCTACAGCTTGTAGCCGATTTGGCGGAGTAGTTGTTTGCGGGCTTCTTTGTCGCTCGGGCCTTCTACGCCGAGTGGCGCACCCCCGTCGACAACTCCGATGATTCCGCGCCCCGATTCGGTCTCGGCAATCAATACTTCGACCGGATTCGCTGTGGCGCAGAAGATTCCGCAGACCTCGGGAACCTGTCGTATCGCATTGAGCACATTGACCGGATAACCCTCACGCAGGAACACTATGAACGAATGTCCTGCGCCGACCGCCACGGCATTCTCAGTGGCGAGTTCGGTCAGCTCGTCGTCATTGCCGGAGGTCCGGATCAGCCGCGGTCCGGATGCCTCAGCGAATGCCAGGCCGAAACGCAGGTGCGGACTGATCCCGACCAGTGCCTCGTGCAGGTCCTCGACCGCCTTGATGAAGTGGGCCTGTCCGATGATGACGTTGAGATCGTCCGGTTTATCGATGGGTACCGAAGTCAGCTCCATCGAACTATCCTGCGCCGCGCTCGAGTCTGTGCGCCACGGCGACACGCCCTTTCCTTCGAGACGCGCAGTACCCCTGGTACCAGGAAAAGTGGGCCGTGCGGGATTTGTCGAGTACGTTGCGAGGCGATGATCACAAGAAGTTCGCGGATGAGGGCGGTGGCGCGCGATCAGGCACGAGCAGCGACGCCGAGCGGGCGCATTACGGTGTACATGCCGTTTGACCACGCCGTAAGCCTTTGTCGCTGTGCGGGGTTGAGCGGCGTCGGCGCGGTTGGGGTGGGCGGTCGGTGTGAATGCCAAGTACGGTGTCGGGATGCCGTATTGACATCGAGACCTGGGCGAGTTCGAAACGAGAATGTGTCGAAGTATGTATTTTGAGCTATCCCGGCGCCTGCGCAAAGCGGTCGGCGGTACCGCGCTGGCGGGACTCCTCATGGTGGCCGGATGCGGCACGGACGCGGACAAGCCTTCCGCCGAGCCCAGCATCACCGCGGCTGCCGCGCACACCGACCAGCAGCAGCTGTCCTTCACGGTGCCGGGCACACTGGCCGCCGGTTTCCAGGAACTGCAGTTGAGTGCGCATGCCAAACTCGGCATGGCGATCATGCCGGTCGGCGGCCAGAAGATGGTGACCTTCGGCGACTGGACCACCGGACCCGCCTGGTCGACGATGAAGGTGCCGCTGGTCATCGCTTCGCAGCGCAAGAGCTCGACGAGCTCGAGCTACGCGGCGACGGCGGCGATCACCCAGTCCGACAACGCCGCCGCCGATACGCTCTGGCAGTCGCTCGGCACCGCGCAGGAGGCGGCCAAGGCGGTCGAGGCCGTGCTGCGCGAGGGCGGCGATGCCAAGACCACCGTGCCCGCAACCAAGACCCGCTCCGATGCCTCGGCATTCGGACAGGCGGATTGGGCGCTGGCCGAACAGGTTCGGTTCGCCTCCCGGCTGCCCTGCCTGCAACAGAGCTCGAATGTGATCGACCTGATGGAGCAGATCACATCGAGTCAGCGCTGGGGCCTCGGCGAACTCACCGGCGCGGAATTCAAGGGCGGATGGGGGCCCGACACCTCCGGCTCCTATCTGGTCCGCCAATTCGGCCTGATCGAGGGCCCCGGTGGTCGGATCGCGGTCGCCGTTGCCACCCAACCCGATTCGGGTGCCCTGTCCGACGGGATCAGCATCCTGGACAAGCTCGCCACCGTGATCTCGCAGCACCTGGACGAACTCTCCGGCGGCAGCTGTTCCTGATCCCGGTCGAGTCAGCGCCCGCAGGGCGCACACTTGACCGGGTAACGGTGGCACCCGAGAATCCCGAATCAACGGGTGAGATCGCAGGACCACGACCGTGGCGCGGTTCGGCGAGGTGGAGGTAACGGGGTGGACGAAACGCAGTCGCGGGCCGGTACGCGATTCGGACCCTACGAATTGCGTACGCTGCTGGGCCGCGGCGGGATGGGGGAGGTCTACGAGGCGTACGACACGGTCAAGGATCGCGTGGTCGCGATCAAACTACTGCCCATGGCGCTGGCCGACGATCCGCGGTTCCAGCAGCGATTTCGGCACGAATCCCGAGTCGCCGCGCGGCTGGCCGAACCGCACGTCATCCCGATTCACGACTGGGGCGAGATCGACGGTGTGCTCTACATCGACATGCGGCTGGTTCGCGGCAGCGATCTGCGCTCGGTGCTGCGCGAGAAGGGGCCCCTGAGCCCCACCCGCGCGGTCGGCATTATCGAACAGGTCGCGTCCGCGTTGGATGCCGCGCATGCCGAGGGCTTGGTGCATCGTGACGTCAAACCCGCCAATATCCTGGTCACCCCTTCGGATTTCGCGTACCTCGCCGACTTCGGCATCGCGCGCTCCGAGCGCGACCCCAGCGTCACCGCGACCGGCCAAGCCATCGGCTCCTACAGCTATATTGCGCCGGAACGATTCGACACCGCCCCGATCGGCGGCACCGCCGACGTCTACTCCCTGGCCTGCGTACTGTTCGAATGCCTCACCGGCACACAGCCTTTCCCAGCCGACGGCATGAGTTCGCTCATCCGCGCGCACCTCTCGACACCGCCACCCCGCCCGAGCACCAAACGAGCCGGACTGCCCGGCACATTGGACGAGGTCATCTCCCGCGGCATGGCCAAGGAACCCGCCGATCGCTATCCAACAGCCGGTGCACTCGCGTCGGCAGCCCGAGCCGCAGTCTCGGCCACACCGTCTCTCCCGAACTCGGACGCGCCCACCACCCAGATCTCCAACCACACCCGACCCGCCCCAGCAACCATCATCTTCCCGACCTTCGGCCCGGAATCCATGGTCGCCCGCCAACCACCGAACTGGCCCCAGCAGTCGGGTGGATCGCCGTCGGGTCCGTCGCAGTCGGCCGAGGGTCCGCAGCAGTCTGGTGGGCCGCAGTCGGGTGGATCGCAGCAGTCGGTCGGCCCGCAGCAAGCAGGTGGTCCGCCCCAGGCAGTTGCTCCGCCGCAGGCAAGCGGCTCGAGGCAGCCAGCTGGGACGCAGTCGGCAGGCGGCACGCAGCAGACAGGTAGTTCCAGGCAGCCGGGCGGCCTGCGGCAAACAGGTGGTCCGCTGCAGGCAGCTGGCGGTTCGCAGCCGCCGAGTGATTCGCAGTCGGGTGGTCCGCGCTCGGTAGCTGGTTCGCCGCATGCGGGCGGTCCGGCGAG
Organism: Nocardia anaemiae NBRC 100462; assembly: GCF_001612725.1. Taxonomy (GTDB): domain Bacteria; phylum Actinomycetota; class Actinomycetes; order Mycobacteriales; family Mycobacteriaceae; genus Nocardia; species Nocardia anaemiae. Next base: position 100,985 of record NZ_BDAZ01000017.1, on the reverse strand, counting down.
TGGGCCGCAGTCGGGTGGCCCGAAATCGGCAGGTGGCCCACAACAGCCGGGTGGTCCGGCATCGGCGCGTGGGGTGCAGTCGGCGGGTAGGCCACCGTCGGCAAGTGGTCCGGAGTCGGCAGGGGGTCTGCATCCGGCGGGCAGTTCGCTGCTGTCGGGCGGCCCGCAGCAATCAGGTGACCGGCAGCAGTCGGGTGAGTCGCAGCAGTCAGGTGGTCCGCAATCGGTAGGCGGTTCGCATCCTGCGATCGGTTCGCGGCTGTCCGGCGGGCCGCAGCGATCAGGCCCTCCGCCGCAATCAGGCGGGCAATGGCAGGCGGGCGGTCCGACGTCGGCGAACTCGCCGCAGCGGATCGGCGGTGCTCCGGCAGCGGGTGGTGCTCCGTCGGAGAATGCGCTGCGGTCCGGGAGTGGTCCGCCACAGGCGAGTGAGCCGCGATCAGAGGGTGGATCGCAGCAGGCGGGTGGATCGCACTTCGCGGGCGGCCAGCAGCCGGTGGGTGGCCAGCACTCCATGAGTGGGCAGCCGCAAGTGAGCGGGCCCCAGCTGTCGAGCAGATCTCGATCGCACATCGGGCAACAGTCCACCGGCGGACCGCGGCAGATCACCGGTCTGGAGCCGACGCTCGTGCCCCGGCATCCCTCGGATCCGGTGCGTCGCGACATTCCACCGCACGATGCGACAACCGAGGCGCTGTCTAGGACCGTCGGCATGCCGATGCCGCAATCCGACGCACCGTACCCGCCCGATCCGACACCTGTGCCTGCGCGTCGATCGATGCGCATCGTCTGGATCGGCGTGGTGCTCGCGGTGCTCGCGATCGGGGGCATTGTCGGCTGGCAGGTGCGTGACGGAAGCGACGGCCAACCGACAAACACGATGCCCGCACATCTGCCCGCCGGTGCCAAACCTTGCGCCAAGCTGTATCCGGCGCTCGGCCGCTTCACCTCGTCCGCGATCGGCACCACCGTCACCAGTTGCGCCTTCGCCGAGGAGGTGCGCAGGGCCTACGCCGATGGCGGCGACAGCACGATCACCGATCGATCGGTAATGGCGCACAGCCCGATCAACAATCGGGATTACCAGATGAATTGCACGGCCGGTGATCAATTCGCGACCTGTAGCGGCGGCGAAAACGCCATCGTCTATGTGTATTGAGTCGTAGCCGTTACCCGGTGTTCACGGGGGTGCGGCCGCGTCATCGCTCGAGGCGGGGCAAGATATGCGCCATGCGCATCGGAGTCTTGACCGGAGGCGGCGACTGTCCAGGACTGAACGCGGTCATCCGTGCCGTCGTTCGCACCGCGAACGGACGCTACGGCGACGCGATCATCGGCTTCCAGGATGGTTGGCGCGGACTACTCGAAGACCGAAAAATCACCATTCAGAACGACGATCGCACCGACCGCCTGCTCACCAAGGGCGGCACGATGCTCGGTACCGCACGCACCAATCCCGACAAACTGCGTGCCGGACTCGACCAGATCAAACGCACCCTCGACGACAACGGGATCGAGGCACTGATCCCGATCGGCGGCGAGGGCACGCTCACCGCCGCGAGCTGGTTGTCCGACGAGGGCGTCCCCGTTGTGGGGGTCCCGAAGACCATCGATAACGACATCGACTGCACCGACGTCACTTTCGGACACGACACCGCGTTGTCCATCGCTTCGGAGGCCATCGACCGGCTGCACACCACCGCGGAATCGCATCAGCGCGTCATGCTGGTCGAGGTGATGGGCCGCCACGCGGGCTGGATCGCGATCAACTCGGGCATGGCGGCCGGTGCGCACCTCACGCTGGTTCCCGAGGAGCCCTTCGATGTGGACGAGGTGTGCTCGATGATCAAGCGTCGCTTCCAGCGCGGCGACAAGCACTTCATCTGCGTGGTCGCCGAAGGCGCGCACCCGGCCCCCGATTCGGGATTCGCGCTGCGCGAGGGTGGTATCGACGAGTTCGGCCACGAACGGTTCACTGGTGTCGCACAGCAGTTGGGCACCGAGATCGAGCGCCGCATCGGTAAAGAGGTCCGTACTACCGTGCTCGGTCACGTCCAACGCGGCGGCAGCCCGACACCGTACGACCGGGTGCTTGCCACTCGCTTCGGTCTGCACGCCGCCGAGGCCGTGCACGCTGGACGATTCGGTCAAATGGTCGCTTTGCACGGCACTTCCATCGAATTGGTTCCGTTGTCCGAGGCCACCAAGCAGCTCAAGCGGGTACCCACCGAGCGTTACCGCGAAGCCGAGGCATTTTTCGGCTGATTCCGGCGGTCGTTGCACAATCGAGACCTCCCGAATTCCTTGTCGCACAGCTACTCTGGTCGTCGTGGCTCAACTCCAGGTATCCGACCTGCCCACCGATGCTGTCGCCGTGTTCCGCCGCCGTGCTCGCGTCGCGGGCATATCGATCGAAGCTCAGGTCCGTCAGGAACTGATCACGATGGCGCGCAGGCGAACTTCCGTGGACACGATCGTGGAATTCCTGGAATCCCAGGGCCGCGATCTGACCCCGGAATTCGACTCCGACGCGGTAACCCTCATCCAGGTCTACGATCTGCCCGCCGACGCGCTCGGCATGTTCGGCCGCCGCGCCCGCGCCGCCGAACTCCCGCTCGGCGCCTATGTTCGCCGTGAGCTTCTCGCCATCGCCCGCCGTGGCGGCGTGTCCGACGCGATGTTGGAATTCCAAGAGGCGCAAGAGGACGACCCCACACTCGAACTCGATATGAATGCGATCGCCGCTGCGGTTCGGTACGCGCGCGGCGGGTGAACCTTCGTCCCGGGGGCGTTGGCCGGGGGAGTGTTGGGCAGGGAAGCGTTGGCGGGAGTGTTGGAATGCCGGGCGACGATCAGTGTCAGTTATCGTCCGGCTCGTCCGGTGGCGGCCAGCAGTGCCGGAATGCCGAGCGGCGATTTGGCCACTGCGGACGGCGATCGATCGAGATGCGTTGGAGCGATGCCGCTACGGGTTCGAGACGCGGGTAGGGTGATTCCGCAGCGGTATCGGATTGTCTCGGCGGCATATTGCCGAATGCCCGACGACTGGAGTGGCCGTGCGAGCGCAGGATTTGCCGAGCGCATTCAGAGCGGCGTTCGAGGGTTCGCCATCGTCTTGTGCCGGACACCGGCAACGCACATCAGCGAGTGACCGCGCGGCGGGACGAAAGGTATCCGATAGTGGCGCAACTGCCGATCTCCGGTCGAGATGCCGAGGCACCCGCAGGATGTGGCAGGAATACCTGAACCGCCCCGAGGCGACGCAATGCGCGGCCGAGTTCGTCCGAAACGCCCCTGCCGATCGGTAGTGTTGCGGCATGCGCACTGGGCGATGGCTCGTCTCGGTTCTGGTCCTGATCGTTGCGTTGGTGGCGGGGTGTTCGTCGGACAAGGGCGAGACCCGGTCGCTCAGCGGGGATTGGCACGGGTCCATCCCGGTGCCCAATGCGCCGTTGGCGGTGGGGGTGAACTTCGCCGATAACGGCAGCGCCACCATCGATATCCCGTCGCAAGGTCTGAACGGCGCGGAGCTGAAAGATGTTTCCGCCGAACCGGATCGGGTGGCGTTCGCGATTCCGAACACGCCGGGCGATCCCGTGTTCGAGGGCAAATTCGACAAGGAAGCCGACCGGATCGTCGGTGAATTCCGGCAGGCGGGCCAGAGCCTGCCGTTGACGCTCGAGCCGGGCAAGATCGGTCCCCCCGCGCATCCGCAGGAGCCGAAACCGCCGTATCCATACCGCTCCGAAGACGTCACCTACCGCGACGGCGATATCACCATCGCGGGCACGCTGACCCTGCCCGAGGGGAACGGCCCGTTCCCGGCGATTCTGATGATCTCCGGCAGTGGCCCGCAGGACCGCAACGAAGAACTCATGGGCCACAAGCCCTTTCTGCTGCTGGCCGATACCTTCACCCGCGCGGGCTATGCCGTACTGCGCACCGACGACCGCGGCGTCGGCGGCACCAGCGGCAAACTCGACGACGCCACATACAACGATCTCGCCGAGGATGCGGCTGCTGGGGTGCGCTTCCTCCGCGCCCGCCCGGATATCGATCCGGCCCGCGTCGGACTGTTCGGCCACAGCGAGGGTGGTTATCTCGCACCGCTGGTGGCGTCGCGCCCGGACAGCGGCGTCGCCTTCGCGGTCCTGATGGCGGGCCCCGCGGTACCGGGTTGGGAGGTACTGATCGAACAGAACCGCGCGCTGCTCAGCGCGGGTGGCGCATCGCAGGCTCGAATCGATGATCAGGTCACCTACATCACCGAATGGACCAACCTGATTCGCTCCGGTGACCTGGCCGCCGCAAAGGATCTCGCCTTCCGCCACAACGAATCGCTCCCGCCGAACCAGCGCGCCTCGGCGGAAACCCTCAACGCCTACAACACCACCTACATGGCCTCTTTCATCACCTACGACCCGGCGCCCGCCCTCTCGGCCCTGCGCATCCCGGTCCTCGCGTTCTTCGGCACCAAGGACATGCAGGTCCTCGCCACCCAGAACGAACAACCGATGCGCGACCGCCTGGCAGCCGATCCGGACGCCACCGTCCACGTTTTCCCCGACCTCAACCACCTCATGCAACCCGCCGACTCCGGCCTTCCTGGCGAGTACACCTCCAACGAAACCACCATCGCCCCCGACGTCCTCACCTACACCACCACCTGGCTCAACCAACACACCCACTCCCGCTAGCCCGAACCGGCTGCCGCATATCCATTGAGCACCTCGCACAGGCTCTACCATGTGCGGTATAGGCACTGGCTGTGCGACGGCTCCCCGGTGGGAGCTGACCACTTGGCGAGGGCGGCGGACGGGTCAATAGACTGATCGCTATGAGTGCACCCACCGTCGACTTGATGGACTATGCCGATGTCATCGACCGGTTCGAGCCGGTGCTCGGTATGGAGGTTCACGTCGAGCTGAACACCGCCACCAAGATGTTCTGCGGTTGTCCGACCGAGTTCGGCGCGGAGCCGAACACCCAGGTGTGCCCGGTGTGCCTCGGTCTGCCGGGCTCGCTGCCGGTGGTGAACGAGCAGGCCGTGGAGTCGGCGATCCGGATCGGGCTGGCCCTGAATTGCGCGATCACCCCGTGGGGCCGGTTCGCGCGCAAGAACTACTTCTACCCGGACCAGCCGAAGAACTACCAGATCAGCCAGTACGACGAACCGATCGCCACCAACGGCCACCTCGACGTGGTGCTCGATGACGGCAGCACCTTCCGCGTCGAGATCGAGCGCGCCCATATGGAGGAGGACACCGGCAAGTCCACCCACATCGGTGGCTCCACCGGCCGCATCCACGGCGCGAGCCACTCGCTGCTGGACTACAACCGGGCCGGTGTGCCGCTCATCGAGATCGTCACCAAGCCGATCACCGGCGCGGGGGAGCGGGCGCCGGAGGTGGCGCGCGCCTATGTGACCGCGCTGCGCGAAGTTCTGAAGTCCCTCCAGGTCTCCGACGTCAAAATGGAGCAGGGTTCGCTGCGCTGCGATGCCAATGTCTCGCTGATGCCCATCGGCGCAACTGAATTCGGCACCCGCACCGAGACCAAGAACGTGAACTCGCTCAGGAGCGTCGAGGTCGCGGTCCGCTTCGAAATGCGCCGCCAGGCAGCCATTCTCGCCGACGGCGGTTCGATCGTGCAGGAGACCAGGCACTTTCACGAGAGTGACGGCACCACCTCGCCCGGTCGCCGCAAGGAGACCGCCGAGGACTACCGCTACTTCCCCGAGCCGGACCTGGAACCCGTTGCGCCCGCTGAGGATTGGGTTGAGCGGCTGCGTGGCACCATCCCGGAGTACCCGTGGCTGCGCCGCGCCCGCATCCAGTCGGATTGGGGTCTGTCCGACGAGGTCATGCGCGACCTGGTGAACGCGGGCGCGCTGGACCTGATCATCGCGACCGTCGATGCGGGTGCCCCGGTCAACGAGGCGCGCTCGTGGTGGGTCGCCTACCTCACCGAAAAGGCCAAGGAGCGTGAGATTTCCCTGGAGGAGCTGCCGATCACGCCCGCCCAGGTGGCCGAGGTGATCAAGCTCGTCGAATCGAAGACGGTCAACAACAAGGTCGCCAAGCAGGTCGTCGATTTCGTGCTTGCGGGCGAGGGGGATCCGGCGAAGATCGTCGAGACCAAAGGGCTCGGCATGGTCAGCGACGAGAGCGCGCTGCAGGCGGAGGTGCAGAAGGCGCTCGAGGCCAATCCGGATATCGCCGAGAAGATCCGCTCGGGCAAGGTGCAGGCCGCGGGCAAGATCGTCGGTGATGTGATGAAGGCCACGCGCGGTCAAGCCGATGCGGCTCGCGTGCGCGAGCTGGTGCTCGAAGCCTGCGCCTGAGTTCCACACCGGCCGAACTGAAATGGGCGGGTCCCCAAGGGATCCGCCCATTTGTTGTCGGCGCGGTTAGTCCGGCCCGGTGCCTTGGGACGGCGGCGGGATCTTGATCACCCGATCGTCGAAGGGCCCGTGATTATCGTCATTGTTGACGGTGGTCGCCCAGATGGTGCCGTCCGCACCGGCCGCCGCACCGCCGAGCCTGCCGTATTTGTCCTGCACGGTGAACGTCGGCGCGGCGGTGATCGCGTGGGTGTTCGCATCCGGATTCGCGATCGCCAGCGCCTTCGCCCCCGACATCGCGATCGCCACCACATCCGGTCCGGCCGCGCAGCCCCCGACGCCCGGCCGATCCGGCCAGGTCCACGCCGTGGTGATCGATCCGTCCCGGCCAAGGCGCTGCAGACGATCCTCGGTCGGGGTGCGATCGGTGATCCAGACGCTGTCCTTACCGTCGTCGCACAGATCGCCCGCCGTGCCGAGGCCCGATGCCACGACCTCCGGATTGGCTCCCGGCGACGGTGAATTGATCCGCAACACCTTGCCCGCCAGCGACGAGGGCGCACTCGCCAGACCGGGACTGCCCGCATCGCCGGTAAGCACCAGCAGCTCGGTCGGCGAAATGAATTCCAGCGCACCGTGATTGCCGACCGACCCCTTCGGAATTCCGGTCAGGATGGCCTTCGGCGGGCCGTTCTCCGCGATGCGCACCACCCGGTTATCGGATCCGGTGGTGATGTAGGCGTAGATGAGTCCGTCCTCGCGGTAGGTCGGCGAGAGGGCGATATCGGAGATGCCGCCGTCACCGGAGCCGTCCACGTCCACCTGACCGACAAGTATCGGCGGCGACTGCGGATCGCTCGGATCCACTGCGACCGTCTTGTAGATGCGTCCGGTGCGTCGCTCGGCGACCAGCGCGTCCTCGCCGAGCGAGATGATGCCCGCGGTGGAATCCAGGCAGGTCGTGATCACATTCGGATCCGGATCGATGCACGGTCCGGTCGGGCGCGGGCGCTGCGATGGGCTCTGCTGCGGCGATTTGGGTTCGGCGGGGTTGAAGGTCGGTTCGGGTGTGAACGGGCTGGAGGCGGAATCGTCGAACCGAGCGCAGCCGACCAGCGCGACGGTGCTGAGCGCCAAGCTCAGGGCGATACGCCCCGCGACAACCAAACTCATGGTTCAGACGTTACGGAAACCGCGGCCGATGTGCCGCTCCGGGTCGATAAACGGACACGCCGTCGCGTGGACACCGCCCACGCGGCCGCGCGGCCGCATAGGGTATCGACCGTGACCGAAGAGCCCAAAGACACATCCGCGCCCAAAACCGAGGGCGCGGCGACGCCAACGGATGAGCAGTCGGCGGTGTCGTCCACCGGTCGTGGCGTGACCAGCCCCTATGATTCACCCACCGGCGTGCTGCCCAGAATGTCCTCCGATACCGCGTCGAGCGGCCCCGATCTATCCAAGGATGTGCCCCGCACCGAGGAGGAACTCGGCCTCGATCCGGAGATCCCGTCGGTCGGCGAACAGGCCAGGGCGAACGAAGCCGCGGCCTACGCCTACGCCAGCATCCCGCCCGCCCCGAACGCATCCGGCGGCGGCGAGCCGAGCCGACCGCTGCGCCGACGCAATGGTGACGGCCGCCGCGGCACCCTCGATCTAGGGCTGTTCGTACTGCGCCTGGTCGTCGGCGGCACCTTCATCTACCACGGTCTGCAGAAGCTCACCGGCTGGTTCCACGGACCGGGGTTGGACGGCACCCGCGACATGATGGCCGGGGGCGGTTGGGATCACGCGACCCTGTCGACCATCCTGGTCATCGCCGGTGAAGTCGGCGGCGGCGGACTGCTGGTGCTCGGCCTGGCCACCCCGCTCGCCGCGGGTGCGGTGCTCGCGGTGATCACCGACGCGTGGCTGTGGAAGCAGGGCATGATCCCCGGCTTCCAGTACAAGTCCTCGGTCAAGAGCGGTGTGGAACTGGAGTCCATCCTCGCGGGCACCGCCGTCGTCCTGCTCCTGACCGGCCCCGGCCGCCTGTCCTTCGATCGCAACCGCGGCTGGGCCACCCGCCCCGCCTACGGCTCCTTCGTAGTCCTCATTCTGTCCGTAGCCGCCGCCATCGGCACCTGGTACTGGCTGCACGGCGGCAACCCGCTGACCGGCATCGGCCCCTTCAAGTAAACCCGCCCCTGACCGGCGCCCTTCGCATCGAAGGGCGCCGTTCGTGTCTGCGGGCAAAGTTGTTGGGACACAAGGGGTGTCACGGCCGCCCCACTGGCGTATGGCGCCGAGTGGTGCACGGCCGCAGCGTCGCGATCGGACCACTGCCGCGTGTCCTGGTCTCGGCACTCTGCGCAGAGCGCTGCCGAGTAGGTGGTGCCCGGGCGAATGCCGACTGGGTCCCGTAGTCGTTCGGCCGCAATCCTATTGGGGTGGAATGGAACGGCGTCCCTCATGCGAGCACGAGGGACGCCGTCGAGTGTCGGGATATTACGGAACGCGACGCACGGCGCCCTTATCGGCGGACGTAGCCAGGGCGGCATAGGCGCGCAGCGCGGTGGTCACCGGACGCACGCGGTCGACCGGCTGCCAAGGCCGTTCGGACGCTTCCATTTTCGCGCGACGCTCGGCAAGCACCGCGTCGTCGACGACCACCTCGAGGGTGCGGGTGGTGACGTCGATGCGGATCTGGTCGCCGTTCTCGATCAGACCGATGGCGCCGCCACTGGCCGCCTCCGGCGACATGTGGCCGATCGACAGACCGGAGGTGCCGCCGGAGAAGCGTCCGTCGGTGATCAGCGCGCACTCCTTGCCGAGACCCGCACCCTTCAGGAATGCGGTGGGGTGCAACATTTCCTGCATACCCGGGCCGCCCGCCGGACCCTCGTAGCGGACCACGATGACGTCGCCCGGTTTGATCCGCTTGCCGAGGATCGCCGAAACGGCCTCCTCCTGCGACTCCACCACCACGGCCGGGCCCTGGAAGGTGAACAGTTCCTCATCGATACCGGCGGTCTTGAGCACCGCGCCGTCGGGCGCGATATTGCCGCGCAGCACGACCAGACCGCCCTCCTTGGTGTAGGCGTGCTCGAGATCGCGGATGCAACCGCCCGCGGCATCGGTATCCAGCGACGACCAGCGGTTGCTCGTCGAGAACGGCTCGGTCGTGCGCACCCCGCCCGGTGCGGCGTGGAACAGTTCGACGGCTTCCTCGGATGCCTTGCCGGAGCGGATATCCCAGGTGTCGAGCCATTCGTCGAAGCTCTTGGTGTGCACGGTGGTGACGTCGGTCTCCAGCAGTCCGGCCCGGCGCAGCTCACCGAGGATGGCCGGAATGCCACCGGCGCGGTGCACATCCTCCATGTGGTAGTCCGAGTTGGGCGAAACCTTGGACAGCGTCGGCACCCGGCGGCTGGTCTCCTCGATGGTCGACAGATCGAAGTCGATCTCACCCTCTTGCGCGGCGGCGAGGGTGTGCAGCACCGTATTGGTGGAACCGCCCATGGCGACGTCGAGCGCCATCGCATTGCGGAATGCCTTGGCATTTGCCACATTCCGCGGCAGCACCGACGCATCGTCCTCGCGGTACCAGCGATTCGCGATATCGACGATCACGGTGCCCGCCTTTTCGAAAAGCGCATGGCGGGCGGCATGGGTGGCCAGCGTGGAACCGTTGCCGGGCAATGCGAGTCCGAGCGCCTCGGTGAGGCAGTTCATCGAATTCGCGGTGAACATGCCCGAGCAGGAGCCGCAGGTCGGACAGGCGCTGCGCTCGACCTCGGACAGGCCGTCCTCGCTGACATTCATATTGGCGCTGGCCGCGATCGCGGTGATCAGATCGGTGGGCGCCTGGGCGACACCGTCGACGATCACGGCCTTACCGGCCTCCATCGGGCCGCCGGAAACGAAGACGGCCGGGATGTTCAGGCGCATAGCGGCATTGAGCATGCCGGGTGTGATCTTGTCGCAGTTGGAGATGCACACCAGCGCGTCGGCGGTGTGCGCATTCGCCATGTATTCGACCGAATCGGCGATGATTTCGCGCGAGGGCAGCGAGTAGAGCATGCCGCCGTGGCCCATCGCGATGCCGTCGTCGACCGCGATGGTGTGGAACTCCCGCGGTACGCCGCCCGCGGCGCGCACCGCGTCCGCGACGATCTCACCGACATTCTTCAGATGCACGTGACCCGGTACGAACTGCGTGTAGGAGTTCGCGATGGCGACGATCGGCTTGCCGAAGTCGGTGTCGGTCATACCGGTCGCGCGCCAGAGTGCGCGCGCGCCTGCGGCATTGCGGCCGATGGTGGTTGTGCGTGAACGAAGCGGTGGCATGTGGATCCTCGGGAGGTCGCGGGGGCTGATGTGCGACTGCGCGGAGTTCGCTCGGCGAGCGAATTCAACGACCGCCCACGTTACTCCCGCGTGTGGGCGGGCTTTTCGGGGCGGTCGACCGCGCTGATCGTCATCGGTCTGTGCTGCGGGATGGTGTCGCCGCGAGGGTGGTCGTCGGCGCGGACGGTGTCATCGTGTCGGTTCCGGCACAGTCGGTGTCCACAGGTCTGGCGCGTACGGGGCGGGGGTTGTCCGTCCGACGCGGTCACCAGATCGCGCATCCGTCGGCGAGCTTACCGGCGTCCGCCGCTATCCCCGCCTTCGGTAAAACCGCTACGAGTCGGAGTCAGGTGCCGCGGTGTCGGCGGCAGGTGCCTCGGTCTCGTCAGGTGCCGTGGTGCCGGTCTTCCTCCCGGCTCCGCGCCCGTTGGTTTCGGTCTTGTGGCCCTCGACCTTCTTCGCCTCGGCCTTGCTGCCCTCGGTGTCGGCCGTTGTTGTCTCAGCCTCGCCATTCTCGGCCTCGGCCGACGTGGTCTCGGCTTCGCGCTCCTCGGTGCTTGCCGTCTTCGTCTCGGCCTCCCGAGCCTCGTACTGCGCCTCCCGCGCCGCCGCCTCCGCCGCGAACAGATCCGGAATCCGACCGTTCGACGCGCGGATCAGATCACGCAACCGGTCATAGCTCACTGCGGGCAGCTTCACCTCGGTGTCATCGTCGAGATGCGCACGCACGAAGCCGCGCTTGGGAATGCTGACCCCCGCGACCTGTGCCCAGTCCAGGTGCCGCGAACCGAAAACCGTGCGCAGATCCAGCCCGTCCGCGGAGACCGCGGTGCGCGTGCGTTCGATCCACACCGCCGCCGCCACCGGGAGCAGCAGCAGCCACCACAGCCCGATCGGCCAGCCGACGAAGGCGAAGAAGACACAGAACAGCAGTACGAGCACACCGAGGTGGGCCATCTGCGTAATGCGGATGACCTGCACCGTCTGCTCCGGCCCGGACGGTTGCGGCGAACTACCCGTCTCCGATCCCGCCGCGGGCGTGTGGGACGATTTAGCCGGTGGCACGGACTGATGCGGTGATGACACACCACCATCCTCGCATCATGGTGAACGGACTCGAGCACCCGCTCTGTCTCACATAATGAGACCTGTTTGACTGATCGACTCGCGCACACATACCGTCATGCGCGTGAATCGAAACGAGTTGCTCGTAATCGGCCGGCGCGTCCAGCGTTGAGCCTGACTACCTGAGTCGAATACGTCAGCTCGCGTTGCGACGCGCCACCCTCGAACAGCCATGCGCTGTCGGGGGCTTTTTTGTGTTCGGGACAAAAGTCCTGGCACGTGGCCGCATCGCAAGGCACCACGTGCAAGCACAGTTGTCCGGGTCTAGTACGAACAGTTAGGAACGAAGACGGTGAGTGCACCAACCGCACGGCCAGGGCCCTCGGCCCGCAGGCCGGCGCCCTCGGCGAATCAGCAGGCCGCGCCCGCTGGCGGTCCGACGAACGCGGCGAACCGCCGCCAGGTCCCGCCCGAGCGGGTCACCGGCGCGCAGTCCGTCGTCCGCTCCCTCGAGGAGCTCGGCGTCGACACGGTATTCGGCATTCCCGGCGGCGCGATTCTCCCGGTCTACGACCCGCTCTTCGATTCCACCAAGGTTCGTCACGTCCTCGTCCGGCACGAGCAGGGCGCCGGGCACGCGGCTACCGGGTATGCGCAGGCCACCGGCAAGGTCGGCGTCTGCATGGCCACCTCGGGTCCGGGCGCGACCAACCTGGTCACCCCGATCGCCGACGCCCAGATGGACTCGGTGCCGATCGTCGCCATCACCGGTCAGGTCGGGCGCGGACTGATCGGCACCGACGCCTTCCAGGAAGCCGATATCTCCGGCATCACCATGCCGGTCACCAAGCACAACTTCCTCATCACCGAGGGCATCGACATCCCGCGCATCATCGCGGAGGCCTTCTATCTGGCCTCCTCCGGTCGTCCTGGCGCGGTGCTCGTCGATATCCCCAAGGATGTGCTGCAGGCGCAGACCACCTTCAGCTGGCCGCCGGAGATGCGGCTGCCCGGCTACCGTCCGGTGACCAAACCGCACGGCAAGCAGGTGCGCGAGGCCGCGCGGATGATCCTCGAGTCCAAGCAGCCGGTGCTCTATGTCGGCGGCGGTGTGATCAAGGCCGACGCCTCGCCGCAGCTGCTGGAACTCGCCGAGCTGACCGGCATTCCGGTGGTCACCACCCTGATGGCGCGGGGTGCGTTCCCCGACAGCCATCAGCTCAATATGGGCATGCCGGGCATGCACGGCACCGTTGGCGCGGTCGCCGCCCTGCAGAAGTCCGATCTGCTGATCACCCTCGGCGCGCGTTTCGACGACCGCGTCACCGGTCAGCTGGACTCGTTCGCGCCCGACGCCAAGGTCATCCACGCCGATATCGACCCGGCCGAGATCGGCAAGAACCGGCACGCCGATGTCCCGATCGTCGGCGACTGCCGCGAGGTGATCGTCGAACTGATCGAAACGCTGAAGGCCGACCCCTCCGGCGCGCCGAAGTTGAACCTCACCGACTGGTGGCAGTACCTCGACGGCATCCGCAAGGGCTACCCGCTCGGCTGGTCGACGCCGAGTGACGGCTCGCTGTCGCCGGAATTCGTCATCGAGGCGCTCGGCCGCTTGGCTGGACCCGACGCCATCTACTGTGCGGGCGTCGGCCAGCACCAGATGTGGGCCGCACAGTTCATCAAGTACGAAAAGCCGCGCACCTGGCTGAATTCCGGTGGTCTCGGCACCATGGGCTACGCCGTTCCGGCGGCAATGGGCGCCAAGATGGGCGCGCCGGACAAAGAGGTGTGGGCGGTCGACGGTGACGGCTGCTTCCAGATGACCAACCAGGAGTTGGCCACCTGCGCCGTCGAGGGCGTGCCGATCAAGGTCGCGCTGATCAACAACGGCAACCTCGGCATGGTCCGCCAGTGGCAGACCCTGTTCTACGAGGAGCGCTACTCCAATACCGATCTGGGCACGCACAGCCTGCGCATTCCGGATTTCGTCAAACTCGCCGAAGCCCTCGGCTGCCATGGCATCCGGGTCGAGCGCGAGCAGGACGTGGAGGCCGCGATCCGCGAGGCGCAGTCCATCAACGACCGTCCCGTGGTGATCGACTTCATTGTCGGCAAGGACGCCCAGGTGTGGCCGATGGTCGCCGCGGGCACCAGCAATGACGAGATCATGGCCGCGCGCGGCATCCGCCCACTGTTCGACGAGGACGAGCAGGCCGCCGAGCCCGCCGTCATCCACGAGGCGATGTCGCACGATAAGAACAAGGGGACCGAACAGTGAGTACGACTCACACCCTCAGCGTGCTGGTCGAGGATAAGCCGGGCGTGCTGGCACGGGTCGCGGCGCTGTTCTCCCGCCGCGGCTTCAATATCGAATCGCTGGCGGTCGGTGGCACCGAGATCCCGGAGATCTCGCGCATGACCATCGTCGTCACGGTCGAGGATCTGCCGCTCGAGCAGGTCACCAAGCAGCTCAACAAGCTGATCAACGTCATCAAGATCGTGGAGCAGGACGCCGACACCTCGGTCGCCCGCGAACTGATCCTGGTGAAGGTGCGTGCGGACGCCAGTGTGCGGACCCAGGTCATCGAGGCGGTTACGCTCTTCCGGGCGAAGGTGATCGACGTCTCGCCGGACGCGCTCACCGTCGAGGCGACCGGAACCCGGTCCAAGCTCGACGCGCTGCTGCGGATGCTCGAGCCGTACGGGATCCGGGAGATCGTGCAGTCCGGTGTGGTGGCCGTTGGCCGCGGGCCGAAATCCATCACCGCGACTCGCTAGCTGAACCGCTTCGAACTAAACAACTTTCGACAAGAAGAACAAGAAGGGAACCTACAGTGGCAGTCGAGATGTTCTACGACGACGACGCCGACCTGTCGATCATCCAGGGCCGCAAGGTCGCTGTCATCGGCTACGGCAGCCAGGGGCACGCGCACTCGCTGAGCCTGCGCGACTCCGGCGTCGAGGTCCGCGTCGGCCTCGCTGAGGGTTCGAAGTCGCGGCCGAAGGCCGAAGAGGCGGGCCTGACCGTCGGCACCCCTGCGGAGGTTTCCGCGTGGGCCGACGTGATCATGGTGCTGGCCCCCGACACCGCCCAGGCGTCGATCTTCACCAACGACATCGAGCCCAACCTGAAGGACGGCGACGCGCTGTTCTTCGGCCACGGCCTCAACATCCACTTCGGCCTGATCAAGCCCCCGGCCAACGTGACCATCGGCATGGTCGCACCGAAGGGCCCCGGCCACCTGGTGCGTCGCCAGTTCGTCGACGGCAAGGGTGTTCCGGCGCTGATCGCGGTCGAGCAGGACCCCAAGGGTGAGGGCCAGGCGCTGGCGCTGTCCTACGCCAAGGGCATCGGTGGCACCCGCGCGGGCGTCATCAAGACCACCTTCAAGGAGGAGACCGAGACCGACCTGTTCGGTGAGCAGGCTGTCCTCTGTGGCGGTACCGAGGAGCTGGTCAAGACCGGTTTCGAGGTCATGGTCGAGGCGGGCTACGCGCCGGAGATGGCGTACTTCGAGGTGCTGCACGAGCTCAAGCTCATCGTCGACCTGATGTACGAGGGCGGCATCGCCCGGATGAACTACTCGGTCTCCGACACCGCCGAATTCGGTGGCTACCTGTCGGGTCCGCGGGTCATCGACGCCGACACCAAGAAGCGCATGCAGGACATCCTGCGCGACATCCAGGACGGCAGCTTCGTCAAGCGCCTCGTCGCCAACGTCGAGGGCGGCAACAAGGAGCTCGAGGCCCTGCGCAAGGCCAACGCCGAGCACCCGATCGAGGTCACCGGCGCCAAGCTGCGCGGCCTGATGAGCTGGGTCGACCGCCCGATCACCGAAACCGCGTAATACGCGCGAACCGCACAGTGGCCCATCCCGATTGCGTCGGGGTGGGCCACTGTGGTTTCCGCGGGTTGCCGCTACCGCGTGGCTGAGCAATATCAGCGAAGTCGCGAATTTGCGCCTGGGGTGTTTTGCGGGCTTCGAGACCGTCCCGGATCGGCGTTTCTGGTCGGGATTTACGGAAAACCGATACTCCTGGAGTTACCCTCACTATCCGATTCTAGATGCCATGGGTACCCCCAAAATCGCAGGAAGGATCGGAAATCGTGCGCAGCCCAATATTTGGATTGGCCGCAGCTTTGACGGGAACCCTCATCGTGGTCGGAGGCGGGACGGTCACTGCACCACACGCATGGACGCAACCGGCGGGGGAGCAACCGGTCGCGGAGGCCGGTGATTTCTACCTTCCGCCGCCATCGTTACCGGACGGGCGGGGCACCATCGTTCGCGCCGAACCGGCGCAGCTGGCGATGTCGGCGCCCGGGCAGCCGGGCATGATTCCGGCGGCGGCGACGCGGCTCATGTACGTCAGCAGTGACACCCACGATGCGCCTACGGCGGTGGTGGGCACGTATCTGCAGCCGAGCATGCCGTGGACCGGCCCGGGCGAGCGGCCGCTGATCGCGTACGCGGGCGGCACCAAGGGGCAGGGCGATCAATGTGCATCCTCGAAGTTGATGTCGCAGATCGTCCAGGTTCAGCCTCCGTTGGACATAATCTTCGAATACGACCTGGTCGCAATCCGTTCGCTGCTCAACCGCGGTGTGGCGGTGGTGGTGACCGACTATCACGGCCTCGGCACGCCCGACGTGCACGACTATCTCAACCGTAAGGCGCAGGCCTACGCGGTACTGGATTCCGCGCGCGCCGCCCTGCGGCTGCCCGGTACCGGTCTCAACCCCGGCACACCGGTCATTCTCTACGGGTATTCGCAGGGCGGTATGGCCTCCGCTGGTGCGGCCGAAGTGCAACCGAGCTATGCCCCCGATCTGAATGTGCGCGGCGCCTACGTCGGTGGGCCGGTGGTGGACGATGAATACTTCATCGGATACAACGATGGCCGCCCCGATTTCGGCCCGGCAATCGCCTGGATACTCAACGGCATTGCCGCCGACTACCCGGAAACTCGCCCGGTGATCGACGCCGAACTGAATGACCTCGGCAAGGCGATTCTGCAGGAAGCCCTTGGCAAATGCTCGGTCCCGACCGGACTTGCCCAGGAGCATCTGAATACGGCGGAGTGGACCACCAGCGGAGAACCACTTACCGCCGTTATCGATCGGTCGCCCGCGTTGCGGTCGGCACTCGCCGAGCAGCGTATCGGCACACGCGCCCCGGGCGTTCCGATACTTGCCGCCTCGGCCATGAACGACCAGGGAGCGCCATTTGCGCCGGTGCGCGAGGTGGCCGCCGGTTGGTGTGGTAGCGGAGTGCCTGTTCAGTTGGACGCGAACGCCGAAATTCCCCCCGCCTCCGGACTCGTGGGAACCCACGTGATCGCCTTCTTCCCGTCACTGGTGGCCTCGCAGCAGTGGTTGACCGATCGGCTCGCGGGCATGCCTGCCCCGTCGAACTGCGCGGCGCTGCCGTAACGGTGTGATTTTCGGCGTAATGCCCGGCGGCGGGCGTGTTCCAGGACCGAAACCCGCCGCCGGGCATGCTGATCGAGTACCGCGTTCGATCTCCGGCGCGGCACCCGCGGGCGCGACGACAACGCGTGCATCAGCTCACGCAAGCCTCCAGGTCAGAAAGTTGATTTTGAAAGATTGCCGGCAGTCGGCGCAGGCACAGCTATTCTGGAGCGACAGTTTTACCCGCAACGGATTTCGGCGGCCCCACCCCCTGTCAGTGTTGTTCTGTTGGAGGCTCGAGGCACCTATGTCGATCTTCGAGAATACGGAAAGACGCGACCCCAAGCGGTATCTGTGGATACTGGGGTTGATCGCTCCGACTTGTTCGGTACTTCCTTCCCAACTGGTGGTCCATACGGGCCTCGAAATATTCTGGTGGATCGGCCCGATCATTGTGCTCGTGGTGATCCCGCTGCTGGACTGGGCGATAGGGAATGACGGGAGCAATCCGCGCGACGAGGATTACGAGTCCTTGTCCAACGATCGCTACTACCGTTGGTGCACTTACCTTTTTCTGCCGCTACAGTTCATCGGCCTGCTCATCGCGGGATATCTTTGGGCAAGACCGGCGCTGAGCGTCTCCGACAAGCTGGGTTTGGCCGTGACGCTCGGGTTCGTGTCCGGCATCGGAATCAATGCCGCCCACGAACTCGGCCATCGAGTCGAGCGCCTCGAACGCTGGCTGGCGAAAATCGCGCTGGCGCAATCGGGATATGGGCACTTCTTCGTCGAGCACACCCGTGGCCATCACGTGCGCGTCGCGACGCCGGACGATCCTGCCAGCGCCCGATTCGGCGAATCGCTGTGGGAGTTCCTGCCGCGCAGTATGTTCGGCGGCTTCCGCTCGGCCATCAGTTTGGAGCGTGAACGCCTATCCCGTAAGGGAAAGCGCTGGTTCAGTCTGGAGAATCATCTGCTGCAGGCATGGTCGATGAGTGTCACGCTGTTCGGCACACTGATCCTGCTCTTCGGGCCTGCGGTGATCCCATTTCTGGCACTGCAGGCGCTGATCGGCGCGGGACTGCTCGAGACGGTGAACTACGTCGAGCACTACGGCCTGCTTCGCCAGCGTGGTCGCAATGGCAACTACGTGCGCTGCTCTCCGCGTGACAGCTGGAACAGTGACCGGCTGGTCACGAACCTATTCCTATTCCATCTACAACGCCACAGTGACCACCACGCGAATCCGGGCCGCCGCTACCAGACCCTGCGCAGCTCTGAACAGGCGCCACAGCTACCCGCGGGCTACGCGAGCATGATCCTATTGGCCATCGTCCCACCGATCTGGCGCGCGGTCATGGATCGTCGCGTGCTGGCCCACTACGGCGGCGATATCAGTCTCGTAAACGCCAAACCCCGAACCAGACGGCATCTCCTTTCGCTCCGGCGGATACGTCCACTGACCGCCGCATCGGCGCGGCTGACTACTCGCCCGTAGCGGCGCGGTTGCCTATTGTCTGGCGAGGACAGCGGAGTCGAACCATTGTCAGCCGAACAGATCGTGAGTCGTGAGCATCTCATCCAGCACCTTTGTCCCCGTATCCGTTCCGAGTTCGGTTTCGGCCGGTCGCCGGGCCGAGGCTATCCACCGCTTTCTCGTCAAACCGGCCGATGCGGGCATCGCCGGTTCGGTCGACGGCGGCAAGCTACTCGAATGGATCGATAAGGTCGCCTATGCGGCGGCGGCGCAATGGAGCGGTTGCTACTGCGTTACCGCCTACGTCGGCAATATTCATCTCGACCGTCCGATCGCGGTTGGTGAATTGGTCGAGCTGCATGCGAATCTCGTGCACACCGGACGCACCAGCATGCATATTCTCGTCAGCGTCTATTCGACCGATCCCACGCGACGCAAGCCGGTGCAGACGGCGCAGTGCCTGACGATCTTCGTCGCGATCGACGACAATCGGCGGACGGTAGAAGTGCCGCAATGGAATCCGACCTCGATTCTGGAACTCGAGCGGCATCGGCAAGCGCGGGCACGGGTTTCGGTTCGCAAGCGAATCGAGGAGGCGATGGCCGAGCAGCAATACACGGCGGCAGGGACCGCGCCGAGATCGATATTGCGATTCCTGGCCGCGCCTTCGGATATCAATTGGGGCGGCAAGGTGCACGGCGGTCGCACCATGCAGTGGATCGACGAGGCGGCGTATATCTGTGGTGCCGATTGGGTTGGGCAACATGTGATTACGTCGTACTTCGGCGGCATCCGGTTCTACCGGCCGATTGTCATCGGACACATTGTCGAAGTGAGCGCGCGGCTGATTCATACCGGGCCGAGGAGTATGCATGTCAGCGTGCATGTGACGTCGACGGATACGCACTCCGATGAACCGGCGCTCGCCGCGCACGGTCTCGCGGTGGTTGTCGCGGTCGATGAGAACGGTAAGGCGCGGCCGGTGCGCCAATGGGTTCCGGTTTCGGCGGAGGATGAGGCGCTCGACGCGCATGCGCGCCATCTGATCGAATTGCGTGCGGAGGTGGAGCGGTTCACGCAGGCGAGCGATGTGCCAGCGGATGCCGAACCCAACCATTTCCGGGTGCCGATGCCGTGAGCTGAGTGCGTGGTCCGCCCTGGCCGAGCCCGTCGCCGTGCGGTCGATGCTTGCGCCCCAGCCGTTCCATCGCTGTCGCATATCCATTGCGCACTTCGCACAAGGTAGAGCCTCTGCGTGGTACGCGCTGGGTATGCGACAGCTGCTGGAGGACGGCCGGGATTGCGGACTTGGTCAGCTGCTGCCGAAGGTGCCGCGGGGGAATAGGTGGCGGGGGGAACGCCAGGGGTCATTCCAGCGGCCGGGGAGATCGCAGTCGTCCCAGCGGCCGGGGGAGTGGTTCCAGTCGTCGAAGAAGCCGGGGCGGTCGCAATCCCAGTCGTTGTCGTGCGGGTGCCGTACCTCGGTGACGCCGGGTTCGCTGGTGGCCGGGTCGGCCGAGGCGGGGATGGCCAGCGCGGTCAATGGGACTGCGGCGAGGGCACCGGCGATGGCCACTCGGGTCAAGCGGCGGGGAGTCGTTCTGGAGAACACCGTGGATCCTTTCTATCTGCGCGTCCGAAAGACGCCGTCGTCGCTCGCCGAATGGCCCGGCAATGCAACGATTTGCACGTCCACACTCGGCCGCGCCCGAACGAATGGCAATGGTGCGAACACGATTTCAGGAAGATTCATCCTTTGGTATGACGAGTCCCCGAGGTGGTGGGTGTCGGCCTCAGGGATGGGGTGGAAATCCGCTGGTTCTAGACTGTTACCGATGAGTAAGTTCTTTGGCTCGGTCGACGAGGTGACGCGGCGGCTCACCGACGCCGGATACCTGCCCTCCACCGACATCGCCACCGCGGTATTCCTCGCCGGTCACCTGGGCAAGCCCCTGCTGATCGAGGGGCCGGCGGGTGTCGGCAAGACCGAGCTGGCCAACGCGATCGCCACCGCCACCGCCTCCGACCTCGTGCGCCTGCAGTGCTACGAGGGCATCGACGAGGCCCGTGCGCTCTACGAGTGGAATCACGCCAAGCAATTGCTGCGCATCACCGCAACGGACGACGAGGGCTGGGACAGCACCCGCGACCACGTCTTCACCGAAGAATTCCTGCTGCAGCGCCCGCTACTGGCCGCGATCCGGAATCCGCATCCGACTGTGCTGCTCATCGACGAACTCGACAAGGCCGATATAGAACTCGAAGGTCTGCTACTCGAGGTCCTGGGCGACTACCAGGTCAGCATCCCCGAACTCGGCACGGTAACCGCCGTCCGCAAGCCCTTCGTCATCGTCACCTCGAACGCCAACCGCGATCTCTCCGAAGCGTTGAAGCGCCGCTGCCTCTACCTCCATATCGACTATCCGACAGCGGAATTGGAGCGCGCGATCGTCCGCATGAAGGTGCCCGAGCTAGACGAAACACTGGGTGAGCCGGTAGTGCGAACCGTCGCCGCGCTCCGCGAACTCACCCTCCGCAAACCTCCGTCGATCGCCGAAACCGTCGACTGGGCAAGAACTCTCGTGGCCCTTGGCGCCCGCAACCTCGCCGGCACCGTCATCCGATCCACCCTCGGTGTGTTGCTCAAATACCAAGCCGACCACCGCATCGCCATCGACCGCCTCGAACTTCCCGCAGTCGATCCCAGCGAGCGCAGACCGTCATGATCGCCGCAACCCCACGACGCATAGAGCAGGCATGCGTCCCCCGTCGAGTGCCGCGACGTTTCGCGGAATCCGCGCTCTCAGGAGGCACCGGTAACGGGTGCCGATCGGGGCAACAGGGGCGGGTGTCGAGGGAGGGCGCGTGGTGACGCCATTCGAGCGGCGTGGCCCCGAGCAGACCACCGACACGATGACCGATCGCCTGATCGAGTTCGTCGGATTGTTGCGCGACCACGGCATCTCCGCTGGTCCCAGCGAAACCATCGACGCCGCAGAGGCAATGCTCGCACTCGGCCTGTCCGACCGGAACCGCTTGCGCTCCGGCATGGCCGCCTGCCTGCTGCGCCGCAACGGCCAGCGCGCCGTTTTCGACCAGCTCTTCGACCTCTACTTCCTGACCGCCGAGCAACCGGCAACCCCGTCGGCTTCCGAATCCGTCGACGAGCTACGTGACCGACTGGTGGACGCACTCGCTCGAGACGACCGCCCGGCCATCACCGAACTCGCCCGGCAAGCCCTCACCGCACTGGGCGGCTACGGTGGAGTCGGCACCGGCGCACCCTCGCGCCCGGTAACCACCGCATCGGGTGCGGGCTGGTCCTCCTATCTGACCATGAAATCGCTACGGCCAGAAGAACTTACCGACCGCATCGTCGAGCGCATGGGCGCCGATCTCGGCACCGCCGTCCGCACCATCGAAGCCGACCGTCGCCTCCGCGAATTCCGCACCGCCGTCCAAACCGAGGCACGCCTGCGCTCCGCCCGACTCCGCGGCACCGAATACATCGCCCGCCGCGGCGTCGAATCCAGTACCGATCAGGTCGACTTCCTCGGCGCCCGCGCCCAAGACCTCGCCGAAATGCGCCGCCTGGTAAACCCTTTGGCCCGCAAGCTCGCCACCCGCCTCGCCGCCCGTCGCCGCAAGGCGGTTCGCGGCCAGATCGATATGCGCCGAACCCTGCGTCGCTCCATGGCAACCGGGGGTGTGCCGATCGATCCGGTCCTGCGCGCCCGCAAACACGGCCGCCCCGATCTAGTCGTGCTCGCCGACTTATCGGGCTCGGTAACGGGTTTCGCCGAATTCACGCTGCAACTCGTCCAAGCGCTACAAGACCAATTCAGCAAGGTCCGCAGCTTCGGCTTCATCGACACCTGCGATGAAATCACCGCCCACTTCATCCCAGGTGAACCACCGGCCCCCGACCTTGCCGCACGAATCATCCGCCACACCAACGTCGCTCGCTTCGGCAGCAGCAACTACGGCGAGGCCTTCCAAGGATTTGTCGACAACTACCTCGATGCTCTCGGCCCCCGTACCTCCCTGCTCATCCTCGGCGACGCCCGCACCAACCGCACCGACCCCAACCTCCCCGCCCTCCGAACAATGTCGGACCGAGCCAAACACGCCTACTGGCTCAACCCCGAACCAGCTCGCTCCTGGTCCACCGGCGACTCCGCCGCGCACGTGTACGCCGACCTCATCACCATGCACGAATGCCGCAACGTCAAGCAGCTGGCAGAGGTAATCGGTCGACTCCTCCCTGCGTGACGCGGGTCGTCGCGCGTCGGTGGCCGATCATTACCGTGAGTTGTATACGACTGCGGCGCAGGTCGATACACCCGTCAACTGCAAAGAGTCGACTGATTGGCAGCGGTCATACCGGCCAGGCCCCGCCAACGATTGACGGTGTGTCAGGGAATCGCTCGAGCGGTTCCGTCTCGCTGTCCCCCGCTCGTGGGCAGCCAGACTGACTGCGCGGACGGTTGCCAGGTCGATTTCCGTGAGATCTTCGACCGTTCGCCTGCGCGACTGCGCTCGACGGTATCAGTCAAAGATCGGCATAACCGTATCGACAACGGATTCGATTGTCGGCAGTCCCGCGATCACATCAGGCGGACTCAGCTGACGTTGCAGCGCCCGCTGATGCGCAGCACCGACCAGTAGTAAAGCGGCAGCTCGTAGATCTACCGATTCGGGCACGCGCCGGTCGGCGTGCGGCATCGACAGGTGTGCGACCACGGCGTCGACCGCACGATGCGGCCCGATATCCAACTCCCGACTGCGCTGCGCGAACTTCGCACGCAACTCCACATCCGACTGCACCGCAGCCATCACCGGAATAGCATCCACGAAGAACTCCTCCAACGCCTCGACAAGCGTCACCAGCCCCGCCCGCAGCTCCGGCTCCTCCTCGACCTCCCCGAGCACATCCTTCACCGGCCGCAAATGCCGCTGAATCACCGCCTGCAACAGCCCCATTCGATCGCCGAAGTGATAAAAGATGCTCGACTCGGCCACCCCCGCCCGCTTCGCAACCTCCTTCGTGGACAACCGAGCCAACCCGGCCTCAACCAAAATCTCCTGCGCCGCAACTGCAATCGACTCCCGCACCCCCGTCGACGGTCGCCCGCGCTGCCCACGCGCACCATCCGCAGCCATAGCCACCGCAACCTCCGCTCCGCACCGATCAACCCTTGCAGCATGCCCCACACGGACGTATTTTCTGAGTATAAACTCAGTAATTATCCGATCATCGGAGCCACCCCATGACCAGCAGCAAAACCCGCACCACCCAGTCCCGCATCCAACGCACCGGCGACGCCGTCGTCCGCTTCATCCTCCGCTCCCCACTGCACCCCCTGCTCAGCAAGAAGCTCCTCATCATCACCGTCTCCGGCCGCAAAACCGGCCGCGAATACGCCAACCCCGTCGGCTACGCCGAACACGAAGGCCACCTCCTCATCGGCACCGCCGCCACCTGGCGACACAACCTCATCCCCAACACCCCCGTCCGAATCCTCCTGCGCGGCAGCCACATCCAAGCGACCCACGAAGTCATCACCGACGAAACGCGAGCCGCCACCCTCTACCGCGAAATCCTCGCCCAAAACCCAGCCCACGGCCGCTTCGCCAAAATCCACCTAGACCCAGACGGCACGGTAAACCTCCCCTCCCTTCGCACCGCCCTATCCCGCGGCACCGCCATAGTCCGCCTCCACCCCCTGTGACCGAGCCGCATCGCGACCGATGTGTTTCCGAGCCGACCGGATTTGTCACAGGCTGAAGTCAGCCCCTGGCAACGATTCATCGCGGGTCGAACTCGGACAAAGAGGTCTTGGAAGATTTCCTGCAGTCGCCGGTCGAGATGCACCTGGCCAGGCGAGACGGCCACAAACCTATCCGATCTGATCCTGCTCTGCTCGAACTGCCACCGGATGATTCATCGCCGACGTCGATGGCTGCACCCCGACGAACTACGGGCGATATTGCGTGCAAGGAGGTGACCCGGGTTTGAAGTTCACCGGCTGACTTCGGCTACTGCGACCGGGCGGCCTTCGCGCCGTGAGAGTTCGCAGGCTTCGGCGATGCAGAAGGCTGCTAGGGCGTCAGATGGGGCGCAGGGGTTTTCGAGGTCGCCGGTTACTACGGATAGGAACGCGGCGAGTTCGTCGGTGTACGCCCGACGGAAGCGTTCCATGAATCCAGGGTAGGCGGGTAGACCTGAAGGCGCGTAGCCAGGTTCGACTGAGGTGAGAGGTGCTCGGTCGTCCAGCCCGACTATGGCGTTCCCGAGGGAGCCCAGCGCCTCCAGTCGGACGTCGTAACCCGCACCGTTGTAACGGCCGAGGGAGACAGTCGCCAGGGTGTCGTCATCCAAGCGGAGCAGGACTGCGGCGGTGTCTGAATCCCCGGCGTCGGTGAAGAATTGGGCGCCTCGGTTGGCGCCGGTGGCGTAGACCTCGACTACTTCGCGGCCGGTCACCCAGCGGATTATGTCGAAATCATGGACCCCGCAGTCGCGGAACAACCCGCCGGAACGTCCAATGTATTCGGCAGGCGGTGGCGCAGGGTCCAGCGTGGTCGCACGCAAGGTGTGCAGCCAACCGAGGGAACCGGAGGCGATGGCATCGCGGGCGGCGCGATAGCCGGTGTCGAAGCGGCGTTGGAAGCCGATTTGGACTGGGACGGTGGAGTTTTCGAGGCGGGCGATGACTTCGCGGGTGCCTTGGATATCGGCGGCTACCGGCTTTTCGCAAAAGACGGGGATGCCCGCGTCGACGGCACGGGTGATGAGTTCGGGGTGGGCGTCGGTGGCGGTGGCGATGATCAGGCCGTCGAGTGGGGCGGCGAAGAGCGCGTCGATGTCGGGGACGGCTTGCACGCCGAGTTTGGTGGCGGCGGCGTGGGCGCGTTCGGCGGCGGCGTCCGCGACGATGACGGCCTCGACACCGGGCAGATGCTTCAGTGTTTCGGCATGGAAGGTACCGATACGGCCGGTGCCTGCCACGCCCAGCGTGACGGTGTGTGCTGATGTCATCGGCTCTCCTCCTAGTGAAACACGAACCAGCGGTGGTGTCGAAACGGGTCAGTTGCGCGGTGCCGCGGTCGTCGCACGGACGACCAATGAAGGTTCCAGTCGGCGGCGTACCGGTTCGGCACGGCCATCGCGCAGTCGTTCGATGAGCGCCTCGATTGCCAAGCGGCCCATCTGAATTCGTGGTTGATCGATGGTGGTCAGGGAGACATGGCGCAGCGCCGCCAGCGACGTGTTGTCGTAGCCGACGACCGAAACATCGTGCGGCACTGAGAGTCCGGCATCTTCCAGCGCCGACATCGCGCCGACCGCGTTGAAGTCGTTGCCGCACACCAGTGCGGTGGGAAAGTTGTCAGGGGAGAACAGGTTCAGTAGCTTGTGGACCGCTGAGATTCCCGCCGAGTCGGTGTGCTCGCTGGTGATGGTCATGGGCTCCAACCCATTTCGCGCCATCGCGCTGCGGTAGCCGCGACGGCGTGCGGCCGAGGTGAAGGCCCCGCCGCCGTCGAGATGCACGATCCGGCGGTGGCCGAGCGAGACCAGATGATCGACGGCAAGCGCGGCGCCGATCTCGCCGTCGTCATTGACGGTATCGACGTCCGCAATGTTGGAGCTGCGCGAAATGAGCACGATCGGACACTTCTCGGCGGCATCGCGAATGGCCGCCACCGGCAGTACGGGCGAGAGCAGGATGACGCCGCCGGGGCGGAAGGACAGCAGGCTCTCCAGCGCGGTCCGCTCGCGGGCGGCACTGCGCCGTCCGGTATTGAGGATCAGCTCCAGCCCTGCGTCCTGCGCGGCCGCGTCCATGCCCTCCACCACGTCGGCGAAGAACGCATTGCGCAGGTCGGAGACCATGACGCCGATAATGTTCGAGGTACGGCTGGCCAGCGACCGCGCCATGATGTGCGGCTGATATCCGAGCTCCTTCGCGGCTGCGAGCACCGCGCGACGACGATGTTCGCTGACCTTGGGGGAGTTGCGCATGACCAGGGAGACCAGCGCGCGGGATACCCCGGCGCGGGCGGCGACGTCCTCCATGGTCGGTCGCGCCATATCGCCTCCGTTCCGCATGTGCTCCTGCCGTGACGGGACGTTACAAGGTCGGCGTGCTCAGTTCAATAGAGCGCTCTAATCCGACATTTTTCTCATCACGAGCGCCGGGTATTTCCGCTGGAAGCGGTAATTTCGCTGGTAGCAGCGATAAAACAGCGACCGATGCAGTACTTGACACACTATGACCCACGTTACATAGTTGGAGCGCTCCAATAGCGCCAGATCGACACCGAAGGTCGGAGAGCCCGGATGACCGAACCTCGCTATCCACTGCGCATCGCGGCCGCGCCGATCTCCTGGGGCGTCTGCGAAGTTCCCGGCTGGGGTCACGTGCTCGACGCGCGGACCGTCCTCGCCGAGATGGCCGCCCTCGGCATCTCCGCGACGGAATTGGGTCCGCCCGGCTATCTACCGCGGAATCCAGCCGAATTACGCTCGCTGCTCGACGATTTCGACATAGCCTCGGTTGGTGGCTTCCTCGCCCTCGCATTGCACCGCGACCCGGAACAGGCGATCGAGACCGCACGCGAGAACGCCGCGCTTTTCGCGGCGACGGGTGCGGAGGTGATCGTCCTCGCAGCCGC
Source organism: Nocardia anaemiae NBRC 100462 (assembly GCF_001612725.1). GTDB lineage: Bacteria > Actinomycetota > Actinomycetes > Mycobacteriales > Mycobacteriaceae > Nocardia > Nocardia anaemiae. Next base: position 73,676 of record NZ_BDAZ01000017.1, on the reverse strand, counting down.
GACCGGACTCGACGGATATGACACGCGCCCAGCACTTTCCGGCGAAGAATGGCGGACGCTGATCGAAACCGCCGCCGCCATCCGGGATGTCGCCGCCGAATTCGGATTGCGCACCACCTTGCACCCCCACGCCGGCACCTACGTCGAGAACAAAGCCGAAGTCGAGAGGTTCCTCACCGATTCCGATCTGGACCTGTGCCTGGATACCGGCCATCTGCTCATCGGCGGCACCGACCCGGTGCGTCTCGCCCAGCGCTATCCGGATCGCATCGGACATATCCATCTCAAGGATGTGCGCAAGACGATAGCCGCTCAAGTGCGCAGCGGCGCAATGGAATACAGCGACGCCGTCCGCCACGGCATCTACGTTTCGCTCGGCGACGGCGATATCGACATCGAGGCCCTGGTGCGCAGCGTGCACGCCGCAGGTTACCGCGGCTGGTATGTCATCGAACAGGACACGGCATTGCGCCCCGACGATTCGGCGCAACGGTCGAGCCGCGACGCCGCCCGCAGTCTGATCCACCTTGCGGGCATAGCTTCCGCGCTCGGCTCAGTTCGAATCTAGATGGGAAGTGATGACAACGATGTCGCTCGAGATAGGCACGCCATGGTGGCGGCGATCCCGCCGCGTGCTGCCGTGGCTGGCCGCGGCCACCCTCCTCGCCGCGTGTACGGGTCCGGGCGCGGATGTTGCCGCGCCGACTCAATCTCCGGTAGTCCATGGCAAATTGGGTTCGGTCGCAGTGGTGACGCACGGTAGCCCCGGCGACGCCTTCTGGAATGTCGTCAAGAACGGCGCGGAGTCGGCTGGCAAGGATCTCGGTGTCCGCGTCGAATACAACTCCTCGGGCGATCCGGGCCAGCAGGCCAAACTCATCGATAACGCGGTCGCACAGGGCGTGGACGGTCTCGTAGTATCAATGGCGAACCCTGAAGCTTTGCGCCCCTCGATCGAAAAGGCTGTTGCCGCGGGCATTCCGGTGGTGACCATCAACTCCGGCGAGAGCGAGAGCGCAAAGTTCGGCGCGATCGGCCATGTGGGACAGAGCGAAACGCTGGCCGGGCAGTCCGCGGGTAAGCGCCTCGCCGACGCGGGCCGCAAGAAGCTGCTGTGCGTGATCCACGAGGCAGGCAATATCGGTGCCAACCAGCGCTGTGACGGCGCGACCAAGGCCTTCGGCAATGGCACCACACTGCAGGTGGATATCAACAATCCCACCGATGCCCAGTCCCGCATCAAGGGCGCTTTGGAGGCGGATAGGTCCATCGACGCCGTGCTCACACTGAATTCGCAGGTCGCCGCCCGTGCGGTGGACGGGGTGAAGGAATCGCAGTCGTCGGCGACAGTAGCTACCTTCGACCTGAATACCGATGTGGTCGAGGCCATTCGGGCCGGGAAGCTGCTGTTCGCCGTGGACCAACAGCAGTACGAGCAGGGCTATCTGCCGATCGTATTGCTGCAGCTTTATCGGACGAATCTGAACTCGGTCGGTGGTGGTGCACCGGTGCAGACGGGTCCCGCCTTCGTCGACAAGAACAATGTCGAAGCCGTCGCGGCCCGCGTGGCACTGGGCATGCGCTGAGGGAGTGGATGAAATGACCGTTGCCACAAAAACTTCCGAGGTCAGTCCGAACACTCCGCCGGACGGACCGTCGCTGCTGCAGCGAATGGTCGTGCGACCGGAGATCGGCGCATTGCTCGGTGCCGCACTCGTCTTCGTATTCTTCTCGATCATCACCGACCGCTTCCTCAGCTCACTCGGTGTCGCGACCTGGCTCGACGATTCGTCGACGCTGGGCATCATGGCGGTCGCGGTCGCGCTGCTGATGATCGGCGGCGAATTCGACCTCTCGGCCGGTGTCATGACTGCCTCCACCGCACTGGTCACCGCATTGCTGGCGGTGCACGCGGGTTGGAATGTCTGGCTCGCGCTGCTGGTTTCGCTGCTCTTCGCGCTCGCGGTCGGCGCCTTCAACGGCTGGCTCGTGATGCGAACGGGGCTACCGAGTTTCATCGTCACCCTCGGCACTTTCCTTGCGCTGCAAGGCCTCAACCTCGGTGTGACCCGATTGGTTACGGGAACAGTTCAGGTCTCGGGCATTCGAGGCGCCGACGGATACAACTCGGCCGGTTGGGTCTTCGCCTCGACATTGGATATCGGCGATACGCACCTGCAGGCATCGGTCCTCTGGTGGGTGGTGCTCACCGCCATCGCCGCACTTGTGTTGGTACGCACCAGGTTCGGCAATTGGATCTTCGCGGTGGGCGGTGCGCTGCCGAGCGCGCGGGCCGTCGGCGTCCCCGCCGATCGCACGAAGATCCTGCTCTTCATGACCACCGCCTTCGCGGGGTGGGTCGTCGGATCCTGCAGCATCCTGCGGTTCTCCAGCGTGCAGGCGAATCAGGGAGTTGGTCTGGAACTGCACTACATCATCGCGGCCGTGGTCGGTGGCTGTCTGCTCACCGGCGGATTCGGCTCGGCGGTCGGCGCCGCCATCGGTGCGCTGATCTTCGGCATGGCGCGACAGGGCATCGTTTTCGCCGGGTGGGACAGCGATTGGTTCATGCTGTTCCTCGGCGTACTGCTGCTGGCCGCGGTGTTGGTCAACAACGTATTCAAGAAGCGAGCCGAAAGGGTACGCCGATGACGCCACCACTGATCGAAGCGATCGATATCGGCAAGAGCTATGGCGGTGTCGTCGCGCTGCGTGATGTGTCGACCCTGGTGAATGCCGGACAGGTCACCTGCATCCTGGGCGACAACGGTGCGGGCAAATCGACCCTGATCAAGATTCTCGCCGGGGTGCACCAGCACGATCGCGGTGAACTGAAGCTGGACGGCCAGCCGACCCGATTGTCCTCGCCCCGCGAGGCTTTGGACCATGGCATCGCGACCGTATACCAGGATCTCGCCGTGGTTCCGCTGATGAGTGTCTGGCGCAACTTCGTACTGGGCTCCGAGCCTACTGTCGGTTACGGTCCGCTGCGGCTGCTCGACCGTCGCAGGGGCCGCGATATCGCCCGAGAGGCACTGACGGACATGGGGATCGAGATCCGCGATATGGAACAGCCGGTGGGCACGCTGTCGGGCGGACAACGCCAGTGCATCGCGATCGCCAGGGCGGTGCACTATGGAGCCAAGGTGCTCATCCTCGACGAACCGACCGCCGCCCTGGGCGTCAAACAGGCCGGTGTCGTACTGCAATACGTTGTGCAGGCCAGGGATCGAGGGCTCGGCGTCATTCTGATCACCCACAACCCACACCACGCCTATCCGGTCGGTGACCGCTTCCTCCTGCTCAAACGCGGTGCGATGCTCGGCTCGTACGAGAAATCGGAGATCGACGTGCCCGAGCTGACAAGGCAAATGGCCGGTGGCGCCGAATTGGACGCATTGCAGCACGAATTGCAGCGCGTGGTGACGCCGTGAGGATGACAACGGCGCAGGCACTCGTCGGCTGGCTGGTCGCCCAGCATTCGGAGACCTTCGATGGTCGTGAAGTACCGCTGTTCCCGGCGGCTTTCGCGATATTCGGGCACGGCAATGTGCTCGGCCTCGGCACCGCATTGTCCGAGCGGCGCGATGAGATCCCGGTCTGGCGTGGGCATACCGAGCAGGGAATGGCGCTCGCGGCCATCGGCCTGGCCAAGGCCACCCACCGCCGTCAGGTCGGAATCGCGACGTCCTCGATCGGTCCCGGCGCACTGAATATGGTCACCGCAGCCGGAGTGGCGCATGCGAATCGTCTTCCGCTGCTGCTGCTTCCGGGGGATACCTTCACCAGCCGTGCGCCGGATCCGGTACTGCAGCAGGTCGAACACTTCGGTGACCCGACCATTACCGTCAATGATGCGTTCCGCGCGGTGAGTCGCTACTTCGATCGCATCACCCGCCCGGAACAACTCATCGCTACCCTGCCGCAAGCGGCCCGGATAATGACCGATGCGGCCGATGTGGGACCGGTGACGTTGGCATTGCCACAGGACGTCCAAGCCGAGACCTACGACTTCCCCGAGGCGCTTTTCGAGCCGGTCGTGCACCGAATCACTCGTGCGCGCCCCGACTCTCGGGTGCTGGCCGAGGCAGCGCGGGCACTGCGCTCGGCGCGACGTCCGCTGCTGGTTCTCGGTGGCGGTGTGCGCTATTCGGGTGCGGCTCGGCTGGTACTCGAGTTCGCCGAGCGGCACGGTATTCCGATAACCGAAACGACGGCGGGCCGCACGCTGGTACCGCACGACCACCAGTTGTATGCCGGTCCACTCGGCATAACCGGCTCCGCGTCGGCCAATGCCGCTGCGGCACAGTCGGATCTGGTGTTGGCGATCGGCACCAGACTGCAGGACTTCACCACGGCCTCCTGGACCGTCTTCGCGCCGGAAGTCCGGCTGATCACCATCAACACCGCCCGTTTCGACGCGGTGAAGCACGGAGCGCTCGCGGTCGTGGGCGACGCCGACGCGACCGTGCGGGAATTGGCTGCGCTGCTGGCCAATTGGCGGGTCGACGCCGAATGGTCCGACTGTGCGGAAGGGCTCCGCAGCACCTGGGACACCCACATCGACAAGCTGCGCGCTCCGACACCGGGTATGCCGAGCTACGCCCAAATCGTCGGCGTCGTCAACGAATTGAGCGCACCGGACGACTATGTCATGACCGCGTCGGGCGGTATGCCCGGCGAGCTGATCGGCGGCTGGCGGGCCACCGGCACCGTGCCGACCATGGACGTAGAGTACGGATTCTCCTGCATGGGTTATGAACTCGCGGGTGCTTGGGGCGCGGCCATGGCGCATGTGCACGGCCTGGTCACCACCCTGCTCGGCGACGGCTCCTATCTGATGCTCAACTCCGAGCTGTTCTCCGCTGCCTTCGCCGGCCACCGGTTCGTCGCGGTCGTCTGTGACAACGACGGCTACGCGGTCATCGCCCGGCTCCAGGAGGGACAGGGCGGCGACCCCTTCAACAACTTCTACGCCGACTGCCGCACCAACCACGCACGACCGCCCCGTGCCGACTTCGCCAGCCACGCAAGGTCATTGGGCTGCGCGGTTTTCACCGCGACCGACCTGACCGAGTTCCGCGGCGCGTACGCGCGGGCGCGGGCGGCGGCCATGAGCGAGTCCCGTCCGGCCGTCGTGGTCGTGCGCACCCAGCCGTCCGCCTGGACCGATGCGGGCGCATGGTGGGAGATCGGCGTGCCCGAACACCTGGCGGGCCGCGCGGCATACGACGAGGCCAAAGCGACGCAGGTGCGTTACCTGAACAGGGCCGAATCAGCGGACTAGCCGTTCGCGGCGCGGACTGGAAATTCCAACAATATGACGATCGCATGGCACACTTGGTCACGGTCACATAACTGAAAACCGACCGCTTAGTGCACATCCGAGCCCGAACTGTCGTATTTTCTTTGCGAATTCTCAGTTCCGGTGCGAAGCCGGTGTCAAGCATGGTTGCTGGCATTTGGGCCGCGGCCGTATCGGTAGCCGAAAGTGTGCGCTGACCGGGCAGTCTGCGCTGCGCGACCCTCTGACGATCGGGGTAGCCAGGCCTTCGCAACCGATGTTGCGTCGGCGACCACAGCGCTGCGCGAACGTCGGCTTGCTCACAGTTACCACTGCTGGATGTGGCCTAATTCGTCGGATGATGGCATTGTTGATCGCGAGATCGGGCTCATCGAAGTGATCTGCCCGGCTCATCAACAGGAAGTAAGAAGTAAAGAACATGGCTCAAGGCAGTGTGAAGTGGTTCAACAGCGAGAAGGGCTTCGGCTTTATCGCTCAAGACGGAGGCGGCCCTGACGTCTTCGTGCATTACTCGGCCGTTTCCGGCTCGGGTTTCCGGTCCCTCGAAGAGGGCCAGCGCGTGGAGTTCGAGATCGGCCAGGGCCAGAAGGGTCCGCAGGCCCAGGACGTCCGCGCTATCTGATTCAGCGTGACTTAGGAGGCTCGCACCCGGCAGGGGGTGCGGGCCTCTCGTCGTTTTCGGGGGATATTCAGGCGCTCTTGGTAAAGGTCACGTGGGTGACCGCGGGGGACTGCACCACCGAGCTGATCTCGTAGCCCGCCAGCGTGCCGAGATCGTCGTAGAGCCGCGCGCCCGCGCCGAGCAGAATCGGTACGACCGCGAGATGCATCTCGTCCACCAGGCCCGCGCGCAGGAACTGCCGGATCGCCGATGAGCCGCCCGCGAGCCGCACATCCTGACCATCCGCGGCCTTGAATGCTTGGCGCAGAACCTCTTCCGGCGTTTCGTTCACGAAATGGAACGTCGTGCCGCCCGTCATCGGCAGCGACGGCCGTGGGTGATGGGTCATCACAAAGGTGTCGTGGTGGTAGGGCGGGTTGTCGCCCCACCAACCCTTCCATTCGTGGTCGGCCCAGGGGCCGCGGATCGGGCCGAACATGTTGCGCCCCATGATGGTTGCACCGATTCCGGCATCGCCCGCGACCATGAAATCGTTGTCCACGCCGGTCTCGCCGGTGTCCGCGCCGTCCATCTGGTGCGCGTAGCGCGTGGCCCACACCCAATCGTGCAGCCGCAGCCCACCCTCGCCGAGTGGATTCTCCGGTCCCTGATTCGGTCCGGCGATGTAGCCGTCGAGTGAGATCGCGATGTTGTGTACGCGCAACTTGGCCATGATGCCCTCTTTCTAATCTGCTTGCATTTTGCAATCGCTTGGCACAGCCTAAATGCAACTGGTTGTAGAATGCAAGCAGCAATGTCGACGGAAGGAGTGCCGCATGCGCGACGAAGGACGTTCGGGCTGCCCGATCAACGCGACCATCGAGGTGATCGGCGATCGGTGGACCCTGCTGGTGCTGCGCGATGTGATGTTCGGCAATCGCCGCCACTTCCGCGAACTGCTGGCCGGGTCGGAGGAGGGAATCGCGTCCAATATCCTGTCCGACCGGCTCAAGCGCCTGGTCGCGGCCGGATTGCTCAGTCGCGAGGACACCCGTCCCGGTCAGAAGGCCGAGTACCGGCTCACCGAGCCCGCGATCCAACTGGTGCCGATCATGGCGCAGCTGGGCGCATGGGGGCTGCGGCATCGCCCGACCACGAAACGCCTGCGAGTCCGCGCGGAACTTCTCGAGCAGGGCGGACCGCAACTGTGGGCCGAGTTCATGGACGAACTGCGCGAGTCGCACCTCGGGATACCACGTCCCGATCCAGATGCACCGAACGCCACCGATCGGTTGGCGCGCGCCTATGCCGCCGCGGTCGCCGAGGCGTGAAACGGACCCTGGATATACGCGACCCTCGTTTCGGGCCCGATGTGTGACGATGAGCGCCGTGCCCGACTGGACTTATCACCCGTTGCGCCCGTTGGCGAATGCTCTGATCGGCGAGCGTCGTACGCAAGTGCTGGCATTGCGGTTGCTGTCGGGTTTGATCGCACTGCCGGGTGGCGGGTGGGCGATCGGGCGCGTCTTCGACCATCCGCGGTTGCCCGTCGAATGGGCCGAGCGATTCGGTGCGCGGGTTCCGGTCGAGGTCGCGCGGGACGCCATCCGGGTGCTGCCGGTGCAGGGCGCCGGCATCGTCGAGGTCGGGCCGGTGGGCCGCGATGATATTGCGGCAGCGCGTGTGGCCGCCCTGGATCGTCGGTGCCGGGTCATCGCGCTGGTCGACGACCCCGAGGTCGGTGCGGAACTGGAGCCGCACGTCGATCAGATCATCGTCGGCGAACCCGCCGATCGGCACTACTTGACCGAACCCGATATCGCCGCCGCGGTGACATCATTGGCCGATCCCGCCGCCGTCGTGCTCGCGGCACCCGCGGTACTGATCGCCGCCGGACCCAACTGGTTCAACCGCGTCATCGAGGCCGCACAACAGTCCGCGCCCCCTCCGCCCACCCTGCGCGACGTGCCGCTCGACCCGCGCCGCTGGCCCGCCTGGTGCTGGGGCCTGCTTGTCGGCATCGGCATGATCGTCGCCGGAATCGGCGCGGCGGCAATCACTTTGGGCCCGGTACTGCTCTGGTACGACCGCGACTACCTCGGCACCGATGTGGACGGTCTGCGCGAAATCAACCACCATCTGGTGCATTTCCTGCAGCACGATCGAATCACCATGGCGGGCAATATGATCGCCATCGGCGTGCTGTACACCGGCCTGGCCTGGGGCGGTATACGACTGGGGCGCGTCTGGGCCCGCAACGCGTATCTGCTCTCCGGGCTGATCGGGTTTCCGACGCTGTTCTACTTCTTGGTGATCGGCTTCGTCGAGCCACTGCACCTCACGGCGGCGGTGGTGCTGTTCCCGATGTTTCTGCTCGCGGTGTGGCGCAAGCCGACCACGCCGCATTGGGCGGTGGCCCCGGAATGCCCCGAGCGGATCAGGCGGCGCGCGCTCGTCGGGCAACTGCTGCTGGTCGCGACCGGGGTGGGCGTATTCATCGGCGGTGTCGTCATCTCGACCGTCGGACTCACCTTCGTCTTCGTGCCGACGGATCTGGCGTTTATGCACACCGATGCGGCCGCGCTCAAAGCCGCCAATCCGCACCTGCTGCCGTTCATCGCCCACGACCGCGCCGGATTCGGCGGCGCGCTGATGGCGACGGCGGTGGCGATCGTGCTGCTCGGACTGTGGGGTTGGCGACAGGGCGAGAGGTGGGTGTGGTGGACGCTGCTCGGTGCCGCCGTCGCAGGCTCGGCCAGCGCCCTGGTGATCCACTTCTTCATCCACTACACCGCGTTCGTCCATCTGCTGCCGGTGTATTTCGGTAGCGCCATGCTTGCTGCCACGTTGATCTTGGCGCGCCCGTATCTGATGTATCGCGCTGACTAATATCTCTGCCTTGCCATACGACGGCAACGCTGTCTGTTATGTCCGAAAGTTGCCGGTACCGCAGCCCCTATCTCGGGGAGATATCAGTCGCTTTCACGTGTTCTCTCAGGGATCTCTTAGAAATCTTCTTTTGCGGAGCTAATTACAGTCTCAAAAAGCGCACTTGACCTGTAGATCTTGCCGGTATCGCCTGGTCGGAGGTGTATTGGTCGGTTGTCCAGATCACACATAAATGCTAAATGTAGTCTGCATCACAATCCGCCAGAATTTTGTAACTGGATTTGCTTCACCCTCGATGTGCCGTGTGTCAGCCAGTTCGACTGGATTAATTTTCGACGAAGAGGAATTACATGATCCCCGTTATCATCGACACCGGTTCCGCCGCCCTGAACGGCCTGTTCTCGACCGGTAGCGCTGCTCTGCACGGTCTTTTCAATACCCTGTGGACGGGCTCTTTCGGCGGCTGATAGCGCTGTCTCGGTCGATTGATTCGACCGTGCCGACGCCGCCGTGACGGCGTGCGACGAGGGAAGGCCTCGCACCGTTGGTGCGAGGCCTTCCTTCATGTTGGGGCACCCGCCTACCGGGGGGCAGGCCGCGGCGGATTCCGGCCAACTAAGCTGGTGCGCGGTAATTGCCGACCCCCTTTCCTCCCAGGAGTACCCCACAGTGAGCCAAGCAGGCCGTCCTGTTGTTCTGATCGCCGACAAGCTCGCCCAGTCGACCGTCGACGCGCTCGGTGACGGTGTCGAGGTCCGCTGGGTCGACGGCCCCGACCGTCCGGCGCTGCTGGCCGCGGTGCCCGAGGCGGATGCCCTCCTCGTCCGCTCGGCGACCACTGTCGACGCCGAGGTGCTCGAGGCCGGGAAGAAACTGAAGATCGTCGCCCGCGCCGGTGTCGGCCTCGACAATGTCGATGTGCCAGCGGCCACCGAGCGCGGCGTCATGGTGGTCAACGCGCCCACCTCCAACATCCACACCGCCGCCGAGCACGCCGTCACGCTGCTGCTGGCCGCGGCCCGTCAGATTCCCGCCGCCGATTCCACCCTGCGCGAGCGGACCTGGCAGCGCAGCAAGTTCAACGGTGTCGAGATCTTCGACAAGACCGTCGGTGTGGTCGGCCTCGGCCGCATCGGCCAGCTCTTCGCCGCGCGTCTGGCCGCCTTCGAGACCAAGGTGATCGCCTACGACCCCTATGTCTCCCCGGCCCGCGCCGCCCAGCTCGGCATCGAACTGCTGAGCCTGGACGAGTTGCTCGAGCGCGCCGACCTGATCTCGGTGCACCTGCCGAAGACCCCGGAGACCAAGGGCATCATCGGCAAGGAGGCCATCGCCAAGACCAAGCCGGGCGTCATCATCGTCAACGCTGCCCGCGGTGGCCTCGTCGACGAGCAGGCGCTCGCCGACGCCATCAAGTCGGGTCACGTGCGCGCCGCCGGTCTGGACGTATTCGATACCGAGCCGTGCACCGACAGCCCGCTGTTCGACCTGCCGCAGGTGGTGGTGACACCGCACCTCGGCGCGTCCACCGCCGAGGCGCAGGACCGCGCGGGCACCGATGTCGCGAAGTCCGTACTGCTGGCTCTGGCCGGTGAATTCGTGCCGGGCGCGGTGAATGTCACCGGCGGCGCCGTCGGTGACGAGGTGGCGCCGTGGCTGGAGATCGTACGCAAGCAGGGGCACCTGCTCGGTGCGGTGTCGAACGAGCTGCCGGTCAGCGTCGAGGTGCAGGTGCGCGGCGAGCTGGCCGCGCAAGATGTTGCGGTGCTGGAACTTTCGGCGCTGCGCGGCATCTTCTCCGCGCTCGTCGAGGATCAGGTCACCTTCGTCAATGCCCCCGCCTTGGCCAAGGAGCGCGGCATCACCACCCAGGTCACCAAGGTTTCGGAGAGCCCGAGCCACCGCAGCGTCGTCGACCTGCGCGCGGTCTTCGGCGACGGCAGCACCCTGAACGTGGCGGGCACACTGACCGAGCCGCAGCTGGTGCAGAAGATCGTCAACATCAACGGCCGCAACTACGATATGCGCGCCGAGGGCCTGAACCTGGCCGTGCTGAACTACGAGGACAAGCCGGGCGCGCTCGGCAAGATCGGCACCAAGCTCGGTGAGGCCGAGATCGACATCCTCGCCGCACAGCTGAGCCAGGATGTGGACAAGGAGGGCGCGACCGTGGTTCTCCGTGTGGCTCGCGAAGTTCCCGCCGACGTCCAGGCCGCGATCGCCGAATCCGTCGGCGCGTCCAAGATCGTCCTGGTCGACCTGTTCTGACCATTACCGGCGCCGCGCACGTCCACCGTGCGCGGCGCCGTCACATGTGCCCGGTATGACATGTCACGCCGCGCATGAGATTGCCGGGCGAACAGTGCGCTGGATGCGAAAACGCACTGGATGCCCGACAGCTGGGTGCGGTGCGAGACGAAGTACGGTGGCGGTCGGCAATACTGAACGGAGCCTTGTTGTTATGAAGCTTGCTGTTATCGCTGGTGATGGGATCGGACCCGAGGTCATCGCGGAGGCGCTCAAGGTGCTCGACGTGGTGCAGCCGGGGGTCGAGAAGACCGAATACGACCTGGGTGCGCGGCGTTACCACGCGACCGGCGAGATCCTGCCGGATTCGGTGCTGCCCGAGCTGAAGCAGCACGATGCGATCCTGCTCGGTGCGATCGGCGATCCGTCGGTGCCCAGCGGCGTGCTCGAACGCGGACTGCTGCTGCGCACCCGGTTCGCGCTGGATCACCACGTGAACCTGCGTCCGTCCAAGCTGTACCCGGGCGTGACCAGTCCGCTCGCGGGCAATCCGGATATCGACTTCGTGGTTGTGCGCGAGGGCACCGAGGGGCCGTACACCGGCACCGGCGGCGCGATCCGAGTCGAGACACCGCACGAGGTCGCCACCGAGGTCAGCACCAACACCCGCTTCGGCATCGAGCGCGTGGTCCGCTACGCCTTCGCGAAGGCGCAGGCCCGGCGCAAGCACCTCACCCTGGTGCACAAGAACAATGTGCTGACCTTCGCCGGTTCGCTGTGGCAGCGCACGGTGAACGAGGTCGCGGCGGAGTTCCCCGAGGTGCAGACCGCCTACCAGCACATCGACGCCGCAACTATCCACATGGTCAATGATCCTGGCCGCTTCGATGTGATCGTCACCGACAACCTCTTCGGCGACATCATCACAGACCTCGCGGCCGCCGTCAGCGGTGGAATCGGCCTGGCGGCCAGCGGCAATATCGATGCCTCCGGCGCCAACCCGAGCATGTTCGAGCCGGTGCACGGCAGTGCCCCCGATATCGCCGGCCAGTCCAAGGCCGATCCGACCGCCGCGATTCTGTCGGTCTCGTTGCTGCTCAACCATCTCGGAAATACCGAAGGCGCCGCCCGCATCGAAGCGGCGGTCGCCAAGGATCTCGCGTCGCGCACCGATGCGGCCTCGACCGTCGAGATCGGAGATCGGATCGCCGCGGCGGTCTGAGGTGTTCTCCCGTTGTGGCCCGCGCCCGAGCGAGTTCGTGCGCGGGCCTTTCGATTCGCAGGAACGTGAGGCAGTCCGATGACCGAGCGTCGAGGACCGTACACCCATGCGGATCTGCGCAGATTGCCGGACGGCGGTAAGGGTTTCGAGCTCGAGGACGGATGGTTGATCGCGATCGCGGGCGGCGCGCGTCACGATTTCGTGGTGCAGCGGCTCGGGCGACTCATCGATATCGCGGCCGGTGTGGCCGCGGTGCACGTATTCGTCGGTGGTGGTTGGGAAGTCAACACGCCCAGCGGCATTCGCAAGCCGGATATCGTGGTGATCCCGAGAGATGTTGCGCGGGCTGCGATTATCGCCGAAACACCGAGGCTGATCCCGGGTACCCAGGTGCTGCTCGCCGTGGAAGTCATCGCGCCGGGCGATGGCAGCGAACGCACCGATCGGGTCAGGAAGGTGCACGAGTACGCGGCCATCGAGATTCCGCAGTACTGGATAGTCGAGCACCATCCGGAGGTCCGGATCCACCGAATGCTGCTCGCGGACGGCGCCTTTCGCGCCCGTCCAGTGGTGACGGCGGGAACCGTTTTCACCGCGGCGATCACCGCCGATCCACCGTTCCGGGTGAGTTTCGATCCGGCCGCCTTGATCGAGATCTGACCTATTCGCGCTCGGCCGGTGCGCCGATCACCGGCCTGGTGGGTTGGGGGGCTTCGGCATGTCGGGTGGGGTGGGCATCGGGGGCGGGCCGGGTGGCATGGGCATGTGCGGCGGCGTGCGGAAACCTGCTGGCGGGGTGAGGAATCCGGGTGGAGCCGGGGGAACAACAGGTGGTGTCGGGGGAGCGGGCGGTGTCGGGAGGGGGCCCATCGGAGGCATCGGGCCGCTGAAACGTTGGAAGGCCGCTTGGCGGGAGGTGCCGAGGAGATCGCCGATTTCAGCCCAGGTGTGGCCTTCTTCGCGGGCCTGCCGGGCCAGGGTGTGCAGGATGTCGTCGACGAGTCGACTGAGATTTCGGGTCGCGGTGAGCGCGGCAAGTACCGGCACGCTGGGCTTGCCCTCCTCCGGGCGTAGCACACCCACGACCAGTTCCGCATTGGCGGACAACAACTTTCCCAGCATCGCCCGCTCATCCCGCGGGTCGACGCGCTGCTCTTCTTCGGACATGTGTAAAGCGTGGCTTGACATCCTGTGCTTGTCAAGGCCAGGTTTACGTCCTGGTGCGTAGGTGATCTTGCCGGGCAGTGTCAGCAGGCGGGGCGATCGCGTCTCGAGGTTTATGAGGACAGTCGACCGTCGAGTCCGCGGCCATCGCCCTGCGGTGCCCGCGCTGAGTTCCGGTTCGCATGAGGAGGTGGCCGCGAGTGTCTGGCGCACTTGCATCGCGCCCGCTCCGGCGAACCGGAACGGGCGCGAATTCCCAAGGAGCCGTTATTCGGTTCGTCGATCAGCGGGGACCAGCGGAACCGCTGCCATGGCCAGCAGGGCGGCCAAAAGATACGCGGCGGAAAATCCGCTCGCGGTGATCAGCGCGCCGAAAACCGGTGGTATAGCCGCCATTGCGAGGTTCTGGCCGGTGTTCTGGATACCTAATCCGCGTCCACTCCAGAACGGTCCGGCGATCTCGGCGACCGCCGTGAAGGCCAAACCGTTATCGGAAACCGTGATGACCGACGCGGCGATCAGCAGCGGGATCGCCGCCCACCACGCATGCGTCCACGCGGCAAAAGCCAAGGCGGCCATGGAGATTACGGCGGCGACGGCGACGATACGCAGTGGTCCCAGTCGGCTGCCGACGCGATCGGACCATGCGCCCGCGCCGATTCTTCCTAGGGCGCCGAGGAATTGGGTTCCGGTCACCAGAGCACCCGCCACGGGCAGCGACCAGCCAACGTCATCGTGCAACCACAATAATGCGAAAGTCCATACGGTCCCTTGGGGAATGCACAGCAGCACCGACACCGCATGGATGCGCCAGAGCGTGGAATCACCGCGATACGGGTTGGCCCGATCCGCCGCCGCGCCCGCGGGCCGTGGCGGATCGATGATTCCGATCAGGCACCCCAGGGCGGCCACACCCGCCATCACGGCGGGCACCAGAATGGCCGCCGAGACACCGTGCGCGGCCGCGACGGCGGGAATGCTGAACGCGCCGATGCCGACGCCGATGGGCTGTGCGGTCTGTCGAATGCCCATGGCCAGTCCGCGCCGCTGCGGCGGGAACCATCCGACGATCACTCGGCCGCTGGCGCCATTCGTACTCGCCGCGCCGACGCCGCCCAGGAACAGCAATGCGCCGAGCAGCACGTGATCGGAGACGGTAGCCGCCGCGATGCCCGCGCCGAACATCAGCAGCGGTCCGCCGACCAGCACCTTGTGCTCGCCGATCCGGTCCACGACATAACCCCAGGCGATCAGCGTGCACACCAGCCCGACAGTCGGCATGGCCACCAGCAGTCCCGCGGTGGCCAGCGGCATGTCATCAGCCGTCAGCGCGGGCAGTAGGAATGGCACCCCATGGATGAAGACGGCGCTGGAGGCCTGTGCGAACACGCCGAGGCCGAGCATGGACCACCGGCGGATCTCGCGCATCTGCGTCACGGTCGTAGCCATCGGCCTCACCTCGAAATCTCAAAATGTGGGAATGAGTTCTCATTGTGTGAACATCGAGTCTCACGGTACACCCAGTGGGCGAGCGGATTCGGCTGTGGTGCTGTCGAACAGCTCACAGCGCGAGTTGCGGAACCCGCCGCCGCGCGCGGTTCCGGACCGCTCGGTCGGGCGCGTTCGAGCAGGTCGAGGGCGGTCGATAGACTGCGGTGCATGCGTCTAGGTCGAATCGCCAGTCCCGATGGAGTCGCTTTCGTCAGCATCGAAGGGGAGGGGAGCGAGAGCGTCGCCAAGGAGATCGCGGAACATCCGTTCGGTACTCCGACATTCACCGGGCGGAGTTGGCCGCTGGCCGATGTGCGCCTGCTCGCGCCGATTCTGGCCAGCAAGGTGGTCTGCATCGGCAAGAACTACGCCGCGCACGCGGCCGAAATGGGCGGGGTCGCACCGGCGGATCCGGTGATCTTCATGAAGCCGAGCACCTCGATCATCGGCCCGAACGCGTCGATCGTATTGCCGCCCAGCTCATCCCAGGTCGACTACGAGGGCGAGCTGGCGATCGTCATCGGCCGTCCGTGCAAGGATGTACCCGCCGCCCGCGCGCTCGATGTGGTGCTCGGTTACACCGTCGCCAACGATGTGACCGCGCGTGATCAGCAGAAGCACGACGGCCAGTGGACCCGGGGTAAGGGCTACGACACCTTCTGCCCGCTCGGCCCGTGGATCGAAACCTCGCTCGACCCTTCGGATCTGGAGATCGTCACCGAAGTCGACGGCGAGGTTCGCCAGCGCAGCCGCACTTCGCTTCTGCTGCACGATATTCCGAAGTTCATCGAATGGGTGACTACGGTGATGACACTGCTGCCCGGCGACGTGCTGCTGACCGGCACCCCGGAGGGCGTCGGACCATTGCGGGCCGGGCAGAACGTCTCCGTGACCGTCGAGGGCATCGGAACCCTCACCAATCCTGTTGCCGCCAAGCGCTAGTCGAAAGAGAGCCATGACTGAAGTACGGGTCCGCTTCTGCCCGTCACCGACCGGAACGCCGCATGTCGGCCTGATCCGGACGGCGCTGTTCAATTGGGCGTACGCCCGCCACACCGGCGGCAAGTTCGTCTTTCGCATCGAAGATACCGATGCCGCACGCGATTCCGAAGAATCCTATGGTGCGATCCTGGACGCGCTGCGCTGGCTCGGCCTCACCTGGGACGAAGGGCCGGAAGTCGGCGGGCCCTATGCGCCCTATCGGCAATCGCAGCGACGCGAGCTGCATATGGAGGTCGTGCGGAATTTGCTGGCGGCCGGTGAAGCGTATGAATCCTTCTCCACGCCCGAGGAAGTCGAGGCGCGCCATCGCGCCGCCGGCCGCGATCCGAAACTCGGCTACGACAACTACGACCGTGATCTCACCCCCGGTGAAATCGCGGCACATCGCGCGGCCGGACGCCCGGCGGTAATCCGACTGCGAATGCCCGATGAAGACATCACCTGGCACGATCTCGTGCGCGGCGAAACCACCTTCAAAGCGGGTACCGTGCCCGATTTCGCACTCACTCGCGGTAATGGCGATCCGCTCTATACGCTGGTTAACCCGGTCGACGACGCATTGATGAAGATCACCCATGTGTTGCGCGGTGAGGACATTCTCTCGTCCACTCCACGTCAAATCGCGCTCTATGCGGCTATGCGCCGGATCGGCGTCGCGGAGTTCACTCCGGAGTTCGGTCATCTGCCGTTCGTGATGGGGCAGGGCAACAAGAAGTTGTCCAAGCGCGATCCGGAGTCGAATCTGTTCGTCCATCGGGATAGGGGATTCATCCCGGAGGGTTTGCTGAATTACCTGGCGCTACTCGGCTGGGGCATCGCGGAAGATCGCGATGTTTTCTCGATGGCGGAGATGGTGGCGGCCTTCGATATCTCGAAAGTGAATTCGAATCCGGCCCGTTTCGATCAGAAGAAGGCGGACGCGCTCAACGCCGAACACATCCGATTGCTGGAGCCGGGTGATTTCGCGCACCGCTTGCGTGAGTTCCTCACCGAACACGGCCGCATCGGCGCCGACATCGACGACAAGTTGTTCGCCGCGGCCGCCGAACTGGTGCAGACCCGGATCGTGGTGTTGGCCGACGCGTGGGATCTGCTGCGTTTCTTGTTCGCGCCCGCGGAAGAGTTCGCGATTGATCCGGCGGCGGGGGCGAAAAACCTCGGATCCGAAGCCACGTCGGTATTGGATGCCGCCATTGCCGCACTGGAGCCGCTGACCGCCTGGACCACCCCCGCTATCGAGGATGCGCTCAAAACGGCTCTCATCGATGATCTGGGGCTCAAACCGCGCAAGGCGTTCGCACCAGTGCGAGTGGCAGTGACGGGTTCGCATATCAGCCCGCCGTTGTACGAATCGCTGGAGCTGCTCGGCCGCGAGACGAGCCTGGCCCGGCTGCGCTCGGCGCGGAACTGGACGGCACCGGCCTGAAATTTCCGTTGGGACCGAAAAACAGGGCGTTGACCAGCCGATTTGTAGTAGACCGTATGCGGTTTGGTACTCTACTTCTCGGCTCGGAACAGGGCCTCGGGTCAGCCGGACACGAGGTCGAACGTCCTGGTCATTGGGGTATGGTGTAATTGGCAACACAGCTGATTCTGGTTCAGCCATTCTAGGTTCGAGTCCTGGTACCCCAGCGGAAATGTTGTTCTTCTCTCGGCGCGCGACCGAAAGTTGTTCAGCATCCGGCGATTTGGTCGCCGAGCTTCGGTCGGCTAAGCTAACCGAGCTTCCACTGATCGAAAGATCAACCGGAAAGATCACCCACTGAAATGTGGGAGATCGAGTCCTGGCCCCGTCGTCTAGCGGCCTAGGACGCCGCCCTCTCAAGGCGGTAGCGCGGGTTCGAATCCCGTCGGGGCTACAACGAGTGCAAGGCTCATGCTCACACAGAGCGTGAGCCTTTCTCGTTTTCGCATTGTTTTGTGGGGGTGAAACCCCCACACCCCCACCCGGGGGCTTTGCCCCCGGACCCCCGAGGGTGGCCGGAGGCTTCGCCCCGGAACAGCAGGTCAGGGTGCCGCTGTGGGGTGTGGCCCTGTTTCCGTGGTGCTGCGTGGTTCTTGGGGGGATTGGTTCCTCAGTTTGTTGTGAGTTGATCCCGGTCCTGTCCGAAGTAGCCCAGATCGGCCTGTCCGAAGTAGCCCAGACCGGCCTGTCCGAAGTAGCCCAGACCGGCCTGTCCGAAGTAGCCCAGACCGGCCTGTCCGAAGTAGCCCAGACCGGCCTGTCCGAAGTAGCCCAGACCGGCCTGTCCGAAGTAGCCCAGACCGGCCTGTCTGGATTGCACAGACCGGCCCGCCTCGAGGGCCCAGACCGGGACTTCCGGGAGGGCTTCGCCTTCGAGCTCGTTCGGCTCGGAGTTTGCTTCGGAGCATGGGGTGATTCTGCGTGGGTGTGATGTTTTCTCGCTGGTGAGACCGCTCGGACTGGTGGAGTGGCAGGTTCATCTGCGGGCTGTCGCGCATGGGATTCGAGCTGTACTTGTGGGCAGCGAGGGGTTTGGCGATACGCAAAGGCCCTCCAGCGGTTTCGCTGGAGGGCCTGCTGGGGGTGTGCCTATCCGCTCTTGCGGCGGAATTCTCGCTTGTGGCTGGCGTTGCCGTGGGCGGAGGTTGCTTTGGAGCGGCCGTCGAGGTGGTCGTTCGACTTGGCGTGGTGCTGGTTTTTGCGCTCCAGGGCTTCCTTGAACTTGCGTTTGACGTCCTCGGTGCTCGGTGCCACCTTGCCGTTGGAACTTTCCGCTTCCGCCATGTCTGCTCCTCGTCGTCGCGGCCGGGTGGCGCGCCACGGGGGCGTCGCCGCGCTGCCGATTCGGGTCGAACAAGATTGACGCTACTGTGCCGCACCGGGCGTGTCAGGGGGATTTTGCCCGCGTGGCGCGATCAATCGAGGGGTTGGGCGGTGGTGCCGCCCAACGGGAGTTGGGGGAGGCCGAGTTTGCGGTGGTCCCAGCTGCGCAGGCGGTCCGGGACCACGCGGACCGCTATGCGCTTGTTGAGCATCTGCTCGACGAGCGGGCGAACCTCTTCGCTGTAGGGGCCGGTGTAGCGCTCCCAGACGCTCACTCCGACGGCGAAGAGCTTCTCCGGATCATCGATGATCTCGGCATGGCCCTCGATGGAGACGCCGCGCAACTGGTCGTAGGTCTGGCCCGCCTCGACCATGCAGGTTACGCGGGGATCGCGGCGCAGGTTCACCGCTTTTTGCGATTTGGCTTTGGTCTCGAACCAGATCTCGCCGTCGATCAGGCCGTACCACATCGCGGTCAGGTGCGGTGCGCCGTTCGGGCCGATGGTTGCCAGCGTCGCGATGCGGCTGCGCTGCAGGAATTCGGAAATCTCGGCGTCGGACATGACGATCTGCGCCCGTTGGTTTACTCCCATGCGCACCAACTTTAGAGGTTCGAAACTATAACGCGTTACAGCCGCTTGTGCAGTGCGTCCGCGGCGGCGACCAGGTCGGCCGCCCAGCGCGCGCCCGGCCTGCGGCCCATGCGATCGATCGGTCCGGATACCGAGACGGCCGCGACGACATGGCCCGCGGCGTCGCGCACGGGTGCGGAGACGCTGGCCACACCGCTGGCCCGCTCGGCGGCGCTCTGGGCCCAGCCGCGCTTGCGGACCTCGGCCAGCGCCCGCTCCCCGAAGACGGCATCGGCCAGGATGATGCGCTGCAATTCCGGATCCGCCCAGGCGACCAGCACCTTCGCCGCCGAACCCGCGGTGAGCGGCAGCCGGGCCCCGATCGGAACGGTGTCGCGCAGGCCGACGGGCGGTTCCAGGGCGGCGATGCAGACCCGCGCATTGCCGTCTCGGCAATAGATCTGAACGCTCTCGCCGGTGATCTCGCGCAGACGCGGGAGAATGGCCGCGGCGGCCTCGTGCAGTGGATCGGTGGCCCCGGCGGCGAGTTCGGCGAGGGCGGGCCCGGGCCGCCAGAGCCCGTTGTTGTCGCGGGCGAGCAGTCGGTGTACCTCGAGCCCGACGGCAAGCCGATGGGCGGTGGCCCGGGGCAGGCCGGTGCGGGTGCACAGCTCATTGAGACCGCAGGGATGTTCTGCGACGGCATATAACACTGACACCGCTTTGTCGAGGACGCCGATACCGCTATGCTGTCTCATAGAACGATATTAGCGTCTCGGATATTGAGAAAGCCACTCAACGGTCTGCTCGCTCCGGACGCGTCGGAACAGTCAAAACTTGTGCAGCCGTGTGCGCGCCTCAGCCCGGATCGCGTAACTCGGTTGCTCGTCGGAAAGGTGATCGAGAATGGCCGAGCGCCGCACACTGGCCGAGAAGGTGTGGGAGCAGCACGTCGTCGCCCGCGGAGAGGGCGAGGGCGCCTCGCGGGAGCCCGATCTGATCTACATCGATCTGCACCTCGTACACGAGGTGACCAGCCCGCAGGCCTTCGACGGACTCCGCGCCGCGGGCCGTCCGGTGCGTCGTCCCGATCTCACCATCGCGACCGAGGACCACAATGTCCCGACGATCGATATCGATAAGCCGATCGCCGACCCCATTTCGCGCACCCAGGTCGAGACGCTGCGCCGCAATTGCGTGGAATTCGGTGTGCGCCTGCATCCGATGGGGGATCTGGATCAGGGCATCGTGCACGTCGTCGGGCCGCAATTGGGTCTGACTCAGCCCGGAATGACGGTGGTGTGCGGCGATAGCCACACTTCCACGCACGGCGCGTTCGGCGCGCTGGCCATGGGCATCGGCACCAGCGAGGTCGAACACGTCCTTGCCACGCAGACACTCTCGCTGCGCCCGTTCAAGACCATGGCGATCACCGTCGACGGTCAATTGCCGCCCGGTGTCACGAGTAAGGACCTGATTCTGGCTGTCATCGCCCAGATCGGTACCGGCGGCGGTCAGGGCTATGTGCTCGAGTATCGCGGCGAGGCCATTCGCGCCATGTCGATGGAGGCGCGAATGACGATCTGCAACATGTCGATCGAGGCGGGCGCGCGGGCAGGCATGATCGCTCCTGACGAAACCACCTATGAATTCCTCAAAGGACGCCCGCACGCGCCGCAGGGAGCCGACTGGGATGCCGCAGTGGCCGCCTGGGAGGCGCTCCAGACCGATGAGGGCGCGGTTTTCGACGCCGAGGTGCACATCGACGCCGCTTCGCTGACCCCGTTCGTCACCTGGGGTACCAACCCGGGACAGGGTGCGCCACTGGGCGAGCAGGTGCCCGATCCCGCGCAGATTACCGACGAGACGGCCCGCGAGTCCGCGGAGAAAGCGTTGCGATACATGGATTTGGAGCCCGGTACTCCACTTCGTGATGTATCGGTCGACGCCGTATTCGTCGGTTCGTGCACCAACGGACGCATCGAGGATTTGCGTGCGGTGGCCGGGATTTTGAAGGGCCGCCGCGTCGCCGACGGGGTGCGAATGTTGGTTGTACCGGGATCTATGCGGGTACGTGCCCAGGCGGAAAAAGAAGGACTGGGCGAGATTTTCACTGCGGCGGGCGCCGAATGGCGTCAGGCGGGCTGCTCGATGTGCTTGGGAATGAATCCCGATCAGCTCGCGCCGGGTCAGCGTTGCGCCTCGACTTCGAACCGTAACTTCGAGGGTCGGCAGGGCAAAGGTGGCCGTACACACCTGGTTTCCCCGCTCGTAGCGGCCGCGACGGCGGTCCGCGGCACCTTGTCCTCGCCCGCGGATCTGGACTGATCGGCGCGCGGACGCCGTTGTGTCCGCGCCGATTCGTTGTTCCGGTCGCGGCTGACCGCTTGCAGGTCGTTCGAAACGGCTGGCCCAAATCGTCTAATGACCCTAGGAGAATCAGCAAATGGAAGCCTTCACCGTGCACAAGGGGATCGGCGTGCCGCTGCGCCGATCCAATGTCGACACCGATCAGATCATTCCGGCCGTGTACCTGAAGCGGGTGACGCGAACGGGATTCGAGGACGGACTGTTCGCAGCATGGCGATCGGATCCGGACTTCATTCTGAACACCGAACCGTATAAGCGGGGCAGTGTGCTGGTGGCCGGTCCGGACTTCGGCACCGGATCCTCCCGCGAACACGCGGTTTGGGCACTGTCGGACTACGGCTTTCGAGTCGTCATCTCCGCGCGCTTCGCCGACATCTTCCGCGGCAATGCGGGTAAGGGTGGACTGTTGGCCGCGCAGATGTCACAGAACGATGTCGAAATGCTCTGGAAGTTGCTCGAGGAACAGCCCGGTCTCGAATTGGTAGTAGACCTCGAGGCACGCACTGTGACGGCCGGAACCGTCGTGTTGCCGTTCGATATTGATGACTACACACGGTGGCGTCTGCTCGAAGGATTGGACGACATCGGGCTGACACTGCGGCGTAGTGACGTCATCGGCGAGTTCGAAAAGGCAAGGCCAAGTTGGAAACCCACAACCCTTCCGGCGCATATTTCGCAGGCGTAATCACCCGGTAGCGATAGCTGAGTTCGCCTTGGGGCGGTAGCTGGACGTGTGCTAAACCACATGAATTTTGGCGTGGCACATAGACTCTTGCCCAAAGTGGGTTTACCGTGGTACCTAGTCGGTCCGACGACGGGCCATTAGTCTGCGGAGGATTCAATGAACAAGGCGGAACTGATCGACGTTCTGACCGAAAAGTTGGGTACGGACAGGCGCACGGCCACCGCGGCAGTCGAGCATGTGGTCGACACCATCGTGCGCGCGGTGCACAAGGGTCAGAGCGTCACAATCACCGGATTCGGTGTGTTCGAACAGCGTAAGCGTGCGGCTCGCGTCGCGCGGAACCCGCGTACCGGCGAAACCGTGAAGGTGAAGCCCACTTCGGTGCCCGCGTTCCGTCCGGGCGCGCAGTTCAAAGCCGTCATCGCGGGTAAGCAGAAGCTGACCGCGAGCGGCCCTGCGGTAAAGCGCGGCGCGAATGCACCGGTGGCAGCCAAGAAGGCGGCCGCGAAGAAGACAGCGGCGAAGAAGACCGCCGCCAAGAAGACGACCGCCACCAAGGCGCCCGCGAAGAAGACGGCGGCCAAGAAGGCCCCGGCAAAGACGACGGCGCGCAAGGCAACTGCCACCAAGACGGCCGCGAAGAAGGCACCCGCCAAGAAGACCGCCGCCAAGAAGGCGACAGCGGCCAAGAAGTCGACGACGGCGGCCAAGACCACCGCCGCCAAGAAGACGGTGGCGAAGAAGGCGCCCGCGAAGAAGACCGCGGCCAAGAAGGCTCCGGCCCGGCGCGCGCGCTGACGCTGAAGGTGCAGTGCCACCGGGTGGTTCGGCTCCGCTAGGCGGGATCACCCGCAGTACCGACTCGAAACGGCCCCGAGGTTCGCCTCGGGGCCGTTTCGGCTCTCTGCGCCCGGGTCGGGTGTCGAGAAGCGACCGTATGACGGTTGGTGTCTCCCGGAACGGCAGAACTCGACCGCGTGTCAGGATTTGACGATGGCGTCCGATAGTGACCGGTCGAGGTGGTCGGCGGCGACCAGTCGACCCGAGGCGAACGACAGCACCCACACACTGCCCTTGCGGTTACGCGCGGACGGCAGCGCAATGCCGTCCCGATCGGCCCACCAGCGCAGCAGATCCGGAATTACCTTGCCCTGACTGCACAGAACGCGCACCGCATGATCCGACACCAGTGCGACGGCGCGTTGTCGAGCCTTGTCCGGCGCTGCGGCATAAGCGGTTTCGGAGAAATCCGGTTCGATGTTGATGGGTGCGCCGAGTTTCTCGGCCAGCGGTTCCATCGTCTGGACGCAGCGCTCCGGATCGGCCGAATAGATCTCGGATGCACCGAATGCCAGCAGATTCGGGACCAGCGCCACGGCTTGGGCCCGACCGGCCCGCTCCAGTGGGCGCTGTTCGTCCGGACCGTCGAACCGGTGCCTGCTGCCCGCCTTGGCGTGCCGCACCACGAGCAGTGTGGCGGTGGCCGCGGGCAGGCGGATGAAGGCGCGCATCACCTGTCGGTCCATCGGATACGACAACTGGTCCATCACCCGGTCCAAGGTGTGCCAGGACAGCACATCGACCTCGGAATTGGCGCTGAATTCACCGCCGGAGACCTCGGCGGCCCAATAGTCGACCCGCTTGAGTTTCCGGTGCCCCGGTATCGGATAGGTGACGTGCCCGAGATAGCGGCCGAGGCGGCAATCGAGGCCGGTTTCCTCGCGGACCTCACGCACGGCGGCGAGCACTGGCGTCTCCCCTGGATCGAGTTTGCCTTTCGGCAGCGACCAATCCTGATACTTGGGCCGGTGTACCACGGCGATCTCGATGGCACCGGAACCTGCGGCGGCTCTGCGCCACAGCACCGCACCGGCGGCGTGAATGTTGGCTGTTACCCGGGGATCCCAGAACGGTCCCCCGTTCATTTCGTATCCCGTCGTACCGCTCACGACTGTGCCTCGCTGGCGCTCGGCTCCGTCGTACACGATTGCGCGCTGTATTGATGCTTCACTCGCTGCGCTCGCTCACTGCTGATCCGGTCTCCGCACTCGCATCATGAATTGCTGGTGGTCACGCACCTCGACGCCGTTGCGATCGGCACCGTCGGGCGAGGCATGCCAGCTGCCGTCGTCCTGGAGTACCCAGCAGCGGGTCGTCGGATACAGGGCGGAGTCGAATACCGAGCCCAGTTGCTCGCACAGCTTCGGATCCTTCACCTGCGCCATGACTTCGACGCGCCGGTCCAGATTCCGGTGCATCATGTCGGCGCTACCGATCCAGTATTGGTCCTGTGCCTGGAAGTGCATGATCCGCGAATGCTCCAGGAAGCGACCGAGAATCGAGCGCACCTCGATGTTGTCGCTCATTCCCTCGACGCCGGGACGCAGACCGCAGATGCCGCGCACCACGATCTGCACCTGTACACCGGCCTGAGAAGCTCGGTAGAGCGCGTCGATGACTTGCTCGTCGACAATTGCATTGGCCTTCATCCGGATTCGCGCCGGGACGCCCTGCTGTGCCAGCTCGATCTCGCGCTGGATCCGTTCGATGATCCCGGCGCGCACACCCTGCGGTGCGACAAGCAAGTTGCGGTAGTTGGCCTTTCGCGAGTAACCGGTCAGCGAATTGAACAGATCGGTCAGATCGGCGCCGATTTCCGGTGCGGCGGTGAGCAACCCGACGTCCTCGTAGAGACGTGCGGTCTTCGGGTTGTAGTTGCCGGTGCCGATATGGCAGTAGCGGCGGATGGTCGAACCCTCGCGGCGCACCACCAGGCAGGTCTTGCAGTGCGTCTTGAGGCCGATCAGGCCGTAGACCACATGCACGCCCGCCTGCTCCAGCGCGCGGGCCCATTTGATGTTGGCCTGTTCATCGAAGCGGGCCTTGATCTCGACCAGCGCGACGACCTGTTTACCCGCCTCGGCCGCGTCGATGAGCGCGTTCACGATCGGGGAGTCACCGGAGGTGCGGTACAGCGTCTGCTTGATCGCGAGTACCTGCGGGTCGGCGGCGGCCTGTTCGATGAAGCGCTGCACGCTGGTGGAAAACGAGTCGTAGGGGTGGTGCACCAGCACATCGCCCTCGCGCAATGCCTGGAAGACATTGCGCGGGGTTTCGCGCTCGCCGAACGCGGGCGGCGTCGCGGGCACATATGGTGCGTCCTTGAGATTGGGCCGGTCCACGCCGTACACCTGCCATAGGCAGGACAGGTCGAGCAGACCGGGCACCTGGATCACATCGCCGGGATCGACCTCGAGCTCGCGCAGCAGCAGATCGAGCATGTGCTCGGTCATATCGTCGGAGACCTCTAGTCGAACCGGCGAACCGAAGCGGCGACGGGCGAGTTCGCGTTCCAGCGCCTGCAGCAGATCCTCGTCGCGATCCTCGTCGACCTCGAAATCGGCATTGCGGGTGATCCGGAACGAGTGGTGTTCGACCACCTTCATACCCGGGAACAGCAGATCGAGGTGCGCGGCGATCAGTGCTTCCATCGGCAGGAAGGCCGCGACCGCGGAGCCGGAATCGGTGCGCCGCACGCGAATGAAGCGATCGACGTTGTCGGGCACCTTGACGCGGGCGAAATGCTCGCCGCCGGTGGAGGCATCCCTCACCGTCACCGCGAGGTTGAGACTGAGGCCGCTGATGTAGGGGAACGGGTGCGCCGGATCCACCGCGAGCGGGGTGAGCACCGGAAAGACCTGATCCTGGAAGTAGCCCGAGAGTCGTTGGCGCTCATCGTCATCCAGATCGGACCAATCGATGACGGAAATGCCCTCCGCGGTCAGCGCGGGCAATACCGAGTCGAGGAAGACGCGGGCATGCCGGTCGGCGATCTCCTGGGCGCGCGCCGTGATCAACTCCAATTGCTCAGTGGGCGAACGGCCGTCGGCCGAACGCACCGAAAGTCCGGTCTCAGCACGGCGTTTGAGGCCCGCGACGCGGACCATATAGAACTCGTCCAGATTCGAGGCGAAGATCGCGAGGAATTTCGCGCGCTCCAACAGTGGCAGCGACGCGTCCTCGGCAAGCGCGAGCACTCGGGTGTTGAAGTCGAGCCAACTGAGTTCGCGGTTCAGGTAGCGATCACGTGGCAACCGCTGCGAGCCGACATCCTCGGCAGGTGGTGTCGCGGCGGGCAGTGCGGTCGGCAGCACTTGCTGTTTGACGGTTTCGATATCGCTCATGCCCGCGCCTCGCTGGCACGCGGCACCGACATGCGCGACGCACGCTGGTTCCTGGATCGCTTGCTTCGCTCACTCACGTCAACGATCATCCCTTACGAACCGGGCCGTGTGCAGCCCGACAGCATCATTGCCGTGCGTATCACGCCGGATGTGGCGACCGGCTAGCACACCCGGCGTACCCGCTCGTGAACGCGAATCGGCCAACCGATGTCGTGCAGGACAGCACCTGTCGCATCGCCCGCGCCGAGTTCGACGGCGCGGTCCAGATCCTCGGCGGTATCGACGTCGAGCCGCAATCCGGGCCAGTCACCGTGCAGGTCGACCGCGCCCGCGGCGATGTGCCGACGCGCAGAACCGGGGCCGAAGCGCGGATCCAGCGGGGCGACGGTATCGCGGACCACCAGCGCGGCCGTGCCGCTGCCCGCGTGGTCGACGACGACCGATCGAACGCCCTCGGGCGCGGTGGTCAGCATGTCCGAGAGTTCGTCGGGACGCAGGGCGGGCAGATCCGCCTGCAGGGCCAGCAGTTCGGCCGGGCCGTGCCGGTGCCGCAATGCGTCGGCGGCGTCGGTGAGCGCGGTGTTCAGGCCGTCCGGATCGGTCGCGTCGATCACGCGGCGAGGTTCGGGATGGACCACCGCGCCGAGCGTGCGCGCCAGGTCGGCGACGACCGGATCCGGGGTCACCACGGTGACCGACGTGATCCGTGGAACCGCGACAGCGGCGGACACGGTGTCGGCGAGCATGGCGAGCACCAGCCGGGCCCGGTATTCCGGGCGCAGTCGATCGGCCAGGCGGCTCTTGGCGCGATCGAGGCTCTTGACCGCGATCACGGCGTGCAGCGCATGCATGGTCTTGATACTTCCATGAGTCGTTCCATGGCATATTGGGCAGATGACGAGGGCGGCAGTGCTGGGAGCGGGATCATGGGGCACCGCGTTCGCGAAGGTGTTGGCGGACGCGGGAACCGACGTCACGATCTGGGCAAGGCGGCCCGAGGTGGCCAAGGCGCTGGCTACCGAACATCGCAATCCGTTCTATCTGCCCGATGTGCAGCTACCCAGCGTGGCGGCCACCCACGATCACGTCGAGGCACTCGACGGTGCCGATATCGTCGTGCTCGCGGTTCCGTCCCAATCCCTGCGGGCGAATCTCGAGACCTGGCGGGACTCGATCGGGCCGGACGCCGCGATGCTGAGTCTGGCCAAGGGCATCGAGACCGGCACGCTGTTGCGGATGAGCCAGGTCATCGGTGCGGTCACCGGTGCCGACGAGAGCCGCATCGCGGTGCTGTCCGGCCCGAATCTGGCCAAGGAGATCGCGGCCGAGCAACCCGCGGCCACCGTGATCGCGTGCACCGATGCCGCGCGAGCGGTCGCACTGCAGCAGGCCTGCGCCAACGGCTATTTCCGGCCCTACACCAATACCGATGTGATCGGCTGCGAGATCGGCGGCGCGTGCAAGAACGTCATCGCGCTGGCCTGCGGCATCGCCTCGGGAATGGGATTGGGTGACAACTCGATAGCAAGCCTGATCACCCGCGGCCTGGCCGAGATCATTCGGCTCGGTGTCGCACTCGGCGCGGAGCCGGTCACCTTGGCCGGACTGGCCGGGGTCGGCGATCTGGTCGCGACCTGTACCTCGCCGCTGTCACGCAACCGGTCGTTCGGCCATGTGCTCGGGGCGGGCGGGTCCATGGAGGCGGCCCAGGAGGCCACCCATGGTCAGGTTGCCGAGGGTGTGAAGTCGTGCACATCGATTCGGGCGCTCGCCGCGGCGCACAATGTCGAGATGCCGCTCACCACGTCGGTACACCAGGTATGCCATGAGGGGCTTTCGGTGCGCGAGGCGGTCGACAATCTGCTGGGTCGGCGGATCAAACCGGAATAGGGGCGAACGCGGGCGCTAGGTTGGTTCGGCATCCATAACGGGTACGGTTCGGTGCATGACGAACCGGATCAGGGTTGCTGTGGTGTTCGGCGGGCGCAGTAACGAGCACGCCGTCTCGTGTGTGTCGGCTGGCAGCGTGCTGCGCAACCTCGATCCGGAAAGGTACGAGGCCGTGCCCATCGGCATCACCCGCGACGGCGCCTGGGTGCTCGGTGGTTCCGAGGTGGCGGCGCTCGGGTTCAAGGACAATGCGCTGCCCACGGTCGACAGCAGCGGCACCGCGTTGACGCTGGCCGCCGATCCGAGCCGGTCCGGTTCGCTGGTCGCGCTGGACGATCCGAGTGCGGCTCTCGGATCGGTGGATGTGGTGTTCCCGATCCTGCACGGCCCGTTCGGTGAGGACGGCACGCTACAGGGCATGCTCGAACTGGCCGGTGTGCCGTATGTGGGGCCGGGCGTGCTGGCCAGCGCGGCGGGCATGGATAAAGAATTCACCAAGAAGCTGCTCGCAGCGGAGGGGCTGCCGATCGGGCGGCAGGTGGTGCTGCGGCACGGGACCGACACGCTGGACGCGGACGATCGGGCGCTGCTCGGCCTGCCGGTGTTCGTCAAACCGGCGCGCGGTGGTTCCTCGATCGGCATCACCAAGGTCACCGATTGGAGCGAGTTGGACGCGGCGATCGCGACGGCCCGCGAACACGATCCGAAGGTGATCGTGGAGGCGGGCATTGTCGGACGCGAAGTCGAATGCGGCGTGCTGGAATTCCCGGACGGGCGGGTGGCGGCCAGTGTGGTCGCCGAGATCCGGATGCCGGAGGCCGATGCGGCCGCCCCGGAGTTCTACGACTTCGACACCAAATACCTGGACGATGTCTGCGAATTCGATGTTCCGGCGAAGCTGGACGACGAAGTATCCGACAGCGTCAGGGAACTCGCGGTGCGGGCGTTCAAAGCGCTTGACTGCCAAGGGTTGGCGCGGGTGGACTTCTTCGTCACGGCGCGGGGCCCGGTGATCAATGAGATCAATACGATGCCAGGATTCACCTCGATCTCCATGTATCCGCGGATGTGGGAGGCGACCGGAATCGACTACCGCGCATTGGTTTCCACGCTGATCGAAACCGCACTCGCCCGTGGCACCGGGCTGCGCTAGTACCGCGTTCGGACTACTCGCCTCGCTGTGATATGGCGGTCGAATCCGGTGTGGGCGACCAACCTCGACTGCGCTCGACGAGCGGTTCGGACGCGGCAGCCGGGTTGGTGCGGATGAGTCAGTTCGGCAGCGGTCCGGGATCGATCGGCTGGGCGGGTAGCTTCGCGGTGATGGTGTCCGAAACTCCTTGTAGCGGAGTGGGGCCGGAGCCGTCGGGGACGGTCAGTGCGATATAGGTTCCGCGGTCGACGGCGAACCAGGTGCTGGCCTTGGCGGCCGCGTCGCGGACCTCGAACCATTGCACCCCGTTGACGATCTGCAACGGCGATGCGCGGTTGAACTCCAATGGTCGTTCCAAACCGCAGCGCAATACGATGGCGTCGCCGCCGTCCTTGCGCTGCCAGGCGCGGGTAGCGGGGGGAGCCGGTTCCACCAGCGTGGATTTGGAGTAGTCGCCGAGATCGACGGGCAGCGCGGGCAGCAGGGCGGTGCATGCCGGTCCGTCCGCGGCGGGTGCGGGGACGGGACCGAGGACCAAGGGTTCGCGTTCGGTCGGCGCGCGGTGGGCCAAGACTGCGGCGACTAGGACGGCGACTACAAGCACGACCGGGAGTGCGACTGCGGTCGCGATCAGCGCGGGCGGGTAGCCGCCGGGCTCGGCCGCAGGTTCAGAACTTGCGGACTCGGTATCGGCGTCACCGGCTGAGGCCGTCTCGGAGTTGCCGGGCTCGGCATCGGCGGGCTCGGCATCCGCCGCCGCGGGCTCGGGTTCAGCGGCTTCGGTGGCAGTGGCTGAGGTTTTCGCGGGCTCGATGGGCTCGGCATCGGCGGTCGGCGAGGAGCTCTCGGCTCCACGGCGATCGGCGGTGGGCTTGGGTGCTGCGGCGGCGCGGTCCGCAGCCGAATCGGTCGTCCCTTTCGACAGCTCGGCCTTCGACGACTCCGCCTCCGACGAATCGCGATTCGACGACTCCGCCGCCATGCTCACCGATCCTTCCTGTTCGCGCTGGTGGGGCCTGGTCACCTGCGGGATGGGTGCCGCGCACCGGCCTGGTAATACTCGATTGCCCTGGAAAGGGTACCCTCGGGGCGATTTCAGCCGAGTACGACGCCGGGAAGGGACCAGGTCATCAGCGAAGGAACACGGCCGAACACAGTGCGTGAGCTGGGGGAGTTCGCACTGATCGAGCGGATCAACGCGGGACGGGTGCAGGCGCCCGGCGTGCTGCTCGGCCCGGGTGACGATGCCGCCGTGGTGGCCGCCCCGGATGGTCGGTTCGTGGTCACCACCGACATGCTGGTCCAGGATCGACATTTCCGGCTCGACTGGTCCGATCCGCGCGATATCGGGCGCAAGGCGATCGCGCAGAACGCCGCCGATGTGGTCGCGATGGGAGCCGTGCCGACCGCATTCGTGGTGGCGTTCGGCTGTCCGGCCGATACACCGGTCGAGCTCGTGGACGGACTCACCGACGGGATGTGGGCCGAGGCGAGCCGTGCGGGCGGCTCCATCGCGGGCGGCGATGTGGTGCGCAGCCCGCAGCTGGTCATCTCGGTCACCGCCTTCGGCGATCTGGACGGCCGCGCGCCGATCACCAGAGCCGGTGCGCGGGTGGGGGATACGGTCGCGGTGGTCGGCCGACTCGGCTGGTCCGCGGCCGGGTTGGCGGTGCTGACCGGCGGATTCGATCCGACCGAAGAACTGTTCGCCGAGGTTCTTGCGGCCCATCGCGTTCCGCAGCCGCCCTATTCGGCGGTGCTGGCCGTGGTCGCCGATTCCAATGGCACAGTGGCGGATTCGGGCGCGGCCCGGGCGGAAGGTGTGCTCGGCTCGGAGCACATCGGGGTATCGGATCGGTCGAACGCGACGGAGTTCGGATCCGAAGGCATCATCGGAACTGCCAGCGAATGGCCCGCGATACCTACCGCGCTCACCGATATCTCGGACGGGCTGCTCGCGGATCTCGGCCACATCGCCGAGGCGTCCGGCGTCGCTATCGACCTCGACCCGACGACCCTGCGCGACACGGCGCTGGCGACGATCGCCCGGCGGTTGGATACCGATGCGACGCAATGGATTCTGACCGGCGGTGAGGATCACGCATTCGTCGGAACCTGGCCCGCGCACCGGGATCTGCCGCCCGGCTGGGTGCCGATCGGACGGGTGCTGGCAGGTCGTGGCGTCACCGTCGACGGTGTGCGGCACCCGGGCAGTGCGGGCTGGGAATCGTTCAGCGGGGTGGGCTCGGCATCTGAGCCCGAGCCACGATAGGTTGTGCGGTCATGGGCGCGAAACCACTGACGGAAATCATGGATCCGGGTTGGGCGAAGGCTCTCGAACCGGTTGCGGCACAGATCTCGGCGATGGGCGAATTCCTGCGCGCGGAGAATGCGGCGGGCCGCGGTTATCTACCGGCCGGTGACAATGTGCTGCGCGCCTTTCAACGTCCGTTCGATGCGGTGCGCGTGCTCATTGTCGGCCAGGACCCGTATCCGACACCCGGACATCCGATGGGCCTGAGTTTCTCTGTCGCCCCGGATGTTTCGCCGGTGCCGCGCAGCCTCGCGAATATCTTCGCCGAATACAGCAAGGACCTCGGATACCAGACGCCGTCCAATGGCGACCTGAGCCCGTGGTCGGATAAAGGCGTATTGCTGCTGAACCGAGTGCTGACCGTTTCGCCGGGACAGCCCGCCTCGCACCGCGGCAAAGGCTGGGAAGCGGTGACCGATCAGGCGATTCGCGCGCTGGTGGCCCGGGACGAGCCGCTGGTCGCGATCCTGTGGGGTCGTGACGCGCAGACGTTGAAACCGCAGCTCGCCGCGGCCGAGGTGCCCTATATCGAATCCGTGCACCCGTCGCCTTTGTCGGCCTCGCGCGGCTTTTTTGGTTCGCGTCCCTTCTCGCGAGTGAATGAACTACTCGACGAATTGGGTGCCGAACCGGTTGACTGGCGCCTGCCCTAGATCACGGGCGTCGAGGTAAAACACAGTAGAGGAGCACAATTTCATGCAGAACAAGACCGTTCGCGGCGCACTGCGCGGCACCACCGCCACGCTGGCCCTGTGCGCGGCCCTGGCTGGCGGGAGCGCCGCAGCGAATGCGGCCGGGTTGCCGCTCGAGCCCGCCACCGAGACCTCCGCGCCGAAAACCGCCGCTCCGGTCGGCGAGGAATTCACCTCCAATGGCTCCTCGACCATCTCGTCCTCGGTGAATGCCAAGGTCGCCTGCCTGCTGCAGAACACCATCAGCGCGCAGGGCAAGTGGGACTGCTGAGGTCCCATTGACCGGGGCTCGCACGAGCCCCAGCGGTAACTGTGCGATCCTCGGATCGTGAGTAAAGCGAACAACCTTCTCGATCCCATCCGGCTGCGGCTGCGCGGTTCGGGTGGGATCGAGCTGGCCGCCGACCAGTTCGGTCCGGCGGACGGCCCGCTTGTGCTGTTTCTGCATGGTGGCGGTCAGACCAGACACTCGTGGAAGCAGACCGGCGCGAAGTTGGCCGCCGCCGGGATGCGGGTGGTCACGCTGGACGCGCGCGGCCACGGCGACAGCGCCTGGTCGCCGAACGCCGATTACCGGCGCGCGACGATGGTCGCGGATCTCGTCGCGGTCCTCGAACAGCTGGCTACCCCCGCGGTCGTGGTCGGTGCGAGCATGGGCGGGATCACCGGCCTGCTCACCACCGCGGATCCGGGCGGTGCGGCGATTACCGCCCTGGTGCTCGTCGATATCGTCACCCGTCCCGAACCCGCCGGTGTCGCGCGGGTGATCGACTTCCTCGGCAAACATCGTGACGGCTTCGACAGCCTCGAGCAGGCCGCCGACGCGGTCGCGGAATATATGCCGCATCGGCCACGACCGAAGAACACCGACGGTCTGCTGCGCAATCTGCGCCAGCGTGACGGTCGCTGGTACTGGCATTGGGATCCGGATATGCTCGGCCACCGCGTCGAGGATGCGAGCGAAATGGTGCAGCAGTTGGAGGCGGCCGCGCGCGCTCTCACCATTCCCGTGCTGCTGGTGCGCGGCATGCAATCCGATGTGGTGACACCGGAAGGCGCCGCGGAATTCCAGGCATTGGTGCCGCATGCGCAGCTGATCGAAATCGGCGGCGCGGCGCATACCGCTGCCGGTGACGACAACGATTCGTTCACCGACGCGGTCGCGAAATTCGTGCTTCAGGTGCGCGGTTAGTTCCGGTAATCGGGTTTGCGCTTTTCGACGAAGGCGTCGACGCCCTCGCGTCCGGCCGGGCTGTTCGCCGCGGCGCTGATGGCATCGCGCTCGTAGTCGAGCTGATCGCTCAGCGTCGACGAATTCGACCGTGCCAGTAGCGATTTGATGCTCGCGTAGGCGGATCGTGGTCCGGCGGCAAGGGTTCGGGCCACATCCAGTGCCTCGGTCTGTACCCGCTCGTCATCGACGAGCCGACTCAGGATGCCGAGGCGCACCGCCGTTTCGGCGTCGAGAACGGCGTCGGTGAGCAGGATTTCGCGGGCACGTCCGGCGCCGACGATCCGCGGCAGCGTCCACGACATGCCGCCGTCCGGGCTCAACGCGATGCCCGGATACGCCGGGCGCAGCTTGGTGCTCGGACCGCCGATCGCGATATCGGCCGCGCACACCAGGCTCATCCCGGCTCCGGCCGCCCAACCCTGCACTCCGGCCACGACGGGCACGACGGTCTCGTCGAGTGCGCGCACGAATTCGTGCAGATCGGTCGCGAGGCCGTAGATATGACCCGCCCGATCCTCGGCCGCCGCGAACCCACGCACATTGCCACCCGCGGAGAAGTTCGGCCCGGCGCCGGTCAACAGCACGGCCCCGATCTCGCGACCCGCAG
This sequence comes from Nocardia anaemiae NBRC 100462, assembly GCF_001612725.1. Taxonomy (GTDB): domain Bacteria; phylum Actinomycetota; class Actinomycetes; order Mycobacteriales; family Mycobacteriaceae; genus Nocardia; species Nocardia anaemiae. Next base: position 39,266 of record NZ_BDAZ01000017.1, on the reverse strand, counting down.
AGCGCAGCGCCTCGGTGCCCGCGTTGATGCCCGCGAAGTCCAGGGAGGTGCCGTTCGCGGCGGTCGAGATGGTGATCTGTAGTACGCCGTCGACGACGGTGACGTACTCGGTGTGCGTGGAAGTCATGGCCAGCACATTAGCTCTGCGCGGGCTTGCGGTCAGAAGCGCACCATGCGGACCTCGACGGCGGGGGTGAAGGCCTCGATGCGGCTGGTGCCATCGAGTTCGAAACCGTGTTTGCGGTAAAAGGCCTGGGCGCGTGGGTTTTTCTCGAATACCCAGAGCGAACATGGGATATCGGGTGGTACGGCGGCGCGGATGAGATCGTGAGCGACGCCGGTGCCGTACCAGGCGGCGCGGACGTAGAGGGCGTTGAGTTCGGTTGGGGTGACCGGTGATTCGTCGCGTGCCGCGGTCGCACAGGAGAAGCCGATCACCTCATCGTCGACGAGTGCGACGTAGGCGCAGCCCGGATTGCGGACCCGCACGCGTTCCCATTGCTCCGCGCGCCGTTCGACCTCGAACGCATCCAGGATGTAGTCCGGGACCAGGCCGCGATAGGCCTCCCGCCAGCAGGCGATATGGCATTCGGCGAGGCCGTGGACGTATTCGGCGGTGAGTGGGGCTATGCGCCAGGCGGGCTGGGTCATACAGACCATCGTTGTCGAGGGAGGTCGTCGATGACAGGGGCCGCAGATGACTACGCCCCGAGCACCTGATGGTGTCGGGGCGTATGTCGGTCTCTGGGAAATCAGCCGCGAACGACCTTGCCCGCCTTCAGGCAGGAGGTGCACACGTTCATGCGGCGGGTGTTGCCCGGCGCGACCTGAGCGCGCACGGTCTGGATGTTCGGGTTCCAACGACGGTTGGTACGCCGGTGCGAGTGCGAGACCGACTTCCCGAAGCCGGGGCCCTTGGCGCAGACGTCGCAGACGGCAGCCATAGTCGCGAACTCCTTCATGTCATGTGGGGGACCGCCGCACGTCGGCGGCATGTCCGGAAACAATGTCTTAATGCCCTGCCGACTCACGTCGGCCAGCGCGAACCCTCTCGGCCGCGCTAGGCAACCCTGCAAGGGTAACTGGCGGCGTCCGGATCCACCAAACCGGGTCATGGAATGACGACCCGTGGGCACATCCGATGGTAGTGGATCGGTGTCGCCGATCGACTGTCGGTATCGCCAGCTAACCTGGCCAACGGTGGCAGAACCTTTCGAGCGATCTGCCAGCAGTCGCTCGGGTGTTGGTGGCGGTGTGATCGATCGCGGAGAGAGGTGGCGGTGCCCGGAGTGCGGGACATGATGGGTGATGGCCCCGACGCGGGACTGCCTGCCGTTGCCGGGCCGGATGAACTGAACGGTACGGCCCTGATGCGCTGGGGCCGAATCTGCCTCGAAGCCCTGCAGCAGCGGCGCGCGGAGATCAACGCCCTCAACGTCTTCCCCATCGCCGACGCCGACACGGGCACCAACATGCTCGCCACCATGCGAGCGGCAATGCAGGCCGCGGATGCCGCGGTGTCGCGGGAGAAGTTCGCAGGCGAATCGCTCTCGACGCATGATGTGGCGGCGGCGATGGCGCGCGGGGCGACGCTCGGGGCGCGCGGGAATTCCGGGATCATCCTGTCGCAGGTGTTGCGGGGGATTGCCGAGGCGACGCGCGGCGGGCCGCTGACGGCGCGGACGTTGCGTGCCGCGCTGGCCACGGCATCGGCGCTGGTGCGGGAATCGTTGAGCGTGCCGGTCGAGGGGACCATTCTCACTGTCCTGGAGCGGGCCGCGGAATGTGCCGCGGCCTGCTCGGAATCCGCACTGGCCGAGGTGGCGGTGGCGGCGGCCGACGGTGCCGCCAAGGCGCTCGGTGATACGCCCGCCCAACTCGGCGTGCTGCGCGAGGCCGGGGTGGTCGATGCGGGTGCGCGGGGGTTGGTTGTCCTGCTCGACAGTCTGGTCGCGGTCACCCTCGGCGAGACGCCCGATCGGCCGGAATACACGCGCGGCGAATTCGCCTTCGGTGGCGACCAGGCCAGCGTCGACCGTTCCGCGTCGGATACCGCACCGCGAGCTGATGCCGAACCGTACGGCAGCTGCGCCGAACCCCTGAACATTGCCGACCCCCACTTCGAGGTGATGTACCTCCTCTCCGACACCGACGACCAGCGAATCGCCCGCCTCCGCGCCCGCCTCGCCGACCTCGGTGACTCCGTCGTGGTCGTCGGTGACGGTGCGGGCTCCTGGTCCGCCCACGTGCACTGCGCCGACGCCGGTGCCGCGGTAGAAGCAGGCATCGCCACCGGCACCCTCAGCGCCATCCGCATCGAAAGCTTCACCATCACCGCCCGCCCGAATCCCGCTGCTGGTTATTCCGATGTGGCCGCCGCCGATGTCGCGGGTCGCGCAAACGCAACGCAGCCTGGAGGCGTTGGACGCACCGATGCGCCCGCGCGTGCCGAAGCTCCTTGCGCGCCCATCGGATCCGGTGCCACCGCGCCCATCGGATCCGATCACGACGGTCCCGCGGATCGCGCGGTCCTGGCTGTCGCTTCGGGCGACGGCGCGGCGGCGCTGTTCGAGGCCGGTGGTGCGGTGGTGCTGGGCGGCGATGGGTCGGTGACCAGTGCGGCGCTGCTGGCCGCGATTCGGCAGTTGCCGAATCGGGAGGTGTTGGTGCTACCGAATGGTGCGCTGCCCGCGCACGAATTGGTTGCCGTCGGTGTCGCGGCTCGTGACGCACATCGGGACGTGTTGTTGTTGCCGAGCGGCTCCATGGTGCAGGGGTTGGCGGCGCTCGCGGTGCACGATTGCGGCCGGATCGCGGTGGACGACGCATTCGCCATGTCGGAGGCGGCGGCCGCGACCCGCTGGGGATCATTGCGTGCCGCGACAGAGCGGGCGCTCACCATGGTCGGTACCTGCGAGGTCGGTGATGGGTTGGGTCTGGTCGGTCATGATGTCGTGGTGATCGAGCGGGATGCGCCGAGCGCCGGGCGGACCCTGCTCGACCGGATGCTCGCCTTCGGCGGTGAGCTGGTCACCCTGCTGATGGGGGCGGCCGCCCCGGCCGAACTCGCGGACGAACTGGCCGCGCATATCGCCAACGGCTTCCCCGGCGTCGAGGTGAGCGTGTATTCCGGTGGGCAGCAAGCGGATCTGGTGCAGATAGGGGTGGAATAGGAATATGGCGACACTCAGCGATCGGCTGGACCACCTGCTCGGCGTGAAGGCGGCCGAACCGCTTGTCGATGCCTTCGACATGCATACCGTCGAAGATCTGTTGCGGCACTATCCATTGCGCTACGCCACCCAGGGCCAGCCGCTCACCCAGGAGCAGCCGGAGGAGGGCGCGCACATCACCGTCATCGGCCGGGTGACGAAAACCGAACTGCGCCCGATGAAGAACCGCAGGGGTCGACTGCTCAAGGTCGCCCTCGACACCGGTTCGGTCGCCCCCATCGACATCACCTTCTTCAACGGTGACAAGGTGAGTTACCTTGTCCGCGAAGGGGTCCGGGCCATGATGTCGGGCACCGTGCACTGGTGGCGCCCGGATCGCTGGAACCTTTCGCATCCCGATTATCTGATCCTGCCCGAGAAGGAAGAGGACTCGATCGAGAACCTCACATCGGTGCGTGGCGGCGGCGCGCTGCGCGGATTGGCGCAGAGCGCGAAAGGCAAAGGGGGAGTAGACGTCTCGTTCTTCGAACGGGAATACATCCCGGTGTACCCGGCGACCGCGAAGGTGCAGAGCTGGGATCTACTGGCCTGTGTCCGGCAGGTGCTCGACCAACTCGACCCGATCGACGATCCGCTGCCCGGTGACCTGCGCGAAGACCGCGGGCTGATGAAGATCTCCGACGCACTGCGCCTGATCCACCTGCCCGAACGCAAGTCCGATATCGAACAGGCCAGGGAGCGTTTGCGTTTCGATGAGGCGCTGGCGTTGCAACTGGTCCTCGCCGAGCGGCGACACGATGCGGAGGCCCGGGCGGCCCGGCCCTGTCCGCCCCGATCCGACGGTATCGCGGCGGCTTTCGACACCCGCCTGCCCTTCGAACTGACCGAGGGACAGCAAAAGGTGATAGCGGAGATCTCCGACGATCTCGCGCGCACCCATCCGATGCACCGACTGCTGCAGGGTGAGGTGGGTTCGGGCAAGACCATCGTCGCACTGCACGCCATGCTGCAGGTGGTCGATGCCGGTCAGCAATGCGCACTGCTCGCGCCGACGGAAGTCCTTGCCGCCCAACACTATCGGTCGCTGCGCACGATGCTCGGCGATCTCGGTACGGCCGGTGAACTCGGCGCCGCCGACAACGCGACCAAGGTCGTGCTGGTGACCGGCTCGATGTCGGCGTCGGCGAAGAAGGCCGCACTATTGGATGCGGTCACCGGCGAAGCGGGCATCGTGATCGGCACGCACGCACTGATCCAGGATGCGGTGGAGTTCTTCGATCTCGGCATGGTGATCGTCGACGAACAGCATCGGTTCGGTGTGGAACAGCGGGATGCATTGCGCGCCAAGGCGAAAACCGGTGCCAGCCCGCATCTGCTCGTGATGACCGCGACCCCGATTCCCCGCACCATCGCCATGACCACCCTCGGCGATCTGGAGACCTCCACGCTCACCCAGCTGCCTCGCGGCCGTTCACCGATCGTGTCGAAGGTGGTGCCGCGCAAACAGCATCCGAACTGGGTCGACCGTGCCTGGGAGCGCATCCTCGAGGAGGTCGGTGCCGGACGGCAGGCCTATGTGGTGTGCTCGCGCATCGGCGACGACGAGGAGAACGGCAAGGGCAAGAAGTCCGGCAAGGGGAAAGCAGCGGAGGAGAAGGAGGGCCCGACCACGGCCGCCGCCCTCGAGGTCTTCGACATGCTGCGTACCGGTCCGCTCGCGAGCGTCCGGGTCGGCCTGCTGCACGGCAGGCTACCGACCGATGAAAAAGACCAGGTAATGCGTGCTTTCAACGATGGCGACATCGATGTGCTCGTCTGCACCACGGTCGTCGAGGTCGGCGTGGACGTCCCGAATGCGACCGTCATGGTCATCGTGGACGCCGACCGCTTCGGTGTCAGCCAGCTACATCAGCTGCGCGGCCGCATCGGCCGCGGCAAGCATCCTGGTCTGTGCCTGCTCATTACCGACGCGGGCCCGACCGGCACCGCCATGGCCCGTCTCGACGCCGTCGCCGCCACCACCGACGGCTTCGAACTCGCCGTACTCGACCTGCGTCAACGCCGCGAAGGCGACGTCCTCGGCGCCGCCCAATCCGGCACCGCCCGCTCCCTGCGCCTGCTCTCCCTGCTCGACGACCTCGAAGTCATCACTGCCGCCCAAGACCTGGCCCGCCAACTAGTCGAATCCGACCCGGGCCTGTACAACCACCCGGGCCTGGCCACCATGATGCACGCCGCCGTAGACGCCGAACGCCTCGAATACCTGGCGAAGTCTTGATCGAGAATGCGCTGGTGGCGAGGCATTTGCCCACACCAGCGCGTGCTGATCAATTGTCCGGCTAGCGTAGGACTCGGGGATAGGGCAGCTCGGTGCTGGTGTGCTCGGTGACGGCGAGGGGACTGCCGATTTGGGGGAAGGCGCGTTGGGGGCAGGAGGGCCGCTCGCAGACCTTGCAGCCCGCGCCGATCGGGACCGCGGCGGCTGGACTGTCGAGTTGTAGACCGTTCGAGTACACCAGCCGGTCGGCGTATTCGATATCGCAGCCAAGGCCGATCGCGAAATCCTTTGTCGCCATGCCGAATCCGTGTGGTCCCGGCAGCGCGGTGCGGGCGATCCAAAGGTAGCGGCGGCCATCGGGCATCGCCGCCATCTGGGTCAGGATGCGACCAGGATTGGCGAAGGCCTGGTGCACCACCCACAGCGGGCAGCTGCCGCCGACCCGGGAGAAATGGAATGCCGTGGCCGACTGGCGTTTCGAGATGTTGCCCGCTCGGTCGGTGCGGACCAGGAAGAACGGAACGCCGCGCTGTCCCTGCCGCTGCAGGGTGCTCAATCGATGGCAGATGGTCTCGAAACCGACCTCGAAGCGCAGACTGAGCAGATCGATGTCATAGCGCAGCTCCTCGGCCGACCGCAGAAAGCGCCCATACGGCAGTACCAGCGCGCCCGCGAAGTAATTGGCCAGCCCGATGCGCGCCAACGTCCTGGATTCGCCGGTGAGCGACGGCGTTTCGGCCAGTACGGCGTCCAGGTCCTTGCCGTACAGCAGAAAGCCGAGGGTCGTCGCGATTTGAAATGCGCGTTGTCCGGGACGCAATCGCCGCGCCAGCGTCAGCGTGCGGCTGTCCGAATCGTAATGCCGTTTCGGGATGGCCGGATCCGCGCCGTCGCCGCGCACCAGCACGGTGACCCCCGCGCGCTCCTCGGCTACCCTCGCGAGTTGCCGATCGAGTGATCCGATGCTCAGACCGCACTCCTCGAAGAGCTGTTCGGCCGCATGATCGAGTTGCGCGATGTGATTGTGGTGGTCGTAGAAGAAATCCCGCACATCCTCATACGGCATGGGCACGCCGGGTGCGCCCGCAGGCGCGGCCACCCGCGCGGAGAGCAGATCGAGTTGATCGGTCGCGGCGCGCAATCGCCGATGCATGGCGACGACGATGCGCGAGACCTCCGGAAGTCGCGTCGCCAGTTCCTCCACCTCTGTCAGCGGCGCGCTGTCACCGCCCGCCGCATCGACAAGGACCTCGTGTAGGTCCGACACCAGCCGGGCATCGGAGTCGGCGGCGAAAAATTGCACGTCGAGGTCGAAGGTGGAATTGAGCTTCAGCAGCACCGGAATGGTCAGCGGTCGTTGGTCGCGCTCGAGCTGGTTGAGGTAGCTGGGCGATAGATCCAAGGATTTCGCCAGTGCCGCCTGAGTCATCCGCCGTTCCTCGCGCAACCGTCTCAGTCGGGCGCCCGCGTACATCTTGCGCACCGCAAGATGGTAGCCCTCGCAATTCGCAATCATCGCAAAATGGCGGATTCTTGCCCGCAGAAATCTGCTGGTGCAAGGGATTTTGATCGAAGATCAACCCTGCGTAGCGTGCGAAGTACCCCGCTGTCCCGTCTGGAACCGGAGGATGGATGAAGCCCACATCGTACGCGCCCGCGCGGCCGCCGCGGTCTTTCCGCCGATCCTCGCCGTCGCCCAGCACACCGGTCGCGGTGGCGCCACGCTGATCCGTGGCCTGGCCACCGGTCACGAGATCCAGATCGACCTGGCGCGCGGAATCTGCCTGCACGAGCACAAGATCGATCACGTCGCACATCTGGGTCCATCGGTGGGCGCGGCATCGGGAGGCTACTGGGCCTGGATACCGAGACGATCTATCAAGCGATCAGGCAAGCCCTGCACACCACCACCCGGCAATCCCGTGCTGCATACCACCGCGAGTGCGCGAGGGGATCTTCTGATGTCGGCCCTACTCCCCGCCCCAGATCAGCGCCTGCGCGGCGATCACATCGGTGCCGTTGAAGGTGACGGCGGGCGATCCGTGCAGCCGATAACCCTGATCGAGCAGGCCGCTGATCCGCTCGCAGAAGGTGGCGTCGTCGACGCCGGTGATCAGCCGATAGCGCAGGGGACGATCCTCGGTCATGTACCCAGCCTAGGGCGGTCGCGATGACCGGACTGCGGCGGCGCGACGTGCCGCAGCGCGAACTGTTTGGGTGCGGGCTGATCCTGGCACAACCAAGCAATTGTTTGGTGTAATCGGTGCGATCGAATCGACCGATGTGCCCGATCGCATCGGCACAAGGAAGCGAGCGAACTCCAATGCCGAGTCCCGACGAAATCGTCACCGCCATGTGCCGCAGCTGGGCCGATCCCGACCCGGATCGGATCAGCGCCTTCTTCGCCGAAGACGCCGTCTACCACAACATTCCGATGGAACCCATCCACGGCCGCGCCGCCATCCGCGAATTCATCGCCGGTTTCCTCAGCACCTTCGAATCCATTGAATTCGACGTCCACCACCAGGTCGCCGCGGGGAATATCGTCATGAACGAACGCACCGATATCCTGCGTGGCCTCGGCAAAGACACGCCGCTGCCAGTAGTGGGCGTCTTCGAAGTCGCCGACGGCGCGATCACCGCCTGGCGCGATTACTTCGATATGGCCGCCATCAACCGCGCCTTCGGTACCGAGCCCGCGGCCCAATAAGCGAGGAAACGGCGGAACCGAATCGGTCGCCCCTGCGTCGAATAGGACATCGGGGGTGATCTGATGGCGACGTATGAGGAGGGGTTACGCATGGATCGTTGCTCGGGATGTCATACGGCCTGGCGGCGCGGATTGGGTGCGCGATCGCGCATGCGGCCGATGGTGCGCAACGGTGAGAATTGTGAGCGGTACACCCCGCGTCGTCGGATCCGGCCGTTTCCAGGTGCCGAATCTCATTGATACGTAGCCGGATAGCGCGGTGACCACACCGCGCTATCGGGCTGCGCGGACGTGGTCGATCGCGAGGTCAGGGTGTTCGTGTAGGACGACGTGGCCGCCGTCGACCTCGGCGTGGACACTGTTGAGCCAACAGCGGCGCGGGCACGAAGCCTGGCGAGCGGGCCCGCCCTCCCGTTCCAAGAGGGCGAGCGCACTCTGCGGCTAGCGCACTGCTGCTGCGGCCGCGACCAGATTGCGCAACGACGCCTCCACCTCGACTGGTCCACGCGTCTTCAATCCGCAATCCGGATTGACCCAAAGTCGTTCGGCGGGAACGGCCTTCAGTGCGGCACGCAAGGAGGCCGTGATCTCCGCCACACTCGGCACCCGCGGTGAGTGGATGTCGTAGACGCCCGGTCCGACACCGAGATCGAAGCCCGCGGCATTCAAATCGTCGAGCACCTCCATATGCGAGCGTGCCGCCTCGATCGAAGTCACATCGGCATCCAATCCGGCGATCGCATCGATGACCTCACCGAATTCCGAGTAGCAGAGATGGGTGTGGATCTGGGTGGCATCGGAGACCCCGGAGGTCGCCAACCGGAACGCACCGACCGACCACTCCAGGTACTCGCCCTGATCGGCCGCACGCAGCGGCAGCAGTTCCCGCAGCGCGGGCTCGTCGACCTGGATGATCCGAATGCCCGCGGCCTGCAGATCGACCGTCTCGTCCCGGATCGCCAGCGCCACTTGGCGTGCCGAATCCACCAACGGCTGGTCATCGCGCACGAACGACCAGGCCAGAATCGTCACCGGGCCGGTCAGCATGCCCTTGACCGGCTTATCGGTCAACGATTGCGCGTAGGCGATCCAATCCACGGTCATCGGCGCGGGCCGGGCCACATCGCCGAACAGGATCGGCGGCCGCACGCAACGGGTGCCGTAGGACTGCACCCAGCCCGCCTCGGTGGCGGCGAATCCGTCGAGCTGCTCGGCGAAGTACTGCACCATGTCATTGCGCTCCGGCTCGCCGTGCACCAGTACGTCCAGGCCCAGTTTCTCTTGTAGCGCAATGACATCCGCGATTTCGGACCGCATCCGTCGCACATACTCGGTCTGATCGATCTTCCCCTTGCGCAACGCCGCACGCGCCAGGCGGATTGCCGAGGTCTGCGGATACGAACCGATGGTCGTCGTCGGTAGTGATGGCAGCCGCAACCGTTCGGCCTGCAATGCCCGTCGCTGTTCGGCGGGAGCACGCCGAGTTGCCTCGGGACCGAGCGCGGCCAGCCGGGCCCGAACCTGCGGATTGTCCAGCCGAGGATCGGTGTGCCTGGTAGTGAGAGCCGCACGGACCGTGGCCAATTCGTCGGCGATCGCCTCGGGCCCCGCACTCAGTCCGGTCGCGAGCAACCGCACCTCGGCGACCTTCTCCGCGCCGAACGCCAGCCACGAACGCAACTGCGCGTCGAGGCCGGTCTCACTCGCCAGCGTGTAAGGCACATGCAGTAGCGAGCAGGAACTCGACACCGCAACGGATTTCGCGATTCCCTTTAGCGTGCCAAGCGTCGCCAACGCACCGTCCAGATCGGCCCGCCAGACATTACGTCCGTCGACCACACCCGCCACCAGCAGCTTGTTCGCCAGCGCGGGCGGCGCTACGGACAGACCAGCGGTCGCCGTGAAATCTACCGCGACGCCTTCGATTTCGGTCTCGACCAAGGCACTCAACGCAGCGCCTGGCCTGCCGAAGTAGGTGGCCACGAGCAGCGCGGGACGCTCCGTCGCGGACGACAGTTCGGCATAGGTGCGCCGCACGAGTTCGACCTCGTCAGCGGTCAGATCGGTGACCAGGACGGGTTCGTCGAGCTGCACCCATTCCGCGCCCGCCACGGCCAGTAGCCGCAACAGCTCCCGATAGAGCGGCACCAACTCCGCCAGGCGATCCAGCGCGGCACCGCCGGTCGCCTTCGCCAGCTTCAGGAAGGTGATTGGGCCGATCACCACCGGCCGCGCGGGAACCCCGAGTGCCAGCGCCTCCCGCAGCTCATCCAACACCTTCGATGGATGCAGCGAGAACACCGTCTCCGGACCGATTTCCGGTACCAGATAGTGGTAGTTGGTATCGAACCACTTGGTCATTTCCAGCGGTTCCACCGTATCGGTGCCGCGTGCCGCCGCGAAATAGCGATCCAGCGGATCGGCGATACCGGCCACCCGGGGCGGCAGCGCGCCGAGCAGCACGGCGGTATCGAGCACCTGGTCGTAATGGGAGAACGTGCCGACGGGGATGGAATCCAGTCCGGCGCTCTGTAATTCGGTCAGCTGATTGCATCGCAAATCGCGGGCGATCGCGTGCAGTTGCTCCGCGTCGATGCGTCCGGCCCAGTAGGACTCGGTGGCGCGCTTGAGCTCACGGTGCGGCCCCACCCGCGGGAGACCTAGAACCGTCGCGGTGAACGGGTTATGCGTAACAGTCACGAATTTCTCCAGTGCTGAGATCGAAGACCAACGCCCTGCGAGCTAGCGGAGACCGAGTGACGTGCCGGAGCACCGACGGAGCCCGACAATCGCACCAGAGGTCCGCGCGCCCAATCCACGAGGCGGTGGCCGCCGGATACGGCGTATCCGACACGGCTGGCAGGTCTTCGGACTCGCGGGCACGGGCCTTCTGGCCGACCCCGTACGGGGCTCACCTACTGGCCGTCGCTTCCCGGGCTCACCATTTCGAGCGATCTGCGAACAATCGCTACGGCCTACCCAGTGCTGATGACGGCGGTCGTTCCCGGCATACCGCTGCGGGACAGTCCCGGATTCTCACCGGGTTCCCTCTCATCCGCGCACCGGTCTTGCCGATCCGCGAACTCGACTCCGTAACGCGACGTCGGGGCTCCATCTCGTCTGCGCACGGCGAACCAGCTGCGTCAATCAGCATAGTCCGTAGCGCCACCCGATTTCCCGACGTTGCGCCGGCCAACATCCGGCGCTGCGTCAGCCAACACACAGTTATGTGTCAGCGGTATGAACAGAACTTCGCAAGCCTGCTAGGACCTGTTGTGAAGATTTCTGCAAAAGTGACTTCCCTGTCAGGCCACGATTCCGGGCCGGGTACCTTAGTTCAATGTTCTCGAAAGTCTTGGTTGCCAACCGTGGCGAGATCGCCATCCGCGCCTTCCGCGCGGCCTACGAACTCGGCATCGGGACGGTCGCCGTCTTCCCATACGAGGACCGCAACTCGGTCCACCGGTTGAAGGCCGCGGAGTCCTATCAGATCGGCGAGCAGGGGCACCCGGTTCGGGCGTACCTGTCGATCGAGGCGATCATCGCTGCGGCCAAGTCCGCGGGTGCCGATGCCATTTACCCTGGCTACGGCTTCCTGTCGGAGAACCCGGACCTCGCCGCGGCCTGCGCGCGCGAGGGCATCACCTTCATCGGTCCGTCGGCCGAAGTGCTCGAACTCGCTGGCAACAAGGCCCGTGCGATCGAGGCGGCGCGGGCGGCGGGTCTGCCGGTGCTGAAGTCAAGTGCGCCCTCCGCCGATGTGGACGAACTGCTGGCCGCATCGCAGGACCTGGACTATCCGATCTTCGTGAAGGCCGTCGCGGGCGGCGGTGGGCGCGGTATGCGCCGGGTCGCCGATCCGGCACAGCTGCGCGAATCGATCGAGGCCGCGTCCCGCGAGGCGGAGTCGGCCTTCGGTGATCCGACCGTCTTCCTGGAACAGGCCGTGGTGAACCCGCGCCACATCGAGGTGCAGATCCTGGCCGACCAGCACGGCAATGTCATGCACCTGTTCGAGCGTGACTGTTCGGTGCAGCGCCGCCACCAGAAGGTGATCGAGCTCGCGCCCGCCCCGAATCTGGATCCCGCACTGCGCGAACGCATCTGCAACGATGCGGTGGCCTTCGCCCGCCAGATCGGCTACAGCTGCGCGGGCACCGTCGAATTCCTGCTCGACGAGCGCGGCAACCACGTCTTCATCGAGATGAATCCGCGCATCCAGGTCGAGCACACGGTGACCGAGGAGATCACCGATGTCGATCTGGTGCAGTCCCAGCTGCGCATCGCGGCTGGGGAGACCCTCGAACAGCTCGGTCTGAGCCAGGACAAGGTGACCATTCGCGGTGCGGCCCTGCAGTGCCGGATCACCACCGAGGATCCGGCCAACGGCTTCCGCCCCGACACCGGCCGCATCACTGCCTACCGCACCCCCGGCGGTGCGGGCATCCGCCTCGACGGTGGCGCGAACCTGGGCGCGGAGATCGGCGCCTACTTCGACTCGATGCTGGTCAAGCTGACCTGCCGTGGCCGGGACTTTCCTGCCGCGGTGGCCCGCGCCAGCCGCGCACTCGCGGAATTCCGCATCCGCGGCGTCACCACCAATATCGGGTTCCTGCTCGCGGTGCTCGACGATCCGGACTTCAAGGCGGGCCGGGTCACCACCTCGTTCATCGATGAGCGTCCGCAGCTGCTGACCCTGCGCGGTTCGGCCGACCGCGGTACCAAGATCCTGAACTACCTCGCCGATATCACCGTGAACAAGCCGCACGGTGAGCGCCCGACCGCGGTGTACCCGCACGACAAACTGCCCGCCATCGATCTGAGCGTGCCGCCGCCGGACGGTTCGCGGCAGCGACTGCTGCGCCTGGGCCCGGAGGGTTTCGCACAGGCGCTGCGTGAGCAGAAGGCCGTCGGCGTCACCGACACCACATTCCGTGACGCGCACCAGTCGCTGCTGGCGACCCGTGTGCGCACCAATGGCCTGCTCGGCGTCGCCGGACATGTCGCGCGCCTGACACCGGAGCTGCTGTCCATCGAGGCCTGGGGCGGCGCGACTTACGATGTGGCGCTGCGCTTCCTGTTCGAGGATCCGTGGGAGCGGCTGGCCGCACTGCGCGAGGCCGTGCCGAATATCTGTCTGCAGATGCTGCTGCGCGGACGGAACACCGTCGGCTACACGCCGTACCCGGAGCAGGTGACGCGCGCGTTCGTGCAGGAGGCGACCGACACCGGCATCGACATCTTCCGCATCTTCGACGCGCTCAACAATGTCGACCAGATGCGCCCGGCCATCGATGCGGTGCGCGAAACGGGTACGGCCATCGCGGAAGTCGCGATGAGCTATACCGGCGACCTGTCCAACCCGGACGAAAACCTCTACACCCTTGACTATTACCTCAAGCTCGCCGAGCAGATCGTCGACGCGGGCGCGCACGTGCTGGCCATCAAGGATATGGCGGGCCTGCTGCGGGCTCCGGCCGCCGCGACCCTGGTCTCCGCGCTGCGCAGCAACTTCGACCTGCCGGTGCACGTGCACACCCACGACACGCCAGGCGGTCAGCTGGCCACCTACCTCGCCGCCTGGCAGGCCGGTGCCGACGCGGTCGACGGTGCGAGTGCCGCCATGGCCGGAACCACTTCTCAGCCAGCGCTTTCCGCGATCGTCGCGGCTGCCGCGCACAGCGAGTTCGACACCGGTCTGAACCTGCAGAACGTCTGCGATCTGGAGCCGTACTGGGAGGCGCTGCGAAAGGTGTACGCGCCCTTCGAATCCGGGCTGCCCGCGCCGACCGGCCGGGTGTACACCCACGAAATCCCTGGCGGTCAGCTGTCGAATCTGCGTCAGCAGGCCATCGCACTCGGTCTCGGTGACCGTTTCGAAGAGGTCGAGGCGAAATACGCTGCGGCGGATCGGCTTCTGGGCCGACTGGTCAAGGTGACCCCGTCCTCGAAGGTGGTCGGCGACCTCGCGCTCGCACTGGTCGGCACCGGCGTCGATATCGAGGACTTCGCCGCCGATCCGGGTCGCTACGACATTCCGGATTCGGTAATCGGTTTCCTGCGAGGCGAACTCGGCAATCCGGCGGGCGGCTGGCCCGAGCCGTTCCGCAGTCGGGCACTGGCCGGACGCGGCCCGGCCAAGCCGGAGACACCGCTGACCCCGGCGGACGAGGCCGGACTCGCCGGTTCCTCCGAACTGCGCCGCGCCACGCTGAACCGGCTGCTCTTCCCCGGCCCCACCGCCGAATTCCTCGCGCACCGGGAAAAGTACGGCGACACCATGGGCCTGTCGGCCAACCAGTTCTTCTACGGATTGCGCCGCGGTGAGGAACACCGTGTGCAACTGGAGAAGGGCGTCACCCTGCTCATCGGGCTGGAGGCCATCTCCGACCCCGATGAGCGCGGTATGCGCACGGTCATGTGCATCATGAACGGCCAATTGCGTCCGGTCGCCGTGCGCGACCGCTCCATCGCCAGCGATATCCCGGCCGCCGAGAAGGCCGATAAGAACAACACCGGCCATATCGCCGCCCCGTTCGCCGGTGTGGTGACACTTGCTGTGTCCGAAGGCGATTCGATCGCGGCGGGCGATATCGTCGGCACCATCGAGGCGATGAAGATGGAGGCCGCGATCACCGCGCCGCGCGCTGGCATCGTCGGCAGGGTCGCGATCGGCAAGGTACAGCAGGTCGAGGGCGGTGACCTGCTGGTCGAACTCACGGTGCGCGAGTCCGCGGCCGAATGACCCGGATCGTCGCGGGTACCGCGGGCGGGCGGCGGCTACGCGTCCCGCCCGCGGGTACCCGGCCAACCTCTGATCGGGTGCGCGAGGCGCTGTTCAGCGCCCTCGACGCCCGCATCGATTTCGACGGCGCCCGCGTACTCGACCTCTACGCCGGATCGGGCGCACTGGGCCTGGAGGCGCTCTCCCGCGGCGCCACCCACGCCCTCCTGATCGAATCCGACCGCAAGGCCGCCGCCATCGTGCGCGGCAATATCGCCGACCTCGGACTGCCAGGTGCCGAACTTCGCATCGGCTCGGTAGCGAATGTCCTCGCGGGCGGCGGCGCGGGCAAATACGACGTCGTCTTCTCGGACCCGCCCTACGACATCGACACCACAACAGTCACCGCTGACCTACGTGCCCTCGCCGAACACAACTGGTTGGCACCGGACGCCCTCGTCGTAGTCGAGCGTTCCATCCGCTCACCCGAGATCACCTGGCCCACAGGCTATATCCCAGCGAAGCCGCGCAAATACGGCGAAACCCGAATCGAACTAGCCGAATTCGCCCCGGAGTAACTCCGGCGTCGCGGCATTCGTAGCGACGATTCGGCCTCCTGATACCGTCTGTTCATGGCAGGAGCGTTGTGCCCGGGCTCGTTCGACCCGGTGACCAATGGACATATCGACGTCTTCGCGCGGGCCGCGGCTCAGTTCGACGAGATCGTGGTGACGGTCATGATCAATCCCAAGAAGCAGGGCATGTTCAGCGTGCAGGAGCGCATGGAGATGCTGCGCGAGGCGACCGCGGACCTGCCGAATGTGCGGGTGGAGTCCTGGCAGGGGCTGCTGGTGGATTTCGCCAAGCAGGAGGGGATCGGCGCGATCGTCAAGGGGCTGCGCGATGCTACCGATTTCGGTTACGAACTGCAGATGGCGCAGATGAACAAGAAGCTCAGCGGCGTCGACACCTTCTTCATCGCTACCAACCCGACCTTCAGCTTCCTGTCCAGCTCACTGGTCAAGGAAGTCGCGGCCTACGGCGGCGATGTCACCGACATGCTCCCGCCCGCCGTCCACAAGCGCCTGCTCGATCGCCTCGCCGAACGCAAAGGCTAACGGCCCCAACGAAATCCGCCCCGGTTCCGAAGAACCGGGGCGGATTCGCATCGGCTGCCGAATCAGAAGACCAACCCACGCAGAGCGAGGAAGCGCATACCGCCGACCGCGGCGGTGATGGCAAGCACGGCCGTGGCCTGGAACGCACCGCCCATGCCGGGGGCCCACACCTCGAGCGCGGCCAGTGCGGCGGTGGTGATCCCGAGTCCGACCAGCGCGAGGCCGCCGCCCTCCCACTGTGCGGTGAACCAGCCGACCCGACCCGCCGCGTGGAAGGTGAGTTGGCGGTGCATTTCATTGGCGATCACGGTGCTCACGACCGAGCCCGCGATATTGGCGACCAGGGGACCGACGCCGTGCATCGCGAAGAACAGCAGGACATAGGCGACATTGCTGGAGCCGCCGACCAGGGCGAAACGGATCAGTTGAGCCAGCGCCCGATCGCCACGCAGATACTGCATCAACTGGCCGAACCGAGCCGCCGTCGGCGACCGCAGCACCGGGTACGGTCCCACCCACGGCGTGTACAGGCTGCTTGTCGGCAGAACCGCCGTCCGCGGTAGTTCCAGTACGGTCATTGTCTTTCCGATCCCACACGAGCCTTCGGTACGGACAACCGCGATGGTCATCGCAATCCGCCCGGTCGGCCTCCTCTATCCCCACAGTCCCGGTCAGGGCCTGCGATCCGCTTAAGAAGATCTTGTTTCGACCTTCCTGGATAAATGTAGCACCAAGTGGAGGCGGATCCTCCACTTGTTTTTGTGGCGTACGAGACACCTACACGACACACCGGTGGATGACTCGGCACGAGCCGTGACGAGGGGCACACTGGGCCTCGGTGGAAAGTTTCGCCGTAGGTCTGCAGGAGAGTGGGGTAGGAGCATGTATCGCGTATTCGAAGCTCTCGACGAGCTCGTCGCCATCGTCGAAGAAGCGCGCGGCATCCCGCCGACCCGCAGCTGCATCGTGCCGCGCGGTGATGTGCTCGAACTGCTCGACGACGTGCGCGATGCACTGCCCGGCGAACTAGACGACGCCCAGGATGTGCTCGATCATCGCGACAAGATCGTCTCCGACGCCCGCGCCGCCGCCGAGACGACCGTGACCACCGCCAACGACCAGGCGGACCAGACCATCGGGTCGGCCCGCGAGGAAGCCGACCGCATTCTCGCCGACGCCAAGGCGCACGCCGACCGCATGGTCGCCGAGGCCAGCGCGCATGCCGACCATCTGGTGAATACCGCACAGGCCGAAGCCGACCGGATCGTCGCCGACGGCAATGCCGAATTCGAGGCCGTCACCGGGCGGGCCCGTATCGAATCCGAGCGGATGATCGAAGCGGGCAAGGCCTCCTATGACCGTTCGGTCGCCGAGGGCGAGGCCGAGCGCGACCGGTTGGTCGCGCAGACCGAAGTGGTGCGAGCCGCACATGCCGAATCGGCCAGGTTGATCGACCGCGCGAACGAAGAGGCCGACCGGATGCGCGACGAATGCGACCACTACGTCGACAGCAGGCTCGCCGACTTCGAGGAGACCCTCAACTCCACCCTGCGAACCGTGCGCGGCGGACGTCACCAACTGCGCTCGGGCGCGGGCGCTCCGGATTACGCGGCGGACTATCGCCGCTGACGGTTTGGGTACCGCCATGCCCTCGCGTATTGTGGAGTGGTTGTCCATTTTCCCTCGAATGTGAAGTGAGTTCGTGATGTCCGCCGGTTCCGGTTCCGCTTCGCGCCCTCGTTCGGCCTCACGCCGGGCGCCGGACGCGGGTTTCGTGCTGGATGTCATCAGCCTCGGCCGTCGTCCAGGCACGATGAAAGAGCTGCATCGCGTGGTCACCACCGAGGAGCGGATAGGGCTGGATCTGATCGCTATTCCAGTGGGCGCCGAGGTGGACCTCGATCTGCAGTTGCAGGCGGTGTCGGAAGGTGTGCTCGTCACCGGGACGGTCGCCGCACCGACTGCGGGGGAGTGCTCGCGCTGCCTCGAGCCGTTCACCGACACGGTGGAGATTCGGCTCACGGAACTGTTCGCCTACCCGGACAGCGCCACCGAGCAGACCACCGAGGACGATGAGATCTACCGCATCGTGGATGACACGATCGACCTGGAGCCGGTGATCACGGACCAGATCGGCCTGGAGCTACCGCTGCAGCCGCTGTGCACTCCGGACTGCGCGGGCCTGTGCCCGGAATGCGGTGTCAGGATGGCGATTGCGGGTTCGGGCCATGGGCATGAGATACTTGACCCTCGCTGGGCCGGGTTGGCGAAGTTCGCCGCCGAGTCGCCCGGCAACGGCAGCCCCGATTCGGGTGCAACCAACACAGACCATTAAGACCGAGACAGTGCTGCCGTACCGGCAAGCAATAGGACAAGAGGAGAAGTAGTCGTGGCCGTTCCCAAGCGCCGGATGTCCCGTTCCAACACCAGGTCGCGGCGCAGCCAGTGGAAGGCCACCGCGCCGACCCTGATCACGTGCCCGAACCGCGCCTGCGGCGAGAAGACGCTGCCGCATATCGCGTGCCCCTCCTGCGGCACCTACAAGGGCCGCCAGGTCACCGCTGCTGTCTGATCGTTCGACCTGTCGTATCGACGTGACCGCCAGCAAGGACGAACCCGGCTCGTCCGGTGAACATGCAAGCCTGCTCGCGGCGCTCGGCGTCGACGTGCGGGCCGATCTGCTGCGACTGGCGCTGACGCACCGGTCGTACGCGTACGAGAACGGCGGGCTGCCGACCAACGAGCGTCTGGAATTCCTCGGCGACTCGGTCCTCGGCCTGAGCATCACCGAGCGGCTCTACCATGAGCACCCGGACAAGTCCGAGGGCGAACTGGCCAAGCTGCGGGCGAGCGTGGTGAATATGCACGCGCTCGCCGAGGTGGCGCGCGGGCTCGGCGAGGGCGGGCTCGGCGTGCACCTGCTGCTCGGTAAGGGCGAAGAGCTCACCGGCGGCCGGGATAAGCCGAGCATTCTCGCCGACGGCATGGAGTCGCTGCTCGGCGCGGTCCATCTCGAGCACGGTATCGATGTCGCGCGCGAGGTGGTGCTTCGCCTGTTCGCCGACCTGCTCGAGCGTGGCCCGCGGATGGGTGCCGGACTCGACTGGAAGACCAGCCTGCAGGAGCTCACCGCCGAACGTGGCCTCGGCGTGCCCAGCTACGAGATCACCTCGACCGGCCCCGACCACGACAAGGAATTCACCGCGACCACCGTGATCGGCGGTCGTCCGTACGGTCAGGGCGTCGGCCGCTCCAAGAAGGAAGCCGAGCAGAAGGCCGCGGGCGCCGCCTATCAGGCGCTGACCGACGAAGCCTGACGTGCCCGAACTTCCCGAGGTCGAGGTCGTACGGCGCGGGCTCGCCACACATGTGGTCGGGCGGGTCGTCGAATCGGTCATGGTGACCCATCCCAGGTCGGTGCGTCGGCATCTCGAAGGTGCCGACGATCTGACGGCCCGGTTGAAAGGGCTGCGGGTCGTCGCCGCCGATCGGCGCGGCAAGTACCTGTGGCTCACCTTCGACGATCCGGACATCGCGCTCGTCGTCCATCTCGGCATGAGCGGGCAGATGCTGATTCGGCCCGCCGACGCTCCGGTGGAGAAGCATGCCCATATCCTCGCGACCCTCGACGACGGCGCGCAATTGCGCTTCGTCGATCAACGCACCTTCGGCGGCTGGGCATTGGCACCGTTGGTCGAGGTCGACGGCACCTCGGTGCCCGAGCCCGTCGCGCATATAGCCCGGGATCCGCTGGACCCGCGCTACGACCCCGAGGTCGTGGTGGCCGCGGTGCGCGCCAAACAGAGCGAGATCAAGCGGGTACTGCTGGATCAGACCGTGATCTCCGGCGTCGGCAATATCTATGCCGACGAAGCCCTGTGGCGGGCCGGGATCCACGGCAACCGGCTCGCATCCAGCCTGACCAGGCCCGCTGTGCGCACCCTGCTCACCGCGGTCGGTGTTGTGATGGAGGAGGCGCTCGCGGCGGGTGGCACCTCGTTCGACGCGCTGTATGTCGATGTCAACGGCGAATCCGGTTACTTCGAACGTTCCCTCGCGGTCTATGGTCGCGAGGACGAGCCCTGCCGTCGCTGCGGTGCGCCTATCGTGCGGGAGAAGTTCATGAATCGTTCTTCCTACTCCTGCCCGCGCTGCCAACCGAAGCCCCGTCGTCGTTAGGGTTGGCGAGCTACCGTTCTTTTAGGGCGGTTCGGGAAATCAGACCGGCCGTGGAGGAAGGACTTATGCGCAAGCTCACCTACTACGTCGCTTCGACTATCGACGGGTTCATCGCCACGGAGGAAGGGTCGGTCGACTTCTTCCCGGTCGGTGGTGATCACGGCCCGGCGATCACCGCGCAGTACCCCGAGACCTTGCCGACGAAGGTGCGGGAGGCCCTCGGCATCGATCAGCGCAACCGTTACTTCGACACCGTGCTGATGGGTCGCAAGACCCACGATTTCGGCGTGCGGACCGGAACCTCCAGCCCGTATTCGCATCTGCGTCAATTCGTCGTATCGACGACGCTGCCCGAGAGCCCGGATCCGTCGGTGGAGCTCATCTCGGCCGATCCGCTCGACACTGTGCGAGAGTTGAAGCGGGACAACGGACTCGGGATCTGGTTGTGCGGCGGCGGGGAGTTGGCGCAGGTGTTGCTGCCGGAGATCGATCAGATCTTCCTGAAGCTGTACCCGGTCGTACTCGGCCGTGGCCGGTCGCTGTTCGGTTCCGGTTCGCGCCTGCCGGAGGCGGCCCGCTTCCGGGTGATCACCAGCCGGGTGTTCGAGGACGGTGTCGCCTTCGTGAAGTACAGCCGGATTCGATAACCACTGTGGCGGAAGATGATTCGCTCGTCACTCCGGATCCGGGGAACGCTCCGGGTCCGGTGGAGGCGCTGCGCGAGATCGGCTTCTGGCTCGAACGCGCACGGGCGCAAACACATCGGGTGAAGGCGTACCGGCGAGCCGCCGATATCGTGGCGCAGCTACCCGAGGACGAACGGGCGGCTCATCGTGCGGCGCACAGCTGGCAAGAAATCGCGGGGATCGGGCCGAAGACCGCCGCCGTCATCGAGGAGGCGTATTCCGGTGCGGTTCCGGAGTATTTGAGCGATCTGCGCAAGGCCGCGCAACCCATCGGGGCGCCGGGCAAGCCCATGCGGGCGCAGTTGCGCGGCGATCTGCATACTCACTCCGACTGGTCCGACGGTGGCAGTCCGATCGCGGAGATGATGGGCGTCGCAGCCGCGCTCGGCCACGAATACTGTGCGCTAACCGATCATTCGCCGCGGTTGACCGTCGCCAACGGACTTTCGGCCGACCGGTTGCGGCGGCAGTTGGATGTGGTCGCGGAGCTGAACGAACGAGTCGCGCCGTTCCGAATTCTCACCGGGATCGAGGTGGACATCCTCGATGACGGGACCCTGGATCAGCAGAGTGATCTGCTTGCCGAACTCGATATCGTTGTCGCCAGCGTACATTCGCATCTGCGTGCCGACAGCGAGACCATGACCAAGCGCATGGTGTACGCGGTGGCGAACCCGAATGTGGATGTGCTCGGCCACTGCACTGGTCGACTGATCGCGGGGCAGCGGGGTTTGCGGCCGGAGTCGAGTTTCGACGCCGAACTCGTCTTCGAGGCGTGCCGGAGTTACGGCACGGCGGTGGAGATCAACAGCCGTCCCGAACGGCTCGACCCACCGTCGCGGCTGCTGCGGATGGCGGTCGAGATGGGTTGCTATTTCTCGATCGATACCGATGCGCATGCGCCCGGTCAGTTGGACTGGCTGGGGTACGGATGCGAGCGCGCGGTCGCGAACGATGTTGCGCCGGAACGGGTTATCAATACGTGGCCGATGGAGCAGCTGCTCGCCTGGACCGAATCGGGCGCGGCGGACGTGGTCTGATCGTAGAGTGGATGTGTAGTCGCCTCCGATTCGGCAGGGTGGTGCGATGGGCCGCGCAGTGCATGTGACGTCGCTGGGGATATTGGTGGGCGCGTGGACGGTGAATGTGATCGGTGCCCGGATCAGCGAGAACAGTGATCTGCCGTGCGCCGTCGAGCCCGGCTCCAAGCGGTCCGCTTATTCTCGGGATATCGAGGCGACCGATGCGGATTGCAACCGTTGGTTCGCCGCGACCGAACGCCTGCTGACGACTATCGACGCGTTGCAGGAAAAGGAGCGACGGGCCAGCCTACATTTGCAGCCACCCTGGCGCGGTCGGCTGCAATGGCACCTGCGATATGCGCGCCGAAATCGGTTGCTGCGCAGGCAATATAGCCGGGCCGAGGCCGAACTGCTGGCCGAATTCGACGCGGCGCTGGCGGAATATCGGAACCGAGCCGGTGATCTGCCCGAGTATCAGGAGCGGTACCGCGAACAAGAGCGGGAACGACTGAAGCGCGAACAAGAGCAGGCAAGGCTACGGCGCGAGCAGGCCGTGGCGAGTGCCACCGATCCGCGGTGGACCTACCAGATCAAGGAACTCTCCGGCGATCGCAGCTTCTGGATCTACCAGACCAGCCTCGACCGGACCTATTCGGAGGGCGAGCCGGCTGAGCGGACACCCGCCGAGGTCCAGGCCGAGCTGGTGGCCGAACGCGCTGTGCACCCGTACACCTCGGTGATGTGGGCGCTGGAAACTGGCCGCGCACTCCGGGAGAAGTATCAGACCGAGGTGGCTGGTTGGCGGGCGCTCACCGGTGCCGAAATCGAACCGTTTCCGCGCGATCCCAACAAGCCCCGGTCGACGGGCCGCAAGGGGATCTACGGCAT
This sequence comes from Nocardia anaemiae NBRC 100462, assembly GCF_001612725.1. GTDB lineage: Bacteria > Actinomycetota > Actinomycetes > Mycobacteriales > Mycobacteriaceae > Nocardia > Nocardia anaemiae. Next base: position 16,488 of record NZ_BDAZ01000017.1, on the reverse strand, counting down.
TCACGGCAGCGACTACGGATCGGGTCATTCCGGTTGTGGCGGTGGTCATTCCGGCTGTTTCGGCGGCAGCTTCTGACGGTCCGGCCAGGTTGACCACCGGGTTAACTGTTGTCGAATACTCGTGCGGCATCTGGGAGGATGCCGGATGACGTTCGAAAATGGTTGACACACAGATCTCTTGGGGGTGGCGGCACCGGTGGGTGGATTTCCGATCGAAATCGTGCTCGGACTCATCGGTATCGCGGTGCCGATCATCGCGTTCCTGTGGGAGTTCGTCTTCGTCGGGCGCAAGGAACTCGGCTATCGGGTCCAGATGGATACCCCCGTCACCGGTGAGATCGAATCGGTCTTTCCCGGGGTGCTGCCGCAGCTGCGCCCCGTGCAAGATGGTGTGAGCCCGCCGCTGAAGGATCTGTCGGTGGTGCTGGTCCGCATCGAAAACAGCGGTGCGACACCGATCGACACGCACGACTACCAGGCGCCGGAGGCGAGCCGGGTCGGCCTGCATCTGAACTTTCCGCAGCGTCGGGTCATCGGCATGGCAGTGACCGAGCTGAGCGACCAGGGTCTGGCCTACTCACTTGACCGTGATTCGGGTATCACGGTTCGCGAGGATACGGCCGGACATATCGGCGCCATCGATCTGCCGAAGGTGCCGCTCAATCGCGGCGACCACTACAAGATTCTGGCCATCCTGCAACGGTCGGAGGGCACGGGGGACAATCCGGCACCGGAGCTGAGCGGCGGCGTCAAGGGTGGGCGGATCATCGAAACCCAGAGCCGCACCGGCATTTCACGAGTGATGGTGGCACTCACGGCCTTTCTGGTCGTGGTGATCGTCGTTCAGCTCCTGGTCTCGGTGCTGGCGCCCGATCCGACGCCATTGGATTGTGCCGCAGGCAAACTCACGGTGGTCGGCTCGTCGGCCTTCGAACCGGTCATCCGCGATGCCGCCGCGCAGTACGGGAAGCGTTGCACCGGGGCGGAATTCACCTTCGGCTTCGAGGGCACCGAACGCGGACTCGATCGGCTCGCCGAGGAGGGCAAGGACGATCCGGATCTGCTCACGATCAGCGACGGACCGAAAGGTGATGGCTACCAACCGCTGCTGGACCGGCCGCTGGCGCTGTCGCTGTTCACCATGATCGTGCACAAGGATGTCGGCGTCACCAACCTGTCCGTTGCCCAGATCCAGGATCTGTATCAGGGCCGGATCACCAACTGGCGCGATGTCGGTGGTTCCGACTTGCCGGTTGTCTTGGTCAATCGGATACCGGGTTCCGGCACCCGAAATACGTTGGAGCGCAGGGTAATCGACGGTCCGCAGCTGGATCGGCCGCATGTCAGCTGCGTCGCGATCAAGGATGGCGCACCCGCGACGGCCAGATATTGCGATGTGCAGGTCACCAAGGATATGCAGAAGGCGGTCGGCGACATCCCGGGTGCGATCGGCTACAGCGAGTTCTCCGAGGCAGTCAAGGCCGGAGCTACGACCTTGACCATCAATGGCGTAACGCCGGGTCGTGATGCCGCTGTCAACCGCAGCTACCCGTTCTGGGGCGTGGAATACGCGTACAGCTACGGTGAACTCCCCGGCGATTCGCTCGGTGCGAGCTTCCTGCACTTCTTGACGGATCTGACCGGCAAGGATGTGTTGCGCGAGCATGGCAACGAGCCGTGCGCCGAGCTGCCCGACCGAGCCCGCTGCCTGCCGTCTTCGTGACGATGTCACAGATTCGGCGGCTATCTCGTCCTACTCGGGGAAGCGATTTCGAGAGAGGACAATTCATGTCACGTATGCGATTGGCCGAGGCAGCACCGGAGATCTACCAGGCCTGGTACGCCGCCGAACAGGCCATCCGCCGCGGACCGCTGGATTCGACGGTGCGCGAACTGGTGAAGATCCGGGTTTCGCAGATGAACGGCTGCCTGTTCTGCATCGATATGCACACCACCGACGCACGGATGGCGGGCGAGACCGAACAGCGGATCTACTACCTCAATGCCTGGCGTGAGTCGGTGAAGTTCACCGAGGCCGAACGGGCGGCCCTTGCCTATGCGGAGGCGGTCACCCGACTCGGTGAACACGGTGTCAGCGATGAGATCTGGGCCGAGGTGGAGAAGAACTTCGACGAGGGCGCGCGGGCCGGTCTGGTCGCGGTTACCGCGATGATCAACCTGTGGAACCGGATCGGGGTGCCGCTGCGGATGCAGCCCGCGTCGGTGAACGGTTCGTGAGTCAGTCGTCCGAGGGCAGGATCGGTCGGGTGAAGTAATCCTCGACCGGGACCGGACCGGTGTAGCGGCGGCAACCGCACTGCACCCATACCGGCCCGCCGTAGGTCTTTCGGACCAGCTCGGCGTGGCAGGTGCCCGCCTCCGGATCGTGCAGCGCCAGGTCGTGGCCACAGCCGCACCGAGCGACCGTCGATCCGGCGGGCGAGCGCCTGCCGAACCGCCCGACAGCCCAGCCGACACCGGCGATTCCGGCTCCGACAGCAAGAGTGATGGGATCGAACATGCGCATATTATATGTATGCGTATAACGGGCCGGTAGAGTCGACAGCCGACCGGTGCCGAGGCGACCTTCGATACGTGCCCGCGTTCCGTAAGCCGAAGGGGCGCAATGCCTCCCGCTTACTGTTCGAGCTGGCATGATGGTGGCCAGTGTCGGCGGCTGTGCTCATCGGGCCGCCCGCGCCGTGCACAGCCCGGGTGGGGTCCGCCGATACTGTCTGCATCGAGCTCTCGCAGTAAGTCCCCTTGATGGGTGAGTCGCGTCGATATCGAGCCCGGATAATGCGCTATTTTATCCCAAATGCTGAGATTTCAGACGGACTGCGTGGTTTGAACACCCAGAAATAAGGTACGTCTGTGTGCGGCCCCCCTGTTCATGCCAACCGGTGTGACCAGGCCAACCAAAGCCTTCATGGACGGCGGTGCAGGCTCCAGTCTCCACCTCCGCCGCGGCGGCCAACACGTTCGGCGCCCAGCGCACCGAAGTGCTGGGTGGATGTGCACAAGGTTGTCCCTGGAAGGATGGTCATGAGCGCAGGTCTAATCGCGCCGAATTCGGCGCCCATTGCCGCTTCGGATTTGCTGTCTACCGATCACGTCGGTGAACGATTCCGCATTGCGATGGTTGTTCCGCCATACTTCGACGTACCACCGAAGGCTTATGGCGGAGTCGAGGCCGTTGTCGCCGATTTAGTCGACGCATTGGTCGCACGCGGGCACGACGTGACATTGTTCGGCGCCGGTGAACCCGGTACCACAGCGAAATTCGTTCCGGTTTGGGATCGCGCATTGCCCGAACGGCTCGGCGAGCCGTTTCCCGAGGTCGTGCACGCTCTGAAGGTGCGAAGGGCGATCGAACAGGTCGCCGCCACCTCCGGCGTGGATCTCGTACACGACCACACTTTTGCCGGACCACTGAATGCCCCCGCGTATATGGGACTGGGGTTGCCGACAGTGGTGACCGTGCACGGGCCGGTCGACGAGGGCGACTGCTACCACTACTACCGCGAATTGGGTCAGGAAGTGTCGTTGGTCGCCATCAGCGATAGGCAGCGCGAATTGGCGCCCGATCTGAATTGGGTCGGTCGCGTACACAATGCACTGCATGTCGATCAGTGGCCGTACCAAACCGAAAAAGGCAACTACGCACTGTTTCTCGGCCGCTTCACCCCGACCAAGGGCACACATCTGGCATTGCAGGCCGCGCACGAAGCCGGTATTCCATTGGTGCTCGCGGGTAAATGCAGTGAGGCTCCGGAGCGGGCCTATTTCGAGAAACAAGTGCGCCCGATGATCACCGAGCGCGATCATCTCTTCGGGCTCGCGGATGCGTCGGCCAAGCGCAAATTGCTCGCGAATGCGCGCTGCCTGTTGTTCCCGATCGACTGGGAGGAACCGTTCGGCATGGTGATGATCGAGGCGATGGTCTGCGGCACACCGGTGGTCGCGCTCCGTGGCGGCGCCGTTGCCGAGGTCGTCGTCGACGGCGTGACCGGACGGATCTGTGATGATCCCGCCGAATTGCCTGCCGCGATCCACGAGGCGAGCCAGCTGGATCCGGCCGCGTGCCGTGCACACGTCGAGGCGAATTTCGGCGCCGGAACGCTCGGACGCGGCTACGAGCAGGTCTATCACCAGCTCCTGCGTTCGCGGCGGCATGCGCGCGCGGCACTGCTGCTCGATGAGACGGTGCCGGTCCGTATTCCCGCCAGCGAACACGTATGACCGCAGACGCCTGCGCCGCGTCGAATCCCGCACCGCTGAATTCCGGTGAGCCGACCGGCCTCGGCGGTTGCGGCAGTTCGGTGACCTTGGTCGAGGGCGGGACCTTCTGCCTGTCGAATCGGCTCGGCGATGTCGAGCCGGGACACCCGCACGGGTTGTTCTTCCGCGACGCACGCGTCATCTCCCGCTGGGAACTGCTGGTGGACGGCAAACCCGCCGAATCGCTATCGGTGCTCAGCCCGGAGGCGTTCGCCGCCAGATTCGTGCTGCGTCGTCCGCCGCAGGCCGGACAGGCCGACAGCACCCTGCTCGTGGTGCGCGAACGCCTCATCGCCGATGGCATGCACGAGATTCTGACCCTGGAGAATATGGGCCGTGAGGCCACCGCGGTCACCTTGGAACTGCATGTCGACGCGGATTTCGTCGATCTGTTCGCGGTCAAGGAGGGCCGCGTCGCACACGGCCGCGCCGAGGTCACCGTGGCCGAGGGCGAGTTGCTGTTGCACGACCGCACCGATCGGATGCGCGGGCTCACGGTCTCGGCGACCGTCGAGCCCGCCGTTCTGCCCGGCACCCTGCTCTGGCGGGTGGTCGTGCTGCCCGGTGAACGCTGGCAGACCGAGATCGTGGCCCAGCCGACCGTCGGCAATCAGCACATCCAGGCGCCATTGGCGCCGGGGGAGCACCATGGACTCAGCGCACCGAGCCGCAAGATGGCGGCGTGGCGACACACCGCGACGAAGATCATTTCCGCGGATCCGGTGCTCACCCAGGTGCTGCGACGTTCGGAAAGTGACTTGGGCGCCTTGCAGATTCACGACGAATCCGGCGATGGCCGTCCGTTCGTTGCCGCGGGTGCGCCCTGGTTCATGACCCTGTTCGGCCGCGACAGTTTGCTCACCGCGTGGATGGCGCTGCCTCTGGAAGTGGATCTCGCGTTGGGCACACTGCAGCAGTTGGCCGAGACGCAAGGGCAGTGCATCGATCCACTCACCGAGGAAGAGCCGGGGCGGATCATGCACGAGATGCGGCGTGGCCCAGCCAGCGGGCATGTGCTCGGCGGCAATACCTATTACGGAACCGCCGATGCCACACCGCTTTTCATCATGTTGCTGGCCGAATGTCACCGGTGGGGTGCGGACCCGGAGGTGATCAGGGATCTGCTGCCCGTCGCCGATGCCGCGGTGCGGTGGATCACCGATTACGGCGATCGCGACGGCGACGGCTTCGTCGAATATCGCCGTGCCACTGATCGCGGCCTGGTCAATCAGGGGTGGAAGGACAGTTTCGACGGAATCAACGATGCCGCAGGACATCTCGCGGAGGCGCCGATCGCGCTGTGCGAGGTGCAGGGCTATGCGTATACCGCACTGCTGTCCCGCGCGGAGTTGGCCGAGGCCTTCGACGATCAGCGTGCCGCGACCCGGCTGCGCGAGCGTGCCGCCGAATTGCGCGGCAAATTCGCCGAACAGTTCTGGCTGCCGCAGCAGGGGTGGTATGCCGTCGCGCTCGACGGCCGCAAACGGCAGGTCGACGCGCTGACAAGCAATGTGGCGCATTGTCTTTGGACCGGCATCGCCAGTGACGAGCACGCCGCAGAATTGGTTCGGCGGCTCTCCGCTCCCGAAATGGATTCCGGCTTCGGGCTGCGCACCCTCGCATCTACGATGGGTGCGTACAACCCGATGAGCTATCACTGTGGATCGATCTGGCCGCACGATACCGCGATCGCCGTCGCGGGCCTGCTGCGCTACCGGCAGGTGCCGGGTGCGGTCGAGCTCGCCACCCGGCTGGCGGGCGGATTGCTCGATGCGGCGGCATCTTTCGGTGGTCGGCTGCCCGAGCTGTACTGCGGATTTCCGCGCGATCAGTTCGCGGTTCCGGTCCCGTACCCCACTTCCTGCTCACCGCAGGCGTGGGCCAGCGCGGCACCGCTGTTGCTGGTGCGCTCGTTCCTCGGACTGGATCCGGCGGCGCCGTCGCGCACGCTCACTGTCAGACCGCAACTGCCGCCGCAGTGGGGCACGGTCACGCTGAGCGATCTGCGATTGGGTTCGGCGACCGTGGATCTCGAGGCCGAGGGCGATCAGGTCACCACGGTGCGGCTGCCCGATGATTGGAAGATCACGCGATGAACGGCGCCGGATCGGGTAATCCGCCACCGCAATGAAATCTGTTTGCTTCTCCACTGAATACCAGCAGGCTGGAGGTGCACAATGCAGACATCACTGGATCGGCGGGATCTGTGGAGCACTCAACACCGTGATTGCAGTGCCGAACCCATGGATCTCGATCTCGACCTGGCGCGTTTCATCTGCAGTACGCATGCGGGCCATGGTCCGGACTGCCACCAGTATCTCGCCGCGTCGGCGTATTGCGTCGCCTGCGTCGAGGACAACTGAACAAAGTCGGCCGCGCGCCCATTCTCGTTGCATCCCAGCATATTTCGTGGATGTTGTTCGGGAATGAGCGCTCGGGTCGCTAGCCGCGGAACGGGTATTGCTTGTCGAGATCGAGGTTCAGTTCGACCACATTCACCCGCGGCTCACCGAGGAAGCCGAGGGTCCGGCCATCGGTATGGCCATCGACCAGTGCGCGCACCTGCTCCTGGGAGATATTGCGGGCCTTGGCGATTCGCGCGATCTGGATGGCCGCGTACTGTGGCGAGATCTGCGGGTCCAGACCACTGCCGCTGGCGGTGACCGCATCGCTCGGCACCGGTGTGTCGGTCGAGGCATTGCCGATGATCGGGACGATCCGTCCGACCGAGTAGTCCTCACCGGGCTTGGCGCAATCGACCTGGACTCCCTTGTAGGTAGCCAGGAACGGTTTCGTCGGGCACGCCTCATTGACACTCACGACCTGCACCGGATGCGAAACATCGCCATCGGCGTCACGCGGTCCGATCACCGAAAGCACAGCGCCGACACCGCCTTCGGTGCAGAACGGGCGGCCGCCATCGACCCCCTCACGGTCGCCGACCGCCTTGCTGCGCGCACATACGGTCGACAGCAGACTCGACTTCGCTTTCGCCGGATCGGCGTCGATGGTGTCGACAATGCTCTCGGGGCCGAGGTTGGACGCGGCGGTGGACAGCGGGTCGTAGCCGTCGCCCGCCGCCGACGGACGGCTCTGGAAGTACTGCACCAGCGCATTGCCGTCCTTATCGGTGAACGACTGCCCGATCAGGCTGGAGCCGACGACTCCGCCGTCGACCGTGATCAGCGATCCGTCCGCCTTATCGTGCAGCCCGGGGAGCTGAGCGGCCACGAAAACCGCTGCGGGATAGACGATTCCGGTGATCGCGGTGAGCACAAGCAGCGCACGCAATGCGGCAAGATGCTGCCGGATCCAAGTTGACATACGCATATCAGGACATCCCGGGGAGCAGTTGGACGACGAGGTCGATCAGTTTGATGCCGATGAACGGCGCGACGATTCCGCCGACACCGTAGATCGTCAGGTTGCGGCTCAACAGTTTCGAGGCATTGCTCGGCCGGTAGTGCACCCCGCGCAGCGCCAACGGGATCAGTGCGACGATTACCAGCGCATTGAAGATGACCGCGGAAAGGATCGCGGACTGCGGACTGGCCAGCCGCATGACGTTCAGCAGGTCGAGGCCAGGAAACAGCGCGACGAACAGCGCGGGAATGATCGCGAAGTACTTGGCGATGTCATTGGCGATCGAGAACGTAGTCAGCGCACCGCGGGTGATGAGCAACTGTTTGCCGATCTCCACGATTTCGATGAGCTTGGTCGGATCCGAATCCAGATCGACCATATTTCCGGCTTCCTTGGCTGCCGAGGTGCCGGTGTTCATCGCGACGCCCACGTCAGCTTGGGCAAGGGCCGGAGCGTCATTGGTGCCGTCGCCGGTCATTGCGACCAGACGGCCGCCGTCCTGCTCCTGTTTGATCAGCGCCAGTTTGTCCTCGGGCGTCGCCTCCGCGAGGAAGTCATCCACACCGGCTTCCTCGGCAATTGCCTTGGCGGTCAAGGGGTTATCGCCGGTGATCATCACGGTGCGGATGCCCATTCGTCGCATCTCGTCGAAGCGCTCCCGCATGCCTTGCTTGACAACGTCTTTCAGATGTATGACGCCGAGCAGCCGAGCCTTGCCGTCATCGACCTCGCCGACGACAAGCGGCGTACCGCCGGATGCGGAGATCCCGTCGACGATCACGCCGACATCGCCCGGTACGTGCCCGCCTTGTGCGCGAACCCATTCGGTGACCGCGCTGGCGGCGCCTTTGCGAAGCTGGTGCCCGTCCTGCAGGTTCACTCCCGACATGCGGGTCTGCGCGGTGAATTCCACCCAGCTCGCGCCGGTCAGCTCACCGGGTGTGCGCTCGCGCTTATTGAACGCCTGCTTGGCGTAGACGACGATGGAGCGTCCCTCGGGGGTTTCGTCGGCCAGACTGGAAAGCTGTGCGGCATCGGCCAATTCGTCATCCGCAATGCCGGGCATCGGCACGAATTCCGAGGCCTGTCGGTTGCCAAGGGTGATGGTGCCCGTCTTGTCCAGCAGCAGGGTGTTCACGTCACCGGCCGCCTCGACCGCGCGGCCGGACATGGCGAGCACATTGCGCTGCACCAGGCGATCCATACCGGCGATGCCGATGGCCGAAAGCAGTGCGCCGATGGTGGTCGGAATCAGGCATACCAGCAGCGAGACCATCACGATGCCGGTGACGCCGTGCACGTCGAGTGCCGAAGTATCGGCCACCCCGGGGTTGTTCGACTTCGAGAAAATCGCCAACGGCTGCAGTGTCGCAACCGCGAAGACGAAGATGATGGTCAGTGCGGCGAGCAGAATATTCAGCGCGATCTCATTCGGCGTCTTCTTCCGCGACGCCCCCTCGACGAGCGCGATCATCTTGTCGATGAAGCTCGCACCGGGCTCCTGGGTGATCTTGACGATGATGCGGTCGGACAGCACCGTGGTGCCGCCGGTGACTGCCGATCGGTCGCCGCCGGACTCCCGGATGACCGGTGCGGATTCGCCGGTGATGGCCGATTCGTCCACCGACGCGATACCTTCCACCACATCACCGTCCCCGGGAATCACCTGGCCCGCCTCGACAATGACGTAATCGCCGCGTTGCAGCGCCGGAGCGCCGATGCTCTCCTCGACGATCCGCGCACCCGGTGACCAGTCGACCAAACGCCGAGCCATAGTGTCGGTCTTGGCTTTTCGCAGCGTATCGGCCTGCGCCTTGCCGCGTCCCTCGGCCACTGCCTCGGCCAGATTCGCGAAAATGACGGTGAGCCATAGCCATACGACGATCGCCCAGGCGAAGAAGGTCGGCTCGACCAGCGCGAGCACGGTCGACCAGACCGCGCCGATCTCGACGATGAGCATGACCGGGTTATGCCACATGGTGCGCGGGTCGAGCTTGCGTATCGCGTCCGGAATGGCGGTCAGCAGCATCTTGGGATCCAGCACACCCTTGCGGACGCCGCGTTCGTGCTGGACCGGTTCGGTTGTCGCAGTGGACATATCAGTGGATTCCTTCGGCGAGCGGCCCGAGTGCGAGGGCGGGCAGGAAGGTCAGCGCGACCAGGATCACCGTCACGCCGACGACCATGCCGACGAACTGTGGCCGGTGCGTCGGCAGTGTGCCGATCGACTCGGGGGTCTGCCCTTGCTGGGCGAGCGAACCGGCAAGAGCCAGTACGAAAATGATCGGCAGGAAGCGTCCGAAAACCATGGCCAGGCCGAGCGCGGTGTTGTACCACTCGGTATTCCCGGTCAGACCGGCGAAGGCGGAACCGTTGTTGTTCGCCGCGGATGTGAAGGCGTACAACACTTCCGACAGCCCGTGCGGTCCGACGTTGAGCATGCCCGCGCGCTGACCAGGCATGGCCATCGCGGCCGCCGTGCCCACCAGCACGATCAGCGGGCTGATCAGGAAATATGAAGCGGCGAGCTTGATTTCGCGCGGCGTGATCTTCTTGCCGAGATATTCCGGTGTGCGACCGACCATCAGCCCCGCGACGAAGACGGTGATCACCGCGAGGATCAGCATGCCGTACAGACCCGAGCCGGTACCGCCCGGCGCGACCTCACCGAGCTGCATATTGAACATTGTCATCATGCCGCCGAGGCTGGTGTAGGAGTCGTGGAACGAGTCCACCGCACCGGTGGAGGTCAGCGTGGTCGCGGTGGCGAAGGTCGCGGAATCGGCCACACCGAAACGGGTTTCGACTCCCTCCAGCGATGCGCCGATAGCGGTCGGCACCGTGCCGTGGTGCTGCAGTTGGAACAGGTTCTGCAAGGTGACGCTGATCAGCGCGATCGTGCCCATTACCGCCGCGATCGCGTAGCCCTGTTTCTTACTGCCGACCATGCGACCGAAGGTGCGCGGCAGCGAGAAACTGATCACCAGCAGCAGGAAGATTTCGAGCCAGTTGGTCCAGGTCGTCGGATTCTCGAAGGGGTGCGCGGAGTTCGCGTTGTAGAACCCGCCACCGTTGGTACCGAGTTCCTTGATGACCTCCTGGCTGGCCACCGGGCCGCCGGTAATGGTCTGCTCGCCGCCGTTCAGCGTCTGCGCGACCTGGTCGTGCAGGTGGAAGTTCTGGATCGCGCCACCGGCGACGAGAATGATCGCGAAGACGAATGCTAGCGGCAGCAGGATGCGAATGGTGCCGCGCACCAGATCCACCCAGAAGTTGCCGAGATCGCCGGTATGCCTGCGCGCGAAGCCGCGCACCAGCGCGACCGCGACCGCGATGCCGACGGCCGCCGAGACGAAGTTCTGCACCGCGAGCCCGGCCATCTGCACCAGGTGGCCCTGGGTGGATTCACCGGAGTAGTTCTGCCAGTTCGTATTCGTCACGAAGCTGACCGCGGTGTTCCAGGCCAGCGCCGGAGTCATCTCGGTGCCAGGATCGTGCAGGTGCAGTGGCAGCTTGCCCTGGACCAGTTGCAGGAAGAACAGGAACAGGATGCTGACCGCCGAGAACGCCAGCACACTGCGGGCATAGACGCCCCAGGTCTGTTCGACCTCGGGCTGCACGCCGATGGCCCGGTAGATGACCCGCTCCGCACGAGAGTGCTTCTCGGCTTTGTACACCCGGAACATATAGTCGCCGAGCGGCACATGTACGAGGGCCAGCGCGATGATCAGGGATGCGACGAAGGCGATCCCCGCGGTGGTCGTGTTCAACTAGAACCTCTCGGGAAACAGCAGCGCCGCCACCATGTAGACGGCGATGATGACGGCGAGGACCAGACCGATCAGGTTCGCGATCACAGCTTTTCCACTCCGCGCTGGAGTAGGCCAAGTAGCGCGAAGATCGCCACGGTGAGCACCGTGAACACCACGACAGACATTTACACAACCTCCATTGGCGCTCTCGGTATGGCGCGCGACATGGCGAGTCAAGCGGTCATTCGAGCTGGTGCGGAACTTGTTTACGGGTTCTTGGCGGCCCACTGATGAGCATTGACGCTTCGTTTACGGGTGTGGCCCGGACGCCGAGTGAAAGGATGCCGTCAAGGTAGGCGGGCAACCCGTCAACACACCGTAAAGATCCAGATAGACGGCCGATACGGGAGTAGAAATTCATCGACCGGCCATGCGGGGGATGCCAGCGCGACCGGGGTCCTGTTGGTTGGTGAAAGGATCGTCATGTCGACTGCTGCGGTCGCGTTGATCGTCGTATTCATCTCGAGCGCACTGGTCATTCGTGCGCTGTCGGTCATGGTGCAGCGACCAGATTCGAATATCGCGACAGAACGGGTGCGGATATTCGGCGACACGCCCTACCGCGCGATGATGGACGAGTGAAACGCGGCCAACTGCGCATCTACCTCGGTGCGGCACCGGGGGTCGGCAAGACCTACGCCATGTTGGGCGAGGCCCATCGCCGACTCGAACGCGGCCGCGACGTGGTAGCTGCGGTAGTGGAGACACACGGCCGAGCCAAGACCGCGCAACTGCTGGCGGGCATCGAGCGGATCCCGCCGCGCATGGTGGAGTATCGCGGCACCACGCTGCCCGAACTCGATGTGGAAGCGGTGCTGCGGCGCGCACCGGCGGTGGTGCTGGTCGACGAACTCGCCCACACCAACGCGCCGGGTAGCAAACACGGCAAGCGCTGGCAGGATGTCGAGGATTTGCTGGCGGCGGGGATCGATGTGATCTCGACGGTCAATGTGCAGCATCTGGAGAGCCTCAACGACGTCGTCGAGCAGATCACCGGCATCCAGCAGAAGGAAACCGTGCCCGACGCCGTTGTGCGCAGCGCCGACCAGGTCGAACTCGTCGATATCACGCCGGAAGCGTTGCGGCGCAGGCTATCCCACGGCAACGTGTACGCCGCCGACAAGGTCGACGCGGCGCTGCGCAATTACTTCCGGCCCGGCAATCTGACCGCCCTGCGCGAATTGGCGCTGCTGTGGCTGGCCGACCAGGTCGACGCCGCATTGGCGAAATACCGGGCCGACCACAAGATCACCGAGCTGTGGGAGGCGCGCGAACGCGTAGTCGTCGCGGTCACCGGTGGTCCGGAATCGGAAACCGTGGTGCGTCGGGCCAGTCGCATCGCGACCAAATCCAGTGCCGAACTCGTGCTGGTTCATGTGGTGCGCGGCGACGGTCTGGCCGGGGTATCGACCGAACGGCTGAATCGGCTGCGGGAACTGGCTGCCAGCCTGGATGCCTCGCTGCACACGGTCACCGGTGATGATGTGCCGAATACGCTGCTGGAGTTCGCCCGCGAAGTGAACGCGACCCAACTGGTGCTCGGCACCTCCCGCCGCTCACGCTGGGCGCGCATGCTCGACGAGGGCATCGGCTCGGCCGTGGTGCAGGCTTCCGGGAAGATCGACGTGCATATGGTCACTCATGAGGAGGCCAACCGAGGGCTGCGTCGTTATTCGGTGATGCCGCGTCAGCCGATCCGGGCCTGGCTCGCGGCGGTGCTGGTGCCCGCGGCGGTCTCGGTGATCTGTTCGTTCCTGGACGGCTATCTCGAGCTCGGCGGTCTCAGCGCGGTGTTCTTCATCGGCGTCGTCGCGGTGGCCTTGCTGGGTGGCATTGTGCCAGCGGCACTTTCGGCGCTGCTGTCGGGCATGCTTTTGAACTGGTTCTTCGTCGAACCACGCTACAGCCTGACCATCGCCGAACCGGACAGCTTCATCACGGTGGTGGTGTTGCTGATCGTGGCGGTGGCGGTCGCGGCGCTGGTCGATGTGGCCGCGAAACAGAGCCGTCAGGCGCGCAGGGCCTCTCAGCAGGCCGAATTGCTGACCCTGTTCGCCGGTGCCGTGCTGCATGGTGCGGATCTGCCCAATCTGCTCGAACAGGTCCGCGAAACCTATGGGCTGCGCGCGGTCAGCATGCAGTGCGGTGACGAGGTGATAGCGGCGGTCGGCACGAATCCGCCGCAGCGGGCGTCCGAGGCCGAAACCGCTATCCAGGCGGGCGATGCGACGAGCTGGCTGCTGTTGGCGGGACGTCCACTCGCCGCGACCGACCGTCCGGTGCTCAACGCGGTCGCGAATCAGGCGGCCGGGCTGGTCCGTCAGTCCCGGTTGGCCGAGGAGGCCAGCGCCGCCGCGGCCCTGCTCGAGGCCGACCGGTTGCGCCGGGCGCTGCTGTCCGCGGTGAGCCACGATCTACGCACACCGCTGGCCGGTGCCAAGGCCGCGGTTTCCAGTCTGCGCAGCGACGACATCGAGTTCTCGCCCGAGGACACCGTCGAATTGCTGGAGACCATCGAGGAATCGGTGGATCAGCTGACCGCGCTGGTCGGCAATCTGCTCGACTCTTCGCGTCTGGCGGTCGGTGTGGTGCAGCCGCAGTTCCGTCGGGTGTACATGGACGAGGTCGTGCATCAGGCGCTGGTGAGCGTCGGGATGGGCGCGCGCGGGCTGCGGCGGGCGGCGATGGATCGGGTGAAGGTCGAGGTCGGCGAGGTTTCGGTGCGGGCGGACAGCGGCCTGCTGGAACGGGTGCTGGCCAATTTGATCGATAACGCGCTGCGGCATTCGACCCGCGATACACCGGTGCGGGTCACCGCGGAACACGACGGCGATCGCGTGTCGATAGCCGTGATCGATGTCGGACCCGGTGTCCCACCGGGCACCGAGGAGCAATTATTCGAACCGTTCCAGCGGCTCGGCGATCGTGACAACACCACGGGGGTCGGGCTCGGCCTTTCCGTGGTGCGCGGATTCGTCGAGGCGATGGGCGGCACCGTGCATGCCGAACCGACACCGGGCGGAGGATTGACGATGATCGTGGACCTGCCTGCCGATGAAACCGGGGTGAGCAGCCGATGATGAGCACAACGACACCGCGGACCGCACAGGAAGTCGTGATGACCGACAAACAGCAGCAAGCGCCCTCGACCAAGGTGCTTGTGGTCGATGACGAACCGCAGATCGTCCGGGCACTGCGCATCAATTTGTCGGTGCGCGGCTATGAGGTGATCACCGCGGGTACCGGCGCGGCGGCATTGCGCGCGGCGGCCGATAAGCATCCCGATGTGGTCATCCTGGATCTGGGCCTGCCCGATATGGACGGCATCGAGGTACTGGCCGGGCTACGCGGCTGGACGGCGACACCGGTGATCGTGCTCTCGGCACGCACCGATTCGACCGACAAAGTGGAAGCGCTGGACGCGGGCGCGGACGACTATGTCACCAAGCCGTTCGGCATGGATGAGCTGCTCGCCCGGCTGCGGGCCGCGGTCCGCCGCGGCGCGACCGATACCGATGCCTCGGATCCGGTGGTGGTGACGTCCTCGTTCACCGTCGACCTCAGCGCGAAGAAGGTGACCAGGAACGGTGAACCGGTTCATCTGACCCCGACCGAGTGGGGGATGCTCGAAATGCTGGTGCGCAACCGCGGCAAACTGGTCGGGCGGCGCGAGCTGCTGCGTGAGGTGTGGGGGCCGTCGTATGCCACCGAAACGCATTATCTGCGGGTGTATCTCGCGCAGTTGCGGCGGAAGCTCGAGATCGACCCGTCGAATCCGAAGCATCTGCTGACCGAGGCCGGTATGGGATACCGCTTCCAGGAGTGATGTCTCGGAGATCACCGGTCGGGGTGGCCGTTCACGGAAGGGCTCGCGCTCGCGCGGCGTTGCCGGGGATGAGTGTTCCCTTTCGAGAATGGCAGGATCAGACCATGGCTGACCAGACCACCGCATCCGCGACCCCGACCACCGCCGTGACCGAGCCGACCACCCTGTGGGTCGAGCGCACCGGGACCAGGGCGTACACCGGCCGCAGCTCGCGCGGTGCCGAGGTATTGATCGCGTCGCAGGGCGTACCGGGGGCCTTCACCCCCGGTGAGCTGCTGAAAATCGCCTTGGCGGGCTGCTCCGGACTGAGCGCGGACTTCCCGCTCTCACGCAAGCTCGGCGACAGCTTCGACGCGACCATCCGCGTCTCCGGCGACGCCGACCGCGAGAACGAGGTGTACCCGCAACTCGACGAGGTGTTCGAGCTCGACCTCAGCGAATTGGACGAGCAGGCCCGCGAGCGACTGCTGGTCACGGTGCAGCGCGCCATCGACAAGGTCTGCACCGTCGGCCGGACGCTGAAGGCCGGTGCCAAGGTCACGCTCACCTTCGATATCGACGCCATCGACGCGTGATGCCGGAAACGGTTCGGCTCAGCGCATGGGTGCACGGCTACGTGCAGGGCGTCGGCTTCCGGTGGTGGACGCGCTCGCGTGCGCTGGCGCTCGGCCTGGTCGGACACGCCACCAATGCGCGTGATGGTCGGGTGCATGTGGTGGCCGAAGGTCCGCGGCCCGCGTGCGAAATGTTGCTGGATCTTCTGCGTTCTGGCGATACTCCTGGTCGGGTCGACGTTGTTGTGGAAAGCTGGGAGCCCGCGCGGGGAGATTTGTCCGGATTCGAGGAGCGGTAGTGGTTTCGACGACCGAGCGATGTGATCGTTGAGTACGGGAGGTCGGGGGGCGGGAGACGACGCGGGGCGGACTGGGCCCGATCCGGATTCGGGGTCGTCTGGGCCTGGCGTGCCCGAGTCCGGTGCGCAAGCGGGGTCTGAAGCCGAAGCGCCGCAACCGCTTTCGCGGGGTGGTGGATCCCGTTCGGCGGATGCCGGGTCTGGGTCGGTGAGCGGTGGGTCTGGTTCTGCGGATCCGGGGTCTGGTTCGCGGGGCGCTGGATCTGGTTCTGCGGGCGGCGGGTCCGGGTCGGTGGGCAGTGGGTCGGGCTCGCCGGATTCCGGGTCTGGTTCTGCGGGTGCTGGGTCGGGCG
>NZ_BDAZ01000016.1 GCF_001612725.1 Nocardia anaemiae NBRC 100462 | reverse complement strand
ACGCGAGACAGGCCGCGAACGGTCGCTCGTAAGACTCGCTCCGCAGGGGCGGGGAGAGGCTTGGACGGGCTTCGTCGCATGCGCTTCGACGACTCGGACGCGAGACGGGCCGCGAACTCCTCGCTCGTAAGACTCGCTCCGTCGTGGCGTAGTCGCGCAGTCAACTCGCCAGTATTTCGGCGACCAAGCGCGGGAGGGCGGTGCCGATGGGTTCGCGGATGACCTCGGTGGCGATGCTGTCGTAAGGCGTCGGTTCGGCATTGACGATGACCAGATCCGCGCCGCCCTCGACCGCGATCGCGCACATCGATGCGGCAGGCTCGACCTGCAGCGACGAACCGACGGCGAGGAAGATATCGCTGGTCTCCGCGGTCAGCGCGGCCTTGGTCATGGTGCGGGGATCCATTTGCTGGCCGAACATGATGGTCGCGGATTTCAGGATGCCGCCGCAGGCCGGACAGGGCGGATCGGCCTCGCCCGCCGCCACGCGCGCCAGAGTGGCGGCCATGCTCGTCTGGTATTCGCAACCGACACAGACGACTTCGAACATATTGCCGTGAATTTCGATCACCCGACCGGATGAGGATCCGGCGCGCTGGTGCAACCGGTCGATGTTCTGGGTGATGATCGCGATGGTGCGTCCGGCCCGCTCCAGATCGGCCAGCGCGGTGTGCGCGGCATTGGGTTGGGCCTGCCAGGCCGGATTGTCGCGGCGGGCCAGCCAGGAGCGTTTACGCAGCTCCGGATCGGCGAGGTAGGCGTCGTAGGTCGACAACAGTTCGGCGATGGGGTCTTTCGTCCACACGCCGCGGGGGCCGCGGAAATCGGGGATGCCGGAATCGGTGGAGATGCCCGCGCCGGTGAGCACCCCGATCCGCCCGTCCCGTTTGCGCCAGTCGGTCGTCACATCGATTCAGCCTAGGGGGACGCGTTATCGGCGGCCAGGCGTGGCGGCCGGTCGAAGCCGGACCCACCGAGATTCATGAGAGATTGTTACACTAAATCTCTCAAGCTCTTTGGATGGCTGATCAAGGGAGATCACAATGACCGCCGCCGCACTCGATGCCGATTCGCGCACCGCACCGGAGCGCCGCCCGTTCGCACCGGGTACTCGAATGTGGGACGAGACCGGCTTGATCACCTTCTCCCTCACCGCAGGCTCCGCATTCCTGCTGCAGACCATGGAGCCGACCATTGCCGCCGTGGTCGACGAACACTCGACCTTCCGCACCGACCCGCTCGGACGCGCCGTGCGCAGCATCGGTTCGGTGATGATGTGGGTCTACGGCGGCGACGAGGCGATCGCCGAAGCCGATCGCCTGCGCACGATGCACGCCTCGCTCAACACCACCACCCCCGACGGCGTCGGGCACAAGGCGCTGGCCTCCGGACCGTGGGCCTGGGTGCTGCACACCGGCACCTTCGCCTTCACCGAGAACGCCGAATATTTCGCACGCCGCCCGCTCACACTGGCCGAGAAGGAGGCGTACTACCAGGAAACGGTGCAGCTCATGCGCAATTTCCTGGTGCCGCCCAAGGAGATTCCGGCTAACTACACCGAATTCGAGAAATTCTTCACCGATATGGTGGAGAACCACCTGCAGGACACCGGTACCGCGCACGACTACCTGCGGGTGATCCGGTCGATCGCGCCGCCCGAGCGATTGCCGCGCGCATTGCGTCCGGCCTGGAAGCGCATGGTCGCGCCGGTCGGTCGACTGCAGTACTTCGTCACCGTCGGCACCACCCCCGAAGCGGCCCGGCGCAAGCTCGGCCTGACGTGGTCGGACTCCGACGAGCGCAAGCTGAAGGCGTTGGGCTGGTTGATCGCTCGGATGGTGCCGCTGCTGCCCGAGCGGGTGTGCTACTTCCCGATCGCATACGAGGCGCGGCGGCTCGAGCGCGATCGCGCGCGGCTGCGCAAAGTGATCAATCTGCGTCCCATGTGATCCATCGCGCGCGTGCCCGGCCCGCGGTTGCCGCTCCGGCACCGCGGGCCACGTCGTATCCAGGCAAAATGCCGAATTCCTGACCGACCGGTTTCTTCTCTGCCGATATCCGCGTGCGGCAACGACTCTCGAGCGACCGGCCTCGAGATGCCTTGGCGGACAAAGTCGCCCCCCTCATCGCGAAACATATTCCGCCCGTCCTGGTATACGTATCACGCACCCTACGACGCAGACCGGTGCAGCCGATGCCCGACAATCCCGACATTGCGCCCAGAACCATGCACCAGCCTGAAAGGTATTCCCGCACATGGCTCACAAGCCCAGCGTGCTGTTCGTCTGTGTCCACAATGCGGGCCGGTCGCAAATGGCCGCCGGATTCCTCGATGTGCTCGCCGGTGACCGCATCGATGTGCACTCCGCAGGAAGCGCGCCCGCCGACACCGTCAATCCGGCCGCCGTCGCGGTCATGGCCGAACTCGATATCGATATCTCGGCGCATGCGCCGAAGCCGTTGACCGTGGACGCGGTGGCCATGTCCGATGTCGTCGTCACTATGGGCTGCGGTGACGTGTGCCCGTTCTTCCCCGGAATCAGCTACCGCGATTGGATGCTGCCCGATGCGACCGGTGAGGACATCGCCATCGTGCGCTCGATCCGCGACCGGATCCGCATCCTGGTGGAAAACCTCATCGCGGAACTTATCCCGGCCACCGCCTGCTGAGTCCGATTTATTCAAGACGCCTGCCGAAGTGCGGCATACGCTGCGGATATGACTCCACAACTCAATGTCATCGGCATTGTCGTCAGCGATATGGCCGCCTCGCTCGCCTTCTACCGACGCCTGGGTCTCGAATTCCCGGAGGCGGATGACGGGCATATGGAGGCCGCGCTGCCCGGCGGTATGCGCCTGACACTGGATACCGAGGCCGTGATCGAGTCGTTCCACTCCGGCTGGCAGCCGCCGACGTCGGCGGGTCGGCTCGGGCTGGCATTCCAGTGCGCGAACCCCGCCGAGGTCGACGCGGTCTACAGCGAACTCATCGATGCCGGATACCGCGGCGAACTGAAGCCATGGGACGCCTTCTGGGGCCAGCGCTACGCGACGATCCTGGATCCGGACGGCAATAGCGTCGATCTGTACGCCCCGCTGTCCGAATGAGCCGTCGTCAGGAGCGGGTGAGCAACTCGCTCAACGGCATCCCGGCCAGTTCGCGCACGTCGCGGGCGAGGTGGGCCTGATCGGCGAATCCGGTGCGAAAGGCGGTGTCCGCGAGCGGTACTCCGCCGCGGGCCAGCGCGAGCGCCCGCTGTAGCCGCAGGATTCGCGCCAATGTCTTGGGTCCATAGCCGAAGGCCGCCAGCGAACGTCGATGCAGCACTCGGGCACCGAGCCCCGCTGCCTCGGCGGTCGCCGCGACCGACCATCCGGCATCCAGCGCGGCGACGATCCGCCGCAATACCGGGTCGGGCGGTTCGGTGTCGCAGGCCCGGCGCACTGCGATCGCCTCCAGTGCGTCGGTCCGATCCGCTGCCGCACCGACCTGTTCGGCGAGCCGCCGCGCCTCGGCCGCGGGCCACAGATCCGCCAATTCCACGCGTCTGTCACGTAATTCGTGCGCGGGTACGCCGAGCAGCGCAGGCGCACTGCCTGGTGCGAATCGAATCCCGATCCATCGGGTTCCCGCCGCACCGTCGGCCAGGTACGCCCGGGTATCCGGTCCGGCGACCAGCAACCTGCCGTTATTCCACAGCAGATCCATACAGCCATCGGGCAACACCGGTAGTGCCGCGACCCCGGTGGCGATGGTATTCGTCCACACCACGGCACCCGGGAGCCGCGACGGCCGCTCCCGATATCCCGGCACCACCTCTGCCACGAATCCGAGGCTACCCGCGTCGCCGCGAGCCTCCGCCGAGGAAGGTCAGCAGCCGATCGGCCAGCCACCGCGGCTGCTCCTCCGGCACGAAGTGACCGCAATCCGGGATACGGTGCGCCTACGGGAGTAGTCAGCGATCGCCGATGAATTCTCGACGTACGGGTCGTCCTATTCAGCAGACCCAAGGAGGCACGTCGAATGCAAATCCGTTCCCGCCTGTGCATGAGCGCCGATGGCTACATCAGCACCCCCAACGGGTGGCCACCACAGGTGGTCGATCCGGCCTACGTACCCGGCCAAAGCCACGGCATTCCGGAATTCGTCGCGACCTGCGAGGCCGCGCTCATGGGGCACACCACCTTCGCGCCAGCGCTGACAAATGACCGCTGGCCGTGGCCGACACTGCAGGTGTTCGTGCTCGCATCGCAGCGTCCCGCGGGCACCCCCGACCACGTCACCGTGGACAGCGATCCGGCGCGCCTGCTCGAGCAGCTGCGCACGGCGAATCATGGTGGTGACGTCCATTTGATCGGCGGTCCACGCACCATCGAAAGCTTCCGCGCGATAGGCGCATTGGACAAACTCGAATTGGTCGTGCTGCCCTTCTTCGTCGGCGGCGGCATGCGGCTTACCGAAGCGCTGAATATCGATACCGGGCTGACCCTCGAGAGTTCGCGTGCGCTGGCGGGCGGATCGGTGGAGATCATCTACTCCGTCGACAATCGCGGCGGCATACCGCAGGCTCGGGCGGCGGGCTGGGTGCCCGCGTCACAGCGATTCAGCGCGGGGTGATGCCGCGCGGGACGACCCTGATCAGGTGATCATCGCCCGCTGCGATTTTCGACTCCGGATCCTTGCATCCGACGGTGACCTCCGCCCCCGCGGGCGAGGAAAAGGTCCACAGCGTCATCCACTCTTTTCCGCCGATTGTTTCCTGTTTTCTCGTATTGGTGGAACGAAGATCTTCGTTGCGGCCGGTGCTGTCGGTTACCGTGCAGCGTAGGCTCGCGCTCGCCGCGCCCCAGTCGACGGGCACCTTGATATCCATCACGGCATCGGCGGGAATCGGCACGTTCTTGGTCTCCCCCAATGGAATCCGCACGCCGTCGCCCGGCTCCTCGTTTTCGATCGGCGTCGCACTCACCGAACTCGTTTCCGGTGGTACCGACGAACTCGACGCGGTCGTCGTGGACTTGTCATCGGAGCAGCCCGCCACGGCGACGGCAAGTGCGGCCGTCACCGTCATCCAGATCAGTTTCACAGGTCAACCTCTCTTCGACAGAGCATGACTACAACTTCCAGATGGACGCAGACTACATGGCGAGAAAATCGGCAATTTGTTAGCAAATAAGAGGACTCGACGGATATCGAAAATCTCCGATAGCGTCATTGTCGAGGACAGGAGCGCGAATGGAGTTGAGCTACAGCGATGTGAAGGCCGCCGCCGATCGGATCACCGGGCACGTGCGTCCGGTCGCCATCGCCCGCGGGGACGCATCCGGTGAGCTGTGGCTGGCATTGGAATTCATGCAGCACACCGGTTCTTTCAAGGCCCGTGGCGCCCGAAACTTCATCCAGGCGCACCAGGACGCCGGGACACTGCCGGACGCGGGCGTGACCATCGCATCCGGCGGCAACGCCGGACTCGCGTGTGCGTGGGCGGCCCGCGAACAGAACGTACGGGCGACGGTATTCCTGCCGACCACCGCGCCGATGGTGAAGATCGAGCGGCTGCGCGGCTACGGCGCTGATGTGCGCCTGGTCGGCACCGAATACGCCGATGCACTGGTCGCCTGTCGCGAATTCGCCGATACCAGTGGCGCTTTGCTATCGCACGCTTACGACAACCCGTACATAGCCGCCGGGGCGGGCACCCTGATGGTGGAGATCCACCATCTGCTCCCCCGGCTGGACACCGTTGTCGTCGCGGTCGGTGGCGGCGGTCTGTTCGCCGGGGTCGCCACGGCCGCGGGCCACTTCGGCGTCCGGACGATCGCGGTGGAGCCGCAACGCTGCCGAGCACTGCACGATGCGATCCAGGCCGGACGGATCGTCGACGCGCCGGTCGATTCGGTCGCCGCCGATTCCCTCGGTGCCCGCCGCGCCACCGAACTGGCACTGCATGCGGCGCAGAACTATGACGTGACCTCGGTGCTCGTCCCCGACGCCGACATCATCGCGGCCCGCATGGCGCTGTGGCAGGACCGCCGCCTTGCCGTGGAGCATGCTGCCGCAACTGCCCTCGCGGCGCTGACCACCAATGCGTATCGCCCCGAGCCCGGTGAGCGAGTCTGCGTCGTCTTGTGCGGTGCCAATACCGATCCGGCGGATCTGGTGCGGTAAACGCACTACGCTCGATATCGACTCGGATGGAGGCACCTCATGTCGGTCCAATCCCTGATGGTCCCGATCGGAACGCCCGCTCCGGACTTCAGCCTGCCCGATCTCGACGGTCACCTGCACGCCCGCGCCGACTACGCGGACGGGCAAGGACTACTGGTCATCTTCGCCTGTAACCACTGCCCGTATGTGCGGCACCTCGAGGCGAAGCTCGGCGAGGTACTCGGCACATTGACCATCCCGACGGTCGCGATCTGCGCCAACGATGCCGACGCCTACCCGGATGACGCGCCGGAACACCTACGGGCACAAGCCGATCGCGCCGGTTGGAAGTTCCCCTACCTGATCGACGAAACGCAGCAGGTGGGTCGAGCCTTCCGGGCCGCCTGCACGCCGGACTTCTTCCTCTACGACGCACGCCTGGAACTCGCCTACCGCGGCGCCTTCGACGAATCCACCCCGGGCAACGGTAAACCGGTGACCGGCAACGAATTACGCGCCGCGGTCGAGGCGGTACTCACCGGAGCACCCGTGCCCGAGCCGCACCGGCCGAGCATGGGTTGCTCCATCAAATGGCGTTCCTAGGTGCCGATCACGGCATTCATGATGGTGCCCGCGCTGGTCGCGACGACGCCGCCGATCATGGCTCCCGCCACCATCTTCGGCGATTGCAGGCCACCACCGGACCACTTCTCCCAGGCGAACCGTCCGCCCGCGTAGGTGATGGCGGTAATGCCCGCCAGCAGAATGAACCAGGTGAAATAGCGCACCATCTGCAGGATCTTGTCCGCGAGGGGCGGCGCCTCCGGTGTCGGGTTACCGAGTTGGGCCAGGACTGCTCCATACGTGTCATGTGCCGCGGCGAGAATCATGCTCACAGTCGTACCCCTCTTCTGATATCGGCGACGCTGGTAAGCGCCTAGCCAGATAATAGCGGCTCAACTCGAGACAGATTGTGCAGCAATCGGATTCAATGGAATACCGGTCAGCTTGATTCCAACGCGGGCTTGCGATCACGACGCAGCATGTACAGCGCAAGCACCACGGCCGAGACGGTGAGCACGGCGGCTATCGGATAGATCGAACGCAGTCCCGGTCCGTCATCGATGGCCCAACCGCCGATGCGGCCCGCGAATGCGGCGGCGAGTTGGAATCCGGCGGCATTGACCGCGACGGCCAGCGTGGGTGCCGCACCCGCGGCGGTCACGACTCGGATCTGCATACCGGGAATGATCGCGAAAGCCAGTACACCGAGCACGAAAACCAGTGCCACCGTGATCAATTGAATTTCGGCGATGGCCCAGAGCAGCGCCAGCGCGCCCGCGAGGGCGACGAGCAGACCCGCCAGCGATGGCATCAGCGCCTTATCGGCCAACCGTCCACCGAGATAATTGCCGAGCACCGCGCCCGCGCCGTACACCAGCAGCAGCACCGGCACCACACCTGCCGCGAAGCCGCTCACCTCGGTGAGCAGTGGGGTGAAGTACGTAAACACCGTTACCACACCGACATTGCCCAGCGCGGTCAGCCCGATCGCCAATTGCACTCGGCGATCGGCGAATACGCGCAACTCCCCGCGCACCGATCCGCTCGACGGCGCGGGCATCGTAGGCAGGAAGCGCAGCACAAGCAGTAGCGCGACGGACGCGCACACCGCGACCGAGACGAATGTCGCACGCCAGCCGAAAGATTGGCCGATGGCCGCGCCGATCGGGGTGCCGCCGACAATGCCCAGATTCATGCCGAGCGCCACCTGCGCTACCGCGGACGCCTCGCGGCCGGGTTCGGCCGTCGAGACGACCGTCGCGATGGCGACGGCGAAAAACGTTGCCACCACGAGGCCAGCGGCGAATCTGGCGAGCAGCACGGTCGAATAGTTCGGTGCGAGAGCCGAACCCAGATTCGCGACGACCGCCACCGCGACCAAACCGACCACCAGCGGTTTGCGCGGCAGCCGCGCCGTCGCCACGGTCACCACCGGCCCGCCGACGATCATGCCGAGCGCATAGGCGCTCACCAGCAGACCCGCGGCGGGCACCGACACCGCGAGACCATCGGCCACCTCGGGCAGGATTCCGGCGATTACGAATTCCCCGGTGGTCAGGCTGAAGACCACCAGCATGAGCGCGAAGACAGCAGGGCGCATACATCCACTCCAGATAGTTACAACTCAAATGATTTGAACTAGAACTATCACAGTTCGAAGCATGGCACTAGACTCGGCGGAATGAAGGAGCAGGCGTCACCGAATCTCGCCGTCGATACCGAAATCGATCGGGATGTCTGCAAGCTGGTACATCAGTTCACCCACCGCCTCGACGTGCACGTTCGCCGCGTCGCCGAGACGTTGGATATGACCCCGTCGCAGGTCATCGCCCTGCGCGAACTCTCGGATCCGATTACCGCGCGCGAGTTGGCCACCAGGATGTCGTGTGAGCCGTCGAATGCGACCTTCGTGCTGGATCGCCTCGAACAACAGGATCTGGTTCGCCGACAACCACATCCGACCGATCGCCGGGCCAAGCAGATCGTGCTGACGGCGGCCGGGGAGCGGCGCCGCGCCGAGGCGCTCGACCTGCTCGGCGCACAGTCGCCGCTGACCTCGCTCACCGCCGCCCAGCAGCAGACCCTGCGCGATCTACTGCGAGCGATGGTGGCGCCCCTTGCTTAACCATACGGTCGGACGTACTCTTTACACATGACCAGTGCCCGCACGACCGAGGACAAGCGCCTGCTGCGCGGTGCCCGGAGTCGCCAGCTCGTATTGCGCCAGGCGGTCGACACCGCCTCCCTCGACGGTCTCGAGGGTTTGAGCTTCGGCAAGCTGGCCACCGATACCGGGCTCAGCAAGGCGGGTGTGCAGACCCTGTTCAAGACCAAGGAGACGCTGCAACTCGCGGCGCTCGATTTCGCCCGCGATATGTTCATCGATGCCGTCGTCCGGCCCGCCCGCGCGCAACCCCATGGTGTGCGACGACTTCGCGCCCTGATCGAACTCTGGATCGTCTACGCGCAGACACCGCTGTTCGCGGGCGGCTGCTATCGGGTCGCCAATATGGCCGAGTTCGACAGCCGTCCCGGTCCGGTGCGCGATGCCCTGGTGCGTGATCAGCGGGACTGGCTCGCGACCATCGCCGGCGAACTCCGGTATGCCGTCGATGCGGGTGAAATCGCCGAACTGGACACCGATCTCGCCGCCTTCCAGATCGACGCCGTCCTCTGCGCCGCCAATACCGAACTGCGCCTCGGTGAAGCCGATGCGGTGCCCAAGGTGCGCCGGATCGTCGAAAGCTTTCTCATTCCGGTGACGTAGGCGTCAGGGGCAGTCGGCGGTCTGTTCCAGCTCGATCCTGATCCGCTCGTCGCTGAGGATGAGGGTGCCGTCGCCGGTGGTGGTCCAGGTGGGCGCGAGGAGCAGGAATTCGGTGAGCCAGGAGTCCTGATCGGCGAATTCCGGTGGGTAGGACAGCACGGTGGAGAACGGGGATCGGGTTTTCAGGACGCCGCTGTCGGGATCCACCTCGAACATCACGGTATTGGCACCCGCGTGTGCGGACAGGCGGCGGGTTTCGTCGACGAACCACAGGGTGATCCGGGTGCCGCCGACCAGGAATCGCGGCCAGCCGTTCTCGGTGACGGATGAGGAGACGTAGCGGTGGCCCCAGAGATCGGAGTCTTGCATCGGTGGATCGGCCCTTACTCACAGCGTTCGACAGCCCATCTATCCTGATTCCCGCTTGGAGTGTGCAAAACGGGCCGGTCCACTGAACGAACCGATCAGCGAAGATTCTTCTCGATTTCGCGGGCGGTATGTGCGACCAGGCCGGGCAAATTCGGCGGAAACTGTTGGGACAGTGAGATACAGCCGATCGCCGCCGCATCGCACATGCCCGGCTGTCGGATAGCCGCTGCGGCACAACAGATCCCGGCGATCAACTTGTGATGATCAACGGAAACCATTCCGGCATCGACGATTCCGGAGCAGACGCGCTGCCATTCCGCAGCCGAATAGGTCGGTGGCGGGACGGTGTTGTCGGCGCGTCCCGCGAACAGCACCTGCGCCAGCGCAGTGCGATAGACCAGCTCCGGATCCGCGGTGCTGCTGACAAAGAACTCGGCACCCTTGATCCCCGAGACCATCCGCACCTCGCCCGCATCCAGAATGCACACCGCGACAGTGGAATTCGTCAACGCGGACAATACCCGGGCCGGTCGTTGTGCCGCCCGGCGCAGGATCGGCGCGGCCTGCCAATGCCGCCCGAGTTCCGCCATCCGCTCGCCGACGAAGTACCGCTGCTCCACCCGCTGTACGGCACCGAGCGCCACCAACTGTTCGGCCAGCCGATATGCGGTGGTCTTCGCCAATCCGGTGGTGCGGGCCAGCTGCGAGAGCCCACAGCCCTCCGGCGCCGCCGAAATGGCCTCCAGGATCTGGAAACCGGCATCGAGCACACCGCGGCCCGTTCGGTCAGCCGATGGGCTACCGACCATCGCCCGTCATCCTCCTTGCCGCGGCTCCTATCGGCACACGGCAAGAAAAGATGGTACGCCGGTTGTCGTTCGCAACAAGGCGTTTCCGGGGTGGAGTCAGCTCACGTTGAGGACGACCTTGCCTGGGCCACGACCCTTTTCGCTCTCCTCCTGCGCGGCCGCCGCGCGCTCGAGCAGGAAGGTCCGCGCCGGGCCCGGCAGCCGGAACGCACCGCTGGCGACACGTTCGGCGACCTCCTGGAGGAGTTCGGTGGGTCGCTGGGCCCCGCTACCGGTGAGGAACGTGATGCCGAGTTCGCGGGCCGTCGGATCGACGATCGTCACGATGCGATCGGTGCCGCCGCGCAATTCGATCGCGGCGGGCAGCACACCGTATCCGGCGGCGTCGAAGACCGCGTCGATGCCATTGGGCGCCAGTTCGCGCACGCGCTCGACCAACCCAGCGCCGTAGGTGGTCGGGATGGCACCGAGTCCGCGCACAATATCCTGATTGGCCGCGGATGCGGTGCCGATCACGGTAGCGCCCTCGGCCGCGGCCAGCTGCACCGCCATCGACCCCACCGCACCGGACGCGCCGTTGACCAACAGTGTTTCCCCCGGCTGAATTTTCAGCGCCGCCAATGACTTATCCGCCGTCGATACCGCCACCGGGAGCGATGCGGCATCCGGCCAGGACAATTCCTCGGGTTTCTTCGCAACGGCATTGCTGAGGGTGTATTCGGCGTATGCCGCGACCGCCCAGCCGAGTACCTCGTCGCCGACCGCGACGCCGGTGACATCGGGACCGACCGCATCGACCACACCCGCGATCTCACCGCCAGGATATTGCGGAAACACCGGTTCGCCGAAAGACAATGCGCCGGAACGGATCTTCCAGTCCGCCGGATTGACCGCGGTGGTCCGCACCGCGACTCGTACCTGGCCCGGCCCCGGTTCTGGGATCGGGATGTCGACGACCTGCAGTACGTCCGGACCGCCGAATTCGTAGAACGCAATCGCCCGCATCATCCCAGCCTACGGGTCGCACGGCGCGCTTACGGGTAGCGCCGCCCGGTTTTCTCAGGAGAGTCTCATCGAACACCTGGCTCTGGTCTCAGAACTGTTGAGTTCAATGGCCGGTGGCTGCCCCGTCCGGTTCCAGTCTCACCCGGGCGGTAGGCAGCGCCAACTTCGGCAAGAATCCGAAACGACCTCGAACCGAATCTGCGGCTACCTCGTAACACCTACAACAACGAGCCGACAAATGCCGAGGTCACGATGAGCGTCGAAAACGTCAACCGTCGAACAATCGTCATCGGAGCAGGCGCCGCGGCAGTTGTCGCGGCCTGCTCGACGAGCGAAAACTCCTCGAGCCAGGCTACTTCCACCGCAGTGCCGAGGTCCTCGAGTTCGGTCGCCGCCGCACCGTCCGCCGCACCGCCGCCTCCCCCGACCGAAGTGCAGGCCGGTCCGGAGCCTGTGCCAGGTACTACGCTCACCCGCACCGCCGACGTACCGGTCGGTTCCGGGGTGCTACTGGGCGATACGGTCGTCACCCAGCCGAGTCCCGGTAATTACCAGGCCTTTTCGGTGATCTGCACACATCAGGGCTGTGCGCTCAACGAAATCGCGGGCCGCACCATAAATTGCCCTTGTCACGGCAGCAGATTCAATCTCGACGGCTCCGTCGCCACCGGTCCGGCCACCCGACCACTCGCCGCGCGCACCATCACGGTGCAGGGCGAATGGATCGTCGCGGGCGCCTTCGCACCGCTACCCGCCACGCGGCAAGAGGTCCAGGAGCAAACCGCACCGGCGCCGCAAGTCGAGGAGGGCGCACCGGAGAACGCCCTCGCCCGCGCCTCCGACGTACCGGTCGGCTCCGGCCTCATCCTCGGCGACACCGTGGTGACACAACCGAATCCCGGTAATTACCAGGGCTTCTCGGTGGTCTGTACGCATCAGGGCTGTGCGCTCAACGAAATCGTGGGCGGCACCATCAACTGTCCTTGTCACGGCAGCAGATTCAATCTCGACGGCTCCGTCGCCACCGGCCCCGCCAACGAACCGCTGTCGCGCCGTGAGGTTTCCGTCCAGGGCGACTGGATCGTCGCGGGGGCACCGGCGACACCTCCGGTGATCAAGCCGTGGTGGTGCGAAATCCCGGTCTTCGCGCCAGGAAGTGCTGGCTGCTGACTATTTCCGCCGCGCTGTGCGGGTCGCGCCGATGGAGGCCGCCACCACACAGATGACCCCCGCCCACTGCGCCGCATGCATGATCTGGCCGAGCACGATCAGTCCGGCGAGTGCGGCGGCCGCCGGTTCCATGCTCATCAGCACGCCGAAGACGCGCGGTGGAATGCGCCGCAGCGCTTCGAGTTCCACCGAATACGGCAGCACCGACGACAGCATCGCGACCGCGAAACCGGCGGCGAGGACCGAGGGCTGGAACAGCGTCGCCCCCGCGTCGGCAATGCCGACCGGGACCATGAGCACACCGCCGAAAGCCATCGCGATGGCCAATCCGCCGCCGCCGCTGGTCCGGTCACCGAGTGCGGCGCTCAGCAGAATGTAGCTCGCCCACAGGGCCCCCGCGGCCAGCGCGAACAACACTCCCGACCAGCCGACATCGCCGCCCGCCTTGGTCAGCAGCAGCACGCCGCCACCGGCGAGCACCGCCCACACCGGATCGGTCCATCGCCGTGAGCCCACCAGCGCGACGGTGAGCGGCCCCAGGAATTCAAGGGTGACCGCCATGCCGAGCGGAATCCGGTCGATGGCCTGATAGAAGCACAGATTCATGGCGGCGAGCACGGTGCCGTAGGCGAGCACGACCGGTAGCGCGCGCCGCTCGATTCGCAGCGAGGACCGCCACACGACCAACAGCACCACCCCGGCGAAGAACAGCCGCAGTGTGACCGCGCCAGCGGCTCCGGTGGCGGTGAACAGCTGTTTGGCCAGCGCCGCGCCGACCTGCACGCTGACGATCCCGATCAGCACCAAAGCCGTCGGCGGTACCCCGCCGAGCCCGCGCGCGTGCACCGCACGCAGGGGCGTCAGCGGCCAGCCCGACTTCGGATTCCGTTCGATGTCTATCGCGACCACGCGGCACCTCCGTCCAAAAGCCCAGCATTCCAGAAACGGTCAGGCTGCCGGGCGAGGACCTGCCAGATCGACCAGATCGATGTCCTTCGGCGCGGAATCACCTTCGCCCACTTGCGACTTCGCCCGCCTGCTGGACACCAGGTACGCGACCACCAGCAACACGCTCAACCACACGTAGGTGTTGCCCCACACGTGTTGCCAAGGCGTCCAAGCCAATTCGCGGCGATTATCGCCGGGCAGCCAATTCTGCGGCCCGTAGACGAAGGCCGCCGCGGTGAGCACGATTGCCACATACCAGCCGATCGCTCGACCGCGCGGCAGTGCCGTCGCGTAACAGATCATCGCGAACAGCGCCGGCGCGATCATCACCCAGTGGTGCGACCAGGAGATCGGCGATACCAGCAGCGTGAAGACGGCGTTGATCGACAGTGCGAGCGCGGGCACCTCGGCGGCTTGGCGCATGGCCGGGACCACCAGCACCAGCAGCGCCGCGCTCAGCACCAGCCACAGCACGGTGAACAGCGGCTTCTCCACGCCGAAGCGGGCCAGCACGGCCTGGATCGACTGGTTGGTATGGAAGGAGGAGCCGCTGAGTCCGGAGACATTGCCGAGTCCGCCGAACCAGTAGTTGACCGATTCCTTGGGCAGGATCGCGAAGCTGAGCGCGGTCGCCACCGCGCCGGTGACCGCGGCCGTGACCGCGGCGCGATAGTCCCGGCGCACCAGGAAGTAGAGCACGAACGCGGCCGGTGTCAGCTTGATCGCGGCGGCCACGCCGACCAGCATGCCGCGCCGCCATTTCGGCTTCGCGGCGAGCGCGTCCGCGGCGACCAGCACCATCAGCAGCAGATTCACCTGACCGAAGTCCAGCGTCGAGCGGACCGGCTCCAACAGCATGGCCAGCGGGGTCGCGCAAGCGGTGGCGAGCAGGGCGAGCCCCAACCCGCCACGCTCGGGCCAGCGCCGCCGCGCGACCAGATACAGCGTGACGGCCAGCGCGAGCGTGGAAGAGATGAAGAAGGTGAAGGCCGCGGCATCCCATGGCAGCAGCGCGAACGGGCTCAGCACCAGCGCGGCAAACGGTGGATAGATGAACGGCAGGCCGATGCCGATGGTGGTCTGCGGCAGTTGACCGTACATATCCGCGCCGTCGCGCAGCGCCTCGATACCGAGCCGGTACACCTGCAGGTCGATGAATCCACCGGTGATCCGGTGGAAGGGCCACAGCGGTGCCAACAGGCACCAGGTGGCGAAGGCGACGAGCAGCACCGGCACCAGCCACACCGCGCGCCCGAATCGTCGGTTCACGGGCTTGGACCTATCTGGGGTGGTGACACTACTCATCCGCGGCGACTATACCGACCCGCACGAACGCAGCCGAATCGGCGTTGTTGCGCATGGCCAACGGTCACGCCCCGAACAAGCTCAGCAGATCGTTCTTGCCGAACATGGCGGCCGCGGCCCGCGCGGACGGTGTCCCGGCATCCGGATCCGCACCGGCGGCGAGCAGGGCGCGCAGGATCTCGGTCTCGCCCTTGAAGACGGCACCTGCCAGCGGTGTCTGGCCCTTGTCATTGGCGCGATTCGGGTCGGCCTCTCGCGCGAGCAGCACCTGCACCACGTCCTGATGGCCGTGGTAGGCGGCCAGCATGAGCAGGGTGTCGCCGTGGTCGTTGGTGAGGTTCACCGGTACACCGGCATCGAGGTACGCCGTGAGCCGCTCGACATCGCCGTGCCGAGCTAGATCGAAGATCTTGGTGGCGAGTTCGATCAGATCCGCGTCCGTCTCGTCATTGCCCATCTGCCAGTCCTACCACTCGAGGTACGCCCGAGACGGCAGTTGTCACGGAATGATTCGGCCTGTCGCGGTCGATAACAGTTTCATAACTCGGCGATCGGGTACCTAATGAACATGACAGTGACGCACAAACGATTTCACCGCCCCGCCGGTGTCGATCGCGGAACTGCGCTGCTGGCCTCGACAACCTGCCTGATTTTCGTGGCTGGCATCGCCACCATCACCCGTTCCTTCCCGACCAGCGCGGCGGCCGCCGGATGCATCGCGGCCGGACTGGTTGTGACACTCGGCATCCTGCCGCACAGTCGTTAGCCGATCCACCAGAACTACGACTCCCCTACTTGATACGGCAGGCTTACTGCCGTGCGTGTACTGCTGCTCGGTCCCTTCGAGGTCCGCGATGACGAGGACCGACCGCTGCGGATCGCCGGGGTCAGGGTCCGTGCATTGCTGGCCCGGCTCGCCATGGAACCCGGCCGGGTCGTGCCCGTCGATGCGCTCGCCGATGCGATCTGGGACGGACACCCGCCGGACAACGGTGCGAATGCGTTGCAGGCCCTGGTGTCTCGGGTCCGGCGTGCGGTCGGGAGCGCGCGAGTCGAGGGACTCGCAGCCGGTTATCGGCTGGTGATCGAGCCCGTCGATGTGGATGTCGTCCGGTTCGAACGCCTGGCCGCGGCCGGGCGGGAATCGGATGATCTGGCCGCATTGCGCGAGGCCGAGGCCCTGTGGCGGGGTCCGGCGCTGACCGAATTGTCGGAGCTGCGGTTCGCGGCCGATGCGGCGGTGCGGTGGGATGAGTTGCGGCTCGGCGCGGCCGAACACCGGCTCGGACTGGAGGTCGCCGCCGGCAATGACGTCCTCGATGAGGTGCGCGTGCTTGCCGAGGCGCATCCGCTGACCGAGCGCATCCAGGGTCTGCTGATCCGTGCGCTGTATGCGGCGGGTCGGCAGGCCGATGCGCTGGCGGCCTTCGAACGGACCAGGGATCGGCTCGGCGATGAACTCGGCATCGATCCCTCCCCTGAACTGAGCGAACTGCACCTGGCGATCCTGCGGCAGGAATCCGCGACACCGCGCCGACGCACCAATCTGCGCGCGCAGGTGACGAGTTTCGTTGGGCGCGAAGATGATGTGGCCGAGCTGACCGCGCGACTCGCGGCCGCCCGGCTGATCACCATTGTCGGACCGGGCGGTGCGGGAAAGACGCGACTCGCCGTCGAGATGGGCGAGCGGGTTCCCGGTGGCGTCTGGCTGGTCGAACTCGCCGCGGTGCGCGATCCGGAACAGGTCGCTTCCGCGGTGCTCACCACGATCGGTGTGCGTGAGGTCGGGGTGCTGGAGCCGTCGGCGGCTGACCCGGTTGATCGGTTGGCGGAATACCTTGCGCGACAACGCATCCTGCTGATCCTGGACAATTGCGAACATCTCGTCGATGCGGTCGCCGAGCTGGTCGAGCGGCTGCTCGGTTCGTGTCCGGAGCTGCGGGTGCTGGCCACCAGCCGGGAATCGTTCGCCGTCGATGGTGAACACATTCACCAGATTCGTCAGCTGCCGTGGCCCGACGATGCGGCCGAGGCCGAAAACTACCCAGCGGTAACGCTTTTCGTCGAACGTGCGCGAGCGGTCCGCCCGGATTTCGCGCTCGATGCCGGTACCGCCCTAGCCGTTGTCGAGATCTGTCGACGGCTGGATGGTTTGCCGCTGGCCATCGAGTTGGCGGCGGCGCGGCTGCGAGCACTATCGGTCGGTCAGATCGCGGCGAAGCTCGATGATCGGTTCACGCTGCTCGGTCGCGGCAGCCGGACGGCGCAGGCCAGACATCGGACACTGCGCGCGGTCATCGAGTGGAGTTGGGCGCCGCTGTCGGAGTCCGAACGCGAGCTTGTCATGTGGCTGGCGGTGTTTCCGGCCGGTGCGACCCTCGATGCCGTCGATGATCTCGAGTTGCTCGCCGGGTTGGTGGACAAGTCGTTGGTCGAGCTGGGCGGCGAGCGGTACCGGATGCTCGAGACGATTCGGTCGTATGCGTTGGAGCGGTTGGCGGAGTCCGGCCGGGAAACCGCGGTTCGAGATAGACAGGCGCAGTACTTGCTGGGGCTCGCCGAAGCGTCCGAAGCGGAGCTGCGCTGCGGCTCAACGGCGCATTGGGCCGAGCAACTGGATGCGCTCGCTCGGCTCGATGCCGAGCGCGACAATATCGCCGCCGCATTGCGATTCGCGGTCGACACCGGTGCTGTCGAGCTGGGGATTCGGCTGATCGCGGCAATGTTCTGGTACTGGACGTTGCGCGGGATTCACACCGAGCGGGTGCACTGGATGCGGGCGGTGCTGGGGCTTCGCGGCGAGGTGCCGGATGAGCTGCGAGCATTGCGCGGAGTGCTCGATGGGTTGTCGCGGTATGAGAGCGGTGAGATCGATGACGGGATGCGGGCCGTGGCCGCCGGGCTCGAAATCGCGAGGAGTTCAGGCGATTTGCCCGGTGCACCTGCGCGAACGGTTCTGCTGGTAGCGCCCGCGTTCCTAGAGGGACACGGCCTTTCGGCCGCATGGCCGGGGCTCATCGGGTGGGAACGCGGGATGGCGCTCTTGCTCGGCGGTACGAGTCTCGATCAATTGATCAGTGCGAAAAAGGAATTCGAGTCGTTGGGTGAACGCTTCGGTCTGTCCACGACACTCCAGTCGATCGCGGATTACCAAATGCGCCATGGTGATCTGCCCGAGGCGATCACCTCGCTCACCCGTGCCGCTGTGGCCTTCGAAGAACTCGGCAATGCGGGTGATGCCGCGGCCGTCTGCGCCGAAGCGGCCACCGCGCTGGCTCGGCTCGGCGAATTCGACCGTGCCGCAACCGAGCTGGCCCGAGCCGGACACCACGTCGAGGCGGCCGGAGAGCCAGGGGCCGCGACATATGTGCGGCTTGCGCGTGCGGAGTATTTGTTGCGCCGAGGCGATCGAAAAGCGGCGCTGCGCGAACTCGATCGGGCCGAAACCGGTCTCGCGAATACCGCCTTCGGTACTCGAATTCGTGCTCGGAGTACTGGTTTTCGAGCGCTGATCGCCATTCTGGACGGCGATCCGGTGCGAGCTCGGCGGGTGCTCGATACCGCGACCAAGGGCCTGATCATCGGTCGGGACGCAGCGATGACCATTGCGAGCGGGGCGCAGCCGGACGACCTGGCAATGTTCGCGCACTTGTATGCCGCGCTCGCGATGCGCGATGGCAATCCGACCGACGCGGTCCATTTGCTCGGTGTCGCGGCCGCCATGCTCGGCACCGCTGACCGGCGCGGTTATGACAACCTCCTCGCCCCGGCGGATCGAGCCCGCGAAGCACTCGGTGCTGACGCCTTCACCGCTGCGTACGAGAGCACAGCGGGCCTGCACCCCACCGTCGCAATCGAATTCCTGCTGTCACAGGCGATATGAACGCATGCGGTGGCCGATTCACCGGCGCGACGAATGCCTCAATTATCGGAATCCACTGGCACGGAAGCGGATTCGGACACCTCACCCGCGACTATCATGCCTAACAGTGCGAGTGCGCGCTCATCAGCCGAACCCTGCTCGGCGTGATAGGCGATGAGTATCTGGCCAGGGGCACCATTGACGGCGAAGGTTTCGTAGGACAGCGTGAGATCTCCGACCAGCGGATTGCGGAAATGTTTGACGCCCGCGGTTTTCGCGCGGACGTCATGGCGGGCCCACAGCCGCCGGAAATCCTCGCTTTTCAGCGTCAACTCGCCGACCAGCTCGGTCAGGCGCGGATCGTCGAGATCGGTGCCCGCGGTGGCACGCAGACTGGCGACGGTATCGGCGGCAATGGTTGGCCAGTCGGCGTAACACGCCCGCGCCTGCGGGTCCAGAAATATCGCCCGCACCATATTGACGCCCTTGGCCGAACAGGAATTGACCGCGGTGGCCAGTGGGTTCGCGGCCAGCACATCCATATGTCGGCCGAGGACCAATGCGGGCGTATTCGGCCAGGAATCCATCAGGCGCAGCAGCCCGGGCGCGACCCGCTCGGGCCGTCGCGTCGTCCGCCTGCGCCGGGCGGTCGGCCGCGCCAACTCGCGCAGGTGCGCGACCCCTTCCTCGTCCAACGCGAATACCCGGGCCAATGCCTCGACCACCTGCTCGGACGGATGCTTATCCCGCCCCTGCTCCAGCCGCACGTAGTAGTCCGCGCTCATGCCAGCGAGCATGGCGACTTCCTCGCGACGCAGCCCCGCCACCCGCCGCTGGCCGCCACCCGGAATCCCGAACTCCTCCGGACGCGCCAGTTCGCGGCGGGCGCGCAGAAACACACCCAATCGGTTCTCGGAGTCCATACAACCGAGGGTAGGACAACCCGGTCGCACCTGGGTGGCCCTGCGACTACCAGGAAGTCCGCAGCCTGGCAGGTGCGCGCGGCGGATACGAACGTGGTGCTCATGACAAACAACCTCGAAGGCCGCACCGCGGTAGTCACCGGCGCATCCAGCGGAATCGGCGCCGCCACCGCCCGACACCTCGCCCACAACGGCGCACGAGTCGCTTTACTCGGCCGCCGCAAGGATCGCATCGAAGAACTGGCCGCCGAGATCGGCGGACCCACCCTCGCGGTGGTCGCCGATGTGGTCGACCAGCAATCCGTGCGCGATGCCGCCGCGACAGTGCGCGCGGCATTCGGACCGGTCGACCTGGTGGTCGCGAATGCGGGCGTCATGCTCGCCGCACCGTTCGAAGCGGCGGACACCGACGAATGGGATCAGATGGTGGGCACCAATATCAACGGATTGCTCTACACCGGAAGGGCTTTCATCGATGACCTGCTGGCCGCGGCACGCGAGGGCCGCCGCGCGGATCTGTTGCATGTCGGCTCGATCGGCGGGCACACCGTCTTCCCGAACTACGGCGTCTACACCGCGACGAAGGCCGCGGTTGCCCATCTCACCCGCAACCTGCGCGCGGAATTCGGCCCGCGCGGTGTCCGGGTGAAGAATATCGAACCCGGTTTCGTGGAAACCGAACTCGGCGCTGGCATGCGCGATGAAGAACAGCGCGCCGGGCTCGCCCAGTGGCGCAGCGAACTCGAAGTTCTGCGTTCGGACGATATCGCCGATGCGATCGCCTATGCCGTCGCCGCACCGCCGCGGGTCAATGTGGCCGAACTCATCGTCGTGCCGACCCAGCAGGGCTGAACCCGATGCGGCGGACGTCCTCCCGGACGTTCGCCGCTCGGCTCCGCAAGAACGCTATGACAGCGCCGTCCACCCGTCCCACACCCGCGGGCCGATATCGCCACGCACACAGGCCAGGCGAAGATCCGCCTGCGCCTGGTACTCCGAATTCGCGGCCGCCGCCTGCGCGGCCATGGTGGCCATCCGGAACTCACGGATATCACGCAGCAGATAGAAGCCGTCCCAGCGCATCACATCACTGCCGTAGGCCCGGCAGTACTCGGCATACTGCGCATCGGTGATCCAGCCGAACGACGCGCATTCGATCGCCGCATGGACCAGATCCCATTCCGGCGGACCGAACGACAGCAGTCCGGTATCGAGCAGGATGACGCTGTCATCCTCCGCGACAACCACATTGCCGCTCCACGCGGCGCCATGGATGACACACCACGGCCGTCCGGTCGGCAGCGCGGCCCAGCGACCGCGCAGTTCCGCCAAATGCCTACCCATCCAGGATCTGTCGTCCGCGCTCATGGTGTGCGCGGCATCGATGCGTTCGTCGAGTCCGACGAAGGGTGCCACCTGTCCGATTTCCATATCGGTCGGCGGCGCCAGCCGATGCAATCTCGTCAGCGCCGCGGCCACCTCCGCGGGTGTGCCCGCGCGATGCCGGGGCAGCTCATGCCAGAAAGTCACCGCGCGGCCGTCTACCACCACCGGCTGCGGGATATCGGAAACCGCCTGCGCCGCAGGTATTTCGGCGGACGCCAACCAGCGCGCGACATCGACCGCGCGCTTGGCCGCGCCCTGCTGTCCGGGCGCACCGATCCGCGCGATCACACCGCCCGGCAACCGATAGTCGATCTCGCCGGTCACTCGAAGTAGTTGGGCGTCTGCGGAATTCATGCCGACGCTCGCGCAGGCGACCCGCAGAATCGACCACGTCCCGTTACTCAGCCGCGTTGCGGTCATATCCCGATGGTAACGGTTCGATCTGACGAATTGCATTGATTCACAACCAATCTGATGTATCAACGAGCGCACTGACCACAATGTCACCCGCAGGTTGCGGCGCGATCTTGCCCGGCAACCAGGTTGTTCGGATCGGCTCGAGATCCACGCCTCGTGCATGGTCAGCGTCTTCGCACGAGAGCCGAAGATCTTGCGGCCGTGATCATCACGTCCGTCGCGGACCTGGCGGAGCCAGGAGTCGTCGCTGATCGGCGAACTCGGCGCTGAGTCGATCGACCTGTTGGATATGGGGTTTCGCATCGAGGAGCGAGATGGTCAGCGAGGCGGGGCTGGCCCATCTCGGGCCAGTACGGCCGCAGTTCCACCGCAATTCATCGGCAAGCCCACCGCGAAATGATCAGGTGCACAGTCTCATAACCGTAGGCAATCTGATCGATCTGGTGCATTCGCTGGTGGCGCAGCACAAGTCCGAGGCTACGCCGATGGCGGTGGGAATAGAACCCTGATCGCGGCGGAAACGGTGCGCATCCCACAGCCCTCTCAGCTCGAGTCGCGCAGGCCGATCGTGAACGAGGCGCTGCGCCCGCGTCCGTCGAGCCGCCCATCACCCCAACTCGCGCTGCCGTAGGCGTCGACTTCGATGGCGTACTCGCCGTCGGCCAATTCGGTTGGCAGTCGCACCGATGCCGACGGCCGCCGGTCCACGAGGTCCAGGTAAATCCGCTGCGGATAGCCGTCCAGCGGCACCAGGAAGACCCGCGCGTACTCGAACTTCTTGCGAGCGGCCGATGCGTTGGCGGCCGACCATGTGATCTCGAGCGACCGACGGGCGGTATCGGTGAACTCGATAGCGACTCGCAATATCGCCTCGCCCGCCTGGTACCGCACGGCTTCCTCCTCATATGCCCGCTACGTCGCATTATCTTCCGGGCCTGGTCGTCGGCGCGTAGCGTGGTGCTGGAAAAGGCCACCGGCAAGCCGCTCGGCGAACTGATTCAGCAGCGCGTTGTCGACCCGCTCGCCATGATGCACAGCCGAGTGATGCTGACGCCACAGATGATCGAGCCGAGCCTGCACGGCTACACCAATGAGCGTGGTGTCTTCGAGGATTCCACGTTCTGGAATCCCACGGCATTCCTGCACAGCGGCGATACGAACAGCACGGTTGCCGACGTCGCGCTCTGGGTACGCGCTCTCGCCGACGGGAAGCTGCTACCCACCGAAACATTCGAGGAGATGATGGCGCCCTCGACAGCAGGCCTTGGCCCACTCACCAAAGAAAAGTTCTTCGCCTACGGCATCGCCCATGTCGATGACTGGATATTCATGAATCCGGCATTCGGCGGGTACAACGGTGTGGTCCAAGCTATTCCCATCGGCACCGAACTGGGCAAACTTCTCGTGCCGGACCGGCCGCCGCGCATCTGAGGCTCACCTGCGGAACGTCGATTTCAGGTGGTCGGTGACGTCGGCACTGCTCGCAGTGCGCCGCGCGAATCCGAGATAGCCGTCCGGCCGGACGACGAATACCGAGCGGTGCCGCGCGCGATAGCTCTGCGCGAATTTTCCTGCGGTATCGCGAATGAGCGGCAGGATCGTCTCGGCGATATCGGCTTGCGGTGCGGCGATGAGATACGCGTCGAGATGACCGTGCGCCGCCACCTTTGCGGCAGCGGCCAGATGTTCCAACTCACGAAGGTCGGTCGCGGTGGTGGTTTCGTCCGCGTAGATCAGGATCGTGTGGTCGATCCGGCCGAGCAACGAGAACAGCCGGAAATCGAAGGCGACGGCATCGCGGGTGAGACCGGTGGCATCGGGTGCCCGGCTACCCGCCCGCGGCAGCGGCTCGTCGAGGCTGTCGGCCACGATCCGACTGTCGCCGTAGTCGATCAGCAACTGCGCTTCGCGCCGCATCACGTAATCCGGATCAGTCGAATCCGCACCGATGCCCTCGCGGGCGCTGCGGACCGTCCGGCCCACCACCTCTTCGCCGACCGGCCTGCGTTCGGCGTCATAGCTGTCCAGCAGATCCGTGGCGGCATCGCCTTCGACGGCGAGCGCGAGCTTCCATGCCAGGTTGTGCGCATCCTGGATACCGGTGTTCATGCCCTGCGCGCCGGTCGGCGGATGAATGTGCGCGGCATCGCCCGCGACGAAAACCCTCCCGCGACAGTAGGAATCGACAATGCGGTGGCTTATCCGGAATACCGACGACCATCGAAGTTCGGACGCTTTGGTCGGCTCGGGACCGAGCCGGTCCAGCACCGCCTGCAGATGCGACAGTTCGGGAGTGCGGCCGGATTCGAAGCCGTGCGCGATGTTGTCCCCACCGACCGACCCACTCGCGAGTTCGTCCGGAACGAGCATCGAGATGCGGTACCGGGACCTGCCGGGCAACGGGATACACACCAGCACACCGTCGGTGACGCCGTCGGTCTGGTGCATCGAACGGATGCTGTACCCACGGGGCAACGACCAGTCCAGTTCGACATCACCGAGCATGTACTGCTCGTCGAATGCCGCACCCTCGAACGTCAGGCCCAGCGTCTTACGGACCGTGCTGTGCGCACCGTCGCAGCCGACGAGATAGCGCGCCCGCACCGTCTCATCGGCTTCGGCGCGCGACAATACCGCCCGGACGTCTTCGTCATACTGGTCGAATGTCGTGAGTCGCGTGCCGCGTTCGACCGTGGTGCCCAGCGCGGTGAGGCGGTCGCGCAGGATCCGCTCCGTCTCGTACTGAGGTAGCCCGATGAATTCGAACGGGATGTCCGACGGCAGTGCCAGTTCCATCCGTGCGACCTCGGCACCGTTGACATAGAGGATCTGCCCGCGCAGCTGGATCGCCGCGTCCAGCACCTGACGCAGGACGCCCATTCCCTCGAACACTTCGAGCGTGCGGGGTTGAATGCCAACGGCTTTCGCGTACCGGGGCGGTTCAAGCAGTGGATCGATGATCCGGCAGGAAATTCCCCTGCGACGTAACTCGATCGCGGTGGTCAGTCCGACCGGACCGGCTCCCGCGATGAGTACGGCGGTCTCGTCCATCCGACATCACCTCGCACTGTCATCGACCGGTCGTCGTCGGTTCGGCGGAATTGCTCGTCGGGCTCGTAGTCGCTGTGCCCGGAAGGGCATTGGCACCGTAGAAGGTCGGCAACATGCCTTTGAGCAGCACCAGGGCCGACCCCTCGCCCGACGGAACCGCCGCCAGGTTGGTAGCGATCACGATCGTGAGATCCGATTCCGGGTCGTGGCCCATAAAGGTCATGAATCCCGGAAGCTGACCGTCGTGTCCGATGAGGTGCGTACCGAATCGCACGATGCCGAGGCCGTATCCGGCTTGGTTCGGATTGGCCGGATCGATCGGTTGAATGCTGTCCAACCGAGTCTTCTGCATCTTCGGGTCGAGCAGGCGACCGCCGACGAGAGCCTGCACATACGTCGCCATATCGTCGGCCGTCGAGATCGCACCACCGGCGGTCCACGCCCAAGACACGTTGATATTCGTTTGGTTGCCGGGTTTCAGGGTGCCCGCGACGGCCTCGGCTTGCTGCGCCGGAGGAAGTGCGTAGGTGTCGATGGTGGAAACGTTGGTGCCGAAGGCATAGCCCTGGGGATGTGGATCCGGAATCGAGGAGTCCGTGGGGGCGGGCAGTGATGTGTCCCCGAGCCCCAACGGTTCGAAGATACGTTTCCGCAAACTCTCGGCGGCTGTCATATTCGTGAGCTTCTCGATGACCAGGCCGAGCAGGATGAAGTTGGTATTGCTGTACTCGAACTTTTCCCCTGGCTGAAAGTTCACCGGGTGCGCGAACGCGATGGCCAGCAATTCCTCCGGCGTCCACACCTTCTGCGGCTCATTGTCGAGCGCGGCATTGAACTGCGGGTCGAAGGTGTAACTGTATAGCCCGCTTCGCATTTCGTTCAGCTGAGCGATCGTGATCCGATCGCCGTTCGGCACGCCGGGCCAATACTTGTCGATGGGGTCGTCGAGCGAGAGCTTGCCGTCCTGCGCCAACTGCAGGATCACCGTCGAGGTCATCGTCTTGGTATTACTGCCGACCCGAAAGTAGTCGTCGACCGTCATCGGCTCGCTCGTACCGATGGCTCGGGTACCGAACGCCGCGGCCCAATTGCCTTGTTTCGGCGATTTGACGACAACGACCGCGCCCGGAATGGCGTTGTCCTTCATCAGCGTGGTGATCACCGGCCGGATAGCGGCGGCATACCCGGGTTCAGCTGCCTGCGTGGTCGATTGCGTGGAGGTTTTGCTGGAGTCCGTCGACGTCCCGCAGCCCGTGACGAGCAACAGACCGGCTGCAACACACGCGGCGATACCTGTCCTGTGTCCCATAACGCTCCGTTCGAGGTTTGCTGGAACGTGGCTGTGTGGCGCGGTGCAACACTAACTCCGCGTGACGCGATTTCGGGTGGGAATGCCGGGCTCGCGACGATGCTCCGACCCTTCGGCGCGGCCTGCACCGATGTGATCCGCGTCTCAGGTACCGTGCGACGACCTACGCCGGGCCATGAGGGGCTCGGTCGACACAGCGAAAGGCGGGCATGATGGGCGGACTCTCGCGCGGCGCGGCCGGTGTGGCGCTGGCGGCGGCGTGTCTGACAGTACCGACGACCTTGGCACCCCAAGCGAACGCGGCGATCTCCCCGACTCTGTCGGTGGCGATGACCGGTGCGACACTCGGTGCGACAAGCGTCGCGACGGTCGGCTGTGGGCAGACAGCGCAGGCGAGGGTGCAACGCCCCGATGGCACGCCGGTGCAAAGCGGTGTCGTCGAATTCACCAGCCGACTGCCCGGCCTCGGCGGCAATATCGTCGGAACCGTACCGGTCTCCAACGGCACCGCAAGCATCCTCTGGATTCCGGATATCGCGGGCCAACACATCGTCAGCGCCGTCTACTACGACGGCCTCCCCGACTACCAACCAGCAGCCGGATACACCACCGTCACCGCCGTAGACCTCGGCGGCGTCTGCATATAGTTCCGAAACGACGAAGGCCCGGTCCGTGTGGACCGGGCCTTTCGAGTGGAGCTGCCGGGAATCGAACCCGTTCCGCCCTCCTGGCCAGAGGGTCAAACATAGCTCTACCTGCGAAAACACATCACTGTGATTCACGCTCAATCACGGTCAATCACGTGGAATTGTGGGCAGAATGTGGGCAACGAGAAGCCCCCCAACTCCTGTTCGAGTCGGGGGGCTGCGGGCTTAGCTCATCGCAAGGAAGTCCGCGACGGCCTCAGCGTCCAAGCCGTTCGGCGACCCGACCATGACGCAATTGGTTCGCGGGTCAACGAGGTAGTAGCGGCCCTGGTCCTTCGTGAGCTGGTACCCCTGCCGGTGCGCTGCTCGACGCAAACGGCGACCCGACAACGGGTTACGGAGGGATTCGGTAGAGACGTGCATGGCTGTGCCCTTCTGAGCGGGAATCGGATTCCGCGCCATGCCATGCCGTGAGCCTCAAGGGTATCAGGTACGAAAACGCCCTCCTGCCACGCACAGCAGGAGGGCGTTCCGTCATTGCTGCGACGGGCACGCGTCACAACAACAGCCAACCGGGCCGATCGTCAACCCACACAACCGGACCGGGAATTGAGCCGTCACCGATGCACTTCCACAAGGTGTTCGCGGGCATCCCGTAGTACCTGCGGCGCATCGCAGCCAAGTCCGCGAACTTCACCGTCGCCGGACGCCGAAACGGCGGACCGCCGCGCGCCCAGACCTGAATACAGGGCAGCGACCACCCCGGGTGGCCACCGACCTCGATATCCGGTGCGGGCACCCAGGTTTGCGCGCTGTGCCGCCACCTGCACAACTGCTGATAGGTGGCGTCGGACAGCAGCGCGAACTGGCCTAGCCCGTAGTACCGCCGCACACCGGCATCGCGGCGGTCGGGCAGGTAAAGCGCGGCCGTCA
Source organism: Nocardia anaemiae NBRC 100462 (assembly GCF_001612725.1). Lineage (GTDB taxonomy): Bacteria > Actinomycetota > Actinomycetes > Mycobacteriales > Mycobacteriaceae > Nocardia > Nocardia anaemiae. Next base: position 67,954 of record NZ_BDAZ01000016.1, on the reverse strand, counting down.
CTGCTCGATCTCGACGTCTACGACGGTGCCAGGCTCGACGTCGATGAACGCGGCAGGAATGGCCGTCTGCTCCTCCAGCTCGCGCTCGCCGAAGTCGACGCAATCGAACTCCTCGACCCACCCCTCGTCGTCGTCATGCAAACCGGCGGTTCCGTCGCTGAAGATGATCAGGCTCATCGCTCGGCCTGCCCGCCGTCGACGTCGGGGCGTCGGTCTCTCGGGTCGAGCTTGGTCGGCCAGTTCACAGCCAACACAACCCAACCCATGTAGATGATGGAGACGACTACAACGGTGATGATCACTGATGCGGGCATGGGCTGTACCCCTCGTGTGCGTGGTCCGATGTTGGGGCAAGCAGCGCCGGGGGCTCTTGACTGGCCAGGCGTCAGGGCGGAAACCTGGCCGCATCTTCGGGATTCAAGAGCTCACCCCGGCGCTACCTGCTATGACCAGCATCGATCGGTCGAACACTGTGAAGTGACAAGAAAATTTGTCATGCTTGACACCGGGGGACACGGGAGCAGGGTTCATTGAGTCAGCAGCATGTCGGAGTCGGCCAACGCGTAGCCGAGATGCGGCGATTGGCCGGATGGTCACAGCCGCGGCTTGCCGCCGAGGCGAACGTCTCGACGTCGTTGGTGCGCGCCGTCGAACAAGGCCGAGCACCAGCAAGCGCAGCGTTCATCTCAGCGTGCGCGAAAGCGCTACGCATGAGCGCCGCCGAGTTGATGGGGCAGCCCTACCCGCGCACCACCAACGAAGAGCGTGAGGTCTCGGCCGGCATAGCGATCATCCGTAGCGAAGTCGCTGCCTACGACCTCAAGCCGTCCGGGGTCACACCGCGGCCGCTCGCAGCGATCGCGGAGGACGTCGAGCGGATCCGGAAGTTCCGCCGCTCCGCGAACTTCCACAAGCTGTCCGCCGAGCTGCCGTCGTTGCTGACCGAGACTCGCGCCGCTGTGCACCAGTCGACCGGGCGTCAACGTGAGCAAGCGTGTGTGCTGCTCTGTGAGCTGTACAGCAGCGCACGGAGTTTGGCCCACAAACTCGGCTACACCGACCTAGCGACGATGGCCGTCGAACGTCTCGGGTGGGCAGCACAGATCTCCGGTGACACGGTGTGGATGGCCGCCGCACAGTTCCACCGGGCATCGGTGCTCACCTCAGCTGGCGACTGGAACTCCGCACTCACCTATCTGGATGACTGCCGCGCCGACATGGAATCCCGCGTCGGCTCAGGTGATCCCGCCGACTTGATCGGATGGGGAGGCCTGCACCTGCAATCCGGTCTGGCCGCAGCGCGAGCAGGTGACCGCGACACCGCCGACGCACACCTTGCCGAAGCCAAGGAAGCAGCAGACCGGATCGGCAACCCCGAATTCCACGATCCCGTCCTGACATTCGGGGCGGCGAACGTAGGCATCTGGTCGGTCGGGCTGGCCGTCGAGATGATGGACGGCACCGAAGCAGTGAAGCGGGCCGATGGTCTGCTGCTCCCGGCGAGCACACCGAAGTCTCGCGTCGGGCACATGTATATCGACCTCGCTCGAGGCTTCCTGCTGCACGGTGATCGGACTCGAACGATGGCCGCGTTGCAGAAAGCGAAGAAGGTGGCGCCGACGCAGACGCGCTACCACCCTCAGGTGCACGAGACCGTTCGGGTACTCGCGCGCGAGGAGGCACGGAGCACGGAGAGCGTGCGCGGTTTCGCGGCTTGGTGCGGCATCGCGTAGCCAGAGAGAGTGACAACCGGTCACTCTCCTACGGCCGCATATCGTCACGTGACAGCAAGCGATTGCGGCGATCACCGAAAAACCACCCCGGGGTGCGCACTGATGCGCGCCCTTACCCGGGGGGTGACCCCCCGAACGCTCGCGCGCCTACTTCGTCTTAGGCACCTTCTCCCCCCGACGTTTTTTCCACTGGCCCGAGAGGGGGCCGTGGCACACCCGATCTGGTCTGACGGGAGGGGGGAGGGGGGTCTATCGGGGAGGGGATGTGCCTAAGACGAAGTAGGCGCGCGGCCCCCGAGGGGGTCACCCCCCAGGGTTTCCGCAGGTCAGAGCGTTGCACTCACCAGGTTCGCCAGGTGACGTAGGTCCGTGGTGCGGGCTTGGCCGGCTCTTCTTCCGGTGTCACCTTCATCATCTTGGTTCCGCGGATGAGGTTGCAGCGGCGGTGTGCGGCTGCGACGTTGTCGGCGGTGTCTGTTCCGCCTCGGGCGACGGGGATGATGTGGTCGATGACGAATTCGCCGGGGTCCATATGTGGTAGCTGGTAGTCGATGTCCTCGCCGCAGATGTGGCAGGGCGGTTTGCCTCGGGCGACGTTGGCCCTGAGTCTGTTGCGGGTGGCGGTGTTGCGTGTCATCAGGCGACGGTGCCGAGGCTGCTGTTGGCTGCGGCGATGAAGGCGTCGTTCGCTGCCTGCGCCTTGGCGGTGTCTGCCTTGCGGGCGTTGGCCGCGTGGTCGGGGCCGTTGGTCTCGGGGCCACTGAGACTGAACACGGCGACACCGCCGTTCGGCCCTGGCTGGTAGGTCTGTTCAGGGAGTTCGGCCGGTGCTTCGCCTGCCCACTGCCGCAGCTCCTCCTCGGTGGCGTCCTTGAGTTCGCTCGGGCGTCTGATTTGGTAGCCGAGCTTGAGGGTGTTCAGTGCGGAGTCGCTGGGGGTGGACAGCCACTCGTCGATGAGGTCGGCCTGTTGGGGCATGTGCTTGCCCGCGCTGTCGAGGACGTCGGTCCAGCCGACGCGGACAGCCTGCTGCAGGATTGCCTTTGCCAGAAGGTCGTCGCCGCTGATGCAGGCGCGTTCGAACTTGCGTAGGGCTTGGGCTTTGCCGTCGATCTGGTCGACCCGGTCGAGTGCGTCTCTCCAGGACATGATCGCTGCGTGATCCTTGCTGCCGGGGCCGAACAGCTTGCGTTCGATTTCGCGGTGTTTAACGCGGGAGGCTTCGGCGAACTTCTCGTATGTCTGTTCGCTGAGTTTGCGGGCGGCGAGGTAGGTCTGTGCGATGAGTTTGCGGCGCCCGTCCGGGCTGTACCGCGGGTCCGCGTTGTACTTGGCGATGTCTTCGCTGAGTGCTTCTTTGAGTCCGCGCATGAAGTCGCGGTCTTCAGTGTTGATCATCGACATGGTTCTTTCCTCCTGGGTTGGTTATCGGGTGAATCCGCCGCTGCGTTGGGTGGCGAGTGTGCGTCGGCGCCAGACGCGTTCGACTGCCGCGGCTGCACTGTTGGGGTCCATACCGTTGTTGATGACGGTCATCTGATGCCCTCCGCCCCCGGCGAAGGCACCCATGCCGAGGACGCCAGCGCCGGTTTCCAACATTTCGCGCCAGTTGTTCTGGAAGAAGTTCTGGACGTCGGAGGTGGTGCGTTGTGCCAGGGTGTTGGCTTGCGCGCCGAGGTTGGCGACTGCTTGTTCTGGGGTTGCCGCCATGTACCAGGGGGCGGGGCCGTTGAACAGTTCCTTCGCTCCCGGTATGGGCAGGTTCGCCAGGGGGTGGGTGCTCTGGTCGGCTGACATCGGGCTGGACGTCGTTGGCGTGGTCGATCCGAACTCGGTGGACGACAGCGTGTCTGGTGAGGTCGGTACGACTCCCGGTGTGGATGCTGCGACGTTGACGCCTGTAGGCCAGTTGACGACGAATACCGGTGTTGCGCCGGAAGTGTTGGCCGCACCGCCATTTCCGCCACCGCTGCCACCTGTCGAGCCACCGGTCCCTGTACCGCCGCTGAGACCGCCGCCGAGGCCTGAGCCGCCACTGGTGTTGCCGCCTGCGGGGCCGCCGAGGTCTCCGCCGAGCAGCGCCGCGGCGGGGATGTGCATCTGGTGGTCGAACATGCTCGAGGTGACCGGGGTCGCGCCGGTGCCGATGACGACTCCGTCTCCGGATCGGGATTCGACGCCCGTGCCGTCGCTGAGCCGCATGGCGGTGTGCCCGTTGGCTCCGCCGCCGTTGTCATACCAAGCGATAGCCATGTCACCGGGGCCGCCGAGACCGGGCAAGGCTCCCTTGGACTTGAGCCATGAACCTTCGGTCTGTGTGGACATTCGGCCGGCGCCGAATGGGTCGAGACCAAGCGCGTCGTTGACGGTGGCAGCGACCATGCCTGAGCAGTCGATCGAGGTCCGGGAGAATCCACCCATCAGATATCCCGCGGAGTCCATGGATTCGGCGAACGCCTTGCCGGGCACCCTGCCGCCGGTCGCGAATCCGGGGATCATGCCGTGCAGGAAGTCCGCGGACGGCACCCACCCGGCGTTGATCGCCTGCAGCAGCGGCAGCGTCTTGGATGTCGCTGCGGCGTTGACGACGAACTCGCCGTTGGACACTGCGGCGATGATCGAATCGCTTGTCCCGGTGCCAGGTCCGCGCAGCAGACCGCCGACGGCAAGGTGGGCGGTACCCCAGTCCGAGAGGCTCTTGCCGAAGTTGTTGATGTCATCGGCTCCAGGGATGGAGATCCCGGCGATTTTGGTGGGGATCTTCTGGATGAGGTCGCCGAGCGCCTTGACGCCGACAGCGATACCGTGCACGACACCGCCCCACGCTTTGCCGATGAAATCGGCTGCGTCGCTGAAGAATCCGCCAATGTCTTCCATTGCGCCTTTGAGGAAGTCCTTGGCGGCACTCACGGCCGATACGGCGGTTTCGATGGCCGTTTTCACGGTGCCGCCGAACTGCTCCATCACCGGGATGACGATCGGGATGATGACGTCGTTGATGAGCGCGGTGAACGCCTTCATCATGTCGATGATGACCGGTGACATTTCGATCAGGAGTTGGGTCAGTGGTGGCAGGATCTCCGCGGCGAGCTTCGCGAACTCGGGCAGGATCGGGGTTACCGACAGCAACAGGTCACCCCACGCCTTGATCAGTGGCGGCAGGATCGGGGCGAGGTCGGTAATCGCCTGTGCGATCGCCTGCCCCAGGGTTTTCGCGACGTCAGCCAGCACGGGCGCCATGTCCTTGATGACCGGTAGGAAGGCGTCGGCGAATTGCTGCACGACCGGGCCGAGCGCGTTGAAGATCGTTGTCAGCGCCGGGGCGAGGGCTTGCAAGATATTGGAGACCAGTTCCGCGAACACGGGCAGCAACGGCGCGACCGCGGTAATCAGTGCCGCGAACGCTGTGCCGATCGGGCCGATAGAAGGTGCGAGCGCATCGATAGCCTTGACCAGGGCTTCCCCGATGGTCACCGCGATCTGACTCATGGGCCCTATCAGTGGGGTGAGTGCCCCCATGAGGCTTTCGAGTAGCTTCCCGATGACCGGTAGTACCGGTTCGAGTCCGCGCAAGAGTGCGTCGATGAAAACCGTCAGCGGGGGGATGAGCTTGGTGAAGGTGTCCGCGAATACCTTGCCGATCGAGCCCAGCGACGGGGCTAGTGCCTTGAAGGCTTCGCCCAAGGTCAGGAACAGCGGGCCGAGGCTGGGGCCGACGGTGTTGCCGATGTCGATGAGGCCGTCGACCACCGCTTTCAGTCCGCCGCCGAGTCCTTCGATGATGTTGCCGAAGGTGTCGAAAAGCTTTGTGAGAGCGCCACTTTCGAAAGCGTCGGTGAACGCTTGGCCGATGTTGCCGAACAGTCCGGCGACCTGGCCGCCGATCTTCTCCGCGACCGGCTCGAATGCTTTCCCGATCGACAAGAACCCGGTGGTGGCCTGCTTCAGGCCGGGGCCCATGCCATCAATAAAGCTCGCGGTGCCCGCGAATATTGACTGGATACCGGCGAGGTTCTCCGGTGCCTTCCAGAACTGGGCGAAATCCTTGGTCAGCGCGTTGATCGACGTCGCGACCGCGGTCATGCCGACACCCAGAGTCGGCAACGATACTGCCGCGAGGTCCTTGATACCGGCGTCGGCGCCAGCGAATAGGGCGTCCTGGGTGGGGGTTGCGACGAGGTCATCCCACGACGACTTGACGTCACGGGCAGCAAGCACGAATGCCTGAGCGTTGGGGCTCAGCTTGGCCAACGCCTGCGCGGCTTTGTCCTGAGCCGACGACGAGCTACTCGAGGCATCGGCGACCGCCTTCTGTGCCTTGGCGACTTGGTCGTAGGCCTTCTGTACAGCCTTCTGTGCGTCGGCGACGCGTTGATCTGCTTGTGCCGCCTTGTCTTTCGCGGCGACAACCTTGTCGCTGCCTTCGATTCCCTTGGCCTGGGCGTCGGCCGCTGCTTCTTGGGTGTCGCGGTTCTTTTCCTGCGCTTCGGCTAGCCGTAGTTCGGCGCGTTCAACGCGCAGCAGTGCCTTCTCGCGGTCTTCGGGCTTGGCCTTGGCGAGATCCTTCTGTGCTTCCTTGAGGGCGAGCGCGGCTTCCTTCTCACTGAGGGAGGCGTCGCGCACCTTGAGTTGGTAGTCCTCGAGCTCGTCGGCGGCTTCCTTGTATGCCTTGGCGATGTCGTCGGTGGCGTCGCGGGCATCCTTCTGCGCATCCGACAGGTTCTGTTGCGCGGTCTCGACGTTCTCCAACGCCGTGACGACCTGCTCTTGTGCTGCGGCAACAGCTTTCGCCTGAGCCTGCCCATCGGCGCCCGCGGAGTCCTCCGCTGCGGATAGGGCTTTGAACGCGTCGCCGATGCCCTGGACGCCTACCGCTACCGTCGCTGCCGCTGCGGCGGCCGCGGGTCCGAGTGCGGTGATTCCGACGCCGAGCGCACCGACCGCGCCGAGGGCCGCGCCTGCCGCGCCGCCGATCGCTGCGATGCCGGCGCCTGCCGCTGCGGTCGCTCCCGCGGCTTTGGTCAGGTCTCCGAGGGAGCCGACCGAACGTAGGCGGTCCAGTCCTGACCGGTCAACGTCGACGTTGACGTTCTGCTGGATCGGGCTAGCCATGCCCTGCAGCTGGGCGTGCAGTGCGGCCATCGCGGCGAGTGCTGCGGCGGAGTTGATTTGGACGCCGACACCGACGTTCCACTGATGTTGGGCCTGCAGTAGCGCCAGCCCGACCGCCATGCGGTCCGCGAACAGGGAGAAGTCCGGGACTACGTCGACGTTGACGTTGCCGACGTGGGAGACGTCGACGTTGGCGCGGATGCTGATCGGGTGGGCGTCGGCGTAGGCTTGCGCGTCGCGAATCGCGTCGTGTACCTGAGTGTCGAAACGGCTCGTGTCCGCGGTGACCGGGATTTCCACCGAACCGATGTGGGAGACGTCGACGGCCGCTTTGATGTTGATCGGGTTACGGTCCGCGTAGAGCTGTCCGCCACGGATAGCGTCCTTGATCGAACGGGCTAGCTTGTCGGTCGCTCCTGTGATGCTGACGTACGCCGTCGCTAGTTCGATGGCCTCGGTCACGCGGCACTCCGAACGCTCGGCGACTTGGGGCCGCGATCAGGGTCGGGTTCCGGCGGTCGAGCGCGCAGGAGGATGAGCTCGAATTCGGGATCGGGCAGTTCGCGCAGGAATGCGACGCACCCGTCGATCAGAAAGTCCCGTGGATCCTCGTGCATTTCAGTTCACCGTCCCGCATCGAATACGGGAAGCGGCTCACAAGGTGAAAGGAATAAAGCCCCTGTGAGCCGCCTTACCCGCTAACTTCCATACCGCCCGCTGCCCCAGGTAAGACAGCGATTTCGACGGTATCGATGGGGGTTATCGGCGTACAGAAATCAGTCCGTGCGCGGACATTTCCGGTATCGGCGAACGCGTGGTGCGCGCGCGAATTCCTCCACTTTCTCGCGGTCGAATACCCAGCGTCCGGATATCACGGTTCCGCCCATTTCCGGAGCGAAGCGGCGCACATGACGTTCGCCGCAACGCAGGATTCGGGAGGCTTCCCGGACGCCGATCGGGCCGGAGGTGGTGGCGTGGCCAGTGGTGTCGCGGATGGCTGCCTCGAGTCGGGCACGGAGGGCTACAACCGTGGTGGGTGCCGGGCGCCCGGCGAGGGCGCGCTGGGTCAGAGTGAAGTCGACACAGTGGAACAGCGTCCTGGTTTCGCGGTCATCCTCTGCGCGGAATGGGGTCACCAGCCCTCACCCCCGCCGTCCGGTAGCCGATGGTGCCCTTGCGCTTGTCCGGAACCTGTCCAGCGATGAGCACGCCCTCGGCGACGAGATCGGCGAGGACTCCGGGGAGCAGTTCGCGGTCCCCGGTTATGCCGGACATGACCTGGGTCAGTGCCGTGGCTGTGACGAATTCGCCGTTGGCTTTGCCGACCTTTGCTGTGACGTAACCGCGCACTTTCTCCCGTCGATCGAGAGGTACGACCGAGGGACTCAGGGACTCAGGGACTCGGGCATCGTTTTCGCAGGTAGTAGCCAAATCCCTAGGGACTCCATCGAGGGACTCGGGGGACTCGCTCCACTCTCCCAAGGGACTCGAGTCCCCGCCTGAGTCCCTGTCGTGACTGTCATCAACTCGCAGGTCAGATGCCATATCCGACGTTTGAGTCCCTGAGTCCCTGAGTCCCTCGGGTACGAGTTCCAAGACCGGTTTGCCGTCGACCTTGTGTTCACAGACAATGTTGCGGTCGATTAACTCGGCGACAGCTGCGTCGTAATTCTCACGGATATCGGCCTTCAATTTGCGCCGCAATTCGGTGCGCACTGCGGGGCCTTTCTTGAGCCAATACAGGACCCGATCACACGCCCGCTCGAACTTGCTGTTGCCGACGATCTCGTCACGCTCGGCCACGGCCAATGCGCGCGCCTTGTTGGTGCGCTGCGCGGCGGCCGCAGTCGCTTTCTGAATCTGGCGGCGAGTGGCGTTCGATACGGCCATGACGATCTGAGAGAGCTCCCAGTCCTCGTCATCGATCGCGGTTCGGCCCTCGAGCGCCATCAGGGCGGCGGCGACCTTCAACTGAGACAGCAGCGCGTGACCATCCAGAGCGTGACTGTCGTCGGTCTGGCCGCGCAGCCGAGCCAACCGCGCGGTGTCGATCGCTTGTCGCGCCCGGTCTGGAACCGCAAGGTCGCCCGGAGTCCAGATTGGGTGTGGCATCTTCACGACCCATTGCGCCGGTGCTTCCGGTTGGCGATCGGGTGCGTCCTCGTCAATGACGGGCAACCACAACAGGCGCTGAGGGGTGCCGCCGTCCGCGCCGTCGAGCAAGGTCTTGGCGCGCAGCGGCTGTACGCCGACGATGAGGCAGGCGCGATAGCTGTGCGCCCGGACGACCGACCGGGTCGCCTTCCCGGCGTTGTTGAATCCGACGCTCTCGCCGGAGTACAGCTTGCGCAGCTCACCCTCAAGGGTAGCCCCACTGCGTTCCATCAGTGCGGCGAGGGTGTCGACCTCGGGGGCGTTGAACAGCGCGTGCCCGCGGTCGTTGGGTTCCTCGTCGGCAAGTCCGGCCGACCGGAAGGTTCTCGCGATGCCTTCACCCGAGCCGAGAGGGAACTCTTCGATGTCGACCAGGTTCCGCATGGTCGGGTCATAGCTGCACGCCAGTGCGTCGCGTCCAGCTGCTTCGCACGTGCCCTTGCCGCCGCCGGATGACCCGACCAGGGCAACGAAGAGGTTGAGCGACATCTTTCCGCCGACCAAGGGCGGCAGGGTCACGGTGTGGGGGATCGCGGTCACCGTGCGTACCATCGCGACGCCGAGCGTCCCCCACGGTCCGGCGCGGCGGGCGCGGGCGTAGGCGCGAATGTGCCTGAGCACCTCGCGGGAGTTCCAGAATTCCTCCACCAGGTCCATCGCGAACTCGTCACGCTCGTCGGGAACACTCACGCGCACCGCCTCTCCGCAGAGCGGAGGGTCCGCTCGACCTCGACCTCGTCCAGCCCGCACGTCAACGCGGCGGCGCGGAGCAAATCCAGCACCGCCTGATCGGCGCCCTGCTCGATCGCACGGCACGCCGCCCAGAACAGGACTTGATTGCGCTTGCCGGGTACGGCCTCAGCCACCGCCCGCACCAACCCATCCATCCGCCCCGCTGGTGTAGCAACCCATTGCGGGCGTACAGGTTCCGGATACTCGACCTTGCTCCGCAAGTGCTCGGGCAAGGGCGCGATCGGCGCATCGTTCACCCACTCGTACCGGCGTCCGGTGTCCCGATGAATCGACGACGGCGCGATCAGATATCCAGCACTGGTTTTGATGTCGACGCCCCGCTTGCCGCCGAGCTGGCCACGCGGATGCCGAGTGAATCGGTGGCGAAACCACAGGTGCCAGCCGCCGCCACCCGTGCGGGCCGTCCATGTCGGCGGGAGGTCCCCCAGCTGCTCGAGGTCACCGCCCGCCCGGGGGTCGACGTCCAGCACCACGACGTTCTCCACTGGCCTGATACCGATGTTCCCGGTGGGGCAGCGTCGCCACCACTCCCCGATTACGGTCGGGTCGATGGTGGCGCTGTCCTTGCCGCGGCGAGCGAGATTGCCGTTGGGCGCTTTGCCTCGAGGGTGTATGGGCAGCACGGGGAATCCGGCGGCCGCGTACATCAGGGCATGGTCGAGCAGGGCGGCGTCGTTCATGGGGTTGCCTCCTGCTGGCCCGCCAACTTGCGGCATCGCGGACCCAAATGCGTTGCGACACTTCGACGGGAGATCAGCCAGTGCCTGCACCTGGTGCAGCGGACAGCCAACCGAAACCCGTGCCGCTGGGCCTCCTCGAGCAATCGGGCCTCGAGGAAATCCTCTGTGCGCTCGCTGAGGGGCACGCCCGAAGGCGCGGCGACCGAAGCGGCCGCGCCCTGGACTTCTTCGTTGGAATCTAGGGATCCGCTCACGCACCGCCCCCTAGCGTGGCCTGCGCGTAATCGCGGCACTCGGCGAACTTCGAACGCAAGCTCGCCGCCAGTTCCGGCGACATCGTGCCGAGCACTTCGAGCATCGGCGCGATGATGTTCTTCGCCATCATGGGTAGCGCCATGGCCGTGATGTATCCGGCCGCGTCGGTGTCGACGTCCTCGATCCAGTCGATAGAGACGGCGTCGATCGCGTCGTCATCTCCTGCCGCTGCGGCGTATCGGTACATGAGGATCGTTGCCGCATCCTGCAGCTTGTCCAGGTCAACGAAACCGCGCGGAAGGCCGTCGTCGCCGACGACCATGAACGCGGTTGGCGGCTCAATCGGGTTGCCGGTCACTGTCCACCCCCGAGGGTGCGCAGCGATTCGATGGCAATGCGGTCGCTCCGCTCGACCACAGCGCACCACTGTTCGAACGGTGACAAGTCCACGTTGGCGACGATCATGTCGATGACGTCGGAGGCACGGCAGTGAACGTCATAGTGCTTCCAGAACCAAACAATGAGCTCAGAAATGCGCATCTCGATCGGTGCAGGCGTGCTGGTGAATAGGTCGAACAAGTCGACTTCGAGGGCTTCGGCGACCCGCTCGATATCGCAGGTCGTCCAGGCTGCGCTGTTCGCGAAGTAGTCGCGGAATTCGCGGGCAGTGATTTCGGTCGCTTCCTCGAGTTCCTCGAGGCTGAGGTCACCCCAGGTGACCAACGCCCGCATTCGGGCACTCATCAGACCGGAAAACCCGTTGCCAGGGATCGTCGGGATGGGGAGGTCTGGGCTAGTCTTGCTCATGATTCGCTTCCTCGCGAGGGTGGTGGATTCGATGGCCCGGTGAGCGATCAAGTGGTGGGCGCCACTCCGCTCCCGGGCTGGTTCATTTCGGGGGGTGGGTTGCATTAGGCGGCACCCCGCGGCCGCACCGTGTTCGCGCGCTCGTACTCCAGGACCGACTCCAGGGGATAGAGAACCTGTCGGCCGACCTTGATGTACTCAGGGCCAATGCCCAAGTAGCGCCACTGCGCCAGCGTCTTCACGCTCGGCGTTCCTTCCCACCGCTCGCTCAGGTGCTCGGCGGTAAGTCGTCTGCTCAATCTGATCTCCCTCAATTCTGTAAAGTGCAGAACATTTTCAGCCAACAACTGGCTACGCACAGTCTTACACCTTCCCTTGCGATCCTGCAAGGTCTCCAATAATCTCTGCGTTATGGCGAAACGAAGGATCGAACTCGGCCGAACGGGCGAGACCCTAAAAGCGAACGTCAAGCGGATCCGGAAGCAGCAGGGCCTAACCCTGCAAGACATCTCCAACCGGCTCGAGCGGACCGACCGGCCGATGTCGTACAACACGGTGTCGGAGGTCGAACTAGGCGCGCGTCGCGTTGATGCTGACGACTTGGTTGCGCTCGCGCTAGTCCTGAACGTCACCCCGAATGCCCTCTTGCTGCCTCCCATTGAAGACAGCACGCGGATGGTTCAAATCACTTGTGCCGGTTGGCAAACCGCAGCGAATGTCTGGGAGTGGGCACGGGGGGAGAAGGCGCTGCCTGTGCCGAAACAGCCCCCAGGCGGTATCGAGCGGGCGACGGCGCAGCTCCAACTGAACTCGAATCCGGCAATGCAGGACATCGCCGATCAGCCCAACATTGAATCCAATCCGATAGAGGCGAACGACAGTGGCGACGACTGAGGCGTATCAGACGACGGCGTGCCTGACCATCTGCGGCCAGAAGCACTACGGCACCAAGGCTCGACCGGATGGAAGCGAGCCCGATGAGCCGTGCAGGAAGGCCGACCACACCCTCTACCGTGTCCGTTACCGCAAGCCAGACGGGCGGCAGACCGACAAGCGAGGCTTTCGACGTAAGCGCGATGCAGAGCAGTTCGCGAACACCGTCGAGGTCGATAAGCTGAAGGGCAGCTACATCGCGCCGTCGCTCGGGAAGATACCCGTAGGCGAATTGGGTAAGGCGTGGCTCGACGGGCAGGTGTTCGACAAGGAATCGTGGGGGACGCGCGTCGAGTCGATCTGGCGATGCCACATCGAACCGTTCTGGGGTGCACGGGCCGTGATGTCGATCGACTCAACGCAAGTCCGCGACTGGATCGCCGGTATCGGCCGCGCCCCATCCACGCTCGGAGACATCCATTCGGTATTCGCGTCCATCCTGGACGATGCCGTGACACAGAAGCGGATTCCGTCGAATCCCGCTCGGGGCGTGAAGATTCCGAAGCGCAAGGGTGCCGACCACAACTACCTCTCCCATGTACAGGTCGCGCGACTGGCCGCCGAATCCAAGCACCCTGAGATCGTGATGTTCCTGGCGTACAGCGGGTGCCGGTGGGGTGAGATGGCAGCGCTGCGCCCCCGGGATGTCGATATCGACCGGTGCCGGATCCGGATCATGCGGTCGGCGTCCAAGGTGAATTCCCGCAGCGTGATTGGCGACCCGAAGACGTGGGAGATTCGGACGGTGGCGGTACCGGGCGAAGTCGCCGAACTTCTCCGGCCGATCGTGAAGGCGCAGCGCGACCCGAACGGACTGCTGTGGGCGCGACCCGATGGTGAGCCGTTGCGGCCGCCGACAACCACCCATTGGTTCGGGGGTGCCGTGCGCCGATGCATCAAGGCGTCGATACCGCTCGATGACGACGGCAACCCGACCGGCGCGGCGACGTTCCCGCGGGTGACCGCGCATCAGCTGAGGCACACGGCGGCGTCGTTGATGATCGCCAGCGGCGCGCACGTGAAGACCGTGCAACGCCAGCTGGGGCACAAGTCGGCGGTCATGACGTTGGACAACTACGGGCATCTGTTCGAAGACGATCTCGATGACGTGGCCGAACGAATGGGCGCGGGACTGCGGAAGGCAGCGGCGGAATGTGGGCAAAATGTGGGCACAGAGCAGATTCTCGAGGCCGTCAGCGCATGAAAAAGGCCCCTCACCTGCCGTAACAAGTGAAGGGCCTTCGTGGAGCTGCCGGGAATCGAACCCGGGTCCTCCGCCGCGTCTTCAGGGCTTCTCCGTGTGCAGTTCGCTAGGTCTCTACTTGGATCTCCGGGTCTCGCGAACAAGCTCGGATGACGATCCCAGTCGCTGTTGGATGTCCCGTCCGACTCCGCGACCGAGCCGGACGGTAATTCCCTCTAGCTGATGCCAGTACCCGGGTCGAGGGACGAACCCGGACTGACAGAGACGCCTGCTACTTAGGCAGCGAGGGCGTACTCGCGCTGATTGGAATCGGCGCTTAATTGGTTGCAACGACGCTTACGGTGGTCTCTTGCCTGCACCGACACGCTTCCCCTAAATCTACGTACGCAGTCGAAACCGTTCAGCCCCGTACGTCCCGACACCTTGTCGGGCTAGTTACTTTAACACTCGGTCATGCCGTATTCATTCCATTATCAGGCCACCGCGATCAGCCCGACCGAAGCGAGCGCCAACACCATCCCGGCCTGCTGCTGTCGCCCGACCCGCTCGCCGAGCAGCACCATGGCCAGTAGCACGGTCGCCGCCGGGTACAGCGAGCCGATCACGCTGACCAGCGAGAGCATCGAACCGTGGAAGGCATACAGCAGTGCGGCATTCGCAATGGTGTCCAGCACCGCGATATACGCCGCCAACCGCAGTGGTTCACCGCGCAGCGGCCGAAACTCCCCGGCCGACAACGCGATCAGCCAGACCATCGGACTTGCCGCACCGCGTTGGGCCAGCAGCGGCCAGACTCCGGCGCTCGCGTGGGTTTCGTGCAGGAAGACGAAGGCGAGTCCGAAGGCCGCGCCCGAGCCGATGGTGAGCAGCGCCACGTTCCTGGTGAAGCGCAGCTCGCGGCCGCCGGTGATTTCCTCGGTGACGTCATCGGGCGACTCCCGGCTCACCAGGTAGACCGCGCCGAGCGCGAACACAATGCCAGCGATTGCGAGCGTGCCGGGGCGCTCGCCGATCAGCAGACCGACCAGCACCGGAATACCCGCGACCAACAGGGCCGTCAGCGGTGACACCACCGCCATCGGGCCGCTGGCCAACGCGGCATAGAACCACCAGACCGCGAAGCCGCTCGCCACACCGGCCGCCAGTCCCCACAGCATCGATGCGGTGTCCGGGGTGCCACCGACCAGTGGCAGCAGCACGAGAACGAACAGCGTCGACATCGGATACGAGACGACCACGACCCGCAGGGCAGTCACCCGCCGCGAAGCCACCCCACCGAAGAAATCACTCACGCCGTAACCGACCGCGGCCAGCAGCGCCAATAGGACAGCGGTCAACGCATACCTTTGATCCGCCGCCCCAGTTCCCGAGTGACCTCGCGCTCAGCGGTGCGCTTGGCCAGATCCTGTCGCTTGTCGTAGTCCTGCTTACCCTTGGCGAGCGCGAGCTCCACCTTGACCTTGCCGTCGGAGAAGTACATCGACAGCGGTACCAAAGTTTGGTTGCCCTCGCGCGATTTGCCGACCAGCCGCTCGATCTCGCGCTTGTGCAGCAATAGCTTGCGCACCCGGCGCGGCGAATGATTGGTCCAGGTGCCGTGGCTGAACTCGGGAATGTGCAGACCCCGCAGCCACACCTCGCCGTTGTCGACCGTCGCGAAGGCGTCCACCAGCGAGGCCTTACTCTCGCGCAGACTCTTGACCTCGGTACCGACCAGCGCGATCCCGGCCTCGTAGGTGTCCAGGATCGTGTAGTTGTGCCGCGCCCGGCGGTTGGTCGCGATGACCTTGCGCCCCTTCTCCTTCATAACGGTCAACTCTAAGTGACTCGGCAACCGGATTATTCCGCGCCTGTTGCGCTAGCCACCCGGCCGGACCGCGAGATATAGCAGGAGTACCGCGATGAAGGCCGCGACCAGCAAGACCGTGGTCATGCGCGGCAGGCCGCGCGGGCGCGGCGGTAGCGGCGGGCGGTGGCGCAGCCACACGGATTCCACCGCGGGGTCGTGGGTGCCGCGCCGATACGGCAGCGGATCGCCAGGGTCGGTGGACGGCGAGCCGCCGAGGTCGGGCCCGTCGTCGGTGGGGCCATCACCGGATGCCATAGCGTGCACGCTAGCCGCCGAACCGGTTCGACGCCGGACAATTTCATTGCGATTCAGGCAAGTCGGCGCTCGAACGCCGCCCTGGCACCCCCGTTCACGAGATCGACGGTGACCACCGTGAGGTCGACGGTGCTCGCGGTGAGCTCCATGACCATGAAGCCGAGTTCGTGATAGTTCTCGAAGAGGGCGGCGTTGCCGGAGCCGCCGGAATTCGGCTTCGGTTCCGCCGCTACGGTTTTGGCGGCCGCGCCGGAGACCAGTTGGCGGGTGCCCTTCGATGCCGCGGTCGGCTCGAGCACCTGCAGCGAATGATCGTGCCCGGAGAGGATGTAGTGGCACTTGCCGACGACATGGTCCTCGAAGAACTGCTTCGCGTGGATGCCGTTGATCGGTGCCACGGACAGCCCCTCGTAGCGACCCGCGTCACCGTGCGGACCGTTGTTCAGGTAGGGGTGGTGGGTGCAGGCAATCTTCCATTGAGCGGGTGATTCGGCGATAGCGTGGTCGAGCCAGGCACGCTGCTCGTTCATGAATTGACCGTCGACCGCCCAGTACGGATCGAAGATCGGCGGGATATAGGCGGCGAGCGGATTGACATCCAGCACAAAGAATTCGACCACCGGCTGCTGCTCGGGTATCCGCACCGAGTAGTACCGGCTCGGCATCCACCAGCGCGGCGAATTCGCGTGATATTCGACCTCGCTGTTGCCGCGCAACAGCCAGCCGCCGTCGCCGCCGAGGATCGAGCTGTTGTCGTGATTGCCGAGCACCATGAGCCAGGGGAAATCCAGTCCCGCATTGGGGTTTTCGAATTTGTCCGCGAACTGGATATCGACGGCGCCGTTCGGGCCGCTCTCGTAGATGTTGTCACCGAGGCCGAGGGCGAGCGAAAACGGTTGGCGGCGATGGTAATCCCACATGGCGTCGGCGACCGCCCACTGGGCGCGGGTGCCGGTGCCCGCATCGCCGGTGACGAGTACCCGCACATTGCGATCGGTCGGGAAGTCGAATTTGGTGACGCCGCTCGCGACCGGAACCGCATCGGCGGGCGAAAGACCGACCAGCGACGCACCCGCCGCGGCAGTGGCCGCGCCCGTCAGGAACCGGCGCCGCCCGATCACGCGTTGCTCGCTTCCGCGGCAAGTACGGCGAGCACTCCTTCGCCGTACTTGGCCAGTTTGTTCTCACCGACACCACCGACCGTGCCGAGTTCGGCCAGGCTCGCTGGCTTGCGTGCGGCGATCTCCCGCAGCGTCGCGTCGTGGAAGACGACGTAGGCGGGTACTGCCTGCTCCTTGGCCGTCGCCGCCCGCCATTCACGCAGCTTCTCGAAGACCGGCACGTCCGCGGAGGCGAGATCGGCAGCCGGGGACTTGCCCTTGGCGGCCCTTGGTGTCCTGGCCGGTTTGACCGCACGCTCCGGCTCGCGGCGCAACAGTACTTCCCGGCCGTCGAACAGCACCTCGTTGCTGGCCTCGGTGAGGATGAGCACGCCGTAGTCGCCGTGCACGGCGAGTAGTCCCTGTGCGAGCAATTGCCTTATGACACCGCGCCATTCGACATCGCGTAGATCGGTACCGATGCCGAAGACCTTCAGCTCGTGGTGATCATGCTGCAGCACTTTGGGGTTCGATTTGCCGAGCAGGATATCGACGATATGGCCCGCGCCGAAGCTCTGTCCGCGTTCACGTTTGAGCCGCAGCACCGTCGAGAGCACCTTCTGTGCGGGCACCGTGCCGTCCCAGGTTTCCGGCGTCGTCAGGCAGGTGTCGCAATTGCCGCACGACTGTCCCGTCTGTCCGAAGTACGCCAGTAGCTGAGTTCGCCTGCAGGACACCGTTTCACACAGCGCGAGCATGGCGTCCAGATGGAGTTGCAGTTGCCTGCGGTGGGTGGCGTCGCCATCGGAGGAGTCGATCATCTTGCGCTGCTGCACCACATCGGCGAGTCCGTAGACCATCCACGCGGTCGACGGCAGCCCGTCGCGCCCCGCTCGCCCGGTCTCCTGGTAGTAGCCCTCCACGGATTTGGGCAGATCGAGATGGGCCACGAAGCGCACATCGGGCTTGTCGATGCCCATGCCGAAGGCGATAGTCGCGACCACGACGAGGCCGTCCTCGCGCAGGAACCGCGCCTGGTTGGCGGCGCGGGTACGCGAATCCAGGCCCGCGTGATACGGAACCGCCGCGACGCCGTTCTCGGTGAGGAAGGCCGCGGTCTTCTCGACGGAATTGCGCGACAGGCAGTAGACGATGCCAGCGTCTCCAGCGTGTTCGGTCTTGATGAAGTCCAGCAGTTGCCGATCCGGCCGGTTCTTGGGTTCGATTCGGTACTGGATATTGGGCCGGTCGAAGCTGGCGACGAAACGGCGGGCCGAGCCGAGGTCGAGGCGCTCGATGATCTCGTCGCGGGTCTTCGCCGTCGCGGTCGCGGTGAGCGCGATGCGCGGCACGTCCGGCCAGCGCTGGTGCAGCATCGACAGGGACAGATAGTCGGGCCGGAAGTCGTGGCCCCACTGGGATACGCAGTGCGCCTCGTCGATGGCGAACAGCGCCACCTTGCCGCGATCCAGCAGAGCGGCGGTCGACTCCAGGCGCAACCGCTCGGGCGCGAGATACAGCAGATCCAACTCCCCCGCGACGAACTGCGCCTCGACCATGCGACGCTCATCCGGGAATTGCGTCGAGTTCAGGAATCCGGCGCGCACGCCCAGCGCGCTGAGTGCGTCCACCTGATCCTGCATCAACGCGATCAGCGGTGACACCACCACGCCGACGCCCGGACGCACCAGCGCGGGCACCTGATAGCACAGCGATTTGCCGCCGCCGGTCGGCATGAGCACCAGCGCGTCCCCGCCGCCGACCACATGCTCGACGATCTCGCGCTGATCACCGCGGAAGCTGTCGTAGCCGAACACCCGGCGTAGAACCTCTTGTGCCGCACCGGTTTCGGCGACCGGGGCGCCGTCGGTCGATACAGCCGCGAAAGCATTGGGGGATTCCACGCGGCCCATCCTACGAGCGCACTCGGACAACCGAACCCCTACATCGACCCGAACCCCAAGTGACCGGCCGACTTGTCCACATGTGCACAACCGATTTCGCTCGCCACGCGGCGGAGTCGTCGCACACCCACCGACGGCCTCGCACAAGGTAGACGGTGTGCGAGGCCGTCAGCAGCTTTGTGGGACTCAGTCCCGGACGTAGTAGCGGAGGGTGCCGTAGGCGGTGATGGCGGCGAAGACGATGCCGAGGGGGGCGATGGTGAGCGACACCAGTGCGATGTCCTCGCCTGTGAGGTGCGGGAAGACGTTGCTGTTGAACAGCGCGCCCAGGCCTCGGTTCACTACCAACGGTTGCGCGAGGAACAATCCGACGACCGCCAGAATCGACCCGACCAAGGCGGCGACCACCGCTTCCAGCAGGAACGGCAGCTGGGTGTACCAGCGCGTCGCACCCACCATCCGCATGATCCCGACTTCCTCGCGTCGGCTGAACGCCGCGATCTGCACCATATTCGCGATCAACAGCAGCGCCGCCAATGCCTGCAATGCCGCCAAAGCGAATGCCGCGTTCCGCAGGCCGTCGAATACCCCGACCAAGCGGTCCACGGTGTCCTTGTCATTGAGTACGCTCTGGATCCCGTCCTTACCGTTGAATGTCTGGTAGATCCGCGGGTACTGATCGGCGTCGGTCATCTTCACACGCAAGGACGCGGGCAGGCGGGTGTCCTTGATCATGTCCAGCATTTCGGGCTGGTCCTTGAAGGTCACCTCGGTGGCTTCCTTCATCGCCTCGTCGCTGTTGACGAATTGGACCGAGACCACACCGTCGGTCTTCTTCAGATCCGACATCAGTTGCTGACACGGATTCTGCGAACAGTCCCGATCATTGGCCGAGACCAGGTCGGTGAGGTAGAGCCGGATCTCGACCCGATCCATGAAGTAGTTCTGGGTCTTATCCGCGATTCGCAGCGCGAGCAGACCGCCGCCGAGCATGGTCAGCGATACCGCGGTGGTCAGGATCATCGCGATGGTCATGGTGACATTGCGACGCAGGCCGGTGAGGACCTCGTTGAACAGGAATCCAGCGCGCATTACCGGCCCACCCCGTAGACGCCGATCGCGTCGTCGCGGATCAGGCGACCCCGATCCAACTCCACCACTCGCTTACGCATCGCGTCGACGATGTGATTGTCGTGTGTGGCCATCACCACGGTGGTGCCGATGCGGTTGATCCGCTCCAGCAGCAGCATGATGTCGGCGCTGGTATCGGGATCGAGGTTGCCGGTCGGCTCATCGGCGAGCAGGACCAGCGGGCGGTTCACGAAGGCCCGCGCGATCGCGACACGCTGCTGCTCACCACCGGACAATTCGTGCGGCAGCCGATCGGCCTTACCGCCGAGCCCGACCATATCGAGCACCTCGGGCACGGTCCGGTCGATGAACTGGCGCCGCTTGCCGATCACCTCCAGCGCGAACGCCACATTCTGGGCGACGGTCTTCTGCTGCAGCAGCCGGAAGTCCTGGAAGACGCAACCCATGCGCTGACGCAGCTTCGGCACCTTGCGCCCGGGCAGCCGGTCGACCCGGAAGTCGGCGACCCGGATCTCGCCCGCGGTCGGGGCCTCTTCCTTGAGCAGCAGTCGCATGAAGGTCGACTTGCCCGAACCGGACGGGCCGATGATGAAGACGAATTCACCCTTGCCCACATCGACGGTGATGTTGTCCAGCGCGGGTCGCGTCGAGGTCTGATACGACTTGGTCACGTTCCGCATAGCGATCACGGTTGGCCAGTGTAACCAGCAACCGTCGCGCAGCCACCAGCTACATCATGGTCAATGACCCGGCGTAGCCGTACTCATCACTACGGGAACGGTGTTGAGTTTTTCCGGCGATGTCACGATCGGTTGATCGGGCTTGACGAACAGGTACAACACGAACGTGGCGACCCATGATCCCATCAGGATCGCCGTGGATCTACGTGGTCTCACTGATTCCCTCCCGGCGCAATGCCGCGGCGACTCGCACCCGCAACTCGCGACCGACCTCGAACTGCTTACCCGGCAATGTTCGGGCAACCATTCGGATGTTCATCTGGTCCACTGTCAGATCTTCGACGCCCATCACGGTGGGCTCGTCGAGCAGCAGCGGCTTCAATCTGCGGTCCTCGTACGCCTTTGTACCGACCTCGTGCAGGATCTCGTTGATCCTGGTGATATCGACGCTGGCCGCGACCGGAACGTCGATCGCAGCGCGTGCCCAATCCTTGGACAGATTCGTCACTTTGACGATCTGGCCGTTGGGGACGGTGATCACCTCACCATCGGCATTGCGCAGCGTGGTGATCCGCAGCGTGACGTCCTCGACCGTACCCTCGGCCTGCTCCGCGGATCCAGTGACAGCGATGCGAACCACATCACCAAACCCGTACTGCCGCTCGGTAATCAGAAAAAATCCGGCAAGGATGTCCTGCACGATCCGCTGTGCGCCGAAGCCGAGCGCGGCGCCGAGCACGGCCGCGGGCGCGACCAGACCGGTGACCGCGAAACCCATCCGCCGCAGCACTTCCATGCCGACCAGGACATAGACGACGGTCAGCACCACCCAGGTGACGACCTGGGCCAGCGCATGCCGATGTTTGGCCGCCTCGGAACGCACGAGTGCGTCGCTGCTGCGGAATCCGGCGTCGATCCTGCGGGTGATCCGATCCCGGATAAAGGTGGCGAAACGGCTGAACAGCACCGCACCCAGGAGCAGCAGGACGATCTCTAGACCGGAGGACCGCAGCCAGGTGGTGAAGTCGGTGGACGTGGAGAAAGCCTGGGGTACGTCCAACTAGCTCGCCTGCTCTCGCATTCGCCAACGAATTCCGGATTCGATGAAACCATCGATATCGCCGTCGAGCACGGCAGTCGGATTGTTGACTTCGTAGTTGGTGCGCAGATCCTTCACCATCTGGTACGGATGCAGCACGTAGGAGCGCATCTGGTTGCCCCAGGACGCGCCCTCGTTGGTCTTGAGCGCGTCCATTTCGGCGCGCTCCTCCTGCCGCTTGCGTTCCAGCAGCTTGGCCTGCAGCACCCGCATGGCCGAAATCTTGTTCTGCAGCTGGGATTTCTCGTTCTGACAGGTCACCACGATGCCGGTCGGGATATGAGTGAGGCGCACCGCGGAGTCGGTGGTGTTGACGCTCTGGCCGCCGGGACCCGAGGAACGGTAGACGTCGACGCGGACCTCGCCCTCGGGAATTTCGATGTGGTCGGTGGTCTCGACCACCGGTAGCACCTCGACCTCGGCGAAGGAGGTCTGGCGGCGGCCCTGATTGTCGAACGGACTGATCCGGACCAGGCGGTGCGTGCCCATTTCCACCGAGAGGGTGCCATAGGCATACGGCGACTTCACCGCGAAGGTGGCGCTCTTGATGCCCGCCTCTTCGGCATAGGAGGTGTCGTAGACCTCGACCGAGTACTTGTGCCGGTCCGCCCAGCGGATGTACATGCGCATCAGCATTTCGGCCCAGTCGGCGGCGTCCACACCACCGGCACCCGAGCGGATATTGACCAGCGCCTCACGCTTGTCGTACTCGCCCGAGAGCAGCGTGCGGACCTCCATGGCCTCCATATCGCTGTGCAGCGTTGCCCGCTCGGCATCGGCGTCGGCGAGCGCGGCCACCCTGGCCTCGCCCTCCTCTTCCTCGGCCAATTCATAGAGAACGGACAGATCGTCGAGGCGTTGGCGCAGTTCCTCGACCCGGCGCAACTCGCTCTGAGCGTGCGACAGCTCACTGGTGACCTGCTGCGCGTGCTCCTGGTTGTTCCACAGATCGGGATCGGCGGCCTGATGCTCGAGCTCATCGATCCGTCGACGCAGCTCCTCGACATCGAGGACCGACTCGACGGTCTTCAGCGTGGCGTCGAGTTCGGCGAGGTCAGCGGAGACGTCAGGATGCACGATGCTCAAGCCTACTGGGCGGGGTTGAGACGGTGAAACACGCGGTGGTGCCGTCCTCAGCCGGAGACGGCGCGCAGTCCGCCTGGGCGCCGACCGGCCAGGGCGTCGAGGGCGGCCGCGGTGGCGTCGTCGGCGGGGAGGTAGACGATGAGCTGCTGGTCGTCGTCGGCGGAGAGTTCGAGGGTTTCGTAGGTGAGACGGAGGTTGCCTGCCTCGGGGTGGGTGAGGCGGGTGGTGCCGGTGGCGGCGGCGAGGCCGGGGACGGATTCGACGCGGCGGGTGAACTCGGCACCGGCGGCCACGGTGAGTTCGTCGGCCAAGGCGGCGATGTGCGGGTCACTGCGGAACGGGCCCTGTTTCAGTGCGGCGACCAGTTCGTCCGCGATGTGGTCCCAGTCGGGATAGGCGGTGCGGGCGCGTGGGTCGGTGAAGGCGAAAAGGGCGAGATTGGCGTCGTTTTCGTTGTCGAACAGTCCGATCGGCGCCATCAGGCGCTCATATCCCTCGGTCCGGGCGAGCACCTCGCGCAGTCGATTGACCACCAACGCGGCCGCGGGTTCCAGGCGATCGAGAATGGCGCGGACCGCGGGGCGCACAGCGCGCGGCGGTTGCGCACCACCCATGCAACTGAACCCCGGATCGGCGCCCTTGGAGAGACGGTGCAGATGGATGCGTTCGCTCGGTGTCAAGACGAGGGCGTCGGCGAGTGCGGACAGCACCGGCGGCGAGGGTCGGCGGTCGCGTCCCTGCTCGAGGCGGGTGATGTATTCGACACTCACGCCCGCAAGCGTTGCCAGTTCGGCGCGACGCAGGCCGGGGGTTCGGCGGCGCGGTCCGGTGGGCAGGCCGACCTCGGCGGGTGTCACCGCCTCACGCCGGGTGCGCAGGAACAGGCCCAACTCGTTGTCGCTCACAACCGCACCTCGCTGCCGGTCGGTTCCGCCGATAACGCACTGTGCTGATGGCGCACTCGCTGACGCTCGCTCACACGTCGACGGTACAAGTGCGGTCGGCGCCGAGGGTGTCCCTGTCACTACCACTCTTCGCGCGGTCTTCCTGGTGGCGATGCCGGGCAGCAGATTGGGACTCGAACAATTTCGAGATCGAAGGAGCACACCATGTCCTTGAAGCTCGCGGTGATCATCGGCAGCGTCCGGGAGGGACGCTTCGCGCCGACCGTGGCCAACTGGTTCGTCGAGCAGGCCGCCCGGCACGGACAGTTCGAGATCGACCTGATCGATCTGGCCGAGGCGGATCTGCCACTGGCACTGCCCGCGGTTCCCCCGGCGATGCAGCCCGACCCGGAACGCCCGGCCGGAATGACCGACCTCAGCAGGCGGCTCGGTGAAGCGGACGCTTTCGTCATCCTCACGCCGGATTACAACCGCAGCTACCCGGCCGCGCTGAAGGCCGCCATCGACTGGCACTTCACCCAATGGGACAGCAAGGCAATCGGTTTCGTCGGCTACAGCGGCGGGAGCGGCGGCCTGCTCGCCATCGAACACCTGCGCCAGGTCTTCAACGAACTCAATGCCCACACCGTCCGCAACTACGTCAGCTTCCCGCGCTACTACCTGCTCTTCGATGCCGAAGGCAAACTGCTCGACCCGACCGAACCCGCCGCAGCCGCGCAGGCCATGCTCGACCAACTCCACTGGTGGGCGAGCGCCCTCGCCGCCGCCCGCTCCGTACCAGCCGCTGCATAACGTGTGACTACCTCGCACAAGGTATGGCCTATGCGAGGTGCGCACTGCTTATGCGGCAGCGGGGATGCGTCCGACCGGACAGGGGGTGGGCGATAGGGTTCGGGGGTGGCTGATTACTCCTGCGATCTCGAACTTGCGCTGCGAATGGCCGATGCGGCCGATGGGATTACTCGTGCGCGGTTCGGGGCGTTGGATTTGCGGGTCGATTCGAAGCCGGATCTGACACCGGTGTCGGATGCGGATCTGGCGGTGGAGAAGGCGATCCGCCAGGTCCTCGGACAGGAGCGTCCCGGGGATTCGGTGCTCGGTGAGGAGTTCGGCGGTGACGTCGAGTTCACCGGGCGGCAGTGGGTGATCGATCCGATCGACGGCACCAAGAACTTCGTGCGGCGGGTACCGATTTGGGCGACGCTGATCTCACTGCTCGAGGACGGCGTTCCAGTGGTCGGCGTGGTGAGTGCCCCCGCAATGGCGCGACGGTGGTGGGCGGCGGCTGGATCCGGAGCCTGGGCCAGCGTCGATTCCGATGCGCCGAAACCGATTTCGGTCTCGGCGGTCGGTGACCTCGGCTCGGCCAGCCTCGCCTTCTCCAGCCTGTCGGGGTGGCGCGAACGCGGTCTGCGCGAGAAGTTCCTCGACCTCACCGACGCGGTATGGCGAGTCCGCGGCTACGGCGACTTCTTCACCTACTGCCTGCTCGCCGAGGGGGCGGTCGATATCGCCACCGAACCCGAAGTCTCCCTGTGGGATCTGGCCGCCCTCGACATCCTCGTCCGCGAAGCGGGCGGCCGCTTCACCTCCCTCTCCGGCACCCCCGGCCCCCACAACGGCGACGCCATAGCCACCAACTCCCTCCTCCACGACGCCGTCCTCACCCGTTTGAACTGACGCTCGAGCGTTCGGGCACAGGCGCTTTCTATCGCCGGGGATCGGCAGGGGTCAGGTCGATGCCCGCGGGTGGACGTAGTCGACGCAAGGTTCCGTCCATGCTCGTCACGAACAGCGCCCACCCGCCACCGTCGCGAGCGATCCGCACGGAAGTGGGGCCGTCCGGTGGGTTGCGCATCGGACCGGGTTTGATCAGGCCGGTGATGATGGTGCAGCCCGCGCCGGTGGCGGGGTCGATCTGGTAGACGGCGCCTTGGATGTGGTCGGTGACGAACAGCTGGCCCGCGCGGGTCGCTTCCATATCGTCCAGCAGGGCGACCAGATCGGGAGCACCGGCGACGACCGTGGCGTTGCTGGGATCGTCGAGCGGGACGCGGAAGACGCGCAGGGTCATATTGTCGGTGTAGATCGACTTCCCGTCGGGGGCGAGCGCCAACCCGTTGGTCCAGGGCAGATCTGACCAGGTCTTCGTGTACTCCCCCGTCGACGGCCGATACCGCGAGATGCCGGTCGGCGGGCCATGGATGCCGATGGTCGCGAATATCAGGTCGCCGTCGGGCAATTCGAGCAGCCCGTTCGGACCGTCCAGCTCGGTGAGCAGAATCGTCACCGCACCGGTGTCGATGTCGTAGCGCCGCAGGGTTCCCGGCGCCTCCGCCAAACCATCACCGGTGACGAAATACACGGACCGTCCGACGACCCGCACACCCGCCGGGTGATCGAGACCGGTTACCAGCTTCTCGAACTTGCCCTCGACATCGATATGAGCCAGGTACCCGTCGAGGATTCCGGTGACATAGAAGCCACCAGATCCGTCCGAATCGAGATTCTCCAGATTGCCGACCCCGCTGACGATCGTCGAAACGTCCCACCCATCCGCGCACGATCCGGACGGCGTCTGCGCCCCGGCCGTCGCCGCGGAGATCATACCCGCCGTAATCGCCGCGGTCAGCAGCGTTGCCCTCAGTCGCCGACTCCGCGGCCGTCTTGCCATGCGGCACAACCTAACAGCCGCGCTGGAATGTTGCCCGGGGCGGACCGGCCGCCCCGGGCGACTCGACTCACGGAACGAACAGCGTCGCGATCATGTTGAGGACCCCGGAGACGAACTGATCGACAATGCGAAGAACCATGACATCTCCTTACTCGTACAGCGGGATTTCAGCCTCGACGGAAGGACACCGGCCGAGCACTGTGGGCGGCACCTTTGTAGATAGGCGTCGATCCTTCTTCGTTGCCGTCGGGCCGGTGGATGGTTGCAAACGGGGCCGCTCAGCTCAGGTGTTTCGCCGCAGGCCACATTTCGGGCATCGGCGCTCGCGGTTTGCGGCAGACGAACAGCGGTTTGCCCTGTTCGTCGTTGTCGATGCCGAGACCGTTGTCGATGTGACCGGCGGGTTCGACGTCGGCGAAGTACCGGGTCAGGTGGTCACGGTCGAGGCCGACGACGATCACCGCGGTGGCCGTATCACCGGGCGGACCCCACCACCAGTAGGAGTTGTGACCGCTATGGGGAGTCGGCAATCCGTATTCGCCGCCGAAGCGTTCGATCGCGCCCGCCTCGCCGTAGTTGTCGGTGAGGATGGCGATATCGGGTCCGAGCGTGGCGCGCACTTCGGCGATTCGGCGCACGAATTGCGGCCAGCCGATGGTTTCGCCCGCGTCGTAGTTGATCGCGAGGACCGGCGAATCCTTCAACACCGCCACGGGTAACACCGGCAGGAACAGCACCGCCGAGACGATCGCATTCACCGCGATCACCGAACCAACCGCCGCCCAACGGATTCGCCGACTCCCCAACCAGGCGGCGACCGGCACCGCACCGGCGGCCAACAGGATCGGATACATCCCTCCCAGGTAGTACGCCTTACCGCCGCTGACAAGGAAGACCACGAACAGCACCGCGTACGCGACCGGAAACGCACGTCGACGCGGATCTCGCCACAGTCGCCATAGCCCGAATGCCCACAGCGGTACCAGCAGTGGTCCCATCAGCCCGAATTGCGACAGCACGAACATCATCGGCGAATCCGAGGTTCCGGAAGATCCGCCCGCGATCGCCCGACTCATTTCCCACTGCGGCCAGCCATTGCGCCACTGCCACAGCAGATACGGCAGCCAGATCACCACCGCCAGTCCAACCGCCGTCGGAAAGTACCTGGTAGCGAATATCTTCCGCGGACCGACGAGAACCAGTGCAAGCACCAGCGCCAGCACCGGAAAGATCAGCAGCGCCTTGTTCTGCAACCCGATCCCAACCACCAGCCCCACCCCGCCCCAGCACCACCGCCCCCACCTGCCGATATCTGCGTGCCCCGCGCGATCACCTGCGCCCTCGCGCCCATCCAACGCCAACGCCACGCGACCACCCGCGCCTCGCAACAACACCAGCACCAGCAGACAAACCGACACCCAGGCCGCCATATCGAATGACGCGGTGCTCAGCAGATGACCGATCCCCATCACCATTGCCGCACTCGCGGTGGCAACCGATGCCAGTACCTGCGCCCCGCGTCGACCGCCGAGCTCGCGCGCCATCAATCCCGCGGCAACGACAACGAATGTCGCCGCCGCGACCGATGGAAGCCGCAGCAGCAGTAACGAATCGGCATCGATTGCCGACATCGCGCGGGCCAGTAGCGGAGTCAGCGGCGGCTGATCCGAGTAGCCCCAGTCCGGATGCCTGCCCGCCGCCAGAAAATACAGCTCGTCACGGTGATAGCCGTAGCGCGTGGCGAATGCGGTGAGTAGTGCGGCGAACAGCACAGCGACTACGGACAGTGGTCGTCCCGCGACTTTGGGCACTTGTCCAGCCTGACATGGTTCGGCGGCGTATGCTGCACCTCGACGCACTTCTTACTCTGGAGTAAGATAGCCTTACTCAGGAGTAAGATAGCTGGGAAAAGACCTCACCCACCCACCCGAGAAAAACAGGTGATGATGAGCACTCGAGACAGCGCAACGAAGCGACGTCCAGACACGTCCGCGGTCGGCCTGAACCACCCCAAGCGGGACTGGATGGGCGCGGCAATGCGGGTGATGACGACCATTACCGGGTCGGAGCTCGCCGAGAAGTACAACCTGCGCAAGCCGATCGAGCGGGTCACCTATGAAGGCACCAAGACCGGTTTCCGCACCCTCGGCGCCGCCACTCGCGCATTCGGCAAGGTCGCCGGGGGCGGTGCGCCGAAACGCCTGGCGGACAACGAGTCCAAGAACAAGGACTTCTTCGACCTGACCCCGAGCGACGAGCAGCAGATGATCGTCGAGACGGTGAAGGAATTCGCCGCCGAGATCCTGCGCCCGGCCGCCTACGAGGCCGACAATGCGGCCAAGGCCCCGCGCGACCTGCTCGAGCGCGCCGCCGAACTCGGCATCACCCTGATCAATGTGCCCGAGGAGTTGGAAGGCGCGGCCGCCGAGCGCGGCGCGGTCACCAACTCGCTGGTCGCCGAGGCGCTCGCGCACGGCGATATGGGTCTGGCCCTGCCGATTCTCGCGCCGAGTGGTGTCGCGGTCGCCCTGTCCCAGTGGGGCACCGACGCTCAGCAGCAGACCTACCTGCCCGCCTTCACCGGCGAGAATGTGCCGCAGGCCTCGGTCGTGATCAGTGAGCCGCGCGCACTGTTCGACCCGTTCGCCCTGCAGACCAAGGTAACCCGCTCCCCGAGCGGTTACCGCCTCAACGGTGTGAAGAGCTTGGTCCCCGCCGCCGGTGACGCCGAGCTATTCATCGTGGCAGCCGAACTCGACGGTCGCCCCGCCCTGTTCATCGTGCCTTCGGACAGCCAGGGTCTGGTCGTGGAGGCCGATCCGAGCATGGGTCTGCGTGCCGCCGGTCTCGGCCGTCTGCTGCTCAACGATGTCGCGGTCGGCACCGACGCCATCCTCGGTGACGGCGATGCCACGACCCGCGCCGAGGAGTACGCCGACGCGGTGCGCCTGGCCCGCCTCGGCTGGGCCTCGCTGGCCATCGGTACCGGACAGGCCGTACTCGACTACGTGATTCCGTATGTGAACGAGCGCGAGGCATTCGGCGAGCCGATCTCGCATCGTCAGGCGGTCGCGTTCATGGTCGCGAATATGGCGATCGAACTGGATGGCTTGCGCCTGGTGACGCTGCGCGGTGCGTCACGCGCGGAGCAGGGCCTTTCCTACGGCCGCGAGGCGGCACTGGCCCGCAAGCTCGCCACCGACAAGGGCATGCAGATCGGCCTCGACGGCGTGCAGCTGCTCGGCGGCCACGGCTTCACCAAGGAACACCCGGTCGAGCGCTGGTACCGCGATCTGCGGGCCATCGGCGTCGCCGAAGGTGTCGTGCTCGTCTGACCGGCTGGTTCCTTACTTCCAGGAGACATCACCATGATCAATCTCGAACTCCCCAAGAAGCTGCGGGCCAGCGCCAACCAGGCCCATCAGGTCGCCCAGGAAATCTTCCGGCCGATCTCGCGCAAGTACGATCTCGCTGAGCACGACTACCCGGTCGAGCTGGACACCATGGCCGCCATGGTCGAAGGCCTCGCCGACTCCGGCACCCAGAAGATCGGCGGCGCGGCCGGTGGCCGTTCCGATACGGACGAGCACGCCACCGAACTGCTCGGAAACTCCAACGGCGGCAATATGTCCGCGCTGCTGAACGCGCTGGAGACCTCGTGGGGCGACGTCGGCCTGATGCTGTCGATCCCGTACCAGGGTCTGGGCAATGCGGCCATCGCGGCCGTCGCCACCGATGAGCAGCTGAAGCGCTTCGGCAAGGTGTGGGCCTCGATGGCCATCACCGAACCGTCCTTCGGCTCCGACTCGGCCGCCGTCACCACCACCGCCGTACTCGACGGCGACGAGTGGGTCCTCAACGGCGAGAAGATCTTCGTGACCGCGGGTCAGCGCTCCACCCACATCGTGGTGTGGGCATCGGTGGACCGCAGCCTGGGCCGCGCGGCGATCAAGTCGTTCGTCGTGCCGCGCGACGCTCCCGGACTTTCGGTGGCCCGGCTCGAGCACAAGCTCGGCATCAAGGCCTCCGACACCGCCGTACTGCTGTTGCAGGACTGCCGGATTCCGAAAGACAACATTCTCGGCAGCCCGGAAGTCAACGTGGAGAAGGGTTTTGCCGGGGTCATGCAGACCTTCGACAACACCCGTCCCCTGGTGGCCGCGATGGCGGTCGGTGTCGCGCGGGCGGCACTGGAAGAGCTGCGCGCCATTCTGAAGGATGCGGGCATCGAGCCGTCCTACGACATCCCGGCCAATAACCAGCCCGCGGCCGCCGCCGAATTCCTGCGGATGGAGGCCGATTACGAGGCCGCGTACCTGCTGTCGCTGCGCGCGGCGTGGATGGCGGACAATAAGAAACCGAACTCGTTGGAGGCCTCGATGTCCAAGGCCAAGGCGGGCCGCACGGGCACCGACATCACCCTCAAGGCCGTGGAACTCGCGGGCACAATCGGCTATTCGCAGCGCACGCTGCTCGAAAAGTGGGGCCGTGACTCGAAGATCCTCGACATCTTCGAAGGCACCCAGCAGATCCAGCAGCTCATCGTGGCGCGCCGCATCCTCGGCAAGACCAGCGCCGAACTGAAATAGCAAGTGCTGCAAGGGAAACCGGTGCGGGTGCGGCGCGCCGGTTTTCCTGGTTTCCGGGCCGTGGGGCATGGACGCATCTCGGCCCCGCGATCGCTCTGGAGACACCCGCCGTAAGTGGTGAAGTGACGCACGGTATCTTGGCGAGCTGATATTCAGCGGACGAATTCCATCGAGCAGTACCAAGAATCCCAACAGGAGACTGGTTATGCACAGGCTGGGTTTGATACGTCGCTTCACCGCCGCAATCGCGGCAAGCACCGCATTCGTCGCCGTCTTCGCCGGTCATGCCGTGGCCGAGCCGACGACGATCGATTGGAATGCGGCCACACAGCAATTGCGTAAGGCCGCCAGCGGCAATCCCGCCGCCGAACAGGCCGTGGACCGGCTGCTGACATCCGGGCAGGTCGCCACCCAGGTGGCATTGCCCGCACAGCCGTTCCAGATCCCGGCGCAATCCGATATCGGACGCGGTGACGGGCCGGGCGTCTACGGGTCCGGTGTCGCCCTCGGTTACGACGGGTTCCGATTCGGCTTCTTCGGTGGACCGGGCACGATCGCACCGGATCAGACCGGGGCCAAGCTCCAGGTCCTGTGGATCAATCTGTCCAATGGCCGCAGCGGCACCGAGGTGCTCTCCGAGCACAATGACGCCGTGGTCGACACCACCATCCGCACCCGCCCGCTCGACATCGGTAGCGGCCTGGTCGTCGGCGCTGTCTACGGCACGCTCTGGCACCGCTGGTCCGTCCCCGTCAGCGACGCCCACCCCGACGGTTTCGAGTACAAACTCGCGACCATCTCAGTCCCCTCCTTCGGCTCCATCTACAACTAACCCCCCGCCCCAAAGCCCGGCACGGACCCCGTGCCGGGCTTTGTGCTGGTCCCCGGCAGACGATCAAGATCAGGTGACACCGGTGGTGAGGGCTCCTCGCGTTTTGCCGCCATGGCTTCCACATGATCATCTGTCCAGCCCGCCTCGGCGGAGTTGTGTGATGTGGGTCATAGCGCTGATACGGTTGGTGAGACAGGACGGTGGTTCAGATCGCTTGGGCGTGTGCCGATGCGAGTTGTTGTAGAGGTGGTCGACGATGAAGTTGGCGCATGCGCTGGAGGTTGTGAAGGCATTCGGGGTATTGCGGGCGCGCGGGGTCAGCGATCCCACGAAGCCGCTGGAAACCTTGCGGACGGTGCGGGAATCGAAGGTCTACGGACCGCAGGCGACCTTGATCCGGCATTCGGCTCGAGTCGTGCCCGATGCCCCCGCGCTGGTCGACGAGCGCGGCGAACTGACCTACCGGCAACTGGACGAGCAGTCGACCGCCATCGCGCGCGGGCTGCGACAGGCGAATCTGACCGAGGGGTCCGTGATCGGTGTGCTGGCCCGCGACCATCGCGGCCTCATCTTGGCCATGGCAGCGGCGGGCAAGCTCGGTGTGCGGGTCGCGCTGATGAATACCGGCTTCGCCAAACCACAGTTCGCCGAGGTCTGTGAGCGCGAGAAGGTCAAGGCGGTCCTGCACGACAGCGAATTCCTCGGTCTGCTCGACGCACTGCCGCCGAATCTGCCGCGCTACCTCACCTGGGTCGACGAGGGCACCGAATTGCCCGAGGGCGCAAAAACTCTCGACGATCTCATCGCCGCCAACTCGACCGCGGATCTGCCAGCGCCGTCCAAGCCGGGCGGGTTCGTCATCCTCACCAGCGGCACCACCGGCCTGCCGAAGGGCGCACCGCGCAGCAAGGTGACCCCGCTGGCCACCGCGCAGATGGTGGATCGAATTCCGTTCCCGGTCAGGGGAACTCAGGTCATCGTGTCGCCGATCTTCCACAGCACCGGACTCGGCACCTACCTGGTCGCCTCGGCGATGAGCAATAAAGTGGTGGTGCGCCGCCGCTTCGACGCCGAGGCCACGCTGAAGATGGTGGCCGATCACAAGGCCGAAATGCTTGTCGCGGTGCCGACCATGCTGCACCGAATGACCGAACTGGCACCGGAGATCCGCGCCAAATACGACACCACCTCGCTGAAATGCATTCTGCTTGCGGGTTCGGCGCTCTCGCCGGAGTTGTGCGTCAAGGCCACGCAGATCTTCGGCCCGGTCCTGTACAACCTCTACGGCTCGACCGAATGCGCCGTCGCGACCGTCGCGAACCCGGACGATCTGGCCATCGCACCCGGCACCGTCGGCCGCGCACCGATCACCTGCGAGGTCCGGCTCTACGATGACAACGACAAGCGGGTCAGCGCGATCAACACCACCGCGCGCATCTTCGTCCGCAGCGGTGCGCCGTTCGAGGGCTACACCGACGGCAGGCATAAGCAGATCATCGACGGCTATATGTCCAGCGGCGATGTCGGCCATTTCGACGAGCACGGCCTGCTGATGGTGGACGGCCGCGACGACGACATGATCGTCTCCGGCGGCGAGAACGTCTTCCCGCAGGAGGTGGAGAACCTGCTGCTGGAACGGCCGGATGTGTTCGACGCGGCGGTCGTCGGCGTCGATGATGTGGAATTCGGTAAGCGGCTGCGCGCCTTCGTGGTTCCCGAGGACGGTCACACCCCCGACGGCGAGGAGATCAAGGCCTACGTCAAGGAGAATCTGGCGCGGTACAAGGTGCCGCGCGAGGTCGTCTTCCTCGACGATCTGCCCCGCAACACCACCGGGAAGCTGCTGCGCCGAGTGCTGGTGGAGTACGAAGTCAAGGCTTAGACCTGGGCGGTAGCGCCACCACATCGGGACAACTGAGATACGTGACACAGCGAGTCACAGATGCTTGCTATTGTTAGCGGCAGCACTGGATCCCGAAGTTGCGGTCCACACCACCCCCGGTCCCGGTGGGTGGACTGCGGAAGGCGTTGACGAATGTCCCTATCCCTGCCTGCGTTGAATGACTCCGTCCGGAAAGCGGGCGATTTCGCCCAGGGCGTGAATGTCATGGTCAAGCGGCACTTGTTCAATCCGCTCCGACCCGATCACGCGGCGCGGTCCGCGTTCAACGTACTCAAATTCGGCCCGTTCGCCGGTGTCGTCATGCACGCGGCGCAGACCAGACCGGATGCGGCGGCCATCGTCGACGAGCGCGGTGAGGTGAGCTTCGGCCAGCTCAACGAGCAGTCCAGCGCCCTGGCCCGTGGGCTCGAAGCGAAGGGAATCAAGCCCGGTGACGTCGTCGCGCTACTGGCGCGTGATCACCGCGGCATGGTGCTGAGCCTGCTCGCGACCGGCAAGCTCGGCGTGCGCACGGTGCTGATGAATACCGGCTTCGCGAAACCGCAGTTCGCCGATGTGGCCGCGCGCGAGAACGTCAAGGCGGTACTGCACGACAGCGAATTCGTCGACCTGATGAGCGCGATCCCGGCCGAGATCCCCCGGGTGCTCACCTGGGTGGACGAGAAGGACAATGTCGATCCTTCGGTCCCGACCATCGAATCGCTGATCCAGGGTCGCTCCACCGCGCCGGTGCCCGCGCCCGCGAAGCCCGGCGGCATGGTCATCCTGACCAGCGGCACCACCGACACGCCGAAGGGTGCGCCGCGCGACCGGGTCAGCCCGTTCGCCTCGGCGCAGTTCGTGGACCGGGTGCCGCTGCCCAATAACGGCACCATGATCATGGCCGCGCCGATCTTCCACGGCACCGGACTATCTCAGTTCACCCTGGGGCTTGCCCTCGGCAACCGGGTGATCTTCCAGCAGCGCCGGTTCGATCCTGAGCAAACGCTGGCGAATATCCAGCGCTACCAGGCGGATTCACTGGTCGTTGTGCCGACCATGCTGCAGCGCATCCTCGATCTCGGCGACGAGGTACTGGCCAAGTACGACCCGCGCAGCATCAAGGTGATCTTCGCGGCGGGTTCGGCCATCGCACCCGATGTGGTCACCCGCACCCTCGACTACTTCGGCGATAGCCTCTACAACCTGTACGGCTCCACCGAGTGCGCGGTCATGACCGTGGCGACCCCGGAGGATCTGCGCAAGGCGCCGACCACCGCGGGCAGGGCGCCGGTCGGCATCCGGATCGTGCTGCTGGACGAGAACCGCAAGCCGATCACCGAGCCGAATATCACCGGAACCATCTTCGTGGACAACGGTTTTGCGTTCACCGGCTACACCGACGGCCGCACCAAGGAGATCGTGGACGGCATGATGTCCAGCGGTGACGTCGGGCATTTCGACGCCGACGGCCTGCTCTACATCGACGGCCGCGACGACGACATGATCGTCTCCGGCGGCGAGAACGTCTTCCCGCTCGAGGTGGAGAACCTGATCGCCGGGCGCGACGATATCTTCGAGGCCGCGGTGGTCGGCGTGGACGATCGCGAATTCGGAAAGCGGTTGCGCGCCTTCGTGGTTCCGGGTCCGGACTGCAAGCGCGACGCACAGGAGATCAAGGATTACGTCAAGGCGAATCTGGCGCGGTACAAGGTGCCGCGCGAGGTGATCTTCCTCGATGAGCTGCCGCGCAATGCGACCGGTAAGTTGCTGCGCAAGCCGTTGATCGAGATGGAAATCGACGCGAACTGATTCGAGGCTGAGCCGCACACCTGCGAATTCGGTAGGTGTGCGGCTTTTGCATTTCTTCCAGCTGGAAACTGGCAGTGTCCCGACCGCCGATCGGGTGGGAATCGGCGGGTAATTCGTCGGATATCATCAGCGCGTGAGTATCGAGTTCGGCCCGGCCGCTGCGGGGCATCGCAGCGCCGTCGCGCGGGTGCGCGGCGCGTGCGCCGGTTCGATCTCCGGTGCGATATCCATTGCGGCACACGGGTGGGCGTCCGGCGGGATGCCGCCGGACAGCACCACGCTCGCGCTGCTCGCCGCCGCCTCCGCGGTCGTCGGCGCAGTGGTCGCCGGGCTCGCACCGCTGCGCGACACCTCGATCGGACTGATGTCGGCGCTCGTCGCAGGTCAGCTGCTCGGACACAGCACCATGGGCTGGAGTTCGGGGCACATGCATCACGGCGATGCCCAGCTCACGCCCGGTATGGTCGCCGCGCACATCGTCGCGGCCGTGCTCGCGGCGGTGGTCATCCGGGGTGCCGAGGCCGCGTATCGGATCGGATGCGCGCTGCTGTCGCGGGTGCTGCCGATGCGGTATCACCCGCCCGCGATACGCGGGCCGGTGCCGCTGCGCGCGACGCATCGCGATCGAGTGATCCTGCGCATATTCGCCGCGGAGTCGCTGCGCACGCGCGGCCCGCCGCTGGCGTTCGGTCACTGATTTCCTCACCCGGTGCATGAGCTCTGCTCGTGCGTCGTCGTTTCCGCGCAGCGTCTTTGCGAGGGCGTGATTTCACATGACCATGTGAGATCGATTTCCTTTGATTTTGCCGGTCGGCCTTGCTGCCGAGTTCGGCTCGCCTGGGTTATTGCGTGGCGCTTCTCGCCCGGTGCATGTCGGGATCCACTGTCCGTCACGAATTTCGGAGTTTGACGGCCTGCAGCGGATTCCGCCGATCACGGACGGTCGACGATCTTCCGGGTTCCCCCCGAACTCCAGAAACGAAGAATCATGAGTATTACGGACACCAGTCCGCCGGATGCCGAATCCTCGACTCCGGCAAAGGAAAAACGGTCGCGCAACGGCCTCTATCCCCTCGCGATGCGCTTGCATTTCTATGCGGGCATCTTCGTCGCACCGTTCATCCTGATCGCCGCGGTCACGGGAGCGCTCTACGCCATCTCCCCGACCCTGGAATCGATTACCTCTCACGACCTGTTGAAGGTCGAGGCGAATGGCGAGATGCGGCCGCTGTCCGAACAGGTCAGCGCAGCCGTGGCCACCCAGCCGAATCCGAAGCTGGTCGCGGTGGCACCGGCACCCGAGGCCGATGACACCACCCGCGTGCTGTTCGACGACCCGTCTCTCGGCGAATCCGAACGGCGCGCGGTCTTCGTGAATCCGTACACCGCGCAGCCGGTCGGCAGCGATGTGGTCTACGGCAGTTCGGGGGCGCTCCCGATGCGCACCTGGATCGACAGGCTGCACCGGGATCTGCACCTGGGCGAACCGGGACGCATCTACAGCGAAATCGCCGCGTCCTGGCTGTGGGTCGTGGCGCTGGCCGGTCTGGTGCTGTGGATCCGGCGGGTGCGCGGACGCCGTAATCGCAACTCTCCTGCCTGGCTGCTGGCACCGGACGGTTCCCAGCACGGCCGTGGTCGTTCGATGAATTGGCATGGGGCCGTTGGCATTTGGATCATGCCGGTGATCCTTCTGCTGTCCGCGACCGGGATGACCTGGTCGACCTATGCTGGCGAGAACATCACCGAACTGCGCGAGCAGTTCAGCTGGACCACGCCTGCCGTGAGCACCGCACTGCCGGGTGCGGCCACGCAGGAACACGCCGGAGGCGAGCACCACGGCGGCGGCCATACGGCCGCGCCGGTCGATGTCCCGACCCGGATCGCCCAGCTCGACGGGGTTTATGCCGCGGCCCGCGCCAATGGGATAACCCAGGGCTCCGAGATCGCCATTCCCGCCGAGCCCGGTGTCGCGTTCGCGGTGAAGGAACGGCGCATGTCCGGCACCTACACCGTCGATTCGGTCGCCGTCGACGGCGCGACCGGCACGGTCACCGACAAGCTCGCCTACGCCGACTGGCCGATCATGGCCAAGCTGACCAACTGGGGCATCCAATTCCACATGGGCCTGATGTTCGGGCTGCTCAACCAGTTGCTGCTGCTCGCGGTGATGATCGGGCTGATCGCCGTGCTCGTGCTCGGGTACCTGATGTGGTGGAAGCGGCGGCCGACCCGCGGTGCTTCACGGTTCGCCATCGGACGCGCACCGCGTCGCGGTGTATTGCGCCGGACCTCGCCGTGGCTGGCCGCGCCCATCGTGGCGGCCGCACTGGTCGTCGGCTGGTTCGCACCGCTGGTCGGACTGAGCCTGCTCGCCTTCCTCGCCGTCGACGTCATCGTCGGTCTAGTCGTGGGCGAGCGCACGACGGCCTAGTGCCGCGGATGTTCCCGCACACCGATTCACGTGCCGCGCAGCGATGTCGCGGCGCGGGACGCACCAACGGAAATTGCCGGGGCGTGAGGGGCCCCGGCAGTTATCACCAATCCGCGTCCGGTCGTGAACGACTGCCGCACAACCGAATACGAGCGCCCCACCCGGTCACAACCGGGCGGGGCGCTCGATAACGCTGGAAACGTCCTGCGCTCGGCACAGAACGATTGCAGGAATCGCCGAACTCGAATACCGGTGACTGCCCGATTACCCGCCACATGGCGTTGCTGCGTGTTCGCTGAGGTTTGGAAGGTTGCGGGATGTCGGGTGGATTCGGTGGTGGCTTGTGAATGTGTCGGTGGTGTGCGGCATCATCTGTGCACGCAGCCATCCACGAATACCGCTCGGAGTGCACCATGCCGTCCCCACGAACGAAACCACAGCCGTTGTCGGACACTGAGATTCAGCAGATCGCCACGGACATCGCTGGCGGTCGCCCGCCGATGGTGTGGTTCACCGCGGCCGCGGTGGGCGTGCCGGAGGGGCGCTCCGGCAAGGTGGTCGAGATCGGTGATCGATCCGAGAGTGACTTCCTGCGGGTCAAGCCGACCGGATCGAAGGATGTACTGTCCTTTTCTCCGACCGAAGTCACGTTGACCAAGCCGCCGCGGGATAAGGCGGCAACCACAAGCTCTGCCCAGCCGAAGTCGACAACCAGGAAGGAATCCACCGTGACCCAGCCGTCGACCTTGACGAGCACCGCGACACCCGCCCCGAGCCCCACCCCGCCCGCCCCGGCCTCGAAACCCGTTGCCCCGGCGGCGGAACCGGCCAAATCCGCGACACCAGCGAACACCGCCAAGCCCGCGGCGAAGGCGCCCGCCGCGCGGAGCAAAGCCAAGGCGCCGGAGGTCACGGTGACGCTCACCGGTACCGCGGACGGCGAATGGTCGGTCGATGTGGTCAGCGGCAAGAAGAAGACCGTGCGCGGTCTGCCGGTGACGAGTTCCGCGGTGGCGCAGGCGGCCAAGGTGCTGCATCCGGAGGTGGCCGAGGTGGTTGCCGGAATCCTGGAGGCGGCCCGGGTGGTCCAGGAGTCCAAGGTGCAGCAGTTACAGGCCGAGTTAGAGGAAGCGCGGCGACTTCTCGAGGAACTGTCCGACTAGGTCGCGGTGCCGAGACGGACCAGACCGCAGGGTTCGATCGAACAGCTTGTGGTGCTCAACAGCGCGCACCGCTCGACGGATCAGACCGCAGTGCTGGCGGACTTGCCGCTCGCATTGCGCGACCTGCCGCTCGGGCGCCAGATCCGGCGTCCCGAGTCGGCACTGCTGTAGCGTGCGTCAGTGCTGCGCGGCTCCGCACCGTGGCGCAGATCGTCGTGGAAGGCGTAGCCGAGCGAGTACTCCTTCGCGTGGTACATCGCCGAATCCGCGTCCCGGATGAGGTCGTAGATGGTGTCGTCGGAGCTGCGCGGGCTGCCGCAGGCCAGGCCGACGCTCGCGGTGATCGGAATTTCGCCCGCGCTCAGCTCGAACGGCCGAACGAAGGCGCCGAGTAGTCGCTCCGCGAGCATGGCCGCCTCCTGTCGGTCCAGCGGGGCCAGCACCACGAATTCGTCGCCACCGTAGCGGGCCACCACATCGTCGCGCCGGATGATGTGCCGGATCCGGGATGCCGCATTGGCGATCAGCTCGTCGCCGACCGCGTGGCCGTAGCTGTCGTTGACCATCTTGAAGCCGTCGAGATCGATGAACAGCAGACACAGCGGCTGCTCGATCCAGTGCTCTCGATTGCGATTCAACGCGCGCAGCAGCGCGGCCCGGTTCAGCAATCCGGTGAGCATGTCGTGATCGGCCTGGTACTGCGCACGCCGTTCACTGCGCGCACTGCGGACGATCGCGCGTTCGCTGCGCACCAGCACCCCGATGAGCAGCAGCGCACACAATGACGAGACCACCACCCGATCGAGAGTGTCCAGACTGGAACCGACCACCGGAATCAGCGAGGCCACGATCAACGCGACCGCGATGAAGCTGGCCCGCTGCCGTGCATGGTGCGGGTGAATGCGCCGGGGCGCACCGAGGCTCGCCATGGTCGGATGCAGTGCCGCGATGCCGACGATCGGATAGGCCACCAGCAGCGGTACCAGCAGGAGCTCGTGCGCGACGGGCGCGCGACCGACGGCATCGAGGCTGTACCCGAAATCGCCGATCAGCACTGCGATCAACCCGACGTGCAGCAGGCGCAGTGAGGTCTCCGATCGAGTCGCGGTCGCCATCGAATGCGCGACCAGGGTCAGCAGCAGCGCGTCGAGCACCGGATAGGTGGCGGCCACCAGGGTGTTCGCCGTGGTGTCGTGCGACTGCAGGATCGGTGAGATCAGGAAGGTCCACGAAGCGAGCAGTGCGCCGAGACCGATGAGCGCCGAGTCGAGCAGCAGATCGTAGTTGGGCCGGACCTGGCGCGGGCGCAACCACAGCGCCGCGGCCACGCCGGTGCCGAAATAGCCTGCGAGAGTGAACAGGTCGTCGATCGGATGCAGCCCGTGGCGGTCGATCTCGCGGGTGGCCGTACCCGCGGCGAACAGCACGGCCGACGCCGAGAGCAGGTACCAGGGCAGCGGCCGCTCGGGACGATATCGCCGCAGGCCGATACAGATCATGGTGAGCGCGCCGAGCACCACGGCGGCCATGGTGAGCAGCGACAACGGCCGGACATCAATGCGGAGCAGTACCGCGAAGCCGACTGCGGTCAGCGCGAGAAGGACTGTGCACCACCGCATTTCGAGGCGGTGCCGAATGGTGGTCGGCTGCTCTTCGCTGACGGTCATCAGCCCCCCTTGGTCGCTCCATCCCCAGTGAACCGCGCCGCGTAGTAGGTTTGGGAATCCTCTACCGCGACTTCGACGTCCGCCTCCTGCTCATCGAGCACCGCTCGAATGCTGTCGGCGAAGGAAAACCGAGTGTTGTTATACGAGCAGATGTCCCAACCGACCGCCGCGCGCTCGGCCACCAATACCTGGACAACTGATTTGATCATGGCATGGAATGCGGCCCCTTGTCGGGCACTTGGCGCAACAAGGGTGAAACCCGCGTAGTAGATCGCATCACGCGCCGCATGTTCGGGATAGCGGGCGGCGAAATACTCCGGACTGATCCACGGGACGGTCTCGAGATGTTTGGTCAAAGTCGTCACCCCGATGGGTTCGCCGGTCGCGGTGCGCGCCACATGTTTGACCACCCGCGGGTCGATCATCTCCGCGCGGAATTCCGACCGGTGCAGCACCTGTCTGGCAATGGCCTTGGTGCGCAGGGGTCCGAAGGCCTCCTCGTACAGCAGGTGGAACATGTCGATCCGGTCGTCCGGAATGGTCGATTCGATGGTGACCGTGAGTTCGGGCAGTGTCGCCCGCCCCATCGAATCGCTGCGCAGTGCTGTCATGGTCGTCCCCACGGTGTCGTGTGGTACGCCGCGAGCACCAGTGCGCAGGTCGGCGTGCCATCGGAGCGGGCTTCGGTGGTGCACAGCTGGATCGGCCCGAAACGCTGCGGCCGGTTCCGGGTCATATCGGTCAAACTCGCGCGAATCAACCTCGCGACCTGCGTGGCCGTCTCGGCCTCGTGCTCGACGAAAAGCCCGGCGCCGGAACCGTCCTCGCGCAGCACCCAACCGATGCCCGCGCCCGCGCGCTCGCCCACCGCATTCGCATGCTGCGCGGCGTAGACGCAGTAGAGCCGATCGCCCCAGCGAATCGGCTTGCGCGCGCGGGTGGTGCGAGCCAGGACGGCGCGCGGTGGGATGACCGATGACAGGCGGATCAAGTTGGCATCACCTACTCCCAGGTCACGCAGTGCCGCATCGAAGGCCGACATAGCAGTCGGGCCAACCCCCGTCGCCGCGCCGATCTCGATCGTCAGTGGAGCTCCGGAGTCACGCTGATCGCCGCGATCCGGCCTGCCCATGGGCGGGAGTAGTCGATCGATCCACTGCAGCCCGAGTAGGCCGCCGCGTGGGGTTGTCAGAATCATAATGCCCTCCCGAAACCATCGGCCGGATTTTTTAGGCCGGTATTGCGTCAAATTCGACTGTGCGTCAAGACGATCGATCACGCATCCGCGCGGGCCGAAAGACGTGCTCCGGCGGCGTGTCTCGTAGGGTGTGGTGCCCAGGGTTGCTGGGATGAGGTGCGTGGGCGTGGCAATGCGACGAAGTGAGGAAATTCGTGCCGAAGTGGGTGGCGCCGGGGCGGGTCAACATCATCGGTGAACACACCGACTACAACGACGGTTTCGTGCTGCCCATCGCATTGCCGCTGGTAGTCGAGTGTCGGGCGGAGGCGCGAACCGACGGGCGGGTCCGGGTGGTCTCGCGGCAGCGGCCGGGCGAGACGGTACTGGTCGCGGTGAAGGAGCTTGCCGCCGAACGGGATCGGGTGCCCGGATGGTCGCGATATCCGCTGGGCGTTGTGTCCGAATTCGCGCGGCGTGGATACGTGCGCGCGGCCGTCGATCTGGAGCTGGACGGTGCGGTGCCGATCGGCGCTGGATTGTCCTCCTCCGCGGCGCTGTCGTGTGCGGTGGCGGTCGCGCTGCGAGATCTGTTCGCGCCCACTATCACCGACCGTGAGTTGATCGATCTGGCCCACGCCGCCGAGAACGACTACGCGGGGGTGCCGACCGGACTGCTCGATCAGTCCGCATCGATTCTGTGCACGGCCGGACATGCGCTGTTCCTGGATGTGCGTCGATTGGTCGCGCACGACGGCGGCGCGCACGAACAGATTCCCTTCGATCTCGATCGGTTCGGACTGCAGCTGTTGGTGATCGATACCGGACAGCCGCACGCACTGATCGACGGTGGTTACGCGCGGCGGCGCGCCCAATGTGAGGCGGCCGCAGCGGCACTCGACGTGCCCGCGCTGCGCGATATCGAATCGGCGGCGGCCGTGGACCGCATCGACGATGCGGTGCTGCGGCGCCGAGCACGACATGTGGTGACCGAGAATGCCCGAGTGCTCATGGTTGCCGAAAAGTTGCGAGGTGGTGCGGATCCGCGCGAGATCGGGCCGATCCTGACCGCGGCGCACGAGTCACTGCGCGACGATTTCGAGGTTTCGACTCCGGCACTGGATGCCGCGGTATCCGCCGCGCTCGACGCCGGAGCGCACGGCGCGCGCATGGTCGGCGGCGGGTTCGGCGGCAGCGTGATCGCGCTGGTCGATCGGGACGACACCGCGTCGGTGGCGGACGCGGTGCGAGATCGGTTCGCGCGATCGGGTTTCCAGGCACCGCGCACCTTCGTCGTCGTGCCCGATGCGGGTGCGCACCGCATCGTCTGACCAACTGTCCAGCTTTTGTGCGTGATTGTGCCGCGCGGGTACGGCACAATCACGCAAAG
Organism: Nocardia anaemiae NBRC 100462; assembly: GCF_001612725.1. Lineage (GTDB taxonomy): Bacteria > Actinomycetota > Actinomycetes > Mycobacteriales > Mycobacteriaceae > Nocardia > Nocardia anaemiae. The sequence continues at coordinate 24,733 of NZ_BDAZ01000016.1, read as the reverse complement.
TAGAACGCGAGACGCCCGGTTTCATCGCCTGGAGGGACGCCGCTGTGCCGCTTGCCGATTCGACCGCTTTCCCATCGGCGCTGAATGCCGTATCGGTACAAGCCGAGACGACCCTGCGCCTGGACGCGCAGCCCGTCGACTATGCGCTGGTAGCACTGTATTTCGTGTTCGTACTAGGCATCGGTCTGCTGGCCAGACAGCGGGTCTCGTCCAGTATCGATTTCTTCCTGTCCGGACGTTCGCTGCCCGCCTGGGTTACCGGCCTCGCCTTCATCTCCGCGAATCTGGGCGCGGTCGAGATCATGGGCATGTCGGCCAATGGCGCCGAATACGGCTTCCCCACCTTCCACTATTTCTGGATCGGCGCGGTGCCCGCCATGCTGTTCCTCGGCGTGGTGATGATGCCGTTCTACTACGGCTCCAAGGTGCGCAGTGTGCCGGAATTCATGCGGCGGCGCTTCGGTACCGGCGCACATCTGGTGAACGCGTTGAGCTTCGCGATCGCGCAGGTGCTCATTGCCGGGGTGAATCTGTATCTGCTCGGTTCGATTCTGAATGTGCTGCTGGGTTGGCCGCTATGGGTTTCGGTGATCGTCGCCGCGGCCATCGTGCTTTCCTATATCACCCTCGGTGGATTGTCCGCGGCGATCTACAACGAGGTGTTGCAGTTCTTCGTGATCGTCGCCGCGCTGTTGCCGCTGACGCTGGTCGGCCTGCACAAGGCCGGTGGCTGGGATGGGCTGCGCGACAAGGTGAGCGCATCGCCCGGCGGTGGCGCGCAGTTGGATTCCTGGCCGGGCAATGCGCTCAGCGGGTTCTCCGACGACTTCCTTTCGGTGGTCGGCATTGTCTTCGGGCTCGGATTCGTGCTCTCGTTCGGTTACTGGACCACCAACTTCGTCGAGGTGCAGCGCGCGCTGGCGACGCATTCCATTTCCGCCGCCCGACGCACGCCGATCATCGGCGCGTATCCGAAGATGTTCATTCCGTTGATCGTGGTGATTCCCGGCATGATCAGCGCGGTACTGGTGCCGCAGATGAGCGAGTACAAGGCGGCGGTGACGGCCGATCCGAACTACTCCGGTGATGTCACCTACAACCAGGCGCTGCTGTATCTGATGAAGGACGTGCTGCCGAACGGGCTGCTCGGCGTCGGGCTCGCCGGATTGCTCGCGGCATTCATGGCGGGTATGGCTGCCAATATCTCCGCCTTCAATACCGTGTTCAGCTATGACCTGTGGCAACAGTATGTGCGGCGGGACCGGCCGGACGGGTATTACCTGAACGTCGGTCGCCTTGCCACGGTCGGCGCTACCGTCGCGGCGATCGGAACCGCCTTCATCGCAAGCAATTTCAGCAATATGATGGATTATCTGCAGACGCTGTTCAGCTTCTTCAACGCACCGCTTTTCGCGACCTTCATTCTCGGCATGTTCTGGAAGCGGATGACGCCGACGGCGGGTTGGATGGGGCTGGTCTTCGGAACCGCCTCGGCCATTGTAATTTTCATCCTGCACAAGACCGATGTCTTCGAATTGTCCGGTCAGGGTTCGAGTTTCGTCGCGGCCGGTGTGGCATTCGTGGTGGATATCGTCGTCAGCGTCGCGGTCACCCAGGTGACGCGGTCGAAACCGGCTGCCGAGCTGGTCGGGCTGGTGTATTCGGAGACGCCGAAGCGACTGCGCCACGATCCGGACGAGGCGAATCTGCCCTGGTATCAACGGCCGGTGCTGCTCGCCGGGATCGCGCTGATCCTGGTCATCGCACTGAATATCATCGTCGGATAAGGAGGCCAGTCGATGCTTTTCGATATCCGCACCATTGTCGGCGCGCTGCTCGGCAGTTACGCCGTCATTCTGGTCGTGACCGGGCTGGTGCACGACACCGGTGCCGAGGAGGCCAAGACCGGCGGGGTGAATGTGAATATCTGGGCTGGTCTCGGGATGGGAGCGGTGGCGGTCGCGTTCCTGGCTTGGGTGTTGTTGCGGCCGGTCGCGGTGCCGACCAAGGTGGATGCCGAGGCGCCCGATAAGGACGCACCGCCCGAGGCGTGACTTTCCGCTCGCGATTTCGCCGGTGTTACGGTCGGGGCATCCGAGATTCGCGAAGCGGTTGTAGGAGAGAGCATTGCGCCACGCCGACCCGTTCCCACTTCAGCCGACGCCGATTCACGTACCCGATGCGGTGCTCGCCGATCTGCGGCAGCGACTCGCACTGACGCGCTGGCCCGAGGATGCGGGCAATGACGACGGGTACTACGGCATAGATCGTCGCTACCTGCAAGAGCTCGTCGAATACTGGCAGCACGAATTCGACTGGCGCAAGGCCGAAGCCGCGATCAACGCCTATGACAACTACCTGGTCGACGTCGATGGCGTTCCGGTGCATTTCCTACGCAAACCCGGTGTCGGCCCCGATCCGATACCGCTGATCCTCACCCACGGCTGGCCGTGGACATTCTGGCACTGGGCCAAGGTCATCGATCCGCTCGCCGATCCCGGTGCTCATGGCGGCGATCCCGCCGATGCCTTCGATGTGATCGTGCCGTCCTTCCCCGGTTTCGGTTTCTCCAGTCCGCTGCCGAAGCATCCGGATATGAACTTCTGGAAGGTCGCCGACCTCTGGCACACCCTCATGACCCAAACCCTCGGCTACACCAGGTACGCGGCGGCGGGGTGCGATGTCGGCGCGATGGTCACCGGTCAGCTCGGCCACAAATACGCCGATGAGCTGTACGCCATCCACATCGGTTCGGGCCAGAAGTTGACATTGTTCGAGGGCGACCGAGCCTGGGATATCAGCGGCGGGCGTCCCATTCCGGACGGCCTGCCCGATGCTGTCTATGCCCGAATCATCGAGCTGGAGCACCGTTTCGGCGTCCACCTCGCGGCGCACGTCCTCGAACCGAGCACCCTGGCCTTCGGCCTGTCCGATTCACCCGCGGGGATGCTCGCCTGGATACTCCAGCGCTGGATGAAATGGAGTGACGACGGCGGCGATATCGAAACCGTCTTCACCAAGGACGATCTGCTCACCCACGCGATGATCTTCTGGGCCACAAATTCCATCGGCACCTCGATCCGCACCTACGCCAATAACAATCGCTACCCCTGGACCCCGTCGCACGACCGCCACCCCGTCATCGAGGCCCCCACCGGGATCACCTTCGTCGGCTACGAGAATCCACCCGGCGTCAGCACCGCCGACCGCGTCGAGCACTTCCGCGCCAGCGATCGCGGCCCCTGGTACAACCACGTCAACCTGACCGCCCACGACCAGGGCGGCCACTTCATCCCCTGGGAAATCCCGGACCTCTGGACCGAGGACCTGCGCCGCACCTTCCGCGGCCGCCGCTAGGCGGGGGCTTGCAAAGCCGGGAACCAGATGTCGGTGAGGACTTCGGCGGCCTGGTCGGCGGAGACATCGATGGTGCCCTGCATGGCCCAGCGGGTGAAGAAGCGTTCCAGTTGGGCGACAAGGAGTTCCACGCGTAGCCGGGCCTCGTCACGGCGGCTTTCGGGCCACCGCGCCAGATAGGAGGTCATGGCATTGGGCAGGGCCAGGATGCCGCGGCGGGCGATGTCGCGGAATTCCGGCTCCAGCGCGGTGGCCTCGTCCCAGGCGGGCAGCAGGTCCTTGTATTCGTGGAACCAGGCGATGGCGCGGGTCACCCAGTCCACGAATTCCGCGCGGGATCCGGTGTCGAGCACCCGGTCCAGATCCTCGTAGAAGTGCAGTGCGGTCGGCGCGGTGCTCTGCTCGGCAATGGCGCGCAGGATCTCGAGCTTGCCGCTGAAGTGCAGGTAGAAGGTGGCGCGGCTGCACCCGACGGCGGCGGCGATGTCGTCGACCCGCACCGCCGCATAACCGCGTTCGATGAACAGCGCCTTGGCGCCGTCGATCAGTCTGGCGCGGGTCTGCAGCTTCTGTTCGTCGCGCAGGCTCAGTCCGGGCGGATTCGACTTGGTCGGCATGGTAGACATCATGTCATTCACTAGACACTTCGTCTAGTCAGTGCTAATTTGTTGCCTACGTCACTCCACGTGCCGCAGGCGGCGCGGGATGGTTCGCCGCACCGGATCCGGTGCCGCCCAGGTGACGGCAATCCTTCGGACGAGGACTACGGAATTGACTCACAGCAATCTGCCCCGGGTATGCGTCATCGGCGCGGGCCCCTCCGGAATCACCGCCGCAAAACGCCTGCAGGACTTCGATATTCCCTTCGAGGTCTTCGAGGCGAGCGATGAGGTCGGCGGCAATTGGTATTTCAAGAATCCCAACGGCATGTCGGCCTGCTACCAGTCGCTGCATATCGATACCAGCAAGTTCCGGCTCGCCTTCGAGGATTATCCGGCGCCCGCGGAATGGCCCGACTTCCCGCACCATTCGCAGCTGTTCCAGTACTTCAAGGATTACGTCGACCATTTCGGCTTCCGCGACAAGATCCTGTTCAATACCAAGGTCACCGCGGCCGAGCGGCAGGACGACGGCAGCTGGCTGGTCACCGCGAGCGATGGCCGCACCCGGGCCTACGACGCGCTGATCGTCTGCAACGGCCACCACTGGGATCCGCGCGTCCCGGACTATCCCGGCGAATTCGACGGTGTGCTGATGCACAGCCATGCCTACAACGATCCGTTCGATCCGGTGGATATGCGCGGTAAGAAGATCGTGGTGGTCGGCATGGGCAACTCCGGCCTGGATATCGCCTCGGAATTGTCGCAGCGCTTCGTCGCCGAGAAGCTCATCGTTTCCGCGCGCCGCGGGGTCTGGGTGCTGCCGAAGTATGTGAACGGCAAGGTCGGCGACAAGCAGAGTGTGCCGCCGTGGATTCCGCGCAAGGTCAGCCTGAAGCTCAAGCAGCGCTTCGTGCGCAAGTTCCGCGGCGATATGGAGTTCTACGGATTGCCGAAACCGGATCACAAACCGTTCGAGGCGCATCCATCGGCAAGTGAGGAGTTCCTGCACCGCGCGGGCTGCGGCGATATCGCCTTCAAACCGGCCATTACCGCGCTGGAGGGGCCGCGGGTGCGCTTCGCCGACGGCAGCACCGAGGAGGTGGACGTCATCGTCTGCGCCACCGGCTATCACATCAGCTTCCCGTTCTTCTCCGATCCGCGGCTGGTGCCGGACGAGCAGAATCGCATCCCGCTGTTCAAGCAGATGATCAAGCCGGGTGTGGACAATCTGTTCTATCTCGGTCTGGCCCAACCGCTGCCGACGCTGGTGAATTTCGCCGAACAGCAGAGCAAGTTGGTCGCGGCATATCTGACGGGCAAATACCTGCCGCCGTCGGAGGAGCAGATGAATGCCGAGATCGCGGCGGCCGAACAGCGCCGCACCGGACGGTATTACCACTCGCCACGGCACACCATCCAGGTCGAGTTCGAGCCTTATGTGCGCGATATGAACCGGGAAATGGCAAGGGGCGCGAAGCGCGCCGCCGCCGCGGGCAATGCCCTGCCGGTGCCCGCCAGAGTGCTCGAGAACGCGTGAGGGTCACCCGATGACGACATCAGGATTCTGCGCGGACGAATTCGTCGGTGTGCGAACGGAATTAGCGAACCAGCTCGCCTCGGGCGAGGAACTCGGCGCATCGATCTGCGTGACCGTCGACGGCGAACCGGTCGTCGATATCTGGGGCGGGCACCGTGATCTCGAGCGGACCGCGCCGTGGACCGAGGACACCCTGGTCAATGTCTTCTCCATCAGCAAGACCATGACCGCGCTGTCGGCGCTGCTGCTGGTGGACCGGGGTGAGCTGGATGTGCAGCAGAAGGTCGCACACTATTGGCCGGAATTCGCCGCGAATGGCAAGGGCGACATCGAGATTCGTCATTTGCTCGGCCACACCTCCGGTGTCTCGGGTTGGGAGCGGCCGATCGAGCTGGCCGATATCTACGACATCGAGGCGGCGAGCGCACGGCTGGCGACCCAACCGCCGTGGTGGGAGCCGGGCACCGCGTCGGGCTATCACGCGCTGAACTACGGACATCTGATCGGCGAGGTGATCCGTCGAGTTACCGGCCGCACCCTTGGCCAGTTTTTCGCCGAGGAGCTCGCCGGACCGCTGAATGCCGATTTCCATATCGGCACCGCCCCCGAGAATCACCACCGCATCGCACCGCTCGTCCCGCCGCCGCTGCTGGAATTCGATATGGCCGCGCTCGACCAGGACAGCATCCTGGTCAAGACGCTGACCAGTCCGCTGCTCGATATTCCGGAGGCCAATAGTGCCGCGTGGCGGGAGGCCGAGATCGGTGCGGTGAACGGGCACGGCAATGCGCATTCGGTGGCGGCGGTACAGTCGCTGGTCGCCTGCGGTGGTGAGCTGGGTGGGCGAAGGTTGTTGTCGGAGAAGACCATTGATTTGATCTTCGAACAGCAGTCCGACGGCGCGGATCTGGCGCTGCTGCTGCCGCTGCGCTTCGGCCTCGGTTACGGGCTGCCACAGGCGCAGACCGCGCCGGAGGTTCCCGACGGGAAGGTCTGCTGGTGGGCCGGATTCGGCGGCGCCATCGTGGTCAACGATCTCGATCATCGCGTCACCTTCGCCTACACCATGAACAAGATGGCGCCGGGACTCATCGGCTCCGATCGTGCGAATGCCTATCTGCGCGCGGTGTTTTCGGTGGTGCGCTCATGATGCGCGCATTGCAGCTCACCGAGCCGGGTGTGCTCGAACTGCGCAAGGTCGCGGTGCCCGCGATCGGACCGACCGATCTGCTGCTGCGCGTCGGTGCGGCAGGTATCTGTCATTCCGATCTGCATGTGCTGCAGATTCCGTTCAAGCTGCGCGAGGATCCGCTGACGCTGGGGCACGAGGTGGCGGGCACCATCGAGACGGTCGGCAGTGCTGTCGAAGCTCGGGTGGTCGGTGAACGCGGCATCGTCTATCTGTGCTGGTCGTGCGGTGTCTGCCGAGAGTGTGTGAGCGGCAATGAGAATGTGTGCGTCGCCGCCGGTCGCACCGCCATGCCGCCGTGTCCCGGACTCGGTCCCGACGGTGGGATGGCGGAGTACATCCGCATCCCCGCGAGCTCTTTCGTGCCCATCGGTGAGCTGGATTTCCTGCAGGCCGCGCCGCTGGCCGATGCGGCACTGTCCAGCTATCACGCCATCAATGGCGCGCGCGAACAGTTGTATCCCGGGTCGGTCGCGGTGGTCATCGGCATCGGCGGACTCGGTCATGTGGCGGTGCAGATCCTGACCGCGACCAGCGCGACGCACGTGATCGCCGTCGACGTGAGCGCGGACAAACTCGCTCTGGCCGCGCGCTGCGGTGCGGCCGAGGGCCTGCTCTGCGGCGCCGATACCGCGCGCGAAATCCTGGACCGCACCGATGGCCGCGGTGCCGACGCCGTTTTCGACTTCGTCGGTGTCGATGCGACCGCCAGGCTGGCGGTGGAATCGGTTGCCCCCAACGGCGCCTATCGCATGATCGGGCTAGGCGGTGGCGCACCGGAAATCACGGCCGGACCGGCGGGCGGCCCGGGCTGGCCGTGGGGCGCTTCGATCCGAAAGTCCTACGGCGGTACCAAATCCGACCTGATCAACTCCGTTGCCCTGGCCCAGTCGGGTCGGCTGACCGTCGAAACCGAACGCTTCGACCTGGCGGACGGTCGCACGGCCCTCGACCGACTGGAACGCGGGCTCATAACCGGCCGCGCCGTCCTGGTGCCCTGAACCCATGAGGAATTTCCTGCTATGACAGACCCACAGGCATTGGCCGCACAGGCAGTTGCACGACTGACCGGTCCCGGCGGGCAGTTCGAGATGACGGTCGAAGATGTGCTCGGCGCCCCTATTCCGGTCATCAGGGACCGGCTCCGCTCCTTGCGCGAAGTGCTCGCGGCATCGGTCGCGCTGGGTGATCGCGAATACCTGGTCACCGAGGACCGGCGGATATCCTATGCCGAACACGCGGCCGCCGTCGGCGCGTTGGCTCGCGCGCTGCGAGACCGGTACGGCGTCGAAAAGGGCGATCGGATCGGCATTCTCGCGGCGAACACTCCCGAGTGGGTGGTGGCCTTCTGGGCCGCACAGACGCTCGGTGCCATCGCGGTCGGCTACAACGCATGGTGGATGCCGCGTGAAATCGCCTACGGACTGGAGCACACCAGCCCGAAGGTCCTCATCGTCGATGCGAAACGCGCGGGTCAGGTGGCGGGGCTGGATATTCCGGTTCCGGTTCTCACCATGGAGCACGACCTGCCCGCGCTGATCGCCGAATTCGACGACGGTGAGCTACCGAACACCCCGGTGGACGAGGACGATCCCGCGGTCATTCTCTACACCAGCGGCACCAGCGGCCGCCCCAAGGGTGCGGTGCATTCGCAGCGAAACCTGGTGGCGGTCATCGACTATCACCGCTTCAACGACGCACTCGCCGCCGCCTTCCAGGGCGGCGTCGACGACGGCAGTCCGAAGGGCCGCCGATTCCTGCTCACCTCCCCGCTGTTCCACATCGCCAGCCTGCACAATCTGGTGCTGCCGCGCATGGCGACCGGCGATACCGCCGTCATCTACCAGGGCGCGTTCGATGCCGACCGGATACTGCGGCTGATCGAACGGGAGCGGATCACCAACTGGGGTGCGATGCCGACCATGGCCAGTCGCCTGCTCGAAGTGGATCTGTCCAAGTACGACTTGACCTCGCTGGCCGCCTTCTCGCTCAATTCGGCACCGTCCTCGGCGGCACTGCAACAGCAACTGCGCGAACAACTTCCGGTCGCCAAGACCGCACTGGTGACCAGCTACGGCATGACCGAGTGCAGTACCGCGGCGACCATTGCCGCACCGGCCGAACTCGCCGCATTTCCGGATACCGTTGGCCGTCCGGTGATCGGGGTCGACCTGCAGATCCGCGACGCGCTCGGCGAACCCGTCGGCGAGGGCGTCGAGGGTGAGATCTGGGTGCGCAGCCCGTATGTCATGCTCGGCTATTGGGCGGACGAGGCCGCGACGGCCGCCGCCATCACACCCGAGCGCTGGTTGCGCACCGGCGATATCGGTGTCCTCGAGCAGGGCCGACTCCGATTGTCCGGCAGGCGTTCGGATCTCATCCTGCGCGGTGGCGAGAATGTCTACCCGACCGAGGTCGAACAGTGCCTGGACGAACATCCCGCGGTGCGCGAATCCGCCGTCGTCGGGGTGCCCGATGCCGATCTCGGCCAAGTGGTCGCGGCACTGGTTGTGGTCGAGAATGCCTCCGCCACAACCGAACAGGAACTGGCGGAATTCGCGAAACAACGCATCGCCTACTACAAGGTGCCCGCACGGTGGCGGATCACCACGACCCCCCTGACCCGCAATGCGACCGGCAAGGTCGTGCGCGCCGGGATCGCCGAAACCCTATCCGACACCGGCTCGGAGTGAAGTCATGTATGACACGATCATCAAAGGCGGACGGTGGTTCGATGGCACCGGCTCGCCGTCGGCCATTCGCACACTCGGTATCCGGGACGGCAGGATCGCTGTCATCTCGGCCGAACCGCTCGACGAGACCGACTGCCCGCATGTCATCGATGCCGCCGGGAAATGGGTGCTTCCGGGCATGATCGATATCCACACCCACTACGACGTCGAGGTGCTGCAGAGTCCGGCGCTGGCCGAATCCATCCGGCACGGCATTACCACCGTGCTGCTCGGATCGTGCTCGTTATCGACGGTGCATGTCGATGCCTCCGATGCCGGTGATCTATTCGGCCGGGTGGAAGCCATTCCGCGCAAACATGTGCTCGCGGCAATGACCGAAATCAAGTCCTGGACTTCGGCGCATGAGTATGTCGAGGCACTGGAGGCGCTACCACTCGGACCGAACCTGGCCGCCTTCATCGGACATTCCGATATTCGCGCCGCCGAGATGGGATTGGATCGCGCCACCCGCGAGGAGATTCGACCGACCGAGGCCGAATTGGCCGCCATGGCGGCGAAACTCGATGAGGCATTGGATGCGGGCTTTGTCGGCATGTCCTCGCAACAGCTGCTATTCGACAAGCTCGACGGTGAGCTCTGCCGATCGCGCACCCTGCCATCGACCTATGCGACCACCCGGGAACGCCGCAGGCTCAATGCGATCCTGCGGCGTCGCGGCCGGGCGCTCCAGGGCGGTCCGGATGTGGCCCGGCCACAAAGTTTGGTCGCGATGGCGGCGAGCAGCCTGGGGATCTTCCGCAAACCGCTCAAGGTCAGCCTGCTGTCGGCTGCCGATATCAAGGCCATTCCCGCTGTCGCCCAGATTTTTCCGCTGATCGCGCGGGTGCTCAATCGGCTGGGCGGCGACTTCCGCTGGCAGCATCTGCCGGTGCCGTTCGAGGTCTACTCCGACGGCATCGATCTGCCGGTTTTCGAGGAATTCGGTTCGGGCGCGGCGGCATTGCATCTGTCCAACCAGTTGGAACAGCGACGGGAACTCCTGCGCGACGAAGCTTATCGACGTCTTTTCCGCAAGGATTACGACAAGAAGTTCGGACCACGGGTATGGCATCGCGACTTCTTCGACGCCGAAATCGTCGAGTGCCCCGATGCTTCGGTGATCGGCAAGACCTTCGGTCAGGTCGGGCAGGATCGTGGTGGTCTGCACCCGGTGGACGCGTTCCTGGATCTGGTCGTCGAATACGGTGGCAAAGTTCGCTGGCGCACAACCATTTCCAATCACCGGCCACAGGTGCTGGACAAATTCGCCGCCGATCCCGGTGTGCAACTCGGCTTCTCGGATGCGGGCGCGCATCTGCGGAATATGGCCTTCTACAACTTCGGGCTGCGGTTCCTGCGCCGGGTCTACGACGCCGAGCGCGCGGGGCATCCATTCCTTTCCCTCGAACGCGCGGTGCATCGCATCACCGGCGAACTCGCCGACTGGTACGGCATCGACGCGGGCCACCTGCGGCACGGTGACCGCGCCGATCTGGTCGTCATTGATCCCGCACACCTGGACGAGACCGTCGAGGCCTACGCCGAAGCCCCGATCGCCGTCTTCGACAATCTGTCGCGCATGGTCAATCGCAATGACGCCACGGTGGTCGCGGTGCTCGTCGGCGGGGAGTACGTCTTCGGCGCGGGCGTGGCGGCGCCGGTCCTGGGCACGCGCCGCACCGGACGCTTCCTTCGGGCGGGCGCCCGACCTCGCCCGACTACCCGCTAGACAATTCGCTTCGCCGCCGGACCCCTAGGTTGAGCGTTACTGGCGAACACAAGTGTTCGCCTATCCGCTCGCAAGGAGGCGACGTGGCGATCTTCACCGACGCTGCATCCGCACACTCGAATTCAGCTCACAGAATGCGGCCACCTGCCTATGGTTGAGGATCCAGAGACCGTAACGAACATCATCACCACCTTTCTGTCCAGTCCGGAGGTACGGCCGTTCGGCGCGACAGAACACCCGGTCACACCCTGATTCGGGTGTTGATCTTGTTGTTTGACGGCGCCGAACGCGGTTACCCGAACCTCAGCCATCGAGGAAAGGGACGTCATGTTGCTACGCCGATTTGCCCGACCACTGCTGGCGACCGCGTTCGTCGCCGATGGGGTCGACGCGCTGGTCCATCCAGAGCCGCGCACCCAAGCGGCATCGGCCCTGGTCCAGCAGGGTCAGCATTCGCTGCCCGACAATATCGCCGCGAAATTGCCAGCCGATCCGGGGACGGTCGTGCGGATCAATGCGATCACCCAGGTCTCGGCCGGTGTATTGCTCGCCCTCGGTAAGTTCCCGCGCCTGGCCTCGCTCACCTTGGCCGCGACGGTGATTCCCGCGACCATCACCGAACAGGATTTCTGGGCGGAGAAGGATCCGGAACGCAAGGCGGCCAAGCGCAACGCCTTCCTCAAGGATGTGAGTCTGCTCGGCGGTCTGATGATCGCCAGCGCGGATACCGAGGGCAGGCCGTCGCTCGGCTGGCGTGGTCGACGGGCCGCGAGCAATGCCACGGCGGCGGTTTCGGCCGCATTGCCGTTCACCGCAACGGATTCGGCGACCGGGGAAAACCTGCGACGGCATGCGGTCGATGCCGCCGTGCGGGCCCGCGAACTCGGCGATGTCGCGGCGACGCGGGTCGCGACGGTCGCGCAGGAGCGCGGCTCCGATATCGCGGATTCGGTCAAGGAGCACGGGCCGGAATGGGCCGAGTTGGCCAAGGAACGCAGTGCTAAGTGGGCCGAGAAGGCCGCCGAACTCGCCGAGCTCGCCAAGGAGCGCGGGCCAGGAATCGCCGCGACGGCGCGTGAGCGCGGTGCGCATCTCGCCGAAGTGGCTCAGCATCGTGGGGCCGAACTCGCTGAGCTCGCCAGGGAACGCGGACCGGAACTCGCCTCGACCGCACGCGAACGCGGCGCCGAACTCTCGGAGAAGACGCAGAAGCGTAGTGCGCGCTTGGCGGAGAAGGCCCAGCACCGCGGCATCGAGCTCGCCGAGCTCGCCAGGGAACGCGGACCGGAACTCACCTCGACCGCACGCAAGCGCGGCGCCGAACTTTCGGGCAAGGCACAGAAGCGCGGTGCGCGCTTGACCGAGAAGGCCGAGCGGCGTGCCAAGAAGGCGCAGCCGCGGGTCAATCGGGCGCTGCGCAAGCTCGATAAAGCTCAGGAGCGGGCGGCGATCGCGCAGGAACGGATCGCGCAGGCACGTGCCCGCGTGGAGGCGCGGCTCGGCTGAACCACGCGGACCCTACACCGGGGCAGCACATCCCGGTGTAGGGTCCGCGAGCGCCGCGGCCAGGGAGCCGACGCGGCGGAAGTTGGTGGCGAGTCCGGTGAGCTCGATGGCCCGATCGACGCAGCGCACCGTGGTGATCAAAACCATTCGGCGGTGCGCCTTTTCGGCCGCCGCCTGCGCCTCCACCAGGGTCGTCAGCCCGGCGGCGGCGAAGAAGGTGACCGGGGACAGGTCCACGACCATGATCCGAGAACCGAAGGCGCGCAATAGCTTATCGCGTAGCCGCGGCGCGGTCGCCAAATCGACCTCGCCTGCGACGACCACCAGCGTGACATCACCACGCGGATGGCTGACCGTGAATTGGATGATCCGAGCTCCGGGCACGGTCGAAATATCGACGCACTCACCGTGTTCGGTTTTGCCACGGTCAGCGGGTCTACCTGCCGGATAAGCGAAATGGGTGGACATGCGCTGGCTCCTGCGGTCCGGTCGGACCTGTCTCACCAGTCAAGCAGGGTCCGCCGGGTCTGTACAGGGATCCTGCGGGCCACACGGTAACGGATACGAAAAATTTTCGGGAACCAGGCCGTGGTGCCGTACGACTAAGTGTTCATGCAGCACACAGCACTACGGATGCGCCCTACCGAAATCGGCGACCGCATCGAAAGACCGAGCCCGCCATTGAAATGTGCCGCTGTGCTGGCCTTGGTCATCGGCACGCTCGCCGTCGCCGGATGTTCGACGACAATCACCGAATCCGCATCCACCGCACCCGCCGCGGTGACCGAGGGCGTCACGAAATATCCCGTCACCATGCAGAATTGTGGTAAGAGCTACACCTTCACCGAGGCACCGAAGCGGGTCGTGGTGATGAACGGCGGTTCCATCGGCGAGGTTTCGTCGCTGGTCGCGCTCGGCGTCGCGGACCGCGTCATCGCCAATGCCCAGTCCTACGGCTCCTCCGATGTCTCCGGTCGCGCCGATGCCATCGCCGCCCTGCCGACCGGCGGTATCACGCCCAACAACCTTCAGGACATTCCCCGCGAGGCCATGCTCGCCCAGCATCCCGACCTCGTCATCTCCACCGGGGGCGGCGGCTTCTCCGCCGATCAGGGTTTCGCCACGCGCGCGGAGCTGGCCAGCGCGGGTGCCAATACCTATGTGCCCCGGTCCAATTGCGGTTTGTACGGTGCGGTCACCGGCACGCCGACCATCGAGGACAGCTACGCCATGCTGCGTGATTTCGGCACGATCTTCGATGTGCCCGGCCGCGCCGAACAGCTCATAGAGGACACCGAGCGCAGGATCGCCGAGACTTCCGCGCGGGTGGCGGGACAGCCCGAGAAGAATGTGCTGCTCATCTTCCCGGATATGGGGATGGGCGATGGGGGCGACTTTTCAGCCATTGCGGCAGGCGGCATGTGGAACGACATTATCGAACAGGCCGGTGCGCTGAATCCGTTCAACCGGGCGGACGGAACCACCTTCGTCACGATCAGCAAGGAACAGCTGGCCGTCACCCCGATCGATGGGCTGATCGTGGTCAACTATCGCAATTCCGATATCGATGGCGCGGCCAAGCGGATCCTCGAGCAGTTCCCGCAGTGGAATGCGAGTAAGAACACCAACTACACGGTGCTCTCGGATTCGATCTACCTCGGACCGAGCAATGACATCGCGGTGGCGAAGATCGCCAAACTCGTACACCCCGAACAGTTCTCATGACCAACTCACTCCGAAGGCAACAGTTGACGCCCCTGCCCGTTGCGATCGCCGTCTCACTGGCAATTCTCTTGATGGTCATGCTGGTATCCATCGGTGCGGGTTCGGTGACGGTCTCGATTGCCGATACCTGCCGAGTCATCATCGCGCACTTGTTCGGCGGGACAACGGATGTCGGGTTCACCGTCGACCAGATCGTCTGGAACTACCGCCTCCCCCGGGTCATCCTCGCCGCGCTCTGCGGCTGCGGCTTGGCGATCTCGGGCGTGCTTCTGCAGGCACTGGTGAACAATCCGCTCGCCGACCCGTATGTGCTCGGCTTGTCCTCCGGCGCCTCGCTCGGCGCGATTACCGTAATCGTCACCGCCGGTGCGGCACTCGGCGGTATCGGCGTCTCGGCTGCGGCCTTTATCGGCGCAATCGGCACCGCCGCAGTGGTTTTCGCACTCGGACAGCGGCGAGGCACCTTGGCTCCTACCCGACTGGTGCTCGCCGGTGTCGCTGTCGGATATCTCCTACTGGCGGCGACGAACTATCTCCAGTTACGCGCGACCCCGAATGAGCTTCGGGCGGTGATGTTCTGGACCATGGGCAGTGTCTCGGGCGCGAGCTGGTCCCGGCTCGGACCGGTGACGCTGGTGGTCCTCGTGGTCGTGACTGTCGTGCTGGCCTTCGGCCGTCGCCTCAATGTGCTCGGCACGGGTGACGAACAGGCGACCGCGCTGGGTGTCGACGTTCGCAGCACCCGGATCACTCTGCTGGTGCTGGCCTCCCTGCTGACCGGCGTGCTGATCGCGGTGGCGGGCGGAATCGGCTTCGTGGGCTTGATGATTCCGCATCTGATACGGCTGGCATTCGGTATGGACCACGGTCGGGTGCTACCGCTGGCGGCACTGCTCGGCGCGGCATACCTGGTCCTGGTCGACCTGCTGTCGCGAACCGTCGACGCTCCCAACGAACTCCCACTCGGCATCTTCACCGCCGCATTCGGCGCGCCGTTCTTCCTTTGGCTGCTCCGCCGCGAAGGAGGTCCCGCATGACCGGGCAACCCGCCCGTAGCGCCGAGTCGCCGGGTGGCCGGATCGCCGAGTTGACGGTGGCCGGGGTGACTATCGCGTTCGGGGGCGCGCGGGTGCTGGATGCGGTGACACTGCATGCGCCGCCGGGGTCGTTCGTCGGCGTGGTGGGGCCGAATGGGAGCGGTAAGACGACGCTGTTGCGCACCATTTATCGCTCGCTGCGACCGGAGCGGGGCACGGTGCTGATCGACGATACCGATATCAGTGCGATGTCGGTGCGCGCGGCGGCACGTAACACGGCCGCCGTTCTCCAAAATGGTTCTGGTGCACCGGAATTGACCGTCGAGGAGCTGGTCTGTCTTGGCCGCAATCCGCATCATGCGCTATTCAGCCGGGACACCGCTGCCGATCATGCGGCGGTCGCGGATGCCATGGCGCGTACCGGTGTCACCGACTACGCCGGACGTCCGATCGGCTCGCTCTCGGGTGGTGAGCGTCAGCGGGTGCTGCTGGCCAGGGCGCTCGCACAGCAACCGCGCCTGCTCGTCCTGGACGAACTGACCAACCATCTCGACGTGCGCGCGCGCTTCGAACTGCTCGATCTGGTCCGCTCGACCGGTATCACCACGCTGGCCGTGCTGCACGAGTTGGATCTGGCGGTGCGCTGCTGCGATCAGCTGGTCGTCCTCGATCACGGCAAGGTCGTCGCGGCGGGCGCGGTGCTGAGCGTCATGACGCCCGAGCTGTTGCGCGATGTCTTCGGTGTCAATGCCAGTGCCGAACAGCACGACGATGGTGTCGTCCGATTGCATTACGCCGCAAGGCCTTTGGCCGCTCAATAATCAACACACCCTGAATGGGTCGATCGGCCGTCAGCTCTTCTTCAGCTCCTCGGCGAGCATCACGATGATGTCGCTGGGACCGCGGACGTAGGTGAGCTTGTAGACGTCCTCATAGGTCGCCACGCCACGAAGCGGGCGGCAGCCGTGCCTCGCGGCTATCTCGAGGGCTTTGTCGATGTCATCGACTGAGAACGCGACGCGGTGCATACCAATCTCGTTGGGACGAGTGGGCTTCGACTCGATCGCCTTGGGATGGATGTACTCGAAGAGCTCGAGGCGACCATGACCGTCTGGCGTCTGGAGCATCGCAACCTTTGCGTGGTTGCCATCAAGGCCGACGGCAGTGTCGGTCCACTCGCCGCTGACCGTGTCACGGCCGACGACCGTGAGACCGAGGTCGGTGAAAAACGCGATCGTTGCTTCGAGGTCGCGAACGGCGATGCCGACGTTCTCGAGTTTGATGGCCATGGGTTGCATGCTACCGAGCCTAGGTCTCGGCCCACACCGTGATCAGGCGGCCGGATTCGTGTAATTCGATCCAGCCCCCTGTGTGGCGGGTTGTGTTCGTCGCGTGCTGATGCGCCTGGGCGATCGTCGAGTCCACCGACAGCGACCAGTCGACCAACCCAGTTCGGCTCCGGTAGTCGCGGGACGTCTCGATAGCGGTCGACCGAAGTCAGCCGTTGGCGCGACGCTTACCGCCGAAACGCGTTGCGGCGACGAGGTCTTCGCGGGCACGTGCGACTCGGGAGCGTACCGTGCCCACCGGACACCCGCACACCGCTGCCGCCTCGGCATACGACAGCCCGAGCACCTGCGTCAGCACCAGCGCCTCCCGCCGCTCCGCGGACAGATCCTCGAGCAGCAGCTTCAGCTCGACAATGTCGGCGAGCCCATCGCGCCGCGCCACCTGACGGTCCGCCGCGGCCACCCAGTCGACGCCCTGTGCAATGCTCGGCCGCGCCACGGCCATCCGCACCTGATCCACGACGACGCGACGCGCGATGGACAGCAACCAGGTTCGGGCGCTGGAACGACCCTCGAAACGCTTGATACTGCCCAGCGCGCGCAGATAGGTCTCCTGGGTCAGATCATCGGCACGCGACAGCTCGGTGAGATGGGCCGACAACCGCCAGACATCCTTCTGGGTGGCCCGGATAAAAGCTTCCAGAGCTCGTCGATCCCCACGCGCCGCCGCGAGTGCCAGCTGAGTCGTCTCGTCATCCTCGGCGGGCGTCGGCATGAGCTCGACAATAACCCTTGCGCGCCGGGGAACTTTGCGGTCCTCGCGGACGACAAACTGGATGTGGAGTGCAAGGTATGCCGGACCGCGCTGTCGGCCCGGATCGATGGCGAACGCGAAACCGCGGCCGCGGCGCGCGTCGACGAACACCTGGAACAGTGCGCACAGTGCTGTTCCTGGTACGCGGCCGCCGTGGAGACCTCGCGCCTGCTGCGCGGCGGTTCGGCGTACGCACCAGACCTCACCGACGCCATTTTCGCCGCCGCCGAGTTGCAGCGTCCGCGCGGACCGAGTTGGCGGACACCACTTTTCGAGCTGCCATGGGCAAGGATGCTGCTCGGCCTGCTCGGCGTCGTGCAGTGCATGCTGGCGATCGGCCAGTTCGCCGGATTCGACTTCGGTATGACCCATCACCACGGTGCCGCGATGACCCAGCATCTGATGAACGAGTCGACGGCATGGAGCCTGGCGATCGGCATCGGAGTCAGCTACTGCGCGCTGCGGCCGCACGCCACCTCCGGTGTGCTTCCGGTGCTCGGCGTGCTGGTGACAACGCTCACCGCATTCGTCATCGGTGATCTGTATTCGGGGGTTGTGCCGATTTCCCGGGTGCTCTCGCACGGCATTCTGGTCGCCGCGCTGGTGCTGGTCGTGGTGGTGCATCGCACTCGCCGACCCGAAACCTCACCGCCGACGCGTACCAGCAATCCGGCACCCACCGATCTCGTACTGCCACCCGTCGCGCGATTCGGCCGCCGCACCGGCCATCTGCGCTCGACCGAAGATCCTGCCGCCTGAGACCGAACGGAATCGAATGAACACAGCATTGCGCAGCGATTCGATGAGGGATGGCGCTCGGGCGGCCGGTGACCCAGATCTCCTCCGTCCGGAACGTGAAACCATTCGCATTTCGCTCGCGGTATCCGGAATGACCTGTGCCGCTTGCGCGAACCGGGTGGAACGCAAGCTCAATAAGGTCGACGGTGTACTGGCCTCGGTGAACTATGCGACCGGCGTCGCCACCGTCGATGCGGCCGAGGGCATTTCGGCCGAGCAACTCTGCGCCGAGGTGGCCGCGGCGGGCTATGGCGCGGAGCCGGTAACCGAGAGCACCGGGCTGGTCTGCTCCGCCCCGGAGGAGGCTGCGGTCCGGGATCTGTTCCGCCGCTTGGTTGTTGCGCTGCTGCTGTTCTTTCCCCTCGCCGATCTATCGGTGATGTTCGCGATGGTCCCCACCACCAGAATCACCGGCTGGCAGGTCATCCTGACCGCGCTGGCGCTGCCCGTCGTGGTGTGGGCGGCCGCCCCATTTCATCGAAAGGCGCTGGCGGGTGCGAAGAATTTCACCGCGAGCATGGACACCCTGGTATCCGTCGGAGTGACGACCGCGACGCTGTGGTCACTGGACACCATGTTCCTGCACGCCGACCGAACCGAAACCCCGAACGGCGTTTGGGACGCATTCTGGTCCGGCGATTCGATCTACCTCGAAGCCGCCGCGGGTGTCACCACCTTCGTGCTCGCCGGACGATATTTCGAGGCGAAGGCCAAGCGTTCGGCAGGCAGTGCGCTACGTGCGCTGGCCGCGCTCGGGGCCCGCGAGGTCACCGTGCTGACCCCCGACCATCGCGAAATGCGAATTCCCATCGGCGAACTCGTCGAGGGCCAGCGGTTCGTGGTACGTCCCGGTGAGACCATCGCCACCGACGGCCTGGTGGTTTCCGGCGAGTCGAGTGTGGATGCCGGCGCCATGACAGGCGAATCACTTCCGGTCGAGGTGAGCGAGGGTATGGCGGTCATCGGCGGCACCACCGCACTCACCGGTCGGCTGATCGTGGAGGCGGCCGCAGTGGGCGCCGATACCAAGCTCTCCGGCATGATCCGATTGGTCGAGCAGGCGCAGACCGGGAAGGCGCGCATGCAGCGCGTCGCCGATCGGGTTTCCTCGGTCTTCGTGCCGTTCGTCTTCGCCGTGGCGGCAGGCACTTTCGCGACTTGGTGGCTGCTCGGTTCCGGTGTGGACGGGGCCGCCTCGGCGGCCCTCGCGGTGCTCGTGGTCGCCTGTCCGTGCGCGTTGGGATTGGCGATTCCGACGGCACTGATGGTGGCCTCCGGCCGCGGAGCCCAGCTGGGCATTTTCATCAAGGGGCATCAGGCGCTCGAGGCCACCCGCGATGTGGACACGGTAGTGCTGGACAAGACCGGGACCGTCACCAACGGCGTGATGAGCGTCGTCGGAGTGACCGTGACGGATTCGGTGACCGAGGACGAGGCGCTGCGGTTGGCGGGTGCGGTGGAGGCCGCCTCCGAACATGCCGTGGCCGCGGCCATCACTCGGCACGCGAAGACGGTGCTCGAGGACCTGCCCGAGGTCGAATCCTTCGCGGCGCTACCGGGTTTGGGTGCGCGCGGTGTGGTGGCGGGTCGCGAGGTCATGGTCGGCCGACTGCGCCTGTTGAACGATCGCGGCATCGATGTTCCGCAAGAGCTGAGTCGGGCTGTGCGCCAAGAGGAGCGCGCGGGACGCACGGTGGTACTCGTGGCAATCGACGGCGCAGCCCGCGCGGTGATCGCGGTCGCCGATACCGTGAAGGATACCGCCGCAGCTGCCATCGCCCGGCTGCACGCGCTCAGCCTGCGCGTCATGATGTTCACCGGTGACAACGCCTATGCCGCGCAATCGGTCGCGGATGAGATCGGCATCGATGAGGTGGTCGCCGAACTGCTGCCGGAGGGCAAGGTCGAACTCATCGCGCGCATGCAGGAGCAGGGCCGCCGCATTGTCATGGTCGGCGACGGCATCAATGACGGCGCCGCGCTGGCCACCGCCGACCTCGGCATGGCCATCGGGGCCGGTACCGATGTCGCGATCGCCGCCGCCGATGTCATCCTGGTCCGCGACGATCTCGCCGCCGTTGCCGATGCCATCGAACTCGCGCACGCCACCCTGCGCACCATCAAGGGAAATCTGGTGTGGGCCTTCGGTTATAACGTGGTCGCCATTCCGGTGGCGGTGCTCGGTCTGCTCAATCCGTTGATCGCCGGTGCGGCCATGGCGTTCTCGTCGTTCTTCGTGGTCTCGAACAGTCTGCGGCTGCGAAAGGTTCGGTTCGCGCGCTGAGTCAGCGGCGCGACTGCGCCAGCTTCTCCAGCATGGCGTTGTAGGCGGCGAGTTCGGAGTCTGCGTACTCGTCGTCCTTGCGATCGGTGCGCACGGCGGTGCGGCGATCCTGCGCCACCCATTGCGTCAGCAGCGCACCGACGACCAGCAAGATCGGGATTTCGCCGGAGACCCAGGCAATGCCGCCGCCGACCCGCTGATCGGCCATCAGGTCCAAATGCCATGGCAATTGGAGTTGTTGGTAGAAACGCTCGCCGATGATGGTATTCATCGACATCACCGCGACGCCGAAGAAGGCGTGAAAAGGCATGATGGCGAACAACATACCGAGCCGACCCAGATGCGGCAGGCGACGCGGGCCGGGGTCTATGCCGATAATGGCCCAGTAGAACAGATAGCCGATGATCAGGAAGTGCACGTTCATCAAGACGTGCCCCCAGTGATACCGGATCAGATTCTCGAACAGCGGTGTGAAGTACAGGCCGTAGAGCGAGAGCACGAATGCGGTGATCGCGGTGCCGGGATGGGCCAGAATCGCGGTCGGGCGCGAATGCAGCATCCACAGAACCCATTCGCGCACACCGGGAACCGCGTCCTTGGGTGCGGCGGGGACGGTGCGCAGCAGCAGGGTCACCGGCGCGCCGAGCACCAGCAGCACCGGTACGAACATATTGAGCGCCATATGTGTGATCATGTGCATGCTGAACATGGCGTAGCCGTAGGCGCCGATGCCCGATGACGTCGAAATCAGCAGGGCCACACAGCCGCTCGTCCAGGACAGCATGCGCCATGGCGACCAGCTGTCCCCGCGCCGCCGCAGCCGCACGGCCCCGGCGGCGTACAGCGCGATACCGGCGAGAGCGGCCGTACCCAGGACGATATCGAAGCGCCACATGGTCATCAGTCGCCAGAAATCGGCTTCCCCCGGTAGATCGAATCCGAGGAACACCTCCTGTGCGGTGAACGAGCGATCGGCGAAGGCCGGAGCCGGTTGGACGGCCATCGAAACCAGGGCGGCCGTCGCGAGGACGGACAGCGCGCCCGTTCCTGCGATCAGGGCGCTCGAATCAGGTTCGGCGACAACCCTTCTCAGGGTAATGCCGATCGCGACGCCCGAGCCGACGACCACCAGCGCGAGCCGACCGTAGCCCGTGCTGAACAGCGCCGACCACGGTAACAGGATGGCACCGAGCGCCAGCCCGGTGAGCGTGGCCGCGGCCAGACACAACAACCCGATGAACACGTATCGCCGAACCACGGTCGCCACCTCGGCACCGTCGCGCCGTACCTGTGCCGCCACACACCACGCCATACCAGGCAGCACCGAGACTGCCAGTTGGAAGATGATCATCGCGCCGGTGCCGAAGTCGTGATTCGGCCCCTCCCCCGCATTGCCGACCATTGCGGGCGGCAGCACCGCGATCATCGTCAGCACGGTCGGCACAACCAATCCCGTCCACGCCAAGGTCAGGCGCGTCAGCAGCGCGACGACACCGGCAAGCACCGCCACCACGATCCACGCCTTCGGCTTCTCGCTCGCATCGATCAGTGCGCCGACCGCACCCCGCTCCAGCGCGGCAGTCATCGACAACCCGCCCACATTCGCCGCGCTCACCGGAATCAGAACCAGCGCCGAGCCGAACCACACCAGACTCGCCCGCTCGGCAACCCGGACCCCCGCATATCCATCCACGTCGACCCGACCGCGCGCGGTGACAGCGGTGCAACACAGCGCATAGATCAACGCACCGAGAGTGAACGCGCCCGCCAGCGCGGCGACCACCCGCAGCGCGACATAGAGCAGGACATCCAAAAACCCGGGATACGCGATACCCGCCGACCGGTAGGGCATATCACCGGCCGCGAGCACCGATGCCAGCACGAGTGCAGCGGCGGCTATCACCGCGATCAGCCAGACGACGTGCTCGAGCGATCGCTTGACCTGCACGTTTTCCACCAATCCTCGATACCGGAGAGCCGCGACGGGCGATGGAGGTGCCAGCCCTCGCACACAGGTCGGCCGCGGCCCGACGCTGGTTCCCGGGCGTCGACCGGTGCGACGCAGATCACATGGCGGATCCGGCAGGCGTCACAGCCGAACAGCGACGGGATACATGGCGCCGAAGGTATCCGAGCGCGCACCGCACCCGGCGCATTGGAATCGCACGCCCATGGCGAAGAAGCAGTGGATGCGGAAATAGCAGGTGTCGCACATGAGGTCGACGCCGCTGGGCTGACAGCAGCGGCGTCGTCGGATATGCCATTCGGCGCGATGTCGGCAGGGCACATTGTCGAAGCGGAAGGTGCAGCCGGGCAGTCGGTCCAACGATTCGACGACATCCTCGAAAATCGTTGGGGCCGAGGCGATATCCATCGGCAATGCCTCCCTACGGCTCGATCCGGAATGCGGTGACCACGTGCGTCCCCACACTCCAACAATCGTTAGCCAATCGTTAGCCGTTACTCGTGATACGCCGCACACCACCGTTTGCGGCATGCCCGCGACACCGGATCTTGCCTACGCGCGGAACGCGACCACAACCGGAATATGCTGGGAGCCAAGCGTAGAAACGAGTGCGGCAATGGTGCAAAGCGCGCATGTCGGAGATAGAAAAGGCGCATAATCCGGACAAGGCTGATCAGCGATCGGAAGGTGGCGACGGCCGTGGTTACGACCGAACTCGAGGCTGTACGGCCCTATCCGCAGCGGGTCGGGCCGAAGGGCTCCTATTTCTGGAAAATGCTCACGACCACCGATCCGAAGGTGCTCGGGGTCATGTACCTGACCAGCGCGATGACCTACTTCTTCATCGGTGGTCTCATCGCGCTGCTGATGCGCGGCGAGCTGGCACGCCCCGGTATGCAGTTCCTGTCGACCGAGCAGTTCAACCAGCTGTTCACCATGCACGGCACGATCATGCTGCTGTTCTACGCGACGCCGATCCTGTTCGGCTTCGCCAACTGCGTGCTGCCGCTGCAGATCGGCGCGCCGGATGTGGCGTTCCCCCGGCTCAATGCCCTCAGTTACTGGCTGTACCTGTTCGGCGCCACCATCGCCACGGCGGGCTTCGTCACGCCCGGCGGCGCCGCCGATTTCGGGTGGACCGGCTACACCCCGCTGAGCACCATCGAGCACGCGCCGGGAGCGGGCGCGGATCTGTGGATCCTGGGGCTGGCGGTCTCCGGTGTCGGCACCATCCTCGGCGGCGTCAATATGATCACCACGGTGGTCTGCCTGCGCGCCCCCGGTATGACCATGTTCCGGATGCCGATCTTCACCTGGAATATCCTGGTCACCAGCATCCTGATCCTGCTTGCCTTCCCGATTCTGACCGCGGCTCTGATGGCGCTGGCCTATGACCGCCATCTCGGCGCTCACATCTACGATTCCGGTACCGGTGGCGTCGTGCTGTGGCAGCACCTGTTCTGGTTCTTCGGGCACCCCGAGGTATATATCGTCGCGCTGCCGTTCTTCGGCATCGTCACCGAGATCTTCCCGGTATTCAGTCGCAAGCCGCTATTCGGTTACACCACATTGGTTTACGCGACGCTGGCCATCGGCGCGCTGTCGGTCGCGGTGTGGGCCCACCACATGTACGCCACCGGTGCGGTGCTGCTGCCGTACTTCTCGTTCATGACCTTCCTGATCGCCGTCCCGACCGGTGTGAAGTTCTTCAACTGGATCGGCACCATGTGGCGCGGCCAGCTGACCTTCGAGACACCGATGCTGTTTTCCCTCGGCTTCCTGGTCACCTTCCTCTTCGGCGGCCTGTCCGGTGTCATCCTCGCCTCACCGCCGCTGGACTTCCACGTGACGGACTCGTACTTCGTGGTCGCGCACTTCCACTACGTGCTCTTCGGCACCATCGTGTTCGCGACATTCGCGGGGATCTATTTCTGGTTCCCGAAAATGACCGGGCGGATGCTCGACGAGCGCTTGGGCAAGTGGCACTTCTGGACGACACTCGTCGGCTTCCACACCACCTTCCTGGTGCAGCACTGGCTCGGCGCAGAAGGTATGCCGCGCCGCTACGCCGACTACCTGCCCACTGACGGATTCACCACGCTCAACACCATTTCCACGATCGGCGCCTTCATCCTCGGCGCGTCGATGCTGCCGTTCATCTGGAACGT